>CAWHQR010000001.1:0-266476 GCA_963831605.1 uncultured Solirubrobacterales bacterium
ATTGGTTTCACCACCGCCGCCACTTCCAGCCGCTGGACCTCGTCGGCGACAACATGGACGGGATCTCTCTCGACGCCAAGGCGGGTGCGGAGGCGGCGGACGTCGAGGACCTGTTCGATCGCCTCGAGGCATCGGGGCGCCTGGTCCGGATCGATCCGTCGGCTCACGCGACGATGTATCGCATCACGATGCTCAGTCCCAGCGAGATCGATGCCCTGCGGCAGATCGAGGATGTAGTCAGGCTCGGCCGGGTGCGACGGATCGAGGGCGACCGGATCGTGCTCCAGCAGGGCGAGACCGACACTGGCCCCGACGTCCTGCACGTCGACTGCACGGCGCTCGGCCTGCGCAGCGCACAAGCGACCCCCGTTTTTCAGAGCGGCCGGATCGTGCTCCAGCAGGTCAGGCAGAACTCCCCGGCGTTCAACGCGGCGCTCATCGCGTTCGTCGAGGCCCACCGCGACGAGGACGCCGACAAGAACCGGCTCTGCCCGCCCAATCCCTACCCGCGCAGCATCGACGATTGGCCGGGCCTGAACAGTCGCACGTGGCAGATCGAGCAGCGATGGCTGCGGGAGCCGGACATCGCCGGCTGGGTGGCCGAGAGCCGACTGAACCTGCTCCGGGGCCTCCCCGACCACGCCGCAGACCCATCCGTCAAGGCTGCGATCGAGCGGTTCCTGACCTACGTCGCGCCCGCCACTGAGCGGCTGCGCGAACTCGATGGGCGGCGTTAGCCCGATCGGTCCAACTCTCGGTGAGATTGGCCTTGATCAGCTGCTAGCCAGAGACCCGTGCGACTTCGGAATCCCCGGTGACTGCGTAGAGCGCCCATTCGCCCGGGACGCCCTTGAGCTGGCGGGCGCCGCGATCAGAGAACTCCAGCCCCGAGCCGACCACCAGGTCCTTGACGGTGGCGGAGGTCAGCACCTCCCCGGGCTCGGCCGCCGACATCACCCGGGAGGTGAGGTGGACTGCGATCCCGGCGAGGCCGTTGGCCATCACCTCGCACTCCCCGGTGTGTACGCCGGCGCGGGTCTCCAGGCCGAGGGCCCGCGCGCCATCCCGGATTGCAAGTGCGGCCCGCACCGCCCGGGCCGGCCCGTCGAAGGTCGCCAGCACGCCGTCGCCGGTCCGGTTCTCGAGCCGCCCCCGATACCGCGCCAGCTCCCGTTCGACCACACGCTCGAACTGGGCGAGCAGCTCGCGCCAGGCCCTGTCGCCGAGCTCCGCCACGCGGTCAGTCGAGCGGACGATGTCGGTGAATAGGACCGTGGCGAGCATGCGGTCGCGGAGGGCGGCGGCCGGCTTCCCGGTCACGAACTCCTCGACCTGGTCGAGCATGGCGGCCTGGTCCCCGGCGACCCAGAGGTGGTCCGCGCCCGGCAGCTCCACCTCCTTGGCGCCGGGGATCCCCCGGGCGACGGCCCGAGACATGGCGGCGGGGACCAGCCTGTCGTCCGTGCGGTAGAGCACCATCGTCGGCACCATCACGGCCGGCAGCAACGGCCGCACGTCGAGGTCCTCGTACATCGCGGCGACCGTCCGTGCGGTGCCTGGGCTCGCGCCCGAGCGGAGCATCCGGCCCCACCACTCGCGGACCTCCGGATCGTCCGCGACGCTCGGCGCCCAGATCTCCAGAGCCGAGGGATCACCCCAGCTCTCAACAACCCGCTCCCAGAACGGCCGGAGCACGTCGATCGGAATCCCCTCCTCGTAGTCTTCCGCCAGGGGGAGGCGGGCGAAGGTTCCGTACTGCACCATCGCGCTGATCCGGTCGGGATGCGCGGCCGCCAGCATCGTTGCGGCGGCGCCGCCCTCCGAGATGCCGAAGAGAACCGCCCGCTCGACCTCGCAGGCGTCGAGGACCGCGAGTGCGTCGTCGACGATGTTCTCGAGCGTGTAGGGACCGGCGTCTCGGTCCGAGAGGCCCATGCCCCGCTTGTCGAAGACGATCACCCGGGCGAACGAGCCGAGGCGCTCCCAGAAGCGCGGCGCGAGCGGGGGCTCTTTGCCGATCTCGAGATGGCTGACGAAGCCGCCCATGAACAGCGTGTCCACGGGCCCCTCTCCCACGATGGAGTACGCGATCGACGCGTCGCCGTTGTGGGCGTAGCGGATCGGCGCCCAACTCAGCACGGGTCCAGCGTACTCACAGTGCAATGCCTCGCCAGCTGATCTCCAGAGAAGCCTCCACCGGTTCGCTGGGATCGATACCGATAGAGACCGCCTGTGCCCCGATCAGTGAGACTCCGGCGATGACCGTCAAGGCAGCGACCGCTGGATCGAGATCGCGCCGAATCTCGCCACGCCTCTGACCCTCGGCGAGCAGCTCCTCGACCAGGACTGTCACCGGTGGGGAGGGCCCTTCTCCCAGCAGGGCGGCAAACCTGTCCGGATTGGCGAAGACCTCGAGCAACGCCGCTCCGTGAAGAGGTGGGGGCAGGTCTGCCGGCCGAAAGAAGCTGATGAGCACCCGCCGAAGGACGGTGCTCATCTTCAGCCGCCGGTCTGCGAGTGAGGCTTCGGCCGGCGGCCGGACATGATCGCGAAAGTGGCGTACCGCGGCTTCAATCAGAACGTCGCCCTTGCGGGGGAAATAGCGGAAGAAGGTCGCCCAACTGACGCCGGCATCGGCGATCACGTCCTCGACCTTGGTGGCCGCGACTCCGTCGGCTCCAAATCGCTCAATCGCGGCGCGATAGATGCGGTCCCGCTTCTCGAATCCGCGCGCCTGGGTCGGCGGAGCGGGCAGCCGCGTCGGGCGATGCTCTCCGGCTCCGTAGCCGACCAGGGCCTGGTCGATGAGGGGTTGCCGAGGACTCATTGACGAAACCATATTGAATATGGTAGCCTGGCGAAACGATATGCAATATCGGTTCTGGCAATGAGTGGCAGTTTGTACAGGGTTGGCCGGTTCGCCGCGCGGAATGCGGTGTGGGTCCTCGCAGCGTGGGTTGTGATCGCGATCGGGCTCGTCGTCGTCGCGAACTCCGCCGGTAGGCCTGAGAGCGACAACGTGACCCTCCCCGGAACCGACTCACAGTCGGCGACCAATCTGCTCGACGACAAGCTGCCTGAGCAGGCGAACGGCAGCGTTCCGATCGTGTTCCAGTCGGACGCCTCGCTCGCGCAGGGGCAGAACATGCAGGCCGTCGAGTCAACGGCCAAGTCGCTCTCCGAGAACCAATACGTGCAGTCGGTGGTGAGCCCCTTCGATCCCCAGGGCGCGTCGCAAATCACCAAGGACGGGAAGATCGCCTACCTCGCCGTTGCGCTGAAGGTGTCCTCGGGCAATCTCGACGACGACGAAGCAAACAGCGTCTTCGACGCGGCACAGCCGGCCCGCGATGCCGGGATCCAGGTCTCCGCGGGTGGCTACCTCGGCCAGCAGCTCTCCAGCCCCAGCACCGGCGTGAGCGAGATCATCGGGGTGCTCGGCGCTCTCGTCATTCTGCTCTTCGCCTTCCGTACCTTCGTCGCCGCTCCGTTGCCGGTGACCACCGCGATCGTCGCCCTCGCGTGCGGCTTGGGCATCGTCGGGCTGGCGGGACACCTGTTCGACGTCCCGTCCATCGCACCGACTCTGGCGATCATGCTCGGGTTGGCTGTGGGGACCGACTATTCCCTCTTCATCATCAGCCGCCACCTGGGCTTCCTGGAGGAGGGAGTCGAGCCCGACGAATCGATCGCCCGTTCCATCAGCACCTCGGGCTCGGCGGTCGTCTTCGCCGGGTGCACGGTGATCATCGCCTTGCTCTGCCTGTACTTCAGCGGCATCCCGCTGGTCCGCTCGCTCGGCTACACGACGGCGATTGTGGTCGCAACGGCGGTCATTGCCGCGATCACGTTCCTTCCTGCGGTTCTCGGCTTGCTCGGGCGGCGCATTCTGAAGCTGCCGTTCCGGCTGGGCGAGCGCAAGCACGATGCGGATCACCCGGGTGGGTGGTTCAGGTGGGCCGGCGCGATCCGCAATCACCCCGTGATCGCCGCCGCCTCCGGGATGGTCATCTTGGTCCTGATCGCACTTCCCGCCCTCGATCTTCGCCTGGGCGCGGAGGACTTCGGTCAGCTGCCCAAGGACACGACCGATCGCCAGGCCTACGACGCTCTCAGCAAGGGGTTCGGCCCGGGCACGAACGGGCCGCTGCTGATCGGGGTGAATGTCACCGGCCAGCCGCTGGCGCCACCCTCGGCGCACGACGTGCAGAGCGAAGAGGCACAGGGCGTCCCACCACAGGTCGCCACTACTCCGGCCGGGGATCCCCGATTGATTCAGCTCCAACAGGAGATCTCGAAGCAGGGCAACGTCCAGTCCGTGACTCCCGCCGCGACGGCCAAGGATGGCACCGCCGCTGTGTTCTCCGTCACCCCCAAGACCTCCCCCTCGGCCTACGCGACGCAGGACCTGGTCCATCACCTGCGCGATGTGACCGTCCCGGCCGCGACGGACGGGAGCGGACTCACCGCATACGTGGGCGGAACCACGGCGAGCAACATCGACCTGGCGACGACGATCGGCGACAAGCTCTTCCTGGTGATCGGGATCGTGGTCGTGTTCAGCTTCCTGCTGCTCACACTCGCCTTCCGCACCGTGCTTGTGCCCCTGATCTCGGCTCTGGTCAACCTGCTGGCCGTTGCGGCCTCGTACGGGGTCCTGACCGCCATCTTCGAGAAGGGATTCGGGCTATCGCTGATCGGCGTGGACCACGAGATGCCGGTGGTCAGCTACGTGCCGCTGATGATGTTCGCGATCCTCTTCGGCCTCTCGATGGACTATCAGGTGTTCCTGGTCTCGCGAATCGCGGAACGACATCAAGGCGGCGCGGACAACAGCGAGGCCGTGCGGGGCGGACTGGTGAAGGCCGGGCGGGTGATCGCCGCGGCGGCGACGATCATGTTCGCCGTCTTCTTCAGCTTCGTCCTCAATGGCGACCCGGTCGTCAAGCAGTTCGGCATCGGACTCGCGGTGTCCGTGGCCATCGATGCCCTCGTGGTCCTGCTGATCATGCCGGGCGTGCTCGAGTTGACCGGTGAGCGGAACTGGTCCTTGCCGCGCTGGCTGGGCCGGGCGATGCCCGACCTAGAGGTCGAGGGCGACCCCGAAATGGAGATCGAGACGCCCTCGGCCCAAGCCTCCGCCTGAGCGCGCTCCACGAAAGGGAAGGACTGGCTCAGTCGCTGGTTTCCGCGGCGAGACGCCCGCTCGAAACGGCTTCCTTCAGCGCCTGGTAGTCGAGTTCGTTCTGGTCGGCGTAGGCGACAGAGAACTTCCCGATTGCTCGCTCGAAGGAATCCGACTTTCCCAGGTAGGCGGCGATCGCGACCCTGTCGCCCGAGCGTGCGTGCGCGCGGGCGAGGGTCCAGCCGCACATCCGCCCCCAGAGCTCCATGCCGGCGCGAGTCATTCCTTCGATGTCGGCGGATCCCTTCCAGTCGCGGAGCTGCCTGACGTAGTAGTCACGCTCCTCGCCCAGCCAGTCGAATCGCTCCCAGCCGAGGAAGATGTCGCTGGCCGCCTGCATGAGCAGCTGCCCAGCCACAACTCGGTGGCCGTGATGGGAGAACCTGCTCTTCGAGGTGAACTCCTCGATCACGGAGGCATCGGCCTCCTTCACCTGCAGGAACAGCGGAGCGTCCTGATCGTCGAGGAGAAGCAGGATCCAGGCCTCGGTCCCAACGCTTCCGACGCCCACCACCTTGCGGGCGACGTGGGCGAACCGGTACTGCTCGAGCAGGATCCGTTGCTCGCCGCGAAGCGTGTCTCGATAGGAGCGGATGAATCCATCCATCGCCTCCAGCACCCCTTCGGCGTCGATCCCCTCCTCGAGGTCCTCGACCGGGGTGATCAGCGGCGGCTGGTGAAGGATCCTGCACTCGCCGTCCACGACCTCGGCGAGCTTCGAGAAGGCCTGCACGCTGTCGTGGGCACGCGCTTTGGAGATTGCCTTCCAGACAGCGGGCGTCTGGGTTCGGTCAAGGCTCGAGTGGAACCGCGGCAGCAACTCATCCACGTCGAGGTGCGCGTACCAGACCTCGAGCATCGGCATCTGCGCGAACTCGAGCATCGCCTCCCGATAGGAGCGCACCGCCGCACGCACGAGGCTCTTTCGGGCCTTCTGCGCGAACGCGTTGTCGCGGGCGGCAATCTCCAGGCTCGCCGCCAGGCGCTTCACGTCCCACTCCCACGGGCCCGGCGCGGTTTCGTCGAAGTCGTTGACGTCGAAGAAGAGGTGGCGCTCGGGCGAGCCGAAGACTCCGAAGTTGCAGAGATGGGCATCCGCACAGATCTGCGCCCGAAGTCCCGAATTCGGCGTGGTCGCCAGATCCGAGGCCATGGGCAACGCCGCTCCCCTGAAGTAGCTGAAGGGCGAGGCCAGCATTCGACCATGGCGGATCGGTACGAGCTCCGGAATGCGGCTCTTCGCCTGTCGCTCCAGCAGGTCGACGGGGCTGGTCCTGTCGGACGGCGGCTCCCAGATCCCGTGGCTCGAGCGGGGAACTTCGGCGCGTGCTGCCTTTCCCCGAGCAGCTCGCTCATTCGCAGAGACACCTTCCACCTTTGAACTCTGCGGCAGCGTCATCCGCCCTCGATCCCGGCCGCCTCGAGCCCATCGGCTCGGTCATTGAAGCCCTCCTGGCCGATCAGCTTTCCCTCTCTCACCGTGAACACGTAGATCCACTCACGGTCGACCTCGATCCCGCTTTTGCGCCCCCGGAGCTTCAGGCGTGCCCTCATGAAGACCTTGTCGCCGGACTCCTTGTACTCCTCGGGCAGCCATTCTCCCTCGGACCAGTGAGTGGCGAAGCGTTCCAGGTAGTGGCGGACAGCCTGGGTGCCGGCGACCGTCACGGCACCGGGCAAGGTGCTCGACTCGATCAGCTCAATCGACGGTGAGCACAGTCCCAGGGCCGCATCGACATCGCCTCGATTGCAGGCATCCACCCAGGCTTCGACCACGTCGAGATTGCTCGTCACCGATCGACCATACCTCCCAGCGCCCCCAGGGTTCGACGGTTTTCGCGCGATCAGATGCGGATGACCGCGATCTCGAGCCCGATGAAGACGAGCGAGGTGGCGCAGAGGATCAGGAACAGGCGGCCCCTGCGTCCGGTCGCCGCGATCACGACCGAGAGCAGCAGCGCGGCCGCGGCGGCAATGCCCCCGACGATCGCGAAGCCCAGGCCGGCATCGGCGCGGCGCTTCGAGCCGTTGAAGCAGTCGCCGTTCGCCGACGGTTTCGCCGTGCCATGGGCGACGTCGTGGCAGGTCGGCAGCGAGGTGTTGTCAGACGCCCCGGCGATGATCGCGCCGGCGACGAACGCGATGACGAGCGCCAGGAGGACGGCCAGGATCCGCATCGGTACCGCCATCGCCCGCATTCATATCCGCTCCGAGGACGCGGCGCATGGAACGCCGAGCCCGGGCGAGAACGTCCGGATCCCGCCAGAGCTGATAGCCGTAGCTCGCGGCCGCCGCGAGGGCGTTGAGCTCGAAGGCGATGTCTGCGGCGTTCAGGTCCGCCGGCAGATCCCCCGCCTCGATGGCGGCCGTCGCCTCGTGCTCCAGGACTTTCAGCCAGCGCTTCATCGTCTCCGCGATTGCGTCGCGCAGCGGGCCAGGACGGGCATCGAACTCGACTGTGGCCGTCGTCAGGAAGCAGCCACCCGGCATCACCTCGCGCCGGTGGTAGTCGAGCCAGGTGTCGCAGAGCGCCAGCAGCCGGGGGAGACCCGGGTCGAGATCGGCCACCGGCGACCACACCTCCCGCCGGAAGCTCTCCACCGCGGAATCGAGAGTCGCCAGCTGCAGATCCTCCTTGCTGCCGAACAGGCTGAAGACGCTGCTCTTCCGCATCTCCACCTCGTCGGCGAGGGCGCCGATGGTCAGCCCCTCGAGGCCTTCGACGGAAGCGCGGTGGGTTGCGGCCTCGATGACGGCGGCTCGGGTCTCGGCGACGGCTGCGGCGGAGCGGCGTGGCATGCGGACGGATGATACCGTACGATCGTCCGATAAAGGAGGAAGCAGATGAAGGTCCGTTGGCTTGGTTGGGCGGGGGTCGAGATCGAGACGGAGGGAGCGGCTGTCGTGATCGATCCGCTCGCCGATCCGGGGGCGACCTTCGCGGCGCTGGGTGACGGCGCCGCGAGGGTCGAGCTTCCGCCCGTCCTTCCGTCGCAGACGCGTGGCGCGGTGGCCGGACTGGTCAGCCACCTCCACCGCGATCACACCGACGCCGCGGCGCTGGCTGAGGCCTTGGCTGACGACGCCACCGTGCACGAGCCGGCCTGGCCAGGCGGCTCGGACTTCGAGAACCTCGCGCTGGCCCAGGCGAACGCGGAGCTCGAGCAGGCCGGCCTCCCTCGCAAGCCGGTCGCGGCATGGGAGAGCTTCGAGGCGGGTCCCTTCATCCTCACGGCGCTGCCCGCCGTTGACGGCCTGGGCGACCCGCAGGTCTCATGGCTGGTCGAGGCCGACGGCCTGCGTGTCCTCCATCTCGGCGACACGATCTTTCACGGCTACTGGTGGCGGATGGCCCAGCGCCACGGGCCATTCGATGTCGTCCTTGCTCCGGTCAACGGGGGGGTCGTCAACTTCCCCCACCTGCAGCCGCCGAGCCCGTTCGCCGCGGCGCTCGAGCCGGAACAGGCGGCCGCCGCCGCCGAGGCGCTGGGCGCCGGCACGCTGATCCCGATCCACTACGGCGGCTTCGAGATCGATCCCTTCTATCTGCCCGTCGCAGATCCGATCGAGCGCCTGCGGGCCGCGACCGAGCACCGCCCCTACGACGTCCGCGTTCTCGAGCCGGGAGAGAGCTTCGAACCGGCGGCGGTGGCGCCGGCGGGCTGAGATCCAATTCCCATCAAGTTCTTAGCCTTCGCACAGTTCCCGCTGAGGTTCGGCCGGTTGACTGGGCGCATGGCAGAGCACAACCCCCCGAGGAGGGTCACGGCGGTGGTCAGGCGCGGGAACGGTCAGGTTCTGGTCGCCGTTGCTGCCCTGGCGTTCTCCGGCACGGTGGCCCTCGGTGCACCTCCGCCACCGGTGCTGCCGTCCGAGCGAGTGAGGGTCGTCCGAGGGCGGGTCCTGGGCCCCGCCCTCGTGAGTGTCCCTGCGCGGACTCTGGTGCGGTGGCTTCGGCTGTGCTTGGCGCTTCCCGAGATCGGGACGACGCCTCCGAGTCGGTCTGACACGCCGGCCCTGCCGACCGTCGGGCGGCCGCGAGACGGTCCCCGCTCCGCGCGCGACCTCTAGCGCGCCATCTCCTCCAGCCGCTCGGCCAGCCGGTTCATGCCACGGGCCCGGGCGGCCTTGGCGGCGCCCCGGTAGTCCGTGCGCTTGTCGCGAGGCCTGGAGACCTTCTGGGTGCGCAGGGTCGCCATGTCCTTGAAGGCGCGCAGCAGGTCCGGGTCAGCGGTCAGCGACGTGCGCAGCGCGGGGCGGGTCTCGCGAATCGCCCGGTCCAGGACCTTCTCGAGGGAGCCGTGCTTCCGCAGCAGCTCGACCGCCGTCTTCTCCCCGACACCCTTGGCCCCCGGGATCCCGTCCGAGGGGTCGCCGCGGAGGGCGATCAGGTCGGGCACGAGGTTGGGCGGGATGCCGTAGCGCTCCTTCACCTCCTTCGGCCCCATCGGCTGCCCGCCCTGCTTGCCGGTGCTCACGTAGAGGACCTTGGTGGACCCGCTCGCGCATTGGAACATGTCGCGGTCGCCGGTCATCAGCAGGCTCCTCCCGCCGGCGTTCGCCTCCTTCAGCGCGTAGGAGTTCAGGATGTCGTCCGCCTCGAGGTCCTCCGAGCCCGCGACCGTCCAGCCGAAGGCGCCGAAGAAGTCGGCCGAGTCGTCCCACTGCGGACCGAGCTCGGCGGGGAAGGCCGCCTCACGGTCGGCGTGGTAGGCGGGGTAGAGCTCGAGCCGATACGCCGCGGCGTCCGGCCCGAAGCAGAGGACGACGGCGCGAGGGCCGTGCTTCTCGATCTCCCGCAGGATCAGGTTGGCGGTGCCCAGCAGGGCATTGACCGGCTTGCCGTCCGGGCCCTTGATCGACTTCGGCAGCGCGTAGAACGCTCGGAACAACATCGAGGGGGCATCGACGACGAGCAGCGGCTTCGGCACTTCGCGGAAACTAGCGACCACCGGGAGGCTCCGCTTTGGAGCGCTGGCCCTTAGGCCGGTACGCCCAGCAGCGCCGCCTCGACCTCGCGCAGGCGGTCGACATCGCCGCGGATTCCGATCACGGCGTCGTTGAAGAGAAACGCCTGCGCGAGCTTGACGATCGCGAAGGCGAGCACCGAGGGCTCGACCGGCGGCTCGTAGGTCCCCGCCTCGGCCTCCTCGGCGATCTGCGCCGTGATCAGCTCGACGATCCGCGGCTGCACGATGCCGGCGCCCGAGGCGATGATCCGCAGCGAGGCGTCGCGCTCCTGCTCGACGAACGCCCGCAGGGCGGGTGCGTCGGCCAGGGCGCGGTTGAAGCGGTCGAAGGTGTCCAGGAGCCCCGGGCCGCCCTTCCCCTTCAGCCCCGAGCGGGCCTTGGCCAGCACCGGCTCCGTCGCCCGAGTGATCACCTCGCCGAGCAGCTTCTCGCGCGAGCCGAACCAGCGGTAGATCGTCGCGCGCCCGACTCCCAGCTCCGATGCGATCGCCTGCAGGTCGACGCGCTCCCCGCGGAGATACCGGTGGAGACCGGCCGCGAGCACGTCATCCCGGCTCGCTGCCGGAGGACGGCCGCGCTTACTTTTCGCGCTCGTTTGCGACATGGAAACCCGATTGTGGAGGAGCCGGCCCTAGACCGCGACTACTCGGCGCCCCACCTCCGCCTCGATCTGCATCCGCAGGCCCTCCTCGAGCGAGACGCCGGGCAGATAGCCGAGCTCCTCGCGGGCCTTGCTCGTGTCCGCTCTCGTCTTGCGCGTGTCCCCGACGACGGCCGAGCGGTGATCGACGGTCAGCTCTCTCCCGAGCAGCAGGCTGAGGGTCTCGATCGCCACCGTGACGGTTGTTGGGTCGCACCCAGCGACGTTGTAGGCGGCCCCGGGGGTCCCGCGCTCGCCGGCGGTAACGGTCACGTCGATTGCATCGGCCACATAGGTGAAGTCCCGCTCCTGGCGCCCGTCCCCGAACACCTCGATCGGCTCGTCGTCGAGGCCGGCCCGGATGAAGCGGCTGAACGCCATGTCCGGGCGCTGGCGCGGGCCGAAGATCGTGAAGTAGCGCAGGGCGACCGTGGGGATTCCGAACCCGCGGAAGTACTGCCTGCAGAGGTGCTCCCCCGCAAGCTTCGTCAATCCGTATGGAGAAATCGGAGCAGGGGTGTCGCTCTCCGTGACGGGAAATCGCTCCGCTTCGCCGTAGATCGAGGAGGACGAGGCGAAGATGAATCGGCGCAGCCGGCGACCCCGCGAAACCTCCAGCAGCCTCTGTGTGGCCAACACGTTGTCGGAGAGGTAGACGTCGAAGTCCTGCCAGCTGGCCCGAACTCCGGGCTGCGCGGCGAGGTGAAACACCACTTCAACCCCCGCCATCAGCGATTCCAGATCGAGCTCGTTCAAATCTCCCTCGGCGAAGCTGAATCCCTCCTCGCCCTCGACGGCGGCGAGGTTCGCACGCTTGAGCTCCCGGTCGTAATAGCCGGAGAGCCTGTCAACCGCCTGGATCTCGGCCCCGTCGCGGAGGAGCCGTTCGCAAAGGTGTGAGCCAATGAAGCCGGCCGCTCCTGTCACCAAGGCCTTCAAGGTTCTAGTCGGACAGCCCGGCGGCTTCGAGAGCTTGCTCGGGCTTGGTGAACCAGCGGAATCTGACGGCCTTTCCGTCCCGGACCGTCCAGATGTAGCCCTGCTTCCAGTCGATGTCCACGCCGCTTCCCTTCCCCGTGCCTGTGATCCGGGCGATCACGACGACATCGGCCCCGGCATCGATGAACCGCTCCGGCTCCACCTGCACGTCGTCGTAGGCGTCGCGGATTCCGGCAAAGGCCTGACGCCCGCGCCGAGTGCCTCCCTCGACGGCATCCGACGGGTTGACGTATTCGACGTCGGCGTCGATCAGGTCGCGAGCGGATCTGCCCTCGAGCCAGGCCTCGTAGATGCGGCGCACGACCTCGACGTTCTCCTCCGACATCGTCCCCAGTATCTCGCCAGCGCGAGCGTCAGGTCGTCGGCCAGCTGACGGGCAGCTTCTTCAACTGGTTGAGGAAGGCCGAGACCGCCGGGTCCGGGGTGCCGGCCAGCTTCATGTCGGGGAAGCGCTTCAGCGTCTCCTCGAAGAGGATCTTGAGCTCGAGCCGGGCCAGCGCGGCGCCGAGACAGAAGTGCCGGCCGCCGGCACCGAACGCCTGGTGCTCGGGGTTGCGGTGGACGTCGAAGCGGTCCGGATCCTCGTAGACGTCCTCGTCGCGGTTCGAGCTCAGGTACCACATCAGCACCTTCTCGCCCTCGGCGATCTGCTTGCCGCCGATCTCGGTGTCCTTCGTCGTCGTCCGGCGGAAATGGGCGAAGGCGGGGTACATCCGCAGGGCCTCCTCCACCGCGCCTGGGATCAGCGACGGGTCGTCAACCAGCATCTTCATCTGGTCGGGGTGTTCGAGCAGCGCGCGCATGCCGCTGGTGTAGGTCGCCTTGGTCGAGTCGTTTCCCGCTGCGACCAGGAGGAAGAAGCCCATCACGATCTCGTGCTCCTCGAGCTTCTCGCCATCGATCTCGGCGTGGACGAGCACGCTGGTGAGGTCGTCGGTCGGGTTCTCGCGCCGCTCGGCGATCATCTCGCGACAGCGCTCGAAGATCTCGGGGATGTCCTGCTCGAGCACCTGCTCGAGGCCGCCGGGATTGAGGTCCTCGTCGCCGAAGCCGAGGGCCGAGTTCATGAGCTTGGCCCAGATGGCGTCGTCCTTCTCCGGGATTCCCATGAAGCTGCCGATCACCCGCGAGACGACGGGCTGCGCGACGTCGATCACCAGATCGCACTCGCCGCGAGGGGCAACGTCGTCGAGCACGCGCTCGGTGATCGCGCGGATCGCGTCCTCGTGCTCGGCGATCCGCTTCGGGGTGAAGCCGCGCTGGAAGAGCATCTTGAGGCGGTCGTGCTTCGGCGGGTCCATGCCGATGAACATCGCCTGCTGGAGCTCCAGGGGAACGGCATGAGTGAGGCCGGTGACGCCGCCGCGCTCCGAGGAGTAGGTCTGGTGGTCGAGGCTGACCTGCCGGATGAGGTCAGCCTTGCTGAGCGACCAGAAGCCGTCCTCGTCGGGGTACTCGGAGATCACCTCGGTCCGGTGTACGGGGCACCGGCCGCGGAGCTCCTTGAAGATCGCGTGGGGAGGACCGTCCACCCAGTTGGGGCGCTCGGTGAGCTCGATGGCCTCGAGCTCCTCCTGGCTCAGGGTCGAGGGATCCTTCGCGGCGAGCTCCTCCTGGACCGGCTTGTTCATCCTCGCTCCTCTCGGGTTGCCGAGCATGGTCGAATGGGCCCGCGCAGCTTAACTGGCCAGCCAGCCAGTTTCTACTCAGGCCCGAGTGGATAGGGTCAGCTCAGTGAGCCGACCGCCGAGCCGCTCTGAGCCCGAGGGGGCCGAGGCGACGGGCCGGGCCCCCGGACGGGGCCGGCTCGAGGGGCGCCGCATCCTCGTAGTGGGGGCCGGGCAGGAGGACCACGGGCTCGAGGACCCGCCGATCGGCAACGGTCGCGCGATGTCCGTTCTCTTCGGCCGGGAGGGCGCCTCGGTTGCGGTCGCCGACCTGAACGAGGAGACCGCGAGGGTGACTGCCGAGCTGGTCGAGGCCGAGGGTGCTGCCGCGAAGGTGATCGCCGCCGACGCCGCGGACGAGGAGGAGGCGACGCGGATGTTCGCCGCCGCGACCCAGGCCCTCGGCGGGCTGGACGGCCTGGTGATGAACCTCGGGATCGGGGCCGGCCTCGGCATCGCCGGCACGAGCACGGAGGACTGGGACCGGGTGATGGCGGTCAACCTGCGCTCGCATTTCCTCGGTTGCAAGCTCGGGCTGGCGGCGATGAGGGAGGGGGGAGGAGCGATCGTCCTCGCCGGCTCAATAGCCTCCCGGGAGGTGATGCCCTTTCCCGCCTACGCCGCTTCGAAGGCCGCGCTGGAGGCGCTCTGCCGCCAGTCGGCGGTGGAGGGGGCGCCGACGGTCCGGACCAACCTGCTGCTCCCGGGCCTGATCGACACCTCGCTGGGACGGCTCGCCTCGCAGGTCAGCCCGCTGCGCGATCAGGTGCGGATTCCCGCCCGCCGCCAGGGGACCGCGTGGGAGGTCGCCTACGGCGCCCTCTACCTGCTCTCGGGCGAGTCGAGCTACGTCACCGGCCAGAGCCTCGTCGTCGACGGGGGCCTGACGATCGGACCGAGGGCATGAGCCCGGATCCCCGGATCCCCCCGGTGCCGCCCGAGGAGTGGAGCGGCGAGATCAAGCAGATCCTGGAGGCCGTGCCCGGGGGAGTCGAGAATCGCCTCGGGGACAACAACATCTTCCCCACGCTCGCGCAGCATCCGGAGCTGTTCCGCGCGTGGCTTCGCTTCGGCGGCTACCTGCTCACCTCCGGCAAGCTCCCCGGACGCGACCGCGAGTTGCTCATCCTGCGTACGGCGGTCAATTGCCGCTCCTCGTACGAGTGGGGACAGCACGTCCGGATCTCCCTCGCCGGCGGAATCGAGCGGGAGGTGATCGACCGGGTGCTGGACGGACCCGAAGCGGATGGCTGGACCCCGCACGAGGCGGCGCTTCTCCGTGCGGCGGACGAGCTTCAGGCGGGCTCGCGGATCTCCGACGAGGCCTGGGAGGCGCTCGCCGAGACCTTCGACACCGAGCAGCTCATGGAGACCGCACTGGTCGTCGGCCACTACCAGATGCTCGCGGGTGCCCTGAACAGCTTCGGCGTCGAGCTCGATGAGGGACTCGAGCCCCTGCCCTAGGGCCGTAGGGTTCCCCGCGTGAAGCCGGTCACCGTCTCGATCGAGGTCCCGAACTCGACGCATCAGGTCTACGAGTTCCTCGACGTGCTCGGCAACCACGAGTCCTTCATGGACCACTTCATGGTCGACTGGAAGCTCTCGGGCCCGAAGCGGGGGGTGGGGGCGAAGGCGAACGTTCGCGTCAAGGCGACGGCCGAGAAGGACTGGACCGACGTCGAGATCGTCGAGGCCGACTCCGACCGCCGACTCGTCGAGGAGACCCTGGGTGGCCCGAGCGCCAAGCGGCGCACGCGGGGCACCTACCACCTGAAGGCGCTGCCGGACGGCGGCACCAGGATCACCTTCGAGCTCGAGTTCGTGGAGATGCCCACCGGGGAGCGCCTGATGGGCCCGCTCAACCGCGCCTACGTGAGGCGGGTCAACCGCAGGGCGATGAAGCGCCTGGCCGAGCGCCTCGCAGACTCCGGCCAGTAGGCGGGCCCTCGGAATGTTCGAGAACCTGTCGCCGATGAGCCTCTCTCGATTCAGTCATGTCCTCTCGGTGCTGCTGGCCACTGCGGTGATCGCCGTGCTCGCCGGCTGCGGCTCGGATTCGAGCGGCGAGACCGCCGCCAGCGCCCCGGCCACCTCGGTCTCGATCCCGTCGCCGACATCGCCGATCCCGACGACGACTACGCCGAGCACCACGACCGGTGGCGGCAAGAAGCAGGGCCCGGCGACCACGACCACCGCCTCGGGCGGCTCCGCCAGCTGTTCGGTCCCCGACGCCTATGCGAAGTTCAAGTACACCGGGATCGATTGCACCGGCGCAGTCGCGGTGGCGACCGCCTGGGATCAGGACGGCAAGGACTGCAACACCGTCGACAACCCGAACGTCGACGCGGGGTACCACCGCACCTGCTCGGTCGAGGGATTCACCTGCACCGCCAAGCGCGACATCCACTCCGACGGCCGCTTCGTCACCTGCACGCAAGGTGGGCAGAGCATCCGTTTCACCTGGCTGCCGGCGTAGCTTCGGCTAGTAGCCGGTTGCGGTGTGGACCCGCTTGCGCTCGGAGGGGTGCACGCCGCCCTTCTCCTTGAGAACCTTCGTGGCGTCATCCAGGTCCTCGGCCAGCTTCTCGGCCAGGGAGTAGCCCAGCGTCAGCTTGACCAGCACACGCATCAGCTTGACCTTGTCCGCGTTCGGCGGCAGGTGATAGGCCGGGACCATCCAGGCCCGCTTCGCCGCCAGCTGTGAGGCCAGGTCGAACTCGTCGTAGGGCTGTTCCTCGGCAAGCCGGAAGGCCACCAGCGGCAGCTGCTCACCCTCGCCGACCAGTTCGAACGGACCGATGTCGAGGATCGCCTTGGTGAGCCGGTCGGCGTTCTCCTTCATCTCGCCCATCAGGTAGCGATAGCCCGCGTGACCGAAGCGGATGAAGTTGAAGTACTGGGCGAGCACCATCGCCGAGCCGGTCGAGAAGTTGAGCGTGAAGGTGGCGTCGCGCTTTCCCAGGTAGTCCTCGTAGAAGATGAGATCTTCCGGCAAGCAGTCCTTGTCGCGGAAGATCAGCCAGCCGATGCCGGGGTAGACGAGCCCGAACTTGTGTCCCGAGGTGTTGATCGACTTGACCTGCTCGAGCCGGAAGTCCCACTCCGAGTCGGGGTAGACGAAGGGCCAGACGAAGCCGCCGCTCGCCCCGTCGACGTGCAGCGGGATGTCCATCCCCTTCTCCTCCTTGACCTGCACGAGGAGCTTGTTGATCCCGACGATGTCGTCGGCATGCCCTGTGAAGGTCGTCCCCAGGACGGCTGCGACACCGATCGTGTTCTCGTCGATGTGCGGCTCGATGTCCTCCGGCCCGATCACGATCTTGTTCTCCTGCAGGGGCACGATCCGCGGCTCGACGTCGAAGTAGCGGCAGAACTTCTCCCAGACGACGTGCACGTCCCCGCCGAAGATCAGGTTGGGCTTGCTCGTGTCCTTCTTCGCCGCCTCCTGGCGGGCCCGCCATTTCCACTTCATCGCCAGGGCGCCGAGCATGATCGCCTCCGATGAGCCCTGCGTCCGGGCGCCGATCGTTTCTCCCGGGAGCGTTGAAGAGGTGGGCGAGCATGCGGATGCAGCGCTGCTCGATCTCGGCGGTCTGCGGATACTCGGCGTGGTCGATGAAGTTGCGATAGAGGTTCTTGGCGATCAGGAGGTCGACGTCCGGCCCCATCCAGGTGGTGACGAACGTGGCGAGGTTCTTCTCCGGATCGCCGTCGAGCAGCAGCTCCTGATCGATCAGCAGATGAGCGTCGGCGGCGTCCATCGGCCCGTCGGGAATCTTGTGGTCCGGCGCGGGCTCGGTGATGAATCGCGCCCGGTTGAAGCCTGCGCCCCTGGCGTTGGGATGCTTCTCTCTCTTCGCCACGGACGCGACACTACTCTCCCGGGTGGGTCGGCAGCAACCATGGCTGACGAGCGTCCTCCATCCAATCCGCTGCAGCGAGTGACCGCGCCCTTCGCGCGGGCCGGGCTGCGGGGCGCGCGGGACTGGCGCGCCACTGGGTCTCGACCGCGCTGTGGACCGCGGAGTCGAGCGCGCGCTCGACAGCGACACGGCGGCGAAGGCGACCGAGCGGCTCCTCAAGACCGATACGGCCAACCAAGTCTGGGACAAGGTGCTCGAGAGCGACGAGGCCCAGAAGCTGGTCAAGCGGGTCGCCGATGCGCCGGAGATTCGCGAGGCGATCGCCAGCCAGGGCATCGGCGTCCTCGAGGACCTCCGTCGCGGTGTGCGCAGCGCCGCCCGCCGGTTCGACACGGTGGTCGAGAACGGGGCGCGCCGTGTGCTTCGGAAGCCAGCAGCGGGAGCGCCGCCCGATCTTCGCCGGAGCATTCAGCCGCGCTCCTGGCACTGGCGATCGACGCGGGCGTCGTCTACGGCACGCTTCTGCTGATCTCCGCCGCGATCGCCTTCCTGATCTCGATCTTCGAACCCGGGGATCAGACGGCCGGAGCCTTCGTGTTGGCTCTCGGCGCAACCATTTGGGCTGCTGATCGCCTCGCTGTACCTCCTGATTCTTCTGGTCAGGCGCGGGGCGAACGGTGGGGATGTCGTTCGTCGCGATCCGGATGTTGTCCGACGACGGAAGCGAGGTCAGGCCGGGACAGGCGTTTCGCCGGCTGATCTGGCTCGTGCTGGCGGCACTGCCCCTCTTCCTCGGTTACTGGGGCGTCCTCTTCGAGGGCGAGCGCCGGGGATGGCCCGACCGCCGCGCGCACACCGTCGTCTGCTACGCAGACCCGGAGCTGGACAAGGAGCTCGCCTAGGCCGCTGGGACAGGTTCGCGCGAGTTCGCCGCCGCTACCAGTCCGATCATCAGCTCGACCGCTTCGTCGTCGTCGAGGCCGTGTTCTCGGGCGAGCGAGCGCCAGGTCGAGAAGTCGAGTGCATGGCCGATCGCGGCCAGCGTGCGCTGGCGCGCGCGACCTCTCAACGCCGCGCCCGGCCAGGAGGATCTCGCCGGCAGCGGCCATGAACTCGTGGAAGCTCCGGAAGTGCCGCCTGACGTTCTCGTTCGTCGCCTCGTCGCGGATCAGGTTCTCCATCATCGGCTCGGTTCGCCGCCAGTAGGCGTAGAGCTCCTCGAGCGCGGTGCGCAGGCGCTCGTCCGGGTCGTCGATCGCGGCCCAGGCGCCCAGATCGGGCGGAGGGTTCTCCGCCATCCAATGCCCGGTGCAGGCCTCGAACAGCGCGGCCTCGTCCGGGAAGTGGCGGTAGAGCGTCGAGCGCCGAACGCCGGCCCGATCGGCCACCGCGCTCATCGAGGTGCGGGAGGGACCGACCGTCCCATGAAGCTCGACGGCGCTCTCGGTGATCCGTCGCCGCGTCTCCTCCTCGAGCTCGGCTCTGCGCTTCTTTCGGTATGTACGTTTTTGGTCGGACATATCTGTTCGATGAATCTTGACAGATCGCTCGGACCTGTGTATATATTCGCGCGACAATGCTGTCTCACGAAAAGGAGAAGGACATGGAGGCGACAAAGGCGAAGGTTGTTGGACCGAAGGACGGGGAGTCCGGCTTCCTGGGAAGCATCGGCGTCCGTTTCATGATCGACGGCGAGGAGACCGACCGCGGCTTCTCTCTGGTCGAGCATCCGATGTCGCCGCGCGCGCTCGCGGCCCCGCTGCACAGGCACAACCGAGAGGACGAATACACCTACGTCCTGGAGGGCAAGGTCGGGGCCCTGCTCGGCGATGAGGTCCTGGTCGCTGAGGTCGGCGACCTGGTCTTCAAGCCGCGCGGCCAGTGGCACACCTTCTGGAACGCGGGGGACACTCCGGCGAGGATCCTGGAGGTCATCGCGCCGGCCGGCTTCGAGCATTTCTTCGTGGAGCTCTCGGAGATGGGTGGGGCACTGAAGGCCGAGCCGGAGGAGCTGGCCGCCCTCTGCGAGCGCTACGGCCTCGACATGGAGCCCGACAGCGTCCCGGGGCTGCTGGAGCGCTTCGACCTGGTGATCGGCGAGCCCCTCTAGGGCTCGTCGAGCGCCTCGTTCGCCTCGGACCACTTGCCGGGCGGTACGCGCAGGGCGATGTCTCCCCGCCCGTACTCGTTCAGCGGGTGGTCCGAGGTGATCACGGCCTCGTGCCCGGCGTCGGTGAGCTGCTGGCGCCAGGCGCGGGCGGTCTCGAGGTCGTCGAAGTCACGGACGACTTCCCAGTCGTCGTAGCCGGCGTCGCCGACCTTGAGCTCGGCGAGGCCGTCGGGGTGGAGCGAATCCCCCGCCACGCCGAAGAGCTCCCGGAACTTGTCTCCGATTCCCACGGCCACGGCGGCCCAGGCTACGCGGTGGCGCTGACGCCCGTGAGCTCCTCCGAGAGCTCACGAAGCCGGCGGCGGGCCTCGGGATCCTCCGCCTGCGGGTGCGGGGCCGACTCGCTGGTCCCATCGAAGTAGTGCCCGTTCACGCCGTCCACCTCGGGGGACGTGATCAGCCGCATGGTCGCGGCGATGCCGTCCTCCAGGGGCGTCACCGGCTCGACGCCTGCCCTGCGAACCATGTTCGTCGGCATGTAGGTGCCGGGGTGGAGGCAGTTGGCGGTGACGCCGGAGCCTTCGAGTTCCTCGGCGAGGTCGAAGGTGAACATGACCAGTGCCAGCTTGCTCTGGCAATAGGCCTGAACGCCGCTGTAGGAGTCCTCGAGCATCACGTCGTCGAAGTCGATCGGCGCCTGGCCGGCGGAGCTGACGTTGACGATCCGCGCCGGCGCCGAGCCCTGGATCAGGGGAAGAAGCCGCGTCGTCAACAGGAACGGCGCGAGGTAGTTGACCTGGAAGGTGAGCTCGTAGCCGTCGTCGCTCTCCTCGCGAGGTCCCGCGGTTCCGATCCCCGCGTTGTTGACGAGCACGTCGATGCGGTCCTCTTCCAGCAGCGAATCGGCGAGGTCGCGGACCTCGTCGAGAGACCTGAAGTGAGCGAGCATGAACTCGACCTTGCCCGTGGCCGTCGGCTCCAGTTCCTGGAGAAGTGCCTCGCCCTTCTCAGGATCGCGGCCGTGCAGGATCAGGTGGGCACCGGTCGGCGCAAGCTCCGTCGCCAGTCCCTTGCCGAGGCCATCCGTCGCCCCCGTGATGACGATCGTCCGCTGATCAGCCACGGTTCCCGCTAATCGCTGAGCTCGACGCTCTCGATGACCTGCGGCTCGGCCGGCCTGTCGCCGGGGCCGGTTTCGGTGCCCTCGATCGCGTCGACCGTGTCCATGCCGTCAGTGACCTCGCCGAAGACCGTGTGCTTGCCGTCCAGCCAGGGGGCGGCATCGGTCGTGACGATGAAGAACTGTGAGCCGTTGGTGTTGGGCCCGGCGTTGGCCATCGCCAGCGCACCTCGGACGATCTTGTGGTCGTTGAATTCGTCCTCGAACGTGTAGCCGGGGCCGCCGGTGCCGGTGCCCTCCGGGCAGCCGCCCTGGACCATGAAGTCCTTGATCACGCGGTGGAAGATCAACCCGTCGTAGAAGCCGTCGCCGGCGAGCTTGCGGAAGTTCTCGACCGTCTTGGGCGCATCGTCATCGAAGAACTGGACGGTGATCGGCCCGGCGTTGGTGTGGAGAGTGGCTTGGGACATCTGCAGGGACCCTAGCTAACCGGCCCCGACGGCCTCGAGCGCCCGGTCGGGGAGCCACGGCCTGCGCCAGCCGCCGTAGCCGTGCAGCAGGTTCGAGGCGCCCTCGGGTCCCCAGCTGCCCTCGCGGTAGGGCTCGAGCGCGGGGGCGTCGTCGAGCAGCGGCTGAACGATCCGCCAGCTCTCGAGGACCATGTCCTCTCGCGCGAAGCGCTGCTGGTTCCCGACGAGGGCATCCGCAAACAGGCGCTCGTACGGGCCGGGCTGGTCGCCGAACTGCTGCTGGAAGAGGAGATCGAGGTGGACGCGACGGAGCGCCTCCTGGCCGGTCTGCTTGGCCTCGAGCAGGATGCTGGTCCCTGGATCGGGGTCGATGCGGATGACGATCTCGTCGCTGCTCCGGAGTGGGACCATCCGCCGATCCCGATGCGCGGCGGGTTCTGCAGGATCACTCGGACCTCGGTGACTCTCTCGGCGAGCTCCTTGCCGGCTCGAATGAAGAACGGGACGCCGGACCAGCGCCAGTTCTGGATCTCGAGTCGAAGCGCGACGAACGTCTCCGTTTGGGACTTCGAGTCGACGCCCTCGACCTCGCGATAGCCCTCGTACTGGCCGCGAACGTAGCGGTTCGGGTTGATGTCGGGAATCGCCCTGAAGAGGTCGAGTTTGGCGTCGCGGATCGGATCCGGGTCCGCCCCTGCCGAGGGCGGCTCCATCGCGACCAGCGCCAGGGTCTGAAGCAGATGGTTCTGTACCACGTCCCGCAGACAACCGACGGGGTCATAGAAGCCGCCACGGTCGTCCACGCCGAAGTCCTCGGCCATTGTGATCTGCACCGACTCCACGTAGCGGCGATTCCAGATGGGCTCCAGCAGCGCGTTCGCGAAGCGCAGGTAGGTGATGTCCTGCACGGGCTCCTTGCCGAGGAAGTGGTCGATCCGGTAGATCTGGTCCTCATCCAGGACCTCGTGGATCTGGTCGTTCAGCTCGATCGCCGACTGCAGGTCGTGGCCGAACGGCTTCTCGATCACCACCCGGGCGCCCTCTGGTCATGTCCGCCTTGCCGAGGTGCTGGACCACCGTCGCGAACAGCGAAGGCGGGGTCTCCAGGTAGAAGACGGGATGCTCGAAGGATGAGATCTTCTCCTTGATGCGCTTGTAGGTGGCGTCCTCGGTGTAATCCCCCTCGATGTAGGTGAGCAGCTCGGTGAACCGTTTGAAGGCGCCCTCGTCGACCTCCTCGCCCTTCGGTTTGGCACGTCCCTCGACCGCTTCGCGGGTGTGCTGATGGAGGTCCTCGTCGGACCACTCGTTGCGCCCGACGCCGAACACGGGTACCTGGAGCGTGTCGTTCGCAACCAGGTCGTACAGCGCCTTGAGGGTCATCTTCTTCGCCAGATCGCCGGTGATCCCGAAGATCACAAGGGCGTCGGCGGGTGGACCAAACTTCTTGCCGTGCAGATGCCTGTGCCACGTTCGGGAACCTACTGGACCGGCATAGGATGCTCGCGACAAGCGAAGGAGGAGAGACGGATGGCTCAGCTCGGAATGGTCGGTCTCGGCAGGATGGGAGCGAACCTCGTGCGGCGGCTCATGCGCGATGGCCACGACTGCGTCGTCTACGACGTCAACCCGGACGCGATCAAGACCCTCGAGGGTGAGGGAGCCACGGGCGCCTCGTCGGCGAAGGAGCTGGCCGAGAAGCTCGAAGCGCCACGGGCCGTCTGGATCATGGTCCCGGCCGGCGATATCACCGAGAGCTCGGTCAAGGAGGTCGCCGAGGTCCTCGACAAGGGCGACGCGATCATCGACGGCGGCAACTCCTATTACCGCGACGACATCCGCCGGGCGAAGATGGTGGGGGAGAAGGGCATCGACTACATCGACTGCGGGACCAGCGGAGGCGTCTTCGGCCTCGACCGCGGCTTCTGCCTGATGATCGGCGGCCCGGACGCGGCGGTGGAGCGACTGGACCCGATCTTCAAGACCATCGCGCCCGGGGTCGAGTCGGCCGAGCGGACGCCGGGCCGCAGCGGCGACCCCGACACCGCCGAGAACGGCTACCTGCACTGCGGGCCGAACGGAGCCGGCCACTTCGTGAAGATGGTCCACAACGGGATCGAGTACGGCGTGATGGCCGCGTACGCCGAGGGGCTCAACATCCTGAAGAACGCCAACGCCGGGAAGGTCGAGCGTGAGATGGACGCCGAGACCGCGCCGCTCGAGAACCCCGAGTACTACCAGTACGACCTCGATATCCCGCAGGTCACCGAGGTCTGGCGCCGTGGGAGCGTGGTCGGATCCTGGCTGCTTGACCTGACCGCCGCGTCATTCCAGGAGTCGCCGGACCTCTCCGACTTCGCGGGCCGGGTCTCCGACTCGGGCGAGGGCCGCTGGACATCGATCGCGGCGATCGAGGAGGGCGTGCCGGCCGGCGTGCTCACCACGGCGCTCTATGAGCGCTTCGCCTCGCGCAACCTCGACGACTTCGCCGACAAGGTCCTCTCGGCGATGCGCTACCAGTTCGGCGGGCACAAGGAGAAGCCGTCATGAGCGCCCACAAGCTGGAGGTGTTCGCGACGGAAGAGGAGGTCCACCAACGCGGCGCCGAGCTGCTCGCCGAGGCCGCCAAGGCGGCGGTCGCTGATCGGGGCCGCGCGGAGCTGGCGCTGAGCGGCGGTACCGACCCGTGGCCGATGTTCTCCCAGCTCGAGGACCTATTCGGCGACTGGGACAAGACGGCGGTCTACCAGGTGGATGAGCGAGTCGGTCCTCCGGGGTCTGATGAGCGGAACCTGACCCATCTGATCGAGAGCCTCTCGATCGGTGCCCAGGGCAGCATCAAGCCGATGCCGGTGAACGACGATGATCTCGACGCCGCCGCCGCGCGCTACGCGGAGTCGCTCCCAGAGCGGCTCGACATCGCCCACCTCGGCATCGGGCCGGACGGGCATACGGCGTCGCTGGTCCCCGGGGATCCCGTGCTCGAGGTCACCGACAAGCGTGTCGCGGTGACTTCGGGCGAGTACCAGGGAGTGCGCCGGATGACGCTCACCTACCCCGAGATCGAGAGCGTCCGCAGCCTGCTCTGGGTCGTCACAGGCGACTCGAAGGTCGATGCCCTGCAGAAGCTGATCGCGCAGGACCCCTCGACGACTTCCGGCCGGATGCGGCCCAGCGGGGACTCGCTGATCCTGGCGGACCGCGCCGCCGCGCCCGACGCCTAGTACTCGTCGTGGTACCTGATCCAGAGCGGCTCGTCGGGCGGCTCGTTCCGGCCGGCCGGAGTCCGGTCGAGCAGGGAGTAGTAGGACATCGCCGGTACCTCCAGGCCGCGCGCCGTGCTCATGTAGGTCCCGTAGACGTCCCCGTCATCGAGCGCGAAGACACTCAGCCCCGGGCCCTCGGCCACGTAGCCGGCGGCGTCGGTCCCACACATCTCCGCGTTCTGGGTGACGGTCAGCGGGATCTTGCCGCTCTCGAGGAATGGCTTGAGCTCCTCTTCGGTGTGGAAGTAGCCGAGGTCCCGGTGGAAGTCGGTCTCGGCCGAGACCCAGTCGAACTCCCAGCCCATCCGGTCACGGAAGGCGAGCAGCTTCTCGAGCGGACCGCGTGAGGAGCAGATCAGGGTCGTGTCGCGGGCGGCCAGGTGGGCCACCTGACCGGTGAGGCTGTCGGCGATCGAGGAGCAGACGGGACAGCCGGTCTCGTAGGTCGGACCGAACATGAAGTGGTAGATGATCAGCTGCGAGCGGCCGTCGAAGAGGTCGGCCAGGGACTTGGTCCCATCCCTGGTCTCGAAGCTGTAGTCCCTCGCGACCTTCACCCACGGCTGCGCCTGCCGCTTCTTCGTCAGCTCATCTGCGCGGCGGGTGAGCTCCTTCTCCTCGGCGAGCAGTGCCTCGTGCTCGGCGCGCCACTCTTCCCGATTCACAACTCTGTGGTCCGGCATCACGGTCCTCCTGTGTTCGTTCGACGTTCTTGTCCGTATATAGTTAGCACAATGGCTAACGATGTGTTCAGAGCGCTCGCGCATCCGCTCCGCCGCGACATCGTCGAGCGCCTCAGCGGTGGCACGGCCACGGTCGGCGAGGTGACCAGGGACTTCGGCGTCTCGAAGCCGACCATATCGAGGCACCTGAAGATGCTCGAGGAGGCCGGCGTGGTCACCCGGGTGATCGACGGCCGCAACCATCGCCTGGCCCTGCGACCGGAGACGCTCGCCGAGACCTCCGATTGGATAGACATCCAACGCGCTCGCTGGGAGCGGCTCTTCGACGTCGTCGGCGAGTACCTCGAGGAGAGAAAGGAGTGACGATGCCCGAGGAAGCAGCGAAGGTGGTCCGGATCGAGCGGACCTTTGATTCTCCGGCAGCGGACGTCTTCGACGCTTGGACCAGCGAGGAGGTGATCAGCCGCTGGTTCAGGCCGATGGCGGGCTGGAAGGAGGCGGATGCCGAGGTGGACCTGCGGGTCGGCGGAACGATCCGGGTAGTGATGCGCTCCCCCGATGGAGAGCCGGTCGGAGCGCAGGGCGAGTACACGCTGATCGAGCCGCCGAACAGGCTCGCATTCACCTGGACCTTCGACGACGACCCCTCCAACCAGCAGATGATCGAGCTGGAGTTCACGGAGCGGGACGGCGTCACCACCGTGCTCTTCGTGAACAGCGACATCTCCGAGACGGCGCGGCGGGACTCTCAATACGTGGGCTGGTCGACCTGCCTCGATGAGATGGCGCGCGTTCTGGCGTCCAAGTAGGGGAGACACAACGTGGAACCTGTTCGATCTGACTCCGGAAGGGAGGCCCCGATTGGTACGAGCAACTGACCTACGAGTGACCGCCGTGTTCCTGCTGGCGGCGGCCGCGATCGCCTGGATCGTGACCGTCGACCGGATGCAGGGCATGGATGCCGGGCCCGGGACCGACCTCGGCTCGTTCGGCTGGTTCGCCGGCATCTGGGCCGTGATGATGGCCGCGATGATGCTGCCCTCCCTGGTGCCGATGGCGGGGGCCTACGCCGCACAGGCGCGTGGCAGCTCCTCCGACGTGACCCCACAGTCCCTCCTGGGGACGACCCTGTTCACCGCCGGATACCTGCTCACCTGGGTCCTGGTCGGGGTCGTGGCGTGGCTCGTCTTCGAGGCGGTCCGCTCGCTCGACATCTCATTCCTGGCCTGGGACGACGGCGGCCGCTACGTGGCCGGGGGCGTCATCGCAGGGGCCGCCCTCTACGAGTTCACGCCGCTGAAGAGGACCTGTCTGCGGCACTGCCGCGACCGCGAGCTGCTCGCCGCCGACTGGCGAGAGGGCTCGGCAGGCGCGCTCCGCATGGGCCTCGACCAGGGTGCCTACTGCGTCGGCTCGTCGTGGGCCCTGATGGCGGCGCTCTTCGCCCTCGGCGTGATGAGCATCACCTGGATGGTGGTGATCGCCGCGCTGATCGTGCTCGAGAAGGTGCTGCCCTGGCGCGAACGCGCCGAGGCGGTGACCGTGGTGGTGCTCCTGGCGCTGGCCGTCGGAGTCGCGTTCTTCCCGAGCCAGGTCCCGGGCCTGACGACCCCGGATTCGCCGGCGGCGATGCGCGCGATGGACTCGATGTCGATGCACGACGCGCCGATGCACCAGACGCCGATGCACCAGACGCCGATGCAGGGCATGGGCCCTTGACTTAGAGCGCGCTCAAAGTTCTATCTTCGAGGGATGGACGCCACCCTCACGATCTCGGATGCGGCACAGAAGTCGGGGATCAGCGCACACACGCTCCGCTACTGGGAGCGCGCCGGGCTGATCCAACCGGTCACGCGAAACGGAAGCGGCCATCGCCGCTACGCGGAGGAGGACCTGGATCGGATCAGGTTCCTGACCAAGCTCCGCGCGACCGGGATGCCGATTCGCCAGGTTCGTATGTATGCGGAGCTGCTGAACGGGGGAGACGACACCAATGAGGAGCGGCTGGCGCTGCTCGAGGCTCACCGCGAGGCCGTCCAGGCCCGCCTCGATGAGACCGCCGGCCACCTCGAACTCATCGATTGGAAGATCGACCTCTACCGCGAAAGGCTCGGCAAGAAATGAAGAGACGAAATCTTGGAGACCTCGAGGTCTCGGAAATCGGACTTGGCTGCATGGGCATGTCCGCCTTCTACGGCGAGACCGACCTGGAGGAGTCGGAGGCGACGATCAAGCGAGCCCTCGAGCTCGGCATCGACTTCCTCGACACCGCGCAGATCTACGGCCCGCTCACCAACGAGGAGCTGGTCGGCAAGGCGATCGAGGGCAAGCGCGATCAGTACGTGATCGCGAGCAAGTTCCAGCGCAGGCTGGACGACACTGTCGCCGGCGACATCTCGACGCTCGGGCAGATCGATGGCTCGCCAGAGAACGTCCGCAAGACGATCGACGGGACGCTCCAGCGGCTGGGAATCGACCAGGTCGACCTCTACTACCAGCACCGGGTCGACCCGAACGTGGAGATCGAGGAGACGGTCGGCGCCATGGCGGAGCTGGTGGAAGCCGGCAAGGTGAAGCACCTCGGCCTCAGCGAAGCTGCCCCCGAGACGATTCGCCGCGCCCACGCCGTCCACCCGATCACCGCGCTCCAGACCGAGTACTCGGTCTTCGCGCGGGAGCCGGAGGCGGAGCTGCTGCCCACCTGCCGGGAGCTGGGAATCGGCTTCGTGGCCTACTCGCCGCTCGGTCGCGGCTTCCTCTCGGGCCGCTTCAGCAACCCGGAGGAGCTCGCCGAGAACGATTTCCGGCGGAGCCAGCCCCGGTTCCAGGGCGAGAACCTGGAGGCGAACATGCGGATCGTCGCCAAGCTCCGCGAGATCGCGGACGAGAAGGAGATCACCCCGGCGCAGCTGGCGCTGGCCTGGGTGCTCGCCCAGGGTGAGGACATCGTCCCGATCCCGGGGACGAAGCGCCGCTCCTACCTCGAGGAGAACGCCGCGGCGGCCGACATCGAGCTCACCGACGAGGACCTCTCTCGGATCAATGAGGAGCTGCCGGAGGTCTCGGGCGACCGCTACGAGGAGGTCGGCATGTCGCAGGTGAACATCTGATGGCGGGTGCCACGACCGAGCGAATCTCCACCCCCTTCGGCTACGAGACCACGGCAGCCGAGGTGGTCGAGGCCGTGGACCTGACGGGCAAGCGGGCGGTCGTCACCGGCGGCGCCTCCGGCATCGGAATCGAGACCGCCCGCGCCCTCGCAGGAGCGGGTGCCACCGTCACCCTCGCCGTGCGCCGCACCGGCGACGGCGAGGAGGTCGCGCGGGACATCCGCTCGAGCACCGGGAACGACAAGGTCACCGTCGACCACCTCGAGCTGGTGGACCCCGCCAGCATCGACGCCTTCGTGGCCGGCTGGGACGGCCCGCTCGACATCCTCGTCAACAACGCCGGCGTGATGGCGATCCAGGAGCTCACGCTCAGCGACCGCGGTCAGGAGATGCAGTTCGCGACCAACCACCTCGGTCACTTCGCGCTGGCCCTCGGCCTCCACGATGCGCTGGCGGAAGCGGGGAGCGCCAGAATCGTCTCGGTCAGTTCCTCGGGGCATCTGCGCTCGCCGGTGATCTTCGACGACCTCAACTTCTCGTTCCGGGAGTACAGGCCGTTCGACGCCTACGGCCAGGCGAAGACCGCGAACGTCCTCTTCGCCGTGGAGGCGACCAGGCGCTGGGCGGACGACGGAATCCTGGCCAACGCCCTGATGCCGGGAGGAATCGCAACCCCGCTGCAGCGGCACGTCCTCGAGGCCGATCCCGACTACATGAAGAACGCCACCGAGCGCTTCGAGCGCGCCGGCATGAAGCTCAAGACGCCGGAGCAGGGCGCGGCCACCTCGGTCCTGCTCGCCGCCTCTCCGCTCGTGGAGGGCGTCGGCGGCCGCTACTTCGAGGACTGCAACGAGGCTCCAGTGGTCGAGCGGCGGCCGGAGGCGGGCATCGGCGGGGTCGCCGCGTACGCCGTCGACCCCGCCAACGCGGAGCGACTCTGGGATGTCTCGCTCGAGCTGATCGGCTAGGCGTCAGAGCCGGTCGACTGAATCTCCCCGGCCGATCAGGACCGGGCCGACCATCCCCGCGGGGAAGAGGCCGTGATCGACCACGCCGGGCATCAACGATAGGCGTGCCGCGAGCTCGCCGGGCTCGTGAACCTTGCCCTGGAAGTCGGCGATCACGCCGCCGTCGGGACTGTGCGGAGTGCCGGCGCGAAGCTCAACCTCACCCAGCTCTGCCGAGATCCGTGCCAGCGTGGAGGCGAGGCCGAACGCCGACAGCTCGAGGGGGATCGGCGCGACGATCTTCTGGACGGTCTTCGAGGAGTCCGCGATCACCACGAACTCCTCGGCGGTGGCGGCCACGATCTTCTCGCGAGTGTGGGCCGCGCCTCCTCCCTTGACCAGCCAGCGGTCGGGTGCGATCTGATCGGCGCCGTCGATCGCGATGTCGAGGCGGTCGAGCTTGTCGAAGTCCTCGACCGGGATGCCGAGCTCCCGGGCCTGGTCCTCGGTCGCGACCGAGGTGGCGACGCACCGGATGTCTCGGACTCCGCGGGCCGCGAGCGCCGGTAGCAGGTGCGCAACCGTCGAGCCGGTGCCGAGGCCCACCTTCATCCCGTCGGAGACGAGTTCGGCCGCGGCCTCCGCGGCGAGCTTCTTCTCGGCGTCAAGGTTTGAGTCGGCCACTGCCGGGAGCAGACTAGTCATAGGATCGTGGAGATGGCCGCTACAACCGACCAGCGGACGGACATCGACGAGCTCTGCATCAACACCATCAGGACGCTGTCGATGGACGCGATCCAGAAGGCGAATTCCGGGCACCCCGGAACGCCGATGGCCCTCGCACCGCTCGCCTACACGCTCTGGCAGCGGTACCTTCGCTTCGACCCCCAGGACCCGATCTGGCCGAACCGGGATCGCTTCGTGCTCTCGGCTGGTCACGCCTCGATGCTGCTCTACTCGCTCCTCTTCCTGACGGGAGTCAGGGCCGTGGATCCCGACTACGAGATCGAGGGAACCGCGGCGGTCAGCCTCGACGACATCAAGGCCTTCCGCCAGCTCGACTCGAAGTGCCCGGGGCACCCCGAGTACCGCTGGACGTCCGGGGTTGAGACCACCACCGGCCCGCTCGGCCAGGGAATCGCGACCAGCGTCGGCATGTCGGTCGCGTCGGTCTGGCAGGCCGCCTACTTCAACCGGCCGGACGCCGAGCTATTCGACTTCGACGTCTACGCGATCGCCGGCGACGGCTGCCTGATGGAGGGCGTCTCGAGCGAGGCCGCCTCGTTCGCAGGCCACCAGAAGCTCGCCAACCTCTGCTGGGTCTACGACAACAACCACATCACGATCGACGGCCACACCTCGATCACCTACGAGGACGACGTCCAGGCCCGGTTCGAGGGCTACCAGTGGAACGTCACGCGGGTCGAGGATGCGAACAACCTGGATGAGATCGCCAGGGGCTTCGACAACTTCAAGGAGGAGCAGAACCGCCCCACCCTGATCATCGTCGACTCTCACATCGGCTATGGCGCGCCGCACAAGCAGGACACGGCCGAGGCGCACGGCGAGCCCCTCGGCGATGAGGAGGTCCGCGAGACCAAGCGCTTCTATGGCTGGCCCGAGGACGCCGAGTTCCTCGTCCCCGACGGCGTCCAGGAGCACTTCGCCGAGGTGATGGGAAAGCGTGGGGCGGAGCTGAGCGGACAGTGGAAGGAGCTCTTCGAGAGCTACCGCGCCGACGACCCCGAAAAGGCCGCCCACTGGGAGGCGATGCAGCGCCGCGAGCTCCCGGAGGGTTGGGACGCCGACATCCCGAGCTTCGAGCCGGACGAGAAGGGCACCGCGACGCGGAAGGCCTCGAACAAGGTGGAGAACGCCGTCGCCGCAAGGGTCCCGTGGCTGGTGGTGGGCGCGGCGGACCTGACCGGCTCGAACTCCGTCGAGCTCGAGGGCAGCAAGCCCTTCGAGCCGGACTCGCGCGACGGCCGCCAGTTCCACTACGGCATCCGCGAGCACGAGTCGGCCGCGATCTCGAACGGGCTCTCGCTCTCGAAGCTGCGCCCGCTCTGGTCCACCTATCTGACCTTCTCCGACTACGCTCGCCCGGCGATCAGGCTCTCCGCCCTGATGGAGCTGCCGGTGATCCATCTCTTCACCCACGATTCGATCGGCCTCGGGGAGGACGGCCCGACGCACCAGCCGGTCGAGCAGCTCGCCTCGCTCCGCGCGATTCCGGGTCTGGACGTGATTCGCCCGGCCGACGCAAACGAAGTCGCGGAGGCCTGGCGGGCGGCGATGGACCGTCACCACCAGCCGGTGGCGCTCGTTCTCACCCGGCAGGACGTGCCCATCCTGGATCGCGCGAAGTACGCCTCGGCGGACGGACTGCGCCGCGGCGGCTATGTGCTCGCCGACTCCGAGGGTGACCCCGAGGTCATCCTGATCGCGACCGGCAGCGAGGTCGCCCTGGCCGTCCAGGCCCATGAGCAGCTCGTCGCCGATGGAATCTCCTCGCGCCTGGTCAGCCTGCCCTGCTGGGAGCTCTTCGATCGCCAGGACGACGCCTACAAGGATGAGGTGCTTCCGCCATCGGTCAGCGCCCGGGTTTCCATCGAGCAGGCCTCTACGCTGGGGTGGGACCGCTGGGTCGGGCCCCAGGGAAGGAAGATCGGGATGCACACCTTCGGCTCATCCGCGCCGCTCAAGGACGTACAAGGCAAGTTCGGCTTCACCCCAGACAAAGTGGCCGAGACGGCCAAGGAGGTACTCGGACGATGACCCCCACACAGGAGCTCCACGACCTGGGCCAGAGCCTGTGGCTCGACAACATCACCCGGACGATGCTCGACGACGGGACGGAGCAGGGCTACATCGACGATCTGAACGTCACGGGTCAGACCTCGAACCCCACGATCTTCGACAAGGCGATCAGCGGCGGTGACGCCTACGACGAGCAGATCGCCGAGCTGCGCGAGAAGGGGATGGAGCCCGAGGACATCTTCTTCGAGCTGGCCCTCGCCGACGTGACCCGCGCCGCCAGGATGTTCGCGTCGATCAACAAGGAGACCGACCGGATGGACGGCTGGGTCTCCCTCGAGGTCTCCCCGACGCTCGCCTACGACACCCAGGGCACCGTCCAGCAGGCGGCCGATTTGTACGGCCGCGCGGAGGCGAACAACTTCATCAAGATCCCCGGGACGCCCGAGGGTCTGCCGGCGATCGAGGAATCGATCTTCGCCGGCGTGCCGATCAACGTCACGCTGCTGATGTCGACCGACCAGACGATGGCCGCCGCCGACGCCTACATGAAGGGCATCGAGCGCCGGATCGAGGCTGGGCTCGACCCGGACGTGCTCTCGGTGCTGTCGCTCTTCATCAGCCGCTGGGACGTTGCGGTCCACGACGACGTGCCAGACGATCTGAAGAACACCCTCGGCATCGCCGTCGGCCAGGCGACCTATGCGGCATGGATGGAGATGCGTGAGTCCGACCGCTGGAAGGGCCTCGAGGAGAAGGGGGCCCGCCTGCAGAGGCTGCTGTTCGCGAGCACCGGGACGAAGGACGAGAAGGCCTCGGACACGCTCTACATCGAGGCGTTCGCGGCTCCGGACACGATCAACACCATGCCCGACAAGACGCTCAACGCGTTCGCCGACCACGGCAAGGTGGGCGACCCCCTCCCGGCCGACGGCGGCGACTGCCGAGGAGGTCTTCAAGGCCCACCAGGACCAGGGCATCGACACCGACGCCCTGGGGCTCAAGCTCCAAAAGGACGGGGCGGACGCCTTCGTCAAGTCCTGGAACGAGCTGCTCGAGACGATCAAGTCCGAGTCCGAGCGCCTGGCCGCCTGACCGCGCGCGCCGCGGTCCTGACGCAGGTACCGATGAACATCTGATGAGCCGCTGTGCCGAGCATTACCCTGCATGGGCCTCGATCTAGGGAATTCGACCAGGGAGAAGGCATGAGCAAGCATTTCGGGAGAAGACTCGTTCTCACGGTGCTGCCGGTCTGCGCGGCGATGTTCTTCGTGCCGGCGGCAATGGCCGCGACGGTGACGGTGAACACATCCACGGACGAGTTCGGAACGGGCTCCGGGTGCTCCCTGCGCGAAGCGATCAAGTCCGTGGACGGAGTCAGCGGGGGAGCCGCCGCGGGTACCGACTTCGGAGGCTGCGTCGCGTCGGGCTCGTATGCGACCAGCGCTGACCCGCCTGACACGATCATGGTCCCCGCCGGCACCTACCAGCTCAACCTCTCTGCGGGCTCGCCGGAGGACAACGATGCATCGGGTGATCTCGATGTCTTCCGCTCCATGACCGTCGTCGGAACCGGTAACCCGACCATTCAGCAGACGGTCGCCGGCAGCCGTGTCTTGGACGTCACAGCGACCGGCAAGACGCTGTCGCTTTCGGGCCTCACGATCACGGGCGGCGACCAGGCCGCGAGTGACGGCGGTGGCATCCATTTCAGGGGCGGCTCCGGGAGTGCCAGCCTGAGCCTCAACGGCGTCACCGTGACGAGGCAACGACGCGGCCGGGAACGGTGCTGGGATCTTCACTGACAGCCCGACGACGATCACCGACAGCGTGATCACCGACAACCACACCATGGTCACGAGCGGGCCTAGTGGTAACGGAGGCGGGATCTACCAGGATGGGTCGACCGATTCGTTCAGCGGAGTGTCACTGGTCCTAGACCACAGCTCGGTCACAGGCAATTCCGCCGGCGACTCGACGAACTTCGGCTCCGGTGGCGGCATCTACCGGATCACGATGCCCGCTGACAGCACTTCCAACGCCACGATCCGGGACAGCGACGTCTCCACCAACAGGACCCACTTCTTCGGCGGAGGGATCTACAGCGAGAGCGACGCGACCCTCGATGTCGATGGAAGCCTGATCAGCGGCAACCAGGCTCTCGATACCAGTAGGGAAAGGGCGGAGGAATCGCCGTGAATTCGGCGACTCCGGTCGGCGGGCCCCAACGGCGAACCTGGTCGACACCACCGTCACCGGAAATCAGGCCAGTAGGCAACGGCGGCGGGATCAAGGTGGGAAACGGCGGGTTAGCCAACCTCAGTCTGCTCTTTTCCACAATCGCCAACAACAGCAGCTTCGTGGGACCGAGTTCATTTTCACCGGCAACAGCAGCTCGAAGCCGAGCTACGAGATCGAAGGGACGATCATGCGTCTCCGACCCCGTCGAATGCCTGCGTCCTTCCCGGCTCGACTTCGTGAACAGGACCGACGACGGCTACAACATCAGCACCGACCCCACCGATACGACCGCTCCAGCCGGTCGGGGCCCGGCTGCGGGCTCACCGCGCCACTGGCCGACGGCGACCGGACCGGCCAGAGCGGCCCCTTGGTGAACGCGCTCGCCGACAACGGAGGGCCCACCAAGACGATGGAGCCGACCGCGTCCAGCTTCGCGGTCGACAACATGCCCAATGCAGTCTGCACCGCGCTCAGCCCAGCGGTGACCACGGACCAGCGCGGCTTCGCACGACCCGAGGTGAGCGGTGGCAACTGCGACAGCGGCGCCTACGAAGTGCAGTCACCGGTCCTCACCCCGATCGGCGGCAAATCCGTCGCGGCAGGTCAGCTGCTGAGCTTCACGGTGTCCGCCGCGGACTTGGATCCCTCCGACACACTCGTCTTCTCCGCGACCAATCTCCCGCCAGGGGCCACGTTCGACCCGGGTACGCGAACATTTGCGTGGACACCTGGCGCGGCTCAGGTGGGGAACTACCCCAATGTCCACTTCAGCGTCACCGACGGGTTCAGTTCAGACGCCGAGGACATCGGCATCGCCGTAACGACTCCGCCGCCGCCCGCGGCCACCACGGGCTCCGCTGCTCCGGCGCCTCCTGCAAAGAAGAAGTGCAAGAAGCACAAGAAGGGCAGCGCCGCGGCGGCCAAGAAGTGCAAGAAAAAGAAGAAGAAGTAGCAGTAGGCGATAGATAGGCTGCGCCGCGTGAGCGCGGACCCGCAGCTCCGGATGCAACCGGCCTGGAAGGCACTCGAGCAGCACCACGGCGAGATCGGCGAGCGCCACCTCCGCGACTTCTTCGCCGAGGATCCGGAGCGCGGCACCCGCCTCCTCGCCGAGGGCGCCGGCCTCTTCCTCGACTATTCGAAGAACCGGATCACCGACGAGACGCTGCGGCTGCTCACCCAGCTCGCGGAAGAGCAGGGCGTCGCCGAGCGTCGCGACGCGATGTTCCGCGGCGAGCACATCAACGTCTCGGAGGACCGCGCGGTGCTCCACGTGGCGCTGCGGATGCCCAAGAACCGCTCACTGATCGTCGACGGCGAGGACGTCGTCAAGCAGGTCCACGAGGTGCTCGACCGGATGTCGGCGTTCTCGGACCGCGTGCGCTCGGGCGAGTGGAAGGGCCACACCGGCAAGCCGATTCGCAACGTGATCAACATCGGGATCGGCGGCTCCGACCTCGGGCCCGTGATGGCCTACGAGGCGCTTCGTCACTACTCCAAGCGAGAGATGACCTTCCGCTTCGTCTCCAACGTCGACGGCACCGACTTCGCGGAGAAGACCAGGGACCTCGACCCCGAGGAGACGCTCTTCATCATCTCCTCGAAGACCTTCACCACGCTCGAGACGATGACCAACGCCCAGACGGCGCGAGAGTGGGCGCTGGCCAAACTGGGTTCCGATGATGCGGTCGCCAAGCACTTCGTCGCCGTCTCGACCAACGCCGAGGGCGTCTCCGAATTCGGCATCGACACCGACAACATGTTCGGCTTCTGGGACTGGGTCGGCGGCCGCTACTCGATGGACTCGGCGATCGGCCTCTCCACGATGCTGGCGATCGGACCAGAGGGCTTCCAAGACCTGCTCGCCGGCTTCCACGCCGTCGACGAGCACTTCCGCGAGTTGCCGATCGGGCAGAGCCTGCCCTCGATCCTCGGCCTGCTCTGCGTCTGGTACGGCGACTTCTTCGACGCGCAGACCGTCGGCGTCTTCCCCTACGACCAGTACCTGCACCGTTTCCCGGCCTACCTGCAGCAGCTCACCATGGAGTCGAACGGCAAGCACGTCACCGTCGACGGCGCCCACGTGGACTACGAGACGGGCGCGATCTTCTGGGGCGAGCCGGGCACCAACGGCCAGCACTCCTTCTACCAGCTGATCCATCAGGGGACGAAGCTGATCCCGGCCGACTTCATCGGCTTCATGCACTCGCTCAACCCGCTGGGCGACCACCACGATTTCCTGATGTCGAACGTCTTCGCGCAGCCGGAGGCCCTCGCCTTCGGCAAGACGCCGGAGCAGGTCAGGGAGGAGGGGACGCCGGAGCCGATCGTCCCCCACCGGGTGATGGAGGGGAACCGGCCCTCCAACGTGATCCTCGCTGACCGGTTGACGCCGCACACGCTCGGCTCGCTGGTCGCTCTCTATGAGCACAGCGTCTTCACGCAGGGAGCGATCTGGCAGATCGACTCCTTCGACCAGTGGGGCGTCGAGCTCGGCAAGGTGCTGGCGAAGAAGATCATTCCCCAGCTCCAGTCGCCCGATGAGCCGGAGCTCGACCACGATTCATCCACCAACAGCCTGATCCGCCGTTACCGGGCCAACCGTGGCTGAGACCCGGGCGATCCTGTTCGACATCGACGGGACGCTGATCACCACCGGGGGAGCCAGCGACCGCGCCTGGAAGCGGGCGTTCAAGGAGATCCAGGACGTCGACGTCGACATTCCGGCGGTCACGGGCAAGGGAGTCCCGGATCCCGAGGTCGGGCGGGCGGTCTTCCGGAACGCGGTCGGCCGGGAGCCGACACCGGAGGAGGCCGACGCCCTGATGCGCCGGCGCCTCGACCATCTCCCCGAGGAGGTCGACAACTCACCCGCTTTCAGGCTCCAGGACTGCGTCCTCGAGCTGCTCGAGAAGCTCACCGACGACGGCGTCCTGCTCGGCCTCACCACCGGCAACGTGGAGGAGGCGGCCCACATCAAGCTCCAGCGGGCCAACCTGAACCGCTTCTTCTCCTTCGGCGGCTACGGCTCCGACTCGCCCGACCGCACCGAGCTCACCAAGAAGGCGCTCGAGCGGGCCGAAATCGTCTCGGGGCAAAGCATCGAACCGGAGCAGTGCTTCTCCTGCGGCGACACGCCCCGCGACGTCGAGGCCGGCCACGGCGCGGGCATCCGCGTCACCGGCGTCGCGACGGGCGAGTTCACGGTCGAGCAGCTGAAGGAGGCCGGGGCGGACGCGGCGATCGGCTCGTTTTGCGATGGCCTTCCCCTGATGTAGGTTCGCGCCATGCGCATTCTGGGTCTCATCGTGGCCGCGGCACTCGTGCTCCCCGCCTCAGCATCGGCCGCGACGCTCTACGACCAACTTGACAATGCCGCGTCCAGCGACGCGACCGATAGCTACTTCTACCCTCCCCCGGGAGAGAACGTCCAGGTGGCGGACGACTTCACGGTTCCCGCGGGACAGGCGTGGCAGCTGACCAGCGCCCAGGCGCCCGGACCCGTCGGCACATACCCGTACCGGCTCACCCTCTTCGCGGACGCCGGCGGGAGCCCCGCGGGCCAGCTCTTCCAGGCTCAGGCGACGAACTCCGGGGACACATTCCCCATCAGTGGTGCTCCGCAGCTGCAGGCGGGTCACTACTGGATCTCGATCCAGCTGATGAACCTCGCCGTCTGGCTGTGGAAGGACCGGACGGTTCAGAGCGGCAGCCCGGCAGTGCTCCAGAACCCCGACGGAATGGAGTTCCCGACCTGCACGACCTGGAGGCCGCGAACGCAATGCCCGCCGGCGGATTCCTCGAATCCCGACCAGGTCTTCGCCCTGAGCGGGGACGCGTTGCCGGTCAGCCCTCCGAAGAAGAAGTGCAAGAAGCACAAGAAGCACAAGCGCTCGGCCGAGTCCGCGAAGAAGAAGTGCAAAAAGAAGAAGAAGTAGCCGCTAGTCGACCAGCCGGCGGCTGACCGCCCAGCGGCTGAGCTCGTGGCGATTCGAGAGCTGCAGCTTGCGCAGCACCGAGCTGACATGGGCTTCGACGGTCTTCACCGAGATGTGGAGCCGCAGAGCGATCTCCTTGTAGAGGTAGCCGCGGGCGATGTAGCGGAGGACCTCGCGCTCGCGGGCGGTGAGCTGGTCGAGCTCGGGGTCGACCTCCTCCGCCGGAAGGTCGCCGGCGAAGGCGTCGAGCACGAATCCCGCCAACCTCGGCGAGAAGACGGCATCCCCGTCCCGGACTCGCGCCACCGCGTCGGCCAGCTCATCGCCGGTGATCGACTTGGTGACGTAGCCGCGGGCGCCGGCGCGGACGATGGCGATCACGTCCTGTGGGTCATCGGAGACCGAGAGGGCGAGGAACCGCTGTTGCGGCCTCTGCTTGGCCACCTGCCCGATCACCTCGACCCCCCCGCCGCCGGGCATGTGCACGTCGAGCAGGACGACGTCGGGCTCGAGCTGCACGATCGCCCTGACCGCATCCTCCACGGAGTCGGCCTCGCCGAGCAGCTCGACGCCCTCTCCGAGCTCCGCCTTGACGCCGGCCCGGAAGATGGCGTGGTCGTCGACGATCACGACGGATGGGGTGCTCATCGGCGCGCCCTCATCGTCAGCTCCACTTCGGTGCCGTCGTCGGGATCGCTGCGGACCTCAGCCTTGCCGCCGTATCTCTCCATGCGCCCGATTATCGACTCGCGGAGGCCGCGGCGATCGGCCGGGATGGAATCCGGGTCGAAGCCGGGCCCACGATCGTCGATGTAGACCCGCGCACCGCCCTTCTCGATCTCGGCGTAGAGGCGCACCGGTCCTTCTTCCGAGGCGAACTTCGCTGAGTTCGTGAGCGCTTCGCGGCTGGCCGCGACGAGCGCCTCGAGCCGCTCGTTCAGCTCCGCGTCTCCGACGACCACCGCTTCGATCGGGGCGCCGTGCGAGTCCTCGATCTCGGCCGCGGCCGCGCGGAGGGCGTCGGCGAGACGCTCGTCCGGGCGGCTCGGCTCGGTGTCGGAGAGCCAATCGCGGAGCTCCCGCTCCTGGCGACGTGCCAGCCTGCCGACCTGTTCGGGGTCGTCGGAGCGCTTCTGGATCAGGGCGAGGGTCTGGAGGACGGAGTCGTGCAGGTGCGCGGCCACGTCAGCGCGCTCGTCCGCCCGGGCGCGCGCCACCCGCTCGGCGCCGAGTCGGTTGAACGTCGCGCGCCAGAACGGCGCCGAGATCAGGATCAGGGCGACCGCGACGACGAGCGCCGCGAGCGCCACCCTTCCCGCGAACTCGATCACGCCGGTCAGCCAGAGGACCACGAGGCCGACCCCGAGCGCGGCGCCGAGGACCAGCCCCAGCTTGGAGGCACGGGTGGTCTCCGGGCTCAGGGCCGGAGCGATCGCCAGGGTGTCCCGCTCGCCGGTGTCCGAAGCAGTCGCGGGCGACCGCCCCATCGCCCTCGCGATCAGCGCCACGAGGACGCAGCCGCCGACGAGCGCGAAGGACTCCCCGGTCCCGAGATCGAGCGTGCCCTTCGAGTGCAGGTACAGGAACGCGCCGAGGACCAGGACTGCCGCCCCGGTCCCCAGCGTGCTCAGATCTGGTCTTCTCACCTACCGCATACCGTCCTCTGCGTCGCCAGCATCTGCTTGTGGTGGTCGTAGTCCACGCCGTGCTGGTCGTTCGCCTGGTCAGGCGGCTGATCGGTGACGATCATCTGCCCGAGCTGGATGTCGGCGCTGAGATCGAGCCGCGGGGCATCGGTGGTCGGGGTCCCGAGCGAGACGTCCGGATCGACCCCGTGGCTGATCTCGCCGGCCACCACCAGCTCGCCCGCCTTGCCGGTCGCATGACCGACGACGCAGACGTTCTTCGGGATCGAGACGACCATCTGGCCGATACCGAGATGGGACGAGACCGCGATGGTCTTGCCCTTCTGCCAGGGCAGCTCCCGGAGATCGACCACCAGCTGGCCGGTGCCGAGCTTGTAGCCGTCGGCCGGGACGTCGGCCACCGCGTTGGGGGTGTAGGTGCGCTGGCCGATCGATCCGTCGATGTTGATGTCGGCGGCTGCGATTGCTCCGGCGGGGATGCCAAGCACCAGCGCCGTGGTGAGCAGCAGCGGAGTGCTGCGTCGGCGCCACTCCGGGGCGAACGCGAACGCGACCAGCGCGATCCCGAGCGCGATCACCACCGCGGCGATGATCACGCCGTGGCCGGTGGCGGTCGTCCAGGCGCTGACGACGGCCAGGAACGCGGCGACCGCGAGCCCGACCGCTACCAGGAGGCAGACGACGAACACCTTGCCCAGCCGTGCCCAGACGCTCTCGGGAACGGGCTTGCCGGTCCCGTCGTCCTCGGGAAGCGCGACGGCCAGAACGAGATAGGCGAGGATCCCGGCGCCGCCGAACAGGGTGGTGACGACGAAGGCGATCCGGACCAGGGTGGCGTTGAAGCCGATGTGCTCCGCGAGCCCGCCGGCGACACCCCAGAGCACCCGATCGTTCTTGGATCGGAGCAGGGGCTGGCGCGGGCCGACTTCGGTTGTCTTCTTGCTCTCTGTCTTCTTGTTCTTGGGTTGGTTTGCCATGACGCTGACGATGAAGCCCGTGGCGAGGCCTGTCTATCGGGAATGGCCCCTAGGAGCCCCCTAACTCTCCCCGGTAGGCTCGAGCCATGGGCTCGCGACGCATCGTTCCAAGCCACTTCCGCTCCGATGGCAAGCCGAAGACCGCCTACGAGAGCGAGTCGGTCGCCCGCGCCGAGGCCGAGCGCCTGGGGATGACGTACTACCGCTGCGACTTCTGCAACCGCTTTCACCTCGCCAGCAAATGACATCGCAGCGCGGCAGGACGTTGAAACGCCTTGTTAACAACTCTGGCGTACGGAAGATCGGGTAATGCGATAGAAATTTGACCGGAGAAGGGTCGACGCCGGCGGGACGGACACCGAAACGTGGCGGTCGCAAAACGACAAGCACGCAAGACGGCACGGAAGAGGTCCGGGCCGGGAAGTGAGCGGCCCGCTGACGTCTTCGTCGCGTTCGGGATCTCCGGCGATCTGGCGAAGGTGATGACGTTCAACTCGCTGTACCGCCTTGAGGCGCGCGGGCTGCTGACCTGCCCGGTGGTGGGTGTGGCCTTCGACGACTGGTCGGACAAGGACCTCCGGGACCATGCGACGAAAGCGATCAAGGCAGAGGAAAAGAAGGTCGACACGCGCGTCCTCAACAGGCTGCTGAAGCGCCTCTCCTACATACAGGGCGACTTCTCGAAGCCCGACACCTATGAGCGCCTCGCCGCCAAGATCAAGGGAGCGAAGACGCCGGTCTTCTACCTCGAGATCCCGCCCTCGCTGTTCGGCATGACGATCAAGGGGCTCTACGAGGCCGGCCTGACGAAGGATGCGAGAGTGGTGGTCGAGAAGCCCTTCGGCGACGATCTCGAGTCGGCCCGTGAGCTGGCGGCCGAGATCCACCAGTACATCCGGCGAGGATCAGCTCTACCGGATCGATCACTTCCTGGGGGTGATGGGGGTGGCTGAGATCCCCTACCTCCGGTTCGCGAACGCGATGTTCGAGCCGGTCTGGAACCGCAACAGCGTCGCCTGCGTCCAGATCACGATGGCGGAGAACTTCGGGGTCGCCGACCGAGGCAGCTTCTACGACCCGGTCGGCGCCGTCAGGGATGTCGTGGTCAACCACCTGATGCAGGTGGTCGCGGCGGCCGCCATGGAGCCGCCTGCGAGAAGTGACGCCCGGGCGTTGAAGGACGCGATGTTCGGTGTCTTCTCCGCGATGCCGAATGCCGACCCGAAGCAGTACGTACGTGGGCAGTACGACGGCTATCGGAAGATCAAGGGCGTCGCCAAGGATTCGACCACCGAGACGTTCGCGGCGATGCGCCTCGAGATCGACAACTGGCGCTGGAGCGGCGTCCCGTTCTTCATCCGGACGGGGAAGGAGCTTCCGGTGGATCAGTGGGAGCTGAGGCTGATCTTCAAGGAACCACCCCGCCTCGGCTTCGGCGCAAGGGGCACCAAGCGGGCCCCGCCCGGCGAGCTGGTGGTGCGGCTCCACCCGACGACCGGAATCAGGCTGTTGGTCGACGCCCAGCGCAGTGATTCGGCCGGCCCGGAGCAGATCAACCTCGACATGGAGTTCGCGGAGCAGGGAGGTGAGGGCCCTACGCCGTACGAGGTCCTGCTGCACGCAGCCATGGTCGGAAACAGCACGCGCTTCACCCGGCAGGACAACATCGAGGAGACCTGGCGGATCTGCGACCCGCTGATCGACAAGCCGCCCAGGGTCCTCCCGTACAAGAAGGGCTCGTGGGGGCCGAAGGCCGCCGACCGGCTGGTCAAGGAGTTCGGCGGCTGGCGCGAACCCTGGACCGGCTCATGACCCCGGCGAAGGCGAAGCCAAAGGAGAAGCCGAAGCCGAAGGCGAAGGAGAAGATGCCTCAGAGCGCGGCGATGCCGTCGCCGTTCCCGCCCATCGCGGACTACGCCTTCCTCTCCAACTGCCACACGGGCGCCCTGGTCGCGCCCGACGGAACGATCGAGTGGCTCTGCGTCCCGCGCTTCGACTCGCCCAGCGTGTTCGGGACACTGCTCGACCGCGAGGCCGGTTCCTCCCGCTTCGGGCCCTTCGGGATCAATGTCCCAAGCGCTCGGATCTACGAGCCTGGGACGAACATCCTCAACACCACCTGGCACACACCGACGGGCTGGGCCATGGTGCGGGACGCGCTGACCATCGGCCCCACTCAGCACAAGGATGAGGTCACCCCCCACACGCGGGCGCCCGCGGATGAGGACGCTCACCATCTGCTCGTGAGAACGGTCCTCTGCATGGAGGGCTCGGTGGACATTGAGTTGCTCAACGAGCCCGACCTCGATTACGGGCGCACGCCGGTCGATTGGGCCCTGCAGGGAGACCACACTGCCGACGCCACCGGAGCTGGGGTCACCGTCAGGCTTCGCAGCAGCATCCCGTTGGGGGCCGAGGGTCATGTGGCGCAGGCGCGGCACACGCTTCAGAAGGGCGAGCAGGCGTTCTGCTCCCTCTCCTGGGCGGAGGATCTCGCCTCGCCGGAGGACATGGATGAGGCCAACGCGCGCATGAGCGAGACCGCCGAGTACTGGCGCACCTGGGTCTCGAAGGCCCGGATGCCGGACCACCGCTTCAGAGGGGCGATCCAGCGCTCGGCGCTCACGATCAAGGGCCTCACCTACATGCCCACCGGAGCGACCGTCGCCGCGCTGACGACCTCCTTGCCCGAGACTCCGGGGGGAGAGCGCAACTGGGACTACCGCTACTCCTGGATGAGGGACTCGACCTTCACCCTCCAGGCCCTTCACTACCTGAACCTGGATTGGGAGGCCAACGAGTTCATGCAGTTCCTCGGCGAGCTCGAGCCGAACGAGGACGGCGGGCTGCAGATCATGTACGGGATCGACGGACGGCGGGACCTCACCGAGACGACCCGGGATGACCTCTCGGGATACGCGGGAGCATCGCCGGTGCGCGTCGGCAACGGCGCCTACGACCAGCGCCAGAACGATGTCTACGGCGCCGTTCTCGACTCGATCCTGCTGCACAGCCATCGGAGCCAGCGGTTGCCGCGCGGGCTCTGGCCGGTCGTGCAGGCCCAGGCCGAGTGCGCGACGAAGGTGTGGAAGAAGCCGGACCAGGGAATCTGGGAGGCGCGCGGCAAGCCCCAGCAATACGTCTCGTCCAAGCTGATGTGCTGGGTCGCGATGGACCGCGCCTCGAAGCTCGCGGAGATCCGAGGCGACAGCAAGCTCCAGGCCGAGTGGCAGGCCACCGCGGACGAGATCCACAAGGACATCCTCAAGAACGGTGTCCGGGACGGGGTCCTGCGGCAGCACTACGACACCGACGCCCTCGACGCCTCGACCCTGCTGGCCGCCATGTTCGGCTTCCTGCCGGGCGACGACGAGGTGCTCCACAAGAGCGTGCTGGCAATCGCGGACGACCTCACGGAGGACGGCTTCGTGCTCCGCTACGTCACCGGTCAGACGGACGATGGGCTGTCCGGCAAGGAGGGCAGCTTCCTGATCTGCTCCTTCTGGCTGGTCTCGGGCCTGTCGATCGTCGGCGAGCACCAGCGCGCGCGGGATCTGATGGACCGGCTGCTTCGCATCGCCTCGCCCCTCGGCCTCTACGCCGAGGAGTTCGACCCGAGCACGGGCCGCCACCTGGGGAATTTCCCCCAGGCCTTCTCGCACCTCGCCCTGATCGAGGCTGCGGCGCGGATCATCCTGAGTGAGCGCCTCAAGGAGATCGGAGTCGGGGTATGAGCGACTACGACGTCATCGTGATCGGCAGCGGGGCAGGGGGAGGGACGCTCGTCCACAGGCTTGCCGGCTCCGGCAAGAAGATCCTTCTGCTCGAGCGAGGGGACTTCCTGACTCGCGAGCCGCAGAACTGGCGGGCCGAGGACGTCTTCGTCGACGGCCGCTACCAGTCGGAGGACACCTGGTACGACGCCAAGGACAAGCAGTTCGCCCCGCAGGTGCACTACTTCGTCGGCGGCGCGACCAAGATGTTCGGCGCGGCGCTCTACCGCCTGCGCGCCGAGGACTTCGGCGAGGTCCAGTACGAGGATGGCGTTTCGCCGGCCTGGCCCATCTCCTACGACGAGATGGAGCCCTACTACACGCAGGCGGAGGAGCTCTACCAGGTGCACGGTGCTCGAGGCGAGGACCCCACGGAGCCGCCGGCAAGCGCTCCCTATCCCTTCCCGGCCGTCTCCCACGAGCCGCGCATCCAGCAGCTCTCGGACGATCTCGCCGCCGCCGGCTACCGGCCCTTCCACGCTCCCTGCGGGGTGATGTTGGACGAGGCGAACATGCCCTACAGCTCCTGCGTCCGCTGCAACAACTGCGACGGCTTTCCCTGCCTCGTGCACGCGAAGTCCGACGCCGAGGTGATGGCGGTGCGGCCGGCGCTCGAGCACGCGAACGTCACGCTGCTGACGAACTCGGAGGCGGTCGCGCTCAACACGGACGCCGGTGGTACGGCGGTGACGGAGGTCGTGGTCGAGCGCGACGGCGAGCGGGAGACCTACTCAGCGGACATCGTCGCGGTCTCCTGCGGTGCGGCCAACTCCGCCAAGCTCCTGCTCGCCTCCGCCACCGACAAGCATCCGAATGGCCTGGCGAACGGTTCCGACCAGGTGGGCCGCAACTACATGTTCCACAACAGTCAGGCCGTCATTGCCGTGTCGAAGGAGCCGAACCCGACCGTCTTCCAGAAGACGCTGGGGCTCAACGACTTCTACTTCGCCTCGAAGGACTTCGACCATCCGCTCGGCAACATCCAGATGGTCGGGAAGTCCCGGCCGGCGATGTACCGGGGCGAGAAGAAGATCGCGATGCTGGCCCCCGGCTTCAGCCTCGAGGAGATCGCCTCCCACGGCGTCGACTTCTGGCTCTCCACCGAGGACCTGCCCAAGCCCGAGAACCGGGTGACGCTCACGGACGACGGGGCGATCAGGCTGAGCTACTCCCACTCCAACGAGAAGCCGAAGAAGGAGCTCTACGACAAGCTCAAGTCCATGATCGGCGGCCTCGGCTTCCACGAGGGCCACCTTCTCCCACATGACGCCTACCTGAAGAACGAGATCCCGGTGGCGGGGGTCGCGCATCAGTCCGGGACCTGCCGCTTCGGCACCGATCCCGCCGACTCGGTGCTCGACACGAACTGCAGGGCCCATGAGCTCGACAACCTCTACGTGGTCGACACCAGCTTCTTCCCGAGCATCGGCGCCGTCAACCCGGGGCTGACGGCGATGGCGAACGCGATCCGCGTCGGCGACCACCTGCTGGAGCGTCTCGGCGGGTAGGCGGAACGGGCTCGACGGGTAGACCGTGGCGACGGATTCCCATCGAGTGGTGGTCGTGGGTGGAGGCTTCGGCGGTCTCTTCGCGGCCCGCGAACCTGAGCCGCGCGCCCGTCCAGGTCACCCTGGTGGACCGGATCAACCACCATCTCTTCCAGCCGCTGCTCTACCAGGTCGCGACCGGGATCCTCTCGGCGGGGGAGATCGCGCCGCCGCTGCGGGGGGTCCTGCACCGCCACCGGAACATCGAGGTCGAGATGGCCGAGGTGAAGGCCTTCGACCTGGAGGCTCGGAAGGTGACGGCGAGGGCACCGAACGGCCAGCCGCTGGAGTTCCAGTACGACAGCCTGATCGTCGCCGGCGGCGCCGGGCAGTCGTACTTCGGCCACGACGAGTTCTCGCGCTGGGCTCCCGGAATGAAGACGATCAATGACGCTCTAGAGCTCAGGGGCAGGATTCTCGGGGCGTTCGAGATGGCCGAGCTCGAGCAGGATCCCGAGAAGCAGAAGGAATGGCTCACCTTCGTGGTGGTCGGCGGCGGTCCGACCGGAGTGGAGATCGCGGGCCAGATCGCCGAGCTCTCGAGGCGCGTGCTCAAGGACGACTTCCGGAGGATCGATCCGCGGAGCGCAAGGATCATCATCTGCGATGGCGGGAAGCAGGTGCTGGCGACGTTCGGCGACCGCCTATCCGGGAAGACGGCCAAGGAGCTCGGGCACCTCGGCGTCGAGCTCCAGATGTCGAGCCTCGTCACCGACGTCGACCAGAAGGGGGTGGTCGTCAAGCATGGGAAGGAGGAGCGGCGGATCGCCTGCCGCACCAAGGTGTGGGCGGCGGGTGTGGAAGCGTCCCCGCTCGCCCGGATGCTGGGGGACGCCACCGGCGCGGATGTCGACCGTGCCGGGCGGGTCGCCGTGCTCCCGGATTGCACGCTGCCGGGGCATCCGGAGGTGTTCGCGATCGGCGACATGATGTCCCTCGACGGGCTGCCGGGGGTCGCGGAGGTCGCGATGCAGCAGGGCGTCCATGCGTCGACCACGATCAAGCACCGGCTCGAGGGCAAGGAGGGAAAGCCGTTCCGCTACCGCGACCTGGGCAGCATGGCGACGATCGCCCGCTTCCAGGCGGTGGTCAGCTTCAAGGGCATCCGGCTGTCGGGCTTAATCGGCTGGCTCGCCTGGCTCTTCGTCCACCTGACCTTCCTCACCGGCTTCAAGAACCGTCTCGCCACCGTGCCGAGATGGGCGATCACCTTCATCGGAAACAGCCGCCCCCAGCGCACGATCACCATGCAGCAGGTCATCGGGCGCGTCGCCATCGAGCAGGCCGGCGGCCAGCCGTTCAAGATGTCGCTGGTCGAGGACGACTCGCAGTCGAAGGAGAGCGAGACGCCCGAGTGATCGCCATCCGGCCCGTCGACGGATTCGATGCGCTGACCCTCTCCGCGCCCGAATCGGAGCTCGAGGCCACCTTCGTCCCCGATGCCGGAATGGTGGGCTGTTCCCTGCTCCATCGCGGTGAGGAGCTGCTGGGCCAGCGCGGCGGCCTGGCCCGATACGTCGCCGACCGCTCGACCATGGGCATTCCGTTGCTCCACCCCTGGGCCAACCGGGTCGCCGAGAGACGTTTCCAGGTGGCCGGACGGGAGGTCGACCTGTGGGCGCACCCCGGGCTGTACACCCTGGGTCCCAAGGGCCTGCCGATCCACGGGCTCCTCGCGGCCGCTGCGGGATGGCGTGTCGAGCTGCATGAGGACACGCCGGAGGGTCCTCGCCTCGTGGCCACCTTCGACTTCGCCGCGCACGAGGACCGGATGACCGTGTTTCCGTTTCCCCATCAGCTCCAGGTCGAGGCCGGGCGTCTCGGATGAGACGCTGACCATCGCGACGACGGTGCATGCGTCCGGCGACGTGCCGGTGCCCATCGCCTTCGGGTATCACCCCTACCTCCGGCTGCCGGGGGTGGATCGAACTGCCTGGCTCGTCGAGATACCGGTGAGTGAGCGGGTCGTGCTCGACTCCGAGGAGCTCCCCACCGGCGAGTTGGAGCAGACGGATGTGGCTGCCGGCCCGCTCGGGTGCGAGGACCTTCGACGACGAGTTCGTGGCCCCGGCCGAGCCGTTCGCCCTCGAGGGAGGAGGGCGCCGAATCGAGGTGTCGTTCGAACGGGGCTACCCCTATGCGCAGGTCTACGCGCCGGACGACGATGACGTGATCGCCTTCGAGCCGATGACCGCACCGACCAACACGCTGGTGAGCGGTCAGGACCTGAAGCTGCTGCAGCCCGGCGAGAGCTACGAGGCCTCGTTCTCGATCAAGGTGACGGACGCCTGACGGAGCCGGCTGAAATCCAGGTCTCGGCGGACGAGTTCCGCCAGCTCTTCGATCGGGTCTCGAACTGGGGCCGGTGGGGCGCCGATGACGAGCGGGGGGCGCTCAACTACCTGACGCCGGAACTGGTCGCCGCCGCCGCCGGCCTCGTGCGCACCGGGCGGACGGTGAGCCTCAGCCGCGACCTCAACACCGAGCGCGAGCCCGACAACCCGGAGCCGGCCGATCACCACATGACCATGCTCGGCGCCCGGGAGCATCCGGATGGCCTCGCCTTCGCCAAGGACTACATCGGCGTCGACTACCACAACGACTCCCACAGCCACCTCGACGCCCTCTGCCACGTCTCCTACGACGACTCTCTCTACAACGGGCGGCCGGCGGACTCGGTCTCGGCCACCGGTGCCGCGGTCGAGACGGTCGAGACGTTGAAGGATGGGCTGGTCGGTCGCGGCGTCCTGCTCGACGTGCCTCGGACCCGTGGGGTCAGCTGGCTCGAGCCGGGCGACAGCGTGCTGCCCGGGGACCTCTCCGAATCGGAGGACCTCCAGGGTGTGAGGGTGGAGGAGGGCGACATCCTCCTGGTCCGGACAGGCCACGCCAGCCGCCTGGACGAGCTCGGGCCCTGGGACACCGCCGGCTCCAAGGCCGGCCTGCACCCGAGCTGCGCGGAGTTCCTCGCGGAGCGAAGAGTCGCCGCCCTTGGCTGCGACGGGAACAACGACACCGCGCCGAGCTTCACCGAGGGGGTCGGCTTCCCGATTCACGTGCTGGCGCTGACCGCGATGGGCGTCCACCTGCTCGATTACCTGCATCTCGATGAGCTGGGCAGTGCCTGCGAGGAGGCGAACCGCTGGGACTTCCTGTTCGTCGGCGCTCCGCTCCGCATCGCGGGAGGCACCGGATCGCCGCTCAACCCGATCGCAATCCTCTGATGACGCGTCGCGGCAATAGGCTCTCGGAGATCTGATGCCCAGCCTGGTGCCTCTGCTCGCGGACTCCTCGTCCAACCTGCTGGCGGCCCGCAGCCAGATGGGGTTCACCCTGGGCTTCCACATCGTGCTCGCCTGCTTGGGTGTGGCCTTTCCGGCCATGATGCTTGTCGCCGAGTGGCAGGGCCACCGGAAGAAGGACCAGGAGGCGCTTCGCCTCGCCCGCAACTGGTCGAAGGCTGTCGCGGTCCTCTTCGCCGTCGGCGCGGTCACCGGGACCGTCCTCTCCTTCGAGTTCGGCCTGCTGTGGCCGCGGTTCACGGGCCGCTTCGGTGACGCCTTCGGGATCGCCTTCGCAATCGAGGGGATCTTCTTCTTCCTGGAGGCGATCTTCATCGCCATCTACATATACGGCTGGGACCGACTCTCGCCACGGGCACACATGTGGGCCGCGGTGCCGATCGTGATCTCGGGCGTCGGCGGCGCCTTCTCCGTGATCGCCGTCAACGCCTGGATGAACCAGCCCCAGGGCTTCGAGCTCGACTCCGCCGGCAACGTCACCAGCGTGAAGCCGTTCGAAGTGCTCTTCAACCCGGCGACCGGCTACGAGTTCTTCCACATGTTCCTCGCGGCCTACATCGTCACCGGCTTTCTGATCGCCTCCGTGTACGCGGTGGGGATGCTCCGTGGCAGCCGTGGCCGCTACAACCGGCTCGGCTTCGTGATCCCATTCACCTTGGCGGCGATCGCCACGCCGATTCAGCTCTTCGTCGGGGACACGGCGGCGCGCGCCGTCGCCGACAACCAGCCGGCCAAGTTCGCGGCAATGGAGTGCATCTACAAGGGAGGGTCGGACCAGACCGAGTACCTCGGCGGTCGCTGCGTCGACGGTCAGGTCAAGGGTGGGATCGGGATTCCGGGGCTGGACTCGTTCCTGGTCGGGTTCAGCAAGAACACCAACGTCACCGGTCTCAACCAGATCCCCAAGAACGACCAGCCGCCCGCCCTCACGATGCTGCACCTGTCGTTCGATCTCATGGTTGGGATCGCCACCGCACTCTTCCTGCTTGCAGTTTGGTTCGCGATCTCCTGGTGGCGGCGGCGTGACCTGCCGGCCACGCGCTGGTTCCTGCGGATCAGCGCCATCGCCGGGGTGGCGGCCGTGGTTGCGCTCTGGTGCGGCTGGATCGTGACCGAGGTTGGCCGTCAGCCATGGATCGTGAACGGCTACATGCGCACGGCCGATGCGGTGACGCCGGCCCAGGGAATCTGGTGGGTGTTCGGCGTGACGCTGGCCCTCTACGTCGCGCTCGGGGTGATCGCGGTCGTCGTCCTGCGCGCGCTCTCGCGCCGCTGGCAGGCCGGCCAGGGCGACGGTGAGCTCCCCTACAGCCCGCCGCCCGAGGTCCCGCCGACGGAGGCCTCGGCATGAGCACCGCCGACGTCTGCGCGGCGATCCTCTGGGTCGGGGTGACGCTCTATGCGATCTTCGGTGGAGCGGATTTCGGCGCGGGGGTGTGGGATCTGCTGGCCGGGTCGGGCGACCGCGGGAAGCAGGTCCGGACCCAGATCGACCGCTCGATTGGCCCCGTCTGGGAGGCCAACCATGTCTGGCTGATCTTCGTCCTGGTGGTGCTCTGGACGGCGTTCTCCCAGGCCTTCTCGGCGATCTTCACCACGCTCTACATCCCGCTGGCCCTCGCCGCGCTCGGCATCGTCCTGCGCGGCTCCGGCTTCGCATTCCGCCACGCCCTGCCGGGGGGCATCGAGCGACCCGCCAGCCGGGTCTTCGGATTTGCGTCAGTGCTGACGCCCTTCTTCATGGGCACGGTGGTCGGGGCGGTCGCCTCAGGCGAGGTGCCGGCCGGAGGCGATGGCGATCCCACCGGCAGCTGGACCGGCTTCCTGCCGCTGTCCACGGGCGTCCTCTTCGTGCTGCTCACCGCGTACACCGCCGCCGTCTTCCTGGTGCACGACTCGGGCACGGCTGGCGACAGGGAGCTTCGCGCCTACTTCGAGCGTCGGGCTCTGGCCACCGCAGTGATCGCCGGCGTGGCTGCGGTCGTGGGGGTGATTGCGCTCCACGCCGACGGCCGCTACGTCTACGACGGGCTCACCTCGTGGCCCGGCATCGCCCTGATCACCCTCTCCGGAATCTGTGGCCTAGCCGCACTCGGCCTGCTGGTCAGCGGGCGGGACTACGGCCTACGGGCGGCTGCGGTGGGGGCCGGGACGGCCGTGATCTGGGGCTACTTCGCGGCGGTCTTCCCCTACATCCTGCCGACCTCGCTGACTATCTCGCAGGCGGCGGGGCCGTCCGCGACGATGACCTCGGTGATCGTCGTCTTCGGGGTCGCGGCAGTGACGGTCATCCCGTCGCTGATCCTGCTCTACACGCTCTCGCAGAGAAGCACGCTCGAGAGCTAGTCGGCCTCGGGCGAGCACCGGCAGGGCCGCGGATAGAGTCCGGGCCGTGAAGTGGAGGCCGGGCAAGACCAGCGGCAACATCGAGGACAGGCGGGGCCAGGGTGGAGGCCTCGGCGGCGGCGGTGGATTCCCGATTCCGATGGGCCGGATGGGCGGCGGCGGAATCGTCGGGGTGATCATCGCGGTCGTCCTCTACTTCCTCGTCATCCAGGGAGGAGGGGGCGGCGGGTTCGACGTACCGGGGCCGAGCAGCGCCTTCCCGCAGGTTCCTCAGACGGGGTCGGGCCAGGATTCTGTGCCGCAGAGCCCGAGCGAGGACAGGGAGGTTCAGTTCGTCTCCTTCGTCCTCGACGACGCCCAGGGCTTCTGGAAGCAGCAGTTCGCCGCCGCCGGCAAGCCCTACCAGCAGGCGAAGCTCGTCCTCTTCCGCAACCAGGTCAATTCGGGATGCGGGCTCGCGAGCTCGGACACCGGCCCGTTCTATTGCCCGCTCGACCAGAAGGTCTACATCGACCTCGGCTTCTTCGACGAGCTCAACCGGCGCTTCAAGGCTCCTGGCGACTTCGCGCAGGCCTACGTCCTCGCGCACGAGATCGGCCACCACGTCCAGCAGCAGCTCGGGATCGAGGGAAAGGTTCGCCAGCAGAGCCAGGACAACCCCGGTGACGCGAATGCACTCTCGGTGCGGCTCGAGCTCCAGGCCGACTGCTTCGCCGGCGTCTGGGCTCGCTCGACCTATGACCGAGGCATCCTCGAGAACGGCGACCTCCAGGAGGGCCTGACCGCCGCCGCGGCGGTCGGCGACGATCGGATCCAGCAGCAGGCCCAGGGGCGGATCGACCCCGAGACCTTCACCCATGGCACCTCGAAACAGCGGGCGCACTGGCTGCAGACTGGGTTCGACTCCGGCAAGCTCGAGAGCTGCGACACCTTCTCGGGCGACATCTAGCCAACAAGGAGGCAGACATCCGATGAGCGACCTCTTCGACTTCTATCCCTACGCCGAGCGCTACGGCGTCAATCGCACGATTCCCGACGAGGGGCGCTCCCGCGAGGAGATCCTCACCGAGATGCGCGAGATGGCGAGTGAGGAGGACCGGGCCTGGGAGGACGGCAGGTGCTCGGGGACCATGTACTGCGGCGACCGCGATCACTACGCCTTCCTGAAGGAGGCCTTCGGCCTCTTCGCGCACCAGAACGCGCTGCAGCGGGACATGTGCCCGAGCGCCACGCGGTTCGAGGGGGAGATCATCGCCATGGCCCTCGACCTGATGCACGCCGGCGACCTCAACGGGGCTGAGCCGGCGGGGATGGTCACCTCGGGCGGCAGCGCCAGCATCGCGCAGGCGGTGCTCGCCTATCGGGAGCAGGGACGCGAGGCACGCGGGATCGCCAAGCCCAACCTGGTCAAGCCGGAGACCGCCCACCCGGCCTTCGACAAGGCCTGCCACCTCTTCGGTGTCGAGGTGCGCCGCGCGGAGATCGACCCGGAGACGACGCTGGTCCGGCCGGAGACCGTCGCGGAGTTGATCGACGATCAGACCGTCGCGATCGTCGGATCGGCCGGCAACTACGGCTACGGCACGATCGACCCGATCGCCGAATTGGGCGGCCTTGCGATCGAGCGCGGGGTGGGGCTGCACGTCGACGGCTGCCTCGGCGGCTACCTCCTGCCGTTCGGCGAGCAGCTCGGCCTGCCGATCCCGCCCTTCGACTTTCGGGTGCCGGGCGTGACGACGATCTCCGCCGACACTCACAAGTACGGCTACGGGCTGAAGGGGACCTCGACCCTGCTCTTCCGGGACCGCGAGCTGCGTAACCGCTGCTACTTCTTCATGTCTGACTGGAGCGGGGGCAAGTACTTCTCGCCCGGCATCGAGGGCTCGCGCTCCGACGGACTGCTCGCCGCAACCTGGGCATCCCTGGTCTCGATCGGGCGCGAGGGCTACCGCACCTACGCGAAGCGGATCTTCGACACCGCGGCAACGATGCGGGAGGCGGTCCACTCCCACCCCGAGCTGCGCATCATGGGCGAGCCGACCTTCCTGTTCGCCTTCACCTCGGACGAGTTCGACATCTACCACGTCAACGACGAGATGAAGAGGCGCGGCTGGCGCCTCAACGGCCTGCAGTACCCGAACGCAGCTCCATATGGCTGTGACCAGGCCGCAGACCCAGCCCGGGGTGGCTGAGGCGTTCGCCTCGGATCTCGACGCCGCGGTCGCCTACGCGCGCGAGCACGGCGAGGAGCAGGCGGAGTCGAGCGCCGTCTACGGCGGAGTCCCCGGAGGCCTCAACGCGGACGCCGAGCAGATGATCCGCGGCGTCATGACCCAGCTGATGGACTCGCAGCAGGCAGTTCCAGCCGCGTGAGCGGCGACGAGCGGTTCGCGCTTGCGGTCGATCTCGGCAGCGGGGCTCTCAAGGTCGGGGCTGTGTCCCTGTCGGGCGAGATTGCCGCTGTCGGCCAGCGCGACTACGAGACCGAGCGGTCGCCCGGCGGCGGGGCCGTCCAGGACGCTGCCGCGTGGTGGGAGATGGTCCGCGAGCTGTCCCGGTCGGTCCTGAAGGGAATCCCGGCCGAGCGCATCGTCGCCGTCTCCTGCACCGGGCAGTGGGCCAGCACCGTCCCGGTGGACGAGTCCGGCGAGCCCGTCGGCCCCTGCCTGATGTGGCTCGACACCCGTGGCGGGCGACGAACGCGCGAGGCGATCGGCGGCCCCCTGATGGGCTACTCGCCGCGCGCGCTGGCGACCTGGGTCCGCCGGACGGGAGGGGTTCCCTCTCCCTTCGGCGGCGACCCGGTCGGCCACATGCTGCGCTTCGAGCACGACGAGCCCGAGATCGCGGCGGCCGCCCGCTGGTACCTCGAGCCGGTCGACTATCTGAGCATGCGCTTCACGGGCCGGGCCGCCGCCACGCACGCCTCGATGAGCGCGGCCTGGCTCACCGACAACCGGCACCTCGACCGGCTGGAGTACGACCAGGCTCTCGTCGGGAAGCTCGGGCTGGACGCCGCCAAGCTGCCGCCCCTCCTGCAGACGGGATCGCTGATCGGGACGGTCCGACCTGAGATCGCGTCCGATCTGGGGATCAGCCCCGAGGCGCAGGTCGTCACCGGAACCCCTGACCTGCACTCCGCGGCGCTCGGCTGCGGGGCGATCGGCGAGGGCCAGGCGCACATCACGATCAGCACCACCTCGTGGATCTCGCTGCCCTTCCCTCGCAAGAAGACCGACCCCCTGCACTCCATCGCGACGGTCCCCGGGCTGGACTCGCACAGCTATCTGGTCGCCAACAACCACGAGGCGGCCGGTCTCTGCCTGCGCTGGCTGCGGGACAGCTTCACGCTGGGCGAGCCCGGCGATTTCGAGCGCCTGATCGAGCTGGCGGCGAGCTCGCCGGCGGGCAGCGGCGGTGTGCTGTTCACGCCATGGCTGGCCGGGGAGCGCTCGCCGGTCGACGATCGCAACGCTCGCGGCGGCTGGCACAACCTCTCAGCCGAGACCGGCAACTCCGATCTGGTGCGGTCGGTGCTCGAGGGCGTGGCGTACAACAGCCGCTGGTTGAACGAGGCGGTCGAGGGCTTCGCGAAGCAGCGCCTCGAGCCGCTCCGCATCTTCGGCGGCGGGGCGATCCCAGACCTCTGGTGCCAGATCCACGCCGACGTCATGGACCGCAGGATCGAGCGGGTCGCCGACCCGATGCACGCCAACCTCCGGGGCGCCGCGCTCTTCGCCGCACTCGGCCTGGGCGAGATCTCACGCGATCGCGTCCGGGAGCTGGTTCCCGTCGACCGCGTATTCGAGCCCGATCCCGCCACGCGCGAGGTCTACGACCGCCTCTATGCCGAGTTCCCGGGCCTCTACAAGGCCCAGCGCAAGATGTTCGCCCGGCTCAACGGCTGACGGGCTCCCGCCACATGGTCGTGACGGTGTGCAGCTCGTCGGGTGTCTCGAAGGTGCCGTGTGCCTCGAAGCCGAGGCGCTCGTACCTGCGATTGTTGCCTGGGTTGGTGGACTCGAGATAGGTCGGCTGTCCTTCCCGGTCGGCGAGCGCCGTGAGCTCGGCGAGCAGGCCCATCCCGATGCCCCTCCCGCGGCTGTCGGAGCGGACCCCAAGGAAGCTCAGGTAGTAGAAGGGCCGTTCCTTCGGGATCGCGGCCTCGAAGCGCCCGATCGTTTCCAGCACGGCCGGAGCGTGAGAGCCGAGCGCCTGCTCCAGGAACGGCTTGAGCTTCGCCTCGGCCTCCTCGGTCAGCTCCCGCTCGCCCGGAGGCGTGAAGACCGCCACGGCCGAGGCCCGGTCGTCCGTCATCCAGACTCCCTGCAGGGGTAGGGCGCTCTCGACGTAGAGCCCGAAGACGGTGGCGTGCTGCTCGGCCCGGCGACCGGAGTCCGGGAACATCCAGGACCAGATGGGATCGGCGTCGAAGGCTTGGACGATGGTCTTGACGGCCGCGTCATGGTCAGCCTCGGTCGCGACGGTTGCCATGCGGGCGACCCTATCTGACGGGTTTCGGTTGGCCCGATTCGGGCCGCCGGGGCCCGGCTGGGATAATCCGTAGGGCATGCGGTGTCCGTCCTGCGGCAATGAGAATCGTGAGGGCGCACGATTCTGTGATTCGTGCGGCAGCGATCTGACCGCGCAGCCAGTCGCCGCCGAGCCCCGGGCAGAGGCACTCCCGGCGGATGTTCCCGCGGAGATCGCCGGCCGCTATCGCGTGCGGCGCTTTCTCGGCCAGGGCGGGCGCAAGCGCGTCTACCTCTCGGACGACACCGCCACCGCCACCGAGGTCGCGGTCGCGCTCTACGACACGGAGGGCGTCGGCGCGTCGATCCAGGCCAGGGCGAGGCGCGAGGCGGAGGCGATGCGCAAGCTGGGTGACCACCCCCAGGTCGTCACGGTGCTCGACACCGGGGAGGAGAACGGCAACCCCTTCATCGTCAGCCGCTACATGCCCGGCGGCGACGTCGAGGGCCTGCTCGCCGCCGCCGGGGGGCATCTCGAGGTGGAGCGCGCGGTCGAGATCGCCGCGGATGTCACCCGCGCGCTCGAGCACGCCCATGCTCGCGGCGTCGTCCACCGCGACCTGAAGCCCGCGAACGTCTGGATCGACGACGACGGGCACGCCAGGCTCGGCGACTTCGGCCTGGCGACGACGGAGGCGCGCGCCCGCGTCAGCGGCGGGACGCTGGTCGGGACCGTCGCCTACCTGCCCCCGGAGCAGGCCCTCGGCGAGGCCGCCGGCCCGGGCAGCGACCTCTACTCGCTCGGCGCCCTGCTCTACGAGATGCTCACGGGCCAGCCGCCGTTCCCCGGAGACGACGCGGTCTCGATCATCTCCCAGCACCTGCACGCGGACCCGGTGCCGCCGTCACGCCACAACGACGCGGTCCCGGAGGCCCTCGACCGAGTCGTCATTCGACTACTGGCGAAGCAGGCCGAGGACCGGCCGGCCAACGCATCGGAGGCGCGTGACGGAATCCTCGCCGCGCTCTCCGAGCAGCCCGCCGAGGCGGACGAAGAAAGGCCTGCCAACCCGCTCGAGAGCCTCGCCGGCGGCGTCTTCGTCGGTCGTGAGCGCGAGTTGGAGCGCCTACGCGAGGCCGTCGACTCGGCTCTCTCCGGCCGGGGCTCGCTCCAGCTGCTGGTAGGCGAACCGGGCATCGGCAAGACGCGCGCCTCGGAGGAGCTCGCCACCTACGCTCGCGTCAGCGGCGCGCGCGTCTACTGGGGCCGCTGCCGCGAGGACGAGGGCGCTCCGGCCTATTGGCCATGGGTCCAGGCGGTGCGCGCCTATGCTCGCGACGCAGATCCGGTCGCGCTCGCGTGGCAGCTCGGCGCGGGGGCGCCGGAGGTGGCCCAGCTCGTGCCGGAGGTCGCCGAGAAGCTCGACGTCGAGCCGGCGAGCGGCCTCGACAGCGAGGAGGCGCGCTTCCGGCTCTTCGATTCCGTCACGAGCCTGCTCCTCGCGGCCGCGCGCGACCGGCCGATCGTGATCGTTCTCGACGACCTCCACTGGGCAGACGAGCCCTCACTGCTTCTTCTCCGCTTCGCGGCGCGCGAGCTGGCCTCGAGCGGCCTGCTGATCCTCGGCACCTATCGCGATGTCGAGCTCGGCCGCCACCATCCGCTCGCCCGGATGCTGGGGGAGATGTCGGCGATCGAGGGCAGCGGGCGGATTCCCCTTCGCGGCCTCTCCATCGCCGCGGTCGAGCGCTACATCGAGATGACCGCGGGCACCCCGGCGCCTCCGGGCTTGGCGGACGCGGTCCAGGAGCAGACCGACGGGAACCCGTTCTTCGTCGGTGAGGTGGTCCGCCTGCTGGCGAGTGAGGGCAAGCTCGCCTCGGGCGGCAGTGTCGCTGAGCTCGAGATCCCGCAGGGGGTTCGCGAGGTGGTCGGACGACGCCTCGACCGCCTCAGCGAGAACACGAACGAGGCCCTGCGGGTCGCGGCCGTGATCGGCCGTGACTTCGACCGTGAGCTCGTCTGGCGGGTCGCGCAACTGGAGCCGCAGCAGCTGATGAATGCCGCGGATGAGGCCGTCGCCGAGCGGCTGGTCGCCGATCGCGGAGAGGGGCACTACTCCTTCGCCCACGCCCTCGTCCGAGACACCCTCTACGAGGAGCTCAGCCCGCCGAAGCGCTCGGCGCTCCACGAGCGGGCGGGTCTCGCCATCGAGGAGATGTGCGGGGGAAACGTGGACGAGCGGCTCGGCGAGCTCGCGCACCACTTCCTGGCCGCGGCTCCTCGCGGCGATCTCGCGAAGGCGATCGACTACGCCCAGCGCGCCGGCGAGCAGGACATGGACCAGCTCGCCTACGAGGACGCCGTCGACGTCTACGGCCGCGCTCTTGAGGTGCTCGAGCTGATGGACGCTCCCGACGAGGCGCTGCAGTGCAGTCTCCTGCTCTCCCTCGGCGGCGCGGAGGCCAAGTCGGCGCGCGTCGCGGATGCCCGGCGCGCCTTCGAGCGGGCCGCGGAATCGGCTCGCCGCCTCGACGACACGGACAGCCTGGTGGGGGCCGCGATCGGGATCGCGATGATGAGCGACGCCGGCCGGCTGGACGAGCAGCTCCTGGCGCTGCTCGACGAGGTGCTCGACCGGATCGGGCCGGAGCGCACGGCTCGCCGCGCGGCACTGCTCAGCGCGAAGTCGGCGGAGGTCTATTGGGAGAGCAACGACGTCAGCCTGTCGTCGGACCTGGTCGATGAGGCGATCGAGATCGCAAGGGAGGTCGATGCGCCGACGACCCTCGCGGCGGCGCTGCACCGGAAGATCTTCATCCCGACTGGGCCGGAGTCCGCTCGAGAGCGAATGGCGATCGCCGACGAGATGCTCGAGCTGGGCCAGCGCTGCCGCGACCGCGAGGCCGTTCTTCGGGGCCACGCCTACCGGCTCTGGAGCTATCTCGAGCTGGGCGACGTCGCCGCCGTCGATCGCGAGCTGACCCAGTACGCCCGCGTGGCGGAGGAGCTTCGGATGCCTGAGCACAGTTGGCACACCTACGCCCTGCGGGGGATGCGCGTTCTGCTCGACGGCAGGATCGAAGAGGCGGAGCGGCTCGCCGAGCAGGCGAGGAGGGCGGGCGACCGGGCAGAGCAGGCGATCTCCCAGCAGTACTACGGAATCCAGATGATCCAGATCCGGAGCATGCAGGGTCGCGGCGAGGAGCTTTTGCCGAGGGTCCGTGAGCTGGCGGAGGAGTTCCCCGGTATCCCGGCCTGGCGGGTCGGCGTGGTCACCCTCGCGGCTCGCTCCGGCGACCTGGACGTGGCGCGTCGTGAGCTCGAGCGCTTCGCCGGGGATGACTTCTCGGCGATTCCGAGGGACGCCAACTGGTTCACCGCGATGAGCCTGCTGGGCGAGGCCATCGCCCTGATCGGGGACGAGACTCGCGCTCCCCTGGCCTATGAGGCGCTGCTCCCCTACGAGGGGCTGACCATCGTGGTGGCTCGCGCCGCAGGCTGCAACGGCCCGGTCGACCGCGTCCTCGGGATGCTCGCGATGACAATGGGGCGGCTGGATGACGCCGAGCGACATCTGCGCAACGCCGTGGAGATCTCCACGCGGATGGGCGACCGGCCCGGGATGGCGCTCTGCGGGCTCGCCCTCGCGGAGATGCTGCTCGCCCGTGACGGACCCGACGACCGGGAGCACGCCCAGGAGATGCTCCCGACCGTGCTCACCACCGCTCGGGAGATGGGGGCACGCTGGATCGTGGACCGGGCGCTGCGGGATCGCCTCGACGCTCAGGGGCTGAGCGGTGTCGACGTGACCACGTCGATCGACGAGATGGTCTCCGCCCTCGAGGAGGAGCGTCCGGACATGAGGGCCCATGCCGCTCCGGACGGCACGGTCGCGATTCTGTTCAGCGACATCGAGGACTCGACGGTGCTCACCGAGAGGCTCGGCGACGAGCGCTGGCTCGACGTCCTCCGCGAGCACAACGCGATCTTCCGCGAGCAGATCTCCCGGCACGACGGCTACGAGGTGAAGAGCCAGGGCGACGGCTTCATGCTCGCCTTCCCCGATCCCTGCGAGGCGCTCGAGTGCGCGATCGACGTACAGCGCGCATTTGTCGAGCGCGAGCAAACGGGGGAGGGTGAGTCCCTCCGCGTCCGGATCGGCCTGCACACCGGCGAGGTGATCTCCGAGGAGGGGGACTACTTCGGCAAGAACGTGATCCTCGCCGCGCGGATCGCCGCCGAGGCGCTGGGCGGCGAGATCCTCGTCTCCGAGGAGCTGCGCGACGCAGCCTCTTCCGGCAACGGAAACGGCCTGCGCTTCGACGACGGCAGGGAGCTCGAGCTCAAGGGTCTGGCCGGCAGCCATCGGGTCTTCCGTGCCGAATGGGCCGCCCAAGAGACGGCAGCCTGATCGGGAAGTTCGTCACCCATACGATCGAGTTGCCGAGCGGCGAGCTGCGCATTCTGCAGCCGGCGGACGCCGCTGAGATCCCGGACGACCACCAGGTCGAATGGGCTCCGCTCGCCCCCTACTGGTCGGTGCTCTGGCGCAGCGGCGTTGCGCTCGCGCGCCAGCTGGACACCGAGGACCTGGCGGGGAAGCGGGTGGTGGAGCTCGGCTGCGGGCTGGCCATTCCGAGCATCGCCGCCGCCCGCGGCGGGGCGGAGGTGATCGCAACCGACGGCGACATCGATGCGCTTGCGGTGGTCAGGCGCAACGCGGAGGAGAACTCCGTCGAGGTCGAGACCGCCGCCGTCGACTGGGCGGACCCGAACGAGCTGGTCGAGCGCGGTCCCTTCGACCTCGCGCTCGCGTCCGATGTGCTCTACGAACGGCCCGGCGTGGGGATGCTGCTGAACCTGCTGCCGCGCCTGGCGCCGGTCGCCTGGGTCGCGGACCCCGGCCGTCCGGCGGCTGAGGCCTTCTTCGAGCAGGCGTACAGGCGCTGGCCGATCGAATCTCACGCGCGGGGCGTCGTCCAGCTGCATCGAATTCTGCTGGACTGAGGCATACTCAGCCGGGAGGGCCGGGACGTGCACTGGAAACTCGATCGTCACATTCGCGCCGTGGTCGTGATCGCGGTGATTGCGGTACTCGCCGCGGCCGCGGCTGCTTTCGCCGTGCCGAAGATCACGGGCGGCTCGCAGTCGTCCGCCGACAAGCTCGCTGACGTCAAGCTCGCCCCGAAGCCGTGGGCGGCCGACCCGCAGTACCGGCCTGGAGCCCAATCCCCGACCACGACGACGACGACGACGACGACGACGGAGGCGAAGCCGGTTCCGAAGGCGCCCGTCGACCCCAAGACCGGACTGCCGGCGGCTTCCGCAGGCACCAACGGCTCCTTCACAGTCCCCTCCCCGGCGGAGCGGAAGCGCGTCTATACGGCGACGCACCCGGTCGGCGGCAACGACTCCGCGCTGCTCCTCAACAGGACCGCGCTGGCCCCGCCCTCGGCGCCGGACCCGATCCGGGCGATGATCAGCGCCGCCAACCTGATCGTCGGGCAGCCCTACGTCTGGGGCGGGGGGCACGCCTCGTTCCAATCGAAGGGCTACGACTGCTCGGGCGCTGTGAGCTACGCCCTGGCCGGGGCGGGCCTGCTCCAGACGCCGATGACCTCAGGCGCGTTCATGGGGTACGGCGCCCCCGGCCCGGGCCAGTGGCTGACCATCTATGCGAGCCCGACCCACGTCTATGCGGTGATCGCGGGCCTGCGTTGGGACACAGTGGGTGACGCACGTGGCTCGGGCCCGCGCTGGCATCCATACGACGCCTACCCGCAGGGCTTCGTCGCACGGCACGTCCCCGGGCTCTGATCAGAGCTCGCGCACTCTAGGCTTCCGCGATGTTTTCGGCTCTTCTGGCGGGGGCCCTGATCGTCGCCGCCTCGCTGCTGCTCGGCTCGGCGGTCATGGCGATCGCCGGCCTTCCGCGGCATTCCCCGGTGGGGCCGGCCGCCGGGATCTCGGCGCTGTTGGTGATCTGCGGGATCGCGGTCAAGCTGCCCGGCCACGCGGTCACGGCGGCCGCGGTCACCGGTGTGGCACTGATCGGCTGCTTCGTGGTCTTCGGCCGCACGCGAGTACCGGCCGGGGCCGTGCGGATCGGGGCGATCGTCGCCGTGATCGGGGCGGCGCTGGTGGTTGCCATCCCGTTCGCCACCAGCGGCCGAGTCGGGATCCTCGGCCAGGGCCTCGTCAACGACGACATGGCCTCGCACCTGCTCTTCACGGAATGGATCGGCTCGCACGCCGGTCCGACGCCGGACCTGATCAAGGACGGCTACCCGCTCGGCCCGCACGCCATCGTCGCGGCCGTCTCGAAGGTGAGCGGGGCCAGCCTGATCCAGGGGTTCGCCGGGCTGACCGGCGCGATCGCCGTCCTCCTCGCGCTGACCGCCTACGGCGTGCTCGGCGGGATCCGCGGCTGGCTGCGGGTCCCGGCCGCCGTGCTGGCGGCGAGCCCGTACCTCGCAGCGGCCTACCTGGCGCAGGGTGCGTTCAAGGAGCCGCTGCTGGCCCTCGCGCTGCTCGGGTTCACGCTCGGGTTGCCCGCTCTGCGGGGGATCTGGTCGGGCACGGGCGGATCGGCGAGGGCCGCCATCCCCCTGGGCGTGATCGCCGCCGGCACGATCTACAACTACAGCTTCCCGGGACTCGCCTGGCTGCTCGGCGCGGCGATCGTCTGGCTGCTCGTCATCGCCCTGCGCGAGCACGACCTCCGCCTGGGGGAGCGCCTTCGCGGCGCCAGATCCGCAATCGCCCTCGGAATCGCCATCCCCGTCGTCGCGGCGCTCCCGGAGATCTTCCGGCTCGCGAGCTTCTCGAACTTCAAGGCATTCAGCCCCTCGGGGACGGGCCCGACGGTGGGCTTCGGCAACCTGCGCCAGCCGCTCAACCCGCTCGAGGTGCTCGGCGTCTGGCCCTCGGGCGAGTTCCGGATCACGCCGGCCAACTCGACCACGCCGGAGATCGCCTTCTACCTCGGAGCGCTGCTCGCCCTGGCGGCGTTCGCGTGGGGCCTGGGTCGGGCACTGTCAAGGCGGGAGTCCGCGCTGCCATCGGCGCTGCTCGCGTCCACGCTGCTCTACCTGGCGTCCCTCGCGGTCGGCACCCCGTATACGCAGGCGAAGGCGCTGGCGATCGCCGCTCCGCTGGTCATGGTGGTCGCGCTGCGGGGGCTGCTCTCGGCGGACTCGCTGCCGGGTGAGAGGGAGGATGTGCCGGAGGGGGGAGGGGCGGCTTGGTGGCCGCCGAGACCGCTGCGCCCGCTGACGGGCTTCGCGGTGCCGCTGCTCACGCTCGCCTTCGTGGCGGCCGCGGCCTTCTCGACGCTGCTCCCGCTGCGGCAGGCGGCGGTCGGCCCCGACTACCACCTCCAGGAGATGTTGCGCATGCGGCCGATCGTCGACGGCCAGAACGTGCTCTTCCTCGGCCGCGACAACTTCGTCTCCTGGGAGCTGATCGGCTCGGAGGTCTACGCACCGATCACCAACCACTACGACGTCGAGGAGGTCCACCCGCTCTACCGGGCGACCGACCTGAACGCGAAGTTCGACTGGGACAACGTCCCGCCGTTCGTGATGAACAAGTTCAAGTGGGTGGTGACCACGAGCGCGGCCATGCAGAGCCAGGCGCCTCCCGGATTCACGGCACGGCTCCGGACCGGCGACTTCATCCTCTGGCACCGGGATCGGCCGGTCGGCCAGCGCCGCACCCTGTACGAGCCGATCAATCCCGGGGCGCCGCTCGACTGCAACAACCCGGAGCAGGCCCCGATCACGAAGGTCAGGGGCACCGCGACGGTGTTCACGGTCCAGCCCGTGATCGGCAAGGTCTGGAACCCCAGCCCGGCCCTGACGCAGACCAAGCCGGCCCACATGCGGCTCTATCTGACCCCGGGCCACTGGGACCTCTCCCTTCAGTACGCGAGCACGCAGCCGCTGCACGTCACGGCGAACGGCCCCGGGCTCGCCTCCCCGTTCAGCACCGAGCTGCGCACGAACCTCCTCTTCCGGGGCCCCTCGCCGTACTACCCCGTCGGCTCGATCGACGTCCGCAGGGCGGGAACGGCGATCTTCAGCGTTGACGTCGGCGATCCGCCCCTGATCGGCCGGCTGCTCCGCACCGAGAGCAAGGCGTATCTGGCAGGCCTCGCCGCGACCCGCTCCGACCCCGCCCGCGAGACGATCCCACTGAGCCAGGCGTGCGGGCGCTACGTCGACTGGTACACGGTCGCGCCCGGCACGCCGCCGGGCGCCCTGCGCGGTGTGGCCGCGCCTCAGGTGCAGCCGATCGAACCCGACGACTAGGATCGGCCCATGCCGCGCCTCTGGGCCGCCAGCCTGGTGATCCTCGTGCTCTGCCTGATCGCCTCGATGGTGATCGCGATCGTCAAGCTCAGCTGAGGGCAATGATGCGCAGTTCGGGCCTCGCCAAGTAGTATCGGCGCGCAAATCCAGGCATGGCGAGGAGGGGTGATGTTCAACCGCATAGTGGTTGGAACCGATGGCTCGGAGACCGCCACGGAGGCGGTCCGGACCGCGATCGAGCTGGCCAAGCTCTCGAACGGGAAGCTCGAGATCGTCAGCGCCTACGAGCCCGTGCCGCAGTCCCGCCTCAGGGACGAGGGGGAGGGCATCACGGGTGACGTCGCCTACGCCGTGAACCCGCGCGAGGACGTCCAGTTCGTGCTTGACAAGGCGGCCGCCGAGGCGAAGAAGGCGAAGGTCGAGGTCGTCACCCACCCGCGCGAGGGCGATCCGGCCGACGCGATCCTGGACGTCGCCGAGGAGAACGACGCGGACCTCGTCATGGTCGGGAACAAGGGCATGACCGGAGCGCGGCGATTCCTGTTGGGAAGCGTGCCAAACAAGATCTCGCACCATGCGCCCTGCGACGTCTGGATCGTGAAGACCACCTGATTTGATGCGCCGCCCTCCGTTCGGGCAGGGGGCGGCGGCGGTCGCTGTCCTGCTCGCGCTGGTCTGCGCCGACCGGGCCTCGGCCTATTCCTATGACGTCCCGGTCCAGGCGAAGTCGCCCTGGCCCGAGATGCGGCGCGACAGCCGCAACACGGCGTCAAGCCCCATCCACGGGCGGTTCCGGGGCGGCCGGCCCTGGGCATTCGCCACCAAGAGGGGCATCTTCAGCACCCCCGTGATCGGCGGCGACAACACGGTGTACGTCGGCTCCGCCGATCACGTCTTCTACGCGTTGCGACCAGACGGCCGCCCGCTGTGGAAGTTCTCGACCGGCGGCATCATCGACGCCGCCGCCGCGATCGCGACGCGCTCGAAGGCCGGCCGCAGCCCGCCGATCACCATCGGATCGGGGGATGAGCGGCTCTACCGGCTCCGAACCACCCCCGGCCTCTCCCGCAAGCGCAGGATCGTCTGGAGCTTCAGGCCGACGCTGCCACCCGCCGGCGGACAGCAGGTGAGCTGGTGGGAGGGGAACGTCGCCATCGGGCCGGGGGGAACGATCTACGCGGGCAACACCGGCGGCGCGGCCTACGCGATCAACCCGGACGGAACGCTGCGCTGGGCGGCACAGCGCGGACAGTCGGTCTGGACCACCCCAGCGTTCGGCCAGGGGGCGGAGGCCGGCAACTCCTTCTGGGGCTCGGTTGACCTCTACGCATTCTCGCTCGACCAGAACGGGCAACAGCGGTGGCAGACCTTCACCCCGGGCTACGTCACATCGTCGCCGGCGCTTGGAGCGGATGGGACCGTGTACGTGGCCTCGTTCGATCACAGCCTCTACGCGCTCGACCCGGACACCGGAGCGGTGCGCTGGAGCTTCGCGACGGACGCCCACATCTACAGCTCGCCCGCGCTCGCCGAGGGCCCGGATGGGCGCACCACCGCGATCTACATCGCGTCCGCGGACGGCTCGGTCTATGCACTCGACCCCTCGGGTCACCTGCTGTGGCGATACGACACCGGTGACCCGATCCGCTCATCTCCGGTGCTCGGGCGCAAGCCGAAGGGCGGCGGCCGGGTCCTCTACGTCGGATCGTCGAACGGCAAGCTCTACGCGCTCGATGCCGCTTCGGGCAAGCGCAGATGGTCGTTCGACACGACCCCGAAAAACCCCGCGCTCCGGGATCGCAACGACCTCAATGGCTCGCCGGCGCTGGGCCGCCGCGGCGTCTACATCGGCGGAGAGCACGGCCGGGTCTGGTTCGTGCCGTACGACTACTGCCTCCACGAGCGGAGTTCCCGCTGTGACCGAAAGCCGGGCCAGGACTTCGGCAAGAACCTGAACCGCATGTTCTTCGTGACTCCCGGCGGGACCACTGTGGCGGCGACCAAGGACATTCGGATCCCGCCCGCCGCGGTTCTCGCGACCCGATTGATCGTCCGCAAGGGCGGGGTGACCGAGGATGCGGCGCTCCAGGCGACTGGATCCTCCGACCAGCTCGTCAGCGCCAAACCGGGATTCGCCTTCACGACCCAGCTCTCGGGCGACGGCCACTACCTCTTCATCCGGCCGACCGGGCTGCTGCGCCCGAACACGCGATACCGGGTCCACCTCGGCGGCGGCTGGCGGGTTGGGGCATCACCGGGGACCGATTCAGGCGTCGTCGACACGACCCTGTCATTCCGCACGCGCGCCTCGCGGGGAAAGTTCCCCCTCAGGGTGCGGAAGCGCTCAACGACCGCCTTTTCGATCAGCAGGCTCGCGATTCCGCTCCCACCCCTGCTGCCGAGCGTCAACCAGATCGGCTTCGACAGCTACGACATGATCGCCGGGACGCTCGCGAGGACCAAGGCCAAGCCGCACGGTCCCGGCAGGGCTCTGCTCTGGGTGATCGGCGCGCGTCGCGATCGCAGGGGCGTGCTGCAGCCCGATCCCTCCGGCAACTTCCAGTTCCCCCTCTCGGGGAGCTACCACCGCGACACGATGAGCCTGAGCTCGCCGGACCTCAGTCTCCAATTCAGCTTCGGCCCGGTCCCACTGCGGCTTTTCGACCTCCGCGGCCAGATCGCCCCTGACCTGGCCCTGCGCCCGGGCGCGGGCATCTATTCGGAGACCACCTGCTCCGATGTCCCGAACTACAGCGCTCAGCTCCAGATCGCCGGGGTCTGCAACGCACAGGACACCCTCGCCGCCTCGGGAACGCTCCTCACGCACGGCTATGGCGAGCGGTCGGCGAACAGAAAGCCGAAGGGAGTGCGGCTCTCCTCGCTGCAGCTGACCCGGCCCACGGGCGGCAGCCCCGGAGCCGTGGTCGCAACGCTTGCCCGCTCGCGGGGCGTTCGCTATCCCGCCAGCGCCCATGTGGGATCGATCCTGCTCACCGGATCCGGTGGTGAGGTCGTGCCGCTCGACTATCGGAGTCAGACGAGCCCGGGAACGGACGCGGGGGGGAACCTGGAGTCGATCAAGCTCGCCCTGCCGCCCGGCACGGCGCTCCCCGGCGTCGTCCGGGCATACGTGATCCTGGACGTGTTCCCGCTCGCGGTCCGGGAGCTGCAGTAGTCACTCGTCGAGGAGCTCGAGCAACGCCTGCTCGTACTGGCCGCGCTCGAAGGTGAACTCGAACCCCTCGTAGTCCCAGTCCGGCCGCGTCGGCTGCTCGAACTCATCCCAGGTGACCGTGCCTTCATCGATCGTCACCCGAGCGAGCAGCGGCGAGCAGCCCACCTCGCCGCAGTGGCAGCTGAGCAGCGCGGTCTTCTGGGCTGGGCCGGGGGCGAGGGAGGGGCCGGGGTTGCCGAGGAATTGGCTGGCGAGGTCGATCCGGATGTACCCCGGAACGAGTCCGACGTAGGTGCCGGCAAGCTCCTCCTCGTCGTCGGCCTGTGCGGAGGGCAGCTCGGCTCGTCGCGCCAACTCGACGAGATCGGTCCCGTTGACCTCGATCCTGATCTGTGTCAGCTCGTCTGCGTACTGGCCTCCCGCAGGGGCGAGCTCAAAGGCCACCTCGTCCATGCCACCGATGATTGCGGATGGAGGGCTTCGACAGCCGTTCCAAAGTGCCAGGTCGCGGCCCGGGCGCTAGGGACGGGACGAAGTTCGGCTCCGTGGGTCTTGACGAAGGTGTGAAGAGCGCCTTTGTCCCTCGGCATCACGCCTATCGGCGCAGTGCGCGTAGGCATCGAACAGCTCCCGAATCGCCAGGCGGTCGGCCGTCTCGTCACTCATCGGGCGAAGGCTCCGCGGACGCGGCGGCCGAACGCAGTCAGGCGCGCGAGGTACCCGCAGTAGGGCGCACTCGGGCAGCGCACGAACGACAACGCCATTACTTCGACCTCTCCGTCCTTGGCCTCGCGACGGCGGCCCGGTAACAGCACCACTGCCAGGACAGCACCGATGGCGCAGAGGACGCCGGCGACTATGAAGGCACCTTTGAACCCGTGAGTCAGAGCGACCGGGAGTGCCGAGCCACCGTGCAGCGCGCTCGTCACGCGGCTGGTCGAAACCGAGGAGAGGATCGCCAGGCCCAGCGAGCCGCCGACCTGCTGGGTGGTGTTGAGCAGTCCCGAAGCCAACCCGGAATCACCGCTCGCAACGCCGTTGGTGGCCGCGATCGTGACGGGGACGAATGACAGTCCCAGACCCGGCCCCAGGACGAGCATCGCGGGTAGAACGTGGCTCGCATAGTCGCTATGACCCGTCACTCGGGTGAGGAGCACGAAGCCGACCGTCGTCACGAGCAGTCCCGTGACGAGCACCGGCTTTGGAGTGAAACGGTCGACGAGGCGGGATGCCAGCGCCGAGGCGCCGATCAGGGTCAGGCTGAGAGGCAGGTAGGCGACGCCGGTCTTGAGCGCGCTGAAGCCGAGGACCTGCTGCAGGTAGAGGGTGCAGAAGAAGAACATCCCGAACAGGGCTGCCGCCACGAAGAGAAACGTCCCATCGGAGGCGGCGAGACTGCGGTTGGAGAAGATCCGCAGAGGAACCAGAGGGTCTCGATGGCGACGTTCGATGAACACGAAGCCGACGAGCAGCGCGGCGGCGACGGCGAATCCCGCGAGCGTCCGCCCCGCGGTCCAACCCCAGCTGTCGGCCTTGATCAGCGTGTAGACGAGCGTGATCGTGCCGAGCGTGGCGGCGAGCGCCCCCTCGAGGTCGTATCCGCCCTTCGAGACCCCCTCGGAGCGGCTCTCCGGGACGAACCTTGGAGCCAGCGCCAGCACGACGGCGCCGATCGGCACATTGACGAAGAAGATCCAGCGCCAGCTGAGCAGCTGCACGATCACCCCACCGAGCAGCAGGCCGATGGCGCCGCCCGCGCCGGCTACCGCGCCCCAAACGGCGAGCGCGCGATTGCGGGACGGCCCTTCAGCGAACGTGGTGAGGATGATCGACAGGGCCGCCGGCGAGACCATCGCACCGCCGAGCCCCTGCAGGCCCCGGGCGACAAGGAGCGTGCCCTCCGACTGCGAGACCCCACAGAGAAACGAGGCACCGGAGAAGAGCGCGATTCCCGCCATCAACACCCGCCGCCGTCCGAGGCGGTCGGCGGCGCGCCCGCCGAGCAACAGGAACCCGCCGAAGATCAGCGTGTACGCGTTCAGGACCCAGGAAAGGCTCTGTTCCGAGAAGCCGACGTCGACCTTGATGGTCGGCAGCGCGACGTTGACGATGGTCGCGTCGAGGATGACCATGAACTGGGCGATCACGACGACCGCCAGCACGGCGCCCTCGTTGACGCGTGAGGCCGGACGGGGTGCTGAGCCGGCAGCTGCGGTGGACATCGTCTCGACGGATTCCATCACGCTTCCTCCTCGAGAGGGCGTCCCCGCGATCGCGCAGCCTGCGGCGTCGCCCAGTCGCGGAAGAGCTACGGGCTCCGCCCTCCGCTCCGAAGTGGAGCGGCCTTGTGGCCGCTAGCAGCCCGGAGCCCTGGCTCTGACCGCGGCCGCGGCGTCGATCAGGCCGGCGCCGAAGAGGCGCGGATCGTACGGCTGGCCCAGCTGCGAGTCCGTGTGGCGGGCGGTGCCCTTGAGCTGGCACTCGACGGCGGTCGGCGAGCTGCCGACGACGTGGCTCGCGATGATCATCGCCGCGACGCCCGAGACGTGTGCGGCTGCCATCGAGGTTCCCTCGTAGCCACCCGGATAGCCGAAGTTGGTGAACCCGGGGCCGGAGAAGGTGAGCTGGAAGATCGGCAGCCCGCGGGTGAAGAGCGGGTCGTCGCCCCCGCAGGTGCTGAGCAGCGGGAAGCCGCCGCCGGGCGCGACCACGTCGAGCCCGTCCCCCGTGCGGGAGTCGCTCGCCAGGCAGGCGTCCTTGGTGGTGCGGCCGACGCCGACCACATGCGGAGCGCCCGCGGGGAAGGCGACCGGCTCGCCGTTCTCGTTTCCGGCCGCCGCGACCACGAGCGCGCCCCTCTTGAACGCGAACTTGATGGCGGCGCAGATGCCCTTGATCTTGGTGCAGCTGTTCACGCCGAGGGAGAATTCGAAACTCATGTTGATCACCTGTGCCTTGTGGGAGGCCGCGTAGCGGATCCCCCTGGCGATGTTCCGCGCCGTGCCGAAGCCCTCGGAGTCGAGCACCCGGACCGGCATGATCTTCGCCTTGGGGGCGAGCCCCGTCAGCCCGACGTGGTTGTTGTCGCGCTCCGCGATCGTGCCGGTGACGTGAGTTCCGTGCCCGTCCTGGTCGAGCGGCATCTTGTCCTTGTCGACGAAGTCGTAGCCGGGGAGGAACTGGTTCCGCGAGAAGTCGGGACTACGGCGGAACTGGGGCTTCTTGTTCGCGTACGCGATGCCGGTGTCGAGCACAGCCACACGGGCGCCCCGCCCGAAGGCGGCGCCGCGCTGCTTGAGGATGTCCCAGGCCTCGGGGGCGTTCAGCCCGCCCTTCGCCTGGAAGGGAGCGGCCGTCTCACCGCAGAGCGAGCCGCACGGCAGGAAGTTCCACTGGGTTCGCTCCCAGCCTCCCGGCACACCGGCCGGCCCGGGATCGTTGGGGATGGCCGATGCGTGGGCGACGTAGTTCGGCTCCGCGTATGCGACCGCCGGGTTGGCGCTCAGCGCCTGCTGGGCGGCGGACACGCCGACGCCCTGGGGCAGATCCAACACCCGCTCGGCGCCACCGTCGAACTTGACGAGCAGCTCACCGGGCACGTAGGGAGCCTGCGTCGGGGTATCGGCAGCCGAAGCAGCGGTTGCCCAGATGGCGGCCGCGGCCAGGACGAGCGTGGTTGTGGCGATCAGCTTTCGCATGGTCCCCAGGTCAGAGTCCCTAGTGAGGAGGTCGCCGGCGCGGACCGCCAGCTTAGGTTGTAAACACCGTCCCGCCGAGAAAGTTCCTGCCGTGAAAGCCATGAACACCGACGAGGCAATGATGCGCCGCGCTCTGCAGCTCGCCGAGCGGGCTGCGGGGCACGGGGACGTCCCGATCGGCGCTGTGGTGGCGCGTGGGGACGAGGTCCTGGGGCAGGCCGGCAATGAGCGCGAGTTGCGGGGCGATCCCACCGCGCACGCCGAGGTGCTGGCCCTCCGGGAGGCGTCCGAGCGATTGGGCGGGTGGCGGCTGCTCGAGACGGCGATCTACGTGACCCTCGAGCCTTGCCCGATGTGCGCTGGGGCGATCGCCCTGGCGCGGGTCCCCCGAGTCGTCTACGGGGCCCCCGACCCAAAGGGGGGAGCGATCGGGGGCGTCATCGACCTGTTCGCGGAGCCCGTGATCAACCACCGCCCAGCGGTCGAGGGCGGCCTGCTCGCGGAGCGGTCAGCCGCCCTGCTCGAATCCTTTTTCTCCGCGCGTCGCTAGGACAGATTGACTAGCCGGTGAGCCAGTCGACGGGGTTCTTCACCATCATCGTCTGCTCCTGCTCCTCGGTCATCCCGGCTTCGCGCAGCTCGGGCAGGACCTTCTCGGGGACGATCCGGATCGTCCAGTCGTTCGCCGCTCCCCCCGCGATCAGCTGATCGATCACGTTCAGTGGGAACCAGTCGGTGGTGGCGACCGAATCGGCCGAGAGGAAGATCCGATCGGCGTGACCACGGTCGACGATCAGGGCCTTCGCCGTCGCCTGACGCTTCTCGTATGGCAGGAAGATGTCGAGGCCGTATCGGTCCAGGCCGACCCAGACCCCCTTCTCGATCAGCCCCTCGATGTAGTCGAGGTCCTCCGTGTCGCCGCAGTGGGCGATCTGGACCTTGTTGAGGTCAACGCCCTCCTCCTCGAAGATCTCGACCTGGCGCGGGCCGGTGTTGCTGGCGGGGCGGGAGTGGGCCATGATCGGGGCGCCGGTCTGGAGGCTCGCCCTGGCGGCCGCTCGGTGAATCTTCTCGATGTTCTCATTCACCCCGGGCTCGTCGGCGGCGCACTTGATGAACGCGGCCTTGATGTCGGTTCCCTGGATCCCCTGCTCGATGTCGGCGACGAAGAGCTCCGCGATCTGGTCGGGATCCCGGTTCGCGAAGAACTGGGGCAGGTAGTCGTACGTGTAGATCCCGGTGCACGGCACGACCTGAAGGCCGCTCTCCTCAGAGACGCGCTTCATGAAGTTGACGTCGCGACCGAGGAACATCGCCGTCGGCTCGCCGATCGTCTTGACGCCGAGGTCCACCGCCGCCTTCGCCTCGCGCACTGCGATGTCGTAGTCCTCGCCGGCCGCGACCTCGTGCGGGGGCTCCTCCTTCACGGCACCGGCCTGGGGCCACTGGTTGTGGACGGCCTCGTCCTGGTTGCGCAGGTGCTCGTGGATCAGCGTCGTCCCGAGCTCCTCCGCCTCGACCATCCCGGTGACCGTCGATACCTGCGCCATCCGCTGGAACCCTATCTGTCAGCGGCTCAGCTCCCCTTGACCAACGCGTTACGGCGATCCCCCGCGATAGCGTTGGCGTCCACCGAATCGGGGGATGATGAAACGAGAATGAGCCACGACCCTCTGAAAGACAAAAGCCAAGTCGTCATCGTCGGGGGCGGCGTCGCGGGGCTCGAGGCGCTTCTCGCTCTGCACGACCTTGTCGGAGATCGCACACGGCTGACCTTGATCGCACCGCAGCCCGACTTTCTCTACAAGCCGCTCCTGGTCGAGGAGCCATTCGGCCTCGGTCCGGCAGAGCGCCACGAACTGGCTCCGATCGCCGAGGAGAAGGGCGCTGATTTCAAGCAGCGAACCCTGAGCGCAGTTCGCCCGGACGAGCACCTCGCTGAGCTGGACGATGGATCGAGCATCGAGTACGACCATCTGGTTGTCGGTGCCGGTGGGCGCTATGTGCCGGCACTGGAGGGAGCAACCACGTTTCCGTCTGGCGAAGAATCCTTCCGGGTCGATGAGGTCCTGGACCGGGCGGCGGCCCGGTTTCATCGGATCGCCTTCGTCGTACCGCGGGGCGTCACCTGGTCGCTACCGCTCTACGAGATCGCCCTGATGACCCAGCGACGGTCCGTCGAACGTGCTCTGGACGTGAGCGTCGCCGTGATCACGCCCGAATCGGCGCCCCTGGCTGTGTTCGGGGCCACTGCCGAAGCGGCGGTGAGCGAGCTGCTCGCTGTGCGCGGAATCGAGGTGTTCGCGAACTCGAGCGTTCGGGATTTGGGGGAGGAAGGGATCAAGCTGAGTCCCGGCGATCGAGCCATTGGACCAGCGGAGGTGATCGCCTTGCCGGTGATGGAGGGGCCGGCGATAGACGGCCTCCCCGCTGACGAGCACGGCTTCATCCCGATCGATGACCACGCCCGCGTCAAGGGCCTGGATGGTGTCTACGCCGCCGGCGACGGTACGACTTTCCCGATCAAGCAGGGTGGCCTGGCAGCACAGCAGGCTGATGCGGCCGCCGAGCACATCGCCTACACGCTCGGCGCGGCCGGCTCTCCTGAGCCGTTCCGGCCCGTACTGCGCGGAAAGCTCCTGACCGGAGACGAATCCCTCCAACTCCGTTCCGCGGTCGCGGGTGGGGGCGGCGAGGATATTGCCTCTCCGGACGTTCTCTGGTGGCCGCCGCACAAGATCAGCGCTCGGTATCTCGCCCCGTTCCTCTACCACGGCGAGGTCCACGAGGAGCAGGAGCCGCCTCGTCGAGCGCTCGATGTCGAGGTGGCGGTGCCGCAGGAGTGGCACGAGGAGCCGATGGCGGTCGATCCGCTCGAGCCGCCGCGTGTCGATTGAGGGCGGCGCCCGCGCTCGCCCACGCGGTCCTCGGAGCGGAGAGGGTGGGATTCGAACCCACGAGGCGGTTTAACCCGCCCACTCGCTTTCCAAGCGAGCTCCTTAAGCCACTCGGACACCTCTCCGGAGTGGATCGAAGGCTAACTACTAAGATCGCCGCGATGCCTTGGAATGTCTATCTCGCCGGCGAAATCCACTCCGATTGGCGTGAGCGGATCGCCGAGGGCGCGAAGCAGGCGGGACTGGAGGTGACGTTCACCTCACCCGTCACCGACCACGGCGCCTCGGACGACGTGGGCGTGGCGATCCTGGGGGACGAGTCAGAGGGATTCTGGAAGGACCACAAGGGGGCCGGGGTGAACGCGATTCGCACCCAGACCCTGATCCGCCAGGCCGACGTCGTCGTGGTCCGGTTCGGCGACCAGTACAAGCAGTGGAATGCGGCCTTCGACGCCGGTTTCGCGGCCGCGCTGGGCAAGCCCATCGTCACGCTGCACGATCCCGAGACGACGCACGCCCTGAAGGAGATCGACCGCGCCGCGATGGCGACCGCCGAGGAACCCGAGCAGGTGGTGGACGTCCTGCGCTACGTGCTCGAGGGGACGCTGCCCGCGTCCGCGTAGCCAATGTTTGGCCAAGAACTCGACTCGCGACCTCATCTGAACTAGAGTCGTTTCCATGGAGGCCCGGACTGTCTCTGGCAGTACGGGGAAGGATCTTCGCCCGTCGATTGCACTCCTCGTCGGCGTGGCGGCCTTCTTCCTGTTCGCTGGCGCGCCCAAGGCATTCGCCGCCCTTCGCTACGCGGAGGTCTCGCCCGGCGACGGAAACCCGGCGGTCTGCGCTCTCTCGGACCCTTGCTCCCTGAAGAACGCGGTAGAGGACCCGAGCGTCAACAATGGGGATGAGGTGATCGTCCTCCCGGGGACCTACGACCTCGGTACCGGCACCGTCACCGTCGCCAAGAGCATCGACCTTCACGGCCAGACGGGTCAGCCCCGGCCGACGATCACGACCGCGAGCACGACCTCGTTCACAGGCGCAATCACCGTCACCGCGGGTGGCCCGACCATTCACGACCTCGACCTCGTGAACACGGGCGGTTCGGGCGCGGCCGGCCTCTACGCGGCGACCTTCGGCGGGCTCGTCGCCGAGCGTCTGGTCGTCACCAGTACGCAGGGCGCACCGGCGTGCGAGATGTTCTTCGGCACGCTGCGAGACTCGATCTGCCGAAACAGCGGCTTCGGAGGGGCAATGACGCTTCCCATTGGGAGCTTGTCAACCACGCAGACGCTCAACCTTCGGAACGTCACAGCTGTCACCAGCTCGTTTGCCACGGCCATCTTCATGTCCGCTTCCGGATCCGGGTTCAACTACGTGATCGACGCCAAGAACACGATTGCCCTCAGCGGCAGCGGAACCGACGTCCATGCCGACCAAAGTGGAGGCGCGACCGCCACGATCAACTTTCAGAACTCGAACTTCGACTCGGTTGATGCGGCAGGCACGGGGACCGTGACCCCACCGGGCACGGGAACCGGCAATCAGACGGCAGCACCCTCCTTCGTCAATCAGGCGGCCGGCGACCTTCACGAGACGCCTGCGTCGCCGACGCTCGACGCGGGCAGCGGAGCAGCGAGCCTGCTGGGATCCATGGACTTCGAGGGGGATGCGCGGTCGGTTGATGGCAACTGCGACAGCACCTCCACTCCGGACATCGGCGCCGACGAGCTCAGCCCCTGCGTCGACCCGAACAACAACTTCGCCAACGCCCGTGTCCTCAGCGGCAGCACCGCGACCGTCAACGGAACGAACGTGAGCGCCACCGAGGAGGCTGGGGAGGACGTCTACTGCACGGAGGACGTCTGCAGCGACAATTCAACCGTCACCCGCTCGGTCTGGTACCGCTGGACGTCGCCGGGGACCGGCCCTGCGACGGTGGATCTCTGTGCGGCGAACGACTTCGACACGATGCTGGCGGTCTTCACTGGCAGCGCCCTCGGGTCGCTGACAAATCTCGCCTCCAACAACAACAGCGTCGACTGCCCGCCCGGCAGTTATGCGAGCAAGGTCAGCTTTGGCGCGGCGCAGGGAACGACCTACCAGATCGTTGTTGACGGCTGCTGTGGGCTCCCCGCAGGGACATTCACCCTCACGCTGAATGGACCGGCGGCCCCACCGCCGCCCCCCGGCGGCAGCGGCGGTGGAGTGGTGACCCCGACGATCCCGGTTGTGAAATGCAAGGCCAAGAAGCACAAGCACCACGCCGCCCTCGCGAAGAAGCGCTGCAAGAAGAAGAAGCGGTAGCAGCGCCGCTAGCCTTCCCCTGCCCCGGAGGGGTGCCGGAGTGGTTGAACGGGGCGGTCTCGAAAACCGTTAGGGGCCTTCGGGTCCCTCGTGGGTTCGAATCCCACCCCCTCCGCTTGAGAAGCCGAATCCGCTGCAAAGGTGGGATTTGCGTATCCACGCTGGGCGTACGGCAGGCGATCCCCAGAACCGCTGGAAGCCGCTCTCAGCCGCTCATTTCAGCTCATCAAGGTGGTGCAGCTGTGGCGCAAGCCATTCGGTTTCGTTGGCCCAATGGCACGGTAGTCCGCCGAGGACCAGCGCGTCGATCCGGTCGAGCAGCGCGTTCGGGGACTCCGTCGAGTCCGCGTACGAGAGCGGGCAGCAGCACGGCCTGCTCAAGCGTCTAGACGCCGAAGCTGGCTCGCTCGACGGCGGCGCAGACTCCGATCAGCGGGCGGGGTATGGCCGGAAACTAGCTACGAAGCGGGGAAGCACCCCGGGATCACAGATCGATCTGCGAGCCGACGATCACCGTCCTATCGCTTGGCAGCTGGAAGGCGTCGATCGGGCGCGTCGCGTTCCGGGCCATCCCGACGAACAGCTTCTTGCGCCAGGGCCGCATCGGCGGGGCGTCGGTCGGCTTGATCGCGATTCGCGAAACGAAGTACGAGGCATGCTCGAGGTCGAGGTTGCGCTCGAGAAGACCCTGCTTGCGGCAGAGCCGCAGCGCGGCCGGGACGTCGATCGGCTCGTGGTAGCCGTTCCTGACCGTCACGTGGAACACCCTGAAATCGTCGCCGATCTCCTCGACCGTGAACCGCTCGAAGTCCTCGACGTGCGGGATGCTGACCATATCCACCGAGACAATCACCACCCTCTGCTGGAACGTGTGGGTGTTCTCGACCTCGATCCGGAGCGCCAGCGGGGCGGTCTCCGTGGTCGGATGGAGGTAGACGGCCACGCCGGGAACTCGGGTCGGTGGAGGGTCTTCGGCAGAGAGGCGATCCAGGAACTCGGTGAGGGACCCCTCCTTGGCGGTCCGATTGCGGGTGACGATTTCCTGGCCCCGGCGCCAGGTGATCATCACGATCGAGATCACCAGCGCAACGACGAGCGGAAGCCACGCACCATGCTCGACCTTGGCGATGTTGGCGGCGAAGAACGACACCTCCACGGTCAAGAACAGGACCACCATCGGCACCAGCCTGCGCTTCGGAGTTCCCCAGAGCAGCCGGGCGACGGCCGCGAAGAGCACCGTGTTGAGGATGAACGTTCCGGTGACCGCGACCCCGTAGATGTCTCCGAGCTTGTCGGCGGACTGGAAGATCAGCGCCAGCGTGATCACCCCGATACAGAGCCCCCAGTTGACGATCGGAACGTAGATCTGCCCCTCGATCTTTGAAGTGTGCAGGACGGTGAGGCGTGGTAGGTACCCCAGCTGGACCGCCTGCCGGGCAACCGAGAACGAACCCGAGATCGCGGCCTGGGATGCGATGATGGTCGCCGCGGTTGCGAGGAGCAGCATTGGGTACTGCGCCCAGTCCGGAACCATCAGGAAGAAGGGGTTGACCGCGGTGCTCGGGTCATTGCGGATCAGGACCCCTTGTCCGAGGTAGTTGAGCATCAGGGCGGGGAACGCGACCGCAAACCAGCCGAGCCGAATCGGCCCGGCGCCGAAGTGACCCCTGTCCGCGTAGAGGGTCTCAGCCCCGGTGACGGCGAGGACGACGCCGCCGAGCGTCAGGAATCCCGCCGCGCCGTGGTCGGCCAGGAACCGAGCCCCCCACGTGGGGGACAGCGCCTGAAAGACCGCCGGATCCCTCAGCACCTGGTTCAGTCCAAGGAGCCCGATCGCGATGAACCAGACCAGGATCACGGGACCGAACAGAAATCCGATCGTGCCCGACCCGCGCCGCTGGATGAAGAACAGGGCGAGCAGGATCACAAGGGAAATCGGCAGGACGAGGTGAGCGAGCTGCGGCTCGATCACCTTCAGGCCCTGAACCGAGCCGAGGACCGAGATCGCGGGCGTGATGATCCCGTCGCCGAAGAACAGCGCGGCGCCGAAGATGCCGAGGGTCACCAGCGTCGCCACGCGGGTGGCCTTGTGACGCTGGAGGAGGGAGGCCAGCGCCATGATGCCGCCGTCCCCACGGTTGTGGGCGCGCATGATGAACCCCGCGTACTTGATTGAGACGATGATCGTCAGGGCCCAGAAGATCAGCGAGACGACCCCGTAGACGCCAGCCGTCGTCGCATGCGCGGCGGCTCGGTGGGTCGTGAAGATGACCTGCTCGGTGTACAGCGGGCTCGTCCCGATGTCGCCGTAGACGACGCCGAGGGCGCCAAGCGCGAGCACGGCCTTGCTGGCGTCGGTGATTACGTCCCGCTTGGTGTCCTCCAGCGCTTCGAAGCGCAGGCGAACGGCCTCCGGGTCCCCTTCCTTGTCACTCGGAGCCTCTGGCCGCCAGTAGCCGAGCTTGTGCGAAGCCTCGTTGAAGGTGTGCTTCTCGCCGGGCCGCTTGCCCGTGCGAACCTTGCCATTCCCTGCTTTCGGAGGCTCCTTCACACCAACCGTGTGTGATGCCTCGTGAAGAGGATGTTTGTGCCGCGGATCGATTTCGCTCACGCTATGCGCCCCCCACAAACACACCCGCCGGGACTACGCCGTCTCCGTTCTGTCCAATCCCAGCGGTGGTCGGATCGTGCTCGACGACGACCCGGCAGGACCGGTGGGCGAGCACGTATCTGATCGTCGGGCCGATCGGCCCCTCCCCGCTGGGGGCGTGCTCAGTCGAGATGTAGATCAGGTCCGAACGGCGCTCCTCCGCCTCCTCGACGATCGCGCTCCCCGGGCTCCGCGTCAGGATCAGCCGGCAGCGCACCCTGCAGCCGGCGACCTTCGCCTGCAGACGCGCTACGTCCAGCACCCGCCGCGCTTCCTGCTCCTCTTGCTCAAGACCTCCGTGGAGCGGCAGCTGTTCGGGGACCTTGAGCACGTAAACGGCCTCTACGGCACCGTTGGGCCCGACCAGCTTCGCGGCACGCGCCATCGCCTCGTTATCGACACTGGTGCCCAGGATCGGGACGAGCGCCGAGTGATAGCCGCGTTGCTTGAGCTCGGCCATGGCTTTCCATTTCCATGGTCGAGTGCGACCCGCTAAGAACCCACTAAGGACCGCCTGGGCCGCGTAGAGATTTCGCTAATTCTGCACCCAGGCCCAGATCACTGCTCCGCGCGCAGTCGTCTTCCTCCCAGGTGTGCCGGGAAGTCTGGTCGGCGTAAATACCGTCGACCAAAAGGAGTCCAGATGGCTTCCCCCGGTTCACTGGCAGGAGGACTCCCCCGCGAGTTGCGCGGCACTGCGCGCAAGGCGTTCCTAGCGCGGCTAGAGGCGTTCCTCGCCGGCCCTCGCTACGACGCCGAGCTGGCCGACGGCATTAGCCCGACAAGGAGCATCTGCCACGCGGCTCGCGCGGGTCAAATCACCAGGCGCCGCGCTTGCCGCATGGTCGCCCAGGCGCTCAAGCGAGCTCTCGAGGCAGCGGAGCTGCCGCCGGGTCCGAATTGCCTGACTACAAGGGTGCCGGTCGATGCCGGTGCGATCCGGGTCTGCAAGGACGAGATCCTGTCGCTGGCTGACACGCTCAGCACGATCCAGCGGCCGCCCGCTCGCGGTGTCGCTATTGCCCGCCAACTGGTCTTCGACGGCCGCAGCCCGCTCTTCTTTCAGCCGCCGGATCGTCGGAAGGACAACCCTCAGCGGCTCGCCAACACCCTGTGTGCGGCTCAGCGCGCGTTAGAAGTCGCCGACTTCGACTCCCTCTCAGCTTCCCAGTTCGAAGAAAGCAAGAAAGGAGTCCCAATGACAGAAGCTAACCGCGAGGGGAGCCCCGTCGTAAATGACGACGTCGGGGCCAAGGATCTCAGGCTGGCCTTCATCATGCTGGGTGTGCCGGCGTTCATCGCGGTCGCACTCGGGATCATCCTCAGCCTGAGCTGCTTTAGATGAAAAGCAGTTGTTCTGCTTTGCATGGAAAGCAGCGGTCTCAAGAGCTGCCATGACCTTCGACCTTCTCCAGGTTCTCGATGACGTCGTGACCGTACCTGGCGCGGCCTGATTCGTGACCTCGGGTGTCGCTCAGTAAGCGGAATTGCGGCGATGCCGGCGGCAGTCTCGAAAACCGTTAGGGGCCTTCGGGTCCCTCGTGGGTTCGAATCCCACCCCCTCCGCTGATTGACTGGATCTGGCGCTGGCAGCCCCTACTCGGGGAGTGACTCGCCCGAACCCCCCAGCTCCTCGGGGAAGTCCTTCAGCTTGGGCAGGCCGTCCTTCATGGGCAGCACTGTCGACGCGTAGTTGACGTGCACCCCGGGTTCAAACGCAAATTCGGGGATCGTCGCCGCGTAGACGTCGACCAGACCCCACTGCGGGTGGCGGGTCATCAGATGGCCGCCGCAGGCCTTGCACCACTGCCGGTAGCTCCGCTCGTTCTGGTTGTACTCGCCGATCTGGTCCTCTCCCTGGGTCACCTTGACCGCGTCGTTCTTCCAGAGCGTGAATGCGTTCACCGGGCCGGCGGACCAGCTCCTGCATGCGGCGCAATGGCAGTAGCCGGCGCCCTCCGGATCGCCGGTGACTTCAATCGTGACGGCGCCGCAGTAGCACTGCCCGTCGTAGGTCTTTTCGCTCATGAGTTCTCCGTTCGCTCGAGGTCTCGTCGTGACACGCCCGGGCAGTATGCCGCCAAAGGGCACAGGCCTGAGCGCTGTCACCGACTAGCCTCGCCTGACCCAAGAGAAGCACGTCGAGTTGTTCCCATCCTGTTAATGCGGGGTGGCGCTCCAGTCGGGTAGCTTCCTGTGCTGGTCGCCGCCCTGCTGGTTCTCCCGGTGATCGTCGTCGAGGAGAGCGCGGTCAGCGACACGGTGAGAACCGTTGCCTCCGTTCTCAACTGGGCGATCTGGCTCGTGTTCCTGGCGGAGCTCGTCGCGATGCTCTGGGTCGTCGACGACCGGTGGCGCTGGCTGTTGCACAACCCGCTGGACCTGCTGATCGTCGTCCTCACGCCGCCGATCCTGCCGCCCGGACTGCAGTCCCTGCGGGTCCTGCGACTGCTCCGCCTCGTGCGGCTGCTCAAGCTCGCGCAGATCTCGCGCCGGATCTTCTCGCAGCAGGGCCTCCGCTACGCGGCGCTGCTGGCCCTGCTGATCCTGATCGGCGGTGGTGCCGCCTTCATCGCCGTGGAGAGCAGCCAGCACCTCTCGCTCTGGGACGGCGTCTACTGGGCGTTCGGGACGATGACGCCGGCCGGCACGAACATTCAGCCCGAAACGACCCTCGGCCGGATGATCGAGATGGGGGTGACCACGGCGGGGATCTGCTTCATCGCCTTCCTGACCGGCGCTATCGCAGAGCGGTTCCTGGCTCCGGAGCTCCAGGAGGAGATCGAGGAGGCCCGCGACGAGGTCGTGCGCGGGGAGGGGAGCATCAGTTCCGAGGACGGCAAGGTGCTTGCCCAGGTGCGCTCGATGAAGGAGTCGATCGAGGCCCTGGAGCGTGAGGTTAAGCGGCTGGACCGCCGCTAGCAGGCCGCCGCGAGCGCCGCGATCGACGCGGCGATGATCGTCGTCCGTGACTTCATCGCCGGGCGGTAGAGAATGCTCGCGACGTATCTCGGGCCCAGCGGCGAGAATCCCGGTGTGCGCGTCGCGGTGGTCGGACACGTCGAGTGGGTGGAGTTCGTGCGCGGGGATCACGTCCCGGTGGCGGGGGAGATCGTCCACACGACCGGCAGCTTCCAGGAGTCGGGCGGCGGCGGCGCGGTGGCGGCCGTGCAGCTCGCGCGGCTGGCGGGGAGCTCCACGCTGCTGACTGCCGTCGGCAAAGACGATCTGGGCGAACGCTCACGTGCACGACTTGAGGAGCTGGGCGTCACGGTTGAGGCGGCTGACCGCGAGCGCCCGACTCGCCGAGCGCTCACCTTCCTCGACTCGCACGGCGAGCGGACGATCACCACGATCGGTGAGCGGCTCGAGCCCGCGCGCGACGACCCCCTCGACTGGGACTTCCTGGATGGAGCCGACGGGGCGTACGTGACGGCGGGCGACGACGGCGCGATGCGGGCCGCCCGCAACGCGCGGGTGCTGGTCGCCTCCCCACGAGCCGGGAAGGTGCTCGCCGAGTCGGGTGTGGCGCTCGACGCCCTGGTCTACTCCCATGACGACGAGCTCGAGAGCGCCTTCGCGCACGCGCTTCAGCCCCGCCCAGCGCTGCTCGTGGCGACACGCGGATCAGACGGCGGCCGCTTCGAGACCGCCGAGGGAGAGAGCGGGACCTGGGCGGCGGCGTCGCTCCCCGGTCCGATTGCGGACAGCTACGGGTGCGGGGACTCCTTCGCGGCTGCCTTCACCTACGGGCTGGCGGCCGGCGAGACGGTGGAGTCCTCGCTCGAGCTCGCCGCGGTGGCCGGCTCCACCTGCCTGACGCGGTCGGGCCCGTACGGCTGATCCTGCTCGAGCTCGTCAGGCTCGTCAGGCTCGTCGGCTCGTCCGGCTCGAAGACGGCGGCGTCGACCGCACGGTGGTAGCGCTCCCCCAGCATCCCTCCACCGATCGCCGCGAGCAACGGGACCAGGGCGAGGACGCCGATCAGGGCTGCCCACCCGTTCCCGAGCGGGCCACCGTCGACCGGATCGGACGGCAGCGAGATCGACCTGCTCGGATCGAGCTCCCCGCCTGAGATCCAGGCGGCGAGGACGGCCGCGAGGACGAGCAGCGCGCTGAGCAGCCATACGCCGAGCCCCTGGCGCCAGCCGTCGAAGCGGGCCATCCTGGCGGCGACATAGCCGCCGGTCAGATAGCTGAGCGCGAGGACAGCGAGGACGATCCCCCCACCGGCCGTCAGCAGATGGTCGAAGAGGCCGGCGGCGGTCTGGTCGAAGTCCGTCACGCCGGCAGCGACGAGGCCGCCGATCAGCATTGCCGCGAGAATTCCCGCCAGCCCCACGGCTGCGAGCACTCCGAAGAACGCGGTCTCCCACTGAATCCTGCCTCCGAGGCGCTGACGGATGCGGCGTCTGATGCCACCAATCCTTCGCGGACGGGGAGGTTTTCAAACCTCCCGAGAGCTCAGGCGTCGGGCTTCGGCTGCGGGAACTGGGTGCCCACGAAGCGGTCCCACATCCGGTCGGTCATCAGCCCCCGCATGCCCATCACGACCCTGGCCGATGGGGTGACCTTGTAGCGGGTCGCCGGCCGCCGCGTGAGCAGCGCCTTTGCGATCTTCGCGGCGACCGCGTCCGGCCCGGCACCGAATCTGGCCAGGCCGCCCTCGTAGGCCTCGGCCGTCGTCTTGGCGACGTTGGCGTTGAACTTGGCGTAGGGCCCGTGCTCGTCGACCTCGTCCAGGCTCCCGGCCGCGGTCTCGCCGAACTCCGTCGTGATCAGGCCCGGCTCGATCACAACGACGTCGATGCCGAACCCCTTGACCTCAAAGCGGAGCGCATCCGAGAGGGCCTCGACGGCGTGCTTGGTCGCGTGGTAGACGCCGCCGCCCGGGAAGGTCAGCTTGCCGCCCATCGAGCTCAGGTTCACGATCGTCCCCGAGCCCGCCCCGCGCATGCCGGGGAGGACGAGCTGGCACATCCGCATCAGTCCGAAGACGTTGGTCTCGAACTGCCTGCGAACGCTCTCCATCGGGATCGTCTCGATCGCGCCGCTCTGGCTGTAGCCGGCGTTGTTGATCAGGGCGGCAATCGGACCGTCCTTCTCGACCTCCGCGACGGCCTTCTCCATCGAACCCTCGTCGGTGACGTCGAGCTCGCCGGTCTTGCAGCCCCTCTCGCCGAGGTCCTCGATCGCGTCCAGGCGGCGGGCGGTCGCGTGCACGTTCCAGCCGTCGTCGGCGAGCCGCTCGGCCGTCGCCCGTCCGATCCCCGTCGAGCAGCCCGTGACCAGCACCGGCCGCGACTTCTCGATCCCCATCTCTACCTCCTTAAGTCGGCGGAGGCGATCCTCTCATAGGCTCTGTACATGCGCGCGGTCACCTTCCAGGCTCCCGGCGAGGTCCAGCTCGACGATGTCGCCGAGCCCGAGCTGCTGGCGCCGGACGATGCGATCGTCAGGGTCGAGGCGAGCGGGATCTGCGGGTCGGACCTCCACATCTACCACGGGCGTGTGCAGATCGAGCCTGGGTTCGTGATCGGCCATGAGTTCGTCGGCGAGGTGATCGCCGCCGGCGACGAGGTCACCCGGGTGGCGGTCGGGGACCGGGTGCTCGGCACCTACGGGACGGCTTGCGGCGAATGCTTCTTCTGCAAGCGCGAGGAGTTCCACAAGTGCGATGAGGCCCGGGTCTACGGGCATGGGGCCACCCTCGGCTCGCTGCAGGGCGCCCAGGCCGAGCAGGTGCTCGTGCCTCACGCCAACCTCACCCTTCGCAAGGTGCCCGACGGCCTCTCCGATGACGTCGCCCTCTTCGCCGGCGACGTGATGGGGACCGGCTTCCACGCAATCGACTCACGTCCGCTCGCGGAGGGCGAGACCGCCGCGATTCTCGGCATGGGCCCCGTGGGCCTCTGCGCGGTGCAGGCCGCCAAGGCGGCCGGTGCGTCCGAGGTGATCGCCATCGACACGGTCGCGGACCGATTGGCGATGGCCGAGTCCTTCGGTGCCACCCCCGTCCACCTGACCGAGCAGGACCCGCGCGGCGAGGTCAAGAAGCTCACCGAGGGACGCGGGGTGGACCTGGCGGTCGAGGCGGTGGGCAACCCGGAGGCACTGGACCTGGCGCTGCGTCTGGCCCGGAAGGCCGGGACGGTCTCGGTCACCGGCGTCTATGCCGAGCGCACCGAGGTCCACATGGGCCTGATCTGGATCAAGGCCCTGACCCTGACCAGCGGCCACGCCAACGTGATCAAGCACCTCGACCACGTGCTGGACCTGCTCTCTGACGGGAAGCTCGACCCCGCGCCCCTCGTCACTCACCACATGAAGCTGGACGAGGCGCCTGACGCCTACCGCGTATACGACAACCGTGAGGCGCTCAAGATCGTTCTGGCGCCTTGAACAGCTCGGCGGGCAGCAGGCCTGCCGGGAAGTCGTTGCCGAACTCCGGGACCAGCCGCATCGCGTGATCCGCCGCCGGGCGCCCGCGCGTGACGCGGTCGAGGTCCCGGACGGTGAGCAGGGCGCGGACCGAGGTTGCGATCTGGAAGTCCGCGGCGTTCGGCTGATCCCCGCCGATCACTCCCTCGGCGATCAGCTCATCGACGTGATCGAGTACCTCGGAGATCGCGGCGATCGCATTCCGGATCTCCTCGTCGCTGTCGACCTTATTCGCCATGTAGCGAGCCGTGGGCGCGTTGATCCACGCCGCGAGCTTGGGCAGGGGGACACCGATCTCCTCGGCGATCATCACGCGCGTCTCCGGGCGGTGAACCGAGAGCCAGCGGATGATCCGACGCGGGACGTCCTGGAGCGTCTCATCGCCCCAGCGCTCGGCCTCCTCGACCTCGAGCCGCTCCTCAGGGTCCATCGGGAAGAGCGGGGGCTCCGACTCGACTTCGTCCAGGGCGCGCGAGATGGCGCGGGACCCCTGAACCTTGCGACCGTCCAGCTTGACCGCCGGGACGGTCCCGCCGCGGAAGCCGCGCGTGCGCAGGAGCGCGGGGTGAAGCCCGGGAAGCAGCCAGATCGGCTTGTAGTCGAGACCCTTGGCCTCGAGCTCGAGCCGGACCGTGTGGGAGGGCGGCGAGGGCTGTGTTCCATACAGCTTGATCTCCATGCGTGGAGCCTATTGTGCGAGTCAGTGAACGAGAGCCTCACCGGCAAGCTGCTGATCGCCTCGCCGAGCATGCCTGACTACTTTCACCGGACCGTGATCCTGATGGTGGAGCACTCTGATGAAGGCGCGTTCGGCCTGGTGCTGAACAGGCCGTCGGAGACGACCGTGGGCGAGGCCTCGCCCGAGCTCGCCGAGCTGATCGGCGAGGAGCACCTCCTTCACGTCGGCGGCCCCGTCCAGCCGAACGCGGTGACCGCGATCGGCGAGCATCCGGACCCGGCCGAGGCGACCAAGCTGATCGTCGGGACGGTCGGCATGGTCAATCTCGACGAGCCGCCCGAGCTCTCACGCGTCCGCGTCTACGCCGGCTACGCGGGCTGGGGCGCGGGGCAGCTCGACGGGGAGCTCGAGCAGGAATCCTGGATCGTCGAGGACGCACATCCGGACGACCCGTTCGGGGGCGGGGACCTGTGGGCCGACGTTCTCGCCCGCAAGGGCGGCGAGTTCGCCCTGCTGGCACGGATGCCGTCGGACCCGTCGGTGAATTAGGCGCAGCTAGTCGGTGGCCTCGTAGGCGACCTGCACGTGGTCGCGAGCCACGGCGATGAACGCCCGGTCGACGGGCGGCTCGCCGCTCAGACCGCTGACCACCGCGTTCACCAGCGGAATGAACTCCACTCCCTCGCGGTTGAGCAGATCGGAGAGCCTGCTGTGGAAACCCTCGGCGGGCAGGGTGACGTCACCGACGATCCGATACCGCCCCGTCTCGAGCACGACGCGCTCCCGCCTGGTCTCGGCGCCCATGTGTGATCTATCGGCCGCCGCCGCGCGACCTTGAGCCGCGCGCGTTCGGATACGCCTAGCCCGGCTGGCGGCCGTCCTTCCAGCCGCGGAAGGCCTCCAGCAGTTCGTCGCGAGCGCCCGGGTCGATGTCGTCCTCGGTGAGGCGCCCGCTCGCCTCGATCACGAGCCGCATCTGCTCGACGTAGGCGGTGCAGTGATCGCAGCCGCTGATGTGCGCGCGGAAGCGGCGACGGTCCGAGCGCGACAGGCTGCCGTCGAAGTAGCCGGTGACCAGCTCGACGAGCTCCTGGCACGCCATCTCACGCGTGAACAGGCTCATGTCGCCACCTCCGGGTCGAGGTACATCTCCAGCGCGGCGCGGACCTTCGACCGCGCCCGGTGCAGCAGCACGCGCTGGTTTCCGTCCGTGATCTCAAGCGCGTCCGCGACCTCCATCGGGGTCCAGCCCTCGACGTCGCGCAGCCGGATCACCTCGCGCTGTGCCTCCGGCAGGTCCTCGATCGCCATCTGGATCACGCCGAGCGTCTCGCGCTCCAGCACCTTGTCCTCCGGCCAGGCGCGCGGTGGCGCCGCCCAGGCGCCGGGGTGCGGGGAATCGGGGCCGAGGAACCGATCTGGATCCACCGCGGGCTCATCCTCCTCGCCGGCGCCCGCCAGCGATGAGAAGGGGACCATGCGCCCGTCCCGCTGACCCCGGGTCTTGGCGCGGTTGGTGAGGATCCGGAAGAGCCAGGTCTTCAGGCTGGATCGCCCCTCGAAGCGGTCGATCCCGTTGAGCACGGCGAGCCAGGTCTCCTGCACCACCTCCTCGGCCGTGGCGCGGTCGCGCACGAACATCTGGGCCACCCGCAGCATCGTGTTGCCGTAGGTATCGATCAGCTCGGCGAAGGCCGCTTCGTCGCCATCGCGCAGTCGCTGGACGAGTTCCTGTTCATGCGATTCAGTCATCCGGCGGGCCGTACGGTTACATGCTTTGAGCTCCGCCGCTGCTCACCGGTCGCGATGGAATACTCGCCGCGTGCCGAACCGGAGCGATGCTCGCGCAGCGCCGCATCCCAGCACTCCTCGGGAGGCGCTCGAGCTGCTGATGGAGGGCAACCGGCGTCATCAGGACGGGAGACACGAGCTCCACGACCACTCGCCTGCGGCGGATGAGCTGGCCGAGCGCCAGATGCCGTTCGCGGCGATCGTGAGCTGCGCCGACTCCCGCGTCTCGCCGACCCTGATCTTCGACGTCGACCGCGGCAACATCTTCTCCTCCAAGGTCGCCGGCAACGTGATCGACACCGGGACTCTCGGCAGCACCGAGTTCGCGGTGAAGGTGCTCGGCGTGAAGCTGGTCATGGTCCTCGGGCACAGCAACTGCGGCGCCGTGACCGCGGCGATCGATTCAGCGAACGGCACCGCCAGCTTTGATCCCGGCGAATACGGGGCGATCGGCAGCCTCGTGGACCGGATCGTCCCGGCGATTGAGGCGGTGCCCACCGCGGAGCGCTCCCTGACCGCCTGCGTAGCCGCGAACGCGGTCGCCCAGGCCGCCGAGATCGCCTCGCGGGGCCCAATCGTCAAGCAGGCGGTGGAGGCGGGTGCGATTGACGTCGTCGCCGCCGTCTACGACCTGGCGACGGGCAGCATCTCCTTAGCCGGCGATTAGCCCCGCTTCAGGCGGCGGGGCAACCCTCCGGGCATGCGCGATGCCTATGAGGGTGGTCCCGTGCGGCTCGCTGTGCTGCTGGCCTCGATCGCGATCCTGGTGGTGATTGGCGTGAAGACCGTCCACGGGACCAAGGGGGCGTCGGCAAGCGCCGCTGGGCAGGGCGTGCCGGGCAGGATCGTCGCGGTGGCCGCCCGGAGGCCGATTCCCGGGAGGGTGCGGCGCCAGGTGGCGCTTCCACCTGCCCACGGATCGGCGGCCATCCGGGTCGCCGGCGCGACCTACCTCCTCGGAGGGATTCACCGCGGGGCACGAGGCCATCGCCGGCCGGTCGCCTCGGTGCTGAGGGCGGTCGGAGGAGGCACACCGACGCGCGTCGCCAAGCTGCCGACGGCGGTGAGCGGAGCCGCGCCAGCGGTGGTCGGCGAGCGGCTCTATGCGATCGGTGGACGCCTCGCAAATGGCAAGCTCTCGCGCGAGGTGCAGGAGTACGACGTCGCGACCGAGAAGTCGGTGATCGCGGCGCGACTCCCGAAGGCGCTTTGGCACGCCAGCGCTCTCACGCTCGACGGCTACGTCTACGTGCTCGGCGGCGAGACCCGGTCGGGCCCGACCGCCACGATCCTTCGCTTTGATCCATGGCGGGACGCCGTCTCAGGGGCGGGGCACCTTCCCGTCCGTGCCTCGGGCGGTGCGGCCGCCGCCGCTCGGCTCCGCAGGGGCTATCTGGTGGGGGCGAGGGTGCCGGGGGCGGGAAGACTGAGCTTCGTGATCACGCTGCGCGCGCCGCTGTCGGCCGTCAGCCGATCGAAATCAGGTCGATCACGAACACGAGCGTCGCGTTCGGCGGGATCGTCGGCGGCTGGCCCTGAGGGCCATAGGCAAGGTTCGGCGGGATGATCAGCTCCCGGCGCCCTCCGGCCTTCATCCCGGCCACCCCCTGATCCCAGCCCTGGATGACCTGGCCGCTCCCGAGCTTGAACGAGAACGGCTGGCCGTGGTCATACGACGAGTCGAACTTGCTGCCGTTGTCGTAGAGGACGCCGATGTACTGGACGCTGACCTGATCCCCGGCCTTGGCCGCGGGGCCGGTGCCCGTCTTCAGGTCCTTGACCTGGAGTTGCGTTGGAGGGGCACCGGTGGGCAGCTGGACGGTCGGCCCATTCGGCACCGTGATGTCGGCCTTCGCGGTGCTGCTGTTGCTGCTGGAGCCGCCGCCCCGCCCGATCAGGATCACCCCAACGACGACGATCAGGACTCCGCCGGCGACCAGCAGCCCGATGACTCTGCGATCCATGGCGCGGGATCGTAGTGCGCTCGCTCAGGTCGGCGTGGTGCCGTTGACCGCCATCAGACGGTCGAGACGCTGGCCGAGCTCCGAGCGCAGCGCGTCATCCCCCGGGCTCTGCACCTCGCCGGTGTTCCGGTCGACCAGGTTGCGGCTCTCGTCGGGGTCGCGTCGGAGGTCGTACATCTCGTACTCCGGTGGTCGCTTGCCCGACGGATCGAAGTAGAGAGCGAACTTCGCCTCGGCGGTCCGGACTGCGCGAATGCGATTCGGCTGGCCCGGGACGTCCTGGAGGGCCGTCGCCGCCTGATGGTCGTCGTAGGTGAAGTGGATCTCGTCCTGCACGGACTCGCTCGGGCTCTCGTGGGCGGCGAGCGCTCCCAGGTCCACGGCGGAATCGCGGAGGCGGTCGTTCTCCGGGGCGACGTGCTTGGCGACGACCGGAGCCAGGTCGCGCCCCTTCGCCTGGCCGTCGAGGCCGGTGCCGGCGATCGTGGCGATCGTGGGCAGCAGGTCCACCAGCGAGACGAGGGCATCCGATTGCACCGGGCGGGGAAAGAGCACCGGGTTCGAGACAACGAGCGGGATGTTGATCGTCTCCTCGTAGGCGTTGAACGCCTTCTGGCGCAGGCCGCCGTGGGAGAGGCCCATCTCGCCGTGGTCGGCGCAGCGGAACACCATGGTCCGGGAGCGGATCGAGTCGGGATCGGTCGGATCGCCGAGCGCCGCCATCACCCGGCCGAGCTGCTCATCGACGACCCGGTGCAGATGGGCGTAGAAGTTGACGTACTCGAGCTTGTCGCGCTCGTTGCGGAGCGGCCCCAGATAGGCCGCCATGCCCATCTTCATCAGCTCGTGCACGGAGGGCTTGTCGCGCAGGGACTCGTCGGCCGTCGGCGGCAGCTGCACGCCGAGGTCCGTGTACCCGTCCTCGGCGTATCCGCCGCGGACGTGCTGCGCCGGGTAGCCGAGAACGTCGTGCGGGTTGACGAGGGAGACGACAAGGCAGAACGGCTCGGGGAGGTCGGCTTGCGCCAGCCAGCTCTCGACCTGCCGCGTGTAGACCTCGTCCCAGCCGAGGCCGAGCGGCCCGGCGTTGCCGGCACCGAAGTGCTCCGCCTTGGCGTTTTCGCCGGCGTCGGGCGGCTGCCAGTCTGCGAAGCCGAAGTCGTCGCGGATGCGGTCGGCATCGGACTGCGCCCAACCCCCGAGCAGGTCGCCCCCGGAGGGATGGGTCAGATGCCACTTGCCCTTGTAGGCGACCTCGTAGCCGCGGCTTCGCAGGACATGGGCGAGGCTCTGGGTCTCGGGCCGCAACTCGGGCTCTCCCCCCGCTTTGGGCCCCGCCTGCAGGAGGCCTCTGCCGAAGTTCCGGAGGGCGCGGCGGCGCGGGGCGTTCGGGCCGCGCAGCATCCCGGACAACTCGCCCAGGACGGCCGGCGTATTGCCGAGGTCGGGGCGGAGATCTGCCTGGGTATGGGTGAGCGTTACGCCGTGCTGGGCGGGGTAGCGGCCGGTCAGCAGCGTCGCCCGGCTCGGCGAGCACATCGACGTGTTCGTGAAGGCCTGACGGAAGGTGAGGCTGTTCTGCTCCAGCGCGTGCTGGTTCGGCGTCAGATCCCGCAGCCAGCCCGGGAAGTCGGGCCAATGGCGGGGATAGCGCTGCTGATCGGTGATCAGCAGCAGGACATTGGGTGGCTTCGCGGCCGCGGTCAGCCCTTGTTCTTGTTCTTGGCGCCCGGACAACCGAACTTCTTCTGGAACTGCGCCTTGCTCATGTAGGTCCCGGTCGGGTAGTAGGCACCCATCACCTGTGCCGCGGTGTTCGGCTGTGTCACGTCCCAGGAGGTCTTGTGGAAGCTGGGCGAGGGAACAATGTTCCGCGTCACCAGCGAGCCGACGTCGGGTCGGCCGGCGGCATCGCCCACCGGGTCGGCAGGCAGCCAGGCCACACGGCACCGCTTGGTGGCGTTCCGAGGCCGGTTGCCCGCGTGCGCGACGACCATCACGTAGCGTCGTCCCTTCCGCAGCGGGAACTGCTCGTCATAGAGACACCTGTAGGTGCCTGTGACCGCAAGCGACTCCTCGACGCACATGTCCCACTCGCGCAACTGCCCGCCGCCCATTCGCTTCTGACCGGCATCGGTATGGGGCGTCTTCGGCATCTTGCCCCGCACGACCAGCACCTGGCCGAAGGCGAAGCTGTAGCTACCGACCATGTAGCGAGCGTCGAGGTTGTTGTAGAAGGTGCCGACCGGGGTGTAGTCCGCGGCCGCATGCTCGGCTGGGGTCTTGTATGCGCTCAGCGTGTAATTCAGGCTGAAGAACTTCTCGAAGGAGAAGTCCGGGGTCGCCGGATTCGTCGCGGGGTCCTTGCCGGGCCAGTTGACGTAGGTGTTGTAGACGGGGAGCGGCAGGTTCTGGCTCTGGTAGGAGTGATTGGAGTTGAGCGCGTCGCACATCGCCTGGCCCTTCAGGACGCTGCCGTCGGCCAGTCGCAGCTCGGGGGTGGGGAGGGGCTCACCACCCCGCCGGTTCCGTCCCTTGTCGGGGACGTAGACCCGGTAGAGGATGTCCTGGTAGGAGCCGCCGGTCGGATCGGGCTGGGCGTAGAGGGTGTTGCGCGCCGGCTGCGGGGGAGCGGGCTGGCTCAACACGGTGAGGGTGTATTTGCGCTTCTTCTGATCGCGGCGGTGGCCCTTGACGAACGGGTTGGTCGAGCCCTTGTCGGGCTTCGTCAGGTAGTCCGAGACGGTGTTCGTCGCGGTGCCGTTGTTGACGTAGGCGGTCATCGACTGGAAGCGCGCGTGGGCGAACTTGCCGTGCAGGATCACGGCGGCGCCCGGCGGCGTGGCGAACTTGGCACCCCAGTAGGTGATCTCCTGACCCGGGAATCCCTGGTTGGTCCTCGGATCGACGTTGGTGAACGGGCCCGTCCAGAAGCAGCTCGCGACCGGGAGGTTGTTCGGGTTGTACCCCGTGGGAACGGAGGCGGCGGCCTGGCCGGAGGCCACCGCGCCAATCGCGAGCCCTGAGGCTGTCGCGGCGGCGATCATTCGCGCGCGCAGCCGCATCAGCGCCGGATCACCCGCGCGTCCGCCCCGGCCGCGTTGTTCATCGCCGACATCAGGGTCCCGCTGACCAGCTCGAGCACCTGCTCGCGAGGGATCTCCTTCTCTATCGACGATTCGATCACAGTCTCCACGTAGGCGAGGAAGCCGTCCAGCGCGATCCGGACGAGTGGGGGCGCGACGGTGGTCCCGAGCTGGTTGAGGGCGATGTTGCCGATCACCCGCTCGCGGTAGCCGCGGGCGATCTCGAGCAGAGCCGGGTCGACGGTGCCGCGGCCCTGGCGGTAGAGCCGCCAGGCGTCGGTCGGCTCGGAGGCGTGATCAATCATCCGGTTGAGGTTGGAGGCGAGGCGCTCACCGAGCGGCACATCGGGGTCTGTCACCCAGCCGCTCGAGAGCTGCTCTCCGGCTCGGTGCACCGATGCCTCGAGCAGCTGCTGCCGCCCGCCGGGGAAGTAGTGGTAGACGAGGTTGCGGGTCACGCCGGCGCGATTGGCCACCGCCTCGAAGGCGAGGTTCTCGTAGCCGTCGCGTGCGGCGATCGCCAGGGCGCAGTCGATCAGCTGGTCCCGTCGCTCGGCCGGCGGTAGGCGCCGCGGGGGGGAGCTCACCTCCATCGAGGGGGAGATTACAAATAATTTACGACTTGTACAACTTGTGCGTTTGTGAAATAAGGTGAGATGTGGGCACCGTGAGGTGGGCGCGGTTGGGATCGAACCAACGACCTCTCCCGTGTGAGGGGAGCGCTCTCCCGCTGAGCTACGCGCCCGGGGCGGCGGATCATACGCCCGACCCCGCTACAGCTGAGTTGGCGCGGTCTCCTTCTTCATCTTCGGATCGCCCTCCACCGAGAGGTTGGGCAGGACCCGATCGAGCCAGCGCGGCATGAACCAGTTCCGCTCGCCGATCAGCTCGAGCACGCCCGGCATGATCAGCAGGACGACGAGCGCGTCGATCGCCACTGACGCCGCGAGCCCGAGGCCGAACTGCTTGACGATCGGGTTGCCGTTGACCACGAAGCTGACGAAGACCGCGAACATGATCGTCGCCGCGGCCAGGATCGGCTTGCCGGCGTTGACCAGCCCGGCGCGGACGGCCTCGCTGTTGTCGGCCCCGCCCTGGTGGCGCTCCTCGATGCGCGAGACGAGGAACACCTGGTAGTCCATCGACAGCCCGAAGAGGATGGCGAACATCATCAGCGGCACGTAGCTCACGACCGGCATGGTGTGGTCGACGCCTATGGAGCGACAGGCCATGTCCCTTCTCGAAGACGGCGGTCAGAATCCCGTACGAGGCTGCCGACCGCGAGCAGGTTGATCAGGGCGGAGACCAGCGGGATGGTCAGGGTCCGGAAGGCCATCGTCAGGAACAGGACGCTGAGGACCACCACGATCGCGATCACCAGGAACAGCTTGTCCCCGATCTTGGTGGCGAGGTCGATGTAGAGAGGCGGTGGTGCCGCCGACGTAGGCCGTCATCCCCTGCCCCTTGGTGGCGTCCGGAATCGTCTTGTCGCGCAGGTGGTTGATCAGATCCTGCGTGGCGCGGTCCGATGGCGAGGTCTTGGGTGTCGTCGAGAAGACCGCCGCGGTCCCTGCCTTGTCGGTTTGTGCGGGTGAGACCGCCTGGACGTTGCTCTGCTTCTGGATCTCCTGCTCCAGGTTGACCAGGCGCGGGTCACCAGCGGGCGTCTCCGCGATCTGGAGCTCCTCCGAGAGCTGCTGCTGCTGAGACTGGATCTGGGGCGTCGGGCCCGCTGACCGCCTCCTCCTGTTGGAGCTGAGCCTGCTGCTGCTGGAGTTGCGTGACCTGGGACGGATCGGAGGCGAGCGGTTTCCCAGTGACGTTGACGGCGATCAGCAGCGGCCCGTTGGTGCCGACGCCGAAGCCGTCGGTGAGCGCGTCATATGCCTGCCGCTCGGTCGTATCGGTCGGCAGCTGGCCATAATCCGGGGCGCCCAGGTGCATCGAGGTCGCCGGGATGACGAGGAGCGCCAGGATGACGATCCCGATTCCCGACGAGATCAGTGGGTGGTTCCGAATCGTCTCGGACCATCTCTCCCACGCCCCCTTGCGGTCCCCATCGCCCTCCTTGACCTTGCGGATCAGCGGGAGGGCCTGGATCCGCTTTCCGAGGAGCGCGAGGATCGCAGGGAGGAGCGTGATCGCTGCGAGCAACGCGAACGCGACGACGATCGCCGTCGAGTAGCCCAGCGAGCGGACCAGCGGGATCCCGCTGAAGTAGAGGCAGAGCAGCGCGATGATGACCATCACCGCGGCGAAGACGACGGCCGACCCGGAGCTCGCGACCGTCCGGGCAATGGAGTCGTTCGGCTCCGCGCCCTCCTCGAGCAGGCGAAGGTGGCGGCTGATGATGAACAGGGCGTAGTCGGTCCCGACCGCCAGGCCGAGCATCGTGCCGAGGGTCGGTGCGATCGAAGGGACGTCGAAGAGGTGGCCGGCCAGGCCGACGACCGCGAGGCCGCTCGCCAGTGCGACGATCGCCGTCGTGACGGGCAGCGGCATGGCGACCAGCAGCCGGAACGCGATCAACATGATGATCAGCGCGGCGACCACCGCGATGATCTCGCTGGCCCTGGTGCTCGGGCTGGAGATCTGCTGTCCGAGGTATCCGCCGGCGGAGACGTGGATCCCGGCGGGCTCGGCAGCATTCTTGGCCGTGTTGAGGATGTTTTCGCCCTGATCGTCAGTGAGATCGCCGGACGAGACGTTCAGGGCGGCCGCGATGTAGGCGATCTTGCCGTCCTTGGTGATCTGGCCCGATCCCTGAGGCGTCAGAGGACTCAGCACCTGGTTTACGTACTGGTTCTTGGCCAGCGCTTGGGCGGTGGCGTTGACGGCCTGAGCGTTCTGGCCCTCGGCGAGCGACGTGTTGGACTGCAGGACGATCGGGACGCTGCCGTTGGCCTGTTGCGGCAGCCTTGCGTCGAGCAGGTCGGTGGCGCTCTGTGAGCCCGTGCCCGGGAGTTCGAGGTTGTCGTTCTCCGGGCGGCCCGCCGAGTTCGCGATCAGCACCAGCGCGACCGCGAGCACCACCCAACCGAGGACGACCCACGGGGCCCTACGCGCGCAGAACCCACCGAGCCTGTGGAGAAAGGCACTCATCGGCTGCGCGCCATCCTTGCATGCGGCCCCGGCGGATAGCCTCGCGGGAGGTGAGCCCGCGCCGACCCGAGAATCCACCCCTGGAGCGAGAGCTGCTCGCTGAGGATCCGATGGAGCAGTTCGCCGCCTGGTTCCGCGAGGCCGAGGCGGATGTCGCGCTCGAGCAGGCCATGACGCTGGCCACCGCGGACGCCGACGGTGCGCCCGATGCGCGGATGGTCCTGCTCAAGGGCTTCGGGCCCGACGGATTTCGCTTCTTCACGAACTACGAGAGCGCCAAGGGCGCCGAACTCGACGCGAACCCGCGCGCCGCGCTGGTGATCTACTGGCGCGAACTCGACCGGCAGATCCGGGTTCGCGGCAACGTCGAACGGCTCTCCGATGCAGACTCGGATGCCTACTTCGCCAGCCGCCCCCACGACAGCCGGGTCGCGTCCGCGATCTCACCGCAGAGCCGGCCGATCGAGCGCGATGAGCTCGAGCGCCTCTACCGGGAGCGCCTCGATGAGGTGGGGGAGGACGGCCCCGTCAGGCCCGGACACTGGGGCGGGTACCTGGTCAGGCCGGACGAGATCGAGTTCTGGCAGGGCCGGGAGAACCGGATGCACGATCGGTTTCTCTACACGCGGAAAACCGGCGATGAAGGGTGGCTGATCGAGAGGTTGGCACCCTGACTTGGCGCCTTATTCCCCGTATAGGTGAATAAGGCGCCAACTACGCGAGATTTCAGCCAGCGGCTCTCCAGAAACCGTCTCTCGACCGGGTTGGTCGCCAGCCCGATCGCTCGCTCGTACGCATTCATTGCCGATTCTGTGTTTCCCGCCCGCCGCAGCAGATCCGCCCGCGCCGACCAGAACCACTGGTAGCCGTCCAGCGCGGCGGCCAGCTCCGGGTCGTCGAGCAGCTCGAGCCCGCGCTCCGGTCCCTCGGCCATGGCTATCGCGACGGCGCGGTTGAGCTCGATCACCGGCGACGGCTGGGCGATGGCGAGCAGCGCATAGAGAGAGGCGATTCGGGCCCAGTCGGTCTGATCGGATCCGTCCGCCCTGGCATGCTCGCCGGCGATCGCGGCCTGCAGCGCATACGGACCCTGAGGGCCGAGGCGGGCGACGCGCTCGAGCAGCCCGAGGCCGGTGTCGATCTCGCGACGGTCCCAGAGCGAGCGGTCCTGATCCTCCAGCAGCACGAGCTCGCCGTCGGGGCCGACGCGCGCCTCCCTCCGCGAGTCCTGGAGCAGCATCAGCGCGAGCAGCCCATGCGCCTCGGGCTCATCGGGCATCAGCCGCGCGAGCGTCCCGGCCAGGCGGATGGCCTCGCCGGAGAGCTCGCGGCGCACCAGCGCCTCGTCCGAGGTGGCGGAGTAGCCCTCGTTGAAGATGAGATAGAGCGAGGCGAGCACGGAGTTGAGGCGATCCGGCAGGTCGTGGTCCGCAGGCACCTCGTACGGGATCCTCGCCGTCTTGATCTTGCGCTTGGCCCGGACCAGCCGCTGGGCCATCGCGGGCTCGGAGACGAGGAAGGCGCGAGCGATCTCGGGTGTGGTCAGCCCGCCCAGCGTCCGCAGGGTGAGGGCCACTCGCGCCTCCTCCGCGAGCGCCGGATGGCAGCACGTGAAGATCAGCCTGAGGCGGTCGTCCGAGATCACAGGTGCCTCATCGAGTTCGTCGTCCTCGGCCCCCGCGGGTGGCTCGAGCGCCTCGAGCTCCTGCAGCTTCTCGGTCCCCCTACGCTCGCGCCTGAGCCGGTCGATCGCCTTGTTTCGCGCGGTTGTCGTGATCCAGGCCCCGGGGTTGTCCGGGACGCCGCGGTCGGGCCAGACCTGCATGGCCACGACGAAGGCCTCCTGAACCGCGTCCTCGGCGAGGTCGAAGTCGCCGAGTACGCGGATCAGCGAAGCGATCGCTCGTCCCGACTCATGCCGGAACAGGCGACCGACCAGCTCGGCCCCGTCAGGCAGCCGCTTCCTCGACCAGGTTGCCGGCTTCGTCGTAGACCAGCACGGGGCGGATCTCGACGGACCCGACCTGCGAGCCCGGGATCTTGGCCGCCCACTCGATCGCCTCGTCGAGGTCCTTTACGTCGAGCACGTAGAAGCCGGCGAGCTGCTCCTTGGTCTCCGCGAAGGGGCCGTCCGTGACGGCGCGGTCGCCGCCGCGGACCCGAACGGTGGTCGCGGTCTGCGTCGGGTAGAGGCCGTCGCCCGCCACGAACACACCCTTCTCGTTCATCTCCTGGGTGACCGCGCCGTACGCCTGGGAGACCGCCTGCAGGTCCTCCTCACTGGCGCTCTCGCGCTGGCTCTCGTCGCCGTAGATCGTGAACGCGTACTTCATCTCTCAGCTCCTTCTGTCGAGGGCGGCGCGTTTTCGCCGCTTCACCCTAACGACGAAGGGCCGGCGCTCAAATCGACAGGCGCCTCGGCATAGACTCGCCGGCATGGCCGAGGGCAAGACAATCGTCTTCTTCCCCGAGGGCGCATTCGGGCCGACCAACAACTGCATCGGCATCGGTGAGGTGCTGCGCCGGCGTGGGCATCGCGTCGTGTTCGTGATCGAGGAGTCCTTCGCCGGGACCCTGGAGGAGAAGGGCTTCGAGGAGCGCCTGATGCGGCTCGCCCCGCCGCCCGAGGTTCCGGAGGAGCCCGGGCAGTTCTGGAAGGACTTCATCCGGGAGACTGCGCCCGTCTTCAGGAAGTCGACCTTCGACCAGCTCGCTGAGTTCATGGCGCCGACCTGGGAGGCCCTCTTCGATGGGGCGAGGTACGTCGACGAGCGGCTGGTCGAGATCTTCGACGAGCTTCAGCCCGACGTGATCGTCGAGGACAACGTCTGCTCCTTTCCGGCCATCCCCGCCAGCGGCCTGCCGTGGGTGCGGATCGTCTCCTGTAATCCGCTCGAGATCAAGGACCCCGAGCTGCCGCCTCCCTACACCGGCCTGCCGATCGACGACCGCTCGAGCTGGGACGAGTACCGCCGCGAGTACCGGAGCGCCATCGACGAGATGCAGGCGAGCTTCAGCGAGTTCTGCGTCGAGCGGGGGGCACCGCCTCTCGAGGCTGGCGAGATGATCCACGCCTCTGGCCGGCTCAACCTCTACATCTATCCCGGCGAGGTCGACTATCAACGCTCGGTGCCGCTCGACGCGACCTGGCAGAACCTCGAATCGAGCGTCCGGACCACCGACGCCGAGTGGGCGCCGCCGCCCGAGCTCGCCGATCGCGAGGGTGCGCTGATCTACGTCAGCCTCGGCTCCCTGGGCTCCGGCGACGTGCCGCTGATGAGGAGGCTCGTCGAGGTGCTCGCCGAGACGCCGCATCGCTACGTGGTCTCGAAGGGCCCCCAGCACGCGGAATACGAGCTCGCCGAGAACATGGTGGGGGAGGAGTTCCTCCCCCAGGTTTCGGTGCTGCCGCAGGTCGATCTCGTGATCACGCACGGCGGCAACAACACGACCACCGAGTCGCTGCACTTCGGCAAGCCGATGGTCGTCCTGCCGATCTTCTGGGACCAGCACGACAACGCGCAGCGGATCCACGAGACGGGCTTCGGAATCCGCCTGCCGACCTACACCTTCGGGGACGCGGATCTATCGGCGGCGATAGACCGGCTGCTCGCAGATCGCGACCTGGCCGCGCGCCTCGAGGACGTGTCGAAGAGGCTTCAGGCGTCGCGCGGAAACGAGCGAGCCGCCGATCTGATCGAGAAGCTGGCTGCCTCCGGATCCGCGCCCTAGGCGTCGCCGACGACGCGCATGACCTCTGCCACGGAGGTGATTCCCTCCGCCCCCACTAGACTCCACCGCGGACCGTGCTAGGCGGGGAATTAGCGGTGCCCTGTAATCCGCAACCCGCTCAAGCGGAGCTGAATTCCCTGACAAGGGACCGGCCCTCGGGGCCGGGTCGCCACAGGCGGCGTTGACGGCCAGGTCCTGCGCAGTGTCGGCCTGTGAACCAGGTCAGGTCCGGAAGGAAGCAGCCTTAAGCGGTAGCCGACATGTGATGCAGGCAAGCCTGGCTCGAGCCAAAAGCGGCGGACACGCCCGGGAGCCTCGTCTCGAGGATGGGTGCACGGTCCATTTTCTTTCATCTCGCGTCGTCGGCGGCCGGCTTCCGTTCGCGGCTGTAGGCTCCGCGGCGTGCGCGGGATCACGTTCGCCGGCGTCCTCGTCGTGGCATTTGTGGCCGCGGGGGTCGCGAACGCGGATCGGACGCCGTCCCACAAGGAGAAGGTGCGGATCGCGCGGGTGGTGGACCTGCCGGCGAAGTGCGCGCGGGTGCGGGTGTCGACCGAGACGAAGAAGCCGAAGTGGGGCTCCGTCTCCTTCCGGCCCGGGCCGAAGGTCTGCAATCAGTTTGCGAGCAACGGCGTGACGGTCGTGCGGAAGTCCGTCGGCCACTGGCGCTTCATCACAGCCGGCAGCAGCTTCGACTGCTCGAGCCTCTACACCCAGGTCCCGAAAAGCGTCGTCGCAGACCTCGGAATCGGCTGCAGCTGACCGGGGCTATTTCGGCGGCAGGGACGCGGCGTGGTCCGCACCGGCGTCGACCCATTCCGCCAGCCCGGGATCGTCGGCTGTCCGCTCTGTTGAGACATAGACCGTCGTCTTCATCGGCCGGCCGGTGAAGTCGAAGGGGCGGACCCCCTCCTCGCCCAGCGCTCTTTCGGCCTCCTCCTCGCCCAGCCGCACGATCAGGTCCTCGCCCAGAACGCCGCAGGCCATGTTCCCAGCGACCATGAAGGCGACGCCGCCGAACATCTTGCGTTCGGAGACGTCGCTGCGGGCGGAGAGAACGTCCCGAATGCGGTCGGCGAGCGCTTCGTCGTAGGCCACGCAAAAAAGGCTAACCCCCGGAGTTTCCGGGGCCGCATGAGGCGGACGCCCTGACCCGCGGAGGGTGGCGGATAGACTCGATTCGTGGCCGAATCCGCCTCTCTCTATCGCCGCCACCGCCCCCAGAGCTTCTCGGAGGTGGTGGGACAGGAACACATCGTGCGCACTCTCTCCAACGCCGTGGAGAAGGAGCGCGTTCACCACGCGTACCTGTTCGTCGGCTCTCGGGGAACGGGGAAGACATCGATGGCGAAGATCCTCGCCCTGTCGCTCAACTGCGTGAACGGCCCCACCCTGACGCCCTGCGGCGAATGCGAGTCCTGTCTGACGATCGCGGCTGGGACCTCGCTCGACGTGATCGAGATGGACGCTGCCTCCAACCGCTCGGTCGACGACATCCGCGAGCTGCGGGAGCGCGTCGGCTTCGCCCCTGCCGCCGGGCGGTGGAAGGTCTACATCCTCGACGAGGCTCACATGCTCACCAAGGAGGCCTGGAACGCCTTCCTGAAGACGCTGGAGGAGCCGCCCCCGAACACCGCCTTCGTCCTGGCGACCACCGAGCCGCAGAAGGTGATGGCGACGATCGTCGACCGCTGCCAGCGCTTCGACTTCCAGCGTCCCTCGCTCGAGCAGATCTCCGAGGTCATCCGCCGCGTAGCCGCGGCGGAGTCCATTCAGATCGAGGACGGAGCAGTCGCCCTGATCTCACGCTCGGCGACGGGAAGCTTCCGCGACGCCCTCGGCACCCTGGACCAGCTCGTGGCCTTCGGAGGCGACTCGGTCACGACCGACGAGGTGGTGGAGCTGCTGGGCGTCGCGGACGCGGAGCTCCTCTTCGACACGACCGACGCGCTCGCCACGGGCGATGCGAAGTCCGCGCTGGAGGCGGTCGAGCGCCTCTCCCGCTCGGGCCGCGATCCCGGCCAGTTCGCCAGGGACCTGATCGCCCACCTGCGTCAGCTGCTCGTGGCCCGCGCGACCGGAGAGGTCCCGGAGTCCTTCACCGTCACGGTCGCCCAACCCGAGCGACTCGCGGAACAGGCCAAGCAAATGGACGACGCGAAGCTCGTTGGGGCGATTGATTCCCTCAGCTCGGCAGTCGCAGCGATGCGCGAAGGCGATGACCCCAGGCTGACCCTGGAGGTTGCGCTGCTCAAGGTGGCAACGCCATCGTTGGACTCCTCCCGCGAGGCCCTGCTGCGCCGCATCGAGTCCCTGGAGTCGCGATTGACCGGCGGCGGGGGCCGGGAAGCTCAAGCTGAGTCCCCAGCGCCGGGCCCGCCTGCTGAGAACGCTTCGCCGGCGCCGCCGCCCGTGAACCAGGAACCTGAGGAACCGGAGCCGGAATCGCAGGCCTCGGTCGCGACGGCGACGGTTGAGATCGATCGCGTCATCGAGGCTTGGCCGGCGATCGTCAGTCACTTCAGGGACTCCGGCTCGGCGATGCTCTCGACATTGTTCGATGAGGCAAAACCGCTCGCGATCGACGAGGAGCGGTCAATGGTCCGGATCGGCTTCCCCGACTCCGCCAAGTTCAACAAGAAGAAGGCCGAGTCATCGGCGAACGTCGAGCGCATGACCGAGGCGATCACGTTGATCGTCGGCTCTCGGCTGCGGCCCACTTATGAGCTGATCGAGGGGGATGAGCAGCCGGCCGCGCCGGAGGCACCTGCCGAGGTCAGCGAGGATGATCTGGTCGACATGATCAAGGACAACTTCGACGCGACGGAGGTCGTCCCCGACGACGACACGCGTGAAAGCGAGGCCGGTTGATGCCGCAGGGACCCAACATGAACCAGCTGCTCAAGCAGGCTCAGCAGATGCAGGCCGAGATGGCCAAGGCCCAAGAGCAGCTCAAGACCGAGATCGTCGAGGCGAGCGCCGGCGGCGGCATGGTGAAGGTGACGATGACCGGCGACATGCAGCTTCGCGAGATCGCGATCTCGCCCGAGGCCGTGGATCCCGAGGACGTCGACATGCTCCAGGACATGGTTTCCGCGGCGGTCAACGAGGCTCTTCGGTCGGCCCAGGAGCTCGCCGCCAACCGCATGGGCGGCATCGCGGGGCTCGGCGGCGGGGGCGGCCTTCCTGGCCTCCCCGGTATGTAGAGCCACCCTGGCCCCTAGGCTCTGACCATGTACGCGGGACCGATCAGCCAGCTGATCGCCGAGCTCTCAAAGCTGCCGGGAATCGGGCAGCGCACGGCGCAGCGACTCGCCTTTCACATTCTCAGAGCGAGCGACGAGGACGCCCTCGGCCTTTCCGACGCGATCCGCGAGGTGAAGGAGAAGGTCGGCCTCTGCGAGGTCTGCTTCAACCTGGCGGAGGGCCCGCGCTGCCGCATCTGCGAGGACACCCGCCGCGACCAGTCCGTGATCTGCGTGGTCGAGGAGCCGGCCGACGTGATCCCGTTCGAGCGGACCGGCGAGTTCCGCGGCCTCTACCACGTGCTCGGCGGCGCGCTCTCTCCCATCGACGGGGTCGACCCCGAGGATCTGCGGATCGCAGAGCTGATCGAGCGCGTCAACGGTGACGTCAAGGAGGTCGTGCTCGCCACGAACCCCACCACGACCGGAGAGGCCACCGCGCTCCATATCGCCGATGCGCTCCGGGACCGGGTCGCGGTGACCCGACTGGCCAGCGGGCTGCCGGTCGGCGCCGACCTCGAGCACGCCGACGAGGTCACCCTCGGCAAGGCTCTGGCCGGAAGGCAATCCCTCTCCTAGAGGCCTCCGTATTCAGGTGGTACTGACAACCATCTGAGCGAATCAGGGGGAACACAATGAGCCAGAACAAGGGGATTCTCGCTGCCTGCATCGTGGCGGCGCTCGCCCTTTCGATCACGATCGCTGGGACCGCGACCGCCTCGCCCGGAGCCTCGAAGGCAGGGAAGAGGTGCAAGAAGAAGCACTCCGCCAAGAGGAAGTGCAAGAAGAGGAAGGCGGATGCTCGGCCCTCGCCGCTCATCCGCGCAACGCTGACCTGGTCGAACGGCGGCGCCGATGACGTGGACATGGACCTGTTCGTCTTCGATGCGAACGGCAACCGCGCCGGAAACGGCTCGAACACGATCCCCCTGAGTTCGATGACGCCGGACTTCTCAGGACCAGGGGGAAGCGAGACCTTCACGGACAACCTGTTCACTCCGCAGGCCGCCCGGGACCTCAGCTTCGGCGTCTGTTACACGGTCGGCGGCTCGGTCCACACGCCGTTCACGATCACGTACGTGACGGCCGATGGCGTCGTTCACGGCGACTCTCAGAATCCCGGGAGCAGCTTCCACTACGACTATCCCGGTGGGGCCCCGATCCCCTCGGGCTACTGCGCGAACTGAGTAACACGGGTGAGTTCACCGGTAGTAGGGTCGGCTCGACCCCGGTAACAGCCGGAGAGGGGAATTGAAATGAGACGAAACAAGGGGCTGGTGCTGCTCGCGCTCGTGGCGTTGGCGGCTTTCATGATCACCGCGACCGTCGGCGGAAGCGCAAGTGCTTCCGGCGGCCACGCCGTCGCGGCGAAGAAAAAGTGCAAGAAGAAGAAGGCGAGTTCCGCCAAGAAGAAGAAGTGCAAGAAGAAGAAGGGCGGCGCGAACACCCCGCTGGTCCGCGCGACGCTCACGTGGAGCAATGGCGGTTCGAATCAGGTCGACATGGACCTCTTCGTGTTCGATGCCAGCGGACATCAGGCCGGCAACGGAGCTGACACGATCCCGGAGAGCACGATTTCACCGGACCTGACGGGTCCGCAGGGTAGTGAGACGTTCACCGATCAGGCGTTCAACCAGAAGCGGCCGCTGAGCTTCGGCGTTTGTTACACGCAGTCGGAGTCGACCCACACGGACTACACGATCACCTACGTCACAGCCGACGGGGTGACGCACACTGAGACCAGGGCCGATGATGGCGTCCCCCCGAGCCTGGGGGATCCGGCCCACGTCAACTATCCGGGCGGGGCACCGATCCCCGACAACTACTGCCCCGGGACCAACCTGGTGCCATAGGCGAGATTGAGGCCGGCCCGCGGGTCGGTCGGGATTTCAGGTGGCGGGTCGGGCTTCAGGCCCGGTCCGCCACTGGTCCCTCCGATAGGAGCTACATGCGGCGGGTCGGGTCGTCATACCCGCCCCGCCGCTGTGGGTACTCGTCGTTGTCCTTCGGCGGTCCTCCCTGCCGGACCAGCTCGTAGAGCAAGGACAGCGCCAAGCCGGCGCCGCCGGCGATCATCAGGATCAGACCGACGGTCTGGATGTTGATCACGTCGGAGTGGACGTTGATCGCGTAGCGCAGGATTGCGCCGATGGCGATCAGGAAGATTGCTGAGGCGATGGTCACGATCGCCAGCATACCCGCGGCCCTCGCCGCGATCTGCACGGCCCCTTACGGCGAGGGTGAGGCGGGAGCCGCCACGCCGTAGTCGGTTTCGCTCAGCCCGAAGCGGTGATGCAGACGGCGCAGAGGCCTCGGCGCCCACCAGTTCCAGTGGCCAAGCAGCTCCATCAGCGAGGGAACCAGGAGCGCGCGGATCAGGCTCGCGTCGATCAGGACCGCCAGTGCCGTGCCCACGCCGTTCTCCTTGATGAAGATGATCTGCGACGTCGCGAACGCGCCGATCGCGATCGCGAACAGCAGGGCGGCTGCCGTGACGATCCGACCCGTTCGCTCCAGGCCGATGGCAACACACTCCGAGTCGCTCGCGCCGCGATCGCGAGCCTCCTTGATCCGGGAGAGCAGGAAGACGCCGTAGTCGGTCGAGAGCCCGAAGACGACGGCGAACAGGAGGATCGGCATCGTCTGTTCGAGCGCCCCCTGGCTGCGGTAGTCGAGCAGGCCCTCGAATCGCCCGTCCTGGAAGACGAACACCAGGATCCCGAAGACGGCGCTCAGGTTGAGGACGTTCATCAGCAGCTGCTTGACCGGAAGCACCACCGATCCCGTCATCAGGAAGAGCACGATCAATGTGGCCACGATGACGATCGCGAGCGCGATGGGCGCGTGTGTCTCGAGGCTGTGCTGGAGGTCGACGAAGTGAGCGGGGGCGCCGGCGACCAGCACCTGCGAGCCCGCCGGGACCGGCAGGTCACGGATCGCGTTGACCGCATTGCGGCTCGTGTCCGAGATGTAGCTCTCGGTCGAGTACGCGGTGATCACGGCGTCTCCGTTGGCGAACCGCTGCGGCGGCTGGACCTCGGCGATGCCCTTCACGCTGGCGACGTCGCGCCCGATCGTGTTGAGGGCCAGCGGCGTCGCGTGCTCCACCAACAGGATGTGCGGCGTGTCGTGGAACGGCGGGAACTGGGCCCGCATCACGTTGTCGACCTGCCGTGCGCTTGCGCTCTGCGGGAGCACCTGGGCATCGACGGAGGTGAACTTGAGCGAGTAGAAGGGAATCCCGAGCACCAGCAGGAGGAGCGCGGTGACGGTCGCGATCGGGATCGGCCGGCGCATGACCAGACGCGAGAGCCGATACCAGAAGCCAGATTCGGTCTCCGTGGCATCCCGTTCGGCTCGCCGCTGCAGGAACTTGGGCGCCCAGGCGTTGACTCGATTGCCGAGCAGCGCCAGCACCGCCGGCAGGACCGTCAGCGAGATGAGCGATGCCAGGAGGGCGACCAGTGCCCCGCCGAGTCCCATCGAGTAGAGGAAACGCTGCGGGAAGACGGTCAACGAGGCGAGCGCGACGGCGACGGTGATCGATGAAAAGAGGACCGTTCGGCCAGCCGTGTTCAGCGTCCGTTTCATCGCCTCGGTCCCCGGGCCGACCTTCGCGATCTCCTCCCGGTACCGGGAGACGACGAAGAGGCTGTAGTCGATCGCCAATCCGAGACCGAGGCCGGTCGTCAGGTTGATGGCGAAGATGGACACGGACACGACCTCGTTCGCGAGACGCAGGAGGAGGAAGGTCCCGACGATCGCCAGCCCGCCGATCAGCAGGGGCAGGAGGGCAGCCACGGCGCTCCGGAAGAAGACCAGCGACAGCAGGAAGAGGATGGGGAAGGCGAGTATCTCGGCCATCCGCAGGTCCTTCTCCACCTGCTTGTTGACCTGCTCCTGGGCAAGGGCGATGCCTCCCACCGATACGCCGGGTTGATCCTGAAGGTTGTCGGCGATCCGCTTGGCGGCGTCCTGCTGCTGCTTGTCATCGGTCGCCTTCAGGCTGACGGCGAGATATGTCGCGTTCCCCGTGCCCGAGATGAAGTCGTTGCTCGCGGTGTCGAGGTAGCCGGTGACCCGGGCGACGTCGGGGTTCGCCCGCAGCCCCTCCTCGATGCCACGAATCCTGTGCTGTCCCGTCGGCGTCGTGGGAGAGGTGTTCTGGATTAGGACGATCACGCTCGGATCGCGGTATCCGTCCGCCTTCAACCGATCGCTCGCCCGGACGCTCTCGGTCGACGGGTCATCGTCCCCGTAAGGCGCGAGCTTGCTGGCGACGCCACCCCCCAGCGCGCCGGCCACGACGAAGAACACCGCGGCGAAGATCACGGTCCGCTTGGCGTGACCCTGTGCGAGTGATGCGAGTGCGTTGAACATTTCCTACCTCCCCCCGGTGGCAACCGCACCGGAGTTCAAGCGTTCCAGATCCTCGGCGGCGCGGTCGAAGAACTCCGCCGTCCATTCGCTCATCTCGATGCCGTAACGGAGCACCGTCAGCGAGCCCAGGTCCGGCTCGGCCGTGGGCCCGTCGGGCTTGCCCTTCTGGTCAATGGTCTCCCAGATCGCGCGCAGCTCGGCCGCCTTGGTCCGGGAGACGGCGGCCCGCTCTCGGGCGACCTCGGCGGCCCGCCCCGGCTCGATGGAGCCGGCGAAGAAAAGCTTCAGCAGACCCTCGTCCCGGCTCTCCAGAACCTCGGGAGGCTGGGACATCCACTCGCGCGCCGCGCGCCTGCCGGCGGCGGTGAGCTTGAACGTCGTTCGCTGCCGAGCGCCCTGTGAGGAGTCGTCGCCGGTGATCAGCCTCTCCTTCTCGAGCTTCTTGAGCTCCGGATAGATCTGCCCGTAGCTCGCGGCCCAGAAGAAACGGGCGGAATTGTCGACCAGCTGCTTGATCTCGTAGCCGGTCCGCGGCTTGGCGGCCAGCATTCCCAAAATGACCTTGCCTGTGGCGCTCAGCTCCATCGCCACACAGATATATCAATCCGATATATCAGCGTGTGTGATTTCGGTCACCCAGCTTCGGCGGCGCGGCCCTGCGGCTCCCACTTGAACCGCCGCGTGGCGATCCAGATCCCGGCGAGCCCCCAGATGATCAGTGCGGCGGCGTCGCTGCCGGAGAGGCCGATCCCGCTCGGGTTCTGGGCGACCGTCGATTGCAGGCCCTGTGCGACGTGGTACAGCGGGAACAGCCGCCCGACCTCCTGGAGGAAGCTGGGGAGCGAGTCGAGCGCGATGAAGATCCCCGAGACGAAGGAGAGCATCACCACGGTGAATGCCGCGATCGGCTGGGCGCTGTCCTCGTTCTTGGCCAGCGAGGTTGCGGCGATTCCCAGCCCGGACAGCGTGGCGGTGCCGAGCGCGAGGCAGATGATGAAGCCGGGGACGGTCTGCGCCGGAAGGTGGACGCCGTAGAAGATGATCCCGATCGCGATCATGATGCCGCCCACCACGAGGGCGAAGGCAACGGAGCGGAGCACCTGGGAGGTCACGAACGTCCACACCGGCGCCGGCATCCCGCGCTGGCGCTTCAGCTGGCCTCGCTCACGTTGGCTGACGAGGGCCATCAGGGGAGTGCTGAAACAGGAGAGAGCCAGCGCGTAGGCGATCAGCCCCGCCGTGAAGTAGGCGTGGACGTTGATCGTGTGGCCCGAGACGGTCGTCGTCTGCGGCCCACCGTTGGTGAAGAGTGAGTTGAAGAGGAGCAGGAAGATGAGAGGGAAGAGCACGCCGAACAGCATTGCCCGCGGGGTGCGAAGCGTCGCGATCAGCGCGTACTTCGTCTGGATCAGGACCAGCCGCAGGTCGTTCATCGGCCGTTCGTCTCCTGATTGGAGGTGACCTCGAGGAAGACGTCCTCCAGGCTGGGCCGCCTCACCTCGAGATCCGGGAGCGTGATTCCCTCGCCCTCGGCCCAGGCGAGCAGGCGGTAGAGGTCACGCTGAGGGTCGGTGGTCGCGATCGTCGCCTGGCTCCCCGAGACTACGGCCCTGCCGCCGATCGCTTCCGCGGCCCTGTCGGCGACGCCGTCGAAGGTCCGGAAGCGGATCATGGTCTCCCGTCCGAGCTGGTCGCCCAGGGTTTCCGGCGCTCCCTCGGCCACGATCCGGCCCTCGCGCAGGATCACGACGCGATCGGCGAGGTGCTGGGCTTCCTCCATGTAGTGGGTGGTGAGCACGATCGTCGTGCCCAGGTCCTTCAGTCCCTCGATCATGTTCCAGGCATCCCGCCGGGCTGTCGGATCGAAGCCCGTGGTCGGCTCATCCAGGAAGAGCAGGTCGGGGTTCCCGACGATTCCGACGCCGACGTCCAGCCGTCGCTGCTGCCCGCCGGAGAGCGAGCCGACACGCGCATCCCGCTTGGTGCCGAGGCCCACCAGCTCGAGGGTCTCATCGGCCGCACGCGGATTCGGAAAGAAGCTCGAGTAGAGATGCATTGTCTCCGCGACCGTGAGCAGCGGATTGAGCTCGCATTCCTGGAGAACCAGGCCGATTCGGGTCCGCCAGTCCCGTGTGGCCCGAATCGGATCGATACCGAGCACGGAGACCTCTCCGGACGTCCGCTCCCGGTAGCCCTCCAGGATCTCAACGGTCGTCGTCTTGCCGGCCCCGTTGGGGCCGAGGAAGCCGAACACTTCGCCCTTCCCGACTTCGAAGTCGATCCCCCTGACCGCCTCGTGTTCGCCGTAGGACTTGTGCAGGCCGGATACGCGAATCGCAGCGTCCTGCGCCATCCAGCACCGATTTTAGTGGTCCGGATCTAAAGCTCGCCTATCCTCGGTCCCGATGGCCACCGAGCAGACGACAGACGGCATCGTGGTGATGAAGTTCGGCGGAACCTCGGTCTCCGGGACCGAGGAGCTCAAGCGCGCCGCCAGGCGGATCGTCGCCGCGCGTGAGGCGGGGCACCCGGTCGTCGCGGTTCTCTCGGCGCGGGGAAAGACGACCGACCGGCTGCTCGAGGCCGCGCGCGAGATCTCGCCGCGCCCGGATCCGCGCGAGATGGACATGCTGCTCTCCATCGGGGAGCGCGAGTCCTGCGCGCTCTGCGCGATGGCGATCAACGACCTCGGCCACCGCGCGATCTCGCTGACCGGCTCGCAGGCGGGAATCGTCACGGACTCCTCGCACACCAAGGCGCGGATCATCGACGTGCGGGCCGATCGGATCCGCACGGCGCTGGAGGAGGACTCGATCGTGCTGGTCGCCGGATTCCAGGGCGTTTCGACCGACAGCCGCGACGTCACGACTCTCGGCCGCGGAGGCTCCGATACCACGGCGGTCGCGCTGGCCGCGGCGCTCGGCGGCGAGGTCTGCGAGATCTACACCGACGTCGACGGCGTCTTCACCGCCGATCCGAGGATCGTCTCCGACGCGAGGTTGCTCCGAGTCGTCTCGTACGAGGAGATGCTGGAGATGGCCTCCTCGGGCGCCCGCGTCCTGCAGCTCCGGGCTGTCGAGTACGGGCGCAACCACGGGGTTCGGATCCACTGTCGAAGCTCGGCCAAGGACGCCCCAGGTACTCTCGTCGTCTCGGAGCAGGAGACCATGGAACAGCCTTCCGTAACAGCAGTCACCCACTCGACCGACGAGGCGCGCGTCACGCTCACCGGCGTGCCCGACGAGCCCGGAGTCGCCGGCCGCATCTTCAGCGCGCTCGCCGACGCCAACATCAACGTCGACATGATCATCCAGAACGAGCCGGTCTCCCACGACGGTGGCGCGGACCTCTCGTTCACTGTGGAGGCCGATGAGCTCGAGGCGGCCGAGGAGGCGATCCGGCTGGAGGATTCCGAGATCGGCATCGAGAGCGACCAGAACATGGGGAAGGTCTCGATCGTCGGAGCCGGAATGCGCAGCCATCCGGGCGTCGCCGCCAAGGTCTTCCGCGTCCTCGGCGAGAACAAGATCAACATCGAGATGATCTCCACCTCGCCGATCAAGATCTCCTGCGTGATCCGCGCCGACTCGGTGCCCCAGGCGGTCGAGGCGCTCCACGACGCCTTCGAGCTGGGGGAGGGCACGATCCACGAAGAGGATCCGACCGGTCCGGAGCATCGCCCGACCGTGAGCGGCTGAGCTGATCCGTACCCTTTGGGCATGAGCTCGAAGGGCGAATACCGAGTCGGAGTCGCAGGCGCCACCGGCGCCGTCGGCTCGACCATCCTCGAGGTGCTCGCCGAGCGGAAGTTCCCGGTCGGCGAGCTCGTGCCACTCGCCTCGGCACGATCCGCGGGCAGCAAGGTGAAGTTCGCCGGTGCGGACGTCGAGGTCCTCGAGCTGACCGAGGATTCATTTCAGGGCCTCGACCTGATCCTCTCCTCGGCGGGCGGCAAGGTGAGCTCCGAATGGGCGCCCAGGTGGATCGAGGCCGGGGCGGTGGTGGTCGACAACACCAGCTTCTGGCGCATGCACGAGGACGTCCCGCTGGTGGTCGCCGGCGTCAACGACGACGCGGTCGCCGATCACAACGGCCTGGTCGCCAACCCGAACTGCACGACGATGCAGATGATGGTCGCGCTCAAGCCGATCCTGGACGCAGCCGGGATCGAGCGGGTGATCGTCTCCACGTACCAGTCGGTCTCGGGCACCGGCCGCAAGGCGATCGAGGAGCTGCGCGCCGAGTCACAGGCTGTGCTCGATGGAGACAGGATCAGCCCGCCCCAGGTGTATCCGCACCAGGTGGCCTTCAACGTGCTGCCCCAGGTGGAGAACTTCAAGGACGGCGACGACTACACGACCGAGGAGCGCAAGGTGATGGCTGAGACGCGCAAGATCCTCGGGCTCACGGAGGACGTCGGCATCTCGGCGACCTGCGTGCGCGTCCCGGTGGTGACCGGCCACTCGGAGTCGGTCAACGTCCAGACGGCGAAGGATCTCTCTCCGGAGGACTGCCGCGAGTTGCTCTCGGCGTTCCCCGGCCTGATCGTGCTCGACGATCCGGGGGCGGCCATCTACCCGGTCCCGATCGCCGCGGCCGGCCGTGACGAGGTTCTGGTGGGCCGGATCCGGCGCGACCCCTCGCACGAGCGCTGTCTCAATCTCTGGGTCGTCGGAGACAACCTCCGCAAGGGCGCGGCGACGAACGCCGTCCAGGTCGCGGAGCTGCTCCACCAGCGGGACCTCGTACGGGTCCCCGCAGGCGCCAGCTTGAGCTGAAGCGCGGGACAGAGGAGACCGCTTTGAGCCCTGAGAACCCACCGGGCAGCAGTCTTGACGCCCCGGCGAAGAAATGCAGGAAGCGGGGCAAGCGCAAGCACTAGCCGGGTAGGCCCTCGCAGGGCCCCGCGAGCCACGCTGTATAAGCCCGGCATGGACGTCGGCTTCGGCACCGCGATGCTGTTCGCGGGAGGGCTGCTTGCGATTGCCGCGGCGCTGTCGGGGCTGATGCGCGGGACAGTGCTCTCGATCGCCGTGCTCTCGGTCACCGCCGGGCTGGTCCTGGCCGAGGTCGACGCGATCCACGTCTATCCGGGCGACAACGCGGTCGTCCACCTCTTCGAGCTGGCCCTGATCGTGACCCTGCTCTCCGATGGCCTCCTCGTGGACCGCGAGATGCTCGTCGTCCACTGGGGTCCGGTCGCCCGGGCACTGGTGATCGCGATGCCCCTCACGCTGGTCCTGCTGGCGGTGGCGGCCAAGCTGCTCTTCACGAGCATGGACTGGCCGGAGGCGTTCCTGCTCGGATCGGTCCTCGCGGCCACGGATCCGGTTGTGACCTCGTCGGTGCTCACGTCGCAGCGCGTGCCGGCGTCAGTGCGCCACGCCCTCAATCTCGAGTCGGGGCTGAACGATGGCCTCGCGCTCCCCTTCGTGCTCTTCTTCATCATCCTCGCCTCACCCGTGGGAAACGCCGGGACGGAGGCCGCGAAGCTCGCCGGCGAGGCCGCGTTCGGGGCAGTGGTCGGCCTCCTCGTCGGACAGGCCGCCGGGCGGCTCACCCATCACCTGCCGGGCGGCGGGATCGTCCGGCGCTACGAGGGGATCTATGCGCTCGGGATGGGTCTGCTCGCCTACGGGATCGCCGACGTGACCGTCGGCAACGGGCTGATTGCGGCGTTCATCTGCGGCATCTCGCTCGGCGTGGCGGACAGGGCGATCGCGGACGACTTCGTCGTCTTCAGCGAGAACGTCAGCTCGATCCTGCAGGTGCTGACCTTCTTCGTCTTCGGCGCGCTGATCGTGACCACCGGGTACCACAGCGACGTCGCGGTGCTGGTCGCGTTCATCGCCTTCGCCCTGTTCATCGCACGCCCCGTGGCGATCTTTCTGGCGTTCATCAGAGTCGATTTACCTCAGCCTCACAGGGCGTTCATCGCCTGGTTCGGGCCAAAGGGGGTGGCCGGCATGCTCTTCGCCGTGCTGGTGCTCAACTCCGGAGTACAGCAGGGCAACGCGATCTTCGAGGCGGCCGCCTTCGTCATCCTGGCCTCGATCCTGATCCACGGCGCCACCGACACGCTAGGTGCGAAGTGGATCGAGCGGCGGATCGCGGCTGACCCCGAGCTGGGGGAGGAGGCCGATCCCGGCCTCGCGGCCGGCAGTGGAACGATGCCCTAGCTCGCGAGAACCTTCTTCTTCTCCTCGCGGAACTCGGCCGCGGTCAACAGCCCCCTCTCCTTGAGCTCACCCAGTCGCTCGAGGTGGTCGAGCTTCGCGTCCACGGGATGCCGATCCTCATGTGTAAGCCCCCTCATCGCCGCGCCCATCCTGCGACCCGCATCCGTCGTCGCGCGGCTGAATCGCTCGCGCACTGACCGGACCCAGTCGCCGGGCTGTGCGCCCGGGAACTCGCGCAGCGTCTTCCGACGCAGAGCCTCGAGGCCGACGCCGGCCAGCGCGATCAGCAGGATGGTGAGGACGAGTTGGCGAGTCCCGGAGGGTGGCCAGACGATCAAGCCGATCAGGGCGCCGGCCCCGAAGATCGACCAGACCAACTCGCGGCGGTCGCGCAGCGTGGGTGCGATCGCCCTGCGAATCCCGACCGCGGATCCCGCGGGCGATGCGAGGAAAGCGGCGCCGACGAAGAGGACCCCGTAGATCACGACAGTCGTGGCGATGCTCTGCAGCAACGAAGTGGCGATCCTCCAGACATGCTCGGCGGGGACGTTTGCCGCCTCCGTTTTGGCCAGCGAATCCACGAATAACCCCTCCAGCGCCCCGCGGACGCCGAGCGCAGCCAGGCCGGCCGCGATCAACCCGAGGCCGTAGGCCAGCATGACCATCCAGCGCCGTCCCTTCGCCAGATAGACCGCCAGTCCGAACAGTGCCACCGAGGCGAACGTGAAGAACCAGGCCAGGCCGACGATGAGCTGTACGACGGTCTTGGCGGTGTCGAGGTCCTTCGAGTCCGCCACCTGGAGCTGGCCGACGTCCGGCGGCAACGCGTCGTTGAGCTGCTTCTTCAGCCCGATCCGGTCTGCGAGCTGCAGGACGAGTGGCCGTAGGTCGAGCACAACCTTTCCGTTCTGCGAGGAGACCGTTTCGTTGTTGCCCTTCAGGATCGAGACCAGCTCCTGATGGGCGATCTGGTTCGCATCCCTCCAGGCCTGTTGTGCGCGGGGAGACTGGATCGCCTGCTTGGCCGCCTGAGTCGCGAACTCGCGGATCCCGGCCGAGGCCGGGGCGGAGAACGGCTTGAGGTCCTTGGGCAGTCGTTGCTTGACCACCGCCGTCACGTCGACGTTCGCGTAGAGCTCGTCGACGGCGTAGGTCGCGACCGCGTCAGAGATCTCCTTGTCCTGCAGCAGCTTGCCGCTCGTGTTCACCCACTCATTGGTGTCAAGCGCCTGGCGGTCGATCCAGCTGGTGAAGATCGCCAGAAACGCGAGGATCGAGGCGAGGACGACGAGGATGCGGATCTTGACCCGGTGCCGTTTCTCAGGCGGTTGAGTCGACGCCATGCGACCCCGGACCTTACGAACGGGCCCGGTCGCAGCGGAAGCTAGGCGGCTACGGGCGCCTCGAGGCGCTCCTCGACCCACTTGGTCGAGGCGATGTGCCGCTTCATGCCGAGCTCCTTGGGCGAGAAGCCAAGCGCGAGGCCAACGAGCTGGGGGAGATGCAGGACAGCCAGGCCGAGGTCGCGGTTGACGACCCTGGCGGCCTCCGGCTGCTGGAGGTCAAGGTTGAGGTGGCAGAGCGGGCAGGGCGTCACCAGGCAATCGGCGCCCGCGTCGAGAGCGTCGCCGATGTGGGTGCCGGCCTGCCGCAGCGAGACCTCCCGGGCCATGGTGATGACCGGGAAGCCGCAGCACTTCCGGGCGCCGTCGTACTCGACCACCTGCCCGCCGAGGGCTTCGATCACGCGACCGAGATAGAGGTCGCGCTCGGGGTGCTCCTCATAGCCGAGCCGGTGCTTCGGCCGGAGGATGTAGCAGCCGTAAAAGGGGCCGACCTTCAATCCGCCCAGCGGCCGCTGCACCTGCTCCTTGAGCTTGTCCAGGCCGTAGTCCTCGACCAGCACCCAGAGAAAGTTCTTGTTGGAGAAGCCCTCCGGCTCATAGGAGAGCCCCTCCTCGGAGAGGGTCTCGTTGATGTGGGAGCGGTACTCGGAGTCGCGCAGCCGCTGCTGGCACTCGGACTGGGCGCCCTGGCAGGTCGAGCAGATGTTCATCATCGGCAGGCCGGTCTGCTGGGCCAGTGCGAAGGTGCGGGCATTCAGGGTGTCGGCGAGCTCCTGGTTGTGCTCGGCGATCACGCCGGCGCCGCAGCAGTTGGCGCGATCGAGCTCGACCAGCTCGATGCCCAGGCGATCGGCGACCAGGCCCACCGATCCGTGCAGCTCGGTGGTGAAGCCGCGACTGACACAGCCCGGCCAGTAGGCCATCTTCAGGTCGGTCATCAGGAATCTCCCTCGTCGGGCTCGGGCTGGACTGCGGCCTCGGGCACCGCGTCGGCCTCGGGGACGCTCTCGTCCGCGTCCGCCTCCTCGCCGCGGATGTACAGGTTGAGCTCGATGCCGTGCTCCTCGGTGTGCGCGTAGATCCGCTGGACCTGGTTCTGAGCGTCGCCCGGCAGCTTGGGGTGGACCCCCGGGATCAGCTTGGGCACCGAGCGCATCTTGCCGCTCTTGATGCCGCGGAGCGCGGTCGGGATCGACTCGAGCAGAGCCTTGATTCCAGCCGGCCGCGGCATGAGCTTGCCCCTGACGCCGGGGGCGTATGACTCCTGCTGGAGCAACGCCTCGTCGAGGGTCCCCTTCTTCTCGATGATCTTGGTGAAGGCGATCTCATGGTTGTGGCCGTTGTTCTGGTCCACGATGCCCTCGCCTCCGGCGGCGCGCCGCAGTCGCATGATCTGATCCATCGGCGCCACGCCCTTCGGGCAGGCGTCGATGCACGAGAAGCAGTGGGTGCAGTCGTAGATCCCGTGCGGGTCCTGGGCGAGGTCGTTGAGCCGCTCCTTGGTCTCTGCGTCGCGCGGATCGCCGACGAAGCGGTAGGCCTTCGCGAGCGCGGCGGGGCCGATGAAGTCGGGGTCGGCCTCCATCGAGAGGCAGGCGGACACACAGGCTCCGCACTGGATGCAGGCCATCGACTGGGTGATGTCGATCATCGACTCCGGAGGGACGACGTACTCGCGCTCCGGCGGGTCGCCTTCGGGGAGCAGCCACGGCGTGACCCGGCGGATCTTGGTCCAGTGGGTCGACTCCATGTCGGTCACCAGATCCTTGATCACGGGCATGTTCCCCATCGGCTCGACGACGATCGGCTCCGGCCCCGGAGGCGAAGCCGAGGAGCCGGCCTGGTGGTGGTGGCCGCCGTTCTCGCGGTTGGCGAACTCGGAGGCCTCGCCGATCATCGTCTTGCAGGCGAGACCCGACTGGCCGTTGATCTTCATGCCGCAGGAGCCGCAGATCGCAGCGCGGCAGGAGCAGCGGACGGCGAGCGAGCCGTCGTCGCGGTCCTTCGCCTGCAGGAGCCCGTCGAGGACGGAGAGCGTGGGGTCGAGGTCGACGTCGAAGGTCTCCCAGTAGGGACCCTCGGCCTCCTCGGGTTGGAAGCGCCTCACCTTGAGAGTGAACTCGGCCATCTACTTCACCCTACCCATCAAGCGACCGCCAGCCGTTCCATCTTGGAGCGGCGACTTGTCGCCGCGACTGATGTTTGCGGCGCCCGCGGTCGCGACCATCAGTAGGTCCGCTCCTGCGGCTCCCACTGGGTGATGGTCACGTCTGAGTAGCTGATTTCGGGCGCGTCGTCGGTCCGGGTCAGGTCGATGTGCTTGAGCCACTCCTCGTCGTTTCGCTCGGGGAAGTCGGTCCGGAACTGCGCGCCGCGGCTCTCCGTGCGGTGGATCGCCCCCACGCAGGTGCACTCGGCGCAGTCGAGCATGTACTCGAGCTCGATCGCCGCGAGCACGTCCTGGTTGAAGACCCGGCCCTTGTCGTCGACGTAGGCGCTCCTCGCCTCCTCCTTGAGGCGCTTGATCGTCTCCAGCGCCTCATTGAGCCCTTCGGCCTCGCGGAAGACGGCGACGTGCTTGTCCATCGTCTCGCCCATCTCCTTGCGGATCTCCGAGACGCGCCGGCCCGAGCCCTTCTCCCGGCCGAGGATCTCGGCGATTCGCGCCTCGTCGGCGCCCTGGGCGGAGTGGGGGGCATGCACCGACTCGCGTCCCTTGGCTCGCTCCGAGGCGTCGACGCCGGAGCGGCGCCCGAAGATCAGGGTGTCGAGCAGCGAGTTGGCGCCCAGGCGGTTGCCGCCGTGGACCGAGACGCAGGCGACCTCTCCGGCGGCGTAGAGGCCAGGGACGTTGGTGCGGCCCTCAGTGTCGGTCTTGACCCCGCCCATCGTGTAGTGGTTGCCCGGCTTGATGTGGATCGGCTCCTTGGTGATGTCCACGCCGGCGAAGTCGCGGCCGACCAGGACGATCTCCCGCAGTGCCTCGTGGATCCGCTTGCGCGGGACCACGGTGATGTCGAGGGCGACAGTGCCGTCCGGGAAGCCGCGGCCCTCGTTGATCTCGGTCTGCTCGGCGCGGGAGACCACGTCACGGGAGGCCAGCTCCATCTTGTTCGGCGCGTACTTCTCCATGAAGCGCTCGCCGTTCGCGTTGAGCAGGTGTGCGCCCTCTCCGCGCGCGCCCTCGGTGATCAGGAAGCCCTTGCCGGCCAGGGTGGTCGGGTGGTACTGGATCATCTCCATGTCCATCAGCTTCGCCCCGACGCGGTAGGCCTGGGCGATCCCGTCGCCGGTGCAGATCAGGGCGTTGGTGGTCGGCTGCCAGACCTGTCCATTGCCGCCCGTGGCCAGGATCACGGCCTTCGCGCCGAAGTGGGCCATCGAGCCGTCCCGGACATTCCGGCAGATCGCGCCGACGCAGTTGCCGTCGTCGTCCATCGCCAACGAGGTCGTGAAGTACTCCTCGTAGCGGGCGACGTCGTCGGAGAACTTCATGAGCTGCTCGTAGAGCACGTGCATGATCGCCTGGCCGGTGATGTCCGCGACGTAGTAGGTGCGGGCGGCCGAGGCGCCTCCGAAGGCGCGGGTACCGAGCTTGCCCTCCTCGTTGCGGTGGAAGGTGACTCCGAGGTGCTCGAGGTGGAGGAGCTCGTCCGGCGCGGCCTTGCACATGATCTCGACCGCGTCCTGGTCGGCGAGGTAGTCCGACCCCTTGATGGTGTCGAAGGCGTGCGACTCCCAGCTGTCGTCCTCCTGCAGAGCGGCGTTGATGCCGCCCTGCGCGGCGTTGGAGTGCGATCGGACGGGATGGACCTTGCTGATGATGCCGACGGAGACGCCCTGCTCCGCAGCGGCAAGCGCGGCCCGCTGTCCCGCGAGGCCCGCCCCGATCACCAGTACGTCGTGGTCCGGCACGAAACCGATCCTATATAGGGCGGCTACAGGCTGGTATCCGCGCTGCCGGGCGCCATCGGACGCATCGCCTTCCCGATCGCGTCGATCGTCAGCACGCCGCGGATGCGGCCGTCGGCGTCGGTGGCGATCAGGGCGCCGAGGCGGCGCAGCGACTCGTTGCCGAGGACGGATTCGAGCGGCTCGTCCTCCCCGATGGTGAGTGCGCCGCTGTCCCGTGCGAGGACGTCTCCCACGATGGAGGACGCGCGCTCGACGGCCGGGACATTGTCGGCGGCGCCGCGGTCGACCAGGCCGATGAAGTGCCTGCTTGTGTCGACGACGGGGAACCATGGCGAGCGGTAGCGCAGGAAGTACTCGTCGAGCGCCTGCTCGATCGAGGCGCCCTCCGGGATTGCCACCGGGTCCCGCTCCATCACGTCGGCGACCGAGATGCCCTCGATGCGGCTGCTCACCTCGGTCTGCGCGAGCGCAGCCTTGGCGGCGCCGCGGAGGATGAATCCGATGAAGGCGAGCCAGATCCCGCCGAAAAGGGAGCCGCGGTAGGCCGCGAAGTAGCCGAGCCCGCCGACGATCAGCAGGACGCCGAACCACTCCCCGATCGTGGCGGCGAAACGCGTCCCGGAGTTGCGACTGCCTGTCCGCCACCAGGCGATCGCGCGCGCGATGCGACCGCCGTCCAGCGGGAACGCCGGGACCAGGTTGAAGATCAGCACGAAGAGGTTGATCGAGCCGAGCCAGGCGATCATGACCGCGGCCCCGGAGGCGTTGGTGCTGTTCTGGGCCAGCGCGGCGTGGCGCAGTTCCCCCGAAGGGGCTATCACCAGGAAGGCGCCGACGCAGGCAAGCACAATCGCCACAGTGACCAGGGGCCCGGCGATCGCGATCTTGAATTCGGTCCCTGGAGTGTCCGAGTCCTTCTCGAGCCGGGCGAAACCGCCGAACATCCACAGCGTGATCCCGGAGACGCCGATCCCATGCCGCCGGGCTACGAAGGCGTGGCCGAGCTCGTGCAGCAGGATCGAGGCGAAGAAGAGCGCGGCACTTGCCACGGCGAGGAAGTACGGCTCGCTGTCCCCGTTCGGCGAATTGAGCTCGTCCCGGTAGGAACTCGAAAGCCAGAAGATGATCAGGAAGAGGACGATGAACCACGAGTAGTCCACCGCGATCCTGATGCCGCGTATACGAAACAGCGTGACGCCGCCGCCGGCCATGGACCGGAGGTTAGAGGCCGCCGGGTAGCTTTCCGGCATGGCGACAGAGGCTCCAGCCGGTCTCTCGGCCCCACCCGATGAAGATTGGATGCGGACCAGGCTCGACGAGCTCTGCTCGTGGGAGCGCGGCTCGGCATCCGAGGGCGAGCGCCGAGCCGCCGAATGGCTGGCCGACGAGCTGCGGGAGGCCGGCGCCCGCGACGTGCGCGTCGAGGAGGAGACCGGGGCGAACGGCACGTTCTGGTGGCCGATCGGGCTGTTGGCGGGCGCCGGGGCGCTCGCGGGCCTGGCCGCCCGGCGCGGCGGCCGCGTCGCTCGTGCACTCGCGACCGCTCACGGGCGGGGCGGCGGCCGCCCTGATCGCGGACGAGCTGCCTCCCGGCAAGCGCCGCTTTCGCCGCATGCTGCCCAATCGCAGCGCCCACCACGTGCTCGCCGAGATCGGTCCCGCCGACGCCGAGCGAACGGTCGTCCTCATGGCCCACCACGACGCGGCCCACACCGCCTTCTTCTTCAACCCGGCGATCACCGAGGCCGTGGGTCAGAACGCTCCCTTGGTCTTCGAGAACAACGACACCAGCCCGCCGCTGATGTGGCCGACGGTGGCCGGTCCGGCGATCGTCGCGGCGGGCGCCGCGCTCGGCAGCAGGAAGCTGACCGGCCTCGGCACCGCCGTCTCCGCCGGGAGCGCGGCGTTCATGGCCCACATCGGCGCCGGCGAGGTCGTCCCCGGAGCCAATGACAACGGGACGGGCTGCATCGCCCAGCTGGCATTCGCCCGCGCCTTCGCCGAGCACCCGCCGGAGAACACGCGGATCCTCTTCCTCTCAACCTCCGAGGAGGCTCTCTGCGAGGGGATGGGCCTGTTCATGGAGCGGCACGCCTCCGAGCTGCCGACCGATCGGACCTTCTTCCTCTGCCTCGATACCGTCGGGTCCCCCAATCTGCTGGTCCTGCGTGGAGAGGGGATGCTGAAGATGAGGGAGTATCCGGCGCCCTCGCTCGAGCTGCTCGATTCGACCGCGGAGGAGCTCGGCATCGAGATGCCCTTTCGCGAGCTGCGCCTGCGCAATGCGACCGACGGCATCTTCCCGCTCGCGGCCGGCTACCAGTGCGTCTCGGTCGCCTCGTGCAATCAGTGGAAGAACCCCACGAACTACCACTGGAGGACTGACACTCCCGACCGGGTGGACTACGGGACAGTCGGCGACGCGGTCAGGCTCTCGGAGGCCGTGGTCCGCAAGCTGGATGCGAACTGGCTGACCTGAGCTAGACCGGCAGCTTGTTCGCCTTCTTCTTGCACTTCGTGCGGGCCTGAGCCGACTTCTTCTTCTTGCACTTCTTCAGCGCTGCGGCGCGCTGGCCGGTCGGGCCTGTGCTGGTGCTCGGAGGCGGAGGCGGCGTGCTCACCGGGCAACCGTTGCTGGTCCCCGACTGGGTCGGGCAGGCGTCCAGGAAGTCGACCACGCCGTCGCTGTCCGAGTCGCAATTCACGTACGTCTCGGCGGGCGAGGTGTCGACGGTGCCGCTGTCGGGGCCGCCGCCCGTGCAGTTGATCGTGTCCGAGGCACCGTCCTGAGAGAGGATGGTGTCCAGTCCGGGCCCGCCGAAGATGTCGTCCACGCCGGTTCCCCCGGTGAGATGGTCGCTGCCCGGACCGCCGCAGATCGTGTCGGCGCCAGCGCCGCCGTTGATGGTGTCGCTGCCACCGGCGCCGACGATCACGTCCGCGCTGCCGGTTCCGTCGAGCGTGGCGTCGTCGCCGTTGGTGCCGACGATCGTCGCCTCGACGCCGTCGCATGCCGCGACCTCAACCGCGCCGGAGTCGCACGCGTCGGAGAAGTCGCCGTTCCCGTCGATGGGACGGGGGAAGCCCCGCTGATCTAGGGTGAGGGGGCTCGCTGAGTTGTTGGTGCACGACGCGGCGGGGATCCGGTCGATCGCGTCCGACGTGAGGTCGGGCGCGTCGGTCTGGACCGGTACAGCGGTGCCGCCGGTGGTTCCGCCTGCGGCGACGGTGGTCCCGTTGTTCGCGAGCCCGAGGAGATCGACGGCCGCGAACCCGATGTCAGTGCCGGATGTGGACCAGCACGACTCGTCGGAGCCGATGTTGAAGCCACCCGTTACGACGGACCCAAGGCACCCGTCGTTGCTGGAGTCCGAGATGGAGCCTCTGACCGTCGCCGTTCCGCCGATCATCCTGATGCTGGCGCCGGAGAAGCCGCCGTTGTTGGCAAAGGTGCTGTTGAAGATGCTCGCCGTGCCTGCGGCCTCCGTCAATCCACCGCCCGATCCGCTCCCTGCGCTGTTGCTGTCGAGGGTGCTGTTGAGCAGCACGAGGGTGCCCTTGTTGAAGATGCCGCCGCCGGACCTGACGCCGCTGGAGAGGCTGTTCGACGCAACCGTCGTGCCGACGAGCCTGACCGCGCCGCTGCTGGAATTGACGTAGATCCCGCCGCCTTGGTTGGCGGGCGTGGCCGTCGGGGCGTAAGCCGGTGTTGTTCGTGATCAGGCTGTTGGTGAAGGTCGCCCCCGGCCCGTCGATGTAGACGCCCGCCCCACCCGAGGTATCAGTGGGAGTGATTGGGCCGTTGGAGTTGTTATCGATCAGCGCCCGGGTGAAGCTGACCGTGCTCCCGGTCGCACCACCGACGAAGACGCCGCCGCCCTGCGTTCCCCCGCCGTTGGAGTTCACACCGTTGGAGACGATCCGGCTGTCGGTCACGCTGAGCGTCGCGTCGTTAGCGGGCGCGAAGTAGATCCCGCCGCCCCGACCGGGCGTTGTCGACTGGCCCTGGGCCTGGTTGCCGCCGCCGCTGGCACCGATCTCGGAGTTGGTGATCGTCAGGCTGCCGCCACCGCCGCTCGAGACACCGATCGCGCCGCCACCGCTCGCCGGTGAATCGCAGCACTGGTTGTTGAGCGTGAAGCTGCTGTCGGTGATCTGGGTGGCCGCCGTTCCGTTCGTCTCGATGCCGGCGCCGCCGGCACCCGCGGCGTTGCTGGTGATGTCGGAGCCGGTGACAGTGAGGTTCCCGCCCTCGTTCAGGATTCCGCCACCCTTCTCGCCCGTGATGTGATCGGCGCGTCCGCCGTGGAGGATCACGTCGCCAATCGTGACCGGCCCCGTGCTGGTGCTCAGGATGTGGAAGATGCGGTCGACCTCATTGCCCTCGATCGTGCTCCGGGTTGCACCAGTCCCCAAGCTCTGAATCGTCAATCCCGCGCCGGCAACGATGTCGAAGTCGCCCTTCACGTTGGCGTCCTCGCCGTAGTCCGGGGAGTCGTTGAATTGCATGTTGTAAGTAGTGCTGGCGGCCAGGTTGATCGTGTCGGCGCCGCCGACTGTGTAAGAGCCGGTCGCCACGCACCCGCCGAAGTCAGCGTCCGTGTTCGCCGACTGAATCGCCTCGCGCAGCGTGCACCCGGTGCCGTCGTCCGAAGTGGTGGTTGGTGCGATCGTCGCCGCGGACGCCGCGCTGGCGAGCGCAAGCAAGGCCGCAACGGATGCGACGACTGCGAAAAACAACCTTCGTGATGGCACGGTCGTACCCCTCCCTGAGAGCTGCCCCTGACTGAGCCGCTGACCATAGGTGTGCGGTCACCCCACGGGCAAGGGGAGTAGTCGGTAGCCGGCACTCCGGAGTGGCACATCCGCGTCACTCAGTTCGTCAGCGGCGTGATCGGGCATCGGCCTACCATCGGCCGATCGCGGCCGATTACGAACAGACCGAGCGCACCCGGATCTACCGCAAGCCCGGCCGCGGCAGCTACGACCGGGACCTCGTCCACTCGATTCTCGACGAGGCGCTCACCTGTCACGTCGGCTTCACGCAGGACGGTCAGCCGTACGTCATCCCCACCATTCATGCCCGGATTGGGGAGACACTCTTCCTCCACGGCGCCAAGGGAAACCGCATGCTCAAGGCCCTGATCGACGGCACTCCGTGCTGCGTCACGGTCACGCTGGTCGACGAGCTGGTGCTCGCCCGGGCCGCTCTCCATCACTCCCTCAACTACCGCTCGGTGATGGTGCTCGGAACGGCGAGCGAGGTCACCGATCCCGGCGAGAAGGAGGAGGCCCTGCGAGCCGTCGTCGAGCACATCGCCCCGGGTCGCGCGGACGAGGTCCGCGGCGCCGACGAGACCGACCTGAAGTCGACGAGGGTTTTGTCGATTCCGATCGAGGAGGCCTCGGCGAAGGTTCGCACCGGGCCGCCGGTCGATGAGGAGGCGGACATGGATCTGCCCTTTTGGGCCGGGCGGCTTCCGCTCACCCACGGCACGGGCGAGCCGATTCCGGCGCCCGACCTCCGCGAGGACCCGGCGGTCCCCGAAAGCATCAAGCGCTGGTCTCGAACCTAGGCCGCGAAGCGCTCTTCGTACTTCGCCCGACGCTTGGCCGCCTCGTCCTCCCGGTTCTTCGGGGGAGCATTGGTGACCAGCGAGTCGAGCAGCTTCCGCGTGGAGGCGGCCACCTCCTCGACGGCCAGTTCGAACGCCTCGGCGTTCGCCTGGGACGGCTTGCTCGATCCGCTCACCTTGCGGACGAACTGCAGCGCCGCGTCGTGGACCTCCTCCTGAGTTGCGGGAGGCTCGAAATTATGGAGTTGTCTGATGTTTCTGCACATTGCCCCAGCGTACCGATGAGTTTTCCGGAGCCGCCGGGTCTCAGCTGACATGGCGAAACTGATCTATGGCGTGATCTGCTCGCTCGACGGCTACGTCGCCGACACGGACGGCAACTTCAGCTGGGCCAGGCCCGACGACGAGCTGCACTCCTTCATCAACGACCTCGAGCGGCCGATCGGGACCTACCTATACGGGCGCCGCATGTACGAGACGATGGTCTTCTGGGAGACAGCGGAGGTCTCCCCCGATCAATGCGACCCGGCGAGCGAGTACGTCGACATCTGGCGAGCCGCCGAGAAGGTCGTCTTCTCTCGAAGCCTTGACGAGGTCTCCAGCGAGAAGACGAGACTCGAGGGTGAGTTCGATCCGGAGGCGATCGAGCGGCTGAAGGCCGAAGCCGATCGCGACATCAGCATCGGCGGCCCAGGGCTCGCCGGTGAGGCGATCAGGGCCGGCCTCGTCGACGACTACCACCTCTCGATCAATCCGGTTGTCGTGGGGGGCGGCACCGCGGCACTTCCGAGTGATGCCCGCGTCGATCTGGAGCTGGTGGATCAACACCGCTTCGAGAGCGGCGTGATCCATCTGCATTACCGGGCTCGCGCCTGAGCCGCCGCTCGCCCTAGGCGGCGCGGTGGCGGTCGATGATCCGCGCGAAGTCGGTCCCCGCGGGCAGCGTGCCGAAGGCGTGCCCCCAGTCGCCGGCCAGGCGGGACGCGACGAAAGCATCGGCCACGGCGTCGTCGCCGAAACGCAGCAGCAGGGAGCCCTGGAGTGCCAGCGCCATCCGCTCCACCAGCTGGCGGGCGCGCGACTCGATCCCGTTCATGTCCTGGAGGTCCTTCCTCAGGTCGGCCACGTAGGCATCGAGGCGCGCCTCCCCGGAGCCCTCGGCGACCTCGGCGAAGAACGCGTCGACGGAGTTCGGGTTCTTGACCATCGCCCTGAGGACGTCGAGGCACTGGACGTTCCCCGAGCCCTCCCAAATGGAGGCGAGCGGCGCCTCTCGATAGAGACGGGGCATCCCCGACTCCTCGACATAGCCGTTCCCGCCCAGGCTCTCGAGGCATTCGACAGCGTGGCTCGGGGCCCGCTTCGAGATCCAGTACTTGAGCACCGCGTTGCCGATGCGCTTGAACGCCTGGGCCTCGTCATCTCCGGCGATCGCCTCGTCGTATGCGCGAGCGAGGCGCAGCGAGCTGATCGTCGCCGCCTCAGACTCGACCGCCAGATCGGCCAGGACGTTCTGCATCAGCGGCTGCTCCACCAGGACCTTGCCGAAGGTGACCCGGTGAGAGGCGTGATTGATCGCCTGGGCGACGCCGGCCCGCATCCCGGTCGCGCTCCCAGTCGCGCAGTCGAGTCGCGTGTGGTTGACCATCTCGATGATCGTCCGGACGCCCGCGCCCTCCTCGCCGACGAGGCGAGTCCAGGCTCCGTCGAACTCGATCTCCGAGGAGGCGTTGGAGCGGTTGCCGAGCTTGTCCTTGAGCCGCTGGATGCGGAAGCGGTTGAGCTCGCCGTCCGGCAGCCGCCGCGGCATCAGGAAGCAGGAGACGCCGCCGTCGGCTTGCGCGAGGATGAGGAACGCATCGCACTGCGGCGCCGAGAAGAACCACTTGTGGCCCGTGATCTCGTACTCGGCTCCCGCGCCGCCACCATTGATCGGCTTCCCGACGGTCGTGTTGGCGCGCACGTCGGAGCCGCCCTGCTTCTCGGTCATGCCCATGCCGAACAGGGATCCCTCCTTCTCGGAGGCGGCGATCTGCCGCGGGTCGTAGACGTCGGAGAGGATCCGCGGCTCCCACTCCTCGGCCAACTCCGGCTGCTTGCGCAGGGCCGGAACGACCGAGTAGGTCATCGAGATCGGGCAGCCGACGCCGGCCTCTGCCTGGGAGAAGCACATGAACGCGGCGGCGCGGGCGACGTGCGCGCCCGGCTGAGGCTCGCGCCAGGGCAGTGAGTGGAGCTCGTGCGAGATGCCGAGCCGCATCAGCTCATGCCAGGACGGGTGGAACTCCGGGATGTCGACCCGGTTGCCGTAGCGGTCGTGGGTGCGGAGCTTCGGTGGGTTCTCGTTGGCAAGCCGGCCGAGCTCGATCACGTCGCCGCGGCCGGCGATCTCGCCGACCTCGGTGATCCGCTCGACGGCCCAGTCGGCGCCCTCGCGCTTCACCGCCTCCTTCATCACGGTGTCGGACTCGAAGACGTTGTAGTCGACCAGCGGCGGCGCCTGATTTTCGACGGTGTGGGTGCGGACTCCGGTGTGCCTCTCAGCCGTTGCCATTCGGTTGCTCCTCTCCGATTGCGCGCGTGCAGAAGTCGATCAGGGAGGCGATCAGCGCGTCGGGGTCGCCTCCGTTCGTCGTGGGGGACAGGGGACCGATCATCGTCTCTCCGATCGCCCCGATCAGGGCGGCGGCGGTCGCGTCGACGTCCTGCTCGGGCAGATCGCCGGCGGCGATCCCCTCGGAGATCACCTCGGCCATCAGGTCCCGGTAGCTGTGGCGAAACTGCAGGCGCTCGGCCTCGACGGCCGGATCCACCGGCTCCGCGAGCAGGGCCCAGGCGAGCCGCTTCCCGCGGAGCGCCCGGCGGGCGAAGACGTCGATGCCGGCGGCGACCCGCTCGGCCGCGGGACCGCTGGTCTCGTGGATGGCCTCGCTCATCGCGTCGACCTCGTGCTGCGAGGCCTCCCGGAATACCTCGGTGAACAGATCGGACTTCGAGGGGAAATGGCGGTAGACGGTGCCGACCGCGACTCCCGCTCGATCCGCAACGGCGGCGACCGGGGCGGCGACGTATCCGCCATCCGCAATCAGCTCGCGGGCCGCGGTCACGATTCGCTCGCGGGTCTCGGCCCGACGCGCCTCGGTGCGCTCGGTGGATCGATAGGCCACCTAAGAAGTGAACCATGATTCACTCTTTGCGTCAACCCCGAGGCGGGGATAGGATCGCCGCGTGGCGGACGTGGTGGACACGCTGACCGGCGTCCCCCTGTTCCAGGGGGTGAAGCCGAAGGAGCTCAAGAAGCTCGCCAATCGCATGCAGGAGCGCAGCTTTGGCGAGGGCGACACGATCACGAGCGAAGGCAAGAGCGGGGTGGGCTTCTTCGTCATCGAGGACGGCAACGCCACCGTCAGCATCGACGGGAAGATCGTTCGAACCCTCGGGCCGGGCGAGTTCTTCGGCGAGATCGCCCTGATCGACAGCGGTCCGCGCTCCGCAACGATCGTCGCCACCACCGATCTGCGCTGTCAGGGATTGACCGCATGGGAGTTCCGGCCGTTCATCGAGGACCATCCCGAGGTCGCCTGGCCGATGCTCGAGACGCTGGCGTCGCGGCTGCGCGACGCGGAGAAGCGCTAGCTCATCCGGCCGGCGGCGTCGCCCCGAGCCGGCCGAAGATCTCGACCGCCTCATCCCGCTGCTCGCCCCCGAGCAGCCAGCCTGTGCGCGCCGTTTGATACGGGCAGTCGAGCTCCTTGAACAGCTCGAGCGATTCCCGCAGCGCGTTCTCGTCCTCCGCGTGGATTCCCTGCGCGCGCAGCAGGATGCCCATGGCGTAGCGGTGCTCGCCGATGTACTCCTCGGCGACCAGGATCGCCTCGTCGGTATCCGGACGGCCCAGCCGCGCATACGACTCCGCGCGGCTCGCCATGTACGGAGAGCGGAACCACGTCGTCGAGATGTCGGACTCGAACCGCTCGGCGGCGCGATCGGTGAGCCCCTGGTGGAGCTCGATGTCGGCGCGCATCACGATCACGCCGGCCTTGTTGCCGAGGGCGCCCTCGGAGAGCTCGTCGGCGATCTCGAACCACTCGAGCCAGCCGCTCTCGCCACGCAGGCCCTGGATCGCTCCGGCGCAGGCGATCGAGGTGGCGAACGCCCCGAGCGGCGGCCGCTCGGCCGCCATCCAGGCCTCGCGGACGTGCCTCGCCATCTCGAGCGCCTCGTCCCAGCGGCCCAGGAAGAAGGCCGGGAGCAGTCCGCGCTGCCAGGCGGAGTAGATGATCCCGCGCGAGAGGTCGAGGTCCCGGGCCTCGCCGGCATAGGACTCCGCCTCGTGGAAGTCGCCGGTCTGGAGCAGTGACTCGATCATCATGTGGAGCGCGTCGCTGCGCTCCACGTCGAGGGTGGCGGTCCTGGGAGCACCGCTGAGCAGCTCGAGACGCTCGCGGGTGTGCTCAACCGCCGCGACATGGCGGCCCTGCTGCCAGTCGCTGGCGGTGACGGCGTCGAGTGCGGATTGCAGGACCGCCAGGTCGTCGGTCTGGCGGGCCAGCTCCAATCCGCCCAGCGCGGGCTCCTCCATCTCGAGCGTCTGGTCGTTCTTCCAGGCGAGCCAGGCCTCGTCGAGGAGAAGGCGGGCCTTCGTGACCGTGTCGTCGTCGGCGACCAGCTCCCGCCCTCTCTCGAGCATCGGACGCAGCTGGTCGCGATCGGGGTTCCCGCTGATCCCGCTCATCCGCGTTCCCACCTCGACGGCCCGAGCGAAGGCACCGGCGGCGCGGGAATCGCCGATCTCCTCGGCCGACTCTCCCGCCTCCCGGAAGAGCCTGAGGGCGTGATCGCCTCGCCAGCGGCGCAGCGCGACGTCGGCCGCGGCCCAGAGGGCATCGACGCGCTCGCCACCGTGGGAAAGCTCGGCGGACTCCTCGTAGAGCTCCTGTCCGCGCGCCGCCGCGCCACGGCGAACGGCGCTCGCCGCTGCCTCGGAGACCGCCTCGCAGGCGGCCAGCCTGCGCTCGTCGGTCGGCTGCAGCTCGAGCGCGTGGGTGAGGTGGTAGGCGACCAGCTCGGCGCGCTCCGCGAACGGGTCACACTCCATCAGGGCGCTCGCGGCCTGATCGTGCAGGCCGGCCCGCTCGGCGCGCGGCAGCGAGCCGTAGGCGACGTCGCGGATCAGCTGGTGGCGGAACGCGTAGCTCCCGGCATCGGTCGTGGTCCGCTCCGACACCAGTGCCTTGCGCCTCAACGACCAGAGCAGGTCGGCTGGGTCCTCCTTGATCAGGTCCCCGAGCGGTCCCTGCGCGAAGGTATGGCCGAGCACCGAGGCGACCTGGAGCGTCCTCTTCTCCTCGGCCGGCAGCAGGTCGATCCGAGCCGCGATCGCGGCCTGGACCGTGTCGGGGAGGCGCTCGGGCATCGCCTCGATGCGCTCCTCCCTGATCGCCCGCGAGACCTCCTCGGTGAAGAACGGGTTGCCCCCCGCGGCGTCGGCGATTCGTCCTGCGATCGGGCGACGATCCTCGGGCAGGAGCTGCTCCGCGAGCCGCGTCGCCGATTCGCCGTCGAGCGGCATCAGCTCGAGTTGGGTGTTGTTGCGGGCGGCCCGCCCGAAGTCGGGCCGCCGCTCGGTCAGCTCCGGGCGGCAGGTGCAGAGGATGATGACGGGGACCTTCGAGAGTCCGAAGGCCGCCTCCTCCAGCATGTTGAGCGTGCCCTCGTCGGCCCAGTGAGCGTCGTCCACCCCGATCGCGAGGGGCCGGTCGGACGCCAGCAACGCCACGAAGCGTCGCCAGGCTCGCTTCAGCTCGTCCTCGGCGTCCGAGCCCTCGTCAGCTCCCCGCATGGCCACCACGAGGGCTGCGGCGAGCTCCGGCGCATCATCGGCGCCGAGCTCCGTCAGCAGCACCTGCAGCGCCGGCTCCACCTGGTCGGCCCGCGCCTCGGCCGGCATCCCCGCCGCATCGTGCAGGATCTCGCCGAGCGCCCAGAAGGCGATGCCGTGTCCGTACGGCGGGCTGCGGCCCACCACGGTCCGCCATCCCTCGGCTCGCAGCTCCTCGAAGAGCTCGGCCCCGAGCCGGGTCTTGCCGATGCCGGCGTCGCCGAAGACCGTCACCAACTGCGGAATCTGCTCGCGGGCGGCCCGGCGGGCGATCAGGCGAAGCATCTCGAGGTCGTCCTGCCGGCCGATCAGGGGGACGTCGGTGATCTCCTCCTCGTCGCAGATCGAGATCGCACGGAAGGCGGTCAGCGGACTGTCGATGCCCTTCGCGTTGACGTGGCCGTTGCGCTCGAGCTGCGCCCGGCGACAGGCCCGCGCGGTCCGCTCGCCGACCAGCACCTCTCCGGGGGACGCGGCCTGCTGCAGGCGGGCGGCGACGTTCACGGCCTCCCCGGTGACCCGAAGGTCGCCGCTCTCGGGGACGGCCAGCACCTCGCCGGTCTCGATGCCGACCCGCACCGCCAGGTCGCCATCGATCGCCGACACCCGGTCGATCACCGCCAGCGCCGCCGCGATCGCCCGGTCGGGATCGTCGCCGTGCGCCACCGGTGCTCCGAAGACGGCCATCACGGCGTCGCCGATGTACTTCTCGACGGTTCCTCCGTGCTGCTCGAGCGCCGATCGCGCGGCGTCGAAGAAGGGTTCGAGGCGGCCCCGCATGTCCTCCGGATCGAGCGCTGTCGCAAGCTGAGTCGAGCCGACCAGGTCGGCGAAGAGCATTGTCGCGATCTTGCGCTCTCCTCCCAAGCTGCTCACGTACCTGAAGATAACGGCGGTCGCAGCGATCCGGATTGGCATACCATCGCCGACCCCGGTATGCCGAAAATCAAGGTCAAGAACCCGATAGTCGAGCTCGACGGCGACGAGATGACCCGGATCATCTGGGCCTTCATCAAGGAGCAGCTGATCCTGCCCTATCTCGACGTCGAACTCATCTACTTCGACCTCGGGATTGAGAAGCGCGACGAGACGGAGGATCAGATCACCGTCGACGCCGCCAACGCGATCAAGGAGCACGGCGTCGGCGTGAAGTGCGCCACGATCACCCCGGACGAGGCGAGGGTGGAGGAGTTCGGCCTCAAGGAGATGTACCGCTCCCCCAACGGGACGATCCGGAACATCCTCGGCGGCGTCATCTTCCGGGAGCCGATCGTGATCTCGAACGTGCCGCGCCTGGTCCCCGGCTGGACCAAGCCGATCGTGATCGGCCGCCACGCCTTCGGCGACCAGTACCGGGCGACCGACCTGGTCGTGCCCGGCGAGGGCGAGCTGACCCTGACCTACACCCCCAAGGACGGCAGTGAGCCGATCGAGCTCGACGTCTACGACTTCCCGGGCGGCGGGGTCGCGCTCGCGATGTACAACCTCGACGACTCGATCAGGGACTTCGCACGGGCCTCCATGCGCTACGGACTCGACCGCGGCTTCCCGGTCTACATGTCGACCAAGAACACGATCCTGAAGCGCTACGACGGCCGCTTCAAGGACATCTTCCAGGAGGTCTACGACGCGGAATTCAAGGAAGAGTTCGAGCAGGCGGACCTCACCTACGAGCACCGCCTGATCGACGACATGGTCGCGGCGGCGCTGAAGTGGGAGGGGGGCTACGTCTGGGCGTGCAAGAACTACGACGGCGACGTGCAGTCGGACACCGTTGCGCAGGGCTTCGGGTCCCTCGGCCTGATGACGAGCGTGCTGATGACGGCCGACGGCAAGACGGTCGAAGCCGAGGCCGCCCACGGCACCGTCACACGCCATTTCCGCCAGCACCAGGAGGGCAAGCCGACCTCGACCAACCCGATCGCCTCGATCTTCGCCTGGACGCGCGGGCTCGCCGCGCGCGGGCGGATGGACGAGACCCCCGAGGTCACCGAGTTCGCCGAGACCCTCGAGCGCGTATGCGTCGAGACGGTGGAGAGCGGGAAGATGACGAAGGACCTCGCCCTGCTGATCGGCCCGGACCAGGAGTTCCAGACGACGCAGGAGTTCCTCGGCTCCATCGACGAAAACCTGACCAAGGAGATGAATTGACACCCGTGAACGTCACAGTCACCGGCGCCGCAGGCCAGATCGGCTACGCGATCCTCTTCAGGATCGCCGCCGGCCAGATGCTCGGTCCCGACACCGAGGTGAAGCTCCGCCTGCTCGAGATCCCCGACGCGATCAAGGCGGCGGAGGGAACGGCGATGGAGCTCGACGATTGCGCCTTCCCGCTCCTGCGCGGAATCGACATCTCGGACGATCCGAAGGAGGCCTTCGACGGAACCAACATCGCGTTGCTCGTCGGCGCCCGCCCGCGGTCGAAGGGGATGGAGCGCGCCGACCTGCTCGAGGCGAACGGCGGGATCTTCAAGCCACAGGGTGAGGCGATCAACGAGAAGGCGGCTGACGACATCAAGATCCTCGTGGTCGGCAACCCGGCGAACACCAACTGCCTGATCGCCAAGTCCCACGCACCCGACGTCCCGGCCGAGCGCTTCACGGCGATGATGCGGCTCGACCACAACCGCGCAATCGCCCAGCTCGCCAACAAGCTCGGGCGCCGGGTCACGGACATCAAGCGGATGACCGTCTGGGGAAATCACTCACCGACGCAGTACCCGGACCTGGTCAACGCCCTGGTCGACGGCAGCCCGGCCTGGGACGAGGTGGACGACGAAGCCTGGATTGCGGACGAGTTCATCCCGACCGTCGGCAAGCGCGGCGCGGCGATCATCGAGGCGCGCGGCGCGTCCAGCGCCGCCTCCGCCGCGAACGCCGCGATCGACCACGTGCACGACTGGGTCCTCGGGACGCCGGACGGCGACTGGGCCTCGATGGCAGTTCCCTCCGACGGCTCCTACGGGATAGAGGAGGGATTGATCTGCGGCGCGGCGTGTGAGTGCGCCGGCGGCGAGTGGAAGCGCGTCGAGGGCCTCGAGGTCACCGACTTCTCCCAGGAGAGGATCGATGCGACCGTCGCGGAGCTGCGTGATGAGCGCGACTCGGTGCAGCAGCTCGGATTGATCTAGGCGAGAGCCGGTGTAGCTGTTGCGGGCTAGCCGGGGTGGTAGCCGGTGCCCTTGCGGCGAACCCGGCCTTCCTTCTCGAGGTCCGGCAGCACCCGGTACAGGTAGTTCGGGTGATTGAGCTTCATCCTCTTGCCGAGCTCGGAGACCTTGATCCCCGGATTCTCGCTGATGATCTTCACGGCCTGGTCGGCCCGCGTCCCCCCTCGGCGGCGACGGCGGCCGGTGCTGCGCGGACGGCCGGCGCTTCGCCTGGCACTCTTACCGAGCCCGGCGAGGGCGGCCTCCACCTGCTTCCGCTCGTCATCGAGCTCCTTCAGCCGACGCTCGAGTAGCGTCCTTGCCTGATCGACTGTGTTCGAAACTCTTGGCATGTACCCGGATCCTCTCTTTCACCAAATGACAGTTACAACACCGTAACGGTTAGTTTCGAGTGAGATGAACGCTGAACCCCAGAGAGTTGTGGTCGCCCGCGTCCTCCTCCCGGCGGGGTTGGACAGATTGAAGGCGCGCTACGAGGTCAGCGAGGGAGGCCTCGAGGCGACGCGGGGAGATCTGCTGGAGCGGGTCCCAGGAGCGGCGGCCGTGGTCGCTGACCCGAGCTTTCCGATCGACGGCGAGCTCCTGGATGCGGCTGGAGACGGCCTGAAGATGGTCGCCAACTTCGCGGTGGGCTACGACAACGTGGACCTCGACGCCTGCCGGGATCGCGGCGTGATCGTCACCAACACGCCCGATGTCCTCACCGAGGCCACCGCGGAGCTCGCGATGGCGCTCACCTTCGCCGCGGCCCGCCGGATGAGCGATGCGGAGCGCGACCTGCGGGCCGGGAGATGGGGCGGCTGGGATCCGGCCGCATACCGCGGGATCGAGCTCCGGGGCTCGACAGTCGGCGTGGTCGGCATGGGCCGGATCGGCTCTCGCTACGCGCTGCTCGCGCACGGTCTGGGAGCGACGGTCGTCTACGCGAGCCGGTCGTCCAAGCCCGACGCGGAGGGGGAGCTGGGCGCACGCCGCCTGGAGCTGCGGGAGCTGCTCGAGGTCTCCGATGTGGTCAGCATCCACGCCCCCTCGATGCCCGAGACCAGGGGGCTGATCGGCGCGGCCGAGCTGGAGCTGATCGGCTCGGAGGGCGTGCTCGTCAACACCTCGCGCGGGCCACTGGTCGACTCAGAGGCCGTGGCCGCCGCGCTCGAGTCCGGCACTCTCGGTGCCGCCGGATTGGACGTCTACGAGTCCGAGCCGGAGGTCTCGCCCAGGTTGCTGGCGGCCCCGCGGGCGGTGCTGCTGCCGCACATCGGCTCCGCGACGATTCCGTCGCGCGACGGAATGGCGGGCGCGGTCGCCGACAACGTGATCGCGGTGCTGGAGGGACGGGATCCGCCGTCGAGGGTGGCGTAGCGGACACCAGCCCGCAGCACTTCTGAGCGCCGGCTCAGCCGGCGCGACTTGTGCTGGGCGGGCGCTCGTGGCCGCGATCTGATGGCGAAGCCGTGTCGCGCGAACCTTTGCGCGACCTGGGCAGCGTTCCCATGATCGCGTCCCAGAGCGGGGAGGAGACGCCGAAGCCGTAGCGGTGATCCTGGAAGTGGTGGCGCATGTGGTGGGTGCGCAGCTGCTTGCCGAACTTGGTCGTCGGCACGTGGTGGTGCAGGTGGTAGTGCATGTAGTCGTAGGTCAGATAGCCGAGGATGAATCCCGAGAAGGCGGGATAGGCCTGGGGCGTCCCGAACACCAGCACGTACAGCCCGAGGAAGAGCGCGGCGAGGGGAACGCTGACGGCGGGCGGCATGACCAGGCGCATGGCGTCGTTGGGATGGTCGTGATGGACGCCGTGGATGATGAAGTGCAGGCGATCGCCACCTCGGAACTTCGGCTCCCAGTGGAAGAAGAGGCGATGGAGCCAGTACTCGGTCAGCGTCCAGATGACGAGGCCGGCGATGAAGAGGAGGACGGTGGTCCCGACGGCCAGTCCACGATCGATTCCGAGCCAGATGCCGCCGATCACCACGGGCACGAAGATCAGCGCCGGAATGACCGGATGGACCCGCGAGAAGAAGTCGAGAAACCTGCTCTCGAACATCGGGGGAGAGGCCGAGAGCTCCGCTGTTCGCTCGTGCGCCATCGGTCGCTGATCTTAGCGAGAGGCGATCCGGTCGCCGGTTCCACGGTGGTAGCGGAACTCGTGACCAACCGGTGAAAAAAGAAGAGCGCCATTTGCGGGAACGCCGCTGACGGAAGGCCGTGGGAATGGCATGATCAGGCCAAGTCGCGGGTACGGCGCCCGGGGCGGAATCCGACGAGAGAGGGGAAGGGGCGAACTTGGCTGAAGGTCGAGCACGCACTGCTGCGGTGACATGCGATGACTGTTTCTTCCGTTGCCGCGGCCTCTGCGCCCTGGGGCTCGACTCGCCCTGTCCCACGTTCAGGCCCAACTCACCTGAGGGCCTGGTTCCGCCCCGGCAGCCCGCGCTTTTGATGAGGGATAGGCGGACCCCCGCCTCCCCGCCGGTTGCCGCGCGGGCCGCATAGCGCCCCGCGAACCTCGGTTACAGTCCCGGCGTGGCCATGAGGCTGCTGCCTTGAAGATCACCGTGCTGGGCAAATCGCCCTCCTGGCAGGACGCCGGGGGGGCCTGCAGCGGATATCTCATCGAGACGGACGAGACGAAGGTCCTGCTCGACTGCGGCAACGGCGTCTTCGGCAAGCTGCGCGAGCGGGTGGACTACACAGAGGTCGACGCCGTGGTCGTCTCCCACCTGCACGCCGATCACTTCCTCGACCTCGTCCCCTTCTCGTACGCGCTGATCTATGCCCCGAAGCAGCAACCGGTGCCGGTGCACATCTGGGACGGGACCGATCACCCGGCGCATCCCCGGCTGATCGCTCCCCCGGGCGCCGTCGAGACCTTCCGCCGGGTGGTGGGCTCCTGGGGCAATGACGACCTGATCGAGAGCGCGTTCCGGATCGAGGAGTACTCCTCCGGCGACCGGGTCGAGATCGGGGACATCTGGACGAGCTTTCATCCGGTCCCGCACTTCGTCGAGACGTTCGCCGTGCGGATCGGCTCGGAGGGAAGCGGCGAGGTCGCGTACAGCGCAGACACCCGGCCCGGCGGCGAGATCATCGACGTCGCGCGCGACGCCGACCTGTTGATCATCGAGGGCACGCTTCCCCGGCCCGAGCGCACGGGCCTGCGCGGGCATCTGACCCCCGAGGAGGCCGGGGAGCACGCCAAGGAGGCGGGGGTGAAGCGGGTGGTGATCACCCACATCTCCGATGAGCTCGGCGAGGACTGGGCGCGTGAGGAGGCGGAGAAGGGGTTCGGCGGCCCGGTCGAGATCGCCAGAGAGGGAGCAATCTATGAGGTCTAGCTACGCTGTCGAGGATGAGTAGCCAGCGCGATCCATTCGCTGACTTCGCTCGGATGCGACGGGAGATGGACGAGCTCCTCGGCGACTTCTGGGACCAGGCCGGCTACCGGCAGCGCCGCCAGGTCGCGGTCTTCGTACCCCGCGTCGACGTCTACTACTGCGGCGACGACGTTCCGAACAAGGCGGTGGTCAAGGTGGAGCTGCCCGGCATCGAGCTCGAGGCGGTCAATCTCGAGGTTCGCGGCCGGACGCTGGTGATCAGCGGCGAGCGGCCCGTCCGCGACACCGAGGGCCGGACCTATCAGCAGGTCGAGCTGCCCTCCGGGCCCTTCCGCCGCGTCGTCGAGCTCTCGGTGGACGTCAACGCCGAGAACGCTCAGGCCACCTACGAGGACGGCATCCTCCGGGTCGAGCTGCCGACGAGGCTGCCGCAGGCCGCCCGCCAGGTTCCGATTGAGCGCGCCGAGTAGCGAGCCTCCTGACGGGGGAGAGCGCCTGACGATGGCCGACGTCGAGACTCCTCAGCTCGAAGTCGTCGAGATCCCCGACGTCGACGAGGTACTGGCCAGCACCGAGCCGCTGCCGGACGCCCTTCCGATCCTGCCGCTCAGGGAGACGGTCACCTATCCCGACACGCTCACGCCCCTCGCGGTGGGGCAGGAGCGCTCCATCAAGCTGGTCAACGAGGTCCTCTCCGGCAACAGGATGCTGGCGATGGTCGCCTCGAGGGACCCCGAGCTCGACAAGCCGGGCCCGGACGACCTCTACGGCGTGGGCGTGGCCGGCACGGTCGCGCGGATGATGAAGGTGCCCGACGGCACCCTTCGCATCCTGGTCCAGGGAAGCGTTCGCATCCGGATCCTCGACTACGTCAGCGAGGAGCCCTACCTCGTCGCCAAGATCGAGGAGATGCCCGACGTGATCGAGGCATCCACGGAGCTCGAGGCGCTCACCCGCAATGTGCAGAGCACCTTCAGCCAGATCATCGAGGCGATCCCGTACCTGCCGGAGGAGCTCCAGCTCGCAGTCGCCAACCTGGACGAGCCCTCGGCGCTCTCCCACCTGATCTCCGGCGCGCTTCGCATCTCCACCGAGGAGAAGGAGGAGCTGCTCGAGACCGTCGACGTGACCAAGCGGCTGCGGCGTCTCTCGGGGATTCTCACCCGCGAGCTCGAGGTGGTCCAGCTCGGCTCCAAGATCCAGTCGCAGGTCGAGTCCGAGATCGACAAGGGCCAGCGCGAGTACTTCCTGCGCCAGCAGATGAAGGCGATCCAGGAGGAGCTGGGGGAGGGCGACGAGCAGCAGGCGGAGCTGAACGAGCTGCGCCAGCGAATCGAGGAGGCCGAGCTTCCCGAGGATGCGCAGAAGGCGGCCGAGCGCGAGCTCTCCCGGCTGGAGAAGCTGCCTCCGGTCGCGGCCGAGTACGGCGTGATCCGCACCTATCTCGAGTGGCTGGTCGACCTGCCCTGGTCCAAGGAGACCGAGGACAACCTCGACATTTCTCATGCGCGGAAGGTCCTCGACGAGGACCACTACGACCTCGAGGAGGTCAAGGACCGCATTCTCGAATATCTCGCCGTCCGCAAGCTCAACCCAGACTCGCCGGGCCCGATCCTCTGCTTCGTCGGCCCGCCGGGCGTCGGCAAGACCAGCCTGGGCCGTTCAATCGGCAAGGCGCTCGGGCGGGAGTTCGAGCGCATCTCGGTCGGCGGGGTTCGCGACGAGGCCGAGATCCGCGGCCATCGCCGTACCTACATCGGCGCGCTTCCGGGGACGATCATCCGGGCGCTGCGCGATGCGGGCACCCGCAACCCCGTCTTCATGATCGACGAGATCGACAAGATGGGGGCGGACTTCCGCGGCGATCCCTCCAGCGCGATGCTCGAGGTGCTCGACCCGGCCCAGAACTCCACCTTCCGCGATCACTACGTGGACCTTCCCTTCGATCTCTCCGAGGTCCTCTTCATCGCCACGGCCAACATCCTGGACACGATCCCCCCGGCGCTGCAGGACCGGATGGAGGTGATCCAGCTCGCCGGCTACACGGTCGAGGAGAAGCTCCACATCGCCAGGCGCTATCTGGTTCCGCGCCAGCTGAAGGCGAACGGCCTGAAGACATCGCAGATCGAGTTCGCCGATCCGGCGCTGAAGGCGATCATCGAGGAGTACACCCGCGAGGCCGGGGTGCGGAGCCTGGAGCGGGAGATCGGGACGGTCTGCCGCAAGGTCGCACGAGACGTCGCCGAGGGGAAGGCCAAGGGCAAGATGCGGATCTCGGCCAAGCGCGCCCGCGAGCTGCTCGGCAGGCGGAGGTTCTTCTCGGAGACCCGCCGCCGCACCAAGGACCCCGGCGTCGCCACCGGCCTCGCCTGGACGCCGGTGGGAGGCGAGGTCCTCTTCGTCGAGGCCACGGCCGTGCCCGGCTCGGGAAACCTGACGATCACAGGCCAGCTCGGCGACGTGATGAGGGAATCCGCGCAGGCGGCGCTCACCTGGGTGAGGCGTCACGCGAAGGAGATCGCGCCCGACCTCCCGGACGACTGGTTCGCGAAGCACGACATCCACGTCCACGTCCCCGCCGGCGCGGTGCCGAAGGACGGCCCGTCCGCCGGTGTGGCGATGACGACCGCGCTCGCCTCGCTGATCACCAACCGGCCCGTCCGCAACGACGTGGCGATGACCGGGGAGGTGACGCTCACCGGTCAGGTCCTGCCGATCGGCGGCCTCAAGGAGAAGTCGCTCGCGGCGCAGCGGGCCGGCATAAAGCAGGTGATCGTGCCCGATCGCAACGAGGGCGACGTGGAGGAGATCTCCGAGCAGGAGCGGGAGGGACTGGAGTTCGTCTACGCCGACGACATCGGCGATGTGCTGAACGTTGCCCTGCAAACGGATGGGAAACGCGCGAGCCGCGCCGGAGGCGCAGCGACGTGAGCCCTCTTACGGGGTAGTCTCCCCGGTGCACCCTGGAAACGATCTGAGGAGACCCATGGGGGCACAAAGCAGAAGCGCGAAAGCCGGAGATGCTGCCCGGTCGGTTGCGTCCAATCCATACGTGCGACGGCTCATCGAGGATGACGAGCTGCGCGAGAACATCCGAGTGGCCTTCGAGGCCGCCAAGGGCGCGTATGCCCGGATGTCGAATGGGAAGGGGCCCGCGAAGGCCCTGATGGACGACAAGAAGGTTCAGCGTGATCTGCGGACGGCGGCAGAGTCGCTTCGGGATGCTTCACAGCAGCTGCGCGGACGGAGCACCCGCCGCCGGTTCGGGCTTGGAAAGGCCCTGCTCGTGGCCATCCTCGGTGCGGCCCTGGTTCTCATCCTGAGCGAGGACGCGCGCAAGCTCGTGCTCGACAAGCTGTTCGGTGCGGAGGAGGAGTTCGAGTACACCTCGACCACCACCCCGGCTCCGGACACCGAGACCGTCCCCAGCGCCTGACCACAGGCATCACCGGTTCTTTTTCGAGGGCGTCCATTGACTGGGCGCCCTCGTCTTTTCTGCGGCTCTTCCGCGAGCGCGCCGCGCAGTAGTCTGCTCGCCGATGGCGAGCGTCCACATCCTCATTCCGGCCCAGCGCTATGTCTTCGCCGTTTCCAATGGCGACGCGGAGGCGGCCACCGTCGACAGTTCGGCCGACGGGTTCGAGCGCTACAAGTCGCTCCAGCAGGGCGGGCGGACGACGGGCATGGTGGCCTTCCCGAACACGCTCCTGGTCCGCGGCGAGCGCGACTACCTCGTCGATCCCGGGCTGATCATGCAGGGAGCACCGGTGATCGGGGCGATGACGGAGCTCGGCGTCGACCCGAACGAGGTGAAGGACGTGATCCTCACGCACCTGCACTTCGATCACGCCGAGGGCCTGGCGGCCTGGCCGATGCGGCGCACCTATGTCCACCGGATCGAGACCGAGGCTCCCTATGCGCAGATCGTCTCCGGCGTGATGGAGATGGCCAACCTCGAGGTCCTCGATGGGGATGAGGGGGAGATCGAGCCGGGCGTGCGCTGGATGCTCACGCCGGGACACTCCGACGGCCTGATCTCACTGCTGGTCGACACCGACGAGGGCCTCGTGGTGATCGCCTCCGACTGCGTCGGGCCGCTGCCGGAGTACTTCGACGAGATGAGCCTGCCCGAGGATTTCGGGCCGGAGCGAGAGGAGCTCCTGCGGCAATGGCAGCGAATTCGGGACCTGAATCCCGCCGTGGTCATCCCCGGCCACAACCCGCCGGTGAAGCTCGGCTAGCCATACGCCCTGAGCAAGCTGTCCAGCCAGCCAAACGCCTAATCTTCGGGCCGTGGAGGCCACCAAGACGCGTGAGCTGAGCGGGGAGAAAGCCCAGCGGATCGTCGAGGCAATGCGCTCGAGCGTCGCCCGCCGCGGCATTTCCGGCTCGACCTTCGAGCACGTCGCCCGTGAGGCCGGCGTGAGCCGAGGACTTCTCCACTACTACTTCGGCACCAAGGAAGCGCTCCTGGTCGAGGTGGTCCGGCGTGATACCGAGCATCGGATCGCCCGCCTCGACGAGCCGCTGGCGAATGCCGGCTCGGTCGACGAGCTGCTCGCCATCCTGGTCGCCGACCTCGAGGACTCGATCCAGAACGACCCGGGCTTCTGGGTTCTCCTCTTCGATCTCTTCACCGCGGGACGGCGGAACCCGGAGATCCAGCGCGAGGTCGCCGAGCTCTTCAACCGGACCCGGGGGCACGTCGCTGACGTGCTCAGGGCGAAGCAGGGCGAGGGCGTGATCAATCCCGGCGTCGAGATCGATGCCGTTGTCGCGCTCCTCTTCGCGCTCGCCGACGGCATCGCGCTGCAGCTGCTCTCCGATCCCGAGCGAGATCACGCGGACGTGATCGCCGCCGGGACCGTGGCGGCGCGGCACCTGCTGGCCGGGTGATCTGGCAGGAACCCGCGAAGGGCGGCTACCCGGACCGATCCTTCCTGGGGCTCCCCGGAATCGAGCGCATGGGCGCGGGGAGGAGGGGGCTGATCCCGTACTCGCCGATGGGCTACCTGACCGAGCTCGAGATGACCGAGGGCTCGCTCGGTCACTCGACGTTCTCGATGCCGGCCTCGCCATGGTTCTCCAATACCTCGGGTCTGATTTCGGCTGGGATGCTCGCGGTGATCGGCGACGCGGCCCTCGGCTCGGTCGTGCACTCGTCGGTGGAGGCCGGACAGGGGATGACCACCGCCGAGCTCTCGATGTCCTTTCTCCGCCCCGTCGTGCCGCGCGAGGGCGCCGCGGTCACCGGATCGGGCCAGCTGATCCACCGAGGCCGCACCATGGGAATCTCGGAGGCCTTCCTGTTCGACTCAGAGGACCAGCTGATCTCGCACGGGACGACCCGGTGCAGCGTCTTCCCGCCGGTCGATCCGATTCCCGAGCCACCCGACCTCGACGCGCCGCCCCACGAAAACGATCCGCCGGGCGCGTCGCCGGACGACCCCCTTCGCCAGGAGATCGAGGGTGAGGTCCTCCCTCAGGAGGAGTTCGAGCGCCGCAGCGGCCTGGAATTGATGCGGGCGCTGATCGATGACGAGCTGCCGCGCCCGCCGATCCACCACCTCACCGGCCTCCGCGCGGTGGAGGTCGGTGACGGTGAGGCGGTGGTCGCCCTGCCCTGCACCAAATGGCTTTCGACCTCGGCCGGAACGATCCAGGGTGGTTTCACCGCCATGCTGGCCGAGAGCGCGATGACCGGCGCCGCGTTCACGACGGCCGCCTCGGACACCGCCGTGGCGCCACTCGACTTCAAGGTCAACTACCTGCGCCCGGTCTTCCCCGACGGGAACGACCTGATCGCGCGCGCCCGGATCCTCCATCGGGGCCGGACCTTGGTGATCGCCGCAGCCGAGATCACGAATTCCGAGGGCAAGCAGGTCGCCCTCGCCACCGGCTCCTCGATGTACCTGCCCGGGCGGCCGGCGAACCTGGTGGGGGTCGAACTGGGCTCGGGCTCATCCGACCCGGAGGACGATCCGGGCGCGTAGCCCCATCTGCGGTTAAGGCGGCGTTGATAGGGTCGCGCCGTGCTCCGACCGGGGAGAGGGAGCCGGTTGACCGTGCTCGTATTCGCAATGGCTCTGGTGGCGTCCCAGGCCGGGCGCGCGCACGCCTCCGTGGCCGGCCAGTCGAAGACCCCGATCCCGGCGAGCTCGGGTTGGAAGCGTTTCGTGATCGACCCGGGCAAGTTCGTCTATCCGAAGGCGGCCTACGTGGTGGGCACCTCGCCGACGAACGTCCGCGGCACCAGCGGGTTGAAGGCACCCGGGGGTGGCGCGATGACGATCGACGAGACCGGCCTCAACTCGGCCGGTGTCGGCAACCCCGCCCTGCTGCTCGATCTCGGCGAGAACGTGGGCGGCTATGTGGAGGTCGGCGTGACGTCCTCGAGCGGCACGCCGATCCGGCTGGGCTACTCCGAGAGCCTGGATCACCTGACCCCGGGCGGCGACACCGGCGGGCCGCAGTTCTCGTTCGGGACCTCGGACGACCCGGACTCCCGGACCGATGTCATCCAGACGACGACGCCCGTCCAGTTCCGGTCGCCCGGGATCCGCGGGGCGCAGCGCTACATCTCGCTCCAGCTCGACGGGCCAGGCACGGCCACGATCGACTACGTGCGCGTGCGGACCGAGCATCTCCACCCGGGGCCGGACGGCTACAGCGGCTACTTCCTCTCGAACGACAACGAGCTCAACCGGATCTGGTACGCGAGCGCTTACACGTTCGCCATGGACTCGTTCCGGGACCTGCGCTATGGGTTCAGCCGGCCCGTCGTCGCGGACGGGGCGAAGCGGGATCGCGCGATCTGGGCGGGCGACATGAACATGGAGGACCTGGTCGGGAACTACTCCCTGCGGGCCGCCCCCGGCATCCTTCAGGCTTCGTTGCGGGCGTTCAGCTGCCTTCAGTTCAGCGACGGGCAGCTGTCACCGGTGACCCAGATCGCCGTGCAGTGCCCGCGGGTGCCGCCGGCGCCTCTCGCCGGTGCTTCGCAGTTCCCGGCCACCGCGCAGCCGGTCAACAGCGACCTGCGCCTCCCTCAGTACACCGCTGCGTGGGTGATCGCCCTCCGCGATTACTGGATGCTCACCGGCGACCGGCGGTTCGCGCGCGAAATGATGCCCGTGGTTCGGCGAGCCCTCGCGTACTTCCTGGCTCGTCTCGACGGCGGGCTCTATCGCACGCCTTCCAGGGTCCTGACGATCAACTGGCATCCGTTCGATGCGGCGGGCGGGATCGACACCTACACAAACGCCTCGCTGTTCCGGGCGCTGATGGCCGGCTCACAACTGGAGCGGCGCGTGGGAGCGGGCCGGGTCGCGGCAGCCGCCGACGCGCACCAGGCCTCCGCTCTCCGCGCCGCCATGCTCGCGAGGCTCTGGGATCCGCGCGCGGGGGCCTTCATCCTGAACCGCGACGAACCCCGTACCAACCACACCCAGGACGCGCAGGTCGAAGCGATTCTCGGCGGGGTCACCACACCGGCCCAGTCCCAGCAGGCGCTCCACTTCATCGACGCCCATCTGATGACGCCGTACGGCGTCGCCAACGGGGAGTCCGATGACCCCTACATGAGCCGGTACATCTCGCCGTTCATCTCCTCGACCGAGCTCCTCGCCCGGCTCTCCGTCGGAGACGCGAACGGCGCACTGAGCCTGATGCGGCGCACCTGGGGTCAGATGCTCGCCTGGGGCCCGGGAACGGTCTGGGAGAGCATGCAGCTCGACGGGGCGCCGAGGTCGGGCGGGATCTCCCTCGCGCACGCCTGGGCCGGCGGCCCGGTCCCGGCGCTGTCGGGGTACGTCCTCGGCATCCGGCCGACAGCTCCCGGGTACCGGCACTGGATCGTCGCTCCTGAGCCGGGAGACCTGCGCTTCGCTCAGGGGAAGGCGCCGACGCCGCATGGCCCGATCGCCTCGCGGTGGCAGCGTGGCGGCCATCGGTTCAAGCTCACGGTCGTGGCCCCGCGCGGGACCTCCGGCCTCGTGGAGCTGCCGATGCCCCGGCACGCGCACACGGTCGCGATCGACGGCAAGGTCGTTCACGCGAAGGCCCGGGGCGGCGTCGTGCGCTTCCGGAAGGTGACCGGGCAGCACACCTTTTCGGTGGGCTGATCGAGCGATACAGTCGTGGGCGTGGGCTTCTTCGGCTTCCTGAGGAGAAAGGACGAGAGCGCGATCCCGCAGCCCGGGACGCCTGAGTTCGACGCCGCCGTGCAGGGCTCCGCGCTACCCGACTCACAGAGCGTCTCGATGGGGGAGACCGGGTGGAGCAGCCCCGACACCAAGGTCGAGACGTCGAGCAAGACCGTCGATCTGCGAGGAACCGGCGCTGGCGAGGAGATCGAGGACGCACTTCGGGAGTCGGGAATCGACCCGGACAAGAAGGGTCAGACGATCAACGCGGCGACCGTGCCGGGGCTGCAGGAGAAGCTCACCAGCATCCTCGGCAAGATGATGCCCGTGCCGAACGCCGGTGGGTTCGGCGGCGGGATCTCACCCCCTCAGCAGGATCCTCTCGACCAGGTCGCTCATCTGGAGCAGCAACGCCAGGCCGGCAAGATCACGGACGCCGAGTTCGAAGCCCAGAAGAAGCAGCTGCTGGGCGAGTAACGGGACGTCGCTGATTCAGCTGGGCGTCGAGTCGTCGCGGGCCTCTGCAGCAGCCTGCTTCCGCGCAGCCTTCTTCGCCTGCTTCTCAAGCCGACGCTCGCGAACCTTGCGTTCACGGTTGAGCTTCGCCATCGTGGTCTTCCGCTTGCCGCCTGAGCCCATTTCTCTCTCCTAGAGCGGCTGGACGTTCGCGGCCGCCGGGCCCTTGGCGCCCTCTTCGGCGTCGTAGCTCACCTTTGCGCCCTCGGTCAGCGACTTGAAGCCCTCGCCCTGGATCGCGCTGTGATGCACGAACACGTCCTTGTCTGAATCATCGGGCGTGATGAATCCGAAGCCCTTGTCATCGCTGAACCACTTCACTGTTCCTGTCGGCATCTTGGTCCCTCCGTCTGGGTGCACTGCGAACGCGGAGGGTGCCCGGAGGCAACAACAGCGAAAACGCGGGGCACTGCTTGATCGAGCGGATGCTCGACCCGAAGAGCCAGTCTAATGGCTACTCGACCGGCTGAGGGCGCGGCGGGAAGATCTTCGGCATCCGCGCGAGCTGGCGGAGCGAGCCGCGCGGCTTGATCTTGCGGCGGAGCATCGCGCGGCGCGCGTCCTGGCCTCGGACCGAGACGTCGATCCAGTCGGCCCAGGTGGTCCGCAGCGTGACGTCGGCCTTGTCGGCCAGCCCCGGCGCCGAGCGGGTCGAGCCGTTGTCGATCCGCAGGTAGTACGGCTCGGCATCCTCGAACCGCCACTGGATCGTCACCGGGCGGTCCACCGCGTCGGTGTGGGCCGATCGGGCGATGAGGTCGAAGAGGATCTCCTCCACCTCGGCGTTGACCTCGGGCTTGCCGTTCGGCTCGCCCATCACGCCGGCGCGCAGCAGCGTGATCTGCCGGCGGGCCCGCTCGTCGTGCGGCATGTCGGGGTCGAAGGGGTAGATCCCGGGCGGCATCTCGTGCAGCGGATAGCCGGCCGCCTTCCACTTCATCTCCACCGACTTCATCCCGAAGGCGTAGATCTGCTCCAGGGTGAAGCCGTACTCGGTCGTGTAGCGCTCGTCCCAGCCGGGGGGAACGAAGACACCGGTGACCCACGGCAGGACCTCGCGGAGCAGCTCGGAGGCGGCGGCCTTGCACTCGTCGGACTCGGCGAAGAGCTCGGAGAGGACCTTGACGCCGAAGCCGATGTGGCGCTGCTCGTCGCGGGAGACCTTCTCCATGCCGGCGCTGAAGCCGGGCATCGTGCCGGCCTTCGCGAAGAAGTCCTCGATGAAGTGCTGGCCCGGCTGGGCCATCGTCGCCTCGATGATCATGTGGTAGAGCGTGATCGCCTGCGCGAACTTGGGGAGGGACCGGTCGGTCTGAAGCTCCTCGACCATGCGCTCGAGCCGCCCGAAGACGTTGCTGTAGCCCCAGCCGAGCTGGGACTTGGTGAACTCGAGGCCCTCGGCGATGCCGCCCTCGACCCCGATGACCTCCTTGAAGAAGCGGTGGAAGAAGACCGCGTGGCGGGCCTCGTCGACCTGCTGGGTCGCGAGGAAGTACTTCTGCTCCTCCTTCGGCGCGGCCTCTATGTAGGGGGAGAGGCCGTCGGCGACCGCGTCCTCGCCGTAGAAGAACATCGAATAGATCCAGAGAGCGGACTTGCGCTGGATGTCGTTGAGCGAGTCCCAGCCCTTGCGATCCTCGGAGAAGTCGAGCTCGGTCGCCTTCCAGTTGCCCTCCTCCCAGCGGCGATAGAGGTCGTCGTAGGTGATTTGACCGGCGATGCCCTGTTGCGCGACCGACATGAATGCCTCCCTCTGATCTTCGGCGGCCACAAAACCCGCCGCCGGATCTACCGCTGTCTCGTCGCCTATAGTAACTGACTGACCAGTCAGTTAGTACCGTGAGTCCAGTCACACAACAACGCCGTTCGCGGATGAGCGCCGCGGATCGCCGCGAGGCGATCCTCGAGGCCGCGCGCAACGCCTTCGCGGACACCGGCTACCACGAGACCTCGCTCGACGCCGTGGCGGAGCGGGCCGGCGTCTCCAAGGCCCTGCTCTACGAGCACTTCTCCTCGAAGCGCGAGCTCTACGTCGCGATGCTGGAGATGCACGTCCACGAGCTGGTCGAGCGGATCAGCGGAGCCGTCGCCGGAGCCGAGCCCGGCGAGGCGAGGATGCGCGCCGGGCTCGAGGCCTTCTTCGGCTTCGTCGAGGAGCGGCGCGGAGCCTGGCGGATCATGTTCCGGAACGCGGGCGACCCCGACGTCGCCCTTCGGCTGGACCGGCTGCGTGACGAGGTCGCCACCGCGATCGTCCAGCTGATGAACGAGGAAGCGCAGCGCGAGGGCCTCGACTTCCCGAAGCTGCCGCAGTTCGTCGAGATGATCGCCCAGCAGATGGTCGGCGCGATGCAGTCGCTGGCCGACTGGTGGGACCTGCACCGCAAGGTCTCCAAGGAGGAGGTGGTCCAGGCGGCGATGGACTTCGCCTGGGTCGGCCAGGAGCGGATCAGCCAGGGCCAGCGCTGGTTGCGCTGACCTCGGGGGTCGTCGCCTCCCGCGGCGGCACGGGGGGCCGGACGTTCAGCACCAGCGTCAGTACGGTGAACGCCGCAAGCCCGGCGAAGGCGAGATCCGCGTCGCCGCTGGCCAGTGCCGCGCCGAACGCCGGGATCACGAAGATCGGGAAGACCCCGGTCCCGGCCTGCATCAGACCGAGGCTGCCGATCGGACGGTCCGGAAGGACGCGCTCGGCCTCGTCGTAGTAGAGCGGATAGGGAAGGGAGAGACCGACCGCCATCAGGACGAGGGAGATCACCGCCGCGAGGGTGGAGTCCCCGGCCCCGAGCAGGACGAGCCCGCCCGCCCCGAGAGCGAGGCCCACGATCACCAACAGCGCGGGACTGTCGCCGGCGGCGGTCATCCGGCCCGCGATGTCGCGCATCACAGCCGAGAGCCCGAACATCGCGAAGGCGAGCGCCCCCGCCCCGGCCGCGGAGATGCCGTAGCCGATGATCAGGAAATGCACGAGCCACGCGCCGACGATCAGGGGGATTGTGAGGGTGGTGATCCCGAGCAGCTGCACCCGCCACCAAGCCTGATTGGTGAGGGCCTCTCGGGCCAGCCCCTCGCCCTCCGACTCTGTTCGGGGAATCTCCACTCGTTCGTTGGGCAGGATCGGCAGCGCGATCGCAGCGAGCGCGGCGGTGATGAAGAAGGCGACTCTCCAGCTGACGTCGGCGCCCTCGAGAACGCTGCCCAGGAACAGCGCGGCGGCCACGCCCAGGGTGAGCCCGGCTCCGAACAGGCCGACCATCTTCACCCCGCCGACTGCGCGGGCATAGGCCGGCACGAAGACGGCACCCAAGCCGAACGCGAGACCTGCGAACGCCCGCCCGACCGCGAGGACGGTGACGCTGTCGCCGACGGCGAAGAGCAGGTTGCCCACGATCGAGAGCACGCAGCAGGCCCAGATCCCGACCATGACCCGGATCCTGCGCGCCACCGTGGCCCCCGCCAGGCTCCCCACGACCGAACCCGCGAAGAAGTAGGCGCCGGAGAGCAGACCGACCTCGCCGAGGCCGATGTCGAACTCCCGCGTCAGCGAGCCGACGACCGGGCCGACGTTGCCGCAGTTCCAGCCGATGATGGCTGCGGCGAGGACGAAGACGCCACAGGCCCGGCGCATCAGCTCAGGCGGCCGCGCCGAGCTTCGGCGAGGTCCAGGGCTCGCCCAGCCGGCGGGTGAGCTCCTCGGCGAGCTCGGAGATCGCGATTCGGGACTGGTCCAGCGAGTCGCGGTCTCGGAGGGTGACGGTGTCGTCCTCCATCGTCCGGTGGTCGACCGTGATGCCCCAGGGGGTGCCGATCTCGTCCTGGCGGCGATAGCGCTTGCCGATCGAGCCGCCCGTGTCGAACTCGGCCGACATCAGCTTGCGCAGCTCCTCATAGATCTCGCGCGCCTTCTCGGGCTGACCGTCCTTGTTGACCAGGGGCAGCACCGCCGCCTTGACGGGGGCGAGCCTGGGGTGGAGGCGGAGCACCGTCCGCTCGCGGCCCTCGACCTCCTCGACGTCGTAGGCGTCGACCATGAAGGAGAGCATCGCCCGGTCGACCCCGGCCGCCGGCTCGATCACGTGGGGGACGAAGCGGTCACCGCTGCCGGAGTCGACGTACTCGAGCTTCTCGCCGGAGTGCTTCGCGTGCTGGGTGAGATCGAAGTCGCCGCGGTTGGCGATCCCCTCGAGCTCGGACCAGCCCATCGGAAAGAGGTACTCGATGTCTGAGGTCGCGCTGGAGTAGTGCGAGAGCTCATCGGCGCCGTGGGCACGGAGCCGGAGCTGGTCTGGGCGGATGCCGAGGTCCGTGTACCAGCGCATCCGCTCCTCCATCCAGCGCTCGTGCCACTGCGATGCCTCGGCGGGCGGCACGAAGAACTCCATCTCCATCTGCTCGAACTCCAGGGTCCGGAAGATGAAGTTGCCCGGAGTGATCTCGTTGCGGAACGACTTGCCGATCTGGGCGATCCCGAACGGCGGCTTCTTGCGGGCGAAGCTGAGGACGTTCTTGAAGTTGATGAAGATGCCCTGGGCGGTCTCGGGTCGCAGGTACGCCTTGTTCGACTCGTCATGGACCGGGCCGACGTAGGTCTCGAACATCAGGTTGAACTGGCGCGGCTCCGAGAGCTCCCCGCCGCACTCGGGGCAGCGAATCTCGCCCTCCGCGTCTTCGGCGCCGAGCTGTTCCTCGCGCAGATCGTCTTCGCGCCAGCGCTTCTTGCACTCGCCCAGGCACTGGACCAGCGGATCGGTGAAGCCGGCGAGGTGCCCCGAGGCCTCCCAGACCTTGGGGTTCTGGATGATCGCCGAGTCGAGCGCGACGATGTCGTCGCGCTCCTGGATCATCGCCCGCCACCACTCGCTCTTGACGTTGTTCTTGAGCAGCACGCCGTAGTGCCCGTAGTCGTAGGTGTTGGCGAATCCGCCATATATCTCCGACGCGGGGAAGATGAAGCCGCGCCGCTTGCAGAGGGCGACGATGGCGTCGAGGGAGGCTTGGTCGATCACTGCCCCAGCCTAGTCGGGGGACATGTCTGGGTGTGTCCCCTCCCGCGTCTCTATGCGGGTTTCCCCTGATGCGGCGCGTCGACGCATGCACTACGAATGCACGGAAGGTTCTGACGATTCCGATGACTAGCGATCGCCCAAGACGACTGGGCAGGCGTGGGGGGCTTGCCGGTCTATTCATTGCCGTCGGTTGCGCCCTGATCGGCGTGGCGCCGGCGCACGCCGGCACGGTCCCCGCCGGCTTCCAGGACACGATCGCGATCTCGGGGTTGACCGAGCCGACGAACTTCGCCTTCGCCTCGGACGGCCGCGTGTTCGTCAGCGAGAAGAGCGGCATCATCAAGGAGTTCGACAGTCTCAGCGACAACACGCCGACGATCGTCGCCGACCTGACCACGGACGTCTACAACTACTGGGACCGTGGCCTGCTTGGCATGGCCCTCGATCCGCAGTTCACAACCGGGCGGCCCTACCTCTACGTGCTCTACACCCGAGACGCGTTGCCAGGCGGCAACTCGCCGCAATGGGGTACGCCCGGCCAGCCGAGTGAGTCCTGCCCGGACGGGGAGGGTGGCACCGGCAACGGATGTGTGGTCACGGGACGGCTCGCGCGCCTGACGATCAGCGCCGGCAACGTCTCGACCGCCCAGACGAACCTGATCACCGACTGGTGCCAGCAATACCCGAGCCACTCGATCGGCGACCTCGCCTTCGGTGCGGACGGCAAGCTCTACGCGAGCGGCGGCGAGGGAGCGAGCTTCACGTTCACCGACTGGGGTCAGGCCGGGAACCCGGTCAACCCCTGCGGAGACCCACCCAACGGCCCCGGGACCGCGCTAAGCCCGCCGACGGCCGAGGGCGGATCGCTGCGCAGCCAGGACGCGCGGACGACCTTCGACCCGACCGGCCTGAATGGCTCCATCATCAGGATCGACCCTGACACTGGTGCCGCCCTCTCCGACAACCCCTTCGCCGCCAGCGCCGACGCCAACCAGAAGCGGATCGTTGGCTTCGGCCTGCGCAACCCGTTCAGGTTCGCGTTGCGTCCGGGCACCAACGAGGTTTGGGCAGGCGACGTCGGCCAGGACACCTGGGAGGAGATCGACCGGCTCGCCACGCCCGCCGACACCACCGCCGACAACTTCGGCTGGCCCTGTTACGAGGGCGTCGGCCGCCAGCCCTCCTTCGACGCTGCTGACCTGAACCTCTGCGAGAGCCTCTATACCGCCGGTGGCGTCAGCTCTCCCTACTACACGTACAACCACTCAGCCCAGGTCGTGAACGGCGAGAGCTGCCCGACCGGCAGCTCGTCGATCTCCGGCATGGCCTTCTCCCAGGCCGGCTCCTACCCCGCGGCCTACAACGGCGCCCTCTTCTTCGCGGACTACTCGCGGAAGTGCATCTGGGTGATGCTCCCCGGGACGAACGGTCTCCCCGATCCAAACAAGATCCAGACCTTCGACTCCGGTGCGGCCGGCCCGGTCAAGCTCGCCGTCGGCCCGCAGGGAGAGCTCTTCTACGCCGACCTCGACGCCGGCACGATTCACCGGATCACTGCGAGTGGCACACCGCCGCCACCGCCGCCACCCCCGGAGGCGACCTGGCGCTCAACCGGACCAGCTCGGCCTCGAGCGTGGAGGAGGCGGGGCTCGAGCCGGACAATGCCAACGACGGCAACTCGAACACCCGCTGGAGCTCGTCCTTCACCGACAACCAGTGGTGGCAGGTCGACCTGGGAAGCGTCCAGCAGGTCAACCAGGTGAAGCTCAACTGGGAGAGCGCCTACGCGAGCCACTACAAGATCCAGACCTCGACCGACGGCACCAACTTCACCGAGGCCGCCGACGTCAACATCACCAGCTCGGGCGTCAAGACCACCAGCTTTACGACCAGGGACGCCCGCTACGTCCGGGTGCTGGGGGTGACCCGCGCCACCCAGTGGGGGATCTCCCTCTATGACGCGGAGGTCTATGGGACCTCGGCGCCGCCGCCCCCGAGCAGCGACCTGGCCCTCAACAAGCCGGCCACCTCGTTGAGCGTCGAGGCGCCGGGGCTCGAGGCGAACAAGGCGAACGACGGCAATTCGACCACCCGCTGGAGCTCCGCGTTCGCCAACAACCAGTGGTGGCAGGTGGACCTTGGCACCGCCAAGCAGGTCGACACCGTGAAGCTCAATTGGGAGTCCGCCTACGCCACCCACTACCAGATCCTCACCTCCACCGACGGCACCAACTTCACCCTGGCCGCGGACGTGACCAACACCCAGTCGGGCCTGAAGACATCAACGTTCACCGCCCGGAGCGCCCGCTACGTCAGGGTGCTCGGCATCACCCGCGCGACGCCCTACGGCTTCTCGTTTTGGGACGCGTCGGTGTACGGACCCAGCGGCCCGCCGGCCAACCAGCCGCCGAACGCGGTCGCCACCGCCACACCGAGCAGTGGCACGGCGCCGCTCAACGTGCAGCTGAGCGCCACGGCGACCGATCCCGACGATGCGGCCAGCACGCTGACCTACGCCTGGGACGCCGACGGCGACGGCCAGTTCGACGACGGCAATCAGGCCACCGTGAACTTCACTTACCCGACCGGCAACTACACCGCCACGGTCAAGGTCACCGATCCCCACGGGGCCTCCGACACCGACTCCGTTGCGATCCAGGCCGGCAACACTCCGCCGAGCGCGACGATCACCGCTCCCTCACCCAGCCTCACCTGGAAGGTGGGCGACCCGATCGACTTCGCCGCGACCGCCACCGACGCGCAGGAGACGCTCCCGCCCTCCGCCTACAAGTGGCAGGAGATCGTCAATCACTGCCCGAGCAACTGCCACCAGCACTTCCTGGCAACATTTACTGGGCCGAATGGCCCGACCCCGCCGCTGCAGGCCCCCGACCACGAGTACCCCTCGACGCTCGAGCTGAGGCTGACGGTGACCGACTCCGGCGGACTGACCGACGTCAAGTCGGTGGTCCTCAACCCGAAGACGGTCGACCTGACCCTTGCGTCGGCGCCGGCCGGCCTGCAGCTGGGGCTCAACACGACCACCGCGACGGCGCCCTGGACCAAGACCGTGATCATGGGCTCTCAGAACACGCTGATCGCCCCCACGCCGCAGCCGCTCGGCGCCGATAGCTATGCCTTCGCATCGTGGTCCGACCTCGGCGCCGCGAGCCACAACATCATCGCGAATCAGAGCCAGACGCTGACCGCGAGCTACAACAAGACACCGCCGCCACCCCCCGGAGGCGACCTGGCGCTCAACCGGACCAGCTCGGCCTCGAGCGTGGAGGAGGCGGGGCTCGAGCCGGACAATGCCAACGACGGCAACTCGAACACCCGCTGGAGCTCGTCCTTCACCGACAACCAGTGGTGGCAGGTCGACCTGGGAAGCGTCCAGCAGGTCAACCAGGTGAAGCTCAACTGGGAGAGCGCCTACGCGAGCCACTACAAGATCCAGACCTCGACCGACGGCACCAACTTCACCGAGGCCGCCGACGTCAACATCACCAGCTCGGGCGTCAAGACCACCAGCTTTACGACCAGGGACGCCCGCTACGTCCGGGTGCTGGGGGTGACCCGCGCCACCCAGTGGGGGATCTCCCTCTATGACGCGGAGGTCTATGGGACCTCGGCGCCGCCGCCCCCGAGCAGCGACCTGGCCCTCAACAAGCCGGCCACCTCGTTGAGCGTCGAGGCGCCGGGGCTCGAGGCGAACAAGGCGAACGACGGCAATTCGACCACCCGCTGGAGCTCCGCGTTCGCCAACAACCAGTGGTGGCAGGTGGACCTTGGCACCGCCAAGCAGGTCGACACCGTGAAGCTCAATTGGGAGTCCGCCTACGCCACCCACTACCAGATCCTCACCTCCACCGACGGCACCAACTTCACCCTGGCCGCGGACGTGACCAACACCCAGTCGGGCCTGAAGACATCAACGTTCACCGCCCGGAGCGCCCGCTACGTCAGGGTGCTCGGCATCACCCGCGCGACGCCCTACGGCTTCTCGTTTTGGGACGCGTCGGTCTTCGGACCGGGCGGCTGAGGACGGTTATCCCAGCTCGGGCGGCTATCCCAATCGCCCACTACCCTCTTGCCTCCGATGCCGATCTACGAATACCGCTGCGAGAACGGACACACCTTCGAGGTGATCCAGAGCATGTCCGACGATCCCGTCGAGACGTGCGAGGTGTGCGGGGCGCCCGTCGAGCGGGTCTTCCACCCGGTCGCGGTGCACTTCAAGGGATCGGGCTTCTACACGACGGACTACAAGAGCAAGAGCAAGACGTCCTCGTCGAACGACGGCGACTCGTCGTCGAGTGACTCAGGCTCGAGTTCCGACTCCTCGAACACCGAGTCGAGCTCCAAGAAGTCCGATTCCACCGGCTCCGACAAGGCCGCAACCAGCTCCAGCTCGGACTAGGGCGAACAGGCCGGGCGGCGCGGCGGATCGCCGCCGAGCAGCTTCTTGACCGCGTCCTCGCAGGCGCCTTGCGGGATCTGGAGACTTCCGCCGGGGCCGGGAATCGCCGAGCTCTGAGCGCCGGTGCCGCCGAGAACGTTCGTCTGGCCGCTGCCGCCGAGGATCGCCGCGATCGCCACCTGCGGCAGGGTGAAGCCACCCATGTCGCTGACGAACGCCTTCGGCGCGTTCCAGCCGATCCAGGGTCCCTTGATGAAGTTGTAGGGGAACCGGGTGATGCTGGTGAGCCGGTCCTTGATCCCGTTGAGCACCTCCTGCTGGCGGGCGGCCCGGTTGCGGTCGTCCTCCGCGGGGTTGCAGTTGTTGTGCCGGATTCGCGCGTAGGCGAGAGCCTTGTCGCCCTGCAGGGTGATCTCGCCGGGAGGGAGCCTGAGAGAGACGCCGCCCTGCTTCTTGCCCCCGTCGACGTCGCCGCAGACGACCGGGCCATCCTTCTTGCCATTCGTATCCGGCACGTTGATCGTCACCCCGCCAAGCGTGTCGATGAAGCTCGCGAAGCCGTCGAAGTCGACGATCACGATGTGGTTGATGTCGATGCCGAGGAAGTCCTCGACCGTCTTGATCGTTGACGCGGGATTCCCGTTGGGGCTCTGTGTGTTGCAGGCCAGCGAGGCGTTGATCTTCTGGGAGCCGCAGTTCGGGATCGCCGCGTAGCTGTCGCGGGGGATCGAGAGCTTGCGGAACGAGGTCAGCGAGGCGTGCAGCACCATGATCGTGTCGGCGCGCGGCGGCCCCTGTCCCTCGGAACCGTTGGCGTTGTGCTGGGTCTTCCCCCGGCGGTCGCCACCGAGGATGAGGATGTTCTGCCCGGCCAGCACCGCCGGCCCGCCCTTCAGCGCATCCTTGGCCGACTGGGGCAGCTTGCCCTTCTGGATCTGGGCCGAGATCGCGAAGGTGATGAAGCTGAGCAGCAGCCAGCCGACAGCGAAGATGAGAATCCAGCGCAGCCAGGGCCGCTTGCCTCCGGTGAGCCGCCCGAAGAAGCCGCGAATGCCGCCGCCCCCGCCCGACTCCCGGCGGATGCCCTCGAGGTTCGGCTTGCGCAGGCGGTCCCGGAGGCTGGGCCGAGCGCGATAGACCGTGTACGGGGGCTTCTCGCCCCTGCCGCCGCCGCCACCGCTGCCGCCCTTGCCGGCCGGCTTCTTCTGCCGCGGAGCGGCGCGCTTCTGCCCGCCTCGACCCCCTCCGCCACCGCGGCCGCTTCGCCCGTAGACGTTGTACTCCGGCTTCTTGCTCTTTTCGGGCTTGCCTTGGTCCCCGGACGCGCCAGGCTTGTTCGGCTCGTCGGGCTTCCCGCCGCCCCCCGAGCCCTCGGGCCGCTTGGGCGGCCGGTCATCTCCCTGCGGAGACATGGGATATCAATACTTACGCATGCCGCCGCCAGACCCCTTTACGTCCTCTTGACCCCCCGCGAGACGATCGGCGTCGATCTGGGCGGGACCAAGATGGCGGTCGGGGTCGTGGACTCCGACCAGCACATCCACTACGAGGGCAAGGAGTCGTCGATCGGTCTGACCGAGGAGAAGCTGGTCGCGGACCTGGGAAGGGAGCTGCTCGAGGCCAGGGACGCTCGCCCCGATGTGCTCTGCGCCGGCCTGGGAATCCCGGCGACCATCGACCACGACCGGGGTGTGGCGATCCAGGCGGTCAACCTCGAGATCTCCGACGTTCCCCTTCGGGACCTGATGCGGGAGAAGCTCGGCCTCCCGGTCTACATGGACAACGACGCCAACGTCGCCGCCCTGGCCGAGTTCCTCTTCGGCGCCGGCCGCGGGGCGCGCAACGTCGTGATGCTGACCATCGGGACCGGGATCGGCGGCGGCCTGATCCTGGACGGGGAGATCTATCGCGGAACGACGGGATCGGCGGCGGAGCTGGGCCACATCGTGGTCGAGGAGGACGGCCCGCCCTGTCAGGGGAACTGCCCGAATCATGGCTGCGTCGAGACCTTCGCGTCGGGAACCGCGCTCGCCAGAGAGGGCAAGAAGGTTGCGGAGCGGCAGCCGGACTCGGCGCTCGGCAAGGCGCTCGCGGAGGGGCCGATCGTGGGCAAGACGGTGACCGATCTGGCGATCAACGGAGATCCGCTCGCCCGTGAGATCGTGGCGGACGCCGGCAGGTACCTCGGCGTCGCGCTGGCGAGCCTCGCCAACATCTTCGACCCCGACGTGATCGTGATCGGGGGCGGTGTCTCGGTCGTGGGAGACCTGTTGCTCGATCCCGCGCGTGAGGAGCTCACCTCGCGCGCGCTGCCGCCGATGAACCGGACCCCGGTGCAGCTGGCGGAGCTGGGGCCCGAGGCGGGGATGATCGGAGCAGCGGCGATGGCTCTGATCGAGCTGGACAAGGAGAGCTGAGCGGTGCCAGGAAAGCTCGTCGTCTGCCCGACGCCGATCGGGAACCTCGAGGACATCACCCTGCGGGTGCGGCGCGCGCTGTACGAGGCCGACGTGATCGCCTGCGAGGACACGCGCCGCACCGGTCTGCTGCTGGAGCGGATCGAGATCCAGGCGATGCAACTGGTCTCCTACCACGAGGGCAACGAGGCGGAGCGGGCCCGGGAGCTGGCCCAGCGGATCGAGCGCGGCGACAGCGTGGCCCTGGTCTCGGACGCCGGCACGCCCGCGATCTCCGACCCCGGCTTCCGGCTGATCAGGGCGTGCATCGACCGCGACCTCGACATCGAGGTGCTGCCGGGGCCCTCGTCGATCATCACGGCGCTGGTCGTCTCCGGCCTGCCGACCCACCGCTTCCGCTTCCAGGGCTTCCTGCCCAGACGGACCGGCGAGCTCGAGAGGGTCCTGCAGTCCACCGAGACCCTGATCGCCTTCGAGTCCCCGCGTCGGCTGCCCGAGTCGCTGCGGGCGCTGGCCCAGCTCGCTCCGGACCGCCCGGCGGCCGTCTGCCGCGAGCTCACCAAGCTCCATGAGGAGATCGTCCGCGGGACGCTCGGCGAGCTCTCACGGCGCTTCCGGGACGAGGCCCGCGGCGAAATCGTGGTTGTGATCGGCCCCGCCGCCGAGCGCGGCACCGCGGACATCGGCTTCGCCACGGACGCCCTGCGGGGCCTGATCCGCGCCGGCGCTCGCCCGCGGGCCGCCGCCAGCGTCGTCTCGGCGCTCACCGGCGTCCCCGCGAATGACCTGTACAAGGGGATCACCGGGCGCGATCCAAGGCGCTAGCGGCCACCAGGCCGCTCCACCTTGGAGCGAAGGGCGAAGCCCGAAGCGACTTGCGTGGGGCGGCCGCTCGTGGCCGCGACCTGATGGCGAAGCCGTTGTACCTTGGCGTCATGGCAAAGCGCGAGCCACGAATGGTTTCCCTCGGTTACGGCAAGTTCGCCCGCGCCGACCGGATCTACGCGATCGTCCCGCTCGATCCGAAGGATCGTGGCGACGGACGTCGCACCTACGTCCACGTGGACGACATGGCCGAGCCGATCGTCGCCTCCCGCTCGGAGCGGGCGATCCTCGCCGACGTCGAGGACGCGCTGAGCGAGGCGGCCGGGATCCCACGCCGCAAGAGCCGGGCGGGGCGAAGGGGCAAGAGAAGCTCCTCTAGCGGCCACCAGGCCGCACCACTCAGGAGCGGAGGGCGAAGCCCGAAGCGACTTATCGAGGGCGGCCGCCTATGGCCGCGATCTGATGGCGAAGCGAGTCAGGCGGCCACCTTTATGCTCAGCCGCCAATGAGCTTCTACGTCACCACCCCGATCTACTACGTCAACGGCGAGCCCCATCTGGGCCACGCCTACTCGACCATTGCAGCCGACATCCTCGCCCGGCACCACCGCCAGCGCGGTGAGGACGTCTTCTTCCTGACCGGCACCGACGAGCACGGGGAGCCGGTGGCGCAGCAGGCCGAGGCGGAGGGCGTCACCCCGCGCGAGCTCGGGGACCGGCTCGCTCCTCGCTTCAAGGAGATGGCGGCGAAGATCAACGCCTCCAACGACTTCTTCATCCGGACGACCGACGAGGGCCACATGGAGCGGGTCCAGGAGATCGTCCAGCGCGTGTACGACAACGGCCACGTCTATGAGGGCATGTACGAGGGCTGGTACTGCCCCCGCTGCGCGGATTTCAAGACGGAGTCGGAGATCGGCCCCGACAACACGTGCCCGATCCACAAGATCCCGCTGACGCGCGAGAAGCAGAAGAACTGGTTCTTCAAGCTGTCCGCCTTCCAGGACGACCTCGAGCGCCTCTACGAGCAGCGCCCTGACTTCGTCGCCCCCGACTTCCGACGGAACGAGGCGCTCTCCTTCATCCGGCAGGGGCTTCAGGACGTCTCGCTCTCCCGCCCGACCCTGAAGTGGGGGGTGCCGGTCCCCTGGGACACCGACCAGGTGATCTACGTCTGGTTCGACGCGCTGCTCAACTACTACACGGCGCTCGGCTACGGGATCGAGGGCGAGGACGTGACGGAGAAGTTCTGGCCGCCCTTCCACATCCTCGCCAAGGACATCCTCAAGTTCCACGCCGTCTACTGGCCCGCCTTTCTGATGGCCGCCGGGATCGAGGTCCCGAAGGGGATGTTCATCCACGGCTTCCTGCTGATGGAGGGGCACAAGATGTCCAAGTCGCTCGGCAACGTCCTCGACCCGGACGAGGTGGTCGCCAAGTTCGGAGCCGACGCGCTGCGCTTCTACTGCTTCCGCGAGGTCTCGTTCGGGCAGGACGGACAGATCTCGCCGGCTGGCTTCGAGTCCCGGTACGAGACCGAGCTCGCCGACCAGTACGGCAACCTGGCCAATCGGGTTCTCTCGATGATCGGCCGCTATCGCGACGGCGTCGTCCCCGAGGCCGAGGCGGAAACCGGGCTTGCGGGCGACCTCGAGGGCGCGCCGGAGCGCGTGCGGGCGCTGCTCGACGATGCCGAGCTCACCCAGGCCCTCGAGGAGATCTGGAGACAGGTGCGCCGCCTCAACCAGTACGTGGAGGAGACGAAGCCCTGGGAGCTCTCCAAGGACGAGTCGGCGTCCGGTCGCCTGGACTCGGTGCTCTACGGGCTGGCGGAGGGCCTGCGCGTCAACACGCTCCTGCTCCACGCATACATGCCGGAGACGACCGGTCGCCTGCTCGAGGCGCTCCAGGAGCCATCCCGGGAGCTGGCCGACTTCGGCTCGCGCGGCGGCGGCCAGAAGCTCGGCGAGCTCGCCCCGCTCTTCCCCAAGCTCGCGCCCGCCTGATCGAAACGGCCGATTTCCCGGTGCTAGGGTGGCTCGGGTAATCGGCACAGGCGATAGGGAGGGCATATCGATGGGCAGGACGTCTCGGATTGGAAGCTTTGCTGCGGCCGTCGCACTGATCGGGGCGTTGCTGCTCCCGGCGTCGGGCGCCGCCGGCTCACCCACAGCCCACAAGTCGGGCGCGATCATCAACTACGTCACCACCGGCAAGCTGCGGATCGCGAAGAGGATCATCGTGCCGATCGTCTGCTCGGTGAACTGCGACGTCGTCTCGAGCCTGAAGGTGAAGGGTCCCTTCGTCAAGGGCACGGACGTCGAGCAGGGATCGCTGCAGGCGGGTGTCCCGGCGGGCCACTTCATCAAGCCGAGCGGGCCGCTGCTCAAGCTCCTGAAGGCATCACCGGGCCGCTACAAGCTGATCAGCAACGTCACGGCGACCGATCCTGCGACCGGCGCCACTGACCACATCGCGCACTCCTTCAAGCTGAAGAGGTAGAGCCGCTTCAGGTCGGCCGTCTGCCGACTGATACGGAGAACTACTGATGTCGCGAGCGGCGGCCAACCCTACCCTGGCCGCGATGCTCTCTCGTATGGCCAGGGTGGGAGTTGTGGCGATCTGCGCCACGGCACTGATCGGCGCGACCGGGACCGTGATCGCAGGCGCGAGCCCGCGTGCCGGCAAGAGCGTGATCGGCGGCACCGCGGCGAGCATCCAGCAGTACCCGTACGTCGCCGCCGTGCTCACGCCGACGACGCTCTGCACCGGCACCGTGATCTCCTCGACCAGGGTGCTGACTGCAGGTCACTGCGTCGGCAACCCGCAGACGATGACGGTCAGGACCGGGTCTCCCTCGGCCTTCGCGGGGGGCGAGACGCTGGGAGTGTCGTCCGTCGCCTTCGCGCCGGGATTCGCCCACCAGTTCGAGAACGACCTCGCGATCCTGACGCTGAGCACCCCCACGAGCGCGACGCCGATCCAGGTCGCGGATCCGGCCGAGGACGCCGCCTACACCCGAACCGGCGCGACGCTTTCGGTGGCTGGCTTCGGCAACCGCAATCCGCTGGTCACCGCCAAGCCCCAGATCGGCGTGCTGACGGCGACCAACGTCTCGGTCAGGTTCTGCCCGCTGCCGGCGTGGGCGATCTGCGACTCAGGCCACAAGGCGGGGATCGCCTTCCGGAGGCTCCGCCACAGGAAGGTCAAGCGCGCCACGGTGAAGGCCACCGTCTGCTCCGGCGACAGCGGCGGTCCGCTGGTCGCGAACACCCCGGCGGGCCCGCGCCTCGTCGGCACCGCCGAGGCCAGCACTGGGCCTCCCTCAAAGCGGAACCCGTTCTTCTTCGTGATCTGCGGGCTGAAGGGTTATCCGTCGGTCCACACCCGCTCCGCTATCTACTCCGACTTCATCAAGGCCAACCTGGGGCCGTAGGCTCCAGGTTGATGGGCTTCGCCATCAGGTCGCGGCCACGAGCGGCCGCCCCACATAAGTCGCTACGGGCTTCGCCCTCCGCTCCGAAGTGGAGCGGCCTGGTGGCCGCTTAGTGGTCGACACCCACGCGCACCTCGGGCTCTGCGAGCCGGCGGAGGCCGAGCTGATCGGCGCCGCGCGGGAGGCGGGGGTCAAACGGATCCTCACCGTCGGGCTGGGCGAGGACTCGAACCCGCAGGCTGCGGCCTCGGCGGAGGCGAACGAGGAAGTCTTCGCCTCGGTGGGCAGGCATCCGAACAGCGCAGCGGGCTTTGACGAGCGAAGCCGCGGAGGCGATCGAGGAGCTCTGCGGTCGCCCGGGCGTCGTCGCGGTCGGCGAGACGGGTCTCGACTTCTATCGCGACCGCTCCGACCCCGACGACCAGCGCCGCGCGTTTGCGGCCCAGATCGGGATCGCGAAGCGGACCGGCAAGGCGCTGGTCGTGCACCTGCGCGACGGCGAGGGCTCGGAGGACGCCGTCTCGGAGGCGTTCGCCACCCTCGAGCGCGAGGCTGACGGAGTCGATGTGATCCTCCACTGCTTCTCCGCGCATCCGCGCTGGGCCGAACGTGCCGCAGAGCGCCGGTGGTACTGCTCGTTCGCCGGCAATCTGACCTACCCGAGGTCCGAGCTGATTCGCGAGTCGGCTGAGCTCGTGCCCCCCGACCGCCTCCTGGTCGAGACCGATTCCCCGTTCCTGGCGCCGCAGCCGGTGAGGGGAAAGCCGAATCAGCCCGCCAACGTCGTCGCGACGGCGGAGAGGCTCGCCGAGATCCGCGGCGTCCCGTACGGTGAGCTCGAGGGAACCGTGGAGGAGAACGCCGCAAGAGTCTTCGGGTGGTGAGCCGCCGTGCCAGGCCGCCGGAGCACTCGCCGCGCCGGCTCGGCCAGAACTTCCTCGCAGACCCCAACCTGCTGGACGTGATCGTCCGCGAGGCGAACCTGACCCCGGAGGACGTCGTGCTCGAGGTGGGCGGCGGTGGTGGGGCCCTGACCGAGCGAGTCGCGCCCCGCGTGCGCCGCCTGCACGTGATCGAGATGGACGAGCGTCTCCGGGAACAGCTCGAGCCGCTGGCGAATGAGCTCGGCGGGGTGGATCTGGTCTGGGGGGACGCCATGAAGGCCGACCTCGGGCGCCTCGCGCCGGCCCCGACCAAGATGGTCGCCAACCTTCCCTATTCGATCGCGACGCCGCTGCTGATCAGGACGATCGCGGAGCTCCCCTCGATCGAGACCTGGCTGGTGATGGTCCAGCGGGAGATCGCCGACCGGCTCCGCGCGGAATCGGGCACGCGCGAGTACGGCTCGCCCAGCGTGCTCGTTCAGCTCGCCTGTGAGGTGACGCTGCTCCGCACGGTCGACCCGGCTGTGTTCGTGCCCAGGCCGAATGTCGAGTCGGCTCTGATGCGGTTGCGCCGCAGGGGCGCCGGAGCGTCCGAGGGTCTGGCCGCCGTGGTCCGGCTCGCCTTCGCTCATCGACGGAAGTCGCTGGCTCGCTCGCTCGAGCTCGCCCGCGCCGGCAGCCTGGGGCCGGCACGGGACGCCCTCGAGGCGATCGGCAAGCCGGCAGATGCCCGCGCCGAGGCATTGTCCCCCGAGGAGTTCCAGCGCTTCGGTGAGGCGCTGGCCGAACGGGGTGGTTGCCCATGAGCGTCGCCGAGATGCCCGGGACGATGCTCGCGCCCGCGAAGCTCAACCTCTGCCTCTTCGTCGGCCCGAAGCGGGAGGACGGCCTGCACGAGATCCGCTCGCTGTTCGAGCCACTGGAGCTGGCCGATGAGCTGAAGCTGGCCGAGGCCGATTCCGACGAGGTGATCATCGAGGGCATCGAGGGCCGGGACCTGACGGCGAAGGCGCTCGCGGCACTGCGGACCAACGGCTGGCAGGGGCCGCCCCTTCGGATCGAGGTGACCAAGCGAGTTCCCGTAGCCGCGGGCCTAGGGGGCGGGAGCGCAGACGCCGCGGCGGTCCTGCGGCTCGCGCGGGGCGAGGTGGAGGGGTTGCGCTCGATCGCCGCCGAGATCGGAGCGGACGTGCCATCGCAGCTCCAGCCACGCGCCTGCCTCGTCGCGGGGGCCGGCGAGGTGATCGAGCCCGTCCCGCCTCCCGCGGAGCACGGGGTGGTCCTGATTCCGCAGGCCGACGGGCTCGCGACAGCCGCGGTCTACACCGAGGCCGACCGCCTGGGGACGCCGCGGGGAGACTCCGAGCTGGAGGCGATCCGGCGCCAGCTCCGTGACGCCGTCGACCAGGGTGGGTCGCCGCTCGATTACCGCGAGCATCTCGTCAACGACCTGCAGCCCGCGGCGATCTCGCTGCGACCCGAGATCGAGAACGCCCTGACCGCGCTCGAAGGGGCCGGGGCAGCGCACGCGATGGTGACCGGGTCCGGCCCCACCGCGTTCGGCCTCTACCCGACCGTGGACGCCGCCGTGGCCGCGGCGGCGGCGCTGCGCGAATCTTTCCCCGCGGCGATCGCGACGGCACCACTGGCGGGATGAGCGGCTCTCGGATCAGCTGGAAGTGGGTCCGCCGGGGGATGCTGGCGGTCGCCATCGCCGCTTTCTTCATCTTCCGGGGGGACCTGCCGCACCTCGACCTCGAGGGTGCGATCCAGGATCTCTCGAAGGGGCTCGGGGCCTGGACCTATCTCCTCGTCGGTGCGCTCGCCTTCCTGGAGACGGGTGCGTTCGTCGGGCTGATTGCGCCCGGGGAGTTCACGGTGATGCTCGGCGGCGCCGTGGCGGGCCAGGGGAACATCTCCCTCCCGGTGATCCTGGCGGTCACCTGGGCCTGCGCCTTCGCCGGGGACACGGTGAGCTTCATGCTCGGCGCGAGACTCGGCCGGGAATTCCTCGTCCGGCACGGCAAGCGCTTCCGGATCAGCGAGGATCGCCTGAAGCAGGTGGAGAGCTACTTCTCCCGCTACGGGGGGCGGACGATCCTGGTCGGGCGCTTCATCGGACTGGTGCGGGCGCTCGCCCCGTTCATCGCCGGCAGCAGCAAGCTGCCGTACCGGAACTTCGCCCCCTTCAGCATCCTCGGCACCGGCCTCTGGTCGGCAGGACTGATCCTGATCGGCTACTTCTTCGCCCAGAGCCTCGACACCGTCACCAATATCGTCGGGAAGGGCCTGTTCGTCTTTGCGATCGTCGTCGGAATCGGTGTGGGCCTGTTCCTGGCCTACCGGTTCCTGCGCGAGCCCGAAAATCGCGGCAAGGTCGCGGCCGAGATGGAGAAGCGCCGGGCCCTGCGGCCGTTGCTGGCGCTGGGCAGGCGGCTGCGGCCCCAGTTCGCCTTTCTCGGCCGCAGGCTCACCCCTGGGGGCCTCGGTCTCGAGTTCACGTCCCTGCTCGCCGCGCTCTCCGTCGGGCTGTTCGTCTTGATCGCGTATTGGTCGGTGATCTCCGGGGACCCAGGGCCGACTCCCGGCGATCAAACCGCCTACAACGTCGCCCAGGATCTGGAGACCGCCTGGCTGGTGAACATCGCCAAGGTGTTCACCTGGCTCGGCTCTGGGTGGGTGGTGTACCCGCTGGGCGTGCTGACGGCGATCTTCCTGGCTGTCCGCCGGTATTGGATGGAGTTCTGGGCGCTCGTCGTCGGCCTGGCGCTGATCGCGTTCTTCGTTCCGGTGATCAAGGCCTGGACCGACCGTCCGCGGCCGCCGGATCAGCTCGTCTCCGTGCACAGTCCGGCCTTCCCGAGCGGCCACGCGGCGCAATCAACCTTCTATGTGTGGGTGGCCTTCACCCTGGCGATCAGGGTGGTGCCGGGGATCACGCGCCGCAGCGCGGTGATCGCGTCCGGCATCCTGCTCGCGGCTCTGATCGGCCTGACCCGCGTGTACCTGCGGGTCCACTGGCTCAGCGACGTGACCTCGGGGTGGGCCCTGGGCGTCTCGTGCTTCTCGTTGGTGGCGATCGTGGTGCTGATCGTTGCCTACATCCGCCACAATCCTCGGCGTCATGAACGGGCCCCTCAGCTCGATCCTGGCGCCGGTACTGGCGCTGGGCACTGAGTACTACCTCTTCGCAGTCGCCGGACTGCTGTCGATCTCCGCGTTCATCGGGTTGATCCTCGCGCCGGCGCTGGGGTCGTACGGGCGCGCCTGGGAGAAGATCGTGGCGGGCTTCCTCTCGCTATTCATCCTGGCCGCTCTGGTGCTGATCGGGCTGGTGCTCGGCGTCGTGATCTTTCTGAACTGGGACAAGATCAGCACCTGGATCTAGGGGCGGGCCCCCCTCTGGTGAGTTGTTCCGGCATATCCGGAAGAACTCACCAGGGCCATGGACGATGGGCTGGAAGAAGCCGCTGCTCAATCCGAGCTGCCGCCTCTCGTCCAAGGCGCTACTCCGAGAGCCCGGCGGCTTCGAGGGCCTGCTTGGGATCGAGGTAGACCCGAACTTGGGTTGCCTTGCCGTTCCTGAATTGGATGAGGAAGGCCCACGGCGACTCGATCTCGGCACCACTTTCCGTGCCACGCCCGCGCATCTCGCCCACGGCGAGGATTCGATCGCCGAGATCCCGAATCTCCGAAAACTCGAAGCGGAAGTCAGCGAAGGCCTCGAAAATGTCCTGCAGCAGCGCGCGGACCTCCTCCCTGCCCCGATAGACCGTCGCCTCCCCTTCGAGCAGTGTTACCAGCGCGGGATGCCACTCGACCCCCGGATCGAGCATCTCCAGGAACGACCCGATGTCTCTGCGGTTGAGCAATTCGGTTGCGCGCTTGAAGGACTCGACGTTTTCCTTCGACATCGCCCGCGCAGTATCTCTCGGCGGACCGCTGCTTTCCATGCAAAGCAGCGGTTTGGCGAAGCCGTCAAAATGCTGCGATGAACGCGAAGCAAACGAGCCAGCGCCACGCCGACCCCGGCAGCCTCGAGGAGCTCTCGGCCGCGATCGAGGCCGGTGCCGGAATGCCGGCAGTCGCCCGGGCCGCGAGCCGCGCGCTGGATGCGAGCGTGGCGCTGATCGACCGGACCAGCAACGTCCTCGCCGTCGCCGCCGCCTCCCCTGATGAGGAGAAGAAGCTGCTCGCCGGAGGCGCCGGTGTGGAGACGGTGGACCTGCGCGTGGCGGACAGCTCAGTCGGTGAGCTTCGCTGGCGGCCCCATGCGGAGGACGAGCCGGACGCCGCGCTCCTTCGCATGGTCTCCACCCTGGTCGGGCTCGAACTCGAGCGCTCCCGCTCGCCCGAGTGGGCGACCGAGGAGGCGGCGGGCGATTTCGTCCGCGCCCTCCTCGATCGCAAGATCACCGACCGCGGCGACATCGAGGCACGGGCAGCCGAGCTCGGGACGGATCTCGGGAGCGGCTCAGGTGTCCTCATCGCGCGGGCCGTCCCCCATGTGGCGCAGTCCGGGGAGTGGCGCGGCCGCGTCCTCGCGATCTCGCTTCGCGCCGTCAGGGCGATCAGCCCTGGAGCACTGGGCGCGGAGGGGAGCCCGGAGGCCGAGGGCGCCGAGGTGATCGCCATCGTGCCCGCCGACGAGGAGGAGAAGCTCGCCCGCGCGGCAGAAGCGCTCGCCAACGAATTGGAGGCGGGTCTCAGCGGCTTCACCGTCAGCGTGTCCCAGAGCCGGGTCGCGGTCGATCCGGTCGACCTGTACAGAGCGGGACAGGAGGCGCTGCTCGCTGCCAACGTCGGCGAGGCCGAGGGCGCGCGGCTGCTCGCCTTTGAGCACACAGGCGCCTACCGGCTGCTGCTCCCCGCGATGAGCGAGGACCCTGCCGAGCTCGAGCGTTTCTACTCCGAGACCGTCGAACCGCTGGTGGCGTACGACGAGCAGTACGAGACGGACCTCGTCGCGACCGTCGAGACCTATCTCGAGAACGACGGCAATGTCGCCGCCACCGCCCAGCAGCTCTACACCCACCGCCACACGATCCGCTACCGGCTGGAGCGCGCCCGGGAGCTCTGTGGGCACGACGTCACCTCCACGGAGGGACGCGAGAAGCTCGGCCTGGGGCTGAAGGCCATGCGAGTGCTCGGCATCCATTCGCCGACCGGCCCGACGGGCGAGCCGGGAACCGAGGCGCGGACGGGTGCCACCGGCCGAAGCGGACTGACGGCTTCGCCCTTCGCTCCGACGTTGAGCGGCCTGGTGGCCGCTAACTACCCCCAGCGTGGTGGGAGATCATCTCGCTGAGCACCGCCGTGACCTCGCGGTCGCCGGTCGCGCGGTCGTCCGAGACGACGTGACTGACGGCGTTGATCAGCGCCAGATGCGTGAACGCCTGCGGGAAGTTCCCCCAGTGTTGGCCGGTCCTCGCGTCCAGTTCCTCGGCGTAGAGGCCGAGCGGGCCGGCCATGTGAGAGCAGCTTCTCGCACATCTCTCGTGCCTTCTGCCGCTCTCCGATCTCGGACATGGCCGAGACCAGCCAGAAGGAGCAGATCAGGAAGCTCGCCTCCTCGCCCTGCAGTCCGTCGTCGGTCTGGTCGACGCGGTAGCGGAGGACCAGACCGTGCTCGGTCAGCTCCTCATCGATCGCCTTGACCGTGTTGATCACGCGCTCGTCGTCCGGCGGCAGGAAGCGGACCAGCGGGACGAGCAGCGTGGAGGCGTCGAGCGCGTCGGTCTCATAGTGCTGGCGGAAGACGCCGCGTTCCGAGACGCCCTTCTCGAGGATGTCCTCGCGGATCTGCTTTGAGACCTCCTGCCATCGCGGCAGCCGCTCCTCGTCGCCGATCCGGTCGGCGAGGCGACAGCCGCGATCGAGCGCGACCCAGCACATCAGCTTGGAGGAGACGTAGTGCTTGGGCTCCCCGCGCGCCTCCCAGATCCCCTGGTCGGGTTTCTCCCAGACGGCGATCGCCGACTCGACCTGGCGGCAGAGCGCATCCCAGAGCTCGTGCGGCAGGTGGTCCTGCACCTTGGCGTGGATGTAGACCGAGTCGAGCAGGGCGCCGTAGACGTCGTTCTGGCGCTGGTTGTAGGCGCCGTTCCCAATCCGAACCGGCTTGGCGCCCTCGTAGCCGCCCAGATTGTCGAGGGTCGTCTCGGTCAGGTCCCGCTTGCCGTCGATCCCGTACATGATCTGCAGCCCCTCCTGGCCGTCCTCGAGGGTCTCCTGGTAGACGTCCGTGAGCCAGCCCATGAAGTCGGTCGCCTCGTAGTCGAGCGAGAGCGTGTGGAGGGCCCAGAGCGTGAAGGTCGCGTCGCGGATCCAGGTGAAGCGGTAGTCCCAGTTGCGCTCGCCGCCGGGCGTCTCGGGGAGGGAGGTCGTGAGGGCGGCGATCATGGCGCCGGTGGGCGAGTAGGTCAGGCCCTTGAGGACCAGGGCGGAGCGCTGGAGGTAGTCGCGCCAGGGATGGTCCGGGAAGCTGCCGCCCTCGAGCCAGCGGCGCCAGTAGTCGACGGTTCGCTGGAGGCGCTGCTCGCACTCCTCGGCCCTGCTGGGCGGGACCGGCGCAGGCCCCCAGCTGATCGCGCTGAAGCGGACCTCACCCGCCTTCATCCGGTGGCGGGCGCGTGCGTCGGTCCCGTCGACTCCGATGGGGAGGTCCCCCGTCAGGATCAGGTGGATGTCCTTGTGGCTGATCTCGGCGTCGGTTCCGTCATCTCCCCGCCGCTCCCAGTCGAGCCGGGTCGCCCCGTAGTCGAAGGCCGGCTGGCAGATCATCTCGATGTCGACCTCGCCCTGCAGGCATTCGATCTGGCGGATCAGGACGTGCTCGGCCTCGTCGTCCGGGGGCGGCCGCCGGTGCGGCTCGAAGTCGTTGTCCTGGCGCCAGTCCCCGAGCGTGAGCCCGTCGCGGATGACGACCCAGCCCGACCCGGTCATCCAGGTGGTCTCGAGCACGTTGGTTCCCGGCACGTAACGGCGGCTGACGGGCGCGATCAGCCCGGGCGGGCCCACCCGCCAGAAGCCGGCGCTGCGATCGAGCAGCGAGCCGAAGACGCTCTGCGGAGTCGAAGCGGGGGAGGCAGAGCCACTCGATCGACCCCTCGGGCGCAACGAGGGCGCCGGTATGGCAGTCCGAGAGGAATCCGTACCAGGAGATCCGCGGGAAGCGCGACATTGGGGCCATGCGTGGAGGAGCAGTGGGCGCGAGGCTGATGTCCCGGCGGGGGGAGGAGTCGAACCCCCTCTTCCTGGACCAAAACCAGGCGTGCTGGCCAAGTACACCACCCCGGAATGCGGACTCCAGTCTAGGTCGGGCCCCGGGAGGCACGGTCGCAGGCCTCGGCTGGCAGAAATCGTCCGCCATTGGTCATTGCAGACAGAAGCTGATCCAGCCATGATTCCGGCATGGCCTCGACCAAGCCGCGGCGGATCGTCATCCTGGCCTTCCCCGGTGTGCAGCCACTTGACGTCGTCGGGCCTGCGGAGGTCTTTGCGGGTGCCGACGCGCTCTCCGGTGGCGACGCCTACACGGTCGAGGTGGTCGCCAAGGATCCCGGCCCGATCACGGTCGGCTCGAGCGGCTACGGGATCGTCCCGAAGACGACGACCGCGCGCTGCCGCGGGCCGATCGACACCCTGGTCATCGCCGGAGGCTTCGGGGTCGCCAAGGCGGAGGAGGACGCAGCCCTGGTCCGCTGGATCCGCAGTGCCGCCCGGCGCTCGCGGCGCGTCACCTCGGTCTGCTCGGGCGCCTTCCTCCTCGCGCGGGCCGGGCTGCTCGAGGGGAGGACCTGCACGACCCACTGGGCCTCGACCGCCGAGCTCGCCCGCCGTCATCCTGAGCTCACCGTCGATCCCAATCCGATCTTCGTCCGCGACGGAAACGTCTGGACCTCGGCCGGCGTCACCTCCGGGATGGACCTCTCGCTTGCGCTGGTCGAGGAGGACCTCGGCCGCGAGATCGCGGTCCAGATCGCGCGCTGGCTGGTTCTCTTCCTGCAGCGCCCCGGCGGCCAGGCCCAGTTCAGCACCCACCTCTCCGCCCAGCTCGCCGAGCGCCGCCCGCTGCGGGACCTCCAGGCATGGATCGCCGACAACCTCGACGAGGACCTTCGCGTCGAGACCCTGGCCGGACGGGCCGCGATGAGCCCGCGCAACTTCGCCCGCTTCTTCCGGCGCGAGACCGGCATGACCCCGGCCGCCTACGTCGAGGAGCTCCGCGTGGAGCGGGCCCGGCAACTGCTCGAGGAGGGCGCCGATCCCGTCGAGGTCATCTCCGCCCGCTGCGGGTTCGGGACGCCCGAGACGATGCGCCGCGCCTTCTCTCGCCGCGTCGGGGTGGCACCGGCCGCCTACCGCGGACGCTTCCGGACAGTCAACGACCAGGTGCCTGCAGGGACCTGAGAGGAGAACCCGATGCAAGTCGCCTACCTGCTCTATGACCGCTTCACCGCTCTCGACATCACCGGCCCGCACGACGTCCTCAACTCGGTGCCCGGCAACGAATCCATCTTCGTCGCAGAGGAGGCCGGTCCGATCCGCAACGAGTCGGACACGCTGTCGATGGTGGCCGACGCCTCGCTCGATGAGGTGACGAACCCGGACATCGTGGTCGTGCCTGGAGGATTCGGCAACCGGATGCTGCTCGAGCACGAGCCGCTGCACGAGTGGATCCGCGGCGTGCACGAGACCAGCACCTGGACGACCTCGGTCTGCACCGGCTCGCTTCTGCTGGCGGCGGCCGGCCTGCTCGACGGCGCTCCCGCGACGACGCACTGGCTGGCCCGCGACGTGCTTGCGGAGCTGGGGGCGAAGCCCGTCCCCGACCGGATCGTGGAGCACGGCAAGATCGTGACGGCGGCCGGAGTCTCTTCAGGGATCGACATGGCCCTCCACCTGGTCACCGAGATCAATGGCCCGGAGGTCGCTCAGGCCGTGCAACTCGGCATCGAGTACGACCCTCAGCCCCCGCATGACGCCGGCGCCCCGGAGAAGGCACCGCCCGAGATCGTCGAGCTGGTCCGGGCGACATTCGAGGCTCGGGAGGCAGCGACCGCCGGGTAGCCCTTCCCAGGCGCCACGGGCCGAACGTGCTCGTGGCGCCCTGCATCTACGATTCCGCTGTGAATCCCCCGGCCACCACGGCCCTGATCATGGCCGCTGGGCAGGGCACGCGGATGCATTCGGCCGTGCCCAAGGTCCTGCACGAGGTCTGCGGGCGACCGATGATCGCCTGGCCCCTCCTCGCCGCCCGCGAGGCCGGCGCCGACCGGATCTGCCTGATCGTCTCGCCGGAGCACGACCTGTCGCCCGTACTGCCCGAGGGCATCGAGACGGTCACGCAGCCGGTGGCCGACGGCACGGGCGGAGCACTGCGCGCCGCCGCCGGCGTCGTCCGCGACTCGGACACGGTCCTGGTTCTCTCCGGCGACACTCCGCTGCTCAGCGCCGAGGAGATCACCGGGCTGCTGGAGGCGCACTCCAAGGGCGGCGCGGCCGCGACGATGATGACCACCGAGCTCGATGACCCGGGCACCTTCGGCCGCGTCATCCGCACCGTGGACGGCGACGTTCAGAGGATCGTCGAGGCCAAGAAGGCCGGCGATGCCACCGAGGAGGACCTCCAGGTGAAGGAGGTGAACGCCGGCACCTACGCGTTCTCCGGCGCGGCCCTCGCCCAGGCACTCGACGGGCTCACCAATGACAACGCCCAGGGCGAGTACTACCTCCCGGATGTCCTGCCGCTGATCCGCGAGCAGGGCGGCAAGGTGATCGCCCATCTGGTTGGAGACCCGGCGGTCAACCTCGGGATCAACGATCGCGCTGACCTGGCCAGGGTGACTGAGGAGGCCCGCCGCCGGATCAACCTCGCCCACATGCGCGCCGGTGTGACGATCGAGGACCCGGGCTCAACCTGGATCGACGCAGACGTCCGGATCGAGCCCGACGCGACGATTCTGCCCGGCACCTACCTCCGTGGCGACACGGCGATCGGGTCCGCCAGCACCGTGGGTCCGATGACCACGGTGATCGACTCGGTGGTCGGGGAGCGCGCCACCGTCATCCACTCCTACGTGACCGACTCTCAGGTGGGCGACGAGGCCCAGGTCGGTCCCTTCAGCTTCCTGCGGCCCGGCGCTCGGATCGGCGAGGGCGCCAAGGCGGGGACCTTCGTCGAGATCAAGAACTCGGAGATCGGCCGAGGGGCCAAGGTCCCCCATCTCTCCTACATCGGCGACGCCGACGTGGGGGAGGGGACCAACCTCGGCGCCACCACCGTGACTGCGAACTACGACGGGCGGAACAAATATCGCACCAAGATCGGGAAGAACGTTCAGACCGGGGTTGACACCACACTCGTCGCTCCCGTAGAAGTCGGCGACGACGCATACACTGGGGCCGGATCGGTCATCACCGACGACATTCCTCCCGGTGCGTTGGGAATCTCGAGGGCAGACCAGAAGAACGTCGAGGACTTCGCGGCGAAGAAGGACAAGGAATCGAGCGAGGGAGAAGACTCGTGAGCACCATCGAGCAGCCTCACCCGATGTCGGAGATAGTCCAGGACTACCGCAAGCGCCTGATGGTGGTTGGCGGGCGCGCGTCCGAGGAGCTGGCGGCCCGCATCGCGACAGACCTGCAGGTCGATCTCGGCAACGTCACCCGTACGACGTTCGCCAACGGCGAGGTCTATTGCCGCTACGAGGATTCGATCCGCGGCGCTGACGTCTTCATCGTCCAGTCGACCGCGCGGAATGAGCGCGAGAACATGACCCCGAACGACGCACTGATGGAGCTGCTGGCGATGATCGACGCAGCCCAGGGCGCCTCCGCTCATCGGATCATCGCCGTGATGCCGTGGTACGGCTACGCGCGACAGGACAAGAAGTCGGCGCCTCGCGAGCCGATCTCAGCGCGGATCGTCGCCAAGTGCCTCGAGGGCGTGGGCGTCGACCGTGTTCTCACCATGGACCTTCACGCCGGCCAGGTCCAGGGCTTCTTCCACGTGCCCCTGGATCACATGACCGCGATGCCGATGCTGACTCAGTGGATCTCCGACCAGGGGTTCAAAGAGGAGCCCGTGATCGTCTCGCCCGATGCGGGCCGGGTGAAAACGGCCCGAAACTTCGCCCGCAAGATCGGATCGACCTGGGCTGTGATGGAGAAGGAGCGGCCCGCCCAACAGGTCGCCGAGATCGGCTACGTGGTCGGAGAAGTGAAGGGCAAGACGGCGGTGTTGGTGGACGACATGATCGACACGGCCGGGACCCTGACCGCGGCCGCACGCACCGTCCTCGACGAGGGCGCCGCCCGCGTGATCGCGGTCGCCACTCACGGCGTCTTCTCCGATCCCGCCTACGAGCGCCTCGCCCAGGAGAACTCCGGGATCGAGCGGATCGTGGTCACCGACACGCTGCCGCAGCGCCCCGGCGCCCCGGACAACATCACCGTGATCTCGGCGGCTCAGACCCTCGCCGACTCGATCCGCCGGATCTTCACCGACGACTCGGTCTCCGAGATCTTCGCCGGCGAGAACCAGCTGTTCTAGCTTTACCCGCATTCCAGAGCCATTTGCCGCTCTAGTGGGCACGAAACCCGCGGCACAGGCTAAGCGACCTCCTCGACTGGAAGTCCGGCCTCCTTCCACGCCGCGAAGCCGCCCGCAACCTCCGCCGCCCCCCGGCGCAAGGTCGCCTTCGAGCGGATGGCGTGTTGGCAGAGGTAGATCGCGCCGGCTCCCTCCGGGCTGACGATGTGCTTGGCGAGGGAGACCGGTCGCGCCCCAGGGGGGGCGCCGTGGCGGCGACGCTCGAACTCGGTCCTCAAATCGAGAATCTCCGCAAACCCGAGCTGGACGGCACCCCACGCCGCCTCGGGCTTCATAGATCGCACCACTTCGTGAGATCCCTCCACTGCCTACTCCGACAGCCCGGCGGCTTCGAGGGCAGCGTCCCTCGTTCCCTCGAGGTATACGCCGATTACTTCGTTCCCCTCGAACTCGAAGAGGATGAAGATCGGATAGTCGGCCTCAGCGCCGCTGAGCTTTCCCGTGAAGGGCGCAATGCCCGCCTTCCCCTCCATCGCTCTTCCTTTCTCCGGGTACGTCCGCGAACAGGCTACCCGTGATGAGTGGGGCACCGAGGGGGAAGGGGAGGGTTCGGGATGACGACGACCCGTCCGCAGTACCGCCGGGTCATCCGTGTAAAGGAAACGCGTGCGCGTGAAGTCGGCCACGGCAAACGGGCAACGCCTGCAGCCTCCGAGCGCCGAGTGCCTCTACTGCGGCCAGATCTTCCGCCCGCGCCGGCGCGGCCACGTCTTCTGCTCGAACTTCTTTCGCTACCGGGGAGAGCGACCGCGGGAGGAGCGAGAGACGGTCGGGGGACGGCGGCGCTGGTACTTGAACCTGATGATGGACGGGGAGCTGTGAGCGAGCGCCGGGAACAACACAAGTTCGTCCAGGGGCTGAGCGTTAATGAGACGGAAGCGCGATACCCCGCGCCGAGCCGACGGTAAGAGGCGTCAGATGGCGTATTCAGGTTGGCTGCCCAGCGCCCGCGTGGGGATTTTCACCGCAGTTGTTGACACCGGGCGGCTGCTCACCTCGCGAAGCCGTCTCGTCAGCCGCCTGGGCCGGTCAGCCGCCTGGGCCGCCGAGGCCCGAGACCTTCCACTCGCCGCCCTGGCGGGTGAGCTGCAGCTGGATCGGCGCGATGGCGTTGGCGATGTTGCCGCCCACCTTCGCCTGGATCGTGGCGGTCGCCTGGCTGCCGTGCTGGACGACGTGAATCACGGTCAGGTCCGTGGCGGTCCCCGAGGTCTGCTCCTTGACGAAGCCGACGCAGTTCGAGGTCCGAAGCTGCTGGATCAGCTGCTGGCTGTAGAGCTCGCAGACCTTCCCCGCGTCGCCCGAATTTCGAGCGCTGACGTATGCCTCCGCGACGTCCCTGGCGGTCTGTGGGCCACTGCCTCCGCCTCCACCGCAGCCCGCGATCAGGGCCGCGACCAGCGCTCCGGCGATCCAGGCGCGTCTCATCGGTCCAGAGTCAATCATCCGAATCAAACGTCTAGTGTGCTCCGCCATGCCTTCCAAGCCAAAGGAAGAGACAAAGGACGAGAAGAAGGCGCCCGAGAAGGCGCCCGAGCAGTCCTCGGAACCAATTCGCAAGTACCGCCGAATCGGTCACAAGGGCGCCGACGCGATCATCGCCGGCAACACGCCCGAGAGCTTCGACGCGGCGGTCGAGCACGGGGTCGACATGATCGAGCTCGACGTCCTGCGGGAGCAGGAGGGGAGGCTGATCGTCGCCCACGACTTCGACGACGCTCTACGCCGGCGGCCGATGGACCTCACCGAGGCGCTCGACCTGTTCCTTGAGCCACCGCTCGACGATGTCGAGATCGACTGTGACCTGAAGCTCTCGGGCCGCGAGGCCGAGCTCGCCGGGGCGCTCGCGGGCCGGGGCCTGCTCGACCGCGCGATGGTCTCCACGCAGGAGATCGACAGCCTCCGCAAGCTGCGCCAGCTCGAGCCCGATCTGCGCCTGGGGTGGACCTACCCCAAGACGAAGCGCGACTGGACCCAGTACGGCTGGGCACGACCGGCTCTGCGGGCCGGCCTATCGGCGCTCCGCCGCCGCTATCCGAGCGCCCTGGCCAAGCAGGCGCCGGATCTCAAGTTGAACGCGGTCTGGGTCTTTCACCCGATCATCACCCAGAAGGCGGTCGACGTCGCTCACGAGCTCGGCCTGGAGCTGATGGCCTGGACCGTGGACGACGCGGAGCGCATGCGGGAGCTGCTTGCCATGGGGGTCGACGGGATCTGCTCGAACGACCCGAGGCTCTTCGTGGCGGCCGAGGGCAAGCCCGAGCCGGCGCTCGAGAAGAAGGACTAAACGCTCGTGGCGAGGCCCGGCGTCTGCCTGGTGCCTCGTCTCTCGAAGTAGCGCCACTCGGCCTCGCCCAGCACCGTGGAGGGCGGGTCCGCGTAGACCCACTCGCGCATGATCCGGTGCCAGTTGGCCGTTGCGCGCAGCTGCGCCAGGACGGCAAGCAGGCCGGTCTCCATCCGGCGGCCCATCAGCTCGTCGGCCGGCAGGCTCTCCTTCCGGACCAGATCGAAGAAGTCCGAGCGCGGGTCGGAGGTCACCTCGATCATCTTCATGACCAGCTTCGGGCTGATCCGGACCTCGCCGTCCTCCAGGTACCAGCCGCCCACCATCTTGACGTGCTTCATGAGGCGCTCGGCGTCGACTCGGCTGGGGTCAGTGACGAAGCCCAGATCGTGCAGCGCCGCCCGCAGCGCCTCGGGGTCGTCCCGGCCAGCGGCGTCGACAGCCCGCTGCTCCAGCTGGATCTGCTGCGTGGTGACCCGCTTCGTCATCCCGAAGTCCAGGAACGCGACCCGCCCGTCCTCCATCAGCAGGTAGTTCCCCGGATGCGTGTCCGCGTTGAAGTGCTGCAGGTGGTAGATCGAGCCGAAGCAGAAGCGAAAGACGATCTCGCCGAAGATGTCGCGCTCGTCCTGCTCGAGCTCCTTGACCTCATCGAAGCCGCGGCCCTCGACGTAGTCGGAGACCAGCACGCGCCGGCGGGAGAGCCGGGAGTGGACCTTCGGGACGAAGATGAACGGGTGGCCGTCGTAGGCGCGGGCGAAGTTCCGCTGGTTCTGCGCCTCGAACTCGTAGTCGAGCTCCTCGAGGACGCGCTCGCGCAGCTCCGAGGCCACGGCCTTGGCGTCGAGCCCGGGCGCCAGGACACGTGCGAGCCGCACCAGGATCCCCGCGTTGGCGACGTCTGACTCGAGCGCGTCGGCGATTCCGGGGTACTGGATCTTGACCGCCACCGGGATGCCGCCATGCAGTGTCGCGCGGTGGACCTGCCCGATCGACGCCGCCGCGAAGGCCTCCTCCTCGATCGAGGCGAAGACGCCCTCGGGCCGCTCGTCGTACTCCTCCTCGAGGACCGTGCGGACCTGCTCCCAGGGCATCGCGGGCGCGCGGGTGCGGAGCTTGGCGAGCTGCTCCTGGTACATCTCGCGGTACTCGGGGGGCAGGAAGTCGACGTCGATGAAGGAGGCCATCTGGCCGATCTTCATCGCCGCCCCCTTCATCTCCCCGAGGACCGAGGCCATCTTGAGGGCCGTCTCGAGGTGGCGCGTCTCGAGGCGCTCCTGTGCCTTCTCGTCGGAGCGGACGACGTTGGCCGCGGCCGTCCCGGCGTAGCGGGTGGCCTGGCCGCCGATCGCGGTGCCGAGCTTGGCCGAGCGCCCGATCCGCGTCTGCGGGATCTTCCGCTCCTGCTGCTCCGGGTCCTCGGGCTTGACCCGCGGCCGGTTGCTCAGATCTGCGCGCAGGACCTGGATCGCCCAGTTCTGGTTTTCCTCGCGTTTTTCCTGCTCAGATCTGTCTGTATCTCGGTCGCTGCCCATGGTCTCCCGTCATTTTCTATCCTGCCGCCCGAGCGTAGCTGGCCTATCCGATTCGCCGGGTGCGTACTCTCACAGTCATGGCACAGGGTCGAACGACACTCAAGGTATCTCCGCGCGAGACATTCGGGTCGCGGGCCACGCGCCGCCTGCGCAGGGACGGCCTCGTCCCCGGCGTCGTCTACGGCCAGGGCGGCGAGGCCCGCCCGTTCCAGGTGCCGGCGCGCGAGCTTCGCACGGTCCTGCTCGAGGGCCAGACCCTGCTCGACCTCGAGGTCGACGGCTCGGCCGCCGTGCCCGTGGTGATCAAGGAGCAGCAGCATCACCCGGTGCGCGGCGATGTCACCCATCTCGACTGCCTCGAGGTTCGCCTCGATGAGGAGATCCAGTCCGAGGTCGCCGTCGAGCTGGAGGGCACCGAGAACGCGCCCGGCGTTCGCGAGGGCGGCGTGCTGGAGCACGTCACGCGCGAGATCACCGTCGAGGCTCTGCCGACCGAGATCCCGGAGCAGATCGTCGTCGATGTCTCCGCGATGGAGATCAACGACACGATCAACCTTGCTTCCGTCTCCATCCCGAGCGGCGTCAAGCTGATGGCCGACGATCCGGAGGAGATCACGATCGCCACTCTGAGCCCACCGCGCGTCGAGGAGGAGCCCGAGCCGGAGCTCGAGGAGGAGGCAGAGCTCGTCGGCGAGGGCGAGGAGCCTGCCGAGGGCGAGGAGGCCGCCGAGGGCGAGGCGCGCCGAGGGCGAGGGCGGCGCGGACGAGGGCGGCGGCGAGGACTCCGGCGGCGAGTAGTGGGCCTGCTGCAGCCCCCGCCCACGGACGCACCTAGTGGTGGCGGAGGCGGGGATTAGCCGCTGGCCGCTGCGGCGCCGGAGGGAGGACAGCGGCCGAGCCGACGCCCTGATCGTCGGGCTTGGCAATCCGGGCGACCGCTACGCGGGCACGCGCCACAACCTCGGGTTTCTGGTCGCCGAGGAGCTCTCGCGGCGCTGGGAGCTCTCCAAGCCGCGAAAGCGATATGGAGCGCTGCTTGCGGAGGGCCGAGCGGGCCCCGGCGGGCCGCGCGTCGCCGTCCTGCTTCCGCAGACGTTCATGAACGAGTCCGGGAACGCCGCCGGGCCGGCGCGTGGCGAGCTCGGCGTCCCGCTGGACCGGGTGATCGCGATCCACGACGAGATCGACCTGCCGTTCGGCGAGGTCCGCAGCAAGCTCGGCGGCGGCGTGGCGGGCCACAACGGGCTGAAGAGCCTCGACGCCGGTCTGGGCAGCAAGGAGTTCTGGAGGGTGCGCGGGGGCGTCGGCCGCCCCGACAGCACGGATCCTGAAATTGTCTCCTCCTATGTGCTTTCGCGTTTCCGGGAGCCGCGCGAGGAGGTCGAGATGTTGATCGGCGCGGCCGCCGACGAGACCGTCCGCCTCGTGGAGGAGATGAGCTGAATGCCGCTGACGAGCTACTCGATCGACGAGAAGCAGGTCGCGCTCATCCGCCTCGAGCGTGCTGAGGCGCGCAACGCGATGAACACCCAGATCCTGGAGGAGATGCTCGCGCACCTCGACCGGGCGAAGGGGGAGGAGGGGGTGCGGGTCGTGGTGCTCTCCTCCAACGACCATCTCGGTCTCTCGGCCGGCGCCGACGTCAAGGAGGAGCTCGACGAGAAAGGACGTGTTCGCCGCATGGAGCTGTTCGCGCAGGTCTATGACGAGCTCACCGCCTTCCCGAAGCCCACCGTGGCCGCGTGCCACGGTTCGGTCGTCGGTGGAGGAGCCGAGATCGCGGTCGCCTGCGACCTGCGGGTCGGCGGTTCCAATCTGAGGATGCGCTTCCCGGGCGCGGAGCTCGGAGTCCCCGTCGGTCCCGCTCGCCTCGTCACCCTCTGCGGCCTCGCCACCGCCAAGTACCTGCTGCTCACCTCGCGCAACGTCGGCGCCGACGAGGCGCTGCGCATGGGACTCGTCCATCGCGTTGCTCCCGCGGCGGGCACGGAGGACGCAGCTCTGGACCTCGCCGCCGAGGTTGCCGCCCACCCACCCGAGGCGGTCGCCCGCCTCAAGCAGATGCTCCATCGGTGGGACGGGGTCGTCGAGCGGACGGCCGACGAGGGCCGCGGCCAGGTCGAGTGGCAGCGCACCGGCCCGGGCCTGCCGTATCGCGAACGCAGCTAGGCGAGCACCCACATCTCCTTGAAGGGCAGCGTCAGATGCCACCTCGTCGCCACTCCCTTCGGTAACGCCGCCATGTCGCCGGTCTTGAGCTCCAGCGTTGGACCGCCCGAGATCTCGATGCGGGCCTCGCCCTCCAAGACGACCAGGACCTGGACCGCCGGAAGCGTCCAGACCGCGTCCGGATCGGATCCCTTCGCGAACCGGCTCAATCCCGCCCGTACCTCGCCGTTGTCAAAAAGCACGTGCTCTTCGGCGTCGCCGCCGATCTCATCGTCCGGATGGAAGTCGTTCGTCGAGACGTTGGAGACGAAAACACCGGGATGAACCTCCACAACAGCTCCTTTCGTTTGCATTGAGCCGATCCTCCGCCCACGGCGCACCGATTACAAGCCGAGAATGCTCCGTCGCTAAGCTCGGTTGAGGCCGGGCCCGTGCCCGGATGTACGACCCGGATCCACCGATCCGGGCGTTTGCCGTGTCCAAATGACACTCAGACCGCTACTCGAGATCGCCGCAGAGAACGAGCGCCTCGGCGCGCTCCGCAAAGCGCTGTCTGCGGCGAGTCAGGGGCCCGTGGACGCCTACGTCTCCGCGGCGATGCGCCCCTACCTGCTCGCGGCCCTCTTCGAGGATGGTGGGGAGGCGCCCAGGGGACCGGTCCTCGTGGTCGCGGCGGACGACCGCTCGGCGCGTGACCTCGCGGGTGACCTGAAGGCGTTCCTGGGGACCCGGCCGGTCCACATCTATCCCTCGCGAGGCACCACCTTCGAGTCCCACCTGGATCCGCCGCCCCACCTCGCGGGCCTGCGGATCGCCGCGATGAACGCGATGGAGGACCCCTCGGCCGTTGTCGTGGCCAGCGCGATCGCCCTCGCCGAGAAGGTCCCGGACCCGAAGCTGCGGCCCGAGACCCTGGCGCTCCACAAGGGGGAGAGCGTCGACCTCGACGACGTCACCCTGCTGCTCGCCGACGCCGGATACGACCGGACCGACCAGGTCGAGGAGCGCGGCCAGTTCGCGGTACGTGGGGGCATCCTCGACGTCTATCCGGCGACCGAGGAGCAGGCGATCCGGGTCGAGCTGTTCGGGGACGAGATCGACGCGATGCGGCGTTTCTCGGTGTTCACGCAGCGCTCGCTCGGCGAGGCCGACCGGGTCGAGCTGGCGCCGGCAGCCGAGCTCTCGGCGGAGCATCGAGACGACGCGGATCCGGCGGACTTCCTCGCTCCGCTCGACCTCGTCCCGGCGCAGGCTCTGGTCGTGATCGCCGCCGCCGAGGAGATTCCGGCAGCGCTCCACGATCACTGGGAGGACGTGACGGCGTCGATCCTCGAGGAGGACGCGCGGCGCCTCTACGTCGACGTCGCTGGGCCGCTCCAGGCGCGGGCCGGGCTCTCCCTCGGAGCGGACGCCGGCCAGGAGCATTCGTTCAGGGCGCAGAGGGCCGAGTTCCCGTCGCGCACGTTGGGCGAAGCCGAGGGTGAGCTGGAGAAGCTCACCCGCTCCGGCTACCGGACCGTCGTCGCCTTCGAGGGCCGGGGTGAGGCCGAGCGAACGCGCTTCAACCTGAACCGCATCGACGTCCCATTCCTCGGGGACAGGGCTCCGGAGGAGCCGGGAGTGAGCTTCGCCGAAGCCCGTCTCAGGGAGGGGTTTTTGGCTCCAGAGCTGCAATTGGCGGTGATCCCGCAGCGGCGCCTGGTGCACCGCCGCAAGGCCGCGACTCCGGTCTCCGCGCGTGCCCGCCTCGCGGCCGCGATCGAGCTGCGGGTCGGCGACTACGTGGTGCACGAGGACCACGGGATTGCGCGCTTCTCCGGATTCGACACGAAGACCCTCGCCGGGGTGACCCGCGACTATCTCGAGCTCGAGTACCGCGGAGGCGACCGCGTCTTCGCGCCCACGGATCAGCTCGCGCGGATCAGCCGCTACATCGGGGCCGAGGGCGACGAGCCGTCCCTCTCACCCCTGGGCGGCAGGCGCTGGGCGAACATGAAGTCCCGGGCCAGGCGCGCCGCCAGCGCGATGGCGGGCGAGCTGATCAACCTCTACGCCGAGCGGCAGGTCCGTCAGGGCCACACATTCCCGCCCGACGGCGAGATGCAGATGGAGTTCGAGGCGGCCTTCCCCTATCGGGAGACGGCGGACCAGATGGACGCGATCGACGCGGTCAAGGCGGACATGGAGTCGGAGCGGCCGATGGATCGCCTGATCTGCGGCGACGTGGGCTACGGCAAGACCGAGATCGCCCTCCGAGCGGCCCACAAGGCGGTCGCGGACGGCAAGCAGGTGATGATGCTCGTCCCGACGACGATCCTGGCGCAGCAGCACTTCGGCACCTTCCGCGAGCGCTTCGCGGACACGGCCTTCAACGTCGAGATGGTCTCCAGGCTGCGGAAACCGGCCGAGATCAAGGAGGCGCTGGAGCGCTTCGGTGCGGGCAAGGTCGACATCCTGATCGGCACGCACCGGCTGCTCTCGAGGGACGTTCGCGGTAAGGACCTCGGCCTGCTGATCGTGGACGAGGAGCAGCGCTTCGGCGTGAAGCAGAAGGAGCTCCTTCGCCAGCTCAAGCTCAAGGTCGATGTCCTCTCGCTGTCCGCGACGCCGATCCCGCGGACCCTGCAGATGTCGCTCGCGGGCCTGCGCGACATCTCGGTGATCGAGACGCCGCCGGAGGGGCGCCGGCCGGTCCGCACCCACGTGGGCCCCTACGACGAGGACCTGGTGAAACGGGCGATCATGCGGGAGAAGGAGCGCTCAGGGCAGGTCTTCTTCCTGCACAACCGCATCGACTCCCTGCACGAGACCGCCGAGCGCCTGCGCGCCCTCTGCCCGGGCGTTGGCTTTGCGGAGGCACACGGCCAGATGGACGAGCTGGAGCTGGAGGCCACGATGCTCGCCTTCGTCCGCGGCGAGCACGACTGCCTGGTGGCGACGACGATCATCGAGTCGGGTCTCGACATCCCCAACGCCAACACGCTCCTGGTGGAGCGCGCCGACCAGCTCGGACTGGCGCAGGCGTACCAGATCAGGGGCCGGGTGGGCCGGAGTCGCGAGCGCGCCTTCGCGTACCTCCTCTATCCCTCGGCCGAGTCGCTGACGCCCGATGCGGCCGCGCGGCTCTCGACGCTGTCGGACAACACCGAGCTCGGCTCGGGCTTCCGCGTGGCCATGCGCGACCTCGAGATTCGCGGCGCCGGGAATCTTCTCGGGGACGAGCAGTCGGGCCACGTCGCCGCGGTCGGGCTTCGAGCTCTACTGCCAGATGCTCGAGGACGCGGCCGAGGAGCTGCGCGCCGGGATCACGGAGCTCCCCGCTGAGCCGAGGGAGCCGGTGCGGATCGACGTCGACGTCGACGCCTATGTCCCGGCTGACTACATCCCCTTCGAGGCGGCCAAGATCGACGTCCACCGGCGGGTTGCGGCGGCCAGGGAGCCCGGGGAGCTGCGCGCTCTCCGGGAGGAGCTCGAGGATCGCTTCGGCCCGGTCCCCGAGTCGGTCTCCAACCTGCTCGACCTCCAGCGCGTCCGGATCGCGCTGGGCGACGCCGGCGTCCGGAACGTCGAGTTCCGGGCCGGGCGCCTTCGCGTCTCCCCGATCGAGCTCGATTCCGAGCGGGTCGGCGCGCTCAACGAGCGCGTCCCCGAGGCGATCTATGCATGGCGGGAGCGCACGATCGCGGTCCCGGTCCCCGAGGAGGCCGGCGCCCGCCTCGGCGCCCTGCTCGCGCTCGTCGAGGGGATAGGCGCCGCGACCTCGGCCTTAGCGCCGACTTAGGTGATGACGGTTATGCTGCCGCCCCTGTGAAGAGCGGGTTCTTCTCGAAGCGCAATCTGGCGATCCTCTTCGGCGCGCTGCTGGTGCTGATGGTCGTGATCGTCGCGGCCGCCGTCGGCGTCGGCCATCCGAGCGTCCCCTCGGACGACGTCGCGGTGATCGATGACGCCAGCCTCAACGTTCCCGGCCTGGTCGAGGACGGGCACATCTCGAAGACGAACTTCAACCGCTTCCTCGTCCAGACCGCGAAGCAGAGCGGCTCCCAGACCATCCCGCAGCCCAACAGCCCGCAGTACAAGCAGGTCAAGGACCAGGCGATGCAGACGGCCCTCCAGATCGCCTGGATCGTGGGCGAGGCGAGCCGCAAGGGCATCACCTTCACCGACACCGAGGTCCAGCAGTCACTGCAGCAGATCAAGTCGCAGTTCAAGACTCAGGCCGAATATGTGCAGGCGCGCGATCAGGCCGGGCTCACCGACGCCGACGTCCTGGAGCGGGCGAAGCTCCAGCTGATCCAGAACAAGCTTCAGAGCAAGGTCCAGGACAGCGTGGGCGCCGTCTCGACCAGCGACGCGCGCAAGTACTACGAGGCCAACAAGAGCCAGTTCAGCCAGCCTGCGAAGCGGACGATCCGGATCGTCCAGAACCAGGACGCCCACCAGATCAACCTCGCCTACCAGGCGCTCCGCACGGACGACTCCCCCGCCAACTGGAAGAAGGTCGCGGCGCAGTACTCCACGGACCCGACCTCGAAGGACAAGGGCGGGCTGCGGACCGACGTCGTGCCCGGCTCGTTCCAGCAACCGCTCGACGACGACATCTTCAAGGCTCCGCTGCACTCGATTCAGGGGCCGGTCGTCACGTCCAGCGGCAACTTCGTCTTCGAGGTGGAAACTGCCACGCCCGAGAAGGTCACGGGCTTCGACGAGACTTCCGCATCGACGACCGGTGGCCCCGGCGGCAAGCTCAGCGACCAGATCAAGCAGCAGATCAAGAGCCAGCAGCAGCAGGAGGCGCTCACCGCCTTCGGCCAGGACTTCCGCGACTACTGGACGAACCTGACCCAGTGCGGGAGCGACTACCTCGTCTCTGGCTGCGACAACTTCAACAACGCATCGCCGACCTGCGATCCGTCCAAGCTGGCCCCGGGACAGCCGGGTCAGCCCAGCGGTGGTGGATGCCCGGCGCCGGTCTTCGCCTTCTGCCAGGAGGCCACGACGTCGAGCGGCGGCAGCACCGGCGGTCAGCTGCAGTGCACGGGTGCCGGCCCAGCACCCGGTGCCCCGGGCTCCTTCAAGCCGTTCACATCCGTTGGAGGCGGCACCCCGCAGGGCCCACATCCGGCAGGTGCAGCCACCGCGCCGGCGACGCCGAATCTCCAGGGCCTGACCGGCGCCGCTCCCGGGCAATAGCCACGCCGGGGTACCTGGAAGCCCTTCAGCACCTCGACGAGGTCACCCGGCGCCTGCGCCGCGAGTGCCCATGGGACCGCGAGCAGGACGCCCGCTCGATCGTCCCGCACACCGTCGAGGAGGCCTACGAGCTGGCGGACGCCGCCAGCCGCGATGACACCGAGGCGATGGTGGACGAGCTGGGCGACGTGCTCTTCCAGGTCCTCTTTCTCTCGCTGCTCCTGGAGGAGAGGGGGGAGGGCGACCTGTCCGCCGTGGCGGAGTCCTGCGCGGCGAAGCTGATCCGCCGTCATCCTCACGTCTACGGCGACCGCGAGCTCGAGACCGCGGGTGAGGTTCTCTCCCAATGGGAGGAGATCAAGCGGGAGGTCGAGGGACGAGGCGAGCCCTCCGAGCTGCCCGAGAACCTGCCCGCCCTGCTCTACGCCCGCAAGGTGCTCCGCCGGGTCGATCCCGAGGGCTCCGCCGGAGAGACGAAGGTCGGCGGCCCGCAATCGGACCCAGAGTCCCGGGCCGAGGCGGAGCAGCTCGTCGGCACCCTCCTGATGGAGGCTGTCGCCGCGTCGCGGCGACTCGGAGTGGATCCCGAGCTGGCGCTCCGGCAGACGGCTCGGCGTCTACTCGACTAGCGTTTCGCCGCGATGTCGACGATCGAGAGCGTGCACGGGCGGCAGGTGCTGGACTCGCGGGGGAACCCGACGGTCGAGGTGGAGGTGAAGCTCGAGTCCGGGGCGAGCGGCCTCGCGATCGTTCCATCCGGCGCCTCCACCGGCGAGTTCGAGGCGGTTGAGCTGCGGGATGGCGGGGACGAGTACGACGGGAAGGCGGTCGGGAAGGCCGTCTCGCACGTCAACGGCGAGCTCGCCGATCTCCTCGAGGGGGCCCGGGCCGCCGAGCAGTCGGCGCTCGACCGGACGATGATCGAGCTCGACGGCACGCCCAACAAGGGCCGGCTGGGCGCGAACGCCATCCTCGGAGCCTCCCTCGCGGTCGCAAAGGCCGCGGCGGCCGACGCCGGACAACCGCTCTACGACTACTTCGCGGAGCTCTACGCGGCGACCGGGGCCAAGGACGCCGGCGCCGGCGACCTCCTGCCCGTCCCGATGATGAACGTCCTCAACGGCGGTGCCCACGCCGACAACGCCGTCGACTTCCAGGAGTTCATGGTGGTCCCGGCGGGCGCGGACACCTTTGCGGACTGCCTGCAGGTCGGCGCGGAGGTCTACCACGCGCTCAAGGGGATCCTCCACAAGAAGGGGCTCTCGACCGGGGGCGGCGACGAGGGAGGCTTCGCGCCGGACCTGGAGTCGAACATGGCGGCGCTCGACTTCCTGATCGACGCGATCGAGGAGGCGGGCTATGCGCCCGGGGTGGACGTGATGATCGCGCTCGACCCGGCGATCAGCGAGCTCTTCGACGACGGCAACTATGTGCTCGAGCACGAGGGCCGCACCCTGTCGGCGGTCGAGATGGCCGACTACTGGCACGACCTCCGCGCGCGCTTCCCGGTCGTATCGATCGAGGACGGCATGGACGAGGAGGACTGGGACGGCTGGAAGGCGCTGACCGAGAAGATCGGTGACCTGTGCCAGCTCGTCGGCGACGACCTCTTCGTCACCAATCCGGAGAGGCTGCGGCGCGGCATCGAGATGGGCGTCGCCAACTCGATCCTGATCAAGGTCAACCAGATCGGCACCCTCACGGAAACGCTCGAGGCGATCCAGGTCGCGCGCGACGCCGGCTACACGACGGTGATCTCCCACCGCTCGGGCGAAACCGAGGACACGACGATCGCGGACCTTGCCGTGGGCACCCGCGCAGGTCAGATCAAGACCGGCGCACCGTCGCGCTCCGATCGGGTCGCCAAGTACAACCGGCTGCTGCGAATCGAGGAGGAGCTGGGCGACCGAGCCACCTTCCCCGGCGCCTCGGTTTTCGAGCGCTAGACGGTCGCCACCAGATATCCCAATCGTGCGAGGAATGGCGGGATTCGTGGCGAACCCCTAGGCATGACCAGCAGGGCATATGCAGCGCCCAGGCGAGCCCCCCGCCGCCGCGTGCAGCGCCGGGCGGGGCCGAGCCGGATCCGCTGGGACCGCGTCGGCCGGATCGCCCTCGTGCTCGTCCTCTTCGGGGTGATGGTCTCGTACCTGAACCCGATGGTGAACCTGCTGCAGGCGTGGCAGGGGTCGAAGTCGAGCGACCAGGAGCTCGTCCAGCTCAAGCAGGAGAAGGTCGATCTGACCAGCCAGTTGCGGGACGCCTCGAGCCCCGCGTCCCTTGAGCGCGAGGCGCGGCGGCTCGGCATGGTGAAGCCCGGCGAGCACGCCTACGTGGTCAAGGGTCTCGGCAACTGAGCCGCTGAACCAGCGTTAGGCAGCGCAGATATGATTCCGCGCTCGCGCGCGCGGCATTGTGCCTGTGCGCGTTTTCTGTGATTTGAGCGAATGAGCCGATGAGCACAGGCCGGTACCTGCTCGGCGCGGCTGAGCTGGCGGTGATCGCTACCGCTCTCGGCGTCGGCGCCTACCACCTGCGAGCCCTGCTCGCACCCGCCTGGACGGGCGCGCTGGCGCGCCTCGCCGAAATCGTGATCGGCATCTCGATGCTGATTCTCGTGTCGGAGCTGCTGGGGGTGCTCGGGCTGTTCAAGGAGGTTCCGCTGCTGATCGGTTTCGTGGCAACGGGCCTTGGGGTGACGTTCTGGGCTCGGAGCCGCGGTTTGCCGGACCGGCCCGATGCGCCGGAAGCGCGCTCGAGCGCGATCATGGTGGCAATCGGGATCGCTGCCGCCGCGCTCGTCGTCATCCATTGGGCGCACCCGACGGGGCAGGCGGTCGACCAGGGGATGTACTACCAGGACACCACCTGGTACCACATGTCCTTCTCCGCCCGGTTCGCGCAGACTGGCCACGTCGGGCCGCTCCACTTCACCGATCCACTCAAGCTGGCGGCCTGGTTCTATCCGCAGAACTCCGAGCTGATCCACGGGCTGGGCATCGTCTTCCTGAAGACGGACTTCCTCTCGCCGCTCATGAACCTGATGTGGGTCGCGCTCTGCCTGCTCGCGGCCTGGTGTGTGGGGCGGCCCTATGCGATCGGCGGCGTCACCGTGCTCGGCGCTGCGGTCGTGCTCGACTCCGAGATGCTGGTCGGCTCTCAGGCCGGGCAGGGGCCCAATGACGTGGCGGGACTGTTCTTCCTGATGGCGGCGATCGCGTTCCTGGTCGACGGCGCCGCCACGGCGCAATCCGCCCGGTCGACGAGGCCGAAGGAGGTCCAGGCGGGCGTGGTCGAGGACGTGCCCGTGGAGGGCGATCCGCATGTCCTGGCGACGGTTGGCGCCGGACCCCTGTTCATGGCCGGCCTGGCCGCGGGCCTGGGGATCGGCACGAAGATCACCCTGCTGGCGACGATCGCCGCCTTCACGATCGGCGTCGCGATCCTCGGCGGCCGGCGGCACTGGCTGCGCGCCCTGGGGATCTGGCTCGGAGGAATGGTGATCACCTCGGGCTTCTGGTACGGGCGGAACTTCGTCGAGGCGCTCAACCCGTTCCCACAGATCCACAAGCTCGGGCCGATCCACCTGCCGGGGCCCGACCAGCTCCCTCTCTACCCGCGCCAGCCCCACTCCCTGAGCGAGTACTACAACGACCCGAGCATCTGGCACGACAAGCTCTTTCCGGTCCTTCACAACCGCCTGGGCCCGCTCTGGCCGGTGATCCTCGCCGTCGTCGTCGTGGCCCTCGTCTGGGCGTTCTTCCGGGGCGGGAGTGCCCTGATGCGGATCCTGGCCGTCACCGGAATGGTCGCGGGGATCGCGTATATCTTCACGCCCCTGACCGCCTCGGGCAGCCTCGGCGACCCGGCCGGCTTCGACGCCAACCTGCGCTACGTGTCCCCGGTGCTGATGGTCGGCTTCCTGCTGCTGCCGCTGATCCCGTGGTTCCGCCACGGCAACCGCCCCTGGATCCTGATTGCGCTCTTCTCGGTGCTGCTGATCCAGGGCACGGTCACCCAGTCGAATTGGAAGTTCGAGCATCACCTGGCATCGGTCGCCCTGGCCTTCCTGATCGTGGGCGTGCCGGCCCTGCTCGTCGCGGGGGCGCGCCGGCGTGTCCCGGTCCTTGCCCTCGCCGTATTCGGGCTGGTGATGGCGATCACGGCCGTGGCCCTGGGCCGAGTGCGCGAGAACTACTACCTCGATCATCGCTACGTGACGGCGTCCCGGCCGCCGCTGGAGGGCGGTTTCCGCTCCACCCCGGAGTGGCAGCCGCTCCAGGACTGGGGCCGCAAGCAGAGCCATCAGCGGATCGGCGTGGTCGGCCGTGCCTCGGCCTTCGGGCAGTACTTCTTCTACGGGACCGACCTCTCCAACCACGTCCAGTACGTCGGACAGGAGCTCAACCGCGGCACCTTCAGGCCGATCGTCAGCTGCGCGGCCTGGCGGCGGGCGGTCAACGCGGGTCAGTACGACTACATCGTCACCACGCCGAAGATCGGCGCGCTGGAGGTGAGCGCTCCCCCGGAGGCGCACTGGACCGAGACCGATAAGAACGTGAAGACCGTGATCCAGACCGGCCCGGCCGCCGTCTACAAGATCACCGGTCCGCTCGATCCGGCGACGTGCGCGAAGCTGGGGGCGGCGGCGCACACATGAGCTTCGGGCACTACCTCGCCGGCTCGATAGAGCTGATCGCCGTGGCTGCGGCCATGGGCTTCGCCGCCGTCGGCATGCGCGGCCGCCTCCTGCCCGGCTTCTCGGGCGCCTCGGCAAGGCTCGCCGAGGTCGTGCTCGGCCTCTCGCTGCTGGTGGTCATCCTCGAGCTCGTTGGGGTCGTCGGCCTCTACCGCCCGGGGTGGGTCCTGCTCGCCTGCCTGATCGCCGGTGGCGCAATCGGGATGGCCCTCCGACCGGCAGGGCAGGGGCCGCCGCTGCCCTCGCCGGCGATCCGGCCGTATGCGCTCGGCGCCGCGGTCGCGGCAGCAGTCCTGGTGATCGCCCACTGGGCGATGCCGACGCAGACCGGCCTCGACATCGGCATGTACCTGCCCAACACGACCTGGCAGAACGCGCCCTTCGCGGCCCGCTTCGTCCAGGACCACCAGGTCGGCGCGCTCCACTTCACCGAGGTCCTCAACCTGACGGTCTGGTTCTACCCGCAGAACTCGGAGCTGCTCCACTCGGCCGGGATCCTCTTCCTCGGCAACGATTTCCTCTCGCCGCTGCTCAACATCGGCTGGGCGGCGCTCTGCCTGCTCGCCGCCTGGGCCTTTGCGCGGGTCTACGGCGGCGGTCCGATCGCGGTCGTGGCGATGGCTCTGGTGCTGGACGCCAACATGCTGCTTCTCTACCAGCCGGGGGACGCCAAGAACGACACGATGGGGCTGTTCTTCTTCCTGGCCGCCGCCGCGATCCTGGTCAACGCCGATGCGCAGCAGCGGGCCGCGGCCGGCTCCGCCCGGACCCTGCATTCGGGAGGCCCACCGCTCGAGGCGAGGCTGCCCAACGGGGCATTGATCGTTGCGGGCCTCGCCGCCGGCCTGGCGCTCGGCACCAAGCTCAACCTGCTGGCGCCCTTCGGGCTGCTCACCATCGGCGTGATCGCCGTCAGCGCCGGCTACCGCTGGCGCGCCACCTGGATCTGGGTCGTCAGCTCGCTGGTCACGGGTGGCTTCTGGTTCGCCCGGAACCTCGTCAACGCCGGCAATCCGCTCCCCTGGATCAAGGCCGGGCCGCTGAGCGGGCCCCACCAGCTCGACATCAACATCCGCGAGCCCCACAACGTCTTCCACTATCTGGTGCCGCCCGACGGAGGGGTGATCCGCCATCACCTGATCCCCGGGCTCCATGACAGCTTCGGCGACCTCTGGCCGCTCGTGCTGGTGGCCGTGATCGGCGGCTTCCTGCTCGCGATCTTCCGCGGCCGCACGCCGATGATCCGGATGCTCGGGATCGTGGCGCTGCTCAGCGGCCTCGCCTACCTCGTCACTCCGCTGACGGCCGCCGGCCCGGAGGGGGACCCGACGGCCTTCACCACCAACCTCCGCTACGCCTCGCCCGCGCTGGCACTCGGTGCCCTGTTGCTCGGGCGTCGACTCGGGGCTGCTGAAGCCGCGCGTCCAGCCGTGGCTGCTCGGCAGCCTGATCGTCCTGCTGCTCGTCCAGGCCGTGCCGGTCTGGGATCTGCACGGGCACCTGTGGACGCGCCACTTCCTGCTCGGCGCGGTCGGCCTGGCGTTCTTCCTGATCGTCGTGCCCGTCGGCCTCGTGCTCGTCCGCCAGCGTGGCGCCTCCGCGGCGATGGTCGCCGGCGGAGCGGTTCTCGCGCTGGCCCTGGTGGTGGCGATCGGCTGGCCGAAGTCCGACGACTACGTCAAGAACCGCTACCAGGCACGGACGGCGCCGCACGACTTCCCCATCGGCATGAAGGCCGCGCTCGCGTGGTTCAACCGCGCCGAGCCGCACGATTCCCGGATCGCCGTGGTCGGCGGCCGACCGGGCTTCAAGCAGTACGTCTTCTACGGCGACGATCTCTCGAACCACGTCCAATACGTGGCGAAACACGGCCCGCATGGGGCGTATCTGCCGATCGCGAGCGAGGCGTCGCAGCATCTGCAGACTGGGCCGGCCTTCAGTGCCCAGTGTGAGGAATGGATTCAGGCACTCAATGACGGTGGCTACCGGTACGCGGTGATCGGCCCCGACCAGCGGACGCAAGTCCGTTGCGCCCGTGGAATCCCTCTGGACGGCGGCGGCCGGAGGAACGCGGATCGAGACGACCGATGACGTCTCGGTGTTCACGGCTGCCTGGGCGGCTGAATCCCGCTGCCTGTGCGCAGCTCTCGGGCGGCCACGGGAAGCTGAACGCGGTCACGGTTGTCGGTAGTCCGCCCACCTCTCAGTGACCTTCGGCGACTACCTCTTCGGGGTCATCGGCCTCGCGGCGGTGGCGATTCCGATGGGGCTTGCGGCGGTCCGGTTGCGCGGCCGTCTGCTGCCCGGCTGGGAAGGGGCACCCGCTAGGCTCGCGGAGGCCGTGCTCGGCGTCGCGCTCTTCACCGTCCTGCTCCAGCTGCTCGGCGCCTTCGGCATTCTCGTCCCCGCCGTCCTGATCGTCGTCTCCCTCGCGGTGGGCCTCGGGCCTCTTCTTCGGCCTGAATGGCGAGTTCCTGTCGCATACCGACAGTAAGTCGCCAAATGGCAGACCGGTCGCGCCCCCGGCGCCTTCGATCCCCCTTCCCCAGCTGGTCTTGGCTTTAGCCGCCGCCGCCTTCGTCGCCGCCCACTGGTTCACCGGCCTCCAGGACGTCTGGGGCCGGGGAATGCTCACCTTCGACACGCTCTGGTACCACGGGCCGTTCGCCGCGCGGATCGCGGACACCGGCTCGGTCTGGGGGATGCACTTCATCGATCCCCTCTACCTGAACTGGTTCTATCCGCAGAACTCCGAGCTGCTGCACGCCGCCGGCATCGTCCTCTTCAACAGGGATCTGTTCAGCCCGCTGGTGAACTTCGGCTGGCTCGGCGTGGCGCTGCTGGCGGGCTGGTGCATCGGCCGCCCCTACGGGGTTGGGCCCCTGAGCCTGGTGGCCGTCTGCATCGCGATGGACACCGGTCCGATGGTCCCCCGCGAGGCCGGCACACCGGCCACGGACACGGTCCCGGTGGCCCTGCTCCTGGCAGCAGCAGCAATCCTCATCAACGCCTGGGCGGTTCGAGGATCGCGACCCGCAGGGGCCGGCGGCGGGGGGCCGGCGGCGGGAACTCCGGCGAAGCCGCCCGGCGACGGCCGCCCGGCGACGGCCCCGTTGGGGGCGCTGCTCGTGGCGGGACTGGCGATGGGGGTCGCCCTGGGCAGCAAGCTGACGATCTCGGGGGCGACGGCCGCGATGGCGATCGGCGTCATCTTCCTGGTGCCGCCCGGCGTGCGCCGGAGGGCGTTCGGCATCTTCCTGGCGGGCGTTGTGGCGACCGCCGGGTTCTGGTTCCTGCGAAACCTGATCCACGCGGGCAACCCGCTGCCGTGGACCCGGCACATCGGGCCGATCGACCTCCCGGGCCCCAACCGCGGGCTCGAGGGGCGCGACGACTACACCGTCGCGCACTACATCCTCTCCAACCCGAGCACCTCGCTGTGGCGCGCCTACTTCCTCAACCCGATCGAGAACCTGCTGGGGCCGCTCTGGTTCCTGATCCTGGGCGGCGCGGCGGGTGGGGCGCTGCTGGCCGTCTGGCGCCCGCGCTCGCGCGCCGTGCGCCTCGCGGGAGCGGTGACGATCGTGGCCGCGATCGCCTATGTGTTCACCCCGCTGACCGCGGCGGGGCCGGAGGGCCATCCGCTCGCGTTCGGGATCAACCTTCGCTACCTGACGCCCGCGCTGGCGCTCGGCCTCGCGCTCCTGCCCCTGGAGCCGCGCCTCGTCCCCTCCCGCCTGCGGCTCCCCCTGCTCGTCGGCGCGCTGATCGCGCTCTTCCTCACCTCCCACTACTCGGACGCCAACGTCGCCTGGAAGGGGGCCTTTGCCTCGATCCCATGGGCCGCATTGATGGGAATCCTGTTCGTTGCGGTGCCGATCGGGTTGGCGCTGCTGGCGCGCCGGCGAGCGATGCTCGCCGTGCTGACCGGGGCGGCACTGGCCGTGGGGATCGCGGCGGTCGGCTGGGCCAAGCAGGACGACTACTTCGCCCACCGCTACAGCCGCGCCGAGGACTTCCGATTCCAGCTCGATGACGCGGTGCGCTGGGCCAAGCCGACCTCGGACCTCCGCATCGCGGTCGCGGGCACGAGCGGCGCCTACAACCAGTACGGCTTCTACGGCGACGACGTGTCGAACTACGTCCAGTACATCGGCAGGCACCTGCCCGAGGCGGACTTCCGCGCGATCGAGAGTTGCCCGGCCTTCAGGAGCGCCGTCAACGACGGCCACTACGACTACCTGGTCACCACGCCCGCGCTCGACCTGAACAGCCCATCTACCGCAGAGACCTCGCCCGAACGCGGCTGGGTGATCACCGATCCGGCCGTCGAGGAGATCGTCCATTCCGGCCGCGTCTCGGTCTTCCGGATCAATGGGGAGCTCGACCCGGCCGGCTGCGGCACAGCGAACCGGCGCGCCCCCGCGAGTCAACCGGGAGCATCAGCCACGGGCAAGAAGTGAGCAGCACGGGCGACTACATCCTCGGCGTGATCGGCCTGGTGGTCGTGACCCTCTCGATGGCGATCGCCGGGAGGACGGCGCGCCGCGCCGCGCTGCCTACCTGGACCGGCACCCCGGCGCTGTTGGCCGACACGGTGCTCGCGATCGGCATTCTCGTCGTCGTCGCGGAGCTGCTGGGCCTCTTCGGGCTGCTCGACGGCGTCCTGCTGGTCGCCGCCGCGCTGATCGTCGGGGGCGGCGCGCTCCGCCTCGAGCCGACGCTCGTCCGCGCCGGTGCCCGGGTGGCGCAATGGGGTAAGGGCAAGGAGACCGATCTCCTCCCGGCGCCGCAGGTCGGCAGGGTCGAGCTGGGAGCGGGCATCGTGATCGCGCTGATCGTGGTCGCGCAGTGGGCCGGGCCGACCCTGTTGGCGCTCGATCGTGGGATCTACGGCGGGGATTCGCTCTGGTACCACCTGCCGCTCGCCGCGCACATCGCGAACACCGGCTCGATCACCGGGCTTCTATACACCGACCCGCTCTATCTGAATTGGTTCTACCCCCAGGTCTCGGAGCTGATCCACGGTGGCGGCATCCTCCTGTTCGGCAACGATTTCCTCTCGCCCCTGCTCAACATGGTGTGGCTGGGGCTGGCCCTGTTCGCCGGCTACTGCATCGGCCGCCCCTACGGGACGGGCCCCATCGGCCTCGCGGCCGTCGCGTCGGTGATGGCAGCGAACCTCCTCTTCTCCCGCCAGCCGGGCAACGCCAACAACGACGTCGTCGCAATCGCGCTCTTCCTCTCCTCGGTCGCGGTGCTGCTCAACGTGCGCTGGCCCGAGCGGCCTGGGTCCGGGGAGGCAGCCAAGGCCGGGCCTCCCTCGGGTGCCCTTCTGGTCGCGGGACTCGCTGCCGGCCTGGCGCTCGGCACCAAGCTCACCGTCGTCCCGCCGGTCCTGGCGCTGACGGTCGGCGTCATCTGGATCAGTGGCACGGGATACCGGCTGCGGGCTGCGGCCGAGTGGATCGGGGCGATGGTCGTCGGCGGGGGCTACTGGTACGTGCGCAACCTGATCGTCTCCGGCAACCCGTTCCCCTGGCAGGACATCGGGCCGATTCACCACGCCGAGGCTCTGCAGGGCCGCCATCCGTACTCGATCGCCCACTACGCGACCGACACGAGCATCTGGGGCCGCTACTTCACACCGGCTTTGCACGAGCGCCTCGGCGATCTCTGGCCGGCCTATCTGGCACTCGCGGTGATCGCGGTGGTGCTGGTGCTCTGGCGTGGCGGGCGCATGGAGCGCATGCTGGGCGTCGTCGCGATCCTGGCGGCGATCGCCTATCTGCTGACCCCGCTCGGCGCCTCCGGCCCCAAGGACATGCCGATCGGGTTCCGGCTCAACATCCGCTACCTGGCCCCTGGGCTGGTCCTCGCCCTGACGCTGCTCGCGATCCCGCCGCGGTTCGCGGGAGAGCAGCGGGTCTCCCGGCTCGGCACCCGGGCGCAGCTCTGGCAATTCGGCACCCTGACTCTCTTCGCCGTCCTGGTCATCGTGAGCGCCGGCGCGATCGGAGCGATCGACACCGGGCGAATTCCCGGCACGGCTGCCCTGGTGCTCGCGATCATCGCGCTGCCTCTGCTGCTGGTGCTGCTCTCGCGTCGAGGCACGGCGCCGGCGCCGCTCGCCGGGATCGGTCTCGCGGCGGTGATCGTCCTTGCGGTGTTCGGACGCATGGCTCAGACCCACTACCTGGATGAGCGCTACTCGTCGACTGCGACTGACTACCCGAAGACCGAGCAGCCGGCGATCGAGCTCAACCAGGGGCTGGGCGCCGCGTACGACTGGGCGAACGGCACTCACGATCTGCGGATCGCCCTCTCCGGAACGATGGGTGCGCTCTTCCAGTACCCCCTCTGGGGAGGCGACTCGAGCAACAGCGTCACCTACATCGGCAAGCATGGGCCCCGCGGCTCCTTCAACGAGATAACTCAGTGCCCGGAGTGGATCGGCGCGCTGAACGACGGCAACTACGACTACGTCGTCACGACCCCGACCTTCCACCAGGACGATCCCGCCGCCGACACGGCTCCGGTGCAGCGCACCTGGATCTCACGGGCGGGCAACGTCCAGCACATTGTGGGTGCCGGGCTGGTCGACGTCTGGAGGATCACGGGACCGCTCTCCCCCGAGGCGTGCGTGGCCACCCCCGGCAAGAAGTTGCCGCCTGCTACCAAGTAGGCGTGGCCTATCCGCTCGACAATGCCCTCTTCCAGTGGGAGGAGGGAGCCCGCAGGCTCCGGGAGCTCGAGGCCGACCCGCGGGCCGCCCGCAACGCGCGCCGCTCCGTGGATGCGATTCGGGAGGAGCTCCGCCGCAGGATCGGGCCGACCTTCTCGGCGCAGGAGCTTGCGGACCTGTACGGGCGGGGCACCGACTGGTGTCTCGAGGCGGCTCGCCAGGCGGTCCCGATGGCGGCGGTCGACCTGGATCCGCATGCGATCGTGGACGGAGCGTTCCACGCCTATCTGCGCGGCGCGTACGACTACTCGGGCGGAAGGGTCAGCGCCGAGCGGGAGTGAGGCGGCTCAGTCCTCGACGCGCTCGAGGACGATCCGCTCCGGCTCGATCGTGACCTTCAGCGCCTTGTGGCCCTGCCAGTGCTCCGTGTAGGTGGGGTCGTCCTTGACCGACGCATCGAGCCAGATCCCGTAGCCATCCTTCTCGCCCTGGTCGAAGGTCGCCTCGAGCGGCCGCCGGCGGCCACGGCCACGGCGGCCACGGCGGCGACGACGGCGACGCCGTCCACCGGCGCCCTCACCTCCGTCGCCCTCGTCTGAGTCACGATCGCCTCGCCCTCGCCCTCGTCATCCGCGTCCTCGTCCTCGTCCGTGGTGCCCTCTTCCTCCTCGGGCTCGGGCTCGCTGAGCTCGGCCTCGATCTCCGCCTCGATCTCGTCGCGGAGGTCGACGTCGCTGGCGGGCTCCTCGCCCTCGTCCAGGCCGTGCCGGCTGCGGAAGTCGCGCAGCTGCGACGCGGGCACCCCGAGCTGATGGGCTATCCAGGCGTCGGTGCGCCCCTGGCGCACCCAGGCGCGGATCTGGTTAAGTTGCGGTCGCAGGGACTTTCGGGCCACGGCGGCGGACTCTAGATGATTCGGCGTTTCCGCCTTGGCAGGCGGGGCAGAACCCTGTAGGCTACTTACTTCTGGGTATCCAACAAGGATCGGGCGCTTAGGGGTAGGCGAACGATCGTAGGAGGCAGCGATGCTGGTGCTGACACGGAAGCCGGGCCAGAGCATCATGATCGGCGACGGCGTCGAAGTGCAGGTCCTTTCGGTGGCGGGCGAGAAGGTGCGCCTGGGGATCACCGCTCCGCGGGATGTCTCGATCTTCCGGAACGAGGTCTACGACCGGATCGAGAGCGAGGGCGAGGGCGAGAACCGCAACACCCAGATCGATGAGGACGACGGCGGGACCGATGAGGTTGTCGCCGACGCGCTGGATCGGCTCTCGCGGCGGTAATGCAACCGCAGCGTCGCCGGCGGGGGGCTTAACCCGGCTTCGCCATCTAGACGGGGGAGAAACCCGGCTTCGCCATCTAGACGGGGGAGCAACCCGGCTTCGCCATCAGTCGCGGCCACGAGCGGCCGCCCCATCATAAGTCGCTTCGGGCTTCGCCCTTCGCTCCGAAGTGCAGCGGCCTGGTGGCCGCTTAACCCATCAGCCAGGCCAGCGTCTCGAACATCGAGACGACCACGGTCACGACCGTGATCGTCAGGCAGACGAGGAGGACGCTGAACCGGACCTTGCCCTTGGACTCGTTGCGAGTGATGCGACGGGCACGCGAGCGGTTGACCGCGCGCTTGCGCAGCTGATCGCGCCGGCGTCGCTCGAGCGCCATCTCCTGCTCGAACGCCAGCTCGATCTGGGCCATGCTCTGTCGCATTCGCATCTGACTCATCGCAATCGCCCCCCAAGGGCGGCCGTGCAAGCTAGCAAACGATCTTGCATGAGCCAAGCCGCACAAGCCTGGCCGCCGCCCCTTTCGGGCGACCATCGACTATAGAGCGCAGTGTCCCCATAGGCCGCGGCCCAGCACGCCGGCTTCGGTCGCGAGGCGGCCGAAGAGCGGGGCGTGGGAGTCGTTGGGAGGGATGGTGAGCGTTCGTGCCAGGCCGCGCCGGGCGAGCTCGGCGTTGACGAACAGCGGACGGGCCCCGGGCCGCGGCAGGTACACATACGCGAGCAGCCGCCCGTAGACGTCGCGGCGCTCGGCGTCGAAGCGGAGCGTGACCGTCTTCCCGTAGACGAGACGATCGTTCACCTCGTGCGCCCGTGGCCCTCCGCACTGGACCGGCGTGCCGGGCTTGACCGTCTCGGGGGTGTCGATGCCGATGTAGCGGACCGTGTCCTCGTCGCCGTCGGAAAGCCTGACGTCGATGGTGTCGCCGTCGACCACGTGGGTGACGCGTGCGGACATGGGGCCGGCGGGCTCGGATGAGCCGCCACCGCCCGTCCCGCAGCGCGAGAGGGAGGCGGCGACGAGAACTGCGGCAATGAAGAGGGGCGCCCGGAGGGCACCGCGGCGACGCGCCATCCCTTACTTAGGTCCGAGCCGGTGGAACTAGGCGGTTTTCGGTTCCGCAGCGTCCGCTACGGAATGCGCCGCACGTTGGAGAGCAGCGTCTCCTTGATCTGGCCGATGATCTCGAGCGCCTCGCTCTTCTCGCGCTGCCAGACGTTGCGCCCGAAGATCACTCCGGAGCCGCCCGCGCCCATGATCGTGCGGGTGTGGTTGAGGACGGTGTCGTCGTCGGTCTTCGACCCGCCCGAGAGGACCACCAGCGAGCGGCCGGCCGACTCGACGATCTGGCGCACGGCCTCCTCGGGGGCGACGTCCATCTCGTTGTAGGGAGCGGGCTGGTCCTTGTCCTTCTCGGGGTCGAACTTGGGGAAGTTGAGCTTGACGATGTCGGCGCCCATCTCCATCGCCATTCGCGCCGCGTAGTCGATCGCGTAGAAGGAGGTCTGGCCGCCCTTCTGCTCGATGTCGGTGCCGCGCGGATAGGCCCAGACGACCAGCGGCATGCCGTAGCGCTCGCAGTCCTCGCGGACGCCCTTCAGCTGGTGGAGGTCATCGTCCTGGCGAGGGGAGCCGAGGTACATCGTGTAGCCGACCGCGTCGGCGCCCAGCCGGACCGCGTCCTCGACCGAGGCGTTGGTCGTGGAGAAGGCGTCGTCCGAAGGCGGGACGTCGGTCTTGCCGTTGACCTTCAGGATCAGCGGCACCTGGCCGGCGTAGTCGGGGTAGTAGCGGCTCGCGAGGCCGATCTGGCAGGCGATCGCTGAGTAGCCGGCCTCGGCGGCGAGGCTGAACTGGTACTCGGGGTCCTTGGAGGCGGGGTTCGGGAAGAAGTCGCGGGGGCCGTGCTCGATCCCCTGGTCGATCGGCAGCAGCATCAGGGTCCCGTTGCCGGGGCCGTAGTCGAACAGCAGCCGGCGCAGCCGCGCGCGCTTGCCCGGCGAGAGCGTTGCGAGCAGCGACTTCTGCTCGGTGATCGACTTGACTTCCATCTTCGCGATTACCTCCTGAGTTGGGCCTTCAGGCTCAGTATGCCCGATTCGACTGTCATGGTCTCGTCGGTGCTTGACCACAAATTCAGCGGTACGCCCTTCACCCTCGGCATCGAAGAGGAGCTGATGATCTGCGACGCGGAGACGCTCGAGCTGTCGCAGTCGATCGAGACGATCCTCGGCGACCTTCCGGCGGATCTGCCCGGCGAGGTGAAGCCGGAGCTGATGCAGTCGGTGCTCGAGGTGGCGACCAAGCCCTGTCGCAACGTCGCCGAGGCGGGCGAGCAGCTGCGCGGCCTGCGCCGGACCGTCCGGGAGGTGGCCGCGAAGAACGGCCTCGCGATCGGCGCCGCCGGGACCCATCCCGGCGCGCTCTACGAGGACCAGCTGATCGTCGACCGCCCCCGCTACCGGGAGCTGGCGGCGGAGCTCAGCTGGATCGCCGAGCAGGAGCTCATCTTCGGCACGCACGTCCACGTCGGCATCGACGGCGCCGAGAAGGCGATCTACGTCGCCGACGGCATGCGTGGCTACCTGCCGCTCCTCCTCGGCATGTCCTCGAACTCCCCGCTCTGGCGGGGCAAGACCACCGGGATGATGTCCTCGCGGACTCCCGTCTTCCGCGCCTTCCCGCGAGTCGGCGTGCCCCCGTACTACGGGACCTGGGACATCTATTCGCACCGCGTCGAGCAGATGATGCGCGGGGGCGCGATCCCGGACTACACCTATCTCTGGTGGGACGTGCGGCCGCACCCGAACCTGGGCACGGTCGAGCTCAGGGTCTTCGACCAGCAGACCCGGGTCGAGCACACCATCGCCTTCGCCGCGCTCGGCCAGGCGCTCGCCCACCGGCTCGCCTCGGACTACGACGAGGGCGTGCCGAGCATCGAGCACCCCCACGAGCTGATCGATGACAACAAGGTCCGCGCGGCGGTGGTCGGGATCGAGGGCAGGCTGATCGACTTTGACCAGGGCCTCGAGGTGCCGGGCGGGAAGATGGCCCGCGGCGTGATCGATGACGTCCGCGAGCACGCGCAGGAGCTCGGCTGCGAGGGAGAGCTGAGCGCGCTGGCCGACCTGATGGAGAACGGCACGGGAGCCCGCCGCCAGCTCAACTGGCTCTCCGATCACGGCGAGATCGGCGGCCTGATGCGCGAGATCATCGCCGCGAGCGACCCCGACGCCTGACGGGTCGGCCGTAAGCGAACCTGTTCCGGGGCGTCCAGTACGATTTTCGTAGCGAAATACCAGGTTTTTGCCGCACGTAGTTCGATTTTCGTACCAATGGCCTCGTCAAAACCCGTCGACACCGCTCTGGACCTCCTCGGCAGGCGCTGGGCGCTCCGCCTCGTCTGGGAGCTGCGGCGCAGCACTCTCGCCTTCTCGGAGCTGCGCGAGCGGACCGGGATCAGCCCCTCGGTGCTCTCCGCCCGCCTCGGCGAGCTGATCGACGCCGGCGTGTTGGAGCGGGACGGCGGCCGGCGCTACCGGCTCAGCGGCCGGGGCCGCGAGCTGGCCCGGATCCTCCTAGAGCTCAACAGATGGGCCGAGCAACAGCACCAAACGGGTCGCGCCTAGAAACCGGGCGCGCCCTCGCACTATCCTCGCGGGGTGAGCTCGCCCGAGTTGAGCGTCGTCTGCCGGAGCTGCGGCGAGGAGGTCAGTCCGTACGTCACCGAGTGCCCGTACTGCGGCACCCGGCTGCGCAAGCGGGCCCCGAAGCTCGAGCTCCGCGGTGAGGAGATCACCCCGAAGCAGTCCCGCCGCGCCCGCCGCCGCCAGGCGCGCGCGCAGCGGACGGACCGGATCTCCGACCGCCCGTATGCGGTCATCGCCGCGATCCTCGTGCCGGCGGCGATCGTGCTGCTGAGGGTGGCCAGCCCGTCCCTCGACACGTTCGGCCTGGGCGGGATCCTCGGCCCGGTCGGCCCGGATTGGTGGCGCTACCTCGCGGCCCCGTTCATCTATCCCGACATCGGCTACCTCTTCGTCGCCTCCGTCGGCATCGCGATCTTCGGTGTGCCGGTGGAGCGGCGGCTCGGCCTCATCCCGACCGCCATCCTGATCGTCGCCTGCGGCTCGCTCGGCATGCTGGCCGCCGACGGGATGGAAACCGCCTTCGCGTCGAGCAACGACGTGCTCTACGCCGCCGGCGGCAACGGAATCGCGCTCGGCCTGCTGACCTGCTGGGCCGTGATGCGCGGCGCCGAGGTCCGCTCCCGTCCCGGTGAGGAGGTCGAGGTGATCGGCGCCGCGGTTGCGGCGGCGGTCCTGATCCTCCTGCCGCTGGTCGACGACTTCGCCAACGTCTTCGCGGGGCTGGGCGGCGCGCTGGTCGGGGCCGCCTGCGGGCTGGTCGCCGTGTACGTGCGCCGCGAGCGCCGCCCCGGCTAGGGTCCACCGCTTGGCGCACGACAAGTTCATTTCGATCACGCCCGAGCTCCACCGCTACGCCGTGGAGCACAGCTCGTTCCGCGACGCCGTCGTTGCGGACGTCGAACGGGCCGGGGAGGACATGGGCGACCTGGCCTCGATGCAGATCGCGGGCGACCAGGCCGCCTTCATGACCGTCGTCGTCGCCGCGATCGGTGCCCGCAGCGCGCTGGAGGTGGGGACGTTCCTCGGCTACGGCGCGATCGCGATCGCCCGCGGCCTGCCGGCCGACGGGCGGCTCGTCTGCTGCGAACTCGAACAGAAATACGCCGATCGGGCTCGCGAGCATCTCGACAAGGCGGGTCTGGCCGACCGGGTCGAGTTCCGGATCGGACCGGCGCTCGAGAGCCTGCAGGCGATGGAGGCCACCGAGCAGTTCGATTTCGCCTTCATCGACGCGGACAAGACCGAGTACATCGACTACTTCGAGGAGACCCTGCCGCGGATCCGGCCCAACGGCCTGATCATGCTCGACAACACCCTGCGCGGCGGGACCGTGATGGAGCCCGGCGACTCGGACGCAGCGCGGGTCACCGGCGAGCTCAACGATCGTCTCGCCGCGGATGACCGCGTCGACGTGGCGCTGCTCGGTGTGGCCGACGGCATCACGCTCGTGCGCAAGAGGTGAGCCGGCCGCCCGCCGACAGCGCCGGCTGGCTCGGACTCGTCCGCGCCTCGATGCCGCCCTTATGGTCGCTGCTCGCGGAGAGCACCGGAGGCAGCGTCTGGGAGCGGGACGGGATCACGGCGGCGATCGTCCCCGGCTCGCCGAAGCGCTCGTTCTTCAACTCGGTCCTCTACACCGACCCCGAGCCGATGGTGGAGTCGATCGGCGAACTCGCGACGATCTACTCCGAGGCGGGCATCGAGGCTTGGACGGTCTGGGTCCCCGAAGGCGATGCCGACGTCGCGGAGGCGCTGCGGGCCGCGGGCCACGAGCTCGATGCGAGGCCCCGCGCGATGGCCATGCCCATCGAGGCCCTGGAGGCACCCGAGCCAGATCCGGGCCTCGAGATCCGGGAGGAGCCGGACTACGACCTGGTCTCGAGCATCAACGAGGTCGCCTACGGCTTCGCGCCCGGCGAGTTCCCGGTGATGGGCGGAGACCTGTCGGCCCTGCGGACCTACCTCGGCTCGATCGACGGCGAGACCGTGGCCTGCGCCGGCGCCTTCGCCCATGGGAGCGATTGCGAGATCGTCTTCGTCGCGGTCCTGCCGGAGGGCAGGGGCCGCGGCATCTCCGGCCGGCTGATGGCCAGGGCGCTCGCGGATGCCGCCGATCAGGGCCTCGAGACGACCACCCTGCAGGCGACCAAGCTGGGCTACCCGGTCTACGTCAGGCTCGGCTACGCCGACCATGGCGAGCTGCAGATGTGGGAGCGGCGGAAGTAGGGTCCCGCTCGTGGCGCGAGGGCCCTACAGCGACGATCAGATCGACTCGGCGATCGACGCGATCTCCGAGCCGGATGTGTTCAGGGAGGCCGAGCGGCAGGTCGCCCGCGCTGCGCCGCGCCTTCAGGGGATCCTCGCCGAGGCGCTGGGCGCCGGCGGCTGGTTCGGCGAGTCGCACGAGACCGAGTCCCTGAAGGCGGCGACCGTGCCGGACGAGGAGGCTCGGCTGACGGCCGTGCGCACCCTTCTGGCCGAGGAGGCGAGGATGGGAATGATGGTTGGGGTTGCTGTCGGCTGGGCATTGGCCGACAAGCTGGAAGAGCAGGAATCCGAACCGACGAAGGAGGACTGACCCAGATGGAGATCAACTACATCGGCCATTCCACGGTCGAGCTGGTCGACGGCGACACCCGTGTGCTCGTCGACCCGTTCCTCGCCCCGAACAACCCGGCGGCCAAGGTCTCGGCGAACGACGTCGACCCGACGCACGTCGTCATCACCCACGCACACCAGGACCACTTCGCCGATGCGATCGCCGTCGGCAAGCGAAGCCAAGCCTTCTACGTCGCCATCTCCGAGCTCGCGAACGTGCTCGACGAGGAGGGGCTCGAGAACTTCGCCGACCCGAATCTCGGCGGCACCGTGGAGTTCGACTGGGGCTGGGTGAAGCTCGTGCAGGCGTTCCACACCAGCACCGTGCCGGTCGGCGATCGCCCCTTCAGCCCGTCAACGGGGACCGTGATCGGCGCGGCGGCCGGAGCCGTCATCAACCTCGGAGGCAAGACGCTCTACCACCTCGGTGACACGGCTCTGTTCGGCGATCTGAAGCTGATCGCCGAGCGCACGCCCGTCGACGTCGCCTTCATCCCGATCGGCGGGCACTACACGATGGATCGACACGACGCCGTGGTCGCCGCCGATTTCATCGGAGCCGAGACGGTGATTCCGATCCACTACAACACCTTCCCGCCGATCAAGACGGACGCCGAGGCGTTCCGCTCCGACGTCGAATCGAAGACGAAGTCGAAGGTGGCGGTGCTGGCGCCCGGGGAGAGCCTGAGCTTGTAGCTGGGTCGAAACTGGCCAGCCAGCCAATTCGTGCGCTAGGGTGCTGCCCGTGGAAGCAAGGGAAGCCACCCAGTCGGGACCGTCACGAGCGCAGCGCGAGGACTTCCGGGCCACCTCGGATCCGGCCCTGCAGGAGGGCGGTCGGGGCGACGTCAAGCTCCTCGACTACACCCAGCTCTACAACCTCTGGGAGAAGCAGCAGTGGCTCACCCAGGACCTCGACTTCTCGCAGGACCGCGTCGACTGGCACGAGCGGATCCCTGAGGAGGAGCGCTTCCAGCGGATGTACGGGCTCTCCAGCTTCTTCATCGGCGAGCAGAAGGTCGCCGATGAGCTCGGGCCGATCATGCGCGCCGCCCCGACCGAGGCGCAGCGGATCTTCCTCTCCACCCAGATCGCGGACGAGGCCCGCCACGTGCGCTTCTTCGACCGCTTCTTCAGCGAGGTGGGCGTGCTCGAGGGCTCGGACGACCTTTCGCAGCGACTCGAGGCTCTGGACGAGCACGTCAACGACGCGTTCCGCACCCTCTTCGACGACCTCCTGAAGAGCCGGGTCGACCGGCTGGGGCAGGAGCCGGGGGACCTGGACGCGCTGGTCGAGGCAGTGACGCTCTACCACATGGTCATCGAGGGAATGCTGGCCCTCACCGGGCAGCACTTCATCATCGACTACAACGAGCGCGTGGGGACGCTGCCGGGGTTCGTCGAGGGCTTCTCCAACGTGGCCCGTGACGAGCACCGCCACATCGCCTTCGGGGTCCGCTTTCTCACCGACTGCGTCAAGGCCGACGACCGCTACCGCGGGGTCATCCAGAAGATGCTCGAGCAGTCACTGCCGGTCGCCGACAAGGTGATCGACCCGCCGTGGCCGGAGGAGGAGGACAACACCGAGCTCTTCGGTGCGAGCCGCGAGGAGACACATGCCTTCGCCGCTCAGGCCCTCGGCCGGCGGCTGAAGGTCATCGGGCTGATGCCCGCTAGCGCCTGAACTTCTTCTTCGGCGCGGACTTGTGCTTCCGTGGTGCCGAGTAGGCCAGCGGCCTCACGGCGCCGTCCTGGATCGAGCCGGTCGCGCCGGTGTCGGCGGGAGCCGTGGGTGGCGGGGGAGGCGGCGTCGTGCAGCTGCTCGGCGCACCCGCGTCGGTGACGCCGTCGCCGTCCGCGTCGCAGACGGGGGTGGCGGGCTCGACTCCGGTCGTGACCGGGCCGGACTGGGTGGGCGAAGTCGCGTTCGGATCGCTGTTGGCGATCGCGTTCTTGTGGTGGCGGTGATGGCGTCCGGTCATGGCTGTCGCCGTCGTCCCGCCGGTCTGAGCGCCGGTGGTCGCCGCCGGGTCGGTCGGCTGCGGAGGCACGGTGACCGTCTCGGGAGGCGTGGTCGCGGCCTGGGCCGCGGTCGGAGGCGTCTGGGTCGCGGCGGCGGCCTGGGCCACAGCTGGGTCCGTCTTCGGCGGGATGCCGATCTTGGTCGCCTTGCCGCGGTTGATGACCTTGTGCTTGGCGGGGGCGGGCTTTGAAGGGTTGGGGTCGGAGACGTTCTGGATCTCGGCCGCGCCGCCGGCCAGGATCGCAGCGGTCGCGAGACCGGCTGCGGCCTTGGTGCCGATCGCAGCGGCCGCGCCGCCTGCCGCCGTAACGGCTCCGCCACCAGCCGCGGCTCCGCCGGCGACTGCTGCGCTGCCAACGGCGGCTGTGCTCCCGGCAGCGGCTGCACCGGCTCCGGCCGCTCCTGCACCGGCAGCCCCGGCACCCGCGGCGCCTGCACCGGCACCCGCGGCGCCTGCACCAGCACCCGCCCCGGCCGCGCCGCCACCACCAGCACCGGCACCCGCGGCCGCGCCGCCGCCGCCACCACCGAAGAGCCCGCTGAGCTTGGCGAGCAGCGCGCCCTTGAGGAGGAGCAGCGGCCCGGCCGGGAAGATCGCGGCCAGGGCCTTGGTGTCGGAACGAAGCTGGGAGCGGAACTCGCGGCAGGGGTCGCAGCTCTTCAGATGGCGCCTGACCGGGCCGGAGACCTTGGCGATGCCCTCGGCGGCCTCGGCGAGCTCCAGGCGGACGTCGTCGCAGGTGAGCTGTCGCGACTGGCTCGACTCGGCCAGCGCGATACGAGCTCGAACCAGCAGGCTCTTCACCCCGGGCACGGTCGTGTCCATCGCCTGGGCGATCTCCTCGTAGCTCATCGCGTCGATCTCACGCAGGAGCAGCGCCGAGCGCTGGGTCTCCGGGAGCTGGCCGACGTCGGAGAGCAGGTTGCGGAACTCCTCACGGTTCTGGACCCGCTCGAGCGTGGTCACCCCGTTCATGTGGGCGTGAGTGTCCATCGTGTCCTGACCGTCGGCGGTCGGCTTGCGAAGGTGGTTGAGGGAGCGGTTGCGAGCGATCCGGTAGAGCCATGGCCGCACTGCGATCGGCCGCTCGTCGGCGACCATCGCGTTGTAGGCCGCGACGAACACTTCCTGGAGCACGTCCTCGGCGTCCTCGGTCGAGCCCAGCATCTGGCGGCAGAAGCCCAGGAGGCGCGACTGGTAGCGCTCGACCAGGGCATCGAAGGCGTGCTGGTGACCCTTCCGGGTCAGCGCGACGAGCTGCTCATCGTCCTGAAACCGAAGGAGGGGCGAACGCCGGGCGAAAAGCCCGCGTCGCTGTGCGTGTGTAAGTGTGGAAGCTTCCAAGACCGGGGTGACTTCGAAGCGCTCTCCCTGCCACCGGAAACACCGTAGCAGCGGTTTGGTTGCGCTCGCCTGAGGCTTAACTCCCTCGAAATCTGAGTACTAGGCGGACGTTTTTGGCGCTATTTGCGGGGAATCTCTCCTTGACGCACGGTGATCATCGCCGATCGGCCTAAGGCCCATCTAAGCGGCCAGTCGCTCGGCGGTTTCGGCCGCCTCAGCTTCGATTCCGACCGGGGCGCCCTCCTCGATCTCGTTCTCGATCTGCTCCGCACTCGGCTCGCGCAGGGCGAACACTGCGATCAGAATCCCGACCGCTGCAGCGCCGGCGGCGATCAGGAAGGCGAGGTGGTAGCCGCCGCTGAGCGCCTGGGTGGCGCTTTCACCGGCCGCCTTCAAGGTGTTGGTCCGGTCGGTGGCGATGGTGCCCAGCGCGGCCAGGCCAATGGCGGCGGAGAGCTGAATCGAGACCTGGATCGTCCCGGACGCGAGGCCCGCGTCCCGGGCGGGCACATCTTCCATCGCGGTCATCATCAGCGGCGGGTTGGCGGCGCCGAACCCGAGGCCGAGCAGCGCGAGTGAGACGAAGATCAATCGGGAAGTACGGGGTGGACTGACCGATCTGGGAGAAGAGCAGGAGACCGACAACCGGACCGGCGATTCCAACGACGAGTGTCCGCTTGGGGCCAAAGCGCTCGACCAAACGCGCCGAGAGCCCCGACGACATCGCGGCGAGGGACAGGCTCATCGCGAGAAAAGCCAGCCCGATCTCGACTGGGCTCATCCCCCGGACGTGCTCGAAGTAGAGCGCTCCGAGGAAGAAGGTGGAGTAGGCGCCGGTGACGAGGAATCCCCGCACCAAGTTGGCCGTCACCAGGCTGCGCAGGCCGAGGATCCGGAGGGGCATGATCGGGTTCTCGATGCGGGACTCGAGTGCCACGAAGGCGGCGAGCAGCGCGGCGGAGATGCCGGCCAGCCCGAGGGTGCGTCCGCCCGTCCAGCCCCATTCCGGGACCTTGATCAGGGCGTAGATCAGCGCGATCGACGATGCGGTGATCAGGATCGAGCCGAGCCAGTCGATGCGCTCGCCGGCGGCGATGCCCTCGTTCTCGGCGATCAGGGCCCGACCCATGAAGAAGGCGACGGCGCCGATCGGCAGGTTGACGAAGAAGATCCAGTGCCAGTTGATCGTCTCGGTCAGCGCGCCGCCGAGGAGCAGGCCGAGCGAGGCGCCTCCCGCGATCACGAAGGTGTAGAGGCTCATCGCCTTGGCTCGGTCGGCCGGCTCCGGGAACTCAACCGCGATGATCGCGATGATCACCGCCGAGGCAAGCGCGGCTGCCGCGCCCTGCAGGAAGCGGGCGACGACCAGCGTCGTGCCGCTCGGTGCGACGCCGCACAGCATCGACGCAGCGACAAAGGCCGCCACGCCGATCAGGAAGATGCGCTTGCGTCCGAAGAGATCGCCGAGGCGCCCGGCGAGCAGAAGCAGGCTCCCGAAGGTGATCAGGTAGCCGTCGATGACCCATGTGAGGCTCGACTGGCTGAAGTGCAGATCCGACTGGATCGAGGGGAGGGCGACGTTGACGATCGTCGTGTCGAGGATGATCATCAGCTGCCCGAGGCAGACGACGAAAAGGGCGATCCACCTGCGACGGTCGGAGTCCCGCGCTATCTTGTACGTAGTAGCCTCCACGAGGATCATCACTATATCAGGGATTATCTCTGAGTGAAGGATTATCCGCGAGGCAGGCTACGATTGGGAGAGATGAATACGCAAGCTCCATCAGTTGCGGGCTCGATGAACCTGCTGACGCGCCTGTCGCGCGTGATCTATCGCCGTGCCGTCCCGGAGCTGATCGGGATCAAGATCAAGGAGTTCGTCGCGCTCGTCTACCTGCGCGAGTCCGGGCGGGCGACCCAGCAGAAGCTGGCCGAGACGATGATGATGGACGCGAACAACTGCGTGATCCTGCTCAACGGCCTGGAGGACGAGGGAATGATCGCCCGGACCCGAGACCCCGAGGACCGGCGCCGGCACATCGTCGCGATCACCCCGAAGGGCTACCGGGCGCTCGAGAAGGCGGAGCATGAGCTCGAGACGCTGGAGGACGAGGTGCTCGGCAACCTCGACCGATCCGAGCGCGACCAGCTGCGGGACCTCTTAGCCAAGGCGCTCGAGGACCACTCGCTCGCGATCTCGGCGTAGCCGCCGCGAGCACGGCCTCGGCGCGATCCTCGCTCGCCGGGGTGGCCAAACTGGTCTAGGCAGCGGACTTAAAATCCGTGGCCCTCATGGGCATGTGGGTTCGAATCCCACCCCCGGCATTGACTGCGCGCTACGAGGTTCGCCAGCGATCTGGATCCTGGCGGTCCTCGAGGCGCTTCTCAACCGATCGCACCTTGTCGCTCGAGCGTCTGCTCCTTGTCGCGGCGCTCGTCGAGTTTCAGCACGGAGTAGACGCGGGGCAGACCCATCTCGAACGGGACTCGGTGGAGCTCCGCGACCACGTCGAGGATGTCCTCGACCGATCCCTCCAGCGAGGTGCCCATCGCGTGCAGCTCGTAGCGGACCCTGTCCTGGGCGGCGAGCCGTCGCTGGATCTCGGCGATGTACTCGCTGGCGCTCGCGTCCGAGCGGCCCAGGCCGATAACTGTCAGGTCAGCGCTGGCCATGCACCGGATCTTCTCGAATTCAGGCTCGCGCGCGGTTTTCGAAGACGCTATCCAGAGCAGCCGCCCGGCCCACCGCGAGCGCTCCGTTCAAGACAGCCGCGTCCCCCAGGCTTGAGACCTCGACCCGCGGCCGGTAGGGCAGCAGCTCCTCCAGTCGAGTCCGAATCGGCGCCAGCAGGAGGTCTCCGTTGGCGCCGATGCCGCCGCCGATCACCACCAGCTCGACGTCGATAACCGCCGCGACCGGGGCGATGTGGAGGGCGATCCGGCGTGCTTCCTCCTCCACGACCTCCATGGCGAGCGGGTCGCCAGCCCTGGCCGCGCCGAAGATCTCGGGTAGCTCGAAGGACGGCCCGAGGGCGCTCTCACGCCAGCCCTCTTCCACCAACCCCCGCGCGAAGCGGGAGATCGACTCGGCGGCAGGATCGGCCTCCCGCTCGAGCCCTGATCCGAGCGCGAAGTCCACCTCGCCGGCCGCCCCGTGATGGCCCCGGTGGAGCTCGCCGTGGACAACGACGCCCGCGCCGAGCCCGGTGCCGACTGAGAGGAAGGCGAAATCGGCGACGCCCCGGGCAACCCCATGCGCCTGCTCCCCGACAGCAGCCAGGTTGATGTCGTTCTCGAGCGTGACCGGCACGCCGAGCATCCGCTCGAGCTCGGCGTCGACCCGTCTGCCCTCGAGTCCGTGGATGTTCTCCGCCTGCGCCACAGTCCCCCGGCCGGCATCGACGACACCCGGCACCCCGAGCACGGCTCCGTCGATCGAGCCGTCGTTCACGTCGGCGGCGGCGGCGAGACGGCCCTTGAGCTCGGCGGCCGCGTCGAGGGCGGCTTTCGCCTCGGAGTCGGGGAGCTCGATGTCCTGGCGGGCCCTGATCTCGCCGCCCAGGTCGCAGATGGCCCCGCGCAGGAAGCGCGCGCCGAGATCGAGGCCGAGGACGAGCGCCACGTCGGGGACAGGCTCGAAGAAGGTGGCGCCGTAGCTTGGCCCGTCTCCGGCTGCGCTCGCCTCCCGTACCAGCCCGGCGTCGAGCAGTGAGCGTAGCGCGACCGAAACGGTGGGCTTCGAGATTCCCACTGACCTCGAGATCTTGGCGCGGGAGATCGGTGCCCTCTCGCGAATCGCCTCCAGCACGGTCCGTTCGTTCAGGTGGCGCAGCAGGGGAGGAGTCGCAGCGGTGCCTGCTCGTGGGGTGCTCATCGGGCTCGGTGGCGTCGACGGCTCACCCGAGCCGATCGCCGGTCTCGGGGTCGAACAGGTGGGCCTGGCCAGCCCGCGGGCGAAGGGAGACCCTCCCGCCCCGCTGGGGCGCCTTCCATGGATCGATTCGGACGGTCAGGGTCGTGGTCCCACCAGGGAGCTCGGCGATGCAACGGGCGAAGGCATCCGAGCCGAGTTCCTCAACCAGCTCCACCGTGGCCGGCAAGCCGTCTTCGGCGGGCTCCAGAGCTTCGGGACGCAGACCGACGATCACCTCGCGGCCGGCGGCGACGGCCTCCACGCGCCTTTCCAGCTCGAGCCCGGCGCCGTTCAGAACAGCGTGGCCTTCCGAGCTCACAGGGAGCCGAATCAGGTTCATCGCCGGAGAGCCGATGAAGCCGGCGACGAAGGTGTTGGCCGGCCGGTCATAGAGCTCACGCGGCGACGCGCATTGCTGTAGCCGCCCATCCTTGAGCACGGCGACGCGATGCCCCATCGTCATCGCCTCCACTTGGTCGTGGGTGACGTACACGGTTGTCACGCCGAGGCGGGTCTGCAGCGAGGCGATCTCACCGCGCATCTGCACGCGAAGCTTGGCGTCCAGGTTCGAGAGAGGCTCATCCATCAGGAACGCCTTGGGCTCGCGCACGATCGCTCGCCCCATGGCCACCCGCTGGCGTTGTCCGCCGGAAAGCTGCCCCGGCTTCCGGATCAGGTAATCGGTCAGCTCGAGCAACTCGGCCACCTCACGGACCCGCCTTTCCCGCTCGGCCTTCTTCACCTTCGCCATCCTCAGCGGAAAGCCGATGTTGGCTGCGACATCGAGGAATGGGTAGAGCGCGTAGTTCTGAAAGACCATGGCGACGTCACGGTCCTTCGGGGGCAGGTCGGTGACATCCCGGTCGGCGATCCTAATCGTCCCCGAGTAGACCTCTTCGAGGCCGGCCAGCATGCGGAGTGCAGTCGTCTTCCCCGAGCCCGAGGGGCCGACCAGGACGATCAGCTCGCCGTCATCGATCTTCAGATCGAGGGCGTCGACCGCGGGGACCTCGGCCCCGGGATAGATCGCCGTAGCCTGCTCGAAGCGAATCTCAGTCATCGGACACCGCTCTCCTCTCCTTCAGCGTAACCCCGCCCTCGTCTCCCCAGGGGCCGGGGCGAACGTCTCGATCCGGCCGATGGCGGCGCTCAGGTCGCGGCGCAGACGTTCCTTGGCGGCGGCCTCGGAGCCGAGTTCGTCCAGTGCCAAGAGGGCAGCGCCGACGATTGGATGGGCGTCGATCGTCACAACCTCAGCCGTTGGCGCGAACTCGATCACGCCTTCGGTGACGGCCTCCACCAGGCCCCCGCCGTCGGCCCTGAAGAGCCCGCCCCCGAGGACGACCTCCACGCCCCGATCTCCTAGGCCGAGACGCTCGATCGCGACGCGCGCGAGAGTGACCATCTCCGCGGTGAGCCGATCGACAATCTCGGCCGCGACCGGATCGCGCGTCGCCTCCGCCAGGACCACCGGGGCGAGCTCCGCCAGGCGTTCGGAGGGCAGGCGGCCGAAATGAATCGCACGGGCGACGTCGAGAGGGTCGTCTAATCCGTAGTGGGACGGGACCGCGCTCTGCAGGGTGGTTTCCGGCCCCCGGCCATCGGCCCCACGCGCCGCCGCCCAAAGACCGTCGATCCCGAGGTCCTCGCCGCCCCCCCAATCGCCGCTGATCCTGCCCAGGGCGGCGAAGCGGGCGACGCGACCGTCCTCGGCGACGCCAACGCAGTTGATCCCGGCGCCGCAGACGAGCGCGACTCCCCATCCCCGGTCGGTCCCGGCCCGGAGGACGGCGAAGGTGTCGTTGGCCACGGCGCTGCGCGGCGCCCAGCCCTTGGCGGCCAGCGCCTTCTGAAGAGCGGCCTCCTCCTCGGGGAGGTCGGCGCCGGCGAGCATGACGCGGCCGACCTCGGCGATCGGCCCGTCGTTGGTCTCGATCCCGGCGTCGGTGGCTGCCCTTTCGAGCAGCTCGCTCAACACCTCGATCGAGCCGTCCACGCCCACTCGCTGCTGGGAGCTACTCGGGCCGCGCACCACCGACAGCACGGAACCGTCCGCCAGGATCAGGGCGAGATCGGTCTTGGAGTTGCCGCCGTCGACCGCAAGTGCGAGCCGCTCGCTCAGGTCCTCACCTCCTCCGGGACCGGCAGGGGAATGCCGGAAAGCTCCGCCCTGGCCAACTCCTCGATCAGCTTCGAAGCGAGTTCGTCCTGTCCGATCAGGGGGTGGGCGAGCAGCGCCTTCCGGGCCGCGACCGGATCGCGGCTGACCGCCGCCTCGGCCGTCAGGCGCTCGTAGGCCGCCACGTGGCGGGTCAGACCGAGCAGCTCGGGAGCGAGCGCCGGCTGAGTCAGGGGTGCGGGCCCGGAGCCGCCGACCCGGGCGGGGAGCTCCACCACATCGTCTGGGGCGAGGCCCTCGATGGTGTCCCCGTTCCGGGTGTCGACGACCTGCGTGTCGCCGGTGTCGGCGAAGAGCGAGGCGACGAGCGCAGTAGCGGCCTCGCTGTAGTACGCCCCGCCGCGCCGCTCGAGCAGCTTCGGCTTCTCATTGACGGTCGGGTCGCGGTAGAGCTCGAGGAGCTCCCTCTCGATTTCGGCGACCGTCTCGGCTCGCGGAACGCCCTCGCGCTGCTCGGCCAGGACATGGTCGTGCTCGTAGAAGTAGCGAAGGTAATAGGACGGCACAGCGCCCAGCTCGATCAGCAGCTCCGGACGCAGCTCGATCCCCGTGGCGATCTCCTCGAGGTGGGAGTCGAGCAGGCCGGGCAGCGCGTTTTGACCCTCGAGCCAGGCGGCGCGCACCCAGGTCAGATGGTTGAGGCCGACCTGGTCGATGTCCACCCGCTCAACCGGGACCGCCAGCATGCGAGCGAAGTCCCGCTGGAAGCCGACAGCCACGTTGCAGAGCCCGACTGCGCGGTGGCCCGCGTCGAGGAGCGCCCGCGTGACGATTCCGACCGGGTTCGTGAAGTCGACGATCCAGGCCCCCGGAGACGCCAGCCGTTCCGCCCGCTCGGCGATCTCGAGGACCACCGGGACGGTCCTCATCGCCTTGGCGAAGCCGCCGGCGCCGGTCGTCTCCTGGCCGATGCAGCCGCAGCGCAGCGGGACCGTCTCGTCGGAGAGGCGCGCAGCCTGGCCGCCGACCCGGATCTGGATCAGGACGGCGTCGGCGTCGAGTAGGGCCCGGTCGAGGTCGTCGGTGACCTCCAGGCTGCCGTCGAACCCCTGTCGCGCCAGCATCCTCGCGGCGAGCCCGCCGACCACCTCGCGGCGCTCGGGGTCGATGTCGTGGAGGACGAGCTCGCGCACCACCACTCGATCCCCCTCAGCAGAGAGCCCGGATACCAGCTCGGGCGTGTAGGTCGAGCCGCCGCCGATCACCGCGACCTTCAGCCCCCTCATCCCTTCACCCCCGTGAGTGTCACTCCCTCGATGAAGGCGCGCTGGGCGGCAAAGAAGAGAGCGATCACCGGCGCCATGAACAGGATGGTCGCCGCCATGGTCAGGTTCCACTGCACCTGGTGCAGGGTCCGGAACTGGGCAAGGCCGACCGAGAGCGTCCAGTGATCGGGGTTCTCACCTGTGTAGAGCAACGGGCCGAAGAAGTCGTTCCAGGCGAAGAGGAAGCTGAACAGGGCCACCGCCACCAGCGCGGGCTTTGCCAGGCGAACGATCACGTACAGCATCACCCGGAACTCGCCGCACCCGTCGACCCTGGCAGCGTCCGAGTACTCCTCCGGGATCGTCAGGAAGAACTGGCGCAACAGGAAGATCGAGAAGGCGTCGCCGAACCAGTTGGGGATGACCAGCGGCCAGATCGAGCCGACCAGCCCAAGCTTGCTGAACATCACATAGAGAGGCACGATGGTCACCTGGGGCGGCAGCATCATCGTCACCAGGACGAGGATGAAGGCGGCGTTTCGCCCCTTCCAGCGGAGCCTCGAGAGCGCGTAGGCGACGGGGACGCTGGAGATGAGCATGCCGAGCGTCGCCAGGCCGGCGTACGCGAATGAGTTGAAGGCGTAGCGGAGCAGTGGCGCCTTGTTGAAGACGTCGCTGAAGTTGCTGAGGCGGAACGGGCTCGGCCACAGGTTCGTGGAGAGGGCCTGGTCGTTCGTCATCAGTGCCGTCAGGACGATGAAGACGAACGGCGCGAGGAAGGCGATCGCAAGTCCGATCAGGATGGCGTGGTCGGCGACCGTGATCAGCAGTCGCTTGCGGCGGACTGTCCTGGGAGGGCGACGGCGCTCGAGCGGGACCTTTGCGGGATGAGTGGCGGCCTCCACTCAGATCACCTCGGAGCCCCGGCGTAGTGGACGAAGCGATCCGAGCGTCGGAGGATGACGACCGTCACCGCGAGCGAGACGACCAGCAGCATCACCGCCATCGCCGACGCGTAGCCCATGTTGAAGTACCGGAACCCCTGCTGGTAGAGCAGCAGCGGATAGAACAGGGTCGAGTCCTGGGGATAGCCGAGGTTGTTGATCGCGTCGCCCGCACCCCCGGCGGCTCCGCCGGCCGCGACCGTGCTGGCCACGTATCCCTCCGTGAAGTACTGGAGGCCCTCGATCACCCCGATCACGACGGCGAACAGGATCACCGGGCTGATCGTGGGGAGCGTCACCCAGCGGAGTTTCTGCAGAGCCCCGGCCCCGTCCAGCTCAGACGACTCGTAGAGGTGCTTCGGCACGTCGAGGAGCGCCGCCAGGAAGATGATCATCGTGTTGCCGATGCCCCAGATTCCGAGCAGCGTCAGCGAAGGCTTAGCCAGCGAGGGAGACTGGAACCAGAGGGGTCCGGTGATGCCGAGATGGCCGAGGATCGTGTTGACCGGCCCGGTCGCGGGATTGAAGAGGAAGACGAAGCCCAGGGTGGCGGCCACGGCCGGGGCCATCGTCGGCAGATAGAAGACCGTCCGGAACAGGCCCACTCCCCTCCTCGCACGGGTGATCATCAGTGCGATCGAGAAGGCGAACAGGACCTCCGCCGGGACCGCGATGCAGATGATCCAGAGGGTGTTGTAGACCGCCGACCCGATCTGCTGGTCGGCTCCGAACAGGTAGTTGTAGTTCGCGAACCCGATCCAGCGGGGATTCGAGAGCAGGTCGTAGTGGGTGAACGACAACAGCACGGTCGTCACCAGCGGGTAGCCGAAGAAGATCACGAACCCGACCAGCCACGGGCTCATCAACAGCAGTACGAACCGCCGCCGGCGCCAGGCCGCCTTCCTCCTCGCCCGCTGGCGCTCGGGCGTCGCCGCGGCCGGGGCCCGGAGGGTCCCGGCCGCAGCAGTGCTCATCTTCGGCTGGGGGCGGTCACGGCGCCTGACCGCCCGACACGTTCTGCTCCTGGGCGTCGATCTGCTGCGCGACGCCATCGAGCCCGGACTGGAGATCGCTCACGTCCCCAGCTTCCCACTTCGAGATGAAGGACTCGAACAGCTCCTGATAGGCCGCCCCCGACGCCTTCGGGGGATTGGTCTGGGTGTTCGCGTTCTTGAATATCGCCAGGAATGGCTGGAACTGGGGAACCAGATGCAGGTTCGGCGACGACGCCGCCGCCGCGGTGGTCGGCACATTGGCCAGGCCGTTCGCAAGCTTGACCAGCGCGTCCGTATTGGTCGTCATGTACTTGATCAGCTCCCACGCGGCCGCCTCGTTGGGGCTGCCCTTCGGGATCCCCATGATGCTGCCGGTGACGTAACCGCCTCCGTAGCGGCTGGCCTGGTCATCGGGGACGGGCATCGGAGCGGTTCCGTAGTTCAGCTCGGGGTGCTCGTCCTTGATGAAAGCGGTCCGGAACTCGCCGTCCATCACCATGGCCAGCTTCCCGGTCTCGAAGGCGTTGGAGGCCGAGAACTCATCGCCGGCTCCGGACTGGAACCGGGTCAGGTTGTCGTGCCCGTAGTAGTCGATCAGGCCCTTGTCCCAGTTGAGGAACGCCTTCCAGTTCGGGTCCGATGCGACCGCCGACTTGTTGCCGTCGAACCACTGGGCGTTCCAGGGGGGCGCATAGTGGGCCGCCGCATTCTCGTAGAAGCCGACCGACGGATCGAAGCCGGCCACGTTGATGGTCGACCCGGAGCGCTGCGTCAGCTTCATCGCATCAGCGGTGAGCTCCGAGCTCGTCTTCGGCGGCCCGGTGATCCCCGCCTGCGCGAGCATGTCCTTGTTGTAGTAGAGGCCATAGACGTCGGCGAGCAGCGGCATCGAGCACCGCGTCCCGTTGTACTCCGTGTACTCCTGGACGGCCTTGGGGAACTGGCTGATATCGACGTTGTCGCGATCGATGTAAGGCTGCAGATCGATCCAGGCTCCCGAGCTGCAGAAGGCGCCCGTGTTGTCCGACGAGAAGGAGAGCGCCACGTCGGGAGCGTTTCCCCCGCGGATGGCGGCGACGATCTTGTCGTCGTTGACGCCGGCGACGCTGTCCACATGGACATTGGGATGGAGCTTCTCGAAGTCGGCGATCACGCTGTCGAAGACACCGATCTCGCGCTCGCCGGGAGTGAAGCCGCTCCAGACGGTGATCGTGACCTTCTTGTTCGGGTCGAAGGTCTGGGCCGTGCCGGAACTGCCGCCGCCGCTCCCTCCGCACGCTCCAAGCGCCAGAGCGCAGAAACCCGACGCCGCCAGAGCGGCGACCGTTGAATTCCTTACCGGAAACCTCACCTTGCTCTCCTCTCCCGGCGTTCCACGGTGCTCGCGGCACCCTACAGAATCACCAAGTCTCGTTAAAGACCTTTCCTGAGCGCGACACTATCACGACTGGTTGACAATTTGGCCACGGCTGAACTAGTAAAGTTCTCGAACGATCATTACATTGTCGACCCATTTGGAAAGTGAGCTTCGCGAGCAGGGGTCAGCTCTCGCCGAGCGTGCGAGGGAGGGAGGAATCGCGGCGGCGGCTGCCGCCGAACTCCTCATCGGGTCCGACTCCGACTACCTGCTGATCGCCGCGCGCGGGACCTCGGACAATGCTGCGCGGTACGGCCAGTACCTACTGGGGCTCGATGGCGGACTGGCGGTTGGGCTTGCGGCTCCCTGGCTCTATGGGCACGGGCACCGGCCGCCGCAGCTGCTGGGCGCCGCCGTGCTCGGCATCTCGCAGTCCGGCCGCTCGCGGGACGTCGTCCAGGTGCTGGAGGCGGCAGGTCGTCAGGGCCGCCCGACGATCGCGATCACCAACGCTCCCACCTCCCCGCTGGCGGGCGCTGCCGATGTGGTGATTCCTCTGGGAGTCGGCGAGGAGCGCTCGGTCGCCGCGACCAAGACGTATCTCGCTTCCCTGCACGCGCTGGCGCAGCTGGCGGCCGCCCTGCGCCCTGCCAGGTTCTCGCCCGAGTTCCTGGAGATCGTGCCCGAGCTGGTCTCCGAGCTGACTGAGTCCCAGCTCGAACACCGTGACCGCTTCGATCCCCTCCAGGAAGCCTCCCTACTGACGGCGGTCGGACGAGGACTCGACTACGCGACCGCCTGCGAGGCCGGCCTGAAGCTGCGGGAGCTCGGTGGTACGCCCTCGGAGGCCTTCTCCACCCCGGACCTGCTCCACGGCCCGATCGCCGCTCTCGGCGCGCGATCGGGGCTCTGGATCGCCAGCGGGGTCGCCCACGCCGAAAAGGCCGAGCTCGAGGCGTACGCGGCACTTGCAACCCGCACGGGACTGTGCATCGCCGCCTCGCCCGATCCGGGTGTCCTGGGGCTCGCCGATGTTCCCGTACGGCTTCCCGTTCTGCCCGACTGGGCGGCGCCGTTCCTCGGGGTGATACCCGCGCAGGTCGCGGCCCTGCGGCTCGCCGAGATCCGTCGGGTGAACGTCGACCGGCCGCACGGGCTCACCAAGGTCACGATGACGAGCTAGCGGTCGTCTCCCGCCAGTGCGATGGAGCGTCGCCGGGTATGGTCGTGCCCATGAACGTCGTCATCGTCGGAGGTCACGGGAAGATCGCCATGCGGCTGGAGAAGATCCTGGCCGAGCGCGGCGACAGCCCACGAGGGATCATCCGCAAGACCGAGCAGGCGGGCGAACTCGAGAAGATCGGAGCCGAGCCGATCGTGCTCGACATCGAGAACGTCGAGATCGACGACGCGGTGGCGGGTTCCGACGCGGTCGTCTTTGCGGCGGGCGCCGGCCCGGGCAGCGGTCCGGCGCGCAAGCTCACCGTGGACTACGGCGGCGCGGTGGCGCTCGTCGAGGCCGCGATGACCCACGGCATCAAGCGCTATCTGATGGTCAGCTCGATCGGTTCCAACCATCCCGAGCGCTGGACGGAGGAGATGAAGCCGTACCAAAGGGCCAAGGCGGACGCCGACAAGTTCCTGATGGAGAGCGGCCTCGACTACACGATCGTCCGCCCGGGCGGCCTGAGCGATGACCCCGGTACGGGGAGGGTGAAGGTTTCCGAGGACATCCAGGAGTCAGGCACAGTGACGCGTGACGACGTCGCCCTCGTGCTCGCCGAGCTGCTCACGGCCGACAATACGATCGGCAAGGCGTTCGACCTGGTCGGGGGCGAGACACCCGTCGCGGAGGCCATCGCCGCGCTGTAGGGGACAATCTGGGGCCGCCAATGTCCCATCCCCACCCGCTCACCTGGCTGTACCGCAAGCTCGGACGCCGCTACCCGGCCTTTTTCATCACGGTCGAGCTCCTGTCGGCGTTCCTGATCGCCACTGGTGCGGTCGCTCTGTTCAGCTTCTACTACAACGTCTCCAGCGGGGATTTCCTCAAGGTCCTCGCGGTCACGCTCGGACTCACCGCCATTGGGATCTCGTTCGTCATCTTCCGCGTGCTCAGGCGGCTGCAGCCGCTGACGGCGTGGATCGGAGGGGCGAGGTCCTCAGAGGAGACGGCGGAGGCCTGGCACGCAGCAGTGAACCTGCCGGTGGAGCTGATCCGGCGCGACTTCCTCGTGCCGGTTCTGGTCACGGTGCTCACCGTCGTCGTCTCGATGGCGATTCTCGACCTGAGCTGGCCGGCCTTCTTCCCGATCACGATCGCGGCGCTGCTCACGGTCGGCTATGCCGCGACTCTGCATTACCTGGCCCTCGAGCTCGGGCTGCGGCCGATCCTCTTCGACATCAATGCCTCCCTCGACATGCCGGTTCGGATCGACCGGCCGGTCGTGCCGCTGCGGGTCAAGCTGCTCGGCTCCCTGCCGCTGATCAACGTGATCACCGGCCTGGTGGTGGCGGCGCTCACCTCGAACGGGGGGGGCACGGACGCGCTGGGGATCAACGTGCTGATCGCCCTGTTCGTCTCCTTCACGATCAGCTTCGAGCTGACCGTGCTGCTGACGCGCTCGATCCTGCGGCCGGTAGAGGACCTCGAAGCCGCCACCGAGCGGATCCGCCAGGGCCGCTTCGACGAGCACGTCCCAGTGACCACCTCGGACGAGTTCGGAGAGCTCTCCTCGGCGTTCAACCAGATGGTCGATGGGCTGGCCGAGCGCGAGCGGCTGCGCGAAGCCTTCGGGACCTATCTGGACGAGGAGGTCGCCGCCCACCTGATCAACGAGGACTTCGAGCCTCACGGCCAGGAGGTGGAGGTCTCGCTCGTCTTCTGCGACGTCAGGGACTTCACCACGGCCGCCGCCGAATCCTCGGCCTCCGAGGTTGTGGCGCGGCTCAACGAGCTGTTCGAGTGCATCGTTCCGATCGTCGCCCAGCACCGTGGGCACATCGATCAGTTCATCGGCGATGCGGTGCTGGCCGTCTTCGGCGCGCCCGAGCAGGTCCCGCAGCACGCCGACCGCGCCGTGCAGTGCGCGATCGAGCTGGCGCGGACGATCAACAGCCGCAGGCCCGGCGGCTTCGAGGTGGGAATCGGCGTCAACTCCGGCAAGGTCGTCGCCGGCGCGATTGGTGGTGCCGGCCGCCTCTCCTTCAGTGTGATCGGCGACGCCGTCAACCTCTGCTCACGGGTCGAGGCCGCGACCCGGGAAACCGGTGATCCGGTCCTGATCACGGCAGACACCCGCGCCCTGCTCTCCGAGACGATCGAGATTGAGCCACGCGGCGAGCGGGAGATCCGCGGCTACGAGCGGAGGGTTGACCTGTACGCGCCCGTGGTCCCGACGGCGCTCAATACCGGCCCGGGAGCCGACGTGAGCGACCCGCTCGGTGAGCCGGTCGTGGGCGGACTCGGGCGGGCGCCCGTCCCAGGGGATGGCCTCGGCCGCCGCTCTCGCCCGGGCCCCGGTGTCGGGCGCGCGGGGACGAGCCAGGACCGCGGCCTCGGACGGACGCACACGCTGCCCGGTTCTTAACGGACGATCACTCTCTGAGTAGGTAGAGCGCGGGCCCGGACGGGAAGTCAGTGGGCCGCCGCCCATCCGGGAGGCGGCGGCCCACGAACCTCTACGCCCCAAGTGACCCCCGGCGTGTGGTGACTATCGGACAACGACCCGGCTGCCTGCAACCTCGCAATTCGGTAAATCACCCACGCGGAGTACGGGAAGTCAGATGCCCTGCGGCTGGTCCTCATACTGCGGGCATGGCGGATCCGTCGAATCCACTCGAACCACCGAAGGGCGTGCCGGAGAAGGCACTCGACGCTCTCTACACGGGGCCGCTGGAGGAGTTCACATCCGCCCGGAACGCGCTGGCGAAGGAGCTCGGCTCGGACTGGGTCAAGGCGCTGCCGAAGCCGAGCAGCGCGGCCTGGCTCGTCAACCAGCTATCGGCACGGATGGCCGGCGAGGTCGCCGAACTGCTCGAGCTGGGGCGGGAGCTGCGCGCGGCGCAGGAGGAGATGCTGGCCGGCTCGCCCGACGCGGACAAGCTGCGCGAAAGCGCGCAGCGGGAGCAGAGAGCCGTCGACTCGCTGACCCGGGCCGCCGAGGCGATCGGCCGTGAGCACGGGGTGGGGGCGCAGATCCTGACCCGTGTCGGCGAGACGTTGCAGGCCGCCGCCGGCGATCCCGAGCTCGCCGAGGCGATCGAGCGGGGTCGCGTGGTCCGCGAGCAGCGGGCGGCATCCGTCGGTCTGCTCGGCACCGCGGCGCCGGCTCAGCGCCCCCGCCGAAAGGGCGGCAAGGATCGCGAGGCGGCTGACCGGCGCGCGCGTCAGCAACAGGCGAAGCGGCGTAAGGCGGCCGAGCGCAAGCTCGCCGCGACGGAGAGGGCTCTCGAGCGAGAGCGCGCCAAGCTCGACCGTGCGCGGGAGACCATGGAGGGCGCGGAACGCCGCGTGCACGAAGCCGAGCTCGACGCGCACGCCGCGCGGCGGGAGCTGGACGAGCTGTAGTCTCGGCCGAGATGGCCGAGAAGGTCGACGAGAGGGCCGAGGGCGCCGAAACCCACGAGAACGCGGGTCCGGTGCACGGCGGACGGCTGGTCGCACAGGCGATGCGCAGCCGCGGCGCATCCAAGCTCTTCACGCTTTCCGGCGGCCACCTCTTCTCCATCTTCGACGGCTGCAAGGCGGAGGGGATCGACGTGATCGACACCCGCCACGAACAGTCCGCCGTCTTCGCGGCGATCGGCTGGGCGAAGGCAAGGCGCGAGCCCGGCATCTGCGCGCTGACCGCCGGCTGTGGCGTCACCAACGGGATGAGCGGGATCGCCTCAGCCCAGGCGGACGGTGTCCCGCTCGTCGCCCTCGGCGGCCGGGCGCCCGAGATGAGGTGGGGGAGCGGCTCGCTCCAGGAGATCGACCACCTGCCCTTCGTCTCGCCGCTGGTCAAGTCGGCGCAGACCGTGAAGGATCCGGGAAAGATCGCGCGGACGACCGCCGAGGCGATCGACACCGCCGCGACCCCGCCCCTGGGCCCGACCTTCGTCGACTACCCGCTGGACGTCGTCTTCTCGGAGGCCGACTCGGAGATCCCTGATCCGCCCGCGCAGTCCGACCGTTCCGCCGAGGGCGCCGGCCGCGTCGCGAAGATGCTCTCCGAAGCAGAGCGGCCGGCGATCATGGCCGGCTCCAACCTCTATTGGGCGCAGGCCGAGACCGAGCTGCGGGCGCTCGCCGAGGCGCTCGGCATTCCCGTCTTCCTCAACGGCCTCGGCCGCGGTTGCCTGGCTCCCGACCATGAGCTCTACTTCTCCCGCGCGCGCGGCGCGGGGCTTGCGGGCTGCGACGTCTGCCTGGTGATCGGTGTCCCTCTTGACTTCCGGCTGGGCTTCGGCGCCTCGATCGCCGAGGACGCGACCCTGGTCCAACTGGACTTCGTGCCGCCGAAGCTGGAGAAGACGCGCCTGCCCGACCTCGCGCTCGCGGGTGACATCGGCGCGACGCTGACCGAGATCCGCGAGGCCGCCAAGGCCTCTCCGAAGCGGACGGCCCCCTGGGTGGAGGAGCTCTGCCGGGTCGAGGTCGAGAAGCGGGCGGAGGAACAGGAGATGCTCGACGACGATCGCTCCCCGCTCCATCCGATGCGCATCTACAGGGAGCTCGGGAACTTCCTCGACCGCGACGCAATCGTGGTCGGCGACGGCGGCGACTTCGTCAGCTTCGCCGGCCGCGTCTGGGAGACGTGGGAGCCCGGCACCTGGATGGACCCCGGCCCGTACGGTTGCCTCGGCGCCGGCCCGGGTCAGGCGATGGGTGCGAAGCTCGCTCACCCCGAGCGCCAGGTCTGTCTCCTGCTCGGCGACGGAGCCTTCGGCTTCTCCGGGATGGAGTTCGACACGATGGCCCGCCACAACCTGCCGATCGTCGCGGTGATGGGAAACAACGGCATCTGGGCCCTCGAACACCATCCGATGAAGTTCCTCTACGGGTACTCGCTCGCCGCCGAGCTGCGCCCCGAGACGCGCTACGACGAGGTCGTCTCCGCCCTCGGTTGTCACGGCGAGCTGGTGCGGTCCCCCGATGAACTTCGGCCCGCGCTTGACCGAGCGTTCGCCTCGGGCAAGCCGGCGCTGGTCAACGTGATCACCGACCCCGAGGTCGTGTACCCGCGCAGAGCCAACCTGGCGTAGCCGCGGCGGCTCAGCCGAGGATGTTGACCGCTCGGGCGACGACGAGCCCGATGGTGACGATCGCCGCCGTCCCCTGGATCCCCATCAGCAGCTTCGCCGTCTGGGTGATGGGCATCGTGTCGGTCGGGCTGAAGGCGGTGGCGTTGGTGAGTGCCGTGTACAGGTAGTCGAGAAACGTTGGCCGCCAGTTCTTGCCCATCGGCGTGTATTTGGCGGTGTCGCTGTCCATCTGGGGAAAGAAGAAGTCCGGCCATGGCTCACGGGTCGTCGTGTGGCGGTTCAGCGGACCGCCTCGGTCGAGGTCCCAGTAGATGACGGAGAAGAGCAGGATGTTGGTGACCCAGAGCACCACGCCTGAGCCGATCAGGGCGTCACCTCCGGTCTTCCCGCCGACGATCAGGAAATGGACGAGCAGCCCGAGCGAGACGAGGTAGGTCAACGTCACGAGACCGAGGATCGTCCAGAGCAGACCACGCTGATGACGCCACCTGACTCGGTTCGCACGGTGCGGCGCGACCACGATGAGCGTGAGCAGGAGAAGGCCCTCGACCGAGGGGATCAGCCACTTCGGGCCGATCACGAGCTTGTCGGAGAGCGCAAGATGCAGAAAGATCGCGATCGCCACGGCGAGCTGTGCCGGCCAGAGGGGATCGCCGTGGTGGATCCGCTCGTCGAGGCGGTCGACCTCGCGCCGCAGGTGCGCGGGCGGATGCTTCCGGATCGCGGGAGCCGCGCTGGCTTGATCGGCCATCGGCACCGGCGAGGCTAGAGGCGCCTCAGGACGGCAGCGGGGAGACGACGCCGCTAGGCGGCGACCAGCTCGAGGACGTCCTTGCCATGTCGCTTCAGGAACGCCGGCCCGACCCCGTGGATCTCGGCGAGATCGTCCAGGCCCGCGGGGCGGCTGGCGGCAATTGCTTCCAGGGTCCGGTTGTTGGCGACCGTGTAGGCCGGCTTGCCACGGGCGGCCTTCAGCCGCCACTCCCGGAGCGACTCCAGCAGCGATGCGTCCTCGGCCGAGAGCTCGGCTGGGGGAGACTCGGTCTTCGAGCTCCGCCGCTTCGCCTTCACCTCGAGCTCCTCCTGCGACGGCAGCCATGACTCCGGATCGCAGACATCGCAGCAGCGCCCCTCTGGTGCGCCCGGCGTCGAGTCTCCGAAGTGGTCGAGCAGTCTCCGGCGCCGGCAGCTCTCGCCGAAGCTGAAGGACTCGACCGCGCGATAGGCGCGCCAGGAGCGGTCCCGGGCTGCCTTGCAGGCGGCTCGGGCGGCGGCCAGGTCGATTCGGTCGTTGAAGCGGAGCTCCAGGCGGCCTCCGGGGGCGGGCTCCACCTCGAAGGCGCCGGCACGCTCGGCGATCGCCAGCTTGACCCGGTCCTCGTCGATGCGCGGGGCGTCGATGGTGAGGTGCCCCTCGCTGTCCGAGCCGGCCCGCAGGCGCTGGGCGTAGAGCGAGACGGACTCCGGCTCCACCTCCCGCATCTGGATGAACCGGACCAGGCGCCCCAGGTCGGAGCGGCCGGCGAGAAGGACGGCTCGGGCTGGGAGGCCGTCGCGGCCCGCGCGGCCGGCCTCCTGGTAGTAGGCCTCGACGCTTGTCGGGATCGCCCAGTGCCAGACCGAGCGGACGTTGGCCTTGTCGACTCCCATGCCGAAGGCGTTGGTGGCCGTGATCACCTCGGCGTCGCCGGTCATGAAGCGGTGCTGGGCGGAGGCGCGCTCGTCGGGGTCCATGCCCGCGTGGTAGCCGGCGGCGCTGAGGCCCGCCTCGCGCAGGGACTGGGCGACCTCCTCGGTGTCCTTGCGGGTCCCGCAGTAGACGATCGCCGGGCGGTTGGCCTCGTCGCGGAGGCCGTGGAGCAGCATCGCCAGCTTGCGCGCCTTCGAGCCCTTGCCCTCGAACTGGACGATGTCGAAGCTCAGATTGGGGCGGTCGAAGCCCGCGCGGATCATCAGCGGGTCCTGGAGGCCGAGGCGCTCAGCGATTTCGGTCGAGACGTCCTCGGTGGCGGTCGCGGTGCAGGCCATCACGGTGGGGCGGCCGAGCCGCTCGAGCACCCGCGGCAGCCGCAGGTAGTCGGGGCGGAAGTCGTGGCCCCACTCGGAGATGCAGTGGGCCTCGTCGACGGCGAGCAGGTCGACCTCACGCTGCGCGACCGCGTTCATGAAGCCGGGCTGGGCGAAGCGCTCCGGCGAGCAATAGACGATCCGGGCCCGGCCGTCTCGGATTTGCGCCATGGCGTCGCGCGCGACGTCCTCTGGGAGACCGGAGGCGATCATCACCGCCGGATGGCCGTCGCCCGAGAGTCGCCGCCACTGGTCGGCCATCAGAGCGATCAGAGGGCTGACCACGATCGTGAGCGCCTCGCTGGAGAGGCCGGGGAGCTGATAGCAGAGGGACTTGCCGCCGCCGGTGGGCATCACGACGAGCGAGTCGCGACCGGCGAGGGCCGCCTCGACCGGCTCGCGCTGCCCCGAGCGGAAGCCGTCGTAGCCGAGGTGGGCGAGGAGGGCGTCTGGGTCGGGAGGTCCGTCGTAAGCGCGAACGGTCTGGGTCGGCTCGGATTCGACTCCCTCGAGCCCGTGCAACGCCGCCTTTGCTTCGTCCATCTCCGGGAAAGAGGCCTGGGCCAGATTTTCACCCCACTGGGTCACCGGCTCACCATGGCGGAGCGGGCGGTCGGACCGCTGCAGGTCAGGCGCCGCGGGCCAGGATCGTCGCCAGGAACTCCGACGGATCAGCCACGGGCTGACTTGACGCGCTCCACGATCGTCTGTGCCCGGCGCGAGATCCCGGCCGGGGTGTGGCGGAAGGGCCGGCGCTTGCCGCGGTGGTACGGGAAGCTCGATGACTCCCGCGGGCCGAGCGTCAGATCGATGACACGGCCTTCGCCGTCGACCAGCCACCAGTGGCTCTTGCTCCGGCGCTTCAGCTGGATGGGATGCAGGCCGGCGTCGTACCCGCCGGCGAGGTGGAAGTAGGCCTCCGCGGCGATGTAGGCGAAGCCGTCGAAACGCCCGAAGCCGCTGCGGTACTGATCCTGGGCGAGCTCGTCGGTCAGCGCGGCCTGGACCGCTCGCTTGAGCTTGTCCGCGGGCGCCAGGACGACCTTCGAGTTGGACCGCCTGGCGCCCGCGGAGGACCTGCTTGGACGGGAGGGACTCACTGCGGCTCCTAAGCCGGCGGCGCTGGAAGTTCTCCCCCGGGAAGCGAAGCCGTCTAGCGGGCGAGCCTGGCGGCCACACCCACCGGGATCGGCCGGCCCATGTGGAGCGCGACCATGCCGCGGAACTCGTCCGTGGTCTGCGGGCCCCAGAGAGCGGAGTGGCAGGGGTTGCAGAGCGTCTCGCCGGCTGGGGACTGCTTGCCGTCGGCGAAGATCTCGGTCAGGCACTGGGTGCAGTGCTGTCTCATGGCCCTAGATATCGGCAGCCGGCAGCGAATTCGTGAGTCCGGGGAGCATCCGGACGATCAGGATCTGAGCCCCGCTATACGGCCCTCGCGCATGAGCCGCCGCAAGCCATTGCGTAGGTGCCGCTCCTCCTCCGAACCCTGCAGATGCGTCGTCCGCACGATCACCGCCGGGCGTCCGGCGTAGAGGAACTCGCTGGTGTTCCTCACGGCTAGCTCGTCGAGCTCCTGGCCCGGTTCATCTGCTCCGTGGTCCTCGTCTTCACGCATTTCGTAGATCCCTCCTTGGATCCGCTGGCCTGCTTACTGAACGCATGCCCGGATTCCAGCGGTTTACGCGCGATCCACGGGTTGCCGGCGAGACAGCCCGGGTAGTGTGGCTGTCATGGAATTCCGCAAGCTCGGCAGCTCGGACATCGAGGTCTCGCAGATCTCCCTCGGCTCCTGGCTCACCTACGGGGCCGGTGTGGAGCGCGAGCACACCGAGGCCTGCACGAAGGCCGCCTTCGAGGCCGGGATCAACTTCTTCGACACCGCCAACGTCTACGGCAGCGGCGCCGCCGAGACAGCCTGGGGCGAGGTGCTCAAGGACTTCGATCGCTCGAGCTACGTCCTCGCCACCAAGGTCTTCTTCCCGATGTCGGACACCGACCGCGGTCTTTCCCGAGAGCAGATCCACAAGCAGATCGACAAGTCGCTCGAGCGCCTGCAGACGGACTACGTCGACCTCTACCAGTGCCACCGCCCGGATCCCGAGACCCCGATCGAGGAGACGATGGAGGCGCTCACCGAGGTCTGCGAGGCCGGGAAGGCACGGGAGATCGGATTCAGCGAGTGGACCGTCGAGCAGGTTCAAGCCGGGCTCGACGTGCCGGACGCCAAGGACTGGGTCTCCTCCCAGCCGCAGTACAACATGATCTGGCGCGCTCCCGAGGCGGAGCTGATCCCCTTCTGCGAGGAGCACGACATCTCCCAGATCGTCTGGTCGCCGCTGGCCCAGGGAGTGCTCGCCGGCAAATACAAGCCGGGCGAGCCGGTTCCGGAGGACTCCCGGATGGCCTCCGACGCGATGAACTGGGCGATGGACCGCTACATGCGCGACGACGTTCTCGAGGCCGTCCAGCGCCTGGTTCCGGTCGCCGAGCAGGCGGGACTCAGCATGACGACGATGGCCCTCGCCTGGATCCTCCGCCAGAAGAACGTCGCCTCCTGCATCATCGGCGCCTCGCGGCCGGAGCAGGTTTTCTCGAATGCCGAGGCCGCCGGCGTCGAGCTCTCACAGGACACGCTCGACGCGATCGACGAAGCGCTCGACGGCGTTGCCGTCACCGGGCCCCGCTTGGCGAACTTCGTCACCGAGGGCGTCAAGCACCGCTAGGTGACGATGCTGACCGAGCTCCGCGACTCGGTCCCGATGACCCTCAAGTGCATGGGGATCGATCCCGGACAAGGCGACCGAGGCCCAGTGGCTCTCCGCCGTCGACAAGATCAAGCAGGAGAAGGACTCGGGCCAGATCCGCGCCTTCACCGGCAACGACTACATCCGCGGACTGTCGAACGGCGACATCGCGATCGCCCTCGGCTGGTCCGGCGACGCGGTCCAGCTCCAGGCCGACAACCCGAACATCAAGTTCGTGATGCCCAAGGAGGGCTGCATGTTCTGGTCGACGAGCATGGAGATCCCGCAGGGCGCCTCCGATCCCCAGGCCGCCGAGAAGTTCATGAACTACGTCTACGACCCGCAGAACCAGGCGCAGATCGCCCGCTGGGTCAATTACGTCACGCCGGTCGCCGGCGTCAAGCAGATCTTCGAGAAGACCGACCCCGAGCTCGCCAACGACCCGCTGATCTTCCCGAGCACGGCGTACACGAAGAACTGCACGTACGAGCCGGTGCTGGCCGGGCCGATGGGCGATCGGATCACCAAGGCCTTCCAGACGGTCATCACCGGCTGACGCCGATGCGGACGCTCTCGATCGCAGCGCTGCAGACGGCGCCGGTCCCGCGCGACCCCGAGGCCACCCTCGAGCGCCTCGCGGAGCGCGCCCCGGCGATCCGGGCCGCCGTCCCGCACGTCCAGCTCCTCGTCCTTCCCGAGCTTCATCTGGCGGCCGTTCCCGGCCTGCTTGATGAGGGCGATGGCTATGCCGAGTCGGTTGCCGTGCGGTTGCCGGACTCGCTGACCGAGCGGCTCGGCGCGATCGCCCAGCAGGCGAAGCTCTGGATCGTCGCCGGCTCGGTCTACGAGCGATCGGACGAGGATCAGATCCACAACACGGCCATCGTGATCAGCCCGGACGGCGACCTGTTCGCCCGTTACCGCAAGGTCTTCCCCTGGCGTCCGACTGAGCGAACCGTGCCCGGCGACGGCTTCGTCACTTTCGACATCCCCGACGTCGGCCGGATCGGCCTGGCGATCTGTTACGACGGCTTCTTCCCCGAGGTGATCCGCCAGCTCGCCTGGCTCGGCGCCGAGGTCGTGATCCAGCCGACGCTGACGACGACCTCCGACCGCGAGGCCGAGCTGGTCGCCGCTCGCGCCAACGCGATCTTCAACCAGCTCTACGTCGTCAACGTCAACGCCTCGCAGCCGGCAGCGCTTGGCCGTAGCGTGATCGTCGATCCCGAGGGTCTCGTCCGGGCTCAGGCCGGGGAGGGGGAGGAGCTGCTCACCGACGTGCTCGACCTGGAGGCCGTGGAGCGGGTCCGTCGCTTCGGAATCGCCGGCGTCTCGCGGATGTGGGAGCAGCTCGACTCGATGGACGGCGACGGGCCCGAGCTGCCGATGTATGGCGGACGGATTCGCCCGCGCCCAGATGCGAAGCGCTCCTAGCCCGCGGCGGTCCGATCGAGAACCTCGGCGAGGCTCTCCGGATCTTCGGCCATCGGGAAGTGGCCGCCCGGGATCTCGATCGGCTCGACGCCAAGCAGCTCACGGGCCATGAATCTTTCCCACTCCGGCTCGAAGAGCTCGTCGTCGGCGGCGTAGATGAGGACGGCCGCGTTGCCGGGAGGCACGTCGAGCGGATACTCGTCCCGCGGCATCGCCATCGGCCGGAGCCGGCCGGCAAGCATGCTGTTCCGGGGTGGGGGCACCCGTCCATAGAGCGCCTCGAGTGCCACGGCCTCGTCCCAGACGCTGGTGCCGTCCGGGCCGGTCTCCGGAAATGGGATCCCTTTGCGGAAGGCGTGCGGCGCGCCGGGCGGCGCCTCGAATCCGCCCAGCCTCGGACACAGGTGTACGAGCAGGGAATCCGGTTTCGCCGCGGCGACCAGCGACGAGTAGGCCGTTCCCTGCGAGTGGCCGACGATGACCAGCGGGTCGTCGGCCCCGTCGATCGCATCGAGCGCAGGGCGGATGCGCTCGTCGAAGCCGGCATCGGAATCCTGCAGTGGCAGGTCCGGCGTCACGACGCTGTGACCACGATCCATCAGGAGTGGCGTCAGATCATCCCAACAGGACGGCTCGTGCCAGGCGCCGTGGATCAGGCAGAAGGTGGCCACGTGCAAGCAGTCCTACCACGCGCACCCCGCCGGAACAAAAAAGAGCGGCCCCTCTCGGGGCCGCTCGATACGACTCAGAAGCTTTGAGGCTCCCTACGCGACCTGCTTCACGCCGGTCGCGGCCGGGCCCTTCGGGCCCTGCTCGGTCTCGTACTCGACCTTCGCGCCCTCTTCGAGCGAACGGTAGCCGTCCCCCTCGATCGAGCTGAAATGGACGAACACATCGTTAGAGCCATCGTCGGGTGTGATGAACCCGTAGCCCTTGTCGTTGCTGAACCACTTGACGGTTCCGGTAGGCATCTCGCCTCCTCTTACTGTGCTGCGAACGCGAGGAAGCTGAGAAGCAACAACGCGAGCGCTACGCACACCTTTGCCGGTATCACCGGCCTAACGCGCGGGACGGTAGCAGCCCGGGGGACTGAATCCGTGACCGGGATGTGCCCAAATTCGCCCCAGGTGTGCTAGCTCTGGCCCAGCCGGCAGAGCACTTGGTAGACCGAGGTGAAGTCGATCTCGAAGCCGTTCCGCGCCGCGCGAAGGTAGAGGCGCCAGACGCGCAGCCGCTCGGGGCCGGCCAGCTCCTCCGCTCGCTCGATGTTGTCGTCGAGATTGCGGATCCAGTGGCGGAGGGTCTCGGCGTAGTCGGAGCCGAACTCCTCCACATGCTGGGCGATGAATCCCGCTCGCTCCAGGGCGAGGATCACCCGGGAGACGTGGGTCGTCTCGCCATCCGGGAAGACGTAGCGCTCCGAGAACGCTCCGCCCTCGATGTTGCCGTGGTGCAGGCGCGAGATGCCGTGGTTGAGCAACCGGCCTCCGGGCCGGAGCATCGAGGCGAGCTGCTCGGCGTAGACGTCGATCTGGGACTCGCCGACGTGCTCGACCATCCCGATCGAGGCGACGGCGTCGAAGTTCTCCCCGGCGAGCTCGCGGTAGTCCTGGACCCGGATCTCGACCTGGTCCTCGACACCCGCCTCGGCGACCTTCTGACGGGCGAGCTCGGCCTGGTTCTCCGACAGCGTGATCCCGACCGCTTCGACGCCATGCCGCTGCGCTGCGTGGATCACGAAGCTGCCCCAGCCGCAGCCGACGTCCAGCACCCGCTGGCCCGGCTCGAGAGCCAGCTTCGTGCAGACCAGCTCGCGCTTCGCGTCCTGTGCCTCCGCGAGCGTCGGGGGCTCACGGCGGAATCCCTTCCGGGGCGGGACCCGGGAGAAGAAGGCGCATGAGTACGTCATCGAATCGTCGAGAAAGAGGGAGAAGAACTCGTTGCCCACGTCGTAGTGGTGACGGACCGCCTCGCGGTCTCGCTCAGTGGTGTGCTTGCGGCCGCGGAGGTGGAGCTCGGCCCTCGGCGGGGGCGGGGGGCGACGGACGCCGGCGGCCCGCAGCGCCGCCGCGATCAGCCGAGCCTTGGCCGTCGCGCCGACGGGCGGCGGCTTCCACTCGTTGAGCACCTCGATGACCTTGTCGATGTCATCGATCTCGATCTCGCCGGAGACATAGGCGCGCCCGAGGCCGAGCTGGCCGGGCGCCGCGACGGCGTAGGCAAGGGCGTCCTGCGAGCGTGCCTTGAAGGTCGGGCCGCCCCCATTGGTGGACGGGACCTTCGACCCGTCCCAGAGCTCGATCGTGAAGGGGCGCTCCGGGAAGGCGCGTTCGATCTCCTGGATGAGGGGCTCGGTTGGCATGGGCCGACACTAGCGAGGCCGCGGATTCACTTCTTGTTAGGGCGGCCGAACAATCACCAATCGCTTACGGAATGGCGCTAGGGTCCCGCCTACCGGGACTCGAGTCGAGACGACGAGAGTCGGATTGCCTCGGTCAGGACCACCACAAAGGAGACCTCATGTCGGACGTTGCCGCTGGAGTGACAGCGCCCCCCATCGGTTCGCCGGCACAGGCAGAAGTTGCACCGCCTGCCAAACAAGCGCTGGCGGACGCGATCCAGCCCGTCGCCCACGAGACCCGCGACCGGATCATCACCGGCGCGCTCACTGTCATCCCGTTCCTGTTGCTCGGCTTCGTCGTCTGGCAACTCGCCGGCAGCTGGCTGCGCTGGAGCGACCTGCTCGTCTTCGCGCTCCTCTACATCCCGACGGGCCTCGGGATCACGGTCGGCTTCCATCGCCTCTTCACCCACCGGTCCTTCAAGACCGGGCCCCGGACCCGTGCGGTGCTCGCCGTGCTCGGCTCGGCCGCGGTCGAGGGCCCGATCATCTCTTGGGTCGCCGACCACCGCAAGCACCACGCCTTCTCCGATGAGGAAGGCGATCCTCACAGCCCGCACGTCGGGTACGGGGAGGGTGTTTGGGCACAGTTCAAGGGGTTCTTCCACGCTCACCTCGGCTGGCTCTTCATCCACACGCAGCGCGGTTCCAAGGAGCGCTTCGCGCCGGACCTGCTCAAGGACCCGATCGTCAGCTATGTCGACCGGACCTTCCTGCTCTGGGCGGTGGCGGGGTTCATCGCCGCCTTCTTCCTCGGTTGGGCGATCGGCGGCACGGTCATGGCCGGCGTCACCGGGTTGCTCTGGGGGGGCGCGGTGCGGATGATGGTCCTGCACCACGTCACCTACTCGATCAACTCGCTCTGCCACATGTTCGGCAAGCGAGACTTCGAGACCACCGACGAGTCGCGCAATCTGGCATGGCTCGCGATTCCGACCTTCGGTGAGGCCTGGCACAACAGCCACCACGCCTTCCCGACCTCGGCCGTGCACGGGATGAAGAAGCGCCAGATCGATCCGTCAGCGGGTGTGATCTGGTCGCTCGAGAAGCTCGGGCTCGCCTGGGACGTGGTCCGGATCGCTCCGGAGCGCCAGGCCGCCAAGGCCGCCGCCTGACCAAATAGGGTCGCGGCGGTGTCCCGGCGTCTCGTCCCCGCCCTGCTTGCGCTGGCCGCGATCGCGGCCGCCTTCGGCATCGCCGCGTGCGGCGCCAGCGACAAGGACAAGATCAGCGGCATCACCCCGGTGGATGCGAACTGCGGCGACGTCCAGTACTCGGGCAGCGGCAAGGCGGAGAAGCTGATCGTCTCCGACCTCCCCCTGCAGGGGGACTCAGCCGAGCGCTCGAAGCAGATGAACGACGCGATCGTTCAGGAGATGGCACGCAAAGGGTGGCTGGCGGGCCAGACCGAGGTCGGCTTCCAGGCCTGCGACGACTCCCTCGCATCGACCGGTGAGTGGGACGAGGGAGTGTGCCGCTCCAATGCGCAGGCCTACGCGAGCAATTCCGATGTGATCGGCGTGATCGGCACCTACAACTCCGGCTGCGCCGCAGTCGAGATCCCAATTCTCAACAAGGCCCCGGGCGGGGGCCTGGCGATGGTCTCGCCCGGCAACACGTTCGTCTGCCTGACCGAGCCGGGCACCATCTGCAAGCCGAACGAGCCCGACGTCTACTACCCGTCCGGCAAGCGCAACTACATCCGAGTCGTCCCGAACGACGCTGTGCAGATGGCGGGCCTCGCCACGTTCGCCGACGGGCTCGGCATCCGGAACCCCTACATCCTGATCGCCGCCGACGACCCGACCAGCAAGGGCCAGGCCGACACCTTCGAGGGCGCCGCTCGCTCGCTCGGGATGAAGATCGCCGGCGTCGAGCAGTGGGATCCCAAGGCGAAGAGCTACACCGACTTGATGCAGAAGGTGAAGGCTTCCGGGGCCGACTCGCTGCTGCTCGCGGGGCTGCTGGAGCAGAACGGCGCGCAGATCATCAAGGACAAGGTCTCGGTGCTCGGTCCCAACGACGGCCCGGTCAAGCTGCTCGCGCCCGACGGCTTCGCGCAGCAGAGCACGATCGACCAGGCGGGCGCCGCTACAAAGGGGATGTACGCCAGTCTCCCCGGCAAGGTCCCGAGCAGCCTCACGGGCGAGGGCTCGGCGTTCGTCAAGGAGCTCAAGTCACAGATCGGGGACGAGCCGCTCGAGCTCTTCGCCCCCTATGCGGGACAGGCGGCCGAGGTCCTGATGCCCGCGATCCAGTCCGCGAACGGCACTCGCGCCGGCGTGATCTCCTCACTCTTCAAAACCCGCGTCCACGACGGCATCGTCGGCAGCTTCTCGATCACTCAGAGCGGGGACCCGAGCCCGGCGCCGATCAGCGTCTCCCAGGCGGAGGACACCTTCGTGCTCGCCAAGACGATCACGCCGCCGGCGCAACTGGTCAACGCAGCCCGCGGCAAATAGGCGAACCCCGCACCGGGCGGGTCCCTATGCGGTGGCCATCAGATCGTCGGGACGCCGGTCTCTCAGTTCCTCGTCGAACTCCCGGTTGAACCGGCCGAAATAGGACTCCTCGTGCTCTCGGGCGTCCCAATTGTTGTGCCAGTGGTAGGCGAAGGCGCCGGGGAAGAACTCGCGATAGGAGCGGGCGTCCGGGCCCGGGCGAAAGCGCCAGCTGAATTTGCGAAAGAAGCCGTCGAACTTGTCGAAGGGGGCGCTCTCGAGCCGGCTCTTTCCGTCGGCGTGCGGCCAGAGTGGGTCGAAGAACGCACATGGCAGGACCGTCAGATCGATCTCCTCGGCGCCCTCGAATCGAAGGACCACCGTCGGGTTGCATGACCCCGCCTCGGCGCCGCGCTCCATCAGCTTCCACGCGTTCTCGGATCCCTGCTCGAAGCGCAGGACCGCGTTGTTCCCGTACGGGAGGTCGGAGGACCAGCGGTAGGTGAAGTCCTCGGTCATGAACGGCTGCTCGAACAGGTCGCTCAGGTCGCGCAGGAGCATCATGTCCAGGTCGAGGTAGACGCCGCCGTAGTTGTGGAGGGCGACCAGGCGAAGGAGATTTGCCCGCTCGAGGGAGCTCGGGTGCTCCTGCAGCTCGGTTCTGCCCTCGAGCGGCGTTCCGCGACACTCGAGCGCCGCATCGAAGGCCCTGACCGACACCTCGGAGGCGATCGATCGCAGGGCTTCGTTCCGTTCGTGTCCCGGGTAGCCGTTTTCGGCGTCCAGCCAGAGGTAGACCTCTCCTCGCCTTCTCTGCGTCGCGAGCAGCGACTTGACGGCGAAGGCCTGCTTGTTCGTGAACGGCCCGGACCAGTACAGGTGGTAGGGCTCGCCGGAGGGGGCATCGTCCTCCGCCGGCGTCTCCAGCTCGCGGAGGAAGCGCAGACAGTGGTCCGCGTCCCAGTACAGGCGTTCGTCGGGCAGGAGCTGCATTTCAGGTATCTATCAGGTATGCCCGCTGGGTGACCAATGCCTCAGCAGCGGTGAATGGCTGCGGCGCTTTGCACTGCCTGGAAGGCCGAGCCGGGAATCGACTTGAGCTGATCGAGGTTCTCGTCGGACCAGCGGCGATCCGAGGTGCCCGAGATGTACCAATTGGAGCCGTTGTCCGCGACGATCAGCCCGTATTGCTTCATGGCCACGGCGATCGCGTGGGCGGGCCCCGTGATGCCTGAGATGTCGTAGCCGGCGCCGAGGCGCAGGCGCAGGCCCATCGGCGGGGCGCTTGCGCTGGAGGTCGCCCCGGCGCAGTGGGAAGCGGGGTGGAGGTATGCGTCCTGGGTCGAGTCGACGGTCACCCGGATCGCGTGGTTGATGTGCCCGGACGCCGCCTCGTCGTAGCGAACCAGGCCGGGGAAGATCGGCAGTCCGGCCGCGTCCGCCGAGGTGAAGCCATCGGACCGGAGCGCGGGGGAGCGAAGGTCCCAGATCACGCCGACGTCCGCGTCCCAATGGGGCTTGGGGCGCTTCCGTGCGAAGGCGCGGCCGAGCTCGTAGAGCTTGCACCGTGACGAATCCACCGCGAGCACGTGGCGGTCGCCATCCGAGCCCTGACCGCCCTCCACCAGGGCCTTGAGCGGCACGCGGTAGGGGCCGTGGTCGGACTCGTCGCCGTAGGCGGTGAAGTTGACCTTCGTGCGCTTCTGCCGCTTGCCGACGACGGCGTACGGGAACCCATACTCGCGCGGCGACCCGAAGTCCGGGTGGACGAGGTCGCCGCCATGGGTGGAGATGTACGAGATGTATGCCGCCGAGTTCGGATCCGGCGGTGCGGCCGAGATGTCCTGGTTCCATGCCGACTCATCCGCGGCCGAAGGGGCATTCGCGGCTGTGGAGGAGGCCGGGAAGACCGGGCAGCTGCCGAGGCTGGGATAGGGACCGCGCGGCAGGCTCCGGTGATGATGCTTCTTCTTGGCGACGGCCAGACCGGCTGCGACCAACATCAGGCCGAGTACGGCGATCAGGACGACGTTCCCTGGCGAACGGCGCATGCCCCGCCAGGGTAAAGAGCTAGGCCGTCTCCGTCTGCAGCGGGGGAGGGCCCTCGGCTCGGACGGCGGGCTGCTCGCCCTTGCGGACGCGCCTGGTGACCTTGACGTGCTCGGCCAGGACGTAGGAGCCGACCACCAGGATCCCGGCGAGGAGCTGCGCCGCGATCGTCTCCCAGTACGAGTAGATCTCGAACCAGGTGCCCATCCACGTCGGAACCGTGAACGGCGTGGGATGGCTCGGGATCCAGCCGAGCTCCATGAAGGACAGCGCCGTGCCGCCGATCATCACCATCAACACGACGGCGACCAACGCGCCGGTCGCGACCAGCATGCGGCGGTAGGGGAGCTTGTGGTGGAGCCAGAAGGTGAGCACGCCGACCACCGCGGTGCAGGCGAGGCCGATCGCCACGCCCTCGAGCACCGTGGACGTGCCGCTCTGCAGCTGGAGGTTCTGGAGGAACAGAACCACCTCGAACCCCTCGCGGTAGACCGTGGTGAACCCGAGGGCCACCAGTCCGATCACGACCCAGGGGCCGGTCTGAGTGAGCAGCTTCTGGCGTCGTTTGTGATGGCGGCCGATCCAGTCGGACCAGTAGACCTTGTGCACGAACCAGTTGAGGACGATGAGCAGGACGACGATCGCCAGGAAGCCGGTGATCGCCTCGAGCTTCGGCCCGAGCGGCGAGGCGGCGTCGAGCACCGCCTGGACGATGAACCACGTCGCGACCGCCGCCCCGAAGGCGAGGATCGCGCCGGCGACGACCGGACGCTGCTTCGACTTGTTCGCCCCGAGGAAGCTGGCCGTTACTGCGGCGAAGATCAGGATCGCCTCGAGGCCCTCACGGAAGACGATCATCCCCGAGTTGAACACTGCGGTGCCGTGGCTCATGTGCTGCTCGGTTGGATCCGCCGGCCCGGTGTTCGCCGTCGCCATCAGATAGACGAGGCCGGTGACGACCGCCAGGCCGCTGACCCACCAGACCAGGCGCGTATGGGAACTCCGAGTGCTTTGGTCGGACTTCAAGGTTCGGGCAACCTAACAGATTTGGAATTAGGGACCCCTAAGAGAACGGGAAAGGGACGGGGGGAGAATGATTTGCTATGCTAATTAGCGATGCAAACTATCCCCGAAGTCAAGGAAGAGCTCGCCCCCCGCCTGCGGTGGGCCATCACCCGGATGGCGCGCCGCCTACGCCAGGAGGCCGGCACCGACCTCGGCCCTTCACAGGTCGCCGCGCTCGCGACGATCGAGCGCCACGGGCCGCTCTCGCCGAGTGAGCTCGCTGACCGTGAGCGGATCAAGCGCCCGACCGCCACCCGGATCCTGCGTCACCTCGAAACGGGCGGCCTGGTGGAGAGGGTCAGGGACCCCGAGGATGGCCGCGCCTCGATCCTCAGCGTCACGCCCGAGGCCCGTGAGCTCCTCAGGCGCCTCCGCGCTCGAAAGACCGCGTATCTGGCCACTCGCCTCTCCAAGCTCGACGCCGAGGACCGCCGCACGCTTGAGCGGGCCGCCGAGCTGATGGAGGGGATGCTCGAGTGACAGAGGCCCTCGGCCGCTCCTTCGCGAGTCTGCGCATCCCGAACTTCCGCCGCTACTTCACCGGGCAGCTTGTATCGCTGTCCGGCAACTGGATGCAGATGATCGCCGAGATGTGGGTGATCCTCTCGCTCACCGGCAGCGGCCTCGCAGTGGGCATCACGACCGCGCTCCAGTTCCTGCCGATGCTGCTCTTCGGCGCCTGGGGCGGTCTGATCGCCGATCGCGTGCCGAAGCGCCGCCTGCTCCTCCTCACGCAGGGCCTGCACATGATCGCCCCGCTGACCATGTTCGCCCTCTCGGCCGAGGGCGCGCTCGTTCCCTGGATGGTCTTCTCGCTCGTCTTCGTCCGCGGCTGTGTCAACGCCGTCGACTACCCGACCCGGCAGGCGTTCGTGATGGAGATGGTCGGGTCCGACCGCGTCGTCAACGCCGTCAGCCTGAACAGCGTCCTGGTCCACAGCGCCCGCGTCGTGGGCCCCGCCTTCGCCGGAGTGCTGATCGCGACCGTCGGCGTGGAGCCCTGTTTCGCAATCAACGCCGCGAGCTTCGCCTTCATGATCTGGGTGCTTGCCGGGCTAGACACCGAGCGGCTGCAGCCAGCCGCGATGGCGCCGCGCGAGCCCGGCGCCGTTCGCGCCGGTCTCCGCTACGTGCGGGGCGAGCCGGAGCTCTGGATCCCGCTTGCGCTGATGGCCATCGTGGGAACGCTGGGCTACAACTTCCAGGTCGTCCTGCCGCTGCTCGCCCGGTTCACCTTCCACGGCGGGCCCTCGACCTACGCGGTCCTGGTGGCCGCGATGGGCATCGGAGCGATCATCGGCGCCCTGATCAACGGGGCGCGCAGCTCGGTCACCCCGATGCTCCTGATCGGGGCGTCCCTGATGTTCGGCGTCATCGCACTGCTCGCGGCCGGCGCACCGAGCCTCGCGCTGGAGATCGCAGCCCTGGCTCCCCTCGGAGCGGCGACGGTCACCCTGGCCGCCAGCATCAACTCCTCGTTGCAGCTGGCCTCCGAGCCGAACATGCGGGGGAGGGTGATGGCGCTGTACTCGATCGTCTTCCTCGGCTCGACTCCGATCGGCGGCCCGCTCTCGGGCTGGCTCTCGCAGGCCATCGATCCGCGTGCGGCGCTGGTGATGGCGGGTATCGCCGGCATCGCCGGGGCGCTGGTCGCTCGAGTGGCCTTCGATCGGGTCGCGCACATTCCGATCGACGCGGAGCCAAGCCCGGCTTAGCCGGACGACGAGCGTGGAGGCGTCGCTCAGTCAGGTTGGCGCGGCGGCATCAACGCCCCAATCACCCAAAACAGGGGGAAGACAATTCCAAGGATGAACATCACCCAATGCCCCTTACGGATGGACATGATGCCCAAGGTCACAAGCAGGACGAAGTAGAGGATGCCGCCGAGAACAAAAAACATCTGGATTCTCCCTTCCAGGGTTGCGGCATCACCCTATTCGGTCGGAACAGGGGAACCACCGATCCTGCGTCGAGGCAATCCGGCTCCGGCTCAAATAGAGTCCGCCCGGCATGGCGGACTTCTCTCAGCTTTCAATCCGGGGACGAGTGGCGACCTCGAGCGACTCCGACTGGGACGAGGCGCGCCAGGCCTGGAACCTGGCGGCCGACCAGCAGCCTCCCGCGGTCACGTTCGTCGAGAGTGCGGATGATGTCTCGAAGGTCGTTCGTTTCGCAGCGGACAACGACCTGAAGGTCACCGGCCAGGGCACGGGACACGGCGCCGTGGCGATGGGTGCGCTCGATGACACGATCCTGATCAAGACCGAGCGCATGCAGGCGATCGAGGTCGCCGATGGCACCGCCCGGATGGAGGCGGGCGTCCTGGCCGAGCAGATCGGCGGCGCCGCGCACGAGAAGGGGATGTCCTTCCTTCCCGGCACATCTCCCAACGTGGGGGTGACCGGGTACACGCTGGGGGGTGGGCTGAGCTGGCTCGGCCGCAAGTACGGCTGGGCCTGCAACAACGTGATCTCGATCGAGGTGGTGACCGCCGATGGGGAGGCCCGTACGGTCGATTCCGGCAGCGATCCGGACCTCTTCTGGGCTCTGCGCGGAGGCGGCGGCGGATTCGCGATCGTCACGGCGCTGCACGTCAATCTCTTTCCCGTCAGCGAGGCATACGCCGGTGCGCTGCTCTTCGCGCCCGATGTCACCGAGGCCGGGGTGCGGCGCTATCGCGATTGGACCGCCGAGGTTCCCGAGGAGGTCGGAAGCATGGTCCGGATGCTGAACCTCCCCCCGATCCCCGATATCCCCGAGGAGATCCGCGGGAAGAAGTGGCTTGCGATCACCGCCTGCTGCATCGGCGACAAGGAGGCGGGGGAGAAGCTGGTCGCCCCGCTCCGGGAGATCGGCGAGCCGGTCATGGACGTCTTCGACCAGATTCCCTCCCCGGCGCTGAGCCGGATCGCGATGGATCCCGAGCCGCCGGTGCCCGGCCTGGGTCACCACGCGACGATCAACGAGCTGCCCGATGAGGCTCTCGACGCGTTCGTTTCGACCGCCGGACCCGAATCGGACTCGCCCCTTCTGCTCGCCGAGCTTCGCCATCTGGGCGGGGCGCTGGGTCGCGCGCCGGAGAACGCGGGTGCGCTCGACAAGCTGGACGCCGAGTACGTGATGCTCGCGATCGGCATGCTGATGGACCCGGCCCTGCGCGAGCCGATCGAGGGCCAGCTCGACAGGCTTCACGACGCGCTCGGCCCCTGGGTCGCGGACGGCGGCTACTACAACTACGCCGAGCGTCCCTGTGACGTCGAGGCGATCCTGCCCGAGGAGACCTGCAAGAGGCTCTCGGAGGTCAAGCGGAGCTGGGATCCCGACAACCGCATCGTCGCCAACCACTCCGTGGCGATGGCGACCGCCTAGGACCGCCGGCTAGACGCCAAGCCGCTGCCTGCGCGGCGAACGCGCTCCGACGATCGATCCCCACTCGGCGTCCTCGATCAGTCCCGGTTCGGTCTCATCGAGCCACGTCAGCAGGGCGTCCGCCAGCCCGTCGGGATCCTCGAGATTGGGAAAGTGGGCCGCCTTCGGCAGGGAGACGAAGCGGCTGTTCGGAATCCGCTCATGCGCGGCGAGGCCGTGCCTGATCGGGATGGTGTTGTCGCGCTCTCCCCAGACGATCAGCGTGGGCAGCTGGCCCAGCAGGTAGAGCCGGTCAACGGCGCTGACGTGCTGGCCGCGCACATCGATCACCGATCGGAGTGTCTGCAGGAAGGCTCGGCGCGCCGCAGCCTCCTGGAGCGGGCGCATTGCGCGGGCCACGGCCTGGAGATAGATGCCCTTGCGGCTGCCTTGAGCGCGCATCCGTTCACCTACGCGCTCGATCGTCGCGCGGACACGGCGGTTGGCGACCAGCCAGATGCCGGCGGACGCGCCCGGCAGGGCGGCTCCGCGGAGCATCGGGCTGACCTCGTGGCCGAGCCCGCCGCTTGAGATCAGAGCGAGGCGCTCGACCCTCTGGGGGAATTGGTAGAAGAAGACCATCGCGATGCCACCTCCCAGGGAGTGGCCGACGATCGTGGCCCTCTCGACCCCGATGGTGGTCAGCAGGTCTCGGATGCTGGAGGCGTGGGCTCCGAGGGAGTAGTCGCCGCGGATCGCGGCGCTGTCGCCGTGGCCGAGCAGATCGGGCGCGATCACCGTGTAGCGCTCGGCGAGCTGGAGGGCGACCCTCTCCCAGTGCTTGGAGGAGTTGACCATCCCGTGGATCAACACCACGGGCGGCCCGTCGCCGGCGATCCGGTAGACGACCTGGTGGCCGTGGAGCTCGATCTCCCACTCGTCGAAGATGCGCCCCGCCATACGGGGACAGTAAGGGACGGCCTCGCCTCATAGCGGGCACAGTGAGGGACCCGCTTCGCCATCAGGCAGGGCCCGTGCGGCCGCCCTACCTAAGTCGCGGCGGCTTCGCCCTTCGCTCCGAAGGAGAGCGGCCTTGGGCGCCCTTACGAAGACCGGCCGCCAATCCTTGGCGGCCGGTCTTTAAAACAGGCCCCGTCAGGACGGGCAGGGGTACGTCTCAGGGGCCTTACTTGGGGGGTATGTAGTGGATCCAAGCGACGGGAGGCGCCTTGCGGCAAACGCCCGGATCCTATGAGCCGAGAGGCAGTGTTGGGCGTCCGGCCCAGCACCAATTCTCCCGACCCACCAAGTATTCATCGGGGCCGGGATGGAAGCAATACCTAAAATTCGGTTGATCCTCCGAAGTCACTACAAACTGGCCAATGGTCGGGTCAGGCAGGAGCCATCGCGGCCGAGAGCGCGGACCCGTGGAGGATGTCCAGCTCGGAGACCTCCACCTCCTGCAGGCCGAATGCGCGCATCACCTGGACGAGGATGACCGTTCCGGCGACGATCGTCGGAGCGCGTCCCGGATGGAGCCCGGGGATGCGGAGGCGCTCGGCGAGCGGCAGCGATGAGAGCCGGCTGAGCATCCGCTGGATCCTCTGCAGGCCGAGGTAGTAGCCGTGAACGCGGCCCGGGTCGTAGGGCTCCAGGCCCTGGTCGATGGCGGCGAGCGAGGTGGGGGTGCCGGCCACGGCGATCGCGCGCGTCGGTGCGCTGTCGGGCTGGGCCGCGACCGCCCGCTCGATCAGGTTGTGAATGTCGGCCGCCAGATCCTCGAGCTCGTGGGGATTCGGCGGGTCCGAGGTGAGATGACGCTCGGAGTGCCGGATCGTGCCGGCCTGAAGCGAGGTGTGAAAGCCGACCTCTCGGCCGGTGCCGACGACGAGCTCGGTGGAGCCGCCGCCGATATCGAAGACGAGCGTGGGGCCCGCCGTCGGCCGGTGGGCCGTGGCGCCGAGATAGGTGAGGTGGGCCTCCTCCGCGCCGGTGAGCATGCGGGCGTCGAGGTCGAAGCGCTCGCGGAGTTCCGCGATGAACGCGTCGCCGTTGCCCGCGTCGCGCACCGCGCTGGTTGCGATCGCCATCACCCGATCGACGCCCATCGCCTCATAGCGCGCCTTGTAGTCGGCGATCGCCGCGCAGACGTCCTCCACCGCATCCGAGCAGATCATGGCGGTGTGGTCGACGCCGCGACCCATGTTGGTGACCGTGGTTCGCCGCTCGACCTCGTAGACGCCGTTCCCCTCGACGTCGGCGATCAGCAACCGCGTCGAGTTGGTGCCGATGTCGACTACGGCAACGCGCATCGCGACGTCCATGTCGTCCGATCCCTGGGCACCCGGGCGCATCCTAGTCCTATCGGTTGACGATGTGCTCGCAGAACGCTCACACCGTCCTAACGATCGCGCCGGGCCGGCTAGCCCCCCTTGCGGAATCCGAACAGAGCCGTGTAGGTCCCCGTGAGCCCGGTGTCGACCCCCGCGGGAGAGCCCTGGTCGACGCCTACGCCGACCTGGCGGTACGACTTCGAGAGCAACACGGTCCGGTGCTCTGAGCTGTGCATCCAGGCGTTCACTGTCGCGCGAGGAGTGCTGAGCCCCGCAATTCCCCAGAACAGATCTTCGCCGACGCCCCAGGCACGGGCACCAGCCGTATAGCCCGCGTTCGCTGCACGGGATGCCGGCGTTCCATCTCCGTCGTGGGAGAAGAAGTTCTCGGCCGTCATCGCGTCGGTGTGCGTCTGCGCGGCCGAATCCAGCATCGGGTGTTCACGCACCGGCTTCGCGTGGTTGCGGGCGCGCTTCTTGTTGATCAGGCAGACCATCGCCGCTCGAGCTTGAACGGCCGTCTGGCTTGCCGCGGGAACCGTGCCGCCCGGACAGGCAACCGCCGACGGCACCCATGTGCCGAGCACTGCTGCACTCGCCAATCCGATGGTCAGTACGACATTGCGTGAAAATCGCCGGCTGGCGTTCTCCGGCACTGGCTTTCGCCCCATTGCCGACCTCTCAGTCCTCGTGCTTCCGGGGTTAGCTGGCGGGCTCGCGCGGAAAGAGTCGCGCTATACCTAGTAATTCGGCAATTCGCCCCTGGGACCTTGGGTCCCCCGGTCGCCGGCCCTACGTGGGCTGGCGATTAAGCAGGTCTATGAAGTGCGAAAACTTAGCATGCGCTTCGGACAAGAGTCGATGTTGAGATCCTCCGGCGGCCCGTTAAACTCGCTCATACCGACGCGGGGTGGAGCAGTCTGGTAGCTCGTCGGGCTCATAACCCGAAGGTCGCGGGTTCGAATCCCGCCCCCGCTACTCACGAAGGCCCGCTCAGGCGGGCCTTTCGTGTTTCAGGGAGCCTGAGGTCCTCAACCCCTCGGGCATCAATTGGGCATCAATTGCCGGATAGGATCCGCTCGCCGTGGGCGCGGAGCAAATAATCCTGGGTGGTTATGCAGTCTGATCTAGCCGAGCTTGAGTCACGCCTTTGGGACGCCGCCGATGAGCTTCGAGCGAACTCAGGCCTCAAAGCGTCGGAGTACGGCACACTAGTCCTTGGCTTGATCTTCCTGCGCTTCGCGGAAGCCCGCTTCGAGGCGGCCCGGGGGGAGATCGAGGCCAGGGCATCAGCGCGCCGCAAGATCGGGCCCTCGGACTATCAGGCACAGGGAATCATTTATCTCGCTCCCGAGGCACGATTCAGTGCACTTCTCGACTTACCCGAGGCCAGGGACCTCGGCAAGGCCGCCAACGAGGCGATGCGACTTGTCGAGGAGCACAATCGGGAGCTGGCGGGTGTGCTCCCGCGTCGATACACCGCTCTCGACAACTCGGCGATCGCATCTCTTCTCCGCCACATCAGCAGCTACACGAAGGACCTCAAGGGAGACGCGTTCGGGCTGATCTACGAATACTTCCTGGCGAGATTCGCGCTCGCTGAAGGCCAGGGCGCTGGCGAGTTCTTCACCCCAGCGTCGATCGTGCGTTCGGCGCGCAGAATCGACCCGACGACGGACATCGGGTGCCAACCGTTAGTTGAGGTACGGAGGATCTCGACATCCTCGGCGGCGCAACGACCACACCCTGTGGATCGGCCTCAGTGCGTTGGCTTAGGCGTCCGGGAAGATCTGCCGGCCGGCCGCAAGGCGCTCGCCCTCCAGCGCCGTCAGCTGAGACTCGGCCCTGACGGCCAACTCGTCGAGTCCGGCGGCCGCCAGCGGTGGGTATTCGCTCTCGACCTCCTTGAGCGCATGCCAGAGCAGAAGCTTGCCGCGGACGCCGATAACCAGCGTCTCAAGGGCCATGAATAGATCGAGGTCGATCTCTTCCGAAGATTTGCCGCCCAGCTTGATCCGGCTCGCCTTCTCGGCCACCCAGGCGCCGGCCTGCTTCACCTTGCTTTCGGCGACTCCCAGATCGTCCATCAACCCCTTCAGCGTCTCGCGGTCCTCGGAGATCTGCGGGGCGATCTTCGCCATCACCTCTCCGAGCGGCGTCCCTTCGGTCCTCTCGCGGATCTGGTCGGCTAGGTCGCTGCCGAATTGCGAGCCGCCGAGATGGTCGTTCAGATAAGTATCGAGCGACTTGTCGGCCACCTGGCCCACTCTACCCAGGGGCCTTTCCACGGCTGACGACTTCGAGGGCCCGCGGAATCCGGTCAGGTTTCCGGTGGTCCTCCCTGCCGGACGCTAGCTCTGCTCCTCGTCGGGCCGTGGGCCGCGTGGGCCGATCAGGGGCAGGACGTACCAGAACATGCCGTAGACCCCGACCGCGATCAGACCGCTGACGATCGTCAGGGTCGGGCTGTAGATGAAGTCGGCGATCAGCATCACCGCCCCGGTCATCGCCAGGCCCAGGAAGCCGATTCCCGCGATCGACATCGTGTTGGAGGCGCGCAGGATCCGCTCCTTGTCCTGCTGACGAAACCGCAGGCGGTGCCAAGCCGAAGGCGCCACGAGCAGCGCCAGGGAGATCGCCGTGAGCGCCATCACCACGAAGAAGAGGGCCCGCTGGAAGTCCGTCGTCCGGGTGAACCCCTGCGCGAAGGGCACGGCGAGCAGAAAGGCGAACAGCACCTGCGTACCGGGCAGTGCCACGCGCAACTCGTTGAGCAGCTCGATCAGCTCCCGGTTGACGCGCTCCGTGTGGTCTTCGTCGGAACCGAAATCCCCGCGGCTCTCACTCCCTTGATCAGGCACACCGCCCTTCTTCCACGTAGGGGCGGTGCTTAATCCAGCGACCTGTGCGGCAGCCCGGCGACTTCGAGGGCAGCCTTCAGATTGAGACCCCGTTCGAAGCGAACGACCTTGCCGTCGCGGAGGGTCCAGGTGTGCGCCTCTTCCTGGATCTCGCTACTGCTTGGAGGGCCAGTGTGGCGGCTGACGGCGGCGAGCACGGTATCGCCAAGGTCGAACAGTTCATGGAGCTCATGCCGGTACGAGGGGGACGACTGACGAGCGCGTCGCAGGGCAAGCCTCACTTCAGCGCGCCCACGACGAATATCCGGGTCGACGGCCTCGGGAGGGTTGACGTATTCGATCTCCGGGGCGGCGAAGTGGTCGACGAGGCGTTTCGGATCGCGGTCGATCAGCCCCTCCGTGTCAATCCGCCGCACGACCTCCACGTTCTCCTCCGACATTGCCTCCCGAGTATCTCGCGCATCAGTTAGAGGCGAGCGACCCCTCCCGCCAAGTTCTCTGCGCGGGACCCGCCGGGCCCGCGCTCAGGATCTTGTCGCCGGGGCCGCTCGCATCACAGGAGATGCCCTGATCACTGGAGCGTCAAACGGTGCTGGGAAGATGCACATCGCCTACTCCGACAGCCCGGCGGCTTCGAGGGCGCGCTGTTTGACGGCCCAGCTCTGGCGCCAATAAAGGGGTTGAACGGGCCTCCGCACGGGTAGGACCTTGAGCCGGGACAAGGACAGTCGATAAGGGAGGCAGCCCGATGAGCATCATCAGCATCCTGATAATCGTCCTCGTGGTGTTACTCGTGCTCTGGTTCTTCAGGCGACTCGCGTAGACCATGTCGACGCTTGCAGTAATCGTCGTGGTGGTCGCAGTCGTAGTGCTGCTGGCGCTAATCGTTCTTTTGAACCGGCGATCGGCCGAGAAACGGCGGGAACGAGAACGTCAGCGCGAACGACTTCGGACCGAGGTGGCGGGACACCGTCAGGAAGCCGAGGCCCACGAGGTAACGGCGTCGGAGAAGACGGACGAGGCGGCGCGGGAGCGCGAAGCCGCGGCGGAACATGCGGCGGCCGCCGAACGCCACGCGCAAGAGGCGAAGCAACGCAAGAGGCGGGCCGCAGAAGCTGAAGAGCGTGCCGGTCGGGAACAGCGCGCCTCGGAATTCCACGACGAGCGCGCGACAGAGCGCGAACGCGACCTCGACTGAGCCTCCGGTCAGTAGCTAGAGCGGTTCGCCCTCTTCGCCGGATGCTGTTGACGGCGTATCCCTAAGCCCCAACCGCGAGAGAAAAGCGGACTCAACGGAAGCCTCGTCACTAACGCCCGAGCGGGGGTTTAAGTGGTTCGGCGAAATCCTTCCGCTGTTGGTCCCGCAGTGACCAACCGCATTAGGACCGCCTCTCCGCTCAGGCGCAGGCACTCCGGACACCGTTTGTCTCGCTGGCCGCTCTCATCGGCCAATACGAGCCCGCACACAGGGCAGCTCGCGTACACCGACCTCTCATCCGCCCACTCGCGATCGGACGACTGTCCCACGATCATCCAAAACTCCCTCTTTCGACGTCCTTGTCCCTGGCTCGCCAGGGTTACCCGCCCTGACGCCGTTTCAACCTGACTGGCGGGAGTGCTTAGCGTTCCTTGACAGGGCAGAAAAGGAGCTGGTGCGTCTTGGAGCCAAGCGGTGACCGGGATATGAATGGCGCGGTCAATGGTTGGGTAGTCCACAACCATGAGCGCAGCAGGGCAAGACGCCGGACACTCCTGGTACCAGCCTGGGGGCAACAGCTCAAGGAGCGACGGCGAAGCGATGCTCCTAAGGCTGGGATCGAGCTAGCTGGATGACGACGGCGGCGGTTTGGGTCACCCGCGAGGACAACGAGGGGCAGGGGTCGATCGGCGGGATCGAACATATGTTTGAGCGGTGTCTCAGCGGGTATGCGTCGAGGGAAGGAAGCGAGGGCAGCTTTGCTTCGCGAGGCGAAGCACCTGCCATCCGGTCTGGGAGCAAATGGGCGAGGTGACTGCGGTCACCTTGCACGGCCCAGACTGACATCCAAGGACAGGAAGTGAAAAGCATGGAAGCTGCAACGAAGCCCGGTGCCCTGCGCACCGATTCGGTCCGTCGCCAGGGCCGCGTTCGCCGCCTGGCGACCGAGACCAAGCAGGCGTTCAAGACCACTGAGTTCTGGGGGATGGTGGGCGTCATCGTCGCCATTCTCGTCAGCGCCGCCGTGATCAAGGGTGGCGACACCAACGGGACCGACGAGTTCATCGCCCGACAGGCATGGCTCTACGTCGCGATCGTCGCCGGCGCCTACTTCATCGGTCGCGGGCTGGCCAAGTCCGGGTCGAGGGATCCGTACACCGAGAGCCTCGAGAACGGCGATCGGAACGGTCACTAGATCCGATCGTTTTCCCGGCCGGGGTCCTACCGGACCTCGGCCGGTTATGTCCTTAGCGAAACCGGGAGGTAGAGGATGTTCGTGGTCTGGAAGCGATCAGGGGAACGCACCCAGGTGCGCTTTATGCCCGGGTGCCTGCTGTGGTCGATCGCCCTTTCAATTGCGCTCACGATCTTGCTGAACCTGCTGATCAGATTGTTCTAGCTCGAGCAGTAACTACTTACGTTAATAACACCAACGAAGGGAATCGAATCTAATGGCCCCTCAGACCCGAACCCAACGTCAGGCAGCTGCCAAGAAGGCCGCCGCCACACGAAAGCGAAACTCCGCAAGACAGAGCAGCGAGACCGCCAAAGCGTCCGTTCGCCGCACCACAACGTCCGCCCAGAGCACCGGTCGCGCAGCCCGCACGGCCTCCAAGCAGGCAGGTCGGGCCACGGCTCGTCGCGTCTCGGCCGAGAAGACTCGCTTTGAGGCCGTCGCCCGCCAGGCTGAGCGCGTCATTCTGATTCAGGTTGGAGCAACGCTCGAGGCGCGTGACCGCGTAGCCGCGATCATCCGCACCTACAGCGACAGCCGACTGGCCCGTCAGCAGCTCAATCGGTTCGAGCGACGCGGCGCAACCGTCCTGCGGCGAAAGCGCCGGGCAGTCGAGCGCCAGGCCGAGGACGTCCGAGACAGTGTTGAGAGCCGTGCGAACGGCGTTCAGTCGCGCGCCAATGACCTCGTGGAACGCGTTCTGACCCTCTCGTGAGTACGCGAAGCACACCCGAGAACCTTGAGATGGTGATGTCGGAGGAGAACGTCGAGATCGTGCGGCGGATCTATACAGACGGGCTGATCGACCGCGATCCAAAGCGCCTCGTCGACCACTTCGCCACCCCGGACATCGAATACGTCAATCCTTCCGACGCCGTCGACCCCGGTATTCGTCGTGGCCGCGCTGACGTGAGGCTCGCCCTGCGACGCGCTCGTCAGTCGTTCCCCTCGTACCGGCACGAGCTTCGTGAACTGTTCGACCTTGGCGATACCGTGGTCGCCGCTGTCAGCCGCCACGCTGGCCGTCCGAGCAGCAGCGAGATCCAGGAAGAGGCGCACACCTGGACCTTCCGCGACGGCAAGGTCGTTCGATTCGAACGAGGTGGCAATCTGGAGGCCACCCTGGAGACCGCCGGGCTGCGCGAGTAGGCGAGCGGCGGGGCCGGGTCCCTCTCGCCGCGTAGAGATCAGCCGTCGTGGCGCGGGTCGAGCTCTTCGACAGTGTCAGTTAGGTCGGGCGCCTTTTCGACGATCGCCCAGCCCTCGTTTCGCTCGATCACCGTCTCCACGTCCGGCACCTCGTGACCAGGGACGATCACAAAGCGGCGCGAGTCCGAGCGGACCCTCTCGTAGTCGGCCTTGCGCAGATCCACATGCTCGCCGCATTCGGGGTTCGCGCACTCGCAGAAGTAGGGCTCGACCGCACTACTCGCGTGCTGCTCCTCCCAGTCCGCCATCCGCTCGTTGGCGATCCGGAACATCGCCTCGTTCTCGGCCATCCGTTCCCGGCGCTCCGACGCCATGCCGCTATTTTACGACGCTGCAGCATCCGACTTCAATGGTTCGACAGCCGGCACGACACCTCAAAGCCGCCGGGCTGTCGGAGTAGGGCCAATCAGCCTGCGGTAGTCCGCACCCTCTCAAACGCTGAAAGCGCGCGGCGAGGTGCGGTTTCTACCGCTTGGACGAAAAGCGGCGGTTGTCTTGCCGACCGGGCTTAGGCTCGCACCGAACATATTGTTTGAACGGGGTCTCAGCGGGTAGCTCATTAGTGCGAGGAAGCGAGGCAGCATTGTTTCGCCAGACGCGAAGCAACCTGCCGCACCCGGTTGGGAGCAAATGGGCGAGCGTGACTGCGGTCACCTTGCACGGCCCAGGCGGGACACCCAAGGATTGGAGACAACTGTGGAAGCCGCCACTAAGGCTAGGGACGCGAAGGTCGTGCAGCTGCTCAATGAGGCCTATGGCAAGGAGCGCCAGCTAGAGCTCTCGCTCGAGTCCCATATGGCGATGACGACGCGGGCCGACTACGAGAAGCGCCTGCGACAGCATCTGAAGGAGACGAAGTCCCACGCATCGGGCGTAGCCAAGCGAATTAAGCAACTTGGGGGGACCGCCGAGACGGTTTCGCTGCCTGGTCCCGAAGCAGCGACCAAGGCTGCGCAGAGCCTGCAGGGCGCGGTCGGTAAGGCGAAGGCCGCGGTGCAGGGCCCACTCCACCTGGCAAAGGGCTCTGGCGAGCAGGAGAAGATGCTTCACAACGCTCGCGCGGAATATCGCGAGGAGGCCGAGGAGATCGCCACCTACACCGTGATCGACGCGCTCGCCACGTCGGTGGGGGACAAGCAAACGGCAAAGCTCGCCCGCGACATCCTCAGCGAAGAGCAGCGGATGGCCGAGTATCTGGGCGAGCTGCTTCCGCAGCTGGCCACCGACGTCGCTCACGACGAGATCCCTGTGTCGGAGATCAAGGGGAACGCTGATCGGCGGAGGTCTACCTCCTCCGGAGCCACCAGCCGTACGCCAAGGAAGAAGGCCCCCGGCAACTCAACGAAGAGCAAGCCAAGGAAGTAGACGGGCGGCGCGAAGCGCACCTGACTGCACCAGACCTAAGGAGAGAGATGGCGCAATCCACCAAGACAAAGAGTTCAAATGGTCGCAGCAACACCCGGCAGAAAGCCACAGGCTCGAGTCGGAGCACCAGTGCGAAACGATCCAACTCGACGAGTTCGAGTCGCAAAGGCTCGAACGGGAGTCGGGCGAAAGGCTCGAACGGGAGTCGGGCGAAGGGCGCAAGCGCCTCCCGGTCGAGGTCGCGCGCACAGAGCCGGAGCGCACAGAACCGCAATGGCAATGGTGCCGGCTCGATCGCCGACACGGCTATCGATAAGGCGAAGACATCAGGTCGCGCGGTCGCCGGTGCGGCGGCCAAGGCAAAGACCCCTCTCATCGCTGGTGCCACTGCGCTCGTCGGAGCCGCCGGCGGCGCGGTGATCAAATCCCGTCTAGAGGTCGGCAACAGCAAGAAAAGCCCGCTCAAGCGGCTGGGCGGGTCCAAGCAGATGGCGAAGCTGGGCAAGCTCGACCTCGACACGGTGAAGACGCTTGCTACTCAGATGAAGGCCTATAGCCAGCAGGCTTCCGATATCGCTGACGCGGTCGAAAAGACGCGGAAAAAGAACTGACGCTCACGCCGAAGCTCAGCCTCACCCGAGACCCGACAACCCGGCGGTTCTCAGGTCGTGTGCTCAGCCGGGAAACCGGAAACGCGCAGAATTCGCAATTTTGCGAATGAACATCTTGGAAGGTGGTCAATCTCTGGGTCAGCAAGTTCGAGATATCCGTCGAGGTCGCGCCGGTTCCATGCCGCGACACCCTGATGGAGCAACTCGAGGTTCTCCTCGGACATCGCCTACTCCGACAGCCCGGCGGCTTCGAGGGCCTCGTCCCTGGTCCAGAAGACCTGACGCCTCGTGATCAGGCCATCCGCGAGCCAGAAGACCTCCCAAGACACTCGCTCCACCGGCAAGCCGCTACCCCTACCACGCCCCCTGCCGCTCGCCGCCATGAGGACCCTGTCATCGCTCAGGGCCGTCAGCTCGTCGATCTCGAGATCGTAATCAATGACTTCGAAAAGCAGCTCCCTCCACTCTCGCGCCTCCGCCCGCCCGCGGTAGACATCTCGAAACCCAGGGAGGGGCAGGGACTCCCATACGACCTCTGGGCTGAGGAAGCCCAACCAGGCATCCAAGTCGCGCCGATCGAAAGCATCGATCACTTTCCGCACGATCTCGACGTTCTCCTCCGACATCGCCTACTCCTGAAGCCCGGCGGCTTCGAGAGCCTCGGCATGGCTGCGGAAGTCCCGGATCTTGACGATCTTGCCGCCGCGATATGTGACCAGCTCCGAGAGTTCATCAGTGAAGTCCAACCGGGTTGTCTGTCCCGTGCCTTCCATTTCCCCCAGAGCGAGCACGGATTCCCCGAGGTCACGAATATCGTCAAATCGAGCCCTGATTTGCATGGTGCCCTTGAGGCTCTCCCAAGCCTTCCGGGCTCCGGCATGGCCGCGATACACCTCCACGAGTGTGGACCATTCGACCTCAGGATCGAACTGGTCGATCCATGCGTCAAAGTCGTCACGGTTCCAGGCCTCCGCGAGGCGCTTGAAGCTCTCGACGTTTTCCTCCGACATCGCTACTCCGACAGCCCGGCGGCTTCGAGGGCTTCCTGGTGATCGAGGTAGTCGTCCAGCCGGATGACTTTGCCGTTTCTGTATTGGGCCACGTATGCGATCGGCGACTCGACCTCGGCGCCGCTCTCCCTGCCGCGCATGCGGATGTGACCGATCGCGACGATTCGCTCGCCCAGGTCCCGGATCTCCGAGACCTCGATCCGGATCTCAGCGAAGGTCTCGTCAAGGTCCTGTAAGAACTCCCTTACGCCGTGGCGGCCGCGGTAGACGGCGGTGTCCCCGCCGAGCAACCTTTGGAACGTGGGCCGCCACTCCACGTCCGGGTCGAAGATCTCCACCGCCCCCTCGGTGTCTCCGCGGTTGTATGCATCGACCGCACGCCGCCAGGCATCGACGTTCTCCTCCGACATCGCCTACTCCCGCAGCCCGGCGGCTTGGAGGGCCTCCGACCGGGCCCGGTACACGTGCATGGACGTGGCACGACCGCCGCGAATGGTCCAGACGTGCGTGGTCTCCAGCTCAAGTGGCACGCCGCTCGCTGCGCCTTGTCCGACGATCCGAGCGAAGACGACCACTCGGTCGCCGGCGTCAAGAAAGCGCTCGGGCTCGAAGTGCCAATCGCGCCAGGTCTCGCTGAGCATCGCGGCGAGCTGATCAACCCCATCTCGACCCCGGAACACCGGCTCGCCTTCCGGATAGTCGCCTGGCAGACGGAACTCGAAGTTCTCGTCCAGATCCTCACGGAACACGCGATCGATCTGTTCGGTGGTTGCGTGGAGGAGATCACCCTCCGCGTACAGCCGCCGCGCAAGCTCGACGTTCTCCTCCGACATCGCCTACTCCGACAGTCCGGCGGCTTCGAGGGCGTCGGCCATCGTCCAGCCGAAATGCCCCCGCGTGATCTTCCCCTCGCTCAGGAAGAAGACGACAGCCATGGGCGTCTCGAAGGGGATACCGGTGTCCGCTCCGACCGTCACGTAGCGAATCCGAGCGTGCACCTGGTCTTTTAGATCCTGAATCTCGTCTACCTCGACCCGCGCCTCGTCCCAGGTATCCCGCAGACGTTGGGCCTGACGCCTCCAGGCATCGAGGCCCCGCTCGACCTCTCCTTCGGGCCAACCCTTCGGCGCGAAAACGACGACTTCGGGATCCCAAGCCTGTGCCCACTTGTCCAGGTTTCCGCTGTTAAACGCGTCCCACTGTCCCAGAACAATCTCCACGTTCTCCTCCGACATCGCCCACGCAGTATCTCTCGGCGGAGTACTGCTTTCTATGCAAAGCGGCTATGTCTCGGGCAGGCCCTAGAGCGTGAGCTTCGCCTGTTCCCGAATCCGGGGCCGGTGGTAGCGAGGAACGAATCGGGCCCCCGCTATGTCTCTTAATACCACCGGCGAGCCCTCCTCAAGAGGGCTCGCTGCTTTTGGAGGGCTTTGCCGAGAGCCAGGGGGCCGCGCGGTCGGTCGGATCGACGGTTCGGTCGCGAGTGGCCTGCCCGCGGCTTCTTTCCAAACTGACCGCTCAAACCGCATCAGAGCAACCCGCACGCCTAGCGCGACCACCGCGCCTGCGATGAGAGCCGCTGCGAGCCGATGGTCGCCGGGCAGGATCTGGATCGCAGACAGCAACGGGTCGGAGTATGTTCAGCGAGTTAGTGCGCATTCCTGACGGATGGTCGGGTTGGCGGTGATTGGGCAGGCGGCCTTCATTGACATCCCTCGGGTTCGCTGCACATTCACGCTGCCTCCCACATAAAGGAGTTACGCATGGACGCAGGTTCCACATCCGCGGACAATCCGACCATCGTGCTGGTGCACGGCGCCTTCGCCGATGCCTCCAGCTGGAACGGTGTCGCCGAGCTGCTCATACGCCAGGACTACACCGTCGTCGCCCCGGCAAACCCACTGCGCGGCATCGCTTTCGACTCCGCCTACATCGCCAGCGCGGTCAACCAGATCGATGGTCCCGTGCTGCTGGTCGGCCACTCGTACGGGTGCGCCGTGAACACCAATGCTGCCACTTCCACCCCGAATGTGGTCGGCCTCGTCTACGTCGCGGGCTTCGCCCCGGACGAAGGCGAGCGTCTGGGTGAGGTCGAGGAGGGCTCGAAGGACAGCGTCCTCAACTCCGCCCTCGTCCCGCTTCAGTATCCGACCGGGAATGGCGAAGAGACGGAGGTGGAGTTCGCCATCAACCCCGAGCTCTTCCAGGAGGCCTTCGCGGCCGATTTGCCCGAGGATCAGACCGCCGTCATGGCCGCCACCCAGCGACCCGTCGCCGAGTCGGCCTTCAGCGAGGCCAACGGACCGCCTGCCTGGAAGAACCTCCCGTCCTGGGCGGTCGTCGCGACCGGCGATAAGGCAGCGGGCGCCGACGTCACCCGTTCAATGGCGGAGCGGGCGGGCGCCGACATCGTCGAGGTCGCGGGCTCCCACGTGATCATGATCTCCCAGCCGCAGGCGGTGACCGACCAGATCTTGAAGGCAGTCGGCGCTTCGGTCGCGGCATGACCGCGGCAGAGGGTCCGGGCGACGAGCTCGCCGAGAGGCTCCAACGGACCGAGCTCCAGCACAAGGCGTCCTCGATCCCAGGGAGGGAGATCGTCCAGGTACTCACTGAGATTCCCGCCGGAGTCGAGTCGGGTTGGCATCAGCACCCGGGTGAGGAGGTCGGCTACATCCTCGCCGGCACTGTGGAGATGAGAATCAAGGGCCAGCCGACACTCACGCTGCACGCCGGCGACCCATTCCTGATGCCGCCCCGCACGCCGCACAACGCTCTGGATCTGGGCCCGGAGACAGGGAAGATGCTGTCGACCTACATCGTCGAGGTGGGCGAGCCGCTCGCGACCTTCACCGATTGAGAGTCACCGGTCTGCGAGTAAGCGCACCGAAACCTGGGCCGTGGCGTCATAGCAAGAAACGAATCGGGCCCCCGCTACTTACGAAAGCCCTCCACCCTCCACACGGAGGGCTTTCGTTGCCAGGAATCTCCAAGGTCACTTGCCCTCGGGCATCAATCGGGCATCAATAGCCTGGAGGTCATGGCCCGCTGGTTCGTCTTCGCGTGAGCGGTTCCGGGGTCCGACTACACCGCGTACCTCGCGGCCTTCCCGGGGGAGTGGCTGGCGGCGATCCATGACGAGTTCGGAGCGCGGCTCTTGGAAAAGAACGTGCGCTCATTTCTCCAGTTCACCGGGAGGCATGGAGCGACCCTAACGCGAAGAAGCGCCCGCTAGCTAGGACGGGGGCTTCTCCGCAATTCTGCCAGCCCGGGCGCGCCTACTCTGGCGGCGCGGGGGGCTAGGCCAGTCGTATCACGACTATCGCTTCTCGTCCGAAGCGGCTATCCGCCGCTACTTCTTGTGGCGCACCTTGCCGAGCACTAAGTCGATGGGCGCGGTGTCGGAGATCGAGCTGCCGGCGACGGCGCTCTGGGCTCGCACGAACTTCGCCTTCTTGCGCCTTGCCTTGTTCGTCGGACGGCGGATCTTGCCGACGGTGCAGTCAGCCGCGGCCAGCGCCTGCCTGGCGGCTCCGATCTTCGTGCCGGTCAACGCCGGGACAATGCAGTAGCGGACGTCGGCGTTGAAGCCGAGCTCTCCGTTGGCGCCGTAGGGGTTCGTATACGGAAGGGTGTCGCCGTCCGCGAGCGCGGGATTCCAGTCCGTATAGGTTGCGCCGGTGGCGGTCGTGAACCCGATCGCGTCCGAGTTGTTCGTGTTGTCGTACCCAACGATCTGGCCGGCCTTGATCGGCAGGTTGGCCGGGAAGGTCTCAGTTGCGTTGGTCGTGGGGGTCACTGGTGGGCCGGTGCCCGCGCCTGTGTAGGTGATGCCGCCGACCGGTGTCAGCACACGCAGGCGGAAGGGGCCGCCGGTGGCCTCGACGATCCGCCAGCGCACGATCGTCCCGTCAGACGGGGAAGTGAGGTTCGCGCCTGGGGGCAGACCTGTGTTCGCCCAGGTACCGGCCAGGCCTGCCATTCCCGAAGAGAACGTTCCGGTCAGCGGGCTTCCGATCGTGACCGTCGCCGCCCGCGCCGCTGACGCAGTTAGTAGCGCCAGCAGAATCGCGAGCGCAAGTGCGAGGCGGAGCTGGCCGCCCGACCTCCTCCGCGCTCCCTGTCTTAAGTCTCCTCGCTCGATAGCCCGGACCCTACGCGTCGTTTTCCCAGGCGGCAAGCCGACAATCGGGTAGCCGGACGAGTAGCCGCTTTGGACGAAAAGTGGCCGGCCGCACGGCTAAGACCGTCGTCTGCCTAGCCGCTCGGTGCGGTCTTACCAACCACACTCCCCCAAAATGGGACCCGGACCTGCCAGTGTGTGGCCCACTAGGGCCACCGACAGCGATCCCTGCAACCGGGGCGCGCGGTCAAGGGCTATAGATGCGCTAACACGAGAGGGGCAACCATGCTCCCTGGCACGACGCTCGCCGAAGGGCACGTCCACATGATGCTCACGGTTGGGTCCCCGTTCGATGAGATCGAGGACTACATCAACAAGACCAAGCTGCGCGATCTCCAGAAGTCGGCGCTTTGGCTGATCGCCTGGTCGGGGCAGGAACCCTCCGTCCAACGCCGAGTTGCCCACGAGGCCTTGACCCTCAGCTGAACGTCCGTCTCCTCGACCGCAAGGGTCATCAGCGGCCCGGGGCCCTCTTTCGAGGGCCCCGGATCCACAGCAGACAAACTACGCCGCGGCTGCCTCAGAGCCCACCGAACGACTTGAATGCTTCTCATACAGGAGCTCCATACTCTGCGCATGGCAGTCGTCGACGCCGAACAGCGCCCGACACCAGAGAGAACCCCTCCCGCCGGTCTAACCGCCCTGATCGAGCGTTTCGACCCCGACGTAATCGACGTGCCCAGCGGTTCGGCGCGCATCCGCCTGGCCGTTGATGGCGAGGGCGAGTGGGACGCGGTGATCGATGACGGCGCGATCGAGTTGCAGCCGGCGGGCGACCGCCAGCCCGACGCCCTGTTGAGCGCCGACTGGGCAACCTGGGAGCAGATCGCCCGTGACGTGCGCGGAGGAATGGTCGCCTTCCGCGAGCGTCGCCTGAGCGTGCGGCAGAACCTGCACCTCGGCGTCGGCTTCCTTGCCGCCACCAGCGCGATAGCCGACGAGCGCCGGCTTCGCTTCGAAGCCGTCCGCACCCGGCTCGGCAAGATCTCGACGCTCTCAGCGGGCGAGGGCGATCCCGTCATCTGCGTGCACGGGCTGGGCGCGACCAAGGCGTCATTCCTCCCCACAGTCGCCGCGCTCTCCGACCACCATCGAGTGATTGCGATGGACCTGCCGGGGTTCGGCGATTCCGACAAGCCGCTCGGCGCCCCCTACGACGCTCCCTACTTCGCTCGCGCAATCGAGGCCCTGCTCGACGAGCTGGAGATCGAGCGCGCCCATCTGATCGGCAACAGCATGGGCGGGCGCGTGGCGATCGAGATGGGGCTGCTGCGACCCGAGCGCACTGGGAGGATGGCCCTGCTCTGCCCGGCGCTCGCCTGGTTGCGAAGTCGCCGCTGGCGCTGGCTGCTGCAGGCACCGCTCCCCATGCTCGGCTTGATCCAGCCTGCGCCGCGCGTGATCACCGAGCCGATCGTCCGCAACCTCGTCCCGGGTGGCAAGGACGGCTGGTCGGCCGCGGGCGTCGATGAGTTCCTGCGCTCCTATCTCACCCCGCGCGGTCGGGTTGCCTTTTACGAGGCAGCCCGAAGCATCTACATCGACGAGCCGCACGGCGAACGCGGTTTCTGGACGCGACTCGCCCAGATGTCGCCCCGGACACTGTTCATCTGGGGTCGCCACGATCAGCTCGTGCCGCTGGCCTTCAGGAAGCACGTCGAGCGGGCACTTCCCGCGGCGCGTCACCTGGAGCTCGACTGCGGCCATGTGCCGCAGCTCGAGGCACCGAAGCAAACCCACGACGCGATCCGGGAGTTCTTCGCCTGATGGCCATCCTGATCGGCCACGGTGGCGCGAGCGCGATCGCTCCGGCGAATACGATCGCATCGTTCGACGCAGCCCAGCGAGCGGGCGTCGACATGATCGAGTTCGACGTCCGGCCTCGGGGATCGCGGTTGCTGGTGGCACACCTCGCCCCCCAGGCTCGCCGCCGCGGCTGCCTGTCCCTCGACGAGGCCCTGGACCACCTCGGGCAGCCGCGCTTCTCGGGGATCGGGCTGAACGTGGACGTCAAGGGCCAGGGCTGCGAATCGGCGATGGTGGCGATGCTGCGCGGGCACGGCCTGCTGGAGCGTTCCCTGATCTCTTCTCAGTCGGCGGACATCGTCGACACCGTGCGGACGGTCGCTGCGAACGCCCGGACGGCAATCTCGATCGGTGGATACATATCTCGCCGTGCCAACCGCTGGCACCCACGCGCCTGGCGTGAGCGGTTGCTGCATGAGCTCGCCGCCGGCCGCTTCGGCGATGTGATGCTGCACCACAAGCTCGTGGATGCTGAGATCGCGGATGCCATCGGGCGACTCGGTCGCCGGCTGTTCGCCTGGACTGTCGACGAACCGGCGCTGTTCGCGAGGATCGCCGATCTCGGCGTCGCCGGTGTGGCGACGAATGACCCGGCGCGCCTCCGGGCGGCGCGTTGATAGGCGTTCAGCCTGACACTCCGCTGTAGCGACTCGGTGCGCAGCCTCGGCTGAAGGCATCAGGGGGAAACGGCCCCGGGGCGTCCCGCCCCACTAGCCCCGTGCGGTTACGCCCTTCGAGCGGGTCTTTGCGCCCTTCGCCCGAGTCTTTGCGCCCTTCGCCCGAGTCTTTGCGCCCTTCGCCCGAGTCTTTGCGCCCTTCGTGCCGGTCCTTGCGCCCTTGGCCCGGGAGGACGCCGGCTCCTCGGTCAGCGCCTTTTGGAGCCCGCGCATGTCGGCCGAGAGCGCGCGATTCAGCTTGCCCAGATCCCGGCGCTGATTCTTCAGGAGCTGCTGCACATTGCGGACCATGTTGCTCCGGCCCCGGCCCAGATCCTTCTGCAGCTCGGCCAGCGCCTTCTGGACCTCATCGAGCGATCCGCCGGCACGCTTCAGCGCCGCCTCCGCCCGCTTTTTCGTCGTATCGGCCGACGCACGTACGCGCTCCGGCGTCTTCTTAGTTGCTGGCATGGGCGCTCCTTACCTCGGGAACCTCACGAGTCTACGCCGCCGCACGACACTGCATCGGGACGCCGAGGTACCAGCCGTGGTACCGAACTGAGCGAAACTGAGCTGACCTCAACCGATCTCAGCATGACTGGCGTGAGTCAACAAAGAGCCGAACGAACGACTTGAAGGCTTCTCATAACCCGAAGGTCGCGGGTTCGAATCCCGCCCCCGCTACTCACGAAAGGCCCGGAGATCCGGGCCTTTCGTATGTCTAGGCCCAGCAAAAGGGGTCTGGGCGGGCATCACTCGGGCATCAATTTGTCGAAGGGCAATCGGCCCGGGCGGGCGCGCGAATAGGCTGGTGTACCAAAGTTGTCGACCCGGCTCACACCCCAATGCCGTCTGATCTGGCCGCAGAGCCGCAGCCCGGTCTGTATCGCGATGACCCCGAAGAGAATCCCACGATCACGTTGATGGCCGAAGGCCATACCCAAGCCTCGCCGGCGGTCGAACAGGCCGTCGAGCTTTTTCAGCCCGCCCGCAGGCCCGCCGTGTTGCGACTCGAGCATGGCTACCTCGATTTGCTCGGCGAGCAGGACCCGACCGGATCCCATCTCGGCCAACGGCTGATGCTGAGCAGCGCATTGGCGCTGATCTATGAGCGCCTCTGGCGCCCGCTCGGTGGTCGCCTGCTGATGGGAGCCCCGGGCCCGGGGATGCGCGAAGAGCACCACATCGCGCTGGACATGCTCGCTCCCTCACGCGGCGATCGGGTGCTCGATGTCGCTTGCGGGCCCGGAAACTTCACAAGGGACTTCGCCCGTGCCACGAGCGACGGCCTCGTCGTGGGCATCGATGCCTCGGAGACGATGCTCGCCCTTGCCGTAAGGCAGACCGAGAGCGCCAGCGTCGCGTATGTGCGCGGGGACGCTTGTGCGTTGCCCTTTCACGACGGAAGCTTCGCTGCTGTTTGCTGCTTCGCTGCGCTGTATCTGATCGAGGAGCCGATGCGAGCGGTCGATGAGATCGCGCGTGTGCTCGCTCCGGGCGGTCGAGTCGCGCTGCTCTCCAGCTGCAACCGGGGCCCGTTGCCTGCCCCCGTATCCAACGCGGTGGTGCGCAGGCTGAGCGGCGTGCGGATCTTCGCCCAGGATGAGTTGACGCAGGCTTTGGCCGATCGTGGTCTGACTGGCGTCGAGCAGCGCGTGTTCGGCTTTGCGCAGTTCGTGTCAGCCCGCAAGCCGGCGCGCTGACGGGGGAGCATCGCCGACGCCTACGATCGCCCCCGTGCTGATCGCGCCCGGGCTTGGATGAACGAGGAGCGGCGAGGTCCGTGCCGAGATGCCGGTGTCTCAGGCGCGCCATTCTGAGCGAACGGCTCCCGGCATGATTGGGGCGTGGCACAGCTAACTATCGCCGACTGGCGAAGCGCTCGGGGTCTACGACCCCCGTGCGCTACACGCGGCGCAGCAACTCGAGCTGCTCAGGTACCTCGCCGACTTTGCTGAAGGTCAGTCACGAATGCCGTCGCCTTGGCCCTCAGCTCGCCGTGACTCGAGCAGGAGAGCGAGCGTCGGGCAAGCCTCAGCCGCCCGCTGGGCATGCTCGACGAACTGATACGGGATCGGGGCCTCATCGACGATCGGATAGCCCCATTCGTCGAGGACGATCCACTCTGGAAAGAGCTCTGCGCAAAGACCGTGGGCCTCACAAGCGATTGGATTGACTCGTAGGTGCTGTTTTTTCATCAGTACCCCGTCCGGTGCAGGGTTGAATCCGGGACCGGAAGCAGGCCTATGGAGCTTGCCTCGGAGCGGCAAGGCTCACCCTGTTCGTGGCGGTCGATCTCATCCGCGAATATCCGTAACGAGCTGGCGATGAATCGAAGGGCGCCGTCCGGGTGGCTGCAGGCGCCGCGCCCGGCGATGTCCGCGGCCCAGCGTTCGATCCAGCGGTGGGTGCCTGGCTCGGCGCGGTAGTCGCTGATCTCCTCGAAGACTTTGGCGACCGCTGCAAGGCCATAGAGGCAGGGGCCACATTGACCGGCGGACTCATCGGCCAAGTACCGAGCCACGCGCGCGCTCTCAATCACCCCACAGGCCGCCTTCGGCAAGGCGACGATCACACCCGGCCCCATGTTCGCTCCGGCGGCACGGAGGCTCGCATGTCCCAGGCGCAGCTTTGCTCCGACGTCGGGCGCAAACCAACTACCGGCATAGCCACCGACCAGGAACGCCTGAAGCGGGGCGGTCGGACCTCCCGCTGCATTCAGGAGCGTTACCAGAGGCGTTCCGCCCGCGATCTCATAAACCCCGGGTGAGGCGACGGCTCCCGTGATGGTGATCAGGGTCGATCCCGGATCCTCGGCGGTTCCCACTTCCCGGTACCAGTCCCCGCCGTAGCGGGCGATGAGGGCGAGGCTCGCAAGGGTCTCGACGTTGTGGATCAGCGTCGGCCGGCCGCGAACGCCGCGCTCGTACGGACGCGGCGGCACAAATGTCGGCTTGCCGGGGCCGCCGTTCAGGTGATCGACGATCGCGCTCTCCTCACCGGCGACGTAGCCATTGGAGACTTCGACGAGAGCCGGATTGATGGGATCGATCCCACCAGTCCTGCGTTCATCGAGTGCCCAGCCGATCGCGCGGATGGCGTCGTCTGCCCCCCGCTTAATGCAGATCGCGGCTTCCTGAGCATTGACGGCCGCAGCCGCGGCCGCTACCCCATCGAGAACGAGGTGCGGAGCGCCCGCAAGCAGAAACTCGTCCTTCTCGCTCGTTGGCTCGCCCTCGGCACCGTTGGCTATGAGAAATGGCCGGCGGGATCCGGCCGCCGCGACAGTCCTCATCTTCGTGCCAGCGGGGAATCCCGCTCCGCCATGACCCCGCAATCCGCTTCGCTCCACAGTCTCGATCAACTCCTCGGCCCTTCCTCGGTGAGGCAGAGGGCCGAGATGCTCGGAATGCTCCTGCAGGCTGAGGGGAGATCGGAGGTCCGCCGAGACGAGTAAGCGCGGAAGCTTGGACGGCTTGTCTGTCTTCGTGCTCACTGGCTGCTGCCTCCAGCGCTTTGGGCGTTAACCCTTCCCGAGACTGTCTGGCTGGCCTGATTTACGGAGAGGGAGATGTTCAAGTCGACTGGGGCGCTGGACCCGTGGGCGACCCTGGCATCTATCTGCGACCCCTGCAAGGCGGAGATTCTCCCCGTGTAGGCTCCGGCGACTCCCGACGGGCTGAAGGTCACCGAGCCCTCACTCATCGCAACCCCGCCTCCCTCCAGCGGCTGGCCGACTAGTCGTACGACAAGGTTTCCCGCGCTGTCGCCGCTCATTGTCATCGAAAGATTCACGGCTACCTGCCCCGCAGGCGCGCGGCCCTGTTGGATGCTGCCGCTCAGCTGGGCGCTCAGCGGAAGGCGCAGGCCCGATGACGAGGCCGGGACGCCGGCGGGCTGGGCGGAGGCCAGAAGCGACGCGGGGGTTCCCGCTCTACGCGCCCAACCCGAGGCCAGGGGCCCTGCAGCGACCCAAACCAACAGCGTCGGAGTGCCCAGCACGAGCATGGTTGCCGCGAGCTTTCGCCGCCCCAGGTGGCTCGGCCAACCCTCCCTCGTTCGCCAGCCGGCGGCGATAACAACGGCCGTGAGGCATGCGGTGCTCAGCGCGAGCATCCAAAATGACCGCGTGTCCGTGCCCGTTCCCAATCCGTGCAGGAGCGCCAACGGCCAGCACGCATAAGCGGCCCAATGCACGACGCGCCAGGTCTTGTGACCCAGGCGCATTCGAGCCAGGCTCGTCAAAGTGACCGCCAAGAGAATGTCGAATGCCAGCGCGCCGAGCCCTAGCCATAGCGGACGGTAGGCAGACACGAAGGGGACGACGACGTCCGTGATCCTGACCGGGGCAAAGCTGTCGAGGACGGCCGAGACGATGTGAATGGAAAGGGTCATGAGCGCCAACAGCGAGACGTTGCGATGGAGGCCATCCAGGACGAACCGTGGCCAACGCTCGCTGCTCCAGCGGCTTACTTCGACGACGCCGAGCACCACGGTCGCCGTGAGCAGCAACAGGGAAACCGCTCCGCCCGCCCGGGTCAGGTACCACCACGCGCTGGGGGCGACGGCCAGGACGGGGGTCATACCGCCACCTCCGCCGGCCATTCGGCGAGGCGAAGCACCGTGCCCTCTGCGCTGACCAAACGACTTGGAAGTCCAAGTCCCTCGAGCCACGCTGGCGCTCGCCTTCCGCGAATAATTGCCGCCGTGCTCGCGGTATTCGCGTCCACGCAGGATCGCGCGGCGACGCTCACGGTTCGCCATACGACGGGCGCGCTATCGCCACTGCGCGGATCGATGATGTGATGCTTGGGTCGTCCGCCTGCGACCCAGTGCCGGACGGTAGTACTCGAGGTTGCGAGGCCACCGCCGCTGAGGCACACCGTCTCTGCCGCCTCGTCGAGATCAGCACCGTGGTCGTCGTCGAGTTGCACCCGCCAACCGCCGGCGGGGGGCGTTCCCGCAATTGAGATATCTCCCCCAAGGTTGACCAGGACCCCTCCATGCACGCTTTCGCTGATCCGACGTGCCGTTCGGTCGGCTGCGAGAGCCTTGGCCGTCGCTCCTAGGTCGAGTTCGACTCCCGGCGGTGCGCTTATCGTTCTCGTCGCCCGATCCACCTTGATGGACTGCCAGCCGGGGATCGGCCTCGATGGGGCCGAGGCAACGTCGGAACGTTTCAGGAGTTCAAAATCACGGTCGTAGCCGACGGCTCGCATGGCCGCCCCCACCGTCGGGTCCACGTCGCCATCGGTGAGCCGCGCGGCTCGCAGTGATACGTCGACCGCTTCCAGGAAGAGGTCGCTGGCTGCGATCGCGTGGCCACCGGCCTGGTTCAACCGGGAGACCTCCGAATCGGAACGAAAGCGGCTGCACGCTTGATCGATTGCTGCAATCTCCTCCGCGAGGATCGAGCGCGCGTGGTCAAGCATCACTGGTTCGGTGAGAAATATGGCCGCGGTGGTACCCAGTGCTGGCCAAGCCACTGACTTCAGCTCCTAGGAGCCGCCTGAAACGACCACCGGTGGGGAAACTGCCGGCAAAGGGGGCGCCGACGGTGGGGCAATCGCCTGACTGTTTTCGTCTGAGCCACCGGACGGCGAGACAGACGATGGTGGCGATTGGGGCTCGGCGGTCGCAGCCGCGGACTGACGAGTCGGCGAGGGGGTTGATCGCCCAGGCTTTGTCTGAGCGACCCAACCGGCGAGGACGCCGACCACGATCACTGCGCCAACACCCGCCCGGCGCGTAATACGAGAAACGCGCTCGAGGCCCGCATCCCGCGCTGCAACGCGTGGGTTCAATCGAGGGTCGTGCCGTGGATTCACGGGGTGCGATTGTCCGCGAACCACCCTAAGTCGGCGTTAGGCGATGGTGAGAACCTTCTTAGGAAGGTGCATAGTGCGGGTCTCACCTAACCCACGCAGACCCGTCGCCTTTGCCTAACGCGCACAGCGGGACGGATCCGCCTTCGCTGCCGCTTTCCATGCAAAGC
>CAWHQR010000002.1:0-653999 GCA_963831605.1 uncultured Solirubrobacterales bacterium
TTCGACGGTTCGCCGTGGGAGTTGATCGCAGGCGTCGATTTCGGCGGCAAGCCGACGACGTTCGCGACCAACGCTCGACAGCAAGGTGCGAAGCGCGGCGGGCGCGTGCGAGTCCGGCACTTTCAGAAGGAACAGCCGGAGCGCCTGGTGATCCAGTTCGTCAAGGAGTAGGCCATGCCGCTGGATCGTCAACCGACGTTGGCCCGTCCGCCACCAGGGCGTAGGTTGAGAACGCCCGCCCCGGCCGCCGTGGTGGCCGCCGGGGGCGGAGGGAATACGGAGAGCCTCGCAATCGCGGGGCTCTTCGGCGTAGGACCGCTGCTTTTCGTCCAAAGCGGCTATCGGACCAGGGTCAGAAGCCGAGCTTCTGTTGACTTTCCAAAGGGGGTCAGATACGAATCCGCACATCGTCCGAAGGGGAGCAATACACAGCATCTTGTTGCTGACCGTCGCGGGGTTGCTGTTCCTTCCGTCGGCGGCGCTTGCCGCGACGCCCGATGCTTTCAACCCCACCGGGCAGATGACGGTGCCGAGGGCCGAGGCGGCCGCTGCGCCGCTCGGCGACGGCCGCGTCCTGATCGCCGGGGGCTACACAACGGCTCCCACGCCGCTGGCGAGCGCCGAGATCTTCGATCCGGCGACGCAGACGTTCACCGCGACCGGAAACATGGGCACGCCACGCCGTCAGCTGACCGCCGCCCCGCTTCCCGGCGGCAAGGTGCTGATAGTCGGGGGCACCCTGCTCGGCGGAGCCTCGTCGTCGACGACGGAGATCTTCGATCCGGCGACCGGGGCGTTCACTCCCGGCGGCTCGATGTCGATCACTCGTTCCAAGCCTGCCGTCGCCCCGCTGGCTGACGGACGTGTGCTGGTCGCAGGCGGCTTTACGACCCCTGGCAACACGACGGTCGCCAGTTCCGAGATCTACAACCCCTCGACCAACACTTTCAGTGTCGGGCCGAATATGGGCACGACTCGATTTGCCCCTGCGGCCTCGCCGCTGCCCGACGGCCGGGTGCTCGTCACAGGCGGCAACAACGGCGGTCCGCCGGTCCCCACGGCCGAGATCTACAACCCCGCCACGAACGCCTTCAGCGCCACCAGCTCGATGACCGTCGGGCGCTACACGCACGGCGCGGCTCCGCTGCCCGGTGGCAGCCCCCTGATCGTCGGCGGCCTGAATACGCCGACCCCCCTCGACAGCACGGAGATCTACAGCCCCACTTCGAACACCTTCAGTGCGGCCGCCAACCTTAACCAGAGGCGCACCGACGTCGCCGTGGCCAAGATCGGCGATGGCGTTCTGGCCGCTGGCGGCGCCGATGGAGCTTTTGTCCTAAAGACCGCGGAGCTCTATCTCGTCGCACCCAACGGGAAGATCGATAAGGGCCCGACGGGGAAGGTCAAGACCAAGAAGGCGACGGCCAAGGTCACCTTCGCTTTCAGCTCGGACATCCCGGGATCGACCTTCAACTGCAGCCTCGCCGGCGGAGCGAGCAAGAAGGCCGTGAGCTCCAAGAAGAAGAAGAAGAAGAAGGCCAAGCCGATCACCGGTCCATGCAGTTCCCCGAAGACCTACAAGCTGAAGCCGGGCAAGTACAGCTTCTCAGTCACCGCCAGTAGCCCCCACGGATTGCCCGACACCACCCCGGCCTCACAGAGCTTCAAGGTCAAGCGCAAGCGCTAGCGGCCCGCGGCAGCGGCGGTCGAAGGGCGGCCGAGGCCCATGCCGTTACCGCGACGGAGAAGCAGGACGAGGCCGAGCATGAACGCGAGCGCGCGGCGGAACATGCGGCGATCGCGGACGAACACGCAAAAGCCGCTAAGGAGCGCGAACGGCGTGCTGTCGACGCTGAGGACCGTGCTGAGCGCGAAGGCCGTGCCGCCGGGCTCCACGATGAGCGGGCGGCCGAGCGTGAGCGCGAACTCGACTGAGCCGCAGGTCCCGGTCAGTCCCGCGCCAGACACTCCCGCGCCTAACACTCCTCCTCGAAGCCGCCGGGTTGTCTGAGTAAGCCGCTCGCGGCATGGCGCCCGACGTAGTGCATTCGGCGGTCTTGCAGGCGTCGGTCGCAGGCTTGCGCCCCTTCCCTTCGCCCGCGGCTGGGATGCAAGGGAGCGCCGGGGTGCCCCCTCGACCCCGCGGGCACCCTCGACGACTCCCTACCCTATCCCGCGTTTCTCCGGCTCCTAGAAACCGAAGAGCAAGCGGAGTCGTTAGATACCCGCGAATCGCGGAGTCGAAATCGAGCGTGCTGAGCATTAACGCGAACTTCACCTGGCACTCGCACCATGGCTCGTCCGCCACTGTTTCCGATTATCCGCAGCGGGCGCGAGATACTGCGTGGACGATGTCGCAGGAGAACGTAGAGATCGTGCGGACGGCAATGGACGCGTTCAATAGACGCGATGCCAAGACCTCCGCGGCCTACCTCGCTCAGGATGCCGAGATCGTGACGATGCGAGCGGCTTTGGAGGGAACCGTCTATCGCAGGCCCGCCGCTGCCTCGCAGTACTGCGCGGCCGTCGACGAGAGTTGGGACAACCTCATGTGGGAGGTCGAGGAGATCCGAGAGGGCGGCGACTGGGTTCTCGCCTTGGGACGAATTCGCGGATCACCGCCGACCGCCTACGGCGTCTAGTGGGCCGGGGGCCCCGTGTTGACGACAACAAACGGCTGTTGTAAATATCCGGCCTGTCGAATTGGAGCAAGACGGGCCGCCCGTCCAAATTGGGGAATGGGCGAAACGGATTGCGTGTTTTCTTTTGAAAAGGAGGAGACGCGAAATGCGACCTGTTGACGATTCCAACGTTGGCTCACCGGATCTCGCCACCAAGCCAGTCGAGATTCGATCTCATCGAAAGGGCGACTCGGTGACGATCATCGTCGCCGGCGAGATCGACCTATCGACGGCAGGCAAGCTCGATGCCGCAATCCGGCACGCAGAGGACACCGTGATCGGACAGATCGTGTTGGACATGACCGATCTCTCTTTCGTGGACTCCACTGGGCTCAGCGTTCTCCTGAGGGCGAGCGTGCGGAGCAGGGAGGACGGCAACCGGCTCAGCTTCGTCCCTTCTAAGCATGAGGCGGTCACCAGGCTCGTTGCCTTGACCGGAACGGGCGAGATGTTCGACTGAGCTGTCCCACCGTCGTTACCTCTCGGCGGTGTGGCAAGAGGGGAACTGCGTATTGGAAGAAGCCTCCGACCGTGTACCGGCGGGGGCTTCTTCCTTTCGAGGCAAGTCGGGCAGCAGTCTGGCGTAGCACCTACCCCCAGCCGTCGAGCTTCCCCCTTGGCGCGGGAGTTACCGACCTTCTGGCAGATGCTTCAACGGGTGGTCTAAGCGACGCTGAGAACCCCCGCCACGCGGTGTCAACAGAACCGATGGTGGGTAAAGCGAGGACAGTGAAGAACCAGGGAAGGAGGAGCAGTAGAAATGGCCAAGACGAAGTCAGATAAGGAGTTCTACGGACGGCTCAGGGATACGGGCATCAGAAAGGGGGTCGCGAAGCGGGTGGCCGAGGCACTCCCGACCAAGGGCCAGAAGAAGCCCGCCAGAGCCCATCGTCTCGCCGATGAGCTTTCGGCTGCGGCTGACACGATCAGGGAGCGCGCGGGCGGAGGCTCGCGGAAGCGCTCCAAAGCCGCGAAGAAGGCGGCGCGCACGCGCAAGGCGAAGGCCGCGAAGCGCAGCAATTCCGCGAAGAGGGCCGCGAGGGCCCGCCGGTAGATCATCCGATGAGCCCCGGGCCTGGGTACCGCCGTGGCGGTGGCGGGCTGGCTCCCTTCTTGCCGCCCCCACCCTCAAAGCGGGAGGAGAGGACGTCAATCACAGGCGTGTTCTTGCCGTGAGCTGGACAGAGGGCGCCCGAGGGTTTATCGCCGCAAATCTGTGGTAATTGCTGCGAGCAGACAACGATTCGCACGGATGCGAAAGGAGGGGTCGGAAATGGCCCAAACGAGCACAAGAAGGAACTCGCAGGCTCGCCGCAAAACGACGGGACGGTCGAACGGCTCGGGCCGATCGGCAGCCTCCACTCGGGGCTCGAGCTCGACGCGAAACCGTCAGCAGCGCAATGGAAGGAGCAGTGCAAAGAGCCGAAGCTCGGGAGCCGCGCGGAGCAGCTCGCAGACCACTAACCGCTCCCGCAGGCAGCCACGACGCTCTGGTGGGACTGCGGGGCCAGATTCCGTCAAGCAGTTTGCGTCGAAGGGCAAGGACGCCGTCGCCCAGGGAGTTCAGAGCGGTGGAAAGACGATCTCGACCGTCGCAGGCAAGGTGAAGGGACCGGCACTGGCCGCGGGCGGCGCCGCACTGGCTGGTTTGGCGGGTGGCATGGCTGTGCAGTCGAAGCGCGACTCGGGACGAAAGATCCTGGGGATGCGACTCGGCAACAACGTTGGCAAGGCCGGAAAGGACCTTGCCGACGCCGGCGAGAGCGTCGGCCGGTTTACCGAGAACCTCGGAGAGTTTGCAGCCGAGATGCGGAAGACGCGTGAGGCGATCGACAATGGAGCGAAGCACCGCTCCCCGGTTGAGGTCGTGTTGCAGGCTCTGACTGCGCGACGCTGACTGTAGTCGCGGGTTCGAACCCCGCCCCGATGTTATGAGAGGCCCGCCAATGCGGGTCTCTCTCGTTTGCGAACGGTTCTGTGACTCTCGTTCAGGCTTCGTTCTATGCCAGCTACAGACGCACGCGGTCTCGCGCATGGCGAAGGGCATCTCAACGCGCGAGCCTTCGAGGCGAGGTACGTCCTCGCTGAGACTCTCGTTCGGGCCTTCGCCGTCGATCTGCCAGTCCAGGCGACCGGCGCTGCGGGTGTTGCTGTGAGGTCGGCCGTGAGGGTCACTGCCGCGCACCTTGCACGCTCCCGATGCGATCTGCTCGTGGGCCTTCTCTAGCGCCCGTTGCTTGAGGCGTTGTTCTCTAGCTGCGTGATCGTCCGTGTTGGTTCCTTTCTATCGGGGGACCTTGGGAAAACCTTGGGATTGAGGCTCTCGGTGAGGAGATCGGCTGGACCGTGGCACAAGAAAACCCCGCCGGAGCGGGGTTTTCTCAGAGTGCCGGAGGAGGGACTCGAACCCCCGACACGCGGATTATGATTCCGCTGCTCTAACCGACTGAGCTACTCCGGCGGGGGGGAAATCGTAGCGGCGGGCTACCTGGCCAAGGCGTAACGCAGCTCGAACATCCCGGTCTTGAAGGTCCGGGTGCCGAGCAGTCGCATCGCGCGCTCGATCGGCCTGGAGAAGAGGGGCTTGCCGGATCCGAGAACGATCGGGACGACCGTCACCCAGAGCTCGTCGAGGAGCCCCGAGTCGACGAGGTCGGAGGCCACGGGGCCCCCTCCGACCACCCAGAGGTCGCGTTCGCCGGCCGCGTCGACCATCTCAGAGTGGATGTCCGCGACGGGCCCATTGTGGAACCGGACGTCGGCTCCTTCGGCGACCGGAAGCTCCCGGCTGGTCAGCACCCAGCTCGGGCGATCCCCGTAGGGCCAGTCGTGGCCGAGGATGAACTCGTAGGTCGACGAGCCCATCACCAGGGCGCCGGTGTGATCGACGAAGTTGTCGATCCCCTCCGTCACGTCGTCGCCCTGCCCGTCGTAGTTGGGTTCGAAGCCCGTGAGCCAGTCGATGCCGTCATCCCGATCGGCGATGTAGCCATCGAGGGTGGCTGCCGCGAAGTAGATGGTGCGTGGCACGGGCCGATTCTCTCAATCGTTCTAGGCTGGCGAAGGTGAGCGATCTCGATCAAGCCGTGCGCGCGGTGATCCGCGACTGCCTCGCTGTCAGGGAGGGCGAGGAGGTCGTCGTCGTCTGTAACCCGGCGACGCAGAACATGGGGGAGATGCTGCGCAACGAGGCGGCTGACGTGGGGGCCGAGGCGGTGCTGATCGTGATGTCGGAGCGGGCCTCGCATGCGGCCGAGCCGCCCCCGACGGTGGCCGAGGCGATGGCCGTGGCGGACGTTCTGCTCGCGCCGACAGTTCAGTCGCTTTCGCACACCGCCGCGCGCAAGCGGGCGAACGAGAACGGGGCCCGCTGCGCGACCCTTCCCGGCGTCACCGAGGACATGCTGGCCCGGGTGATGAGCGCCGATATGGAGGGGCTGCGGCGGAAGGGCCATGCCGTCGCGGACGCCCTGGACCGAGCGGTCGAGGCGCACATCACCGACGCGAGCGGCACCGATCTTCGACTCGACCTCTCCGGCCGCGAGGCCATCCCGGACGCAGGGGAGCTGACCGAACGCGGCGCTTTCGGGAACCTGCCTTGCGGCGAGGGCTTCATCTCGCCGAAGGACGGCAACGGGACCCTGGTGATCGACGGATCGATGGCCGGCGTCGGGCTCGTGGATCAGCCGGTCGAGCTGGTGGTCGAGGGTGGGCACCTGACCTCGGCTCGCGGCGGCCAGGGAATGGCCTTCATGGAGCTGCTCACCCAGCATGGCGACGACGGCACGAACATCGCGGAGCTCGGCGTGGGCACGAACGAGAAGGCGAAGCTGACCGGCGAGGTCCTCGAGGACGAGAAGATCCTGGGCTCGATCCACGTGGCCTTCGGCGCCTCGGCCGGGATCGGCGGCACCGTCCAGGTCCCGGTCCACCTCGACTGCGTGGTGATGAAGCCGACCCTGGAGCTGGACGGCGAGGTCCTCGTCCGCGACGGAGAGCTGATGGTCCCGTGAACGGCGAGATGCCGCTCGTGGCCGTGCCCAACTTCTCCGAGGGCCGGAACACGCGGGTGATCGGGGCGCTCGAGGCCACGCTGGGCTGTCACACACGCGTCCTCAACCGCCACTACGACGCCCTGCACAACCGCAGCGTCTTCACGATGGCCGCGCCGCCGGAGAAGCTCGTCGAGGCTCTGGTGGCGGGCGCCGCCCACGCGCTCGACCTGATCGACCTTCGCTCGCATCAGGGCCTACATCCGCACGTCGGCGCGCTGGACGTCTCCCCGGTCGTCTGGCAGACCGACGAGCAGCACGACGCTGCGGTCGAGAGCGCCAGGGTGGTGGCGGAGGGGATCGCGGCGCTCGGCATCCCGGTCTTCTTCTACGGCGAGCTGGCGACCGCGCCGGAGCGACGCGAACGCGCCTACTTCCGCCAGGGAGGCCCGGCCGAGCTGGCGCGCCGGATGGGCTCGGGCGAGCTCCGTCCCGACGTCGGCCCGGACGAGCCGCACCCGAGCGCGGGCGCGACCCTCGTCACCGCCCGGGAGCCGCTGGTTGCGTTCAACGTCGAGCTCGACACCGCCGATCCCGAGATCGCGCGCGAGATCGCGGCCGAGCTGCGCGAGGCCGGAGGCGGGCTGCCGGGTGTTCGCGCCCTCGGTCTGCCGCGCGAGGACGGGAGGACCCAGGTCTCTATGAACGTCCACGATCCCCAGGCGGTGCCGCTCGCCAGGATCGTCGAGGAGATCTCACGGCTTGCGGCCCGGCACGGCGTGCGGCTGATCGAGGCGGAGCTCGTCGGGCTCGTTCCGGAGGCCGCCGTCGAGGGGTACCCGGACGAGCCTCCGATCCGGGACTTTGACCCGATGCGCGACGTGATCGAGAACGTCCTCGGCTAGATTGACGGGGCATGGCCCAGACGAAGAAGAAGCGCCGCCGCAAGCATCGCGGCACCCAGGGCGGCCGGATCGACACCCGTCCGCCGAGGGGCCGAGCGCGAAGCCGCTCTGAGGCTCAGGCGCGGGCGCGGAGCCGGTCGAGCAAGAAGGGCAAGAAGACGGGTCCTCGTACGCCGGAGCCGGCCCGTTGGTCGAGCGCGCTGAAGAAGGGTGGAGTGGCCGCCGTCCTCTTCGCCGGCATCCTGGCCCTGCTGGGCCAGAACCCTCTGCAGATCATCGTCGTCGGGATCCTGATGCTCGGCGTCTACGTCCCGATGGCATTCGTGATGGACCGGTTCTTCTATCAGCGCTTCCTCCGCAAGGAGGCGCAGAAGCGCGAGGAGCGCGAGACGAAGCGCACCGGTGGCGCCCAGCACTCGGAGGGCTGAACCGATGGAGGTGCGCATGCTCACGGTCGGCCAGATCGCCGAGAACTGCTTCCTGTTTCGCCCCGACGGCTCGGACCATGCCCTGATCGTCGACCCCGGCGACGAGGCGGACCGCATCCTCGCCGCCGTCGACGAGCTCGGCGTCCAGATCGACGGGATCCTGCTCACCCACACGCATTTCGATCACATCGGCGCCGTTGCCCCGGTCGCCAAGTCGACCGGCGCTCCGGTCTGGTGCCCCGAGATCGAGACGGCGGTCCTCGCCGACATCAACTCCTTCGTCCCCTGGCCCGGCTTCGGCCCTTTCGAGAGCTACGAGGCCGACCACACGGTGAAGGGAGGGGAGAGGCTCGAGCTGGCCGGCCTGGAGATCGACGTGATCTTCACCCCGGGCCACAGCCCGGGCCACGTCACCTACTCGGTAGGGGACGAGGCGGCGATCTTCTCCGGAGACGTCCTCTTCCAGGGCTCGGTGGGCCGCACCGATCTGCCCGGCGGGGACTGGGCGACGCTGCTCGAGTCGATTCGCACCCTGGTCGAGGGCCATCCGCCCGAGACGACCGTCTACCCGGGCCACATGGGAGTCACCACCCTGGGCGCCGAACGGGCCACGAATCCCTTCTTGGGCGAACTGGCTTCCTAGAAGCCGACTAGGCTCGCCCCATGCCCGAGAAGTTCAAGGCCCCGCGGGGCACGTTCGACGTATTGCCGGAGCAGCAGCCGGTCCGCCAGAGGATCGTCGAGGTCGCCCAACGCAGGCTTGAGCAGGCCGGCTACGGCCGCATGGACACGCCGATCTTCGAGGAGACCGACCTGTTCGCCCGCGGCGTCGGCGAATCGACGGACATCGTCCAGAAGCAGATGTTCACCTTCACCGACCAGGGTGGGCGCTCGCTGACCCTGCGGCCGGAGGCGACCGCATCGGTCTGCCGGGCCTATCTCGAGCACGGCATGCAGACCCGCGCCCAGCCCGTGAAGCTCTGGACCGCCGGGCCTTTCTTCCGCCACGAGCGCCCGCAGGCGGGCCGCTACCGGCAGTTCACCCAGATCAACGCAGAGTCGATCGGCTCGGACTCGCCGCTGGTTGACGCCGAGCTCATCCTGCTCGCGAGCGACATCGTGGGCGAGCTCGGCGTCGAGGGCGTGCGGCTGCGACTCGGCAGCCTGGGCACGCCGGAGACGCGCGCGGCGTACCTCGACGAGCTGCGCTCATATCTGCATTCCCACGAGGGCGAGCTCTCCGACGAGGTGCGAAGCCGGATCGACGCCAACCCGCTCCGCGCCTTCGACGCCGACCATGAGGGAACGCGGAAGGTGATGGCGAACGCCCCGACCCTGCTGGACCGCCTCGATCAGGCGGACGCGGAGCACTTCGCGGAGGTGCGCTCACTGCTCGAGCGCAACGGCGTCGCCTACGAGATCGACCCCACCCTGGTGCGCGGCCTCGACTACTACACGCGCACGCTCTTCGAGTTCGAGTGCGACCGGCTCGGCGCCCAGTCTGGGATCGGGGGCGGCGGCCGCTACGACGGCCTGGTCGAGCAGCTCGGCGGCCCGCGGACGCCCGGCTGCGGCTGGGCGCTGGGCGTCGACCGGATCGCCCTGGCGCTGGAGGACCAGGGCGCGACGGAGGCCGAGGACACGGAGCGCGATGGCGTCTTCATCGTTGCCGAGGACGCCGACCGCGAGCGCGCCCTGATGCTCGTCACGGAGCTGCGCCGGGCCGGGCTGGCGGCCGATCTGGACCTCGCCGGGCGCGCGATCAAGGGTCAGATGAAGCAGGCGGATCGCGTCGGGGCGCGGCACGCGCTGATCCTCGCCGGCGACGGGAAGGCGACCCTCCGCGACATGAGCTCCGGCGAGGAGCGTGAGGTCGACCCCGGCAGCCTGGCTGAGACACTCTCGGCGCCATGAGCGACGAATTCCCAGCGCTGCGGCCGAACGGCTACCGCGACACCTGGTGCGGCCAGGTCCTGCCGGACCGGGTCGACTCCGAGGTCAGGGTCGCGGGCTGGGTCCACCGCCGCCGCGACCATGGCGGACTCGTCTTCATCGACCTGCGGGACCGGACGGGGCTCGTGCAGCTGGTCCTCAATCCCGACGAGCTGGGGGAGGCGTTCGAGCTGGGACACGAGCTCCGCTCGGAGGACGTGCTGAGCGCGAAGGGAGTGGTCGTCAAGCGCTCCCCGGAGACGGTCAACGAGGACCTGCCGACCGGCGAGGTCGAGATCCGGGTGACGGACGCCGAGCTTCTCTCCGACGCGGACACGCCGCCATTCGAGATCGAGTCGTTCTCGGGGGAGGTCAGCGAGGAGACCCGGCTGCGCTACCGCTATCTCGACCTCCGGCGCGACCGGATGAGGGAGGCGATCGAGCTCCGCCACCGGGTCGCCGCATCCATGAGGGAGTTCCTCTCCGGCGAGGGCTTCCTCGAGATCGAGACGCCGGTGCTGACGCGCTCCACGCCGGAGGGCGCACGCGACTTCCTCGTCCCGAGCCGGCTCCAGCGGGGCAACTTCTACGCGCTCCCGCAGTCGCCCCAGCTCTTCAAGCAGCTCTTGATGATCGGCGGGTTCGAGCGGTATTTTCAGATCGCGCGCTGCTTCAGGGATGAGGATCTGCGCGCGGACAGGCAACCCGATTTCACGCAGCTGGACATCGAGATGTCCTTCGTCGACACCGACGACGTGCTCGATCTGAATGAGCGCCTCCTCGCGCACGTTCTGCCGGTCTGCGGGGTAGACGTGGAGTTGCCGATGAAGCGCCTGGCCTACGACGACGCGATCGACCGCTACGGCACGGACAAGCCCGACCTGCGCTTCGGGCTCGAGTTGCGGAACCTGACCGAGGTCTTCCGCGGCTCGGAGTTCAACGCGTTCCGGGCGGCGGTCGAGGGCGGTGCGCTGGTGCGTGGGCTGAACGCCGGCAAGCGAGAGATGTCCCGCAGTGATCTCGACGGCCTGGTCGGCGAGGCGACGGAGCTCGGGGCGAAGGGCCTGGTCTGGGCCGTGGTCGAGGCCGATGGCTGGCGTTCCCCCGTCGCCAAGTTCCTCTCTGCCGAGGAGATCAAGGCGGCCAACGAGGCTCTCGACGCCTCGGAGGGCGACGTCCTCCTGCTCGTGGCCGACCAGCCGCTCGTCTCCGCCGAGGTTCTCGGCGAGCTGCGGCGTCGCCTGGGCGAGCGACTGGGCCTGATCGATCCGGATGCGAACGAGCTCGTCTGGATCGTCGACTGGCCGCTGCTCGGCTGGGCGCACGACGAGGAGCGCTGGGATCCGCACAACCACCCCTTCACCTCCCCCGACGGGCCCTTCGATCCGGCGGATCCGGGGGCCTCCAGGGCCAAGGCCTACGACGTCGTCTGGAACGGATGGGAGATTGGTGGGGGCTCGATCCGTATCAGCGACCCAAAGGTGCAGCGAGAGGTGTTCGAGGCGATCGGAATCGACGAGCAAGAGGCCGAGGAGCGCTTCGGCTTCCTGCTCGACGCGCTGCGCTACGGGGCGCCCCCGCACGGCGGCATCGCCTACGGACTGGATCGGATGGTGGCGCTGGGACATCGCAGCGACTCGATCCGCGACGTGATCGCATTCCCCAAGACAGCGTCGGGCGGCGACCCGATGACCGGTGCCCCCGCGCCGGTCGACGAGCGCCAGCTCCGCGATCTCGGGATCTCAATCAGAGGCGGGGGCGGAAAGGGCTAGACGAGAATGGAAGGGCGGCCTCCCCCCGACGGCGACGATCTGTTCGAGTGGACGGATGCGCCCGCGCGGCCGTCACCTCCGTCCCGCGAGCCGGGCACGGGCGAACACGAGCGCCCGGGGACCGGAGAGCGCGAGCGCGTCGGAACCGGAGAGCGCGAGCGCGTCGGCACGGGCGAGCGCCGCCGGGTGGCCCGCGGAGAAACGGGCGAGTACGAGCGCAGCGGTAGGAGGCCTCCGCCCGGACGGCGTGAGCGCCGCCGCGACCTGCCGGCGCGGGTACGGCGCCGACAGGACTTCATGGTCGGCGGCGGTGTCCTGATCGTGATCATCCTGATCATCGTGCTGGTGTCCGGCGGTGGAGGCAGCAGCGAGCAGCCGATCCCGCTGAAGCGGCTCGTGGGCCAGACGATCGTCGCGAAGCTCGGAGCCAACGGACCCGACCAGACCCTCGTGAAGCGGGTGCGCAAGGGGCAGGTTGGTGGCCTGATCTCGTTCGAGAGCGACGGACAGAAGCTCAAGTCGGACGTCCAGCAGCTACAGGCCGCGGCGAGCGCCGGCGACAACCCGCCCCTGCTGGTGATGGTCGACCAGGAGGGCGGCGGCGTGAAGCGGATCAAGAGCGGCCCACCCGACATCTCGCCGGCGGATCTCGGCAAGAGCGGCGACGAGGGTCAGTCCAAGGATCAGGGACAGAAGACCGGCTCCTTCCTCAGGGGCCTCGGCGTGAACGTCGATCTGGCGCCGGTGCTCGACGTCTCCCAGTCCAACACCGCGGACACCATCAAGAGCCGCACCTTCGGCTCCAATCCGGACACGGTCTCCACGGTCGGCGTCGCGTTCGCGCAGGGGCTCCAGGATGGCGGGGCGGTCGCCACCGCCAAGCACTTCCCGGGGCTCGGCCGCGCCACTGTCAACACCGACACCAACGCGGTCGCGATTGCCGCCACCAGCGACCAGCTGCAGAGCGACCTGAAGCCATTCCGCGCTGCCGTCGACGCCGGGGTGGGGATGATGATGGTCTCCACGGCGAGCTACCCGACCCTCGGGGCCAAGAAGCCGGCGGCGCTGTCCCCGACGATCGTCAAGGACCTGCTGCGCGGCCAGCTCGGCTTCGGCGGAGTCGTGATCACCGACGACCTCGAGGGTCAGGCGATCGCCGGCACGATCCCTCCGGCGGTGGCGGGCGCAGGGGCTCTGAAGGCGGGCGATGACCTCCTGCTCTACGCCAAGAACACGAACACATCGGCGAAGGTCTTCGGGCAGCTCGTCAAGGAGGTGAAGAGCGGGCAGATCGACCGCTCGATCGTGCAGAGCGCGTACGACCGGATCACCGCCTTGAAGGACAGCCCCACTGGGTAGGGTCCGGCCGCAAATCCCCAACTCCTGGGAGGCGAGGGTAGACCGATGAACGATCTCTTCAAACCCGACGACACACGCGACGCGCTGCGCAAGATCGGAGGGCTGCTGTTCGGTTTGGGCGCGCTGATGATCTACATCCGGAAGGGCCCGCTGTTCGCGTTGAATCCGAGTCAGTGGGCTGATTTCCCGATCTTCCTGGTGCTCGCGATCCCTGCCGTGGCGCTCTACGGATCGGTCCTGACCAGGCCCCGGACGGGCGAGCTGCGGCCGTGGCAGCTGGTCTTCAGCGTCTTCGGCCTGATCTTCGTGGTCCTCGGGCTGATGCAGTTCGTGAACATGATCGGCGGCAGCCCGAACGCTGCGCTGAACGTGTTCTGGATCCTCCTCGTCACCGCCGGTCTCGCCTTCTACGCGGGGATCGTCGCCGGCGTCCGGGTGCAGCTCCTGCTGGGCTCGATCGCGCTGATCATCTCCTGGACGGCGCTCTGGGACAAGCTCCTCTCCGGTGGCATCGGCGCGCACTGGGGCATCTACCGCGGCCTCCTCGGCCTGATCGCCATCGGCCTGCTGGCGGGCGGTCTCTATCTGTGGCGGAACAACCCGGGCGGGGACGAGGTCGCCGCCAGCGCGACCACGCCGTCCGGCGACCTCGGCCTGTGGAAGGCATCGGAGCTCCTCACCGGAGCGGGGATCGCGGCGGTGATCGGGTGCGCGCTCGGTATCACGGCGCTCGGCAACCTGAATCCGCTCGGCACCGGCACGCCCCCGATCGAAACGACCAACGTATGGGACACCCTGCTGCTGCTCGTCTCACTCGGGCTGGTCGCGATCGGCTCGCAGATCGGGGTCAGGGGACCGGTTTACATCGGCGCGATCGGCCTGGTGCTGTTCCTTGTGATCGCCGGGCTCGACCTGAACTCGACGCCGCCACATCCGTTCAAGCTCGGCGTCTGGCCCTGGGTCCTGCTCGGCCTCGGCCTGATCGCCGTCGGGCTCAGCTTCACGCGGGAGGCGAGCCTCGGCGACCAGCCAGGCCGCCTCGCGCAGAACCTGAGAGGCAGATAGTCGCGAAAGAGGATGAGCTCGCTCGCCGCTTCCTCGCCGCGCTCAGCGCGTGTGACCAGAAGGCGGTGGGCGAGCTCGTTCATCCCGAGGTGGAGATCCGCACCGAGCGGACGGTGCATCGCGGGACCGAAGCGGCGGTCGCCTGGGCCGGGAAGGCGTTCGACCACCTCATTCGCCGCTATGAGCCGGTCGAGATGGAGGAGACCGGCTCAGGCCTCCTTGTTCATGCCGAGCTGCAATACGTCTGGCGTGAGACCGGGGTGGTCGGGGACACCTCACGGGTCGCGATCGAGCTCGGGATCCGCGACGGCCTGATCTCCTCGTGGCACCTCGAGGACGAGCCTGACACCCATTGAGCCGATGCTAGGGTTGAAGCCAGGCCCGAGCCTGTACGCGAACCGCTCCATACGTTGACCCAACACAACTGGCTTGGGGGTCGATTTCCGGAGATCCCTCGGGATCCTCGGTAGACCACCACCTATGCGACACGGGTTACCAAGCCGGGGCGGCAGACGGCAGGCTGGAGCCGCTTAACTTCGCGGAATGAATCGCGAGCTCCTCGAGCACTACCTGGGTGACGACACCCGCCGCGGGCCCGAGCCCGAGGGCGCCTTCACGGGCTCCGCAGGCGGCGCTCCTTGCGGCGACCTCATCCGGGTCTCGCTGGTCGCCCGCGACGGCACGATCGAGCGTGTCAGCTTCGACCGGGAGGGATGCGCCGCCAGCGCCGCCGCGGCGGCGGCTGTCGCCGAGTTGGCGGAGGGCGCCTACGTCCTGGATGCCGCGCGGATCGGCCCGGAGGAGATCGAGGCCGAGCTTGGCGGGCTCGCGCCCACCCATGGGCACGCTGCGGTCCTCGCCGCCGATGCGCTCCATCGTGCGCTCTCGGCGCTCGCCGGATCAGGAGTGCCGCTGGCTGACCGGCCCGAGGAGGGCGAGCGCGTCCTCGTCGCCCTCAGCGGGGGAGTCGACTCCGCCGTTGCGGCCCTTCGCGAACGCGAGGCCGGGCACGACGTGGTCGCGGTCACGCTCAAGCTCTGGGCGGACCGGGAGACCGACGGCGAGAAGAGCTGCTGTTCGCCGGAGGCGGTGCTCGGCGCGCGACGCCTCGCGCACTCGCTCGGCGTTCCGCACCTCACCCTGGATCTGGAGCAGGAGTTCCGCGCCGGGGTGGTGGACCCGTTCCTGCGCGGCTACGCGGAGGGGCGCACCCCGAATCCGTGCGTGCTCTGCAACGGAGAGCTGCGGATCGACGCGATGATCGCCCTCGCCGATCGTGTCGGCGCGACCAAGCTCGCCACCGGTCACTACGCCGGCATCGCCGATGACGGGTTCGGGCCGCTGCTGAGCGCCGCCGCCGATGGAGCAAAGGATCAGACCTACATGCTCTCCGGCCTGCGGCCCGAATCGCTGAAGCGCCTTCGGTTCCCGCTCACGGAGCTGACCAAGCCCGAGGTTCGGGAGATCGCGCAGCAGGCGGAGCTGGAGGTCGCCGGGCGCTCCGAGAGCCAGGACCTCTGCTTCCTCGCCGGCCAGGGCAAGCGTGAATTCCTGCGGCGGCACGCGGGACTCGAGGATCGCCCGGGAGAGGTCGTCGACCGCTCGGGTCGACGCCTGGGTCAACACGACGGCCATCACAACTTCACGGTCGGACAGAGGCGGGGCCTGCGGGTGGGCGGCGGCGAGCCGCTCTATGTCCTGGAGACCGACGCCGACGCCAACCGCGTCGTCGCCGGTCCGCGCGACGCGCTCGCGACGCACCGGATTCGCATCCGGGGCACGCGGCTCAATCGCCCCCCGGAGCGGGTCGACGGGGTGCGCCTGCGCTACCACTCGCCTCGCCGGAAGTGCCGGGTGCAGGCGAGCGGTGCGGGCGAGGCGATCGTCTCGCTGACGGAGCCGGTCGACGCAGTCGCCCCCGGGCAGGTGGCGTGCCTGCTCGACGGCGACCTGGTCGTGGGCCACGGGACGATTGTCTAGGTACTTCACCTTCTCCCGCTTCTTAGACTGCCTCCCGTGAAGGTCGAAGAGATCCGCCAGACATACCTCTCGTTCTTCGAGGAGCGCGGGCATCGGATCGTGCCCTCGGCGTCATTGGTCCCGTCCGTGGACGACCCTTCCGTTCTGCTCACCACCGCGGGAATGCAGCCGTTCAAGCCGTATTTCCGCGGGGAGGCCGAACCGCCGGCCCCTCGCGTCGCGGACGTTCAGCGGTGCTTCCGAACCGTCGACATCGACGAAGTCGGCAACACCGCCCGGCATCTGACCTTCTTCGAGATGCTCGGCAACTGGAGCTTCGGCGACTACTTCAAGGAGCAATCGATCGCCTGGGGATGGGAGCTCTCCACGGAGGGGTTCGGCTTCGATCCCGAGCTGATCTGGGTGTCCGTCTTCGAGGGCGACGAGGAGCTGGGGCTGGGGCCGGACACCGAGGCGATCGAGATCTGGCGCTCGATCGGCGTGCCCGACGAGCGGATCGTGGCTCTGCCGCGCTCGGAGAACTTCTGGCAGGGGGGTGACACGGGCCCGTGCGGGCCCTGCTCGGAGATGTACCTCGACCGGGGCCCGGAGTTCGGCCGGCCCGACGACCGGCCGGGCGACGACACGGATCGCTACCTGGAGTACTGGAACCACGTCTTCATGACCTACGACCTGGCCGCTGACGGCTCGCTCAGCGAGCTGCCGATGAAGAGCATCGACACCGGCATGGGCCTGGAGCGCATGGCGGCCGTCCTTCAGGGGGTCGAGTCCGTCTTCGACATCGACTCCCTACGGCCGATCGTCGATCTCGCCGAAGAGCTTTCGGGTCGCTCGTACACGCAGGATGCGTCGACGACCCGCGCGATGCGCATCGTCGCCGATCACTCTCGCGGCGCCGCGGCGATGATCGCCGATGGCGTGGTCCCTTCCAACGAGGAGCGCGGCTACGTCCTGCGCCGCATCATGCGCCGGGCGATCCACCGTGGCCGCTCGCTCGGGCTCGAGGCGCCGTTCATGGAGAAGTTCGCGAGTCAGGCGGTGGACATCCTCGGTCCCGCCTACCCGGAGCTGGAGGCCGAGCGGGACACGGTGATGCGCTGGGTCAACGACGAAGAGGAGAGCTTCGGCCGCACGCTCGACCGTGGCATGCAGATGGTGCGAGACCTGATCCGCCATGCGCATGAGGACCGGACGTCCTGGATCGACGCGGACGACGCGTTCAAGCTCCACGACACGTACGGCTTCCCATACGACCTCACCAAGGAGCTGCTGGCCGAGGAGGGGCTCTCCGTCGACGACGAGGGCTTCGAGGAGTTGATGGAGGAGCAGCGCACCCGCGCCCGGATGGGGATTGCGACGGCGCACGGCTCCGAGGACCATCACGGCGCCGTGCTCAGCTTCGCCTCCGAGGCACCGCCCTCGCGCTTCGTCGGCTACGAGAAGCTGCGGGCCGAGACCAGCCTGCTCGCGATTCAGGGCGACAACGGGAAGGCCCTGGTCAAGCTCGAGGAGAGCCCCTTCTACCCCGAGGGCGGCGGCCAGGTCGCCGATGTGGGCGAGGTCCGCTGGGCGGGGGGAAGCGCCAGGGTGGCCGACGTCTATCGGGTCGGCGACGACCAGGCGATCGAGCTCGACGGGCCGAGCGACGGGCTCGAGGCCGGCGGACGCGTGGAGGCCGAGGTCGACCACGTGGCGCGCTTCGCGACGATGAGGAACCACACGGCGACGCACCTCCTGCACGCCGCCCTGAGAGAACGGCTCGGGGCGCACGTGCGCCAGGCGGGCTCCTCGGTGCGCCCGGACAAGCTTCGCTTCGACTTCACCCACGGGGCCCCGCTGACGACCGAGGAGCTCCGCGACGTCGGCGACCGCGTCAACGACTGGATCAAGGAGAGCCACTTCGTCCGCGCGCTCGAGATGTCGCGGATGGACGCCGAGCGGCTCGGCGCGATGGCCCTGTTCGGCGAGAAATACGGGGACTGGGTGCGCGTGGTCGAGGTCGAGGACGTCTCGCGCGAGCTCTGCGGGGGCACGCACGTCCCGAATACGGCCGAGATCGGCATCTTCGCGATCGCCTCCGAGGGGTCGAGCGCGGCGAACGTCCGCCGGATCGAGGCGATCACCGGTCCGGCGGCGATCGACTGGTTCCGGTCGCGCTCACGGAGCCTGAGCGAGATCGCCCGGATCGTCGGCTCCGAGCAGGACCCGGTCGCCGGCGCTCACCGGCTGGCGGATCGCCTGGCGGAGCTGGAGCAGAGCGCCAAGCAGGCCGGCTCGGCGGATCTCTCCAAGCGGGCCGAGGAGATGGCGGCCACCGGGCAGAGAATCGGCGGCGTGACGGTCTTCGTGGGCAGGGGAGACAACGCCGATCAGCGCTCGTTGCTCGAGCTCGCCGATCGGATCAAATCCCGTGCCGGCGAGGCCGCGGTCGTGCTCGGCGGCGCGGCCGATGACAAGGTGGCGCTGGTCGCGAGCTTCAGCAAGGAGGTCACCGACCGCGGCATCTCGGCGGCCGATGTGATTCGTGAGGTCGCCCAGATCGTCGGCGGGGGCGGGGGGGGTCGCGAGAACGTCGCCCAGGCGGGGGGACGCGATCCCTCGAAGCTGGACGAGGCGCTCTCGGCTGCGCGAGACACCATTGAGGCCAAGCTCGCCTCCTAGGCTTGGCCTGAACGTCGAACTTCTGGGACGCGATGATTGACGATCCACGTTTACAGGTATAAAACTCCGGTGGGATCCACTCCCGTGTGGGAGACAATTACAAGGAGGAATACAGGGTGAGCAAGCTTGGAAGGCTGCTTCTGCTGGGATGCATTACCACGCTGGCGGGCCTAGGACTGGTGGCCTGCGGCGGCGGAAGCAGTTCCGGGGGAGGGTCGAACGGAGGGACCGCCACGGTGCTGATGGGCACCGCGCCCGACTACCTCGATCCTCAGGAGGAGTACACGACCCAGGGCGCTGAGCCGACCTGGATCAGCTACACGCCTCTGGTCACGTACAAGCACGAGAACGCGCCGGGCGGCAACGAGCTCATTCCGGGTCTCGCCACCGCACTGCCGCAGATCTCACAGGATCAAAAGACCTACACCATGACCCTTCGCAAGGGCCTCGTCTTCTCGAACGGCCAGCCCGTCAAGGCAAGCGACTTCAAGTGCACGGTCGAGCGCGTGATCAAGGTCAACTGGGGCGGTAAGTCCTTCGTGACCGACAACGTTGCGGGCGCGACCAACTTCGACGAGGGCAAGGCCAACGACATCTCGGGCATCACGGCCGATGACGCCACGGGCAAGATCACGATTCAGTTGGACAAGCCCTATGGCGCGTTCTCGAACGTGCTGGCCTTCCCCGAGATGGGGCTGGTCCCGTGCGGTACGCCGGACCACACCCTGACCACCAGCCTGCCTCCGGGCGTCGGGCCGTACATGATCACGAACATCGTTCCGAACAAGTCGTTCAGCGTGGTCAAGAACCCGAAGTTCGCTGCGCTGAACATCCCGGACATCCCGGTTGGGCACCTCGACCGGATCAACGTCACGATCGAGTCGAACACCCAGACGGCGGCCCAGCAGGTCCTCAACAACCAGGCGGACAACTTCGACGCCGGCGACACGGTGCCTCCGTCGATCGTTCCGCAGATTCAGTCACAGGCAAGCGATCGATTCCAGCCGGTGACGATTCCGTCGACGTTCTATTTCTTCCTGAACACGCAGATCCCGCCGTTCAACAATGAGCTGGCCCGCCAGGCGGTCAACACCGCCATCGACCGGCCGGCCCTGCAGCGCCTGGCCAGCGGGTTCCTGCAGCCGGGGTGCTTCTTCCTCCCAGAGGGGATCGTCGGGCACCCGGACAGCGCCTGCCCGTACGGCGCGGCGGACGCTCATGGCGACCTCGCCAAGGCCCAGCAGCTCGTGCAGCAGTCGGGCACGGCGGGTCAGAACGTCACCGTCTGGGGCGAGCAGCGCGCGCCGCGGACACAGTACGTGGAGTACTACGCCGACCTGCTGAACAAGATGGGGTACCACGCCACTCCGAAGTTGATTTCGGACACGACGTACTTCCCCACGATCGGGAACGCGAAGACCGCGCCGCAGACCGGATTCGCCGACTGGATTCAGGACTTCCCGAATCCGGCGGACTTCTATCTGCTGCTCGATGCGAACTCGATTCAGCCCGTCAACAATGAGAACTTCGGCAACGTCAACGATCCGTTCATCCAGCAGCAGCTCGCCAAGCTGGAGAACGTCCCGTCGACGCAGCTGGACTCGGTGGCGAGCCAGTGGCAGGCACTGGACGAGTACACCGCCAAGAAGGCGTACGTGGCGGTCTACGGCTCCGAGCAGGTGCCGAAGTTCATGAGCGACCGCATCAACTTCGATGCGGCGCAGGTGCATCCGACATACCTGAACGACTGGAGCACCTGGGAACTGAAGTAAGAGACCGAGAACCGAGATAAAGGAAGATTGGGGCGCGCCAGGGCGCCCCAGGATGAAATGGCAGTAGACCCGACCGCTCCGAGCCCGGGGGTTCCGGCCGCACTAGAGCCGGAGAGGCCCCTGGGCTCAAGCGAGATTCAGGGCGAGGGCGGTGTAGGGCCGTACAAGCTGGCCTACCGCCGCCTCCGCCGCAACAAGACGGCCCTGGCCTTCGGTGCGATGTTCCTGCTCATCGTCGTGCTCTGCCTGTGCGCGCCCCTCTACGCGAAGCACGTCGCGCACACCACGCCCTCGGCCAACCACATCACGGACACGGTGGATGGGAAGGACGTCGTCTCGCCGGGCGGGATCCCGACGGGTCCGACGTGGAAAGGCCGGTTCTTCCTGGGAGCCGACTCGAACGGCCGTGATGTCGCTGTGAGGCTGCTCTACGGGGGTCGCAACTCGCTGCAGATCGGCTTCATCGCGACCTTCATCAGCTGCTTCTTCGCCACGATCGTCGCCCTCTCGGGGGGCTACTTCCGGGGTGTGCTCGACGGCGTGCTCTCGCGGACGATGGACCTGATCTGGGCCTTCCCGGTGATCCTGCTGGGGATCGCGCTCGGGACGGCGCTCGCCGTCGGCGGCCTCAACTTCGGCTTTTTCACCGTCAACGGAGCGTCCCTGTGGATCCCGGCGATCATCATCGGGGTCGTCTACATCCCCTACATGGCGAAGCCCCTGCGCGGACAGGTGCTGAGCCTGCGTGAGAAGGAATTCGTCGAGGCGGCGCGCTCGCAGGGTGCAGGGAATTTCCGGATCATGTTCCGCGAGATCCTCCCCAACATCGCGTCGAGCATCATCGTCTTCATCCCGCTGATGATCGCCAACGCGATCCTGCTCGAGGCGGCCCTCTCCTTCCTCGGCGCCGGGGTTCAGGCTCCGAACCCCTCCTGGGGCACGATGATCGGCGACGGCATCCGCCTGATTCCGAGCGCCATGCACCTCACCCTGATCCCCGGAGGGATGCTCGTCCTCGCGGTGCTGGGGATCAACGTCTTCGGTGACGGCGTCCGTGACGCTCTCGACCCGCGCGCCGCGGTGCGCATCGAGCACTGATGGCACGCTTCATCGTCCGCAGGCTGATCGCGATGCTGGGAGTGCTGTTCGCGATCTCGGTGCTCACCTTCCTGATCTTCCAGGCGATCCCGAACGGCGATCCGGCCGTGCGGCTCGGCGGGCGCACCTCGACGCCTGAGACACGCGCGGCGATCAGCAAGGACTGGGGCTTCGACAAGCCGATCTACGAGCAGTACTTCATCACCATGGGGAAGGTCTTCGACGGGTCGATCGTCTCCTATCAGCAGCAGATCAACGTCGAGGACGAGATCAAGCGCGATCTGCCCGCGACGCTCTCACTGGCGATCGGCGCCGGGATCATCTGGCTGGGCTTCGGAATCCTCTTCGGCGTGATCAGCGCCGTGAAGGCCGGCAAGTTCACCGATACGAGCCTCACCGTGCTCGCCCTGATCGGGGTGTCGACTCCCGTCTTCTTGCTCGGTGCGCTCGTGCTCTGGTTATTCGCCTACAAGGTCCAGGTCTTCCCGGCCGGCGGCTATGTGAAGTTCACCTCTGACCCGTGGGGGTGGTTCACGCATCTGATCCTGCCCTGGTTCGTGCTGTCGGTTCTCTTCATCGGCTTCTACTCCAGGGTCCTGCGGTCGAACATCCTCGACACGATCAACGAGGATTTCGTGCGAACTGCGCGGGCCAAGGGCCTGAGCGAGCGCCGGATCCTGATCCACCACGTGCTCCGCAACTCGCTGATCCCGGTGGTCTCGCTCTTCGGCCTCGACTTCGCGGCCGTGATCGGCGGCGGCGCGATCCTGACCGAGACGGTGTTCAACCTGCAGGGGGTCGGGCAGTACGCCGCCAACTCGATTCAGCAGCTCGATGTGCCACCGGTGCTCGTGATCACGATGTTCGGAGCGTTCTTCGTCGTGGTTCTGAGCGCCGTCGTCGACATCATCTACGCGGTGCTCGACCCGCGGATCAGGCTCAGCGGCTAGGTTCAGCGGATGGCGGGACCACTTCTCGAGATCGAGGACCTGAAGGTCGAGTTCGCGACCGACGAAGGAATCGTGCACGCCGTGGGCGGGGTGTCCTTCTCGCTCGAGGCAGGCGAGGTGCTCAGCATCGTCGGCGAGTCCGGCTGCGGCAAGTCGGTGACCGCGATGACGATCCTCGGCCTGACGCGGGGGCCGAACGCGAGAATCTCGGGCTCGGTCCGCTATCAGGGGAAAGAGCTCACGACGGCGAGCAACGACGAGCTCGAGACGATCCGCGGCGATCGGATCGCGATGGTCTTCCAGGACCCGATGTCCTCTTTCAATCCCGTTCACAAGATCGGCGACCAGATCATCGAGGCGATCCAGGCGCACCGGGACCTGGACAAGAGGGCGGCCCGAAAGAAGGCCGTGGACTCTCTCAAGTCCGTCGGCATTCCGGATGCCGAGCGGCGCGCCGACCACTATCCATTCGAATTCTCAGGCGGCATGCGCCAGCGAGCGATGATCGCCATGGCGCTGGCGCTGGAGCCCGCGGTCCTGATTGCGGATGAGCCGTCCACGGCGCTCGACGTGACGATCCAGGCACAGATCATCGAGCTGCTCCAGGACCTGAACCAGGAGCAGGGTCTCTCGGTGATCCTGATCACCCACGACCTGGGGGTCGTCGCGGAGATCGCTGACCGCGTGCTCGTGATGTACGCCGGCCAGGTGGTCGAGCAGAGCTCGCTCGACGAGACCTTCTACGACCCGCAGCACCCGTACACCTGGGGTCTGCTCGGTTCGATCGCCCGCCTCGACCAGGACCGGCCTGACCGCCTGCCGCAGATCGGCGGGCAGCCGCCCTCGCTGCTGGTGCCGCCGCCCGGCTGCCGCTTCGCACCCCGATGTCCTCATGCATTCGCGAAGTGCTCGGAGCCTCCCGAGCTGAAGGAGCGCATCGCCAATGCGAGCGGCCACGCTGACCGATGCTGGCTGGATCCGAAGGAGAAGAAGGAGCTCCGCGAGGTCGACGGCCGAATCGGCCTCGAGGCGCCCGAGGTCGTCGCCTAGTGGCCAAGGGCGATCCGATCCTCGAGGTCGAGCACCTCGTCAAGCACTTCCCGATCAAGTCGGGGATCTTCTTCGACCGAACGGTGGCGAACGTCAAGGCCGTCGATGACGTCAGCCTCACCCTGCACGAGGGCGAGACACTCGGCCTGGTCGGCGAGTCGGGCTGCGGCAAGTCGACACTCTGCCGGACGATCCTCCAGCTGCTCGAACCGACCGCCGGCTCGGTCCGCTACCGCGGCAATGAGATCGTCGGTCTCTCGCGCAAGAAACTGGAGCCGGTCAGGCGGGAGATCCAGATGATCTTTCAGGACCCCTACGCGTCGCTCAACCCACGCAAGCGAGTGGGACAGATCATCGGCGACCCGCTCCAGCTGCACGGCCTCGCCTCCGGGACCCAGCTCCGCCGCGAGGTCCAGCAGCTGATGGACAGGGTCGGCCTTCAGCCGGAGCACTACAACCGCTACCCGCACGAGTTCTCCGGGGGTCAGCGGCAGCGAATCGGCATCGCCCGCGCGCTCGCGCTGCGGCCCACGCTGATCATCGCCGACGAGCCGGTCTCCGCCCTCGACGTCTCGATCCAGGCGCAGATCATCAACCTGCTCGAGGACCTCCAGGACGAGTTCAATCTCTCCTACATCTTCGTTGCGCATGACCTCGGCGTCGTTCGGCACGTCTCCGACCGGATCGCGGTCATGTACCTCGGGAAGATCGTGGAGCGCTCTCCGGCACCCGTGCTCTACGAGCGGCCGATCCACCCGTACTCGGTGGCGCTGCTCTCGGCCGTCCCGATCCCTGACCCGAAGGTGAACGCCGAGCGCAAGCCCATCGTGCTCGAGGGAGACGTGCCGAGCCCCGTCGACCCGCCCTCGGCGTGCCGGTTCCATACCCGTTGCCCGTGGGCGAGCGACATCTGCTCGCAGGATGAGCCGCCGCTTGCCGACTACGGCTCCGGGCAGGCGGCGGCCTGTCACCACCCGCAGAACGTCGATCCGGGGCAGATGAGGGCCACGGAGGTCGCTCCGGACAGCCCGGAGTCGGCCAGCGACAAACTGCCCGGCGAGGCGGAGCCGGTGACGGCGGCTACTCGATAGCTTCTTGCGGGTGCTCGCCCTCGACTACGGCACCGCCCGCTGCGGCTGTGCGATTTCGGACCCGACCGGGACCCTGGCGCGGCCGCTCGACGCCGTCGAGCCGCCTGACCCCGCTGCGATCGCGAACCTCGCCACGAGCGAGGGCGCGGAGCGCGTGATCGTCGGCCTGCCGACCACGCTCGGGGGGGAGGAGGGCGATCAGGCCCGCGTCAGCCGTGCCTTCGCCGCCGAGCTGGCCGAGCTGCTGGACATCCCAGTGGAGACCTATGACGAGCGCCTGACGACGCGGATGGCCGACCGGAGCGCCCGCGAGGGCGCCCGGGCGGACCGCGACTCGCTCGCCGCCGCGCACCTGCTCGAGAGCTACCTGGCGAGGGAGGGATCGAGTTGACGGAGGACCAGGGGGACTGGAACGTCGACACCGAGGGGAACCTCACACCGCCCGGCGGCGACGGGACGGCGCCACCGACCGACGAGTTCGGCCGGGACGATGCGGCCTCGCTCGAGCGCGAGCGCCGGCGCCGGGAGCGCGAGCAGCGCCGCAGCAAGTCGAAGAAGCCGCGCAAGGCGGCCGCGGCACCTCCGGCCGAGCCATCACCCGCGCCGGCCCAACCGGCCCAGGCCCAGCCTGCCCCGCCGGCTGACCCCAAGCCGCCGAGGAGAACGGTCAGGCAGCGACTGAGCCGCGACGGAGGCGATCCGGGGCCGCCGAAGCCGCGTGGGACCTACCACCGCCGCCGGTTCCTGGCGCTGGGCCTGATTCTGGTCGGGGTGCTCGTCGCCTGGTTCCTGATCGCCTTCTTCCAGCCACCGCCCTTCGACCCGGGCGAGGGCTCCGGAGAGGCAATCGTCACCGTCCCCGAGGGCGCCACGGCCAGCGAGGTCGCCGACCTGCTCACCAAGAACGACGTGGTCTCGAACGGGACACTCTTCGAGTGGCGCCTGAAGCTGGCGGGGGATACGGGCAACATCCTCCCGGGCCGCTACGTCCTCGCCCACAACATGAGCTACAGCTCCGCGATCGACAAGCTGACCAGCTCGGGGGGCAAGGTCAACGTGACGATCCCCGAGGGCGAGGACCGGGTGCAGACCGCCGAGACCATCAAGGGCCTGGGCCTGAGCGGCGACTACCTCGCCGCCACCAAGAGCTTCAAGGGGTTCGATCCGAACAAGTACGGCGCGAAGAACCCGCCGTCGCTCGAGGGCTTCCTGTTCCCGGCGACCTACCAGCTCGACCCGGGTGCGAGCGTCGACCAGCTCGTCTCCGAGCAGCTGCAGGCCTTCGAGCAGAACATCGCCGGGGTCAACCTGTCCTATGCGAAGTCCAAGAACCTGACGGTCTACGACGTCCTCACGATCGCCTCGATGATCGACAAGGAGGTTCAGATCCCCTCCGAGCGTGCGCTGGTCGCCGCCGTGATCTACAACCGGCTCCATCGCGGGATGCCGCTGCAGATCGACGCCACGACGCGCTTCCAGTTCCACAACTACACAGGCGACATCACGGAGTCGCAGCTCCAGTCGCCCTCGCCGTACAACACGCGCATCAACGCGGGGCTCCCGCCGACGCCGATCGGCAATCCAGGCCTCGACGCGATCAAGGCCGCGGCGCGCCCCGCCAACGTCAACTACCTCTATTACGTCCTCAATGGCAACAACAGCGGCCACCACTGCTTCACCGCCAGCGGGGACGAGTTCAACAAGCTCGTCGCTGCCTACCAATCCGGCCAGGCCACGCCGAACTGCCGGAGCTGAGCCGCGGGTGAACCGGCTCGCCGTCCTCGGGCATCCGGTTTCGCACTCTCGCTCGCCGGCGATGCAGTCCGCCGCGCTCGCGGCGCTCGGCCTCGCCGATGAGTGGAGCTATGAGGCGATCGACGTCGAGCCCGCCCGTTTTCCCGAGCTGGTCCGTTCGCTGCCCGGGGATGGGTTCGTCGGCGTCAACGTGACCATCCCGCACAAGGAGGCGGCCCTCTCGTTGGCGGACGAGGCCTCGCGGGCCGCGGAGGAGATCGGAGCCGCCAACACGCTGAGCTTCTCCGATGAGCGCATCCGGGCCGCGAACACCGACGCGACCGGTCTGCTGGCCGCGCTGCCGCGAACCTGTCGCGGGGAGGAGAGCGCTCGTCCTCGGGGCCGGTGGATCGGCTCGCGCGGCCGTCTGGGCGCTGGCGGGAGAAGGGGCCCCGGTCTCCGTCTGGAACCGGACGGGCGAGCGGGCGGATGAGCTGGTGCGCGATCTGGCCGGCGCGGGCGCCGGCACGCCGGCTGAGGGAAGGCTCGCCCCGGTGACGGCCGAACAGGCGCGCCCAGGGGGCTACGAGCTGATCGTCAACTGCACGGCGATCGGCATGGCCGACGAGGATCCCTTCGAGCACCTGCCGATTGATCCCGAGCGGCTGGGTCCCGGCGTCGTCATCGTCGACCTCGTCTACGCGGGTTCGGAGAGCCGCCTCGTGGCGGAGGCGCGGCGCCGCTCGGCCGAGGCGATCGACGGCCTGGAGGTCCTGGTCCGCCAGGGCGCCGAGTCGCTCCGGATTTGGACGGGCTCAGAGCCGCCGCTCGAGGTCATGCGCAGCGCGGCCCGCGTTTGACGACGACCGCCCGGTGCTAATTTTTCGTTAGTGCCAAGGCTGAAGCTCATCTCAGGAGGCCTGAAGCTGATCGACGGGGCCGCAAACGGGGTCCCGTCATCACCCGCGGGGCGCCTCCCCGACGCCGACGCCTTCGACGCGTATTCGCGAACGGTCTCCGGCGTCGCCGAGAGGCTCACCCCGTCGGTCGCCCACCTCGCAGTCATGCGCCGCACCCGGCGTGGCCGCGCGGAGGGCGCCGGATCCGGCGTCGCCATCTCCTCGGATGGCTACATGCTCACCTCGGCCCACGTGGTGGCCGGTGGACACCGGGTGACCGCATCGTTCTCGGACGGCCGCGAGCTGAGCGCCGAGGTCGTGGGCGCCGATCCCCTCTCGGATCTGGCCGTGGTCCGCGCGGATGCGCGCGACCTGGAGCCGGCGCAGCTGGGCGACGCCGACGAGCTGCGCGTCGGCCAGCTCGTCGTCGCGATCGGCAGCCCCATGGGCCTGGCGGGCACCGTGACCGCGGGGGTCGTCTCCGCCCTCGGCCGTTCCCTTCCAACGCGCTCCGGATCGGCCGGTCGCCTGGTCGAGAACGTGATCCAGACCGACGCCGCTCTCAATCCGGGCAACTCCGGCGGCGCGCTCGCGGACGGTCTCGGCAGGGTGGTCGGCGTCAACACCGCAGTCGCCGGCATCGGCCTCGGCCTCGCGGTGCCCATCAACGACGCCACCCGGAGGCTGATCTCCGCGTTGATGAAGGAGGGCCGGGTACGGCGCGCCTACATCGGCATCGTCGGCGGCTCCCGGCCGCTGCCGCCCAGGATCTCCTCTCGGCTGGGCCGGGAGAAGGGAATCGAGATCGTCGAGGTCGTCTCGGGCAGTCCGGCCGCCCGGGCGGGGCTTCGCGCCGAGGACCTGATCGTCGACGTGGACGGCGAGCCGATGGGCGATGTGGGAGACCTTCAGCGTCTGATGGTGGCGGAGCGGATCGGCCAGGGAGTCGAGGTGCGGATCGTCCGCGACGGCGACTTCATCCAGATCGATCTCATCCCCCTCGAGCTCGAGACTTAGCTTTCGAGTTCGAATTCCCCTTCGGCTTGGCGATCGCCTTCGCAGCGGCCTTGGTGGTGAGGACCTGGATCCGCGCCGCCACCTCGCGGGGGGTGGTGAAGACGACCCCGATCGTCCCGGGCTCGCGTGGAAGCAGCTGGAAGAACGCGGGGGCGTTCGGGCTGGCTACGCCGATCAGGCCGAAGGCGGGGATCTCGAGCTCCGCCTGACGCTTCGAGAGCACCTGCAGGGAGAGCTGATCGCCGACATGGAGCGGCTCGCACCTGGGCTTGCGCTTCTTGCAGAGCGGCGCCGCCACCACCGGGACCTTCTTGGCGCCGACGACGATCTCGACGCTCAGGGAGCGTCCAGCGGGCGGCACGGGCGTGGTGGTCGTGGCCGGCTGAGTGGTGGTCGTGCTCGACGTGGTGCCGCCCCGCAGGGCGTGCTGTGGGACCAGGGCCGCCGCGAGCGTCGACAGCCCGAGCAGGATCAGCATGACGATCAGCAGGCGGCGGGCCGCCATCAGGGGGAGAGGTTCGGGGACACGGGGCTCTCAACGATATGGCCGCCACGGTCATGGACGTCTCCCTGGTCGCCCTGCTCGGCGTCGTCACCGTCAGCGACCTGCGCACACGGCTGATCCCGGACGGTGCGCTCACCGCGAGCCTGGCGGTCGCCCTTCCGGCCTGCATCATCTGGGAACCCGCCGGCGTGCCCGAACGGCTGTTGGCCGGCCTGGCGGCGGGCGGCTTCCTGTTGGGCGCCGCGCTGATCCGCCCGGACGGGATGGGCCTTGGCGACGTGAAGCTCGCCGCGGTGCTCGGCTTCGACCTCGGGGGCCGGGTGGCGGAGGCGATGCTGGTCGCGTTCGCCGCCGGCTCCGCCGCGGGTCTCCTTCTCGTGGTGCGCCACGGCCTCTCGGCACGGAGCCGGACGATTCCGTTCGCTCCCTTTCTCGCCATCGGCGCCCTGGTCGCGCTCGCGACGCAACCGTGAGACCGGGGCCGCGAGGCCGCTCCATTTACGCTCCCGGCGTGACCTTGAGGTTCACAACCGCAGGCGAGTCCCATGGGCCCGGCCTGGTCGCGATCGTCGAGGGCCTTCCCGCCGGCCTCGAGCTCGACCGCGAGGCGCTCGACCGCGACATGGCGCGGCGCCAGCTCGGGCATGGCCGCGGCGGCCGGATGAAGATCGAAAGCGACACGGTCGAGATCCGCTCGGGAGTCCGCCACGGCCGCACCCTGGGCAGCCCGATCGCCGTCCTGGTGGCCAACCGCGACTACCCGAACTGGGATGAGCGGATGAATCCGTGGCCGGTCGAGGCGGAGGTCGAGGAGTCACATCTGCCGCGGCCGGGTCACGCGGACCTCGCCGGGCTGCAGAAGTACGGCTTCAGCGACGTGCGCAACGTCCTGGAGCGCGCCAGTGCGCGGGAGACGGCGGCGAGGGTCGCCGCCGGCACCATCGCGAAGGGCTTCCTGGCCGCGGTCGGGGTGAGCGTCTTCAGCCACGTGATTCAGATCGCGTCCGTGAGCGCGCCCGAGCGTGATGACCTCTCGCCCGCGGACTTCGAGGGGGTGGACGACTCGCCCGTTCGCTGTCTCGACGCCACCGCCGCCGAGGCGATGGTGGCCGAGATCGACCGCCTGCGGAAGGAGAACGAGTCGCTCGGCGGCAAGTTCGAGGTGCGCGCCTTCGGCCTCGTGCCCGGGATCGGCTCGCATGTCTCCTGGAGCGAGAAGCTCGACGGCCGGCTCGCTCAGGCCGTCTGCTCGATCCAGTCGGTGAAGGGCGTGTCGCTCGGCGAGGCGTGGGACGTCGCCGGCAGACCCGGATCGGAGGCCCACGACGAGATCTTCTACTCGGAGGACCGTGGCTGGTACCGGGAGACGAACCGTGCCGGTGGTCTCGAGGGCGGGATGACCAACGGCGAGCCGCTGGTGGTTCAGGCGGCGATCAAGCCGATCTCGACCATGACTCAGCCGCTTCGCTCGGTCGACACCGAGACGAAGGAGCCGGCCCAGGCAATGAGGGAGAGAACCGATTCGACCGTGGTCCCGGCCGCGGCTGTGGTCGCCGAGGCGATGGTGGCGCTGGTGCTGGCCGGTGCCTACCGCGAGAAATTCGGCGGCGATCACATCGACGACGTGCTCGCGTCCATCGCCGCGTACCGGGAGCGGATCGGATGGCTCCGGTAGCGGCGCACCACGGGATCGTCCTCATCGGGTTCATGGCTGCCGGCAAGAGCAGGGCGGCGCACGCGGTCGCCGAACGGCTCGGGCTCGGGGTGACCGACACCGATGACCTGCTCGAAAACGAGCTCGGCGAGCCGATCTCGGCCTTCTTCGAGCGCGAGGGCGAGGTGGAGTTCCGCCGCCGAGAGGAACGCCTGGTGGTCTCGGTGCTGAACGCACTCTCGGGTCAGGTGGGCGGGCCGTCGTCCGTGGTGGCGCTCGGCGGCGGCGCCATCGAGAGCGAGGCGGTGCGCCGAGCCCTCGGCGACCACCTGCCCGTGTGGTGCGACGTCGACGAGGAGATCGCCTGGGAGCGAGCCTCGGGCTCCGACCGGCCGCTCGCCGTCGACCGTGCGGCGTTCGCCGAGCGGTTCGCGACCCGGCGCCCGCTGTACGAGTCGCTGGCCCGCGCGATCCTGCCGTCGGCCCCGCGTGACGCGGCCGGGCCTGCAGCGCCTTGGCTGGCAGCGATGCAGGGCACTCCGGGCACGCGGATGATCTGGGCCGAGTCGGAGAGCGGCTCCTACCCGGCCATCGTCGGCGAGGGAGCGATCGGCCTGCTGGACGACGCCCGTGAGGCGCTCCCGGAGGCCGTGCCGGCGAGGACGTTCTGCGTCGCCGACGACGAGGCGCTGCGGCACCACCGCTCGCTGCTGCCGCGGGCCGAGGAGGTGATCGGGGTTCAGGGGGCCGAGAGCTCGAAGACGATCGCCGAGGCCGAGCGGATCCTCGGTGAGCTTTCCTCCGCCGGCGCGAAGAGGGACGACTGCGTGCTGGCATTCGGAGGCGGCGTGATCGGGGACCTCGCCGGCTTCTGCGCCGCCACCTACCAGCGAGGCGTTCCGCTGGTGCAGGCGCCCACCACCCTGGTGGCCCAGGTCGACTCCGCATACGGGGGCAAGACGGGCGTCGACCTTCCTCAGGCGAAGAACTACGTGGGCGCGTACCACATGCCCACAGCGGTGCTGGCCGATCCGGCCACCCTGGCGACCCTGCCACATGAGGAGCTCGCCGCAGGCTTCGTCGAGGTCGTCAAGACGGCGCTGATCGCGGGCGAGCCGCTCTGGTCCCGGGTGAGGGAGATCGAGTCTCTCGATCCCGCGGCGCTGACCGACGTGATCTTCGCCTGCGCTCGCACCAAGATCGATGTGGTGGCCTCGGACGAGAGGGACTCGGGGCAGCGGATGATCCTCAACCTCGGCCACACGATCGGTCACGCGATAGAGGCCGAGACTTCTTACAAGCGCTACCGCCATGGAGAGGCCGTCGGCCTCGGGCTGCTCGCGGTGCTCCGGCTCTCGGACGCGGACCGGCTGCGCGATGAGGTCGAGGGCCTGCTCGCCTCCCACGCCCTGCCCGTGTCGCTCGATCCGTCCGTGAGCACCGACGGGGTGATGGAGGCGATGGGCCGTGACAAGAAGCAGACACGTGAGGGCCTCGGGTTCGTGCTGCTCTCGAAGCCGGGAGAGCCGCGCTGGGGACAGCAGGTCGAGGCGGATAGGGTCCGGGCGGTGGTGGAGGAATTGAAGTGAGCGGGGTCACCCGCAATCGCGTCGAGGTGATGCACGGGGTCAACCTCGACATGCTCGGAACCCGCGACCACGACATCTACGGCGACTTCACGCTCCCCGAGCTCGAGGTGCGCGTCAAGCGCTTTGCCCGAGATCTCGACCTGGAGGCCGCCTTCTTCCAGACCAATTCCGAGGGCGAGTTCGTCGAGCACCTGCACCGTATGCCCGAGAGAGCTGACGCCGCGTTGATCAACGCCGGCGCTTGGACCCACTACTCCTGGGCGATCAGGGACGCCCTCGACCTGACCCGCATCCCGACCGTGGAGGTGCACATCTCCGACATCTCCAAGCGCGAGGAGTGGCGTCACCACTCCGTCTTCGAGGGACTCGACCTGATCATCGGCCAGATCTACGGCAAGGGCCCGGACGGATATCGGGAGGCGCTGGAGCTGATCGCCGAGAGGCTGGGGCTGTGACGCGCGGGGAGCGCCTCGCGGGCCTCGTCTCCGAGAAGGAGCTCGACCAGCTCTTCGTCTCGGACCTCGTCAACGTCCGCTATCTGACCGGCTTCACGGGGACCAACGGCGCCTGCCTGGTCGGCGGCGACGAGCTCGTCTTCTTCACCGACTTCCGCTACACCGAGCGCGCCAAGGACGAGGTCGCTCCCGAGTGGGAGCGCCCGGACGCCGAGCGCGAGCTGATCCCGCAGATCGTGGGGCGCATGAAGGGCCGGGTCGGTTTCGAGGACGCGAAGCTGAGCGTCCGCCAGCTCGCCCGCCTGGAGGCGGCGGCGGGGGAAGGGGTGGAGTTCGTCCCCGCCGGTGACCTGGTCGAGCAGCTTCGCGCCATCAAGGAGCCCGACGAGATCGAGCGAATCGCTGCCGCTGCGAAGCTCGCCGACGAGGTCTACGAGTGGACGCTCGAGCGCGGCCTGGCTGGCCACACGGAACGCGACGTCGCCCGCGCCGTGGAGGCTCGCATCCGCGAGCTCGGCGCCGAGCCCTCTTTCCCGCCGATCGTGGCGGCGGGCGAGAACGGGGCGCTGCCTCACGCCGAGCCCGGCGAGCGCGAGATCGGCTCCGGGGAGCTGGTCGTCTACGACATGGGCGCCCTGCTCGACGGCTACTGCTCGGACTGCACCCGCACCTTCGCGACGGGAGATCCGGGGGACGAGGCGCGCGAGGTCTACGAGCTGGTGCTGCGGGCCCAGCTGGCCTCTCTCGAGGCGGTGCGCCCGGCGGCGGCCGGGAAGGAGGTCGACGCGGTGGCGCGCGAGCTGATCGACGAGGCCGGCCATGGCGACCACTTCGGCCACGGACTCGGGCACGGCGTCGGCTTGGAGGTGCACGAGGGGCCACGGCTCGCCACCACCTCCGAGGATGAGCTCTTCGAGGGAAACGTCGTCACGGTCGAGCCGGGCGTCTATCTGCCCGGAAAGCTCGGCGTCCGGATCGAGGACCTGGTCGTCGTGACGGCCGACGGCTATCGCAACCTGAGCGGGTTGCCGAAGGAACTTCAGCTGGTCGATTGAGCAGCCAGGTGGACGCCTGTGTCACCGTCGTATGCGCCTGATTCAACCGCTGCTTTGCATGGAAAGCAGCACTCCTAGGGGGCCTCAGGTCATTACTTCTTCTTCTTCTTCTTCTTCTTGCATTTCTTCTTGGCCGACTCTGCTGAGCGGTGCTTCTTCTTGTGCTTCTTGCACTTCTTCTTGGGGGCCTTGGGGGGTGACGGTGTGGCGGGAGGTGGGGCCGGCATGAACTCGTCGGCGCCGATGTCCGGGGCTGGGCCGATTACCCGCGCTTGGCCCTCGAAGTCGAGAGGGCCCAAGAGCGGATCGGCGATCCCGGCGTCGATGTCGGCGCGCGAGACGTCCGCGGCGGCGGCATTGACGACGTACGGCCCGCTTGATCGGGCCGTACGTCCGGGGTCGTGACGAGACTCCGAGCCTCTGGGATCACGATGTCGAGCATGCCACGTTGTCGCCGGCGCCAGCGGTCCCGTCGTCGTCGCCACCACGTCGGTGAGCCCGCCGCGCACGATCGTGTTGACAGCATCGATCTCGGCTGCGCCGTTGCCGGTTCCGCGGAGCGAAATGCCGACACCCCCGGGCGCGAGCGAGACCGCAGTCACGTTGCGGAGCTGGCCGCGCGTCGAGGCCGGTCCGCCCCAGATCAGGCCGATCGCCGTCCCACCGCCGGTCTGGCGACAGGTGCTGTCGCGGAGCAGACCGTCCACGCCGTTTCGCCCGTACACCTGGCAGGCATCGCCGGAAGCAGCGGTGGAGGTGATAGCGACCCGCTCTACGAGCCCGCCCGCATCGGCTAAGGGCCGCGAATGAGCCGCTGTGGAGGATGTCGACCTCGCGAAGAAGGCGGGTCGCGGTCGATCCGCTCGGTCTGGACCTGGAACCCGGTCGTATTCAGGACGTGTTGCTCTGTGCGCTCGCGTTGCCCGGATTGTCCGTCTCGGAGATGTTCTCGCCGATGTACAGCCCGCCCGACCCGAGCGTGTAGTTCCCGGGCAGCAGCACGACGTCGTCGCCCGGCATCACGGTGCCACCCCCGACCGCGTCCTCGATGTTGCACGGGTCTGCCTGGATCGCGCACGGCTCGGCCCCGGTGCCAGTTGGGCCCGCGTAGCGCGTCGCCGCCTCCGCGGTTGGAGCGTCTACGAAGAGGGCCACGCAGATCGCCACCGCGGTTGAAGCGAGGATCGTCTGTCTGCTCAAAGGACCTTCTCCTGAGTTCCGTTCGCGCCAGTATCTCGTCGTGCTGCCCCGGTTGCAAGCCCCCGGGGCGCGTGTGCCTGCTGACTCTCATGCCGCGAGCGGCGACAGCACAGCGAGCTTGAGCATCGATAAGCGGAAATTTCGTTGCCAAAGCGGCACTACTGCTTTGCATGGAAAGCGGCGCTCGCGGACGAATGGTCCTCCCCCACCGTCCGCCCGCGCCTCGCCGCTTCTACGGGATCACGAAGCTGAATGACACGTCGCTTGCCTGATTTCCCGCGTTGTTCAGGGTTCGAAACTCGTACTGGCCGTTGGAACAGGCGTTGTTCTGGCTGTTCCAGGTCACGAGTTGGGTAACGGGGCTACTGGTTTCGCCGAGTCGACGGACGCAACGGCGGTCACGTGCGCGGAGTCGATCCCCGGAGCGACTACGCAGTAGACACCCGAAGTGGACGTGGTTTCCCTGATACTGCTGACCCCCTTAGCCCGATCGACGCTGCACGTGAGCGGAGGACCGCCGCTGCAGCCGACATGGGCAGACGTCCGCGTACGCGCGAGCCGTTCCGTTTGCGCCGTTTGTGCCGTTCGCGCCGGCGACGCCCTGGGGGCCGGGAGGACCGGTGGGCCTCTCTTGGCCTTCTTCTTGGCCTTCGGCAACTCGTCGCGAGCTGCTTCGCAACCTCCTTTTTCACCAGTGAGGAAAGCGACTCACCCGCGGACGGGTGAGGCAACCACCGCAAGCAGCCCAAGGCTCCAACTACGTACTTTCGTTTCATGAGGGTCTCCTCTATCAGCGATGGATGAGGCAGCGACCGTAACCGCCAGCGGATGCCCGTTCAAGGGCGCTTCACGGTCGGGAACTCTCCCTATTTGGAGTTGGGTCGCAGCGTAACCGCGGTCAGCGGTTGCATGGAAGGACCAGGATTTGCCCAGGCGGGGGCGTATCGAATGTTTGAATTTAGGAATCTTTAGAAAGTATATTAGATATTATATAATAATTAAATTTTTAATTAAAGTTTAATATATTTAATGTAGAATATTTTAATTATATGAATTATAAGTATTATAAGTTAAGTAAGGCAAGTGTAGCACGTGTGATGAATTAAGTGAACTAATTTGGTGTGTAAGAACTGAGATGGTGTACTGTAATGAAAAAGAATGTGGATGATTGCAAGCGCAGGCGGCGCGCACACCGAAATACCCCCTTTGGACGAAAAGCAGCACCCCTGCTTTGCATGGAAAGCAGTAGAGAACCAGCTGTTCTAGCTCTGCAAGGCTCTGGCCGTCGGCCTTTGCACCGCCAGGCCAAGAGGGTAGGGTCGCGGTGGAATGAAGCATCGGCTTCGGTGTCCGGTCGTCGTCCTCGCCCTTCTAGCGATGGCTCTCGGCACGGGCGCAACCTGGTGTGTCGGATCGAGCAGCGCGGCGATCACACTCGGCAGCTCTTTGGCGACACCGCCGGGGGGCAGCAACTCCGAGTCGAGCTGCTCCACCTTCAATTCGGACCGAGGCTGCCTCGCGGTCGACGACGTGATCCCAGGGCGGACCGTGGCGGTACCACCGGGAATGACGGGCTTCATCGACAGGTGGAACGTCCTACTCGGCGCGGGCACCGACGCGCAGAAGATCCGCATCCGGATCGTCCATCCCGCAGGCCCCAACACCTTCACCGTGATCTCGTCGGGCGCTTTGCACGACGTTGCAGCCGGGGCCGGCATGTACTCGTTCACCGACCATCTGCAGGCCAGCGCCGGCGACCAGGTGGGGCTCGAGTCCGAGGGGGCGAAGAGCATCGTCTGGAGAGCCCCCTCGATCGGGGGGACCCAGGTCGAGTGCGGTCCCGGGCCGCTGCCAGACGGCGGTATGACCGGTCCATGCGGGTCCCCCTATAGCAACCAGGAGCACACTTTCAACGCTGACTTCGATCCGTCTAACACGCTCGCCCTCGGCGCGCTCACGCGCAACAAGAAGAAGGGCACCGCCACCCTCGCCGTGAACGCTCCCAACCCCGGCGAGCTGATCGGGTCGGGCAACGGCGTCAAGGCTTCCTCCGCCGGCCGGGCGGTGACCAGTAAGTCGGTCCCGACTGGCGCAGCGCAGCTACTCATCAAGGCCAAGGGCAAGAAGAAGCGCAAGCTCAACGAGACCGGCAAGGTGAAGCTCAAGGTCGCGATCACCTTCACGCCGACCGGCGGGGACCCGAGCAAGCAGTCGTTGAAGGTGACACTCAAGAAGAAGCTCTAAGACCGCTGCTTCGGACGAAAACCAGCGGTCTCGGATCTTGGAGTAATCAACTCGGGCGGCGGACGAAAGCTGAAAACCATCGCCTAGGGGTAGGTAGGTTTGGACGATGCGAATCCGGTCGCTGGACCATCTGGTTTTGACGGTGTCCGACATCGCCGCAACGGTCCGGTTCTACGAGTCACTCGGCATGCGTCGAGAGGTCTTCGGCGATGAGCGCGTGGCCCTTCGCTTCGGAAATCAGAAGCTCAATCTCCACGAAGTGGGCGCAGAGCTCACCCCTCACGCAGCCCATCCGGCGCCGGGCTCGGCGGATCTGTGTTTCTTGGTCGCTGACGACCTCGACCAGGTTGCCAAGTTGCTGTCGGAAAGGGGCATTCCGGTCGAACTTGGGCCGATCGCGCGTACAGGCGCTACATCAGCCTTGGTCTCGCTATACATCCGCGATCCGGACGGCAATCTCGTCGAGCTCTCGCAGCCGGTCGAACCGGACGACTGAATACCAAGTCGCGGCACCGCTGCTTTGAACGAAAGCAGCACCGCTGCTTTGCATGAAAAGGTCGAGAGATACTGCGTGGGCGAATCCGTGGAGAACGTCCCTACGGACCCGAGGCGGAACCCAATCCTCGCCATGGTGCATGACTAGCTGTATGGTCGGAGTGCGAACGACGTGCGGAGCGAGCCTCGTCCGGTTTTCGCTGATTCTCTGACTGACCTGGGGTATCTCCCCCGCCGTCGCACCAAATTCGCGACCCATAGGAGGTGACATGGCACTGCATCGGAATTGGGTGCATGGGACGGCATTCGCCCCGCCCGAGTTGCCGAGCGTCGGCGTCGACGAGGTCAACGACAACCGCTGGACTGACCTCACGGGTCTACGCCAGGGATGGGGAACGACCTGGCAGGGAGTACCGAACCAGTCCGCATGGTTTCACGTCGCGGTCCCGACCCCCTCGATTATCGAGGAAGCCCAGGTGCGGGTGAACCAGGTCTACGTCCTTTGGTCGGCCGGGTCGGGGATGCGGACGCCTCGGGATGGTCAGACGCGGGTGCGTTGATCACCGATGTTCACGTCTGGGACGGCCCGAATCGCGATCAAGACGTTCGGGGGCTTCAGGCGCTTTGGTGGCCACGCTACGCAGATCGACAGCCAGAACACATTCGCGCTTCCGGCCATGCCGCAGATCTCATTCGGGGTCGGGATCTCGGTTCGCGCCGAGTTCAAGAACGTGGGCAACCAGCTGGTCTGGTTCTCGGCCGCGGGCGCTGACTTCGAGATCTAGGAGGGCGAAATGGCACTGCATTCGATGTGGGCTCACGGTACGGCGTTCTCACCGCCCGAGTTCCCAACCACCGGGCTCGACAACGTGGACAATGTCCCCTATACGGATGTGCTCGGCATGCGTCGCGGGCCGGGCTCGTTCTGGCGCGGAGAACCCGGGAATGGCAACTGGTTTCACGTCTCGATCCCGACCCCGGTGATCGTCGGCGGGGACCGGGTGGCGCTGAAGCGAGTGTTCGTCAAGTACAGCGTCGGCGACCCCGGGGCATTTCTTCCCAACGAGGCGGGGGCAAACATCACCGACGTCCAGGTGTGGGAGGGCAGTAGTGCGCATCCAGCAGTTCGGCCCGTTCCCGACTGACAAAGAGAAGTTCGGCGACCATCGCGGGGCCGCGGATGAGGACAACACGTTCGTGCTTCCGTTGCCATCGGTCTCATCCGGGATTGGAATCTCCGTGCGTGTCGAATTCGGCGGGTTCGGCGAGCCAGTCGTCCAGTTCGCCGCGGCCGGGGCGGAGTTACGAGTCGCAATCGTTCAGCTTCAACCTGGCCGTGGTTGGACCGTTTCCGGGGCCGGGGCTAGTCCAAGGGTCGTGCGGGCGATCGCGCCTCGCAGCTCGCCGCGGCCGGGGCGGAGTTCGAGTCGCAATCGTTCAGCTTCAACCTGGCCAAGTGGTTGGACCGTTTCCGGGGCCGGGGCTAGTCCAAGGGTCGGTCGCGGGCGAGATCCTCGTCGAGACGCTCGAGGTCCTCCGCGGGAGCAGCGGTATCGCGTGACTCCCAAGATCGAACCTCCCTAGCTGGTTTCAGGAAGGCGACGCTACAAGGACAGCCAGAGACCGCGCATCGGTAGAAGTCCGCAGCACCTGAGGTCCGATGACGGACACCTGCCCACCGTGTCTTTGTTCCGGAATCCGCCGATGAGCGATGAATTCATCCGAGGAGACCGGTCTCTACCGTCATGAGCGATAGAAAAGTAGTTCTCAAAATGATCCTGTCTATCGATGGTTTCGCCACCAGCCCCGACGGAACCCATGACTGGATGTTCGAGTGGTTCGGCGACGACGGTCGTGAGTGGACCCTTCGCGCCCTCGAGGAGGCCGGTGTTCACGCGATGGGCCGCCGAAGCTACGAGACCATGGGTCCGCACTGGGCCGCGTCCGAAGGGCCGATCGCAACCGCGATGAACGAGACGCCGAAGGCCGTCTTCTCCCACACCCTGAAGAAGGCGGAATGGGGACCGGCCGAGATCTACGGCGGGGACCTGGGCGCGGAGATCGCGGACTTGAAGGCTCGGGACGACGAAGGAACCGTCCTCGTCCACGGCGGCCCCACCTTCGCCAAGTCGCTGACCGGTCTGGGCCTCGTCGACGAGTACCAGCTGACGACAGTCCCGATTGCGATCGGTTCGGGCCGGAGCCCATTCGCAGAGCTGGGCGAGCACCTGAAGCTGAACGTCGTCGAAGAGGCGCGCTTCCGGAGCGGGGCCCTTGCGCAGACCCTGGTACCGAGGCGATGAGCGACTGAAACGACCCCGCGGCCTGGACTCGATTCCCTGAGCGGGTTAGGGTCGCCCGCAATGACGACGATCCGAGTCACGATCGAGACGCCCTTGGCCCCGGAGCAAGTGCTTAGGGCTGCCAGAGACTTCTCGTCGCGGCGCGCGGAGGTGTTTCCGGCCGTCTCAATGGAGCGAATGGAGGTGCACGAGCTCGGCGACACCTCTGCCGAAGTCACTGAGGGCACTTCCACTGGCATCGGAACGAATTGGGAGCGGTGCGACTACGACTGGTCCCGGGAAGGGATCGTCACCGCGACGGTGACGGACTCAAATGTCTATGCGGTGCCCGGAAGCAGCTGGGAGATCACCGCGCGACGGAAGAACAGCGCGACCGAAGTCGAGATGGCTTGGATCCGCGAGTTCCGGCACGGCCTCCGCGGGCGACTGTTCGGAACAGCCTTTCGCCTGTTCGGTAACCGCATCTTTCGAGGGTACGGTCACGACGTCATCGAGAACCTGGAGAAGGTCGAAGGTCCTGGCAGCTCTTGAGAACGCTGCTTTTCGTCCAAAGCAGCGGTTTGTCGAGTTTGCTCCGGATAGCGGAACAAAGTCGACAAGTGCGGCAAGGCCATCGGCTTGGACCGCGGCTTTCCATGCAAAGCGGCGGTCTGAAATCACACCCGCAGGCGGCCTGGTGCCGCTATGCAAGAGCCGGCGCCTCGATCGGCCCGGAGGCGGGCTCGCCTCCGCGCCTGATCCAGCCGGCGAGCAGCGGGAAGATCAGCGTCGAGAGGATCGCGGCGCCCACGAGGCCCGCCGCCGTGGAGCTCGTCATGTGCCCAGCGCTGATCGCCAGGGTGGTGATGGCGACGACCAGAGGCAGCTCGGTCGCGCAGTAGACCGCGAGTGCAAAGCGGTCGCGAAGCACGAGCTCGCTGCGATAGAGCAGGAGTGCCGGCACCCCCCGCACGACCAGGAAGAGCGCGACGAACATCGGCACCTTGAGCATCGCCGTCGCGCTCGAGGTGAGCGCGTTCAGGTCGAACGCCATGCCGCTGGAGACGAAGAAGAACGGGATCAGCAGCCCGTAGCCGACGGCGGTCAGCTTCGAGTCGAAGACGCTGACCTCCCGGCCGCGGAGGGCCACCCGGGTGATCATCCCCGCCACGAATCCGCCGAGGAGCAGATCGAGGCCGAGTTGGGCGGCCAGGGCGACGAGGCTGAAGACGAGCACGACGGCGAGGCGCACGGCGAGCTGGCTCGAAGTCTCGAAGGTCTTCTCGACCAGCGGCCAGCCGCGCCAGGCGGAGCGGACCGCCAGCAGGCCCGTGATCACGGCGAGCACGATGAAGAGGACGAGGATCACCGCCTCGTGCAACGGGTGCCCGGTCGACAGGATCAGGGTGACGAGCAGGATCGGGCCGAACTCCCCGACCGCCCCGGCACCGAGCAGGTACGTCCCGAAGGTGGTCTTCATCTCTCCGGCGTCGCCCAGGATCGGGATCAGCGTCCCGATGGCCGTCGTCGCCATCGCGGAACCCGTGTAGAGGAAGGAGAGGATGATCCCGGCGGCCGCGAGCGCGCCCCCGATGCCGTAGGCCAGGATGAGCGAGATGCCCCATCCGACCACGGCCAGCTCGAGCGAGCGTCCCTTGATCCGGTCGAAGTCGATCTCGTAGCCGGCGAAGAAGAAGAGCATCCCGAGCCCCAGGTCGCCGAGCAGCGATGGTGGTCGGGTCGAGCCTGGCGATGTCGAGCCCCTGGGGGCCGATCAGGATCCCGAGCAGCAGCTCCAGAACCACCACGGGGATGGCCACCCGCGGCGAAAGCGCCAGCACGATCACGGCGGCCACGGCCGCAGCGATCACCATGACGAGGGCCGAGGTCTCGTCCACGCCGGCGGCGACGGTCACACCGGTGGGCAGCTGATGCATCGGGCGGACTCTAGGCGCCGCGTCGGCCCGATCCGGACCTCTCTGGCGGGGCTACCGGTGCTTCTTGTGGCGCTTCTTCTTGTGGCAGCCGTGCTTCTTTTGCTTCTTCTTGGCCTCGGCCGCCCGCCTGTGCTTGCGCTTCTTGCACTGGGCCTTGGAACCGGCATCTCCCGATCCGGCATTTCCCGATCCGGGATCTCCCGAGCCCGGCAGCGTCAGCGGAGCCGGCTGGTTCTGGGAGGCCACGTAGTCGCGGCAGGGCTCGCCACGAAGGCCAGGGCAGGGCGGGAGCGGGGTCGAGGTGTCGACGCCCGGGACGACCGGCAGCTCGAGGCGCGACGGCATCGAACCGCCGTAGCCGATGGCGACGTTCGCCTGCGAGGAGGGGTCGGCTTCGGCGAACGCCCAGATGGGCTGATCGCCGTTGGGCGCGCTGATCCGTACCCGGATCCGCGAGCCCGCCCGGTACATGTGGCCCTCGTAGTAGAGGGGGATCGTGACCGGCACGAACTGGTCCGAGGGCATGTCCGCGAAGTCCTCTTGGCGCAGGCTCTGGACGGGCTCGAGCTCGGTGCTCTTGGCGTCGTCGAGCTTGCGTGCCCTGGTGCGGAGCCAGCCGCCCTGCACGAACGTCTCCTTGCCATCCGGCCGGACCTCGCTGACGGTGGCCTGGAGGTCGACGTTGGGCGTCGAGGAGCGAACCCAGAGATCGATTCGCCCGGCGCCGATCACGGCGGTGTTCTGGTCGAGCGGCGTCGTCAGGTAGGAGACCGCCGTCCCCGCGGGATCCTGACTCCACTGATATGGCGGAGTGGCTGTCCAGAGGCCGTTGGCGCCTGAGCCCGTGTCGCCGGTGAAGTCGGTGGCGGGTCGCGCGTGGGAGTCCCAGGTGAAGCCATCGGCCGCCGGGCTCCCGGGGGACTGGTCGGCGAGCGCGCCGCCGGCTCCGAGATACCAGGAGCGGGCCTGGGTGCCGGGGATCGGGAAGCTGGAGAAGGACTGCTCGAAGGCCGGATACGGCCATCCCGGGTTCGATGAGTTCCCCGCGCCGTTGTCGAAGAGGACGCGAACCGATGGCAGGGCTTCGAATGCCGACTGCGCTCCGCTCAGGGTCAGTTGTGTCTGGATCGGGTCGGGTGGGAGGGTCGCCACGGGCGGCGATCCGCCGGGCCCCTGGATTCCCCAGATCGTCTGCATCGCAATCGGCCAGCTCGCCTGGACGATCGGCTCGAAGAGGCTCGCCCCCGGGGCCTGTTGGGCGACGTAGATCGACAGGAAGTCATAGAGGCGGTTGTACGTCTCGGGATCGAGCGAGTCGGTGTGGACCCCATTCGTGTAGGTGAACCACTTCTTGTCGGTCCCCGACATGTGCTCGGCCAGCGTCGGGCAGTGGCCGCCCGTCTGCTCGTCCGTCCACTGGCACGCCATGAAGACCGGGACGTTGATCTTGTGGACGAAGGTCGTGGGGGAGAGCGGGTCGGCGACGTCGGGCACGTAGTGATCGTTCGCCCGGATCTTCGCCAGCAGGTCGCTGGCTTCGGGATGGAGGTCCTGGTTCGCCTGACAGGTCGTGTCCCCGTCGGCGATTCGCTGGACCGCGTACGGCTGTGCCCCGTTGCCTGGATCGCTCGGATCAGCCGCCTTGGCCTGGTCCTGGCGCTCCTTGGCCCAGTCGACGGCGAAGCCGGTGTTCAGGACCCCGCCGGGATACAGCGTCGTCTGGGTCTGGTCGATCACCGACAGCGGCGAGATCGCGGCCAGGTCCGGCGGCTGCGTCTGGGCCGTGAAGAGCTGGCTGATGCCCCCGTACGAGATGCCGAGCATCCCGACCTTGCCGTGGGCGACCCAGGGCTGATGGGCGACCGTCTCGACCACGTCATAGCCATCCAGGTTCTGCAGCGGCTCGAAGAAGTCGAAAGCGCCGCCGGAGCAGCCGGTGCCCCGCATGTTGACGTCGACGACCGTGAAGCCCATCAGGTTGGCCAGAGCCTCGATGCCGCTGACCGGGCCCGCAGGATTCGCGTAGCCGTAGCCGGAGTACTCGACCAGGGTCGGCGACGGGTTGAGTGAGCTGGGCGGCGGCGCGGCGGCGGCTATCGCATTGCTGAGAGCGGCAGGGAGAGGGAGGGAGTTCACGACATCCGTGGGGGGATGGACGTCATAGGCGAGCTTCGTGCCGTCGCGCATCGTCATGTAGCCGTAGCCGTGGGTGAGAAGCGTCTGGTTGTAGATGGAAGGATCGGGAGGCGCTGCCGATGTACCCGCCTTGATCGGGTCCTGCCTCACCGTCAGCGGATCCGAGGTCTCCGCGCCGGACTGCACCGTGTAGCCGGTGCCGGGGCTGACGTCACGGAAGAGCGCTCCTCCGCGGGAGTTGGCGTTCCTCGTCTGGACGACGTTGTCGGAGGAATCGAGGAGGGAGACCGGGGCGTTCGGGGTCAGGCCGGTGACGTCCACCTGCTCGGTGCTTCCGCGGGCGTCGAAGCTGGCAGCCGAGGCGCTGCCCGCAAACGCGAGCGCGGCGACCGCAACCACCAGAAAGCTCCCCATCCCCATTATTCGGTACATGCCGCGACCACTCAAGCACACCGCGGCCGCTCATGTCGCAGTTCCCCCCGCTAGTGGGCGGTGGGAAAGGCCGTGCCGTGCCGGATCTCGGCCCGGCCCTCGCCGTAGCCCCGGGTCTCGATCGCGATCACGACCCAGAGCAGGACGGCCACGATCGCCAGGATCGCCAGCGCGGGCAAATGCGTGGCGGCGGGGAGCAGCGCGACCAGGACGACCGCGAGCGCGAGGCGCCGCCAGTTGATCGTCCGAACGTGACGAAGGCGGAAGGCGACCAGGCCGAGCAGATAGAGCGCGACCCCGGCGAGCAGCGCGAACGCCGGCACCAGCTCGAGTGAATCGTCCACACCTCCCAGCGTCTTCTTCAGGCCGAGGGCCGCGAGGACGATCCCCGCCACCATCGGGAAGTGGAGGTAGGAATAGGAGTCCCGGGCGAGCTCGTTTTGCACCTTTCCCTCCGGCGCATCGGCCAGGCGCCGCGCGGAGACGAGGGCCACCACGTCGAAGTACATCCACCACAGGGCGGCTGCGATTGCGATTCCCAGTGCGGCCGCTGCGGCGATCCCCCAGGTCATCTCGGCGCCGGCCCCGACCCCGATCGCGACGATCGACTCGCCGAGGGCGATGATCACGATCAGGCCGTGGCGCTCAGCGAAGTGCCCGGGCACCAGGTGCCAGCCCTCGGAGCCGAACACGTACGGCTCGCCCATGTCGAGGACCAGGGCGAGCGCCCAGACCGCCGCCCGCAGGCCCGGATCCAGAAAGGCGCCCAGGATGAGGAGACCGACCCCGACGGCGGTGCCCAGGCCGAGACCGAGCGTCGCCCGATGGAAGCCGGGATCGTCGCGACTGGCGATCAGGAGGAGGGTGATCTGAGCGAAGCGCACCGCCGCGTAGGCGAGAGCGAACTCCAGGGCGAGGCCGTCGAATGCCCGCGGCTCGCAGATCGCCGCGATCAGGAAGCCGGCCATGGCGGCGAAGAGCACCAGCCTGACTCCGCCCTCCTCGGGATCGAGCACGCTGGTGAGCCAGGCGTATCCGACCCAGGACCACCACAGCAGCGCCAGGATCAGCATGCCGCGGCCGATTCCGGTCCAGGTCGGCTCGTGCGACATCAGCGTCGTGCACTGGGTGATCGCCAGGACGAAGACGAGATCGAAGAACAGCTCGAGCGGCATGACCCGCTCGCCCTCGCGGAAAGTGGCCCCAAGCCGGGTGGGGCGCGACCTCGTTGCGGACTCCATGGAGCCGATCCTCGCAGCCCGCTCGGGTCTGCGGCTCGGTGCCTGTCAGCCGCCCCCGTAGGCGACGACCAGGTCCGTGAGGACGCCGGCGGCGAACCCGAAGGAGAGCATCAGCAATCCGAGCTCCCGGTGGCCGTAGCGGCGCATGCCGTGCCAGATCTCACCGATCACGTAGGTGATCGCACCGCCGGCAACCGCGTAGAAGACGAGCTCGAGCGGATCCGACGTGACGTTGTAGCCGACCATCGCGCCGATGAAGGTGGGGCCGCCGCCGATCAGCCCGACCAGGGCCAGCCATCGCCACGATGGCTTGACGTCCCCGAGTGGGCCGATGATCCCGAAGCCCTCGGTCGCGTTGTGCAGCGCGAAGCCGATGATCAGAACCGTGGCCAGGCCGATCTCGCCGGTGCCGGCCGATACGCCGATCGCGAGACCCTCTGCGAAGTTGTGAACCCCGATCGCGGCAGCGATGATCAGGCTCGTTTGCAGCGCCCGGGCGCGAGCGGTGCTGGCTTCCAGGGCAAGCTCCTGCTCCGTCGTGATGGCGGCATCCGTTGCGCCGCCTGCGATCGGCGGGTGAATCGGCGCGCTTGCCCGCATCCGCCGCTCGAGGATCCCGAGGCCCGCGCTGCCGAGTGCGAAGCCTCCAACGAGCAACAGGGCGAGCAGGGCAGCGTGACCGATGCTGCCGGTGCCGGCCTTGTACGCAGAGACCGCATCCTCCGCGATCGCAAATCCATGCGAGAGCACATCCACGAGCAGGAAGACCAGGATGCCGACCGAGAACATCGCCAGCGCGACCCGGGCCTTCGAGCTCAACAACTGCAGCCGGCCGATGGGCAGGCCGAGGTAGATCGTGAAGCCGGCGAGAGCTCCGAGCAAGACGGTTTCGGCGAACGACACCTGGTCTCCTGAGGTCGATTAGGGCGCCCTAACAGCGGCTCGCGAAAGATACCACCCAACACCGGGTCAGCCGTCCACGAGCATCCCTCGCACGGGCCCGAGCAGGCGCCTGGTTCGCCGGGACACGGCCGGGAGGCGCATCAGGCGGTGTGTGAGCGGTTCGCCCGCGCTGCGACGCCGGAGCTGATCCTCCGCGATCGGCTTCCAAAGCTCGTCGATCACTGCATGGGGATCGCCTGACACATCGCCGCTCGTTCGGCCCAGATGCTCCGCCCACAGCTCGAGGCGGGTCTTCCGCGCCAGAGCCGGTTGACAGGTGATCACGTTCATCTCGGTGTCGTTGAACAGCGAATGCTCGTTGAGGTTCGCCGAGCCGACGGTCAGCCAGCGATCGTCGACGACGGCGACCTTGGCGTGTACGTAGAGCGGGTCGGTCCTCGCTTCGACACCCGCGTGGACCGTCGTCGCCAGCAGTCCGCCTCGCCCCTCGTCTGCGTCGATCAGGCGAGCCAGCTGGCCACGCGTCGTATCCGCACCGTTGTTGGGCCGAGCGGGGAGGACCAGCACGATGCGGAACTCGGGAGTGGGCGGCTGCTGCAGCTTCGCCACCAGGATCTCCACGATCTCCGTAGACCAGAGAAATTGGTTCTCGATGTAGATCAGCTCCTGCGCCGAGCGGAGTGCCCGCACATACGCCTCGAGAATCCGGAACTCGCCGTCGGGTGCAAACTCGTACGTCCGGTTCGGAACGGTGCGGACGACCTGCACGTCGATCTCTCCGGCCGGCGCGGGCTGGGCCGGGGGCGCGAGCTCCTCACCATCGACCTCCATCCAGCGCTGCCTGAAATGCGCCGCCACGTCCGCCACCGCGGGGCCTCTCAGCCTCGTGGCCACGTCATGCCAGCCCAAGCTGCCTCTGGCCGGATGGCCGCGGTCGTCGCAGCGGTCTCCTCCGAGCGAGGTCAGATCGATCCCTCCGACGAACGCCACGGAGTCGTCGACGATCACCAGCTTCTCGTGATGGCAGTGCATCGTGCGCTCGCGCGCATCGAGCACGCATCTGACCTTGGTTCCTCGAGTCAGCTCGTCTCGCACGGCCCGCACGTCCGACCGGTGGGGATCGAACACCGGGAGCGGTGGCCCGGCCCAGAGCAGGACGCGGACCTCCACACGCTCGGCAAGTTCGGCCAGAAGGTCGCGGAGAGGCGGGACGGACCCGTCGTGGGTGAGCGCGAACTGAGGAGTGATGTGCCAGCCGGCGATGTGGACATGCGAGCTGGCATTCCGGAGCTGTTCGGCAATCTCGGCGAGGGCGTGCTCGCCGTCGATCAGGACGTCCAGCTCGTTTCCGGGCCTCGGTGGAGGATCGCCCTGAACCCAGAGGCCGGAATCTCCTGACGCCGAGAGAACGCTCGAGTGCCCCAGCCGGTTCAGCCGCCGCCGGTGGTGGTTGCGCACGAGGTGTTCGAGGCCAACGCCCAGACCTCGATCGGCTCTGTCGATCAGTCGCGACATCCGCATTCAGTAGCTCCGTACCCCTCGCGCAGGTTGTTCCACCACCAATTTTGTGTATTTGCTCGACTCCATCGACAGCTGCTCCCTCTTCGGGAGTACGCCGATTCGCCGGAGACCTCCGTTCGGAGTCACTGAGCCCTGCAGAAACGGTTCCTCCGGGCGATGTGCGAGACCGGGCTGGTGTCGCCCAGCGAACGGTCGGCCTGACCAGCGCCCGTTGTTCAGGCGTCGTTCAGGCAGCTGAAGTGACCATGGTCAGGGGCCACATCGGCTACAGAGGAGCCGGAGATCTCGAAGCTCTGCTGTGGAGCGGTGTTCATTCTGATCTCGTCGGCGCTGGCGCTGACGAGCACCGGGTGCGAACAGACCGGCCACGCCGAGCAGCACGCCGCCGTCGGTGCCCGCACGGTGAGGCGGGTGATCGTCGGACGCTCAATCCAGCGCCGACCGATCCGCGCCGTCGAACTCGGGGACCCCCCGGCTCCACGCCGAGTCCTGGTGGTGGGGTGCGTTCACGGCAGCGAACGCGCCGGCGAGGCGGTGACACGGCGCCTGAGGTCAACCGCTGTCCCGGCAGGGGTTCTGATCTGGGCCGTCGACCAGTTCAACCCGGACGGGTGTAGGGCGGGGACTCGCCAGAACGCGCGCGGCGTCGATCTCAACCGGAACTCTCCGTGGCACTGGCGGAGGCTGGGAGGCCAGTTCTACTCCGGCCCGCGGCCGCTCTCGGAGCCGGAATCCCGCGCAATCAACTCGCTCGTGCGGTGCGTACAGCCACAGATCAGCGTCTGGTACCACCAATCTGAGGGGCTGGTCGACGATTCCGGGGGAAAGAGATCGATCGAGCGGCATTACGCGCGGATCGTCGGCTTGCCATTTCGCCACATCGGTCTGGAGCCGGGCAGCATCACCAGCTGGCAGAACGCTGCCTTTCCCCAGGACACCGCCTTTGTCGTCGAGTTGCCGCCTGGCCGGCTTCCGGCCGACGCCGCCAGGCGCCACGTCTCCGCGGTTCTCGCACTCGCCCAGGCGATTCCGCCTCGTTCACAGACCCCCAATCAGCAGCCCTGCCGCTGAGATGTCCTCTTCGCCCTCAACCCGGTACCCGGTCTCACGGCCCGTCGTCGGCCTGGTCCTGCTTGCCTCGCTGGTTCGCTTCGGCACCCTCGGGGCCAAGAGCTTCTGGGGCGATGAGATCAGCACCGTGGACCTGGTCCACCGCTCACTCGGACACATGCTCACCGGGATTGGGAACCTCGAATCGACGCCGCCCCTGTACTACCTGGCCTCCTGGCTCTGGGTCCAAATCGTTCCCGCCACTGAGGTGGGGATCCGAGCACTGCCGGCGCTCTTCGGCGTGGCCCTGGTCCCGGTGACCTACTGGATCGGTCGCGAGCTTGCCGATGAGCGGGCCGCAACGATTTCCGCGGCCCTGGTCGCATGCAACCCGTTCCTGGTCTGGTACTCGCAGGAAGCCCGCGCGTATTCGCTGCTCGCGTTGCTCAGCGCGGTCGCGCTCCTGCTCGCGGTTCGCGCGGTGAAGCGTCCCAGTCTCCGTCTCTACGCCGGCTGGGCTCTGGCCTCCGCCTTGGCGCTCGCCACGCACTATTTCGCGGTGTTCCTGCTCGTGCCGGAGGCGGTGATCCTGCTGCGTCTTGCGCCGAAACGACGGGTGGCGGCCGCGGCGGTCGGCTTCGTCGCGGCGACTGGGGCGTTCCTCCTGCCCCTTGCCGTACAGCAGCAGTCCATGGGCCACGCCACGTGGATCAGCAGCGCACCGATCCTCGGCAGGCTGGCGATCACCCCGCTCGACTTTCTCGTCTCGTTCGATCTCACCTCTGCGGCGGTGCCGGTTGCCGCAATCGTGGTCGCGGCGGCGCTCGTGGGCTTGGCGCGCCTCGCCGCCTCCCGGCTCTCCGGCGGCCCCGGCCCGCGTCTCGTGGCGACGATGCTCGTCGCCACCTTCATCCTGCCGCTGGGACTCGCGCTGGGCGGGCTCGACTATCTGGATCCGCGCAATCTGATCGTCGCGTTGGTTCCCGGCCTGGTCCTGCTCTCGATGGGATTCGCCGCTCCGGCGAGGCAGCGACTCGGGGCCGCGGCGGCCGTGGTGCTCTGTCTGGCCTCGCTCGCGGTCGTGCTGCTCACGGCCTGGGAGCCGAAGTACCACAGCGAGGATTGGCGGGCTGCAGCGAGCGATTTGGGGCCGCCCCGCGTGGATCGCGTCGTGATTGCGACTCCGGGGAGCTTTGCGCGCAAGCCGCTGCAGTTCTATCTGCCCGGGAGCCAGTCGCTGTCGAGCAGCGATGATCCTGTGGAGGAGGTCGATGTGCTCGCCCTGCCGCGCCAGGGCAGCAGTACGCCCAGGCCCATGCTCCATCTTTCGATGCCGCGATTCCGCCTGGTCGCTCGCGACTTCGATGGACGCTTTCTCGTCTGGCGCTACAGACCGACCGGCCCGCAGCGGCTTTCACTCGCGCAGCTCGAGCCGCAGGTGAGCAGATCTGGAGCTGATGTCATCTGGCAGGGCTCGTCGACCCCAACGGTGGCAGCACAAGTTCGTCTGCAGTCGGGTTGAGCTTTCGCCGAATCAGCCAGATCGCAAGCCAGGCCGTGAACAGCTGGCGCAGACCGTACGCACCCCATTGGATCGCAAGCGGGAAGTCCGCCGCGATCGGGCCGACCGGATGCAGCGGTCCGAAGGTGGAGGCGAAGATCAGCACGTCCAGCAGCACAAACCCGAGCGCCAGGGTGACGGGGACCCCCTCTATCGCCATGACGGCGAATATCCAGAGTGAGTACTGGGGGCTGTAGACCTTCGCCGTCGCGAACACCCACAGCAGCGCGGCACAGGACGCAGGGATCAGCGCGCCGCCGGAGCGGTTCCGGGCGCCGGCCGCCAGGATCACGATCAGGGCCAGGCCGGCGGCGAACAGCGGCACCGCCACCAGGTCCGCCGAATGGCCGAGCAGGGGGTGCCAGATCGTCCCGCGCGGGGGCCGTTGGTCCGTGTAGGTGAAGAAGTAGGACCAGTTGGCGCGAATCGATCCTGCGCCGGTGAGCGCGAACGGAAGGTTGACGGCCAACGTGATCGCGGTGAAGACGCCCATGATCAGGGCAGCCGAACGCCGTCGCTGCTCCGCCAGCCGGAGGACGATGACGATCGGGAGAACGACGATCGGGAAGAGCTTGGCCCAGGTAGCGAGGGCGAGGAACGCCGCGCCCCATCCGTCCCTGCCTCTCTGGAAGAGAAGCAGCGCGACGACGAGCAGGCAGACCCCCAGCAGGTCCCAGTTCAGTGTTCCGTAGAGGGCAAGCGCCGGCGTGGCTGCGAACAGCCACGGATTCGCCCCGTCGATCCGAGTGAGCGCCCAGACCGTCACCAGCGCCAGGCAGAGGAGGAGACCGGTGGAGCTCAGGAAGTAGGCGGCGACGCTGGTGTGGGCGAAGCTCGCCACCCAGACGAACAGGCCGGTCAGGACCGGATACTCGAAACGGAAATCGAGGTACGGCATCGGATGCTGCCCGAGGTGGTCCCGAAGGAAGAGATGGGAGATGTCCGAGTAGGCGCCCACATGTGCCATCAGGTCCACGTTGAGGGCGTGCGCGGTCAAGGGTCCCTGGTACGCGAACAGGACGGGCGCCCGCATCAGCGCTCCGAGAAGGATCAACGCGGCTGGAAGCGCAAACAGGGGGGCGCTGCGCGCCAGCGCGCCTCGGCGGACCTGAATGGCATGTGCGGACATGGGGAGCTATCCAGGGTGGGGGATCAGCACCGCCTAGTCGGCTGATTCCTCGGCCGCCTTGGTCTGTGGGGGTGGCCCCTTGGAGCGGGCGCGCAGATGCCGTGCGATGAGGAAGGCGACGACGAGCGCCACGGCGGCGACGGCCAAGTAGTCGGCGTAGCGGAATTGGCGATGGAAGCTCTCCCAGCTGCCACCGAGCGCCCAGCCTGCGGCCGCGAACCCGAAGCACCAGATGGCCGAGCCCGCCAGCGTCAGGGGGAGATAGATCGGCATCGGCGTACGAAAGACGCCGGCCGGAATCGAGATGAAGGAGCGGACCACCGGCGTGATCCGCCCGAAAAACACGGCCCGAGCTCCGAATCGATCGAACCATCGCTCGGCCCGCTCGAGGGTCTCGGGGCTCAGGTGAAACCAACGGCCGTGGCGCTCGAGCAGCGGCCGACCACCTGAGCGCCCGATCGTCCAGCCGATCAGGGCGCCGACCAGGTAGCCGAGGGTCCCGGCGAGCGCGAGCGCGATGTAGCTCTCGAGGCCGTCCTGCAGGTCCACTCCGAACAGCGAGGCCTGCTGGCCGGCGATCGCCCCGGCTGCCAGCACCCCGGCATAGAGCATGATCAGCTCGCCGCCCACCGGAAACAGGGCGTCCACCGCCATCAGCGCGAAGACCGCGTAGACGCCGTTCTGGCCGATCCAGTCGGTGATCGTGGTTGTGATGCTCGCCAGGGGCACCGAGGCATTGTGCTTCCCTTGCGCCTGTCTCCCGGCTGTTTCCCGAATCTGTTCAGGCTCTGTTCAGGCTCCCGCCTGAAGGCGGTAGCCGCCTCAGCTCTCCTTGACGACGGCATAGACCACACGTTCGGCTACGTCGACCACGATATGACTGAGCAAATCACAGCGCCGGTATAGCTCTCGAAGGGATATCCGCAGGCGCATTTCCTCGACCTCAAGCAGCTTGGCAGTCTCGGCGTAGTAGACGTGCTCGAGACGCCGGGCGGTCTTGATCGCGGCGTCGGCGGCTGTGGTACTCGCGTCGTCGTCTGACCCGAGCCGGGCGATGGCATCGTCGATTTGCCGGGTCGCCTCCAGAAGCAGGGTCGCCATCGCGGCCAGCCCCGGAGTGGGGGAAACGTCCATCGCCTGAGCTTCCTCGATCAGGTCGCGCGCATGGTCGAGGATCCAGTCGATCCCGCGAGAAAGCGTGAACAGGTCCTCGGGTTCCATCTGGAGGATGAAGGCCTCTCGCAGCGCATTCAGCAGGTCACGCTTTGCAGCATCACCCTGGGGTTCAGCTTCGCGAACGATCTCAGCGGCCGCCGCGTCGCCCTCTGCCCATGCCTTCAGCCCATCGAGGCCCTCGATGGTCACCGCCATCTGCCTGCGAAGCAGCCCGATGGCGTCTGGTGTGTCCGGAAGAAACCAGCGGTGATTTCTGCGAGCAGTCATCTCACCACGCTCAATACACCAAAGAATCCCGCAGCAATCGCCGCCGAGGCCGGAAGCGTGATCAGCCAGGCCAGCCCGATCTGACGGACCAGATACCAGTTGACGTGTCGCAGGCGTTGGCGTCCGGCACCAATTCCGACCACCGACGAAACGACGACTTGACTGGTGGAGACGGGCGCACCGAGAAGCGAGGCGCCGAGGATTACGCCCGCCGACGAGCTCTGGGAGGAGAGTCCCTCCAGAGGGTGGATGCGATAGATGCGGCGGCCCACGGTGCGAATGATGCGCCAACCACCCAGCGCTGTGCCTGCCGTGAGCGCCACGGAGCAGGCGACGATCACCCAGGTCGGCGCCGAGAGGGAGTGGATTCGTCCGTCCGCCAGCAACAGGGCCGCGATCACGCCGACCGATTTCTGCGCGTCATTGGCCCCGTGGCTGAAGGAGAGCGCCGCAGAGGTGACCCACTGGCCGGCCTGCGCGGCACCGCGCCACCGGTGAGTTGCGCGCCTCACGGCTCGTCTGAGGATCCGGATCACGGCGAGCGCGGCGAGGAATCCCAGAACCGGCGAGACCGCCAGCGCGATCAAGGTCCCAAAGACACCAACGGGATGGAGCCCGTCCATCCCGCCCCAGTTGACGGAATGAACGCCTCCCTCGACGACGGCCGCCCCGACGAGACCGCCGACCAGGGCGTGGCCTGAGCTCGAGGGCAATCCGAGACGCCAGGTCGCGAGATTCCAAGATGTGGCTGCCGCAAGGCCCGATCCGATCACCGCAATCGCCTCCGAGGGCGAGACCGTCACGATCCCGCCGATCGTGTCGGCGACAGCCGCGCCAAGCAGAAGTGGGCCCAGCAGGTTGAAGAAGGTGGCCATGACGATCGCCTGCGAGGGCCGCGCGGCACGGGTAGCCACCAGGGTCGCGATTGCATTCGAGGCGTCGTGGAGCCCGTTGGTCACCGCGAAGCCCAGAGCGAGGAAGACCGCGATCACGAGCCCCGCGTCCATTCGGTGACTCTATGTCGCTTTCGACCTCGGGCCGGCCGAGCTGACCGCCAGCAGCTGAATCATCGGTTTAGTGTGGTCAGCGTGGCGGCGATCACCCAAGTCCCGGTCGCCCCGGCCTCGCTGGAACGCTTTCGCCCCCTATTGGGGGAGGCGTACCGAGAGGTCGAGGAAGCGACGAGGACCGCCGATGAGGTCTTGGCCGGGCGTGTTGTCTGGCACGTCAACTCCACCGCACGCGGCGGGGGTGTGGCGGAGATGTTGCAGTCGCTGCTGGCCTATGCGCGCGGGGCCGGGGTGGACGCCCGCTGGTTGACCATCGGGGGCAATGAGGAGTTCTTCAGGGTCACCAAGCGAATCCACAACCAGCTCCATGGTGCCCCGGGGGATGGCGAGCACCTGGGAAAGGCTGAGCGCGAGATCTACGAATCAGCCCTCCTTGAAAGCGCCGCTGAGCTGACCGGGCTCGTCCGGGATGGCGATGTCGTCTACCTGCACGATCCCCAGACCGCCGGCCTCGTGCCACACATCAAGTCGCGCGGGGTCAGCGTCGTCTGGCGCTGCCACGTTGGCCTCGATCATCCCAACGAGCTCGCGCGGGAGGCGTGGGCTTTTCTCTCGAGCTACGTGGAGGACGCCGACGCCTACGTCTTTTCCAGGAAGGCCTTCGCCTGGGATGGTCTGGACCAGAAGAAGCTGTGGCTGGTCGCCCCATCGATCGACGCCTTCTCGCCGAAGAACCAGGATTTGGATCTCGAAGCCGTTGAAGCGATCATGGCCACGGTCGGCCTCAGGGAGGATGGTGGCTCGGCGCCGGTCTTCCAGCGCCAGGACGGAACTCGGGCGCGCGTGGATCGCCGCGCCGAGCTCGATCAGGCGGGCCCAATCCCGCCGGAGGCCCCGCTGATCGTCCAGGTTTCGCGATGGGACCGGCTCAAAGATCCGATCGGTGTCCTCAATTGCTTTGCCGAAAACTGCACCGATCCCAGGGCTCATCTTCTACTCGCTGGCCCCTCGGTCGCCGAGGTTGCTGATGACCCCGAGGGGCCCGAGGTTCTCGCAGAGGTTCGCGACCGCCGCCACTCGCTGCCCGCCGCGACGGGAGAGCGAATCCACCTCGCGTGTCTGCCGATGGACGACGTCGAGGAGAACGCCGCGATGGTCAATGCGATCCAGCGCAGTGCGGATGTCGTTCTTCAAAAGAGTCTCGCTGAGGGATTCGGCCTGACGGTCGCGGAGGCGATGTGGAAAGCGCGGCCAGTCATCGCCGGTCGCATCGGGGGCATCCAGGATCAGATCGTCGATGGCGAGTCCGGCTGCCTCGTCGAGGACCCGGCTGACCTGGTCGCCGTGGGCAAAGCGATCGATTCTCTGCTTGGCAATCCGGATCGCGCCAAGGCCATAGGGGAGGCCGCGCGGGAGAGAGTTCGCGAGTCGTTTCTCGGGACACGCCACTTGATTCAGTACACGGAGCTGATCGACAAGCTGCTCCAGGCGGACGGTTCCCGGTCCGGATAGGCGCCCTCTCGCGGACCGGCGGCGGTTATCGCCGCGACGCCGTCAAGCCGGCGGCGGCCTGTGCGGCCGCGACCCGGGCAATCGGAACGCGGAAGGGCGAGCAACTCACATAGTCGAGCCCCGCCGAGTCGAAGAACTCGATGCTCGCCGGGTCACCGCCGTGCTCCCCGCAGATTCCCAGCTGCAGATCGGGCTTGGTGGCCCGGCCGCGCTCAACAGCGATCTTGACCAGCTCACCGACGCCATCAACATCAATCGTCTCGAAGGGGCTGCGCACCAGGATCCGCTCGGAGAGATAGACCGGCAGGAACGATCCCTCGGCGTCGTCCCTGGAGAGGCCGATCGTCGTCTGCGTCAGGTCGTTGGTTCCGAAGCTGAAGAAGTCGGCATTGGCGGCGATCTCACCGGCTCGCAGGCAGGCTCGCGGCAGCTCGATCATCGTGCCGACCGAGTACTCAACCTCGGAACCGGCATCGTGCATGACCCGCTCGGCCCTGAGATGGACCAGATCCCTGCAGCTTCTCGAGCTCGCCCTCGAAGGCGATCAGGGGGATCATGATCTCCACCTTCGGCGCTGGTCCCGTGGCGGCAACCGTCAGGGCTGCCTCGAGGATCGCGGCCACCTGCATCTCGTAGAGCGGGGGCAGCAGCAGGCCGAGGCGCGCCCCGCGGGTGCCCAGCATCGGGTTCGTCTCCTCGAGCTCGCGCGCCACCGCCAGCCGCAGGCGAAAGCGCTCGATCGCCTCGGGATCACCCTCACGCTCCGCCTCGTTGAGCGCCTGCTCGAAGTCCTCAATGGAGATGAACTCGTGGATCGGGGGGTCGAGCAGCCGGATGGTCACCGGCAGGCCGCTCATCGCTTCGAAGATCTCGATGAAGTCGGCCTTCTGCATCTTCCGCAATCCATCGAGCGCTCGGATGAAGTCCTCCTCGGCCGGGAGAGGGTCATCACCTTTTTGTTCCCGCTCGCGGCGCCAGAGCTCGCCGGCGATGAACATGTCTCTCACCAGCTCCTCCCTGTCGGAGCCGAAGAACATGTGCTCAGTCCGGCAGAGGCCGATCCCCTCCGCGCCGAGCTCGCGCGCCCGCGCAGCATCCTCGGCGGTGTCGGCGTTGGCCCGCACCCCGAGGCGCCGGATTTCATCCGCCCAGCTCAAGACCGCCGCGAAGTCCTCACCGACCTTCGGCTCGATCAGGCGCACGTCATCCGCGGTCACCGCCCCGGTCGATCCGTCGATTGCGATCGTGTCTCCGGCATGAAGCTCCGTGTCCCCGACGCGCACGACTCCTGCCTCGACGTCGATCTCGAGCTCGGATGCGCCGCATACGCAGGGGCGTCCCATGCCTCGGGCCACGATCGCCGCGTGCGACGACTTCCCGCCCCGTGAGGTCAGCACCCCCTTGGCCGCGTGGAAGCCCCCGACGTCGTCGGCAGAGGTGAATTCGCGCACCAGGATGACGTCCTCGCCGGCCTCCGCGCGCTGTTCGGCTTCCTCGGCCGTGAACACGATCGCGCCCTTCGCTCCGCCGGGAGAGGCGGGGACGGCTCGCGTCAGCTCGGCGTAGGTCTGCTCCGGGTCGAACGTGGGGTGCAGGAGTGCGTCCAGCGAGCCCGGGTCGATGGTCGCAAGAGCCTCCTCCCGGCCGAGCAGGCCCTCGCCGACCGCGTCGGATGCGAAGCGAACCGCCGCCTGCGCCGGTCGCTTGGCGTCGCGCGTCTGAAGGATGTAGAGGCGACCCTGCTCGATCGTGTACTCCACGTCCTGCATGTCGCGGTAGTGGCGCTCCAGCCGCTTCAAGGCATCGATCAGCTCGGCATGCGCCTCCGGCATCCGGCGGGCGAGGTCGGCCAGGTTCTCGGTGTTGCGGACGCCGGCGACCACGTCCTCGCCCTGGGCATTGAGCAGGAAGTCGCCCTCCGGCTCGGAGGCCCCGGTGGTCGGGTCTCGCGTGAAGGCCACCCCGGAGCCGGAATCCGAGCCGCGGTTGCCGAAGACCATCCGCTGCACGGTGACCGCGGTGCCGAGCTCATCCGGAATCCCCTCGAAGCGCCGGTAGGCGATCGCACGGTCGTTGTTCCAGGAACGGAACACCGCCTCGACGGCACCCCGAAGCTGCTCCCGCGGGTCCGCGGGGAACTGCTCGCCCGTGTGCTCCGTGAAGAGGGCCAGAAAGCGCTCCGTGAGTTGCCGGAGGGTGTCCTGGTCGAGGTCGGCATCGACGGTCGATCCGGTCGCCTCTCGCGCCTTGGCCAGCTCATCTTCGAAGCTCTCAGAGGGAACGCCCCGGACGACATCGGAGTACATCTGCACGAGCCGCCGATAGGAGTCCCAGGCGAAACGCGGGTTGTCGCTGGCCTCTGACAGCGTCTGCACCGACTCGGCATTGAGGCCGAGGTTGAGAACCGTGTCGAGCATTCCGGGCATCGAGACTGGCGCTCCCGAACGTACGGAGAGCAGCAATGGATCGCGCCCGCCACCGAACTGCTGGCCGGCGTCCCCCTCGAGGTGAGTGACGGCCTCAGTGATCTCCTCCTCGAGGCCCTCCGGAAAGCGGCCGTCGGTCTTCATGTAATGGACGCAGGCCTCCGTGGTGATCGTGAATCCTCCTGGGACCCTTGCCGAGCCGAGGACGTGGGTCATCTCGGCCAGGTTCGCCCCTTTCCCGCCGAGGAGGTCGCGCATCTCCGCGGATCCCTCCTCGAAGCCGAACACCCACTGCTTCGCCGTCGGCCTTGACGGAGAGGTGGACTCGACGCTCATCCCAACCGACAATACCCCGCCGGAGCATGGCCACCCCACCGGCTCCCAAGATCCCCATAGGATGGGCACGAAAGGAATCGGTGACGATGGCCTCGTTCTTCGAACGGTTTCGCTTGCTTCTCTGGACTCTCGCGGCCGCGGTAATCGGCTTCTACATCTACGGCCTCTTCCTTGGCCTCTACGGACCGCTCGAGCTCGGGCTGCTCAGCGTCCTATCGCTCTTCCTGATCGTGCTGTTCACCATTCACGAGCTCCGCTTGCGCCGCGAGCTCCGCGAAGGGAAATACCACGACGAGTACGCGCGCGAGAGCCACGACGCACGGGAGCGACGGGGCTTCTAGGTTGGACGGGACGGCCGAGCACGGAGCACTGGTGGCGCCCCCCTCCGTGATCCCGCGCTCAGCGCTCGACGAGTTGATCTCCGAGTTGGCGAGCCGGGGATTCACCGTGATCGGCCCAACCGTTCGCGATCGGGCCATTCTCTACGAGGAGATTTCCTCCACCGCCGATCTGCCGGAGGGACTCACCGACGAGCAGGAGGGCGGGACCTACCGACTGGAAGAGCGGGACGATCCCGCGCTCTTCGCATACAACGTCGGGCCGAATTCCTGGAAGAGCCATCTCTTCCCCTCGAGGCTCACGCTCTGGCGGGGACGAAAGGGAGCCGATGGCGAGATCAGCTTCAACGAGGAGGTGCAGGAAGTCCCCCGCTATGCGTTCATCGGGGTCCGTTCCTGCGACCTGGCCGCGATCGGTGTTCAGGACAAGGTCTTCATCGGAAACGGCTACACCGACACCGATTACGAGGCGCGACGGCAGGATGCCTTCATCGTCGCCGTCAACTGCTCGAAAGCAGGAAACACCTGCTTCTGCGTCTCGATGGAGACAGGCCCGAAGGCTGAGAGTGGATTCGACCTCTCCCTCACGGAGCTGATCGACGAGGGCGGCCATCGCTTCGTTGTGGAGGTCGGCAGCCAGGCGGGCGCCGAGCTTCTCTCGACGATCGAGTCGAAGGCGGCGACCGAGAACGATCGGGGCCGCGCTGACGGGGTTTCGGCGCAGTGCGCGTCGCAGATGGGGCGCGAGCTCGATACCGACGGGATCAAGGAGCTGCTCTATCGGAACATGGAGAACCCGCGTTGGGACGAGGTCTCCGAGCGCTGCCTCACCTGCGGGAACTGCACCCTGGTCTGCCCGACCTGCTTCTGCCACACCGTCGAGGACGTCACCGACCTTGCCGGTGAAGAGGCCGAGCGCGTACGGCTCCTCGACTCCTGCTTCACGCTCGACCATTCCTACATTCACGGCGGCAGCGTCCGCAACTCGGCCCGCTCGCGCTACCGCCAGTGGATGACCCACAAGCTGGCCACCTGGATCGACCAGTTCGGAACATCGGGCTGCGTCGGCTGCGGTCGCTGCATCACCTGGTGTCCGGTGGCGATCGACATCACCGAGGAGGCGGCGGCGATCCGTGCAACGGACCTCGGCCCGGATCCCGGCAAGGGCAGGGGGATCAGTGCAGACCATTGAGCAGCTGCTCGCCGAAGCGCCGGCCTTCAATGGGATGTCGGAGGACCAGCTTGCGCTGATCGCCGGCTGCGCACGGAACGCGGTTTTCGAAGACGGCGAGTACCTGATGCGCGAGGGAGACGAGGCGGAGAGCTTCTACGTCATTCGCCTGGGCCGAGTCGCCTTGGAGATCTTCGTCCCGCAGCGGGGAGCCGTGACCATCGAGACGATCGATGACGGCGGACTGGTGGGATGGTCATGGCTCACGCCACCGTTCCTCGTGCACCTGGACGCTCGTGCGCTCGGCTCGGTGCATGTCGTCGCCTTTGATGGCGCCTGCCTGCGTGGCAAGGCGGACGCTGACCCTGCGTTGGGCTACGAGCTGATGCGCCGGTTCATCCCGGTGATCGTCGAACGGCTCCAGGCGACCCGAGTGCAGATGCTCGACGTCTACGGACACGTCGCGGGCTGAGCGATGGCGGCCGACCCGATGCTGCCGAGCTCATATGTGGTGACCGACAAGCGCCAGGAGCTCGGCGACACCTGGACCCTCGAGCTCCGGCCGGCGAATGGGGAAGGGGTGGGTGAATTTCACCCAGGGCAGTTCTCGATGCTCTACGCGTTCGGAGCGGGGGAGGTGCCGATCTCGGTCAGCTCGTCCGACGGCGGCAGCCTGGTTCACACCGTCCGCGCAGTCGGTGCCGCAACTCAGGCAATCTGCTCGTGCGAGCCGGGCGACCAGCTGGGTGTGCGGGGGCCGTTCGGCAGCACCTGGCCGCTCGAGGAGGCCGAGGGCGGGGATGTGGTTGTGGTCACCGGCGGAATCGGTCTGGCCCCAGTTCGGCCGGCCATCGAGCACCTGATCGCCAAGCGGGACAGCTATCGGACTGTGGCGCTTCTCTATGGCGCCCGTTCGCCTGACGAGATGCTGTTTTTCGATCAGCTCCAAGACTGGCGCGAGGCCGGGATCGACGTCAAGTACACGGTCGACACTGCCGCGGGCGAGTGGGACGGGCGGGTCGGGCTGGTGACGAAGCTCATTCCGATCACCGGCTTCGAGGGTGCCCGAACGACAGCGATGACCTGCGGGCCGGAGGTGATGATGCGCTTCGTCTCCACGGCACTCGAGGACCGCGGGGTGCCCGCCGAGAACATCCATGTCTCGCTCGAGCGCAACATGAAGTGTGCGATCGGGCACTGCGGCCACTGCCAGCTCGCCCACCGTTTCGTCTGCAAGGACGGCCCCGTCTTCCCGCTTGGCCGGATCCGCACGCTTCTCGGGGTGAGAGAGCTGTGACGGCCGAGCGGCCCAAGCTCGCGGTCTGGAAGTTCGCCTCCTGCGACGGTTGCCAGCTGTCCCTGCTCGACTTCGAGCACGAGCTGGTCTCGCTGCCCGATCAGATCGAGGTTGCCTACTTCCTCGAGGCAACCAGGGGATCGATCGAGGGCCCCTATGACCTCTCCCTGGTCGAGGGCTCGATCACGACGTCAGAGGACGTCAAGCGAATCAAGGAGGTCCGTGCCAAGTCACGGCGACTGGTGACGATCGGCGCCTGTGCGACCTCCGGCGGGATCCAGGCCCTGCGGAACTTCGCCGACGTCGAGGAGTTCATGTCCGTTGTCTACGCCTCACCCGAGTACATCTCGACCCTCGAGACCTCGACCCCGATCTCGGCCAACGTCAACGTCGACTTCGAACTTCAGGGCTGCCCGGTCGATCGGCACCAACTGCTCGAGGTGATCAGCGCCTACCTCAACGAGCGCAAGCCCCAGGTCGCGAACCACAGCGTCTGCGTCGACTGCAAGCGGGCCGGGAATGTCTGCGTGATGGTCGCCCACGGCACGCCGTGCCTCGGTCCGGTGACCCACGCGGGTTGCGGTGCGCTCTGCCCGAGCTACGACCGCGGCTGCTACGGCTGCTTCGGGCCCATGGAGACCCCGAACCCGCCCGCGCTCTCGGACTGGTTGGAGCGACAGGGCATGAACGAGGTCGATCTGATCCGTGTCTACCGCACCTTCCACACCGCCCGCGAGCCCTTCCGCTCCGAGAGCGAGCGGCTCGAAGCCGATGGCTGAGAACGGCGAGACCCGGACGATTCGCACGAACGCGCTCGCGCGCGTTGAGGGCGAGGGGGCGATGAAGGTCCGGATCCGGGACGGGCACGTGGAGGAGGTCGAGCTCCAGATCTACGAGCCGCCGCGCTTCTTCGAGGCCTTCCTGCGCGGTCGCGACTTCAAGGAGGCGCCCGACATCACGGCGCGCATTTGCGGCATCTGCCCGGTCGCCTACATGACCAGCGCCTTCAATGCGATGGAGGATGCGATCGGCGTCGAGGTGGACGAGCAGGTTCACAAGCTGCGCCGGCTCATGTACTGCGGGGAGTGGGTCGAGTCGCACGCCCTTCATGTCTTCCTGCTCCATGCTCCTGATTTCCTGGGCTTCGAGTCGGCCTGGGCGATGGCCCGCGACCACCGGGAGGTGGTGGAGGGCGGGCTGAAGATCAAGACGATGGGCAACGGGTTGCTACGGGCGGTCGGCGGCCGGGCGATCCACCCGGTCAACGTCCGCGTAGGCGGGTTCTACAAGGCACCTGCCAAGGCGGATCTGGAGGCGCTGGTGCCCGACTTGGAGGAGGCGAGAGAGTTGGCGCGCAAATCGGTGGCCTGGGTGGCTGCTCTCGACTTCCCTGACTTCGAACAGGACTACGAGTTCGTCGCTCTCCGCCATCCCGATCGGTATGCGATCGAGGACGGGCGACTCGTCTCGAGCGCCGGGCTCGACATCGGGCCCGGCGAGTACGAGGAGCACTTTGTCGAGGAGCAGGTCCCGCACTCGACGGCACTGCATTCGCGGACCGCTGACGGGGGCACCTACTTCCTCGGGCCGATGGCGCGCTACTCGCTCAACTCCGCGCAGCTCTCAGATGTGGCGCGCGAGGCGGCGGAGCGGGCGGGCCTGGGGGACGCGTGCCGGAACCCGTTCAAGTCGATCATCGTCCGCGCCGTCGAGATTCTCTACGCCCTCGACGAGGCACTTCGCCTGATCGCGGACTACGAGCCGCCCGATGTCCCGGCCACGGAGATGGAGCCGAAGGCCGCGGTCGGGACGGGGTGGAGCGAGGCCCCGCGCGGGATGATTTGGCACCGCTATCGCCTCGAGGACGATGGCTCGATCGCGGAAGCGCGGATCGTGCCACCGACCTCCCAGAACCAGGCTCGGATCGAGCAGGATCTGCTGGAGTTCGTCCGGCCGCGCGTCGACCTTCCCGACGATCGCCTGCAGTGGGAATGTGAGCAGGCGATCCGCAACTACGATCCGTGCATCAGCTGCTCGACCCACTTCCTCAAGCTCGACATGCACAGGACGTGATCGATGACGTTCACCAGGCACTTCATCCACCGCGAGTCGAAGCCCCTCGACCCGGAGTTCCTGCAGGAAGAGCGACGCTTTCTTGACCGGCAGCGAGAATCGCTGAGACTGATGGAAAGGCACCGGGAACAACTGGATCGCGACGTCAAGTCGGCGCGCCACAGGGCTCACGAGCTGGGCATCTCGCTGAACCACGCGCCGGAATCCGGCTATCGGGCGTGGCTGGCATTGATCGGCGTCGGCAACCGGTTCCGGCGCGACGATGGCGCAGGCCTGGAGGTTGCAGCGCGACTGCGCGCCGCCAAACCACCGGGTTGCCGGATCCTCGAGGAGCGAGCCGAGCCGGTCTCGCTGGTCGAAGACTTCGCGCTGGTCAAGGAGGCGTTGGTGGTCGACGCGGTGAGCTCCGGCTCTGAGCCGGGAACGCTTCATCGCTTTGACGCCACCGCAGAGCCACTACCCGTCGAGCTTTTCAACTCGTCGACCCATGCGCTTGGAGTTGCCGACGCCGTCGAATTGGCCCGGGAGCTCAATCGCCTCCCTCCCCGTCTCGCCGTCTACGGGATCGAGGGCGAGAGCTTCGAGGAGGGTGAGGGGCTCTCGCCGGCCGTCGAGGCGACGGTCGATTCGCTTGTCGCCGAGCTCTGCGACGAGCTCAGCGCGCATCCGGCCTGAAACAGCGCCTCGGCCGGCTAGCTCCAGGTCGCCGGCCACGGCCGCCGCGGCGGAGTGCTCGTCACGCTGATGCGCAGGTCGACCGCGATCGCGCCCGCGGGCCCGGCCAGCACGGGGTTGAGGTCAAGCTCGGCGATTTCGTGGTGGGTGTCGACCAGCGCGCCCACGCGCAGCAGGAGCTCCAGGAGAGCTTCGAGGTCCACCTCGGGGCTCCCGCGAAACCCTGTCAGCAGCGGAAAGGTGGCCAGGGAGCGCAGCATCTCATTGGCCTCGTCCCGGGCGATCGGGCAGATCCGCACGGAGACGTCCTTGAGGAGCTCGGCCTGCGTGCCTCCAGCCCCACAGGCGAGCACGGGGCCGAACGTCGCGTCATGGACGACGCCGACCAGCAGCTCGACGCCAGAGTCGACCATCGCTTGCACGATGAAGTCCTGTCGGTCCGCGCCGGCGCGGGCGATTGCAGCGTCCATCTCCTCGGCGGCGCGAGCAACCTCTGCGTTTCCAATCAGGCCGCTGCGAACGGCGCCCATCTCGGTCTTGTGAAGCAGACCCGGTCCCTGCGCCTTCAGCACCACCGGTCCACTGAGTTCATCGGCAGCCTGGCCGGCCTGCTCGGGGGTGGAGACCAGGCGCCATTTCGGGATCGCGATCTCGTAGCACTGAAGGAGGCGGGCGGCCTCGTCGAACCCAAGCCAGCCACCCCCACCCCGGAGCGCGTCGGCGATCACCGCCGCTGCTTCCTCGGTGCGGATGTCGTCGAACTCGGGTGGTTCCTGCGACGGGCGACTGCGCCAAGTGACGTGACGCATGACCTTGCCGAGAGTCCTGGCCGCGTCCTCCGGGTACTGATAGGTGGGGACGCCGCTTCCGGCCGCCCCAACTTGATCCTGAGCAGACATGAATACGGCCTGGACCGGGATCTTCCGTGGCATCTCCTGGACCGCCGAACGAATCGCCTCAGCGACATCCGCAGTTCGTATCAGCAAAGGCCGGATGAAGATCACGATCAGTGCGTCGATCCCGTCCCAGTCGCCGAGGGCGCGGATGGTCGCTCGGTATTGCTCCGCAGTCGCCGTGGCGATCATGTCCACCGGGTTGAGCAGGCCGGCCTCGGCCGGCAGGAGCGCGGCAAGGCGGTCTCGCACGGCATGCGGAATCTCGGGAACCTCGAGACCCGCAGCCTCGCACGCGTCCGCGCACATGATTCCGGGGCCGCCCGCGTTGGTGACGATCCCGACCCGGGGGCCACCCGGCAGAGGCTGGTTCTCGAGCAATGAGGCGACGTCGAGTAGCTCGGCCAGGCTGTCGGTCCGGATGACACCGGCCTGATCGAAGAGGGCGTCGACGGTGACGTCCGAGGCCGCCAGCAGGGCCCCGGTATGCGAGCTCGTGGCGCGTTCCCCTGCGGCCGAGCGGCCGCTCTTGACGACCACGATCGGTATTTCCCGCCCAAGCCTCCTGGCGACGCGCGAGAAGCGCCGGGGATCACTGAACGACTCGATGTACAGCAGGGCCACCCGGGTGGCGTCGTCGGCCTCCCAGTACTCGAGGAAATCATTGGCGGTGATGTCGGCGCGGTTGCCGATCGAGGCGAAGGCCGAAACGCCGATCCCGCGGTCGCTGGCGAGGTCGATCAGGGCAAGCCCCAGGGCCCCGCTCTGAGAAGCGAAGCCGACGTGCCCGCGAGGCGGACTTCCCGGAGCGAAAGTCACGTTCAACTGTGAATGCTCGGCCGTGTTCAGAATTCCGAGGCAGTTCGGCCCGACCAGCCGCATTCCGGCAGCCCTGCAGACCTCGACCAACTCGCGCTGGAGTTCGGCGCCGGCCGGCCCGGTCTCAGAAAAGCCCGCCGAGATCACCACCACGGCCGGGACTCCGCTGCTCGCACACTCGCGGGCAACCCCGATCACGGCGGGCGCCGGGACGGCGATCACCGCAAGGTCCACGTCATCCGGGACATCGGCGATGCTCGGGTAAGCCCGAACCGACTGCACCACGTCGGCCGAGGGATTCACCGGATAGACGACACCTTCAAAGCCCGACTCCAGCGCGTTTTGGAAGAGCTGGCCGCCCACGGTTCCGTGCTGGCGCGAAGCACCGATCACCGCGACTGCCCGCGGCTCCAGGAACGGTCGAATCGCGGCCTGCGCCGCCAGCCGGTCTCGTTCCTCGAAGCGCGTGATCGCTTCGCCGGAGAACGAGGTTGGCAGCTCAATGTGGATCGATCCCGGTTGTGACGACGTCTCGACCGGGAATCCGCTCTCTCGAAAGACCTCGATCATTCGGTGGTTGTCCGGCATCACCTCCGCTGTGAACACGGAGATCCCGTTGTCCTGTGCGACCTCCGCCAGGTGGGCAAGCAGCAGAGTTCCCAGCCCGAATCCCTGCAGGTCCTGGGCGATTGTGAATGCGATCTCGGCCTCTCCAGGGCGGCCGGTGAAGTAGTTCCCCTGAGCGACAACATCGTCGTTAGCGCCACGGACGGCGATCAAGCCATACATCCGCGAGTAATCGACATCCACCATCAAGCGGGCGGCTGCCTTCAGGTCGGTGCCGGTGGAGAAGAACCGGAACATGCGCGAACCCTGGTCGAGTCCCTCGAGGAACCTCAGCATCGCGTCTTCGTCCTCGGCCCGGACGGGACGGACGCGAACAGTCGAGCCGTCGCGGAGTGCCACGTCCGCCTCCCGGTGGGCCGGATAACCGTTCTTGCGGGTGGGCTCGGCTGCCTTGTCAGTCAACCCGCCAAGGCTAACCTCGATCGCCAGGCGGCTAGCCTTGGCGGTTCGTGATTTCGACGAACCAATTCAAGAACGGCACACACATCGAGGTCGACGGCAGGATCTTCCGGATCGTCGAGTTCCAGCACGTCAAGCCAGGCAAGGGGGGCGCCTTCGTGCGCTCGAAGCTCAAGCGGGTCGATGATGGGGCCGTGATCGACAAGACCTTCAAGGCCGGCGAGAAGTTCAGGCCGGTGCGCACCGAGAATCGCAAGATGCAGTTCCTCTACGACTCGGGCAACGCCGCCGTCTTCATGGACAACCAGAGCTATGACCAGGTCGAGATCCCGAAGTCCGTCGTGGGCGACGCCCTGAAGTGGGTGCCGCCGAACTCCGACGTCGAGCTGCTCTTCGTCGACGAGCGTCCCGCGGGCGCCCAGCCGCCCAGCGCGGTGGACCTGGCGATCACCCAGACCGATCCAGGCCTGAAGGGCGACACCGCGTCGGGCGGCGGCACCAAGCCTGCGACGCTCGAGACCGGCGTGGTGGTCCAGGTACCCCTCTTCATCGAGGAGGGCGAGCGGGTGCGAGTCGACACCCGCAGCGGCGAGTACGTCTCCCGGGCGTAGTCTCGGGTCATGAAGCGATCAGACCAGCGGCGAGACGCCGTCTTCGCGCTCTACCAGCACGAGGTCACCAGGCGTCCGCTCGATGACCTGCTTGATGGCGCAAGGCCGTTCTCGCGCGAGCTCGCCGAGGCGGTCGAGGCCAACAGGCCCGAGCTGGACGAGTTGATCGCCAAGCACTCGAAGGGCTGGGCACTGTCGCGGATCGCGCCGCTCGAGGGCAGCATCATGCGGACCGCCCTGTACGAGGCACTCCACGAGGACGAGGTGCCGGTGGAGGTCGCCATCGACGAGGCCGTCGAGCTTGCCAAGGAGTACTGCGGCGCGGACGCGCCGGGATTCGTCAACGGGATCCTGGGCGCGGCCCTGGCGGAGCGAGGCGCCGCGGGCTGATGGCCGCCTCGATCGAGGGTGTGGAGGGGCTCCTCCTCGACCTCAGCGGGGTGATCTACGTTCAGGACGAGGCCGTGCCCGGTGCCGCCCAGGCGCTCGAAGGCTTCCGTTCGGAGGGCCTGCCGATCCGCCTGGTCACCAATACGACGATGCGGCCGCGCCGGACGATCCTCGAGCGCCTGGATCGGCTCGGGATCGAGGCCGACCCGGCGGAGCTGATCACGCCGGCGACCCTCGCGAAGCGCCGCTGCGAGGAGGCGGGCTACGAGTCCGTCGCCCTGGTCGTCCTGGACGAGCTGCGGGAGGACCTGCGGGGTCTCGAGCAGAGGGGCGACTCCGCCGACGCCGTGATCGTGGGCGACCTGGGGGACCGATGGGACTACGAGGTGCTCAACCGCGCCTTCCGCAGCCTGATGGACGGCGCCGAGCTGATCGCGCTCCAGAAGAACCGCTACTGGGAGACTGCCGAGGGACTCTCGCTCGATGCGGGCCCGTTCGTCGCCGCACTCGAGTATGCGACGCGGCGTGAAGCGGAGGTGATGGGAAAGCCCTCCCCGGCCTTCTTCGAGCTCGCGCTCGGGGAACTCGGCGTCTCCGTGGGCCACGCGGCGATGGTGGGAGACGACGTCGAGGCGGACGTCGGGGGAGCGATGGATGCAGGCCTGGCTGGGATCCTCGTTCGAACCGGCAAGTACCGCGACGATCTGGTCCACGACTCCGGCATCGAGCCGACCGCGACGGTCGACTCGATCGCCGACGTGCCCGGTCTTCTCGGCCGGTAGCTAGCATCGCGCCCGATGGAAGCCGAATCGACCGGCGGCGGCGCCCAGGAGCTGGAGCGCATCACCGCAAGGCTTGAGCAGCTTGCGGCGAAGCTCGAGGGTGATATCGACGACGAGCACGCCGCCGAGCTCGTCCGGGAGGCCTCCGAGCTCGCCTCGCAGGCGGGCCGCGCGGTCGAGGGCGCCCTGCGCGGCGCCTCGGGCTCGCCGAGGGACTGAGCCCCCGAATGGACGAGTACCCCGAGGACCTTCGGGAGCTGGTCGATCGCTACCTGACCCGCCTCAGCTTCTCCGAGACCCCGGCGACTGCGGGACTGGCCGAGGCGATGCGCTACTCGCTGCTTGCCGGCGGCAAGCGGATCCGGCCGGTTCTGGCGCTTGCCACGGCTCGCTCCATCGGGCTCGATCCGGAAAGCGTTCTGCCCGCCGCGGCGACGATCGAGCTGATCCACACCTATTCGCTCATCCACGACGACCTTCCGGCGATGGACGACGATGAGCTGCGCCGTGGAATGCCGACCTCGCACGTCAAATACGGCGAGAACGTCGCCATCCTTGCCGGCGACGGCCTCTTCGCCGAGGCGATGCGCCTCTTCACCGGGAAGCAGGAGGGAGAGCCGGCCGCGGTACTCGGCGCGCTTGCCGAGCTCACCGCCGCGACCGGGGTCGGGGGGATGGTTGGGGGTCAGTACATCGACGTCACCGAGTTCGACGCAGGTGGGCCGGGAGCAGGGGGGGAGGTCGACTCCGAGCTCCTGCGCGAGATGCATTCCCTCAAAACTGGGCGATTGATCGCATCCAGCGTGGGCGTCGTATTGGCATTGGGTGAGACGCCAGAAGGTGAGACAATTCCGTACCGCCGTTTTGCCGATGAGCTCGGCGTGCTGTTCCAGATTGTCGACGACATTCTCGACGTGACCGGATCGGACGAAGAGCTGGGCAAGCCAAGCGGAAGCGACGAGAGACACGGCAAGCTCACATATGTGAGCGCGTTTGGCCTCGATAGGGCTCGCGAGCTAGCCTCTCAGTCGCATCGCAAGGCACGGGAAGCGCTCGACGAGACGGACGCGAAGACCGATGACCTTGCTCGGATCACGGACTTCATTCACACCAGGCACACGTGATGGCCAATCAAGACGACTCCAAGCCCGAGCAGCGGTTGCTCGACTCGATCGACTCGCCGGCCGATCTGAGGGGTCTCTCCGACGAGGCCCTCCAACAGGTTGCGCAGGAGGTGCGCGAGCTGATCATCGACACGATCGGCGAGATCGGCGGACACTTCGGCGCCAACCTCGGCACCTGCGAGCTGACCGTCGCCCTGCACAGCCTGCTCGACTCGCCCACGGACAAGATCCTCTGGGACGTCGGTCACCAGGCCTATCCGCACAAGATCCTCACGGGTCGCAGGCAGCAGCTCGGGACGATCCGCCAGTACGAGGGGCTCGCGCCCTTCTGCTCGGTCTTCGAGTCCGAGCACGACATCATGGGTGCCGGCCACGCCTCGACATCGATCGGCTACGGGGTCGGCCTCAAGGAGGCGATGCGCAAGGGGATCGGCAAGGACGGCAAGGTGGTCGCGGTGATCGGTGACGGCGCGCTGACGGGCGGGGTCGCCTACGAGGCGCTTCATCACGCTGGTGGCCTGCAGACGCCGATGGTGATCGTCCTCAACGACAACGGCATGTCGATCTCGCCCAACGTCGGCGCCCTCTCCCGCTACTTCCAGCGCGTACGCCTGAAGCCGGGTCTCTACCAGGCCCGATCCACAACCGAGGAGCGGCTCACCCAGCTGCCGCTCGGTCTCGGCCGGCGCATCGAGCGGCTCGGTCCCGAGGTCAAGGCTGCGATCAAGGCGTACTGGGCGCCCGGCCTCTTCTTCGAGGAGCTTGACCTCGCCTACATGGGCGTGATCGACGGCCACGACGTGGCGGCCCTCCGACAGGCACTTTCCCAGGCGCTGGAGGCCGACCGGCCAGTGGTCGTCCACATCCACACCGTCAAGGGCAAGGGCTTCAGGCCGGCCGAGGAGGGCGGCCTCGAGGGGATGGAGAAGTGGCATGCGGCCAAGCCGGGCTCGATCGTCGACGGCAAGGAGGCACCGAAGAAGCCCGTCATACCCGTGAGCGAGAGCGACTCGCCCGAGAAGATCGAGAAGCTGGAGAAACCGCCCCCCAAGGCGCCGCCGCAGTACACGGCCGTTTTCGCGGACGCGCTCGTCGAGGAGGCGAAGTCCGATCCGCGGGTGATCGGCATCACCGCCGCGATGGCCGGAGGCACCGGCCTGAACAAGCTTCAGGGCGAGCTCCCGGACCAGTACTACGACGTCGGCATCGCCGAGCAGGACGCCGTGCTCTTCGCCTCCGGCCTCGCGATCCAGGGTGCGAAGCCCGTCTGCGCGATCTACTCGACCTTCCTGCAGCGCGCCTTCGACCAGCTCGTCCACGACGTCTGCCTGCAGAAGCTGAACGTCGTCTTCGCGATGGACCGAGCGGGCCTGGTCGGCGACGACGGCCCCACCCACCACGGTTTCATCGACATCTCCTACCTCCGCCAGCTGCCGAACGTCGTGGTGATGGCGCCTCGCGACGAGGCGATGCTCGTCCACATGCTGCGTACCTCGCTGGCCTACGACGATGGCCCGATCGCGTTCCGCTACCCGCGCGGTGCCGCCGAGGGTGCCCCGATGCCCGACGCGCCGAAGGAGATCGAGATCGGCAGGGGCGAGATGCTGCTGCCCGGCGAGCGCGTCGCGCTGCTCGGGTATGGCTACGGCGTCCAGGTCGGCCTCCGCGCCGCGGAGATCCTCCGCGGCAAGGGCCTCGAGCCGACGGTCGCCGACGCCCGTTTCGCCAAGCCACTCGACGGAGACCTGATCTCGAAGCTGGCAGCCGACCACGACCTGCTCGTCACCATCGAGGAGAACGTCCTTCCCGGCGGCTTTGGCTCGGGCGTGCTCGAGCACCTGGAGGACGCCTTCGCCGATGGCTCGGAGCGCGCGCACGTCCTGCGGGTCGGCCTGCCGGACCGCTATGTCACGCACGGCAAGCCGGCGCTGCTCCGCGAGGAGGTCGGCTTCACCGGCGAGGCGGTCGCCGAGCGGGTACTGGCGGCCCTGGGCACGCGCGAGACCATCTTCGGATAGCGCCTCGCCATGGACGCGGCCACGGTCGAGGGGATGTTGCGGCAGCACTTCGACAACTCGCGCAGCGATCCAGAGAACGCTCACGCCATGTACACGGAGGACGCCGTCCTCGAGTTCCCGCAGTCGGGCGAGCGGTTCGCCGGAGTCGAGAACTTCCGAGAATGGAGAAGCAGCTACCCGGCTAACACCTCGTTCGAGATCCAGCGGGTGCGGGGCCGAGATGACTTCTGGGTCGCCGAGCTCAGGGTCACCTACGACGGCGGGGCGCCGAACTTCGGCGTCAGCATCATCCAGGTTCGCGACGGGCGGATCGCCCGCGAGTCGATCTACGTCACCGAGGCCTTCGAGGCGCCTGAGTGGCGGGCTCAGTGGAGAGCCGCCTCCTAGCGGGCGGCGTTCGTTTCACATCGCATTTACTCGGGTACCCTCGCCCTTGTCGGCGAGAGCTCTTGCACAGCGCGCCGCACGGGGGGACAGGGCAGCGGACCGGTCGGATCCGGTCGGCCACAGCGAGTCCGAGCCCTGGAGGAGAGCGCGCAAGATGGCCTATCTGAAATGTCCCAACTGCGGTCTGACGATGTTCGACCGCAATCCCCTCACGTCGCCGCGAAACTGCCCCCGCTGTGCACGGCCCAACGGGGCCTCGATCGAGCTCGAGCGGATCTCGAGGGCCGAAGGCGCCGCGGCCGCGTCGCTGCTCGGCGGGCAACGAGGTGTTCCGCCTGACGCCTCGACTCGCATCAGAGGTTCCTGACGAGCCGGCGTGCCGGCCCGAACTGGGTCGTGGCCGGACCTTCATCGACGAAACCCGCCCGCTCGTAGAACGCGAACGTGCGACGGTGCGCGACCACGACGAGGCGCGCGAGGCCGGCCTGGGCGGCACGGTGTGTCACGTGGTCGAGGAGGGCACTGCCGATTCCACGTCGCATCGCATGCGGTTCGACGAAGAGGTCAATCAGCTCCGCCTCGTCACCCGCGGGCCCCCAGGTCGCGAATCCCAGGAGGTCTCCGGCACGATCGGTGGCGACTCGCACGCGGCCCGCCATGACCGCCTTCACCTCGACGCCGAAGATGTCGGGGTTGGCGTCGAGGTTGGGCCTGTCCTCGGGCCAGATGTAGGACGCGCGGCGATGGATCCCGCGAAGTGCCTCGAGCTCGTCCTCTCGTGCGCCGCGGATGGTCAGCGAGGAGGGCTCGGTTCTCCGGCGGCACCCGGGCGGGATCAGGACGCGCTCGCGAACCGCGCTACCAGCGGTGTGCGGCGCAGAGCGTCGAATGCCGCCAGGGCTCGCGGGGCCAACGCGATCGCCGCGACGTCGAAGAGGACGTAGACCCCGGCGATTCCGCTCGGAGGGTTGCCGGCCGGGAGGGGGGTGTGGGGCGCAGTGGCGGCCCAATGCCAGGCGCCGATCGACGTGCCGTAGATCTCGAGGAAGCCGACCATCAGGAAGACGCCCGCGTACAGGGTCGCCGTCCGCCCGCGGAGCAGCACGCAGATCAGAAGCGCGCCGGTGATCGCCCCGAGCGCGTCGGTGCGCCCGAGCAGGACCAGTCCGGCGACGCCCCAGGCCGCGATCAGGCCGATCACCGCCCAGAGGAAGCCGCGGGCATGGCGGCGAACCGGTGCCGACTGGCTGATGCGGAGTCCCGCCAGGAAGACGAGGCCGTGACCGGGAGGGACGAACGCAGGAAGGTTCTCGAGCCGGTAGGTGTAGGCGCCGAGCACAATGGAGCCGAGCACCTCGGCACAGGTGGCGACAACGACCACGAGCAGCGCCCGCGCGCGGTCCTCGCGGTCGAGGAAGGCGCACGACGCGATCAGGATGCCCCAGGTCGCCGCCCCGAGCAGGAGCTGCTCGTCGGCCGTGGCGAAATGGTCGAGCGCCAGGAAGGTCGCGATCACGCTGGCGACCATCGCCGCGAAGGGCAGCGGTGCGGTCAGCGGGTGGTTGGCGGCTGGTCTCCCCATCAGTGGAGCGGCTCTCGCCGCGCGACGGATCCTGCGGTGGATCACGGTGATTGGATCATCCGCGCCGGGCACCTGTCAAATGCGAAACTGCCGCGGTGATCGAGAGACCGATATTCGTGGTTGCGCCGCCGCGATCGGGAGGCACGGCGCTCTTCCGTTCGCTTGCCCGGGCGCCGGGCGTGTTCAGCGCATCCGCGCCGATCCTCGACGGCATCTTCGAGCTCAAGCCCGAGAACCGCGAGTGGGACAGCAACCGGCTGACCGCTGCTGACATCCAGCCGCGCGCCGTGGAGGACCTGCGCAGCGCCCTGAAGAGCACCCTCGTCGACAGCTCCGGCAACCGGCCCGGGATAGACGCATCCGGCCTGCGGTGGGTGGACGGCCAGCCGCGGAACGCGCTCCGGGTCCCGTTCCTGGCGGGCGTTGCCCCCGACTCCCAGTTCATCTACATCCACCGCGATCCCGCCGAGACCATCCCGGCCATGCTCAGGGTCTGGGAGGGTGGCAGTCGCGTCAGCTACGGGGAGCTGCCGGGGTGGGTCGGCCGACCCTGGTCGCTTCCTCTGGTACCGGGCTGGCGCGAGCTCGGGGGGCGGCCGCTGCCGGAGGTGGTCACCGAGCAGTGGCTTCGACTGACGGGGACGCTCCTCGACGACCTCGAGGCCCTGCCGCCGGAGCGCTGGTGCGTCACTGATTTCAAGACGCTGCTCAACGATCCCCAGCGCGAACTCGAACGGATCTGCGAGTTCGTCGCTCTCGAGCCCTCCGAGAACGTCACCCTGCCGCTTCGCTCGCTGCGCGACCAGCTGGCGGTCTCCGGCGGAATGGATGCCGAGGAGGTACCCGACGAGCTTCGCGAGCTCCTTCCATTGACCGAGCAGCTGGCGGAGCGCTCGAAGGAGCTGCTCGCGCGGCCCACGACTCCGCCGCGGAGCGCGAAGTGGTCAGCGCCGGCGGACTCGCCGTTGCGCAGCGTGTACACGCAGACCTTTCCGGAATTCCTGAACCAGCTCGGCAGCTCCCTGCTGGTCTCCACCTATCAGACCGGAAAGCTGATCTGCGCCCGGCACGACGCCGGCCAGCTCAACACGCACTTCCGGGACTTCGCTCGCCCGATGGGCCTCGCGGTGGCCCCGGGCCGGATCGCGATCGGTACTCGCGCCGAGGTCCTCGACTACCGGAACTTCCCGGCCGTGGCGCCGAAGGTCGAGCCCCAGGGCAGGCACGACGCCTGCTTCCTGCCGCGGAACAAGCACTTCACCGGGGACATCCGGATCCATGAGATCGAGTTCGCCCAGGGGGAGCTGTGGATGGTGGCGACGAACTTCTCCTGCCTGGCCACGCTCGACGCGGAGCACAGCTTCGTGCCGCGCTGGAAGCCGCCCTTCATCTCCCAGCTCGTCTCGGAGGACCGCTGCCACCTGAACGGCCTCTGCGTGATCGACGATGAGCCCCGCTACGTCACGGCCCTCGGCGAGACGGACGTCGCGGGCGGCTGGCGCGAGACCAAGGCGAGCGGGGGAGTCCTGATCGACATCGAGAGCGGCGAGACGGTCCTGCGCGGGCTCTCGATGCCGCACTCCCCGCGCTGGCACGACGGGCGCATGTGGGTCCTCGAGTCCGGCAAGGGAACGATCTCCGTCGCCGATCTCGAGACGGGCAGCGTCGAGACCGTCGCCGAGCTCCCCGGCTTCACACGAGGCCTGTTCTTCGCGGGAGGTCTCGCCTTCATCGGTCTCTCGCAGGTGCGGGAGACGGCGACCTTCGGCGGGCTGCCGCTGATGGACAGGCTGGACGAGAGGCTCTGCGGCGTCTGGGCAGTCAACCCCCAGACCGGGCAGATCGCCGGGTTCCTGCGCTTCGAGGAGCTGGTCCAGGAGGTCTTCGACGTGAAGCTCCTCCCGGGGATTCGCTTCCCGGAGATCGCCGAGGAGGGCTCGGACGCGTCGACCAACTCCTTCGTTCTCCCCGACGCCGTGACGACCTAGGGCATCGGGCCGCGACTAGCGCTTCCTCTTTTTCTTCTTGCAGTGTTTGGCGGCCGAGGCCGAGTGCTTTTTCGCTTTCCTCTTCCTGCACTTCTTCCTCGGCGGGGTCTGCACGGACGGCGGCGTCGCCGCCGGCGACTGCGGCGCCTCGGTCGCCTGCAGCTCGACGGCGCCGATGTCGGTGCCGTCTCCGGCGTTGGCGATGGACGGCACATCGAAGGTCCGCGCGAAGGCGGCGCCCCGCTGGTCGGTGGTCAGGCCGGAGGCGCTGCCCTTGTCGATCGCGGGACTCGTCTGCGCCGGCTTGCGAGTCTGGGTCAGCCCGCCGTTGCTCGCCAGCGGGCCGAGCTGCGGGTCCTGGCCGAGGATGTTGGAGCTCCCGGCGAGTGTGGCGCCGCCGAGGTTCTGCACGAGATCGAACGAGCCCGTGAAGGCCCCGTCGAGGTCGGTGTCCCCGAGGACGGCGGCGTTTTTCGTGTTGCCCGCGACGATCGTGCTGTCGATCGGGGTGTCGGGGGCACCGCCCCCGTCGACGCGCATGATTCCCCCGTTGAGGTACCCGGTGTTGTTTGCCACCGTGGAGTCGGTGACGGTGACGTCATCGCCCGTGGCGATTTCGGCGTAGATGCCCCCGCCGCCGCTGTTGAAGCCGTTGTACGAGGCCTGGTTTCCGCTGATGGTCGAGTTCTCCACGGCGAGGGAGCTGTAGTAGTCCGCGATCGCGCCGCCTCCCTCCGCGGATTTGTTCCCGCTGAAGGTGGACCTCGAGATCGTCAGGTCCGGAGCGCCGTTTTCAAGGTGGATGGCGCCGCCGGAATTCCCGAAGTTGGTCGTGAACGTGGAATCGGTGATCTCGGCGGTGCCGGCCGTATCCCCGGTCAGCGCGATGGCGCCGCCGTTCTGGTCCGAGCTGTTCTGATCGAACGTCGAGCGTGCGATGTCGACGTCGCCCGACGCGACGATCGCTCCGCCCAGCGTGTTCGAGTAGTTGCCGGCGACGGTGGAGTCGTGGATGGAGAGGCCGAACTTCGCCGAGATCGCCCCCGCCACGAAGCCGCCCGAGTTGTTGATGTTGTCGGAGACGGTCGAGCTCTGGACGTTGACCTGCCCGTAGGAATAGACGGCACCGCCGCCGCCGATCGTGTGGTTGTCGGTCAGGACGTCGTTCGTCAGGTCGAGCGTGGCCGGGTTCGGGTTGTGTACGTAGACGGCACCTCCATAGATCCCGGAGCCCTGCCTCAGGGTCAGCCCCTCGATTGAGACTGTCTGGCCGGCCGTGGTCGCATTGACGTCGAAGAGCCGGACGCCCGCGTTGGTATCGGTGTGCTGGCCGCTGATCGAGAGCGCGGACGGATCCCCCGTGTGGGTGATCTGCACTCCCTCGGTCAGGGGGAGATAGTTGAGCGCCGGGTCGAGATTGATCGACCCCGTCAGGCCCGCTGCGAAGACGATGGTGTCCTGCCCGGCGTCGGCGTTCGCCTTCTCGGTCGCCTCGCGCAGGGTGCACTCATCGCCGCCGGTGGCCTCGCAGCCGTTGTTGGGCAGCGCGTCAGGGGCGGTGTCGGCGGTCGTGTCGACCACGATGTCGGCGGCCGCATGCGCGGGTGCAGCGAGCGCGAAGGCTGCACCCAGTGAGAGCCCCGCTCCGGTCGCGATGCGCATCCTGCTCACTCGCCAAACCTCCCCTGTCGATTTAGAGAAAAAGGTATTCCCGGAAGAACGAACCGTCAACCATCCGTGGACGGATGAGGACTTCCGTCCGTCTCGTGGCTAGGGTTGGCGCCGTGGAGGGCGCCACGCAGCCGCTCGATCGAGGCACCTGGCTGGCACTGATCGCGATGGGCTTCGCGGTCTTCGTGATCGCCAACGACTTCTCGGCGATCAACGTCGCGATCCCGCAGATCGAGCACGACTTCCACACGGATGTGACCACCGCCCAGTGGGTCGTCAACGCCTACGCGCTCACCTTCGGGGTCCTGATCGTCACCGGTGGCCGGATCGCCGATCTGTTCGGCCGCCGGAGCTCCTTCATCATCGGCTCCGCGATCTTCGCCTTCTTCTCCGTCCTCGGCGGCGCCGCGCAGAGCGAGGCCTGGCTGATCGCGACGCGGGTGCTGATGGGCATCGGCGGCGCACTGATGTGGCCGGCGATCCTCGGGATGACATACGCGGCGCTGCCCGAAGAGCGGGCGGGTCTCGCCGGCGGCTTCATCCTCGGCGCGGCCGGGATCGGCAACGCGGCCGGCCCCCTGATCGGCGGCGCGCTCACCGACCTGCTCAGCTGGCGCTGGATCTTCTTCCTCAATCTGCCGGTCGCAGCATTCGCAGTGTTCGTCACATTGCGCGAGATCAAGCAGGACCATCCCGAGCCCGAGGACACGCGGATGGACTACGCGGGCATCGTCACCGTCTCGGTCGGGTTGGTCTCGCTCCTCCTCGCCTTCGACCAGGTGATCGACTGGGGCTGGGGGGACCCGCGGATCATCGCCCTGCTGGCGCTCTCCGTCACGCTGATCGCGAGCTTCGTCGTGTTCGAGCGCCGCGCCGGCGACCACGCTCTCGTCCCGCCCGACGTGATGCGCAACCGGGACTTCGCCTACACCTGCGCGGCGATCCTGATGATGTCCGCCGTGTTCTTCGCGGCGATGCTCTACTTACCCCAGTTGATGATCAACGTGCTCGGCTACTCGGCGATCGGGGCGGGCGCCGGGATGCTGCCGATGATGGCGACCTTCGCCGCGGTCTCCTTCGCCGCGGGCAATCTCTACAACCGCTTCGGGGCGAAACCGCTGCTGATCGTCGGCTCCGGCTGCATTGCCCTGGGGCCGGCGCTGATCGCGCTGCTGGCCGGCAAGGAGACGTTCGGGGCCCTCGTGCCCGGGATGGCGGTGCTCGGCGTGGGGATCGGGCTCTTCTATCCGACGGCCACCACGGTCGGGGTCACAGCCGTCGATGAGGCGCGCCGCAGTCTCGCCGGAGCGATCATCTACATGTTCCAGATCGCTGGTGGCTCGGTCGGGCTCGGCCTGACCACCACCGTGTTCATCGGCGCCAGTGATCGCGCCCAGAGCGGAAGCGGCTTCATCGACGGCATCCAGACTGCCTTCACGTTGGATGCCGCAATCGCCCTTGGCGGCTTCCTGATCGCGGTATTCCTGATTCAGGGCCGGGTGCATGCGCCGCACCTGCGCCGCCTGCTGCTCGCCGGCCACTCGCCCCGGGGTCACGGCCCCTAGGGGACCCGGCTAGTTCGGCCCCGGTCCGCCGCCGCCCGACCCGCCGTCCAGGCCGTCCGTGCCGCCGCCACCACCGCCGCCGTGATCGTCGGAGGTGGTGGTCGTGACGGCCGGGCCCGATCCGCTCGTGCCGGAGCCGCTGGTGTTCGAGGTGCCGCTGGGCCCGCTGATGCCCGAGTCGCCGTGATGGCGGTCCTGGCCGGAGCCGCCGCCGGATGAACCGGAAGAACCGGAGGAACCCGAGGAACCCTGATTCGACGCGCCCGAACCGGAATTCGAGCCGCCAGGGTCCTCGCCAGACGTGGTGGTGATCTGAGCAGCCGGCGAGCGACCGTGGTCGTCGCCGCGCTCGCGCTTCGCAGGGGCGGGCTTGGGCGCCGGGGAGCTCGACGCGAGCGACACGGGCTGCGCCGAGAGGCCGATCGAGTCGCCGGAGATCGCGTTGGCGGCCAGGGCGATCGCGCCCGCGGCCACGATGCCCGTGATGCCGAGCAGGATGGTGAGCAATCGCTCTCTGCTGGTCATTGGATCAGGCTAGATGGGGGTGGTTAGGAGTTGGCAAAGTCGGTGGTGGGCAGCATCACCTCGGCGCGGACCTTTCGCTGGTCGACGGCTTCGAGCCTGGCGCGGCCGCCACGGCGCTTCGCGAGTGCCTGGACGATCGGCAGCCCGAGGCCTGTCCCGGCACCCCCGCCGCGCCCCCGGTAGAAGCGCTCGAAGGCGTGGCTCGCCACCTCGGCGTCCAACGGCCCCGAATCGCTGATCACCCCTACGGTCGCACTGCCGTTCTCGCCCGCGCACTCGATCGTCACCGGCGAGCCGCTCGGCGAGTACTTGATCGCGTTCTCGACCAGGTTGTCGAGGATGGCCGCGAGCTCGCGGGAGCCGGCTCGAACCACGAGGTCGCCGTCGGTCTCGAGCGCGATCTGATGGCGGCTCTCACTCGCCGGCCCGCGCCAGCGCTCGGCGGCGGCCCGCGCAGCCTGGGTGAGGTCCGTGCGGTCGTCCTCGGCCGGCTGCTCGCTCGAGGCGAGCTCCAGCAGGTCCTCGACGAGCTGGTTGAGGCGCTCGGTCTCGTGCTCAGCGGCCGCAAGCTCCCTGGCGACTGCGGGGTCGGAGGTCTTCACGCCCGCCGCCTCGAGGCGCAGCCGCAGGCCGGTGAGCGGTGTGCGCAGCTGATGCGAAGCGTCAGCGACGAACGCCCGTTGCGATTCGAGCACGGCCTCGAGCCGGTCGGCCATCTCGTTGAACTCACGCGCGACCTGCACCTGCTCGCGCGAGCCGCGCTCCGGTGCACGGGCGCTCGCGTCCCCGGCCGCCCGGCGACGCGCCGCCTCGCCGAGAGAGCGCAGCGGCCGGGCGATCGAGCCCGCCAGGATCCAGGCGACGCCGAGCCCGAGGATCAATGCCAGGACCCCGATGCCGATCAGCGCGAGCACGTCCTGGCGAACCTGATCGCGCACGGCGTTCAGGCTCTGCTCGACCTCCAGCGCACCCACGGTCCGGCCGTTCCGGACGATCGGCACCGCGGTGGAGAGGATGTCCCGCCCCTCGTGATGGCGCCCCTGGGCGACCGCTCCGCCGAGCGCCTGCCGCGCCACCGGGTCATCGGTCGGCTGAGGCGGCCGCGTGATGCCCCCGGTCGAGCTCGCTATCTGGCGCCCGTTGCCGTCGATGATGAAGACCAATCCGTTGAGGCTGACGGCGGCCTGGCGCGAGATTCGCTCCAGGCTGGCGCGGTCCTGAAGCTGGTCGGCGGCCGAGGCGGCGACGACCTGGGTCTGCGCCGCGGAGTCGGCCTCGACCTCCGCGTTCACGCGGTCGCTGACGTTCGCGGAGAGCGGCACCTCCAACGCAACGATCACGACGATCAGGGTGTAGGCGAAGGCCACGAGCAGGCGGGCGCGCAGGCTCATGGGCTCAGACCTCGTCAGCACCCGAGAAGCGGAAGCCGACGCCGCGCACGGTGTGGATGTAGCGCGGCTCCTTGGGATCGTCGTCGAGCTTGCGGCGCAGGCCGCTGATGTGCACATCGAGCGTCTTCGTGGATCCGAACCAGTTCATGTCCCAGACCTCCTCGATCAGGGCCTCCCGAGTGATCACCGAACCCGCTCGCTCCATCAGCACGCGAAGCAGGTCGAACTCCTTGCGCGAGAGCTCGAGGGCGTCGTCGTCGAGCCGAGCCTCGTGTCTGGCGGTGTCCAGGCTGAGATCTCCGATTTCGATTCGCTCCGCGCCGCTCGCGCCTGGGCTGGGCGAGGACCGTCTCAGCACCGCGCGCACCCGCGCCATCACCTCGCGTGCCGAGAAGGGCTTGACGATGTAGTCGTCCGCCCCGAGTTCTAGGCCGGCGACGCGATCCGCTTCGGAGCCGCGCGCCGTGAGCATGATGATCGGCACGTCGGTGTGACGGCGCAGCTCGCGGCATACATCCAGGCCGGAGCCGTCCGGAAGCCCGATATCGAGGAGCACCAGGTCGGGAGCCGACGCCGTCGCCTGCTCCATCGCCTCGGCCGCGGAACCGGCCAGGACAGGCGAGAAGCCCTCACGCTCGAGGGCTTCGGCAAGGGGCTCCGTGATCGCCCTCTCGTCCTCGACGAGCAGGATGTTCGGTCGCTGGGCCAAGACGCTCACTGCGCACTGATGCTAGGGCCGGAGGCCAGAGGGCGAACCGGGCCACCGGAGCGATGCGTCCCCGGTGGCCCGATCTTCATCCCTCCTCAGCAGCTCAGCCGTGGCCGGATCCACCGGATCCGGAGTCGTCCGACCCCGAGTCGTCGGACCCGGAACGACCGGAGCCCGAGTGCTCCGATTCGCCGGAGCCGGAGCCGGACCCAGAGGAGCCAGATCCGGAGTTGTCCTGCATCGCTCCGTTGTCGCCGTTGTCGCCGTTGTCGTCGGCGTTGCCCGGTCCCGAGTTGAGCGAGCCGGGGCCACTGTTGTCATGGCGTTCGGCGTCGCCGGGGTTGTCATCCCCGACGTCGTTCGGCTCGTTCTCGTTCTGGACCTCATGGGCGACCCCGTCATCGTGACCGCGATGGCGGTGCACATGCTCGGCCTCGTCATGGCGGTCCTCAGGTACCTGCGGGCCGGCGCAGCGCGGATCCTTGGCGTGCTCGGCCTCGTCACAGGGTCCCTTCACGTCGGTTGTGGCAGGTGCCGTCGCAGCGTGGTGACCCGCCGGCGCCGTCGCCGCATACGCGACCCCGCCGACGAGCATGGTGGCCGCCACGGCCAGCAGTGTCTTCATCAGTGTGCTCATCGATTCCCTCCTTGGGTTGACATGGTGGCCGCAGCTTGGACGGCGCCCTGAAGAAGATGCCCATGCGCGGGGAACCGGCAGGCAAGGAGACGGTTAAGCCTTGGTAGGAACGCACGGAAAAGATCCGGGGAGCGGCGGAGTACTCTGAATACGAGCATTCGCCCGACGGCTATTCCCTCTTCCCTCGCGCGAATCCATCCAGAGGGTCGGAAGGTGGAATGGATATGCCCGAGACGAGTGCTGAGCCCGCGGTCGATTGGACCTGCGCGCGCTGTCAGGTGACCGTCAGCTGGATGGCAGATGTGGAGCGGCCGGAGCTGCCCGCGACCTGGAGCAGGGAGGACGACGAGCTCTACTGCCTGGCCTGCCGGCGGGATCGGGCCGGAGAGGCGGCGCTGGCCGCCATCGACGAATCCTCGACGTCGGCCCAGGAGCGAGGACAGATCGAGTCGCGCGCTCGGATCGAGTTCGAGATGAAGCGCCGTCCCGATCAGGAAGACAGCCGGATCGCCAAGGCGTGCCGCACGTCGATCAAGGCGGTGCAGCAGGCACGGGTCCGCCTCGGGATGCAATCCCGGCGTCCTGCCTGAGCCGGCCGTTCTGGGGGCGGATCACCGGTTCCGGACGGGAGGCCTGCTACCGTGATCCACGTCGGGTCGACCACATGGGTCCCCGAGAGGTTCCGTTTCCTCCCTCATTGCGCTCCGAATGCGCCGTTAGTTGGGGTCACAGGATCTCCAACGCAACGCACATAAGGAGTAGCAACACATGTCATCCGAATCATTCGCCGATCTCGGCGTGAGTAGCCCAGTCCTGGGCGCACTCGCCAAGCGCGGCATCAACGAACCATTTGCGGTGCAGAGACTTTGCATCGCCGACGTCCTCGCAGGCGAGGACGTCCTCGTCCAGTCACCGACTGGATCGGGCAAGACGTTTGCCTTCGGCATTCCGATGATCGAGCGCATCCAGGCCGACGCGCGCCGCCCGGCGGCCCTCGTCCTGGCGCCCACCCGGGAGCTCGCCGAGCAGATCGTCGACGAGCTTCGTTCCATCGCCCATTCCCGGGCGCTGAAGATCGCCGCCGTCTACGGCGGGGTCGGACTTCACGCCCAGGCCAAGCAGGCCGCCAACGCCCACATCGTCGTCGCGACCCCAGGTCGCCTCGAGGACCAGCTGGAGCGAGGCGCCTTCGATCTGAAGCGGGTCTCGATCCTGGTCCTCGACGAGGCCGATCGCATGCTCGACATCGGCTTCAAGCCGGCGATCGACCGGATCGTGGCGAAGATCCCGCGCGAGCGCCAGACCCTGTTCTTCTCGGCGACGCTCGAGGGCGCGTCCGGCAAGCTGGCCGCCGCCTACACCCGCAACCCGAAGCGCCATGTACACGCGCCGAAGGTCGAGAAGCACGCGGAGGTGGAGCACCGCTTCGTCCATCTGTCCCATGAGGCCAAGGTGGACGCGCTCGTCAAGGAGCTCCGCGATGAAGAGCACGGCCGCACCCTGGTCTTCGTCCGCACCAAGCGCGGCGCCGACCGCCTGGTCCGCAAGCTCGACCGGGCGAAGGTCCGCGCCGTCGCCATGCACGGCAACAAGTCCCAGGGCCAGCGGCGACGTGCGCTCGCCGACTTCGAGCTGGGAAAGATCGACACCCTGGTCGCCACCGACGTGGCCTCCCGCGGCATCGACGTCGAGGACATCACCCACGTGATCAACTTCGACGCCCCCGAGGACCGTGACACCTACGTGCACCGCACCGGCCGCACCGGCCGCGCGGGCGCCTCGGGCATCGCCGCCAGCTTCGTCCTGCCCGACCAGCATCACGAGATGCGAAAGATTGCGACGGACCTCGGCCTTCATCGCGAATTCAGCGAAGGCCCCGGCTTCGAGCACGCCGCTCGCACACATTCCGCCAATGGCGGAGCGAGCGGCAAGAGCTTCAAGGGCAACGGGCGAGGCAAGCGCAAGGGCCAGCACTCCGGCAACGGCGGTCCGCGTACCTACAGCGCGCGTCCGCCGCGGAGCCGCCGGCGACGAAACGGGTCGCGGGCGAAGGCCGCCTAGCCGCAGGGAAACGGCCCTCTTCGGAGGGCCGTTTTCTCATCTGTCAAGGCGGCAAGGTGGTAGCGTCGCCGCATGTCCGGTTTGGCCTAGGGGGCCAAGGAGCAAAGCCGATGGCAACTCAGAAGCATGTTGCGCAGATCGTCTCTCTCGCGCTCGCCCTGTCAGTGGGCGGGATCGGCATCGCCCAGGCCAGCCCTCAGCCGTCGGCTCATGCCGCCAAGAAGGGCAAGGGGAAGCGGAAGAACCACGTACTCAGCGTGGACTACAAGACCAGCCCCGTGAGCGTCATCGACGAGCCGAGCGCGAACACGGTGGAGTTCTCCGATGAGGCCAAGCTCGTGGGCAGGCCCTTCGGGAACAGGAAGGCGCACCTGGACGAGGATTCCCTCGTGACGTACAACCAGCCTCGCCCCAGCGAGGACTTCAGCGGCACCGAGCACGCCACCTTCAAGGCTTCCTTCTTCAGCGGTGCCAACGGCACGTTCCGGGGTTTCTACGACTTCTCGCTCGACGCCAACGGCAACGCAACGGGACCGATCACCGGCGTGATCAACGGCGGCAGCGGCACGTTCAAGGGCGCCAGCGGCAGCTTCCAGGTGGTCGATCTGGTCGCCTTTCACCCCGAAAGCGTGCAGTACCGGGCGCATTGGCAGGGCTCGATCCGCTACTAGGTCCTCGGAGGTGGAGGGGATAGGGGATAGCGCGCACCAAACTTCCGCTCGCCGTGTTGTCTTGGGTCTACCACTTAAGTCAATCCGACTGCCACCCATTCACAGATAAACGGGAGGGACTCGCTCTGCCGGTGATCGAGGTCGCGGCGTGACCGCGCAGCTACTCCGACAGCCCGGCGGCTTCGAGGGCTCGCCGGGCGCTACTGCGCGTGCATGTTATGGATTGCGTACTCCGTGATTTCTGGCTGCGGAGCCTCGATATCGGCGATGAACGGGCCGAGCAACTCCTCGGCGAACTTGTCGAAGCTCGCACGGTCCTCCCAGACGTCAACCCATTGGATCCCGTCGTCGGTCGCCGCCACCCAGTGGGAGATCGCGCCTGGCGGCAGCCTTCCTCCGGGCATCATCTCCATGATCCGGTCGTACTGGGCGAGCGTGCCTCCGTTGAAGTCAAGGATCAATCCGACTGCCATTGCTCCTCCTCTGAGTCGAGTGCAGGCTCAACGAGGAAGCTACCAGCGGGCAGATTCTCCTCCGACATCGTCCACGCAGTATCGCGCCATGCCTGCCACAGCAGCGCCACGACTTCCACCCTTCCACAGATAAACCGGAGGGGCTGTCGCTGCCCGTTATCCAGATCGCGGGAGCCTAGGTGGGCTCGGCAAAGCGACTGACAGGGCTTCCGGCGCGATACCGGCGAAGGGCGATTATCGCCCAGACCGCCTCTACCACTCCGAACGGCCAGGTGCCCGCCAGGAAGCCATACGCGCTCGACAACGCGCACCCGCAGGCGAAGGCGAGGACGAATGACCTGCCCCGTTGCTCGAGTGCGTACATCAGCATCATGAAAGTGACTGCGGCAGCGCCGAATGCAGTGAGCATGGCTTCAGTCTGGCAAGTCGTTCGCGCATACCCGGAAGCCATAGCCCCCAGGAGTACCGCCCCACGGCCTCAATGACGGGTCGGTGGACCTGACCTCGCCGATCCCGAACACGGCGCAGATCGGTCCCCCTCGCAGGTGGAGGGGTAGGGAGCCGAAAGGCGGGTACAAGGAGAGTGGCGTTGTCGGCTGCGCGGGGCCTGGGCAGGGACCCGCTGCGCGGAACAGCGCCCTCCGCCCCGACTGGCATGGATCGCCGTCGTGGGCGGAAAAACAGGTGGTAGGGAGAGTTCGGCCAGCGGGCGCTGCAGCCGGATCACTGAAAGCGAAACGACCCTCCGAGGAGGGCCGTTTCTGGGGTACTACAGGGAGGAGAGATATGTGTGTTGTCTGTGGGAGGTAGCCGGTGTCAGGTTCCGAGCGGGCGACTGAACCGCGTTGAAGCGGTCAGCACCATGTGCGCGGAGCCGAATCCGACCAAAAAGACTGTTGCGACGTAATCGCCGGCGATTCCCGCCACGACCCCGACCGCGATGGTGGCCGCGGCCAGCGTGTAGTCGAGTCCCGCGTGGGCGCTCAGCGGCACGTTCCCGCGCTGCGCGTCGCCATACACGGAGGTGGCGAGCCCGAGCAGGAGAACACCGAGAGCGATGCTCAGGGCGCCCGCGAGGGGCGTGAAGCCGAGCGCGAAGGGCGCCACCATCAATAGGGGGGCGGCGGCCACCTCGAGAGCGGCGTGCACGTGGATCGGGATTGCCCTGAACAGAGTCATCACGAAAACCAAGATACGAACGTATGTGCGATTCGTGTGTGAGCGCGGTCACACGCCGTGGGTGGCATCGGGCTCCCGCTCAGGCGAACCCCTCCCAGGTACGGTTGGCACATGCCCCGTCGCCGCGCCGACACCCTGCTCGCCGAGCGCGGGCTGGCGCCCTCGCGGACCGCCGCGGCGGCGTGCGTACGCGCCGGGAGGGTTCGTCTCGGCCGGGATGGAGCATCAGTCGAGAAGCCGAGCGAGCTGATCGACGAGAAGGCCGAGCTGGTGATGGAGGAGGGCGAGGAGTTCGTCTCGCGTGGGGGTATCAAGCTGAAGAACGCCCTGGACGAGCTGCCGGTGGAGGTGGATGGGCGTCGCTGCCTGGATGTCGGCGCGTCGACCGGCGGGTTCACCGATTGCCTGCTGCAGCGCGGCGCTGCGACGGTGATCGCGGTCGACGTCGGCTACGGGCAGCTCGACTGGAAGCTGCGGCAGGACCCGCGGGTTCTGGTGATGGAGAGGATCAACGCTCGCGCGCTGGGGGATTCCTATCTGCCCTTTCGGCCCGGCCTGATCACCGTGGACGTCTCCTTCATCTCGCTGGCGATGCTGATCGCGCCGATCGTCGCCACGGCGGACGAGGAATTCGACCTGCTCGGGCTGGTCAAGCCCCAGTTCGAGCTCGGCAAGGAGAAGGTGGGAAAGGGCGGGGTCGTCCGTGACGCCGGGGATCGCCGCGACGCGATTCGCAAGGTCGTCGAGGCGGTGCGAAAGGAGCGCCTCGCCGTGCGCGGCCTGGCCTCCTCGGGGCTGCCCGGCCCGAAGGGCAATCGTGAGACCTTCGTCTGGGCCTCGCGCAGTGGGAAGGAGATCGACCTGGACAATGCGCTCGAGGAGGTCGAGCCATGACCAAGGCGATGCTGATCACCCACACCCACCCGGAGGCCGCCTCCGAGGCGGTCTTGAAGGCCGTCGAGCTGGCGCGAGCGGCCTCTGTGGACCTGACCTGCACGGCGGATGAGCGCGAGAAGCACGGGGACGCCGCGTCGGGGATCGAGCTGGTCGCGGACGGGGAGCGCCCCGACGTCTGCATCGTTCTGGGCGGCGACGGCAGCATCCTCTACGCGCTGCGCCGGTTCGCTGGAACCGGGGTGCCTGTCTTCGGCATCAACTTCGGGACTGTCGGCTTCCTGGCGGCCGTCGAACGGGATCACCTCGAGAGCGGCCTCGAGCGGGCCTTCAAGGGCCAGTTCGACGCGATGGACTTGCCGGCGCTGCGGGTCGACCTGCCGCTCGACATGCCGATCGGGCTGAACGACGTCAGCTTCGTGCGGCGACCGCACGGGAGAGTGGCCGAGCTCTCGTACGCGATCGGCGACGAGGAGGTGGGGAGCGTCCGCTGCGACGGTCTGGTCGCCGCGACGCCCGCAGGCTCGACCGGATACAACCTCGCCAACGCCGGCCCGATCCTGGCATGGGGGGTGAAGGGCTACGTGGTCAGCTTCATCGCCCCGCACACCCTCGCCGCCCGCGCGCTCGTCGTTGCGCCCAACGACGCCCTGCAGGTGCGCAACGCCGCGGGACGCGAGCCGGTCGAGATCTCGCTCGACGGTGAGCCGGCCGGAGAGCTCGCACCGGGCGCGGAGATCGAGATCCGCTTCGAGGAGTCCGCCAGCTGCCTCGCGCAGCTCCCGGGCCGCAACTTCTACCGGCGAATCCGGGAGAAGTTCGGGATGCTGGCTTAGCCGCCGGGTCCGGGTTTGAGACACTGGGTTTTCGGATCCGGCGTCCCGCGGTAAGGAGGCATTGTGGAGCGGAAGTGGTGGAGCTTGCTCGCGGTCTGTCTGGCGACGTTCATGCTGCTGCTCGACATCACCGTCGTCAACGTCGCGCTGCCCGACATCCAGAAGGCCCTGCACACGGACCTGACCGGGCTGCAATGGGTGGTCGACGCCTACACGCTGCTGCTCTCCGCCTTCACCCTGACCATGGGAAGTCTCGCGGACCGCTACGGCCGCCGGCGGCTGTTCATCATCGGCGTCGGGCTGTTCACGCTTGCTTCGCTGCTCTGCGGACTTGCGACGAGCGCGACCTTCCTGCATGTCGCGCGCGGCCTGCAGGGTATCGGGGGCGCGGCGATGTTCGCGACTTCGCTCGCCCTGATCGCCCAGGAGTTCCAGGGAGCCGACCGCGGGACCGCGATCGCAGCCTGGGGCGCGACGATCGGCGGCGCCGTCGCGGTCGGCCCGCTGGTCGGCGGGGCGCTCACAGACGGGTTCGGCTGGGAGTGGATCTTCTTCGTCAACGTCCCGATCGGGATCGGAACCGTGATCCTCGCCCGGACCCAGGCCGGCGAGTCGCGCGATCCGGATGCCAAGCGCCTCGACTGGGCGGGGCTGGTCACGTTCTCTCTTGGGCTCTTCGCACTGATCTTCGGCCTGCTGCGCGGCAACGCGGAGGGCTGGGGCAGCGCCCTGATCGTCGGGTCGCTGGGGGCCGCGGTCGTCCTGCTCGTCGCGTTCGTGCTCTTCGAGTGGCGCCAGGACCACGCGATGTTCGACCTCAGCCTGTTTCGCAAGCCCGCGTTCTCGGGCGTCTCCTACGGCACCTTCGCGATCGGGGCCGGGATGTTCTCGATGTTCCTCTACATCACGATCTACATGCAGAGCGTGATCGGGATGACTCCGCTCCAGGCCGGTGTTCGCTTCCTGCCGCTGACCGTGTTCGCGTTCATCGTGCCGCTTGTCACGCGCAACCTGGTCGCGAAGCTCCCGGCGCGAGTACCCCTGACGATCGGGCTGACGCTCGTCGGCATCGGATTGCTGCTGATGCGTGGGGTCAAGCCCGATTCGGAGTGGACGGCGCTCCTCGCCGGGTTCATCGTCAGCGGCATCGGCATCGGGCTCTCCAATCCGTCGATCGCCTCGACCGCGCTCGGAGTCGTCCCCGCGGCGCGCTCGGGCATGGCGTCGGGGATCAACAACACGATGCGGATCGCCGGCGTATCGACGGGGATCGCCGCCCTCGGTGCCATTTTCCAGACCAAGATCACGGACTCGCTCCACACCCTGGTGCCTCAGGCGCCGAGTGGGTTCGCCGACGGCGTTGCCGCGAGCGGTACCCACGCCGCCGACCAGGCGCCGCCACAGTTCCACGACCAGGCATTCCATGCGGCGGGCGTCGCCTTCACCGACGCCTTCAACGACATCCTCCTGGTCGGGGCGCTGATCCTGTTCACGGGCGCGATCGCTGTTCTCGCCCTGGTGCGTCAGAGCGACTTCGTCCCGCACGGGCCACCGCAGCAGGCTCCGGCGGAGGTAGAGGAGCCGGCCGCCGCGTAATCCGTCGGGCTCCCTCGTTAGAACGAGGGACCCATGCTCCTCGAGCTCCGAATCGAGAATCTGCTCCTGATCGAGCGCGCCGAGCTGCGGCTCGGACCTGGGCTGAACGCGATCACCGGCGAGACGGGAGCGGGCAAGACGATCCTGGCCCACTCCTTCGATCTGCTGATGGGCGGCAGGGCGCGCTCGCATATCGTCCGGCCCGGCGCTGCCGAGGCCTACGTCGAGGGCGTATTCGAGCTTCCGAAGGGGTTGCTCGACGATCCGGAGCTGGCCGAGATCGCCGATCGGCTGCCGGAGGGCGCGACGGAGGTGGCGATCGGGCGACGCGTCTCGGCGAGCGGGCGCACGAGCGCCTTTCTCGCGGGTCGCTCCGCGTCGGCACCCGAGTTGCAGGCCCTGGGCTCCCGGCTGCTCGCCTTCTACGGGCAGCACGAGCACCGCAAGCTGACGCTGTCGGGCGCACAGCTCGAGACGCTGGACGGCTTCGCCGGCGAGGAGCACCTGGAGCGGCGCCGGGCCTATCGGGAGGCGCACGCCGAGGTGCTTCGGGTCGAGCGGGAGCTGGCCCGCATCCGCGAGCGGGAGGGTGCCCGCGAGCGCGATCTCGACATCCTGCGCTTCGAGCTGGAGGAGATCGAGGCCGCGAAGCCCGATCCGGCCGAGGAGGCGGAGCTCGCTCCCGAGCGCGAGCGTCTGCGGCACGCGGAGTCGCTGCGGATGGCGGCGTCCGAGGCGCTTGCCGCCGTGGGCGGCGAGGGAGAGGGCGCCGCTGCCGATGCGATGGGCACCGCGGAGTCCGCCCTCGCGGCGCAGGAGGGCGTCGACGTCGAGCTCGACCGGCTCGCGGAGACCGCCCGGGGACTCCGGATGGAGGTCCAGGAGCTTGCGGGTGAGCTGCGCGGATACGCCGAGCGGATCGAGGCCGAGCCGGGCCGCCTCGAGCAGGTCGAGGAGCGGCTCGATGCCCTGGACCGGCTGAGGCGCAAGCACGGGGGCACGATCGACTCGGTGCTGGCGCACGCCGAGCACTGCCGCACCGAGATCGAGACGATCGAGGGGGCGGAGGAGGCGACGGACCGCCTCGAAGCCGAGTTGGTGAAGGCCCAGCGGAAGCGGACCGATCTCGGCGGACAGCTCAGCGAGGTGCGCGCGAAGGCAGCGCGGCGTCTGGAGAAGAGCGTCGCCGCGGAGCTCGAGCAGCTCGCGATGAGCGGGGCGAAGCTGGAGGTGAGCCTCGAGCCGCACTCCGAGGGCTTCGGGACGCTCGGGCAGGAGCGGGTCGCGTTCCAGGTCGCCACCAACCCGGGAATGCCGGTCTCACCACTTCGGGATGCGGCCTCCGGCGGCGAGCTCTCCAGGGTGATGCTCGCCCTTGCCGGTCAGGGCGCGCGGGGCGGGGCGGCCACCTTCGTCTTCGACGAGATCGACGCCGGGATCGGCGGGAACACCGCGAAGGCGGTCGGCGAGCGGCTGCGGAGCCTCGGAGAAGAGCGCCAGGTGCTCTGCATCACCCACCTGCCGCAGGTCGCCTCGATGGCCGAAAGCCACTTTCGGATCGAGAAGAGCGTGGACGGAGGCCAGGCGAGGGCGCAGGTCGAGAGGGTGGACGGCGAGGGCCTCGTCGCGGAGATCGTCCGGATGCTCGGCGGCGACGACGGCGATGAGGCGGCCGACCGTCATGCGCGCGAACTGCTTCGCGCAGCCTGAGTGCTCCGGGCTGCATAGGCTCTCCCGATGGCCATCGCCGTCCCCAGCGTCATCACCGGTACTGCACGGGTGGGTCCCCGCACCAAGGAGCTGGTCCGGAGGCTCGCACCGGGCGAGATCGCGGTGATCGACCACGCCAACCTCGACCGGGTCGCGGGACAGGAGCTGGTCGCCGCGAGCCCCGCGGCCGTCGTCAACGCGTCCCGCTCGGCCGATGGGACCCATCCCAACCTCGGGCCGCTGATCCTGACCCGCGCGGGGATCCCGCTGATCGATGCGGATGCCGGGCTGCTCGGGCTGGTCCGTGACGGCGATCCGCTCGAGATCGACGGCGAGGAGATCCGCGTCGCCGGTACCGCCGTGGCCGAGGGAACAGCGCTCGATGCCGACGATCTGCTCGCGCTGCTCGAGGAGGGGAGGGGACACTCCGTTGACCTCCTCCGTGAGTTCGCCGAGAACACCCTCGAGCACGTGCGGGACGAGGCGGACGGCTTCCTCTCACTCGGAGAGCTGCCCGAGCCGCGAACGAGCTTCCGAGGCCGCGACGCCCTGATCGTCGTCCGCGGCGGAGATCACGTCCGTGACCTCGATGCCCTCGCCGGCTACGTCGAGCGACGCGCTCCGGTCCTCATCGGTGTGGACGGGGGCGCCGACGCCCTGCTCGACCGGGGCCTGCTCCCCGATCTGATCGTGGGCGACATGGATTCCGCCGGCGAGGCCGCCCTGCGGAGCGGGGCGGAGCTGGTGGTCCAGGGATACCCGGGCGGAGGAGCTCCCGGGGCCGCGCGCCTCGAAGCGCTCGAGCTGCCTCACTCGATCGTCGCCGCTCCCGGTACGAGCCAGGACCTGGCCCTGCTGATCGCCTACGAGCACGGGGCGGAGCTGTTGGTGAGCGTCGGCACTCCGCAGTCGATGGTCGAGTTCCTCGGCAAGGGCAGGGCGGGAATGTCCTCGACGTTCCTTGCCCGGCTGCTCGTGGGGGACGCCCTGGTTGACGCCAGCGGGGTCGGCCGACTGCTCCCCGGCGCCGCTCGGCCGGCTTGACGCGGCGGCCCAACTACCGGGGCGTCGAGGTGCTCTTCCCGCTCGGCCTGCCGATCCTCGCGGCCGGTCTGATTCTGGGCGCGGTCGCCGGGGTGGACGGGGGCCGCTGGATCGCCTACGTCGCCGGGGTGTCGCTGCTGGGCCTGATCGACGACCTCCTGGGCGAGGGAGGACCCCGCGGGCTGCGCGGTCACGGCGCGGCCCTGGCCGCCGGGCGGCCGTCGACCGGCGCGCTCAAGGCGCTCGGGACGGTGGCGTTGGCGGCCTGGGCGGCTCCGGGCGACGGGGCGCCCTATCTCCTCGACGTGGGCGTGCTGTCCCTGGCTCCCCACGTGATCAACCTGATCGACCTGCGACCCGGGAGGGCGGAGAAGGCCGCCGCCCTCGCGCTGGCGGGGCTCTGCGCCATCAGCGGGTCGGCGGCGGCGCTCGCGCACGTCTGGCCGTTCGCGGCCGCGGCCGCGGCCGGAGCGCTGATCACCCTGCGCGAGCGGGGGATGCTCGGCGACAGCGGGGCGAGTCTGATCGGCGCGATGGTTGGAGTCGTCTGCGTCACCGCTCTCGGTGCGGCCGGGACCGCGATCGCGCTGGCGGCGCTGATCACGATCTCGCTGTATGGGGAGTTTCGCTCGATCGCCGCCGCGATCGAGCGAGTTCCGCTGTTCGACCGACTAGACTCGCTCGGCAGAGTCAATTGAGCCAACCGAAGCCCAGCGACACCCGATTTCTCTTCGTGACAGGCGGTGTCGTCTCGTCCCTCGGCAAGGGCATCGCCTCCGCCTCACTCGGCCGTCTTCTCGTCTCCCGCGGCTTCCGCGTCCAGCTTCAGAAGCTCGACCCCTACATCAACGTCGATCCGGGGACGATGAGCCCGTTCCAGCACGGCGAGGTCTTCGTCACCGAGGACGGCGCCGAGACCGACCTCGACCTGGGCCACTACGAGCGCTTCACCGACGAGAACACCTCCCGCGCCTCCAACTTCACCGCCGGCGGCGTCTACAACAGCGTCATTCGGCGCGAGCGCCGCGGCGACTACCTCGGCGCCACCGTCCAGGTGATCCCGCACATCACCGACGAGATCAAGAACCGCATTCTGATCGTCGCCGAGTCGCAGGCCGTCGACTTCGTGATCACCGAGATCGGCGGGACGGTCGGCGACATCGAGTCGCTGCCGTTCCTCGAGGCGATTCGCCAGCTCTACACCGACATGGGCCCGAAGCGCTGCATGTTCATCCACCTGACCCTGGTCCCCTACGTGGGGCATGCCGGCGAGATGAAGACCAAGCCGACGCAGCACTCGGTCAACGAGTTGCGCCGCATCGGGATCCAGCCCCATGCGCTCCTCTGCCGCTCGGAGCAGGGGCTCGACCGCGAAATCCGGAAGAAGATCGCCCTCTTCGCCAGCCTTCCCGAGGACGCCGTGATCTCGGCTCGCGACGTCGACAACGTCTACAAGGTGCCGCTGGTGCTCCGGGCCGAGGGCGCCGACGACCTGATCCTCGATCACTTCGGGATCGAGTCCGAGACGCCCGACCTGACCGAGTGGGAGGAGCTGATCAAGCGTGCCGACGCCTCACGCGAGCGGAAGGTGAAGATCGCGCTGGTCGGCAAGTACGTCCAGCTCGAGGACGCCTACAAGTCCGTGATCGAGGCGCTCACCCATGGCGGCTGGCAGCACGGGGTCGAGGTGGAGACCCAGCTGGTCTCCGCCGAGGACATCGACGAGGCTCAGCTCGAGGACGTCGACGGGATCCTGATCCCGGGCGGCTTCGGCGAGCGGGGGATCGAGGGCAAGGTCGAGGCCGCTCGGATTGCTCGCGAGAAGGGCATCCCATATCTGGGGATCTGTCTTGGGATGCAGATCGCGGTCGTGGAGTTCGCGAGAAACGTCTGCGGCATGGACGGGGCCAACTCGGCCGAGTTCGATCCCGAGACGCCCTTCCCGGTTGTCGACCTGCTGCCCGAGCAGAAGGAGGTCTCGGATCTGGGCGGGACGATGCGCCTCGGCGCCGACCCGGTGAAGCTTCACGAGGACACCGAGGCCCGCGAGATCTTCGGCGAGCCCGTCATCTACAAGCGCCACCGCCACCGCTATGAGGTCAACAACATGCTTCGCAAGCGGCTGGAGGAGGAGGGCCTGGTCGCCAGCGGGACGTCACCCGACGATCGCCTCGTCGAGGTGATCGAGCTTCCGGACCATCCCTTCTTCGTCGCCTCGCAGTTCCACCCTGAGTTCAACTCCCGGCCGACCCGCCCGGAGCCGCTGTTCCGCGAGTTCGTCGGCGCCGCGGCCAAGCGGGCGGCGGAGCGCCCGGTGAGCGCCGAGCCGGCCGCGGAGGCCGAGGCGGTCGCTGAGAACTCCGAGGACGTCAGCGTCCGCCGCTCTTAGCCGGCGCCGGTCTCGCCTAGACGGTCGCCAGCACCACCAGCGCGACCAGGAAGGTCCCCGTCGCGACCGATAACGCGCCGATCTTGATGCGCCAGCGCGAGCTGATCCCGGCGACGCCGAAGAGGAAGAGGGAGGTGGCCAGGATCACCTCCGCCAGCGTGTACTGCGACGCCTTCTCCTGGTGGACCTCGGCGTCCTGGACCTCCCGGGTCGAACTCAGCTCGAGAGCGTGCCCGGCCGGGGTTCTGAGCCCCACCGTCGTGGCTGACAGCAGGCGCTGGGTGGCCTGGTGGAAGTCCACCTCCGCCTTGTGCTCCTGGTGCTCGTTCAGATAGACCGCGCTGGCGATGACGACGGCGGCTAGTCCGAGCGCGATCGCGATGATGATCTCGAGCCTTGCCTCCCACACGGGCGATGGCGCGTCCAAGGAGTGGCGGACTGGTGGCTCGCGGTGCTCGAGCTGCGTCGGTCTCTGTGACATGCCGATCTTCTATCAGCGAGGCCGGAGGCTGCACCTGTGCCGGGACCGCATAGCCTGTCGCGATCGTGACTGCGGATGACCAGCGCATGCTCGACCGCTTCGTCCGTCTCTGCGAGATCGCGAGTCCCACAGGCGAAGAGCGGGAGGTGGCCGACGCGGTCATGGACGAGCTGCGCGGGCACGGGGTCGACATCACCGAAGACGGGTCGGCGGTTTCGGCCGAGGCCGCTGCCGGCAATCTGATCGCGCGGATTCCCGGGAACAGGAGAGCGCTGGCTCTCCTTTTTCGCGCATCTCGACACGGTTCCTCACGACGGGCCGATCGATGTCGTCCGCGAGAACGGGCGCTTCACGACGGGCGGCGACACGATTCTCGGCGCGGACAACAAGGCGGCGGTCACGGTGCTGATGGAGCTGGCGGCGAGGTACGCGAAGGACCCGGGCCCGCTGGGCCTGGAGCTCGTCTTCACCGTCGCCGAGGAGGATGGGCTGCGCGGCGCCAGGGAGCTCGACATCTCGCTCCTTCGCGCCCCCTTCGGCTACGTGCTCGACCATGCGACGCCGGTCGGGGAGGTGATCGTGGCGGCGCCGACCTACAAGCGGCTGATCGCGGAGTTCACCGGCCAGGAGGCTCACGCCGGCATCAACCCGGAGGATGGACACAGCGCGATCGCTGCCGCGTCCGCGGCGGTGGCCGAGATGAAGCTCGGTCGGCTCGACGAGGAGACAACCGCGAACGTCGGGATCATCGAGGGCGGGACGGCGTCGAACGTCGTGGCCGGGCACTGCAGCATCCTCGGCGAGGCTCGGAGCGTTGACGGCGAGCGAGCGGCTTCGACGATCGGGACGATGGTGGACGCATGCACCTGGGCCGCGGGCGAGCAGGGATGCGACGTCGACGCGCAGGTGATCGAGATGTTCCGCGGCTATCGGCTCGATCCCAAGTCGGACGCGGTGCGGATCGCCTCCGACGCCCTGAGGCGCACCGGTCACGAGCCGGAGCTCGTCGCCACCGGAGGCGGCAGCGATGCGAACGCGCTGGTGGCCTCCGGCTACGACGCAGTGCTGCTGGCCAACGGCACCGAGGCGAACCACACCCCGCAGGAGTCGGTTACGGAAGGCGCAATCGTGGAGATGCTGGCGGTCTGCGAGGCCGCGGTCGATGAGGCGGCGAAGGCGGCCGTGACGACGAACGGGGCCTAGACGTGCTGAAGCTGCGGCGGGGAGTCGCGACGCAGGTCGATCCGCTTCGCGTCCGGATTGGCGATGAGGTCCGGGAGGCGTGGGCCGACGAATCGCTCGTCGGCGAGATTCGCGAGGGCGACGAGCTGATCCTCAACACCGAGGCCCGGGACCTCGGACTGGGCTCGGGTGGATTCGACGTGGTGCACGTGAACCTGACGCGCGGTCTGGCTCACCCGGGGGCGGAGGAGGCGACCGCGCTGAAGCTGAACTACACGTCGCTGCAGCACCCGGTGGAGCCGGTCGAAACCCGCGAGCACGTGGGTCCCGCCCGGCAGATCCCCGTCCTGGTGCTCTCGCTTCACGGGCAGCTCGCTCCGGCAGCCTGGGCGGCCGCGCGCGGAGCACCCGGGCTGCGGGTCGGATACGTCCAGACGACCGGCGGGGCTCTGCCGGGCAAGCTCTCGGAGGACGTCGCCAAGCTGCGGAGCGCCGGCCTGCTCCATGAGCACATGACGGCCGGAGCGGCGTACGGGGCGGAGCTCGAGTCGCTGACCGTGATCGGCGCGCTCCAGGCGGCCGCCGGGCCGCTCGGCTGGGACGCCGCGATCGCCGGGCCCGGCCCCGGGATCGCCGGCTCAGGATCTGAGCTGGGACACGGCGGGATGACCGCGGTGGACACCGCGCACGCCTCGCTGGTCCTGGGACACGAGACCCTGCTGGCGCCGAGGATGTCGAGCGGCGACGCACGCGAGCGCCATCGGGGACTGAGCCATCACACCGAGACGGTGCTGAGGATGCTGCTCGGCGAGGTCCGGGTGCCGGCACCCGTCGGCTCGGCGGATGAATTGCGCCGGGCATGCGGCGATCGCCACGAGATCTGGTCGCGTGAGGCGCCGGTCGACGAGTACGCGGAAAGTGGCCTCCCGTCCACCCACATGGGCCGCGGGATCGGCGAGGACCGCCTCTTCTTCGCTGCGGCGCTGGCCGCCGGCGACGCGCTCGCGGCTGCGACGGTGGCGGAGCTGGCGGCATGAGCGACGAGCGCCTGAAGAAGGTGGGAGGGAAGCTCGTGCATCGCGGCCCGATCGCCTCGGTGCGGATGGAGACCTTCCAGTACGAGGACGGCAGTCGCTCCACGCGGCAGGTCGTCGTCCATCCCGGAGCCGTCTGCGTGATCCCTCACGACGGGCGCACCCTCTACATGGTGGAGCAGCCACGCGAGGCGGTCGACGAGCCGGCGCTGTTGGAGCTCCCCGCCGGCAAGCTGGACGTCGAGGGGGAGACGCCGCTCGAGTGCGCCCAACGCGAGCTGGCCGAGGAGATCAACAGGGCCGCCGGGGACTGGCGCGAGCTGAAGAGCTTCTACACGAGCCCCGGCTGGACCAACGAGCGCCTCTGGCTGTTCCTCGCGACGGAGCTCTATGAGGTGAAGGGCGAGCCCATGCCGGAGGAGCGGATCGAGCTGGTCGAGATTCCGCTCAGTGACCTGGACGGCGCGATCGAGCGCTGCGAGGACGCGAAGTCGCTGATCGGGCTGCTGATGCTGAAGGAGCTGCTCTAGGCAGGGACCTACCGACGGCCGCGGAAGTACTCCGTATGGCCACGATCGCGCCTGAAAGGCCTGCCGAGACGCAGCCGACGGAGCGCTACGAGGCGCTGGTGCTCGACTTCCTCGCGCACCTCGAGTTCGAGCGGGGCCTCTCGCGCAACACGCTTGCGGCTTACCGCACCGACCTGCTCCAGTTCGGCCGCTTCCTGGCGGAGCGGGACCGGGACGCGACCGCCGCCGAACCCTCAGATCTCTCCGACTTCCTGGCGGACGTCGCAAAGGGCGACGGCAATGGACGAGCTCCCTGCTCGACTGCGACCGTTAACCGCAAGGCCGCCTGCCTGCGCTCCTTCTACCGGCACCTGCGCCGAGAGGAGGAGGTCGAGGACGACCCGGCGGCGAGGCTGGAGACGCCGCGTCGCGGCAAGAAGCTACCCGAGGTCCTGAGCTACAGCGAGGTGCAGCGGCTGCTCGCCCAGCCACGCGGCGATGACGCGGTGACGATTCGGGATCGGGCCCTGCTCGAGGTCATGTACGCGTCGGGACTGCGCGCCTCCGAGACGATCTCCCTCGAGATCTCGGATGTGGATCTCGAGCACGGGATCGTCCGGGCACGGGGCAAGGGGTCCAAGGAGCGCCTGGTGCCCGTCGGGGGAAAGGCGATCGCGGCGGTCCGCGTCTATCTGCGAGGCGCCAGGCCCGAGCTCGTGCGCTCCAACGACGAGCGCAAGCTGTTCGTCAACTTTCGCGGTGGGCCGCTCACTCGCCAGGGCCTCTACAAGATCGTGTTGCGGCACGCCGAGTCCGCCGGGCTCGGGGACCGGATGAGCCCGCACACCCTGCGCCACTCCTTCGCGACCCACCTGCTCTCGGGCGGCTGTGACCTGCGCTCGGTGCAGGAGATGCTCGGCCACGCGGACCTCTCGACGACCCAGCTCTACACCCATCTCTCGGGCGAGGAGCTGAAGGAGGCCTACTTCAAGGCTCATCCACGGGCGCACCTGGCTCAATAGCCTCTCCTACATGCCCGAGTTGCCCGAGGTGGAGACCGTTCGCCGCCAGCTCGAACCTGAGCTCGTCGGAAAGCGGATCGTGGCGGCGACGGTCCTCGACGAGCGCCTGACGCGCCCGGAGCCACCCGGCGCACTGGAGCGCGCGGTCACCGGCAGAGAGGTGACCGCCGTGGCCCGGCGCGGGAAGTACCTGCTCGTCGGCCTGGAGGGCGGCCGCACCCTGGCAATGCACCTTCGGATGACGGGCAACCTCCTGCTGCGTGATTCCGAGCAGGGCGAGACCGCGGACCTGATGAAGAGCGAACGGCTCGGCGGCCCCCGTCTCTACGAGGCGGCGCCGGAGCCGAGCCATGTCCGTGCGCGCTTCGAGCTCGATGACGGGCGCACCCTGGTCTTCACCGATGTGAGGCGCTTCGGGCAGGCCGTCGTGCTCGACGCCGGAGATCAGCTGGACGACTTCTTCGCGAGCCGGCTGGGCGTGGAGCCTCTCTCCGGAGAGCTCACGCCCGAGCGACTGCTGGAGCTGGCGAAGGACCGCAAGGCGCCGCTCAAGTCGTTCCTGCTGACCCAGTCGCGGGTCGCCGGCATCGGGAACATCTACGCCGACGAGGCGCTCTGGCGGGCGAGGCTCCATCCGCTCTCCCCGGCCGGCTCGATGAAGCTCGATCACGCCGCGCGGCTGGTCGAGGGGATCGTCGGGGCGCTCGAGGCGGGACTCGACCACGGTGGCGCCAGCATCGACGACTACCGCGACGCTCGCGGTGAGCGCGGCTCGATGCAGAACGAGTTCCTGGTTCACACCCGCGAAGGGGAGGACTGCTTGCGCGAGGATGGCGGAGTGGTCCAGCGAATCGTCGTCACCGGCCGCTCGACCTACTACTGCCCGGTGTGCCAGGAGCGGCTGCGCAAGCGCCCGCGGCGCAGGGCCAAGGCGAAGGCCAGGTGAGCGAGCCCCAGTCGCTGCCGGACGGATTCTCGGTCGGGCACTGGTCCGACCCCGAGGGCCTGACGGGATGCAGCGTGGTGATCCCACCACCGGGCACGAGGGGAGGCATCTGGGTGCAGGGAGGGGGGCCGGGGACTCGCGAGTCGGACACGCTCAGTCCCCTGTCGCGCTCGGGGGAGGCAAGCGCCGTCCTGCTCACGGGCGGCAGCGCGTTCGGGCTGGCCGCCGCCGACGGTGTCGCGCGCTGGCTCGAGCAGCACGAGATGGGCTACTGGACGCCCTTCGGCCGGGTGCCCCTGGTCCCGAGCGCCGTGATCTATGACCTGGGAACGGGAGATCCGAAGGCGCGGCCCGGCCCGGAGGAGGGCTATGCGGCCTGCGAGCACGCCGAGGGTGGGGTGCCGGAGCGAGGGGCGGTCGGCGTCGGGACCGGCGCGACCGTCGCGAAGGTCCTGGGGCGGGAGCGAGGTTCCGCGGGCGGGTTCGGCTACGCCGCGATCAGGACCGGCGCGGGGGAGACGGTGGCCGCGGTCGCCGCGGTGAACTCGGCGGGCGACGTGATCGCTGAGGACGGCTCGCTCCTCGTCGGCCCGGTTGGGGACGACGGCGAAATGGTGCGCGGCGCGGATCACCTCGTTGCGGCGGAGCGCGCCCCCGAGTACAGGGCGCCGCCCGAGGGCAACACGACGCTCGCGTGCGTCTGCACCGATGCGGCACTCTCCAAGACCGAGTGCACGGTGGTCGCCCGTGCGGCCATCGCCGGGACCGCCCGGGCGGTGGACCCGACCTTCACCCCGGTCGATGGCGACATCGTGTTCTGCCTGGCGTCCGGGAAGGGCGAGATGCGCGAGTACGGCTCGATGCAGGTCGGCGTCGCCGCGGCCACGGTGGTTGCGGCCGCGATCCGGGATGCGGTGCTGCAGTCTCGCGGTCCTGGGTGACCACAAACTCGTCCGGAGCATTCGGCAACGTCAATGGGCCATGCCCGGGAACTTCAAGACCGAGGCGGTCGTGCTGCGGAGCATCCGCTACGGCGAGGCCGACCGGATCGTCCATCTCTACTCCGCGACCCGCGGGCGGATCGGGGCGATCGCGAAGGGGTCGCGGCGGCCGAAATCGCGGTTCGGCGGGCGACTCGAGCCGTTCTTCCGCCTGAACCTCGTCCTCTACGAGGGGCGGGGCGATCTTTTCACCGTGACCGGCGCCTCCACGATCGACGGCCACGGCACGCTGCGATCCAACGGGCCGGCGCTCGGATCGGCGGGACGGGCCTGCGACGCGGTGCTGCGGCTGCTCGATTCCGGCGAGCCGAACGACGCTGCCTACAACCTGCTCTGCAACTACCTGGGGCTGCTCGACGCCGACCCAGAGTCGGCCAGCGCTCCCGGCGCCGCGCTGGCCTTTCGCCTCAAGCTGGCTCTCGCGGCCGGTTTCTCACCGGAGCTGGCGAGCTGCGCGAGCTGCGGGGAGGCCGAGCACCTGGCCGCCTTCTCCGGTGCCGCCGGCGGGGTGGTCTGCGCGAGCTGCGAGGGCGGCGGCTTCGCCTTCAGCGAGGAGGCGCACCGGTTCATGGTCGATGCGCTGGCGCGCCCGCTGTCCGAGGCGCCTGAGGCCGAGCGCCGAGTCGCGGCGCAGGCTGACCGTGCGATCACGGAGACGCTGGAGCACCACGCCCACGTGCATCTGCGCGCCGCCGCCTAGCTCGGCGGCCGGTACATCCGCTCCGTGACCCGGAGCTTGACGCCCTTCGGCGCCTTGCCGGCGCGCATGAACCAGGGGAAGAACCGGCCGGTGATCACCGATCGCTTCTTTCGGTCGTAGGCGCGGAGGGCGTCCTGGACGCAGCGCTCGGCGCTGATCATGCCGGGGGGCAACGACGTGTCGGCGGTGTGGCCGGCCACCTCCTGCCACTCGGTCTTCACCGGGCCGGGGTTGACCACCGTCAGCGTCACGCCGCTGCCTCGGAGCTCCATCCAGAGGGCCTCCATGAACGAGATGGCGAAAGCCTTGGTGGCGCCGTAGGTCGCCTCGTAGGGGAGGGGCTGCATGCCGGCGGTGCTGGCGACGGTGATCACTCCGCCGCGGCCCCGCTCGACCATGCCCGGGGCGAAGGCGTGGGTCAGCGTGACCACCGCCTCGCAGTTGACCCGGACCATCTCGGCCTCGCGCTTGGGATCGAGGTCCAGAACGGGGCCCCGGAGGCCGAAGCCTGCGTTGTTGACCAGCAGATCGACCTGCAGGTCGCGTTTGCCCACCTCGGCCGCCAGCTTGTCGGCCTCGGTGGCGAGGTCGCACTCGATCGCGGTGGCCTTGACCGGCAGGTCCTCGGCGAGTTTCTCGAGGCGATCCTTGCGACGGGCCACCAGGATCAGGTCGTAGCCGCGCGCCGCGAGCTGTCGTGCGAATTCCTCGCCGATTCCCGCGGAGGCGCCGGTGATCAATGCCGTCTCCGCCATCGAGCCGCAGCCTAGTTGCATAGTCGCGGCGATGCGCCCCACCTTCGTGCCGGGTCGGGTGCGAACATCGGTCGCATGACCACGGAGACGCAGACGCTGGAAGAGAGGGTCCGCTCCTGGGAGGCGGAGTACCTCTGGGACCTGGCCCTGCCGTCCTATCCGGCCCATCGCCGCGAGCCCGAGGCCGACAGCCCGGTGCGGACGCCGTTCCAGCGCGACCGGGACCGGATCGTGCATTCGAAGGCATTTCGCCGCCTCAAGCACAAGACGCAGGTGTTCGTGGCCCCGGAGGGGGACCACTACCGGACGCGCCTCACCCACACACTCGAGGCCTGCTTCATCTCGCGGACGGTCGCACGGGCGCTGGGACTGAACGAGGACCTGACCGAGGCGATCGGGCTCGGGCACGACCTCGGGCATCCGCCCTTCGGCCACATCGGAGAGGAGGTGCTCGACGAGGCCCTGCGGGAGCACGGGATGCGGTTCCGCCACAACGAGCACTCGCTGCGGGTGGTGGACGAGCTGGAGCGCGACGGGCGGGGGCTCAACCTGACCGAGCCGGTCCGGGACGGGATCCTCAACCACACCGGTCCGCAGAAGCCGGCGGCCCTGGAGGGGCGGGTGGTGCGGATCGTCGACCGGGTCGCGTACATCAACCACGACATCGACGACGCCGTGCGCGCCGGGATCATCGAGGAGGCCGATCTGCCCGCCGATCAGATCGAGCTGCTCGGAGAGACGGGAGCGGAGCGGATCGACCGGCTCGTCCAGGACATGGTGGAGCGCTCGCGAGCGGAGGGGGACATCGCGCAGAGCGATGAGGTCGGTGGGGCGATGCTGCGGCTGCGGAAGTTCATGTTCGACCGGGTCTATCTGGGGGAGGAGGCGCGCGCTGAGCAGGAGAGGGCGAGGATTGCGCTCCGGACTCTCTTCGACCACTACCTGGCGAACCTCGACGAGGTGCCCGCGACGGACCCGGATGCGGGTCCGGTCCAGCGGGTGACCAATTACATCGCCGGAATGACCGACCGTTTCTGCCTGAGCACGTACGACCAGCTGGTCGCTCGGCAATAGATTGGGTTGATGGCGAAGTTCACGAACGAGAGCAAGGAGCGGGTCAAGGACGCTGCCGACATCCTCGAGATCGTCTCCGCCTACACCGACCTTCAGCAGCGGGGCCAGGACTACTGGGGCAACTGCCCGTTCCATGACGAGCGGACGCCCTCGTTCAAGGTCAATCCGCGGGACAAGCTCTACTACTGCTTCGGCTGCGAGGCGAGTGGCGACGTCTTCCGGTTCGTGGAGGAGAAGGAGGGGCTGACCTTTCCCGAGGCGGTCGAGTCCCTGGGGGAGCGCTACGGCGTCGAGGTCGAGAGGGAGAACGAGGATCCTCAGGCTGAGGAGAGGCGGCGCAGGAAGGCGCGGCTCTGGGAGCTGCTCGAGCGGACCGCGAAGTTCTATGAGCGGTATCTGTGGGAGTCGCAGAAGGCCGGCAAGGCCCGGCAGTACCTGGAGCAGAGAGGGCTGAGCGAGGACGTGCTGCGGCGGTTCGGAGTTGGGATGGCCCCCAGCCCCTGGGATCAGGTTCTGACCGGGAGCCAGCGGGCGGGGTTCAAGATCGATGAGCTGCTCGCCGCCGGCCTGATCCAGAAGGGACGACAGGGCGGGCATTACGACCGCTTCCGGAGCCGGATCACCTTTCCGATTCGCGACCACCGCGGGCGGGTGCTCGGGTTCGGCGCTCGGGCGCTGAGCCCGAACTCGAAGCCGAAGTACCTGAACTCGCCCGAGGGCGAGCTCTACCGGAAGAGCCACACGCTCTACGGGATCGACCGGGCGCGCGGCCCGATCGCGAAGGCGCGGAGGGCGATCGTGGTGGAGGGGTACACGGATGTGCTGGCCCTGCACCAGGCCGGGGTGGAGGAGGCGGTCGCGATCATGGGAACGGCGATCACGCCGGAGCAGGTGACGATGCTCGCCGGGCAGACCGAGTCGGTGGTGCTGGCGCTCGACGCCGACCGCGCCGGCGCGGACGCGATGATCCGGGCGCAGAAGGTGGCGGGCGGAAAGAGCCTCGAGCTGCGGGTGGCGGCGATGCCGGAGGGGGAGGACCCGGCCGACATGCTCAAGGACGGGTCGGAGGAGCGGTTCATGAAGCTGGTCGAGGAGGCGATCGACCTGCCGAGCTTCCGGGTGGACGTGGCGCTCGGGCGTGGCGACCTCGGTTCCGTCACCGGACGGGAGCGCGTCCTGGAGGAGGTCGGGCCGGTGTTGAAGGCGATGGGGGAGACCGCGCTCGGGTTCGACGAACTGGTGCGGAAGGTGGCGGACCGGCTCGACACCGATGCCAGCCTGGTGTTGGCGCGGGTCCGCTCAGCCCCGGATGCGGCCGCGGCTCCGGCCAGCGAGGAAAATGGCGCGAAGCCGGCCAAGCCGGTCGCGATCTCGCTCACCCCACGCGAGACGCGCGAGCGGGCGCTGCTCGCGATGTGCCTCTCTCAGCCGGAGGCCGGGCAGAAATTCATCGACAGGCTGACCGAGGAGCACCTCTCGCCATCGGGCCGTCCGGCGCTGGCCTGGCTGCGGACCCATCTCGAGGATCCGATGGAGGGTCTGCCCCGGGACGACGCGGCGCTCACCTCCCTGATCACCGAGCTCGTCATGCGGGCGGAGAGCGAGCCGGCGTCGGAGGGCGCGATGCAGCTCAACCTCGACCTGCTGGAGCAGCAGCGCCTGGAGGATGGCATCGCGGCCGCCCAGAAGGCGGGCGACTACGAGGTCAGCACACGCCTGGCGGGAGAACGAGCCCAGCTCACCGACCGAATCGCTCACGCGGGCGTCGTGTCCTAAGGTTTCCTCAGCCGATCCGGGGTAGCTCAATCGGTAGAGCACTCGGCTGTTAACCGAGTTGTTGTGGGTTCGAGTCCCACCCCCGGAGCTGATCGACCAAGACTAGGAACGAGCCGGTGCGAGCCGGCTCTTTGCGTTCCGGGCCGCCTCCTCGACGAATTCCGCGGCGGCCACCGCTCCGTCGTGGGCCTCCGACCACTCGGCCACGGCGAGGGCGCGGCCTCGGAAGCTCGGTTCCGCAAGCAGCCGCCGTGTGGCCAGCCTGACGCCTCGCTTCGAGAGCAGGCGCCGCGGGATCGAGAGGCCGGTACCCGACCACGCCACCCGCGCCGCGTTCTCTCCCATGTCGCCGACGGACGGGCAGACCAGCAGCGGCTTCCCGGCCGCGAGCGCCCTTGCCACGGTCCCGTGCCCGCCATGGCAGATCACCACGTCCGCGGCCGGCATCGCCTGCGAGTAGAGCATCCAATCGACGAGCGTCGCGTTTTCCGGCACCGTGATCGGCCGCTCGGGCCGGTGGCGGTTCGTCGTCGCCAGCACCCGCACCGGCTCATCCGCCAGCCCATCGAGCGCCACTCGCAGCAGCTCGCACTCCGGATCCTGCGAGGTGCTGGGCGTGACGAGCACCAGCGGCCCATCGCCCTCGGGGATCTCCGAACGTTCGCCCGGCACCTCGAAGAACAGCGGCCCGGTCACCCGGACGTGCGGGGGCCACTGGCGCGGGTATTCAAGCTGCGGATACGTCCCCACGATCGCGAGCAGCTCGCTGATCCCACCGTGAAACCGCTCGATCGGCGACAGCCCCAACCGGGCCCTCGTCTCGTTGAGCTCGTCCCGGCCTCGGCGCAGCCCCATCTCCAGCAGCGGCGCCGTCGCCCGCCACGCCATCCGCCCGAAGCTCGTCCGCGGCGGACGCATCCCGAGCGAGTAGAGCGGCATCCCCGGCTGCTGCACGGGATAGACGTGCGGGATCAGGGTGGCGTGCGGGACGCCGGCGACCTCGGCCGCGAGAGTCGGCGCCAGGGTCAGGATGTCGCTCACCACCAGATCCGGCTCGAACCCCTCCATCAGGCGAGCGAGCGCGCGGGCCGCGGCCGCCGCCGTCTGCCCGTCCGGCGTGTCCGGGCTCGGCGGCGGAAAGACCGTGTACTCCTGCGCGCCGGTGAAGCCGAGTCCCTCGCCCTCGACCGCCTCCCGCCAGTGCTCCCAGGTCTCGACCAGCACCTCATGGCCGCGCCGTGCCAGCTCACGAGCGAGCGCGATGGCCGGAAAGGCATGGCCGGGATCGCCGAACGCGGCGACCAGCAGCCTCAAGCGTCGATCTGGGCGGCTCATTGCGCCGACCCTACGGGGTCCTCGCAATCCTTTGAGCGATGGCCAAGCGACGCAACAACGCCCGCCGCCTCCGCAACTCGGTGGCCGCCATGCCGAACGCCACCAAGGAGGCCATGCTCCGCGGCATCCGCGCCAACCGCGTCATCGTCGGCGCCTACACCGACAAGCGCGGCGGCGTCTGCCCGATGCTCGCGGCGCACCGGAACGGTGGCCGCACCAACTTCGGCACCTTCGCCCGTGCCTGGGACGCCTTCACCGGGGCCAACCAGCGCAAGCCCCGCCGCGCCTCCCGCCGCGAGGTCCGAGCGCTGGAGGGTTACCTCGAGCTGGCCCTGCTCCGCGAGGGCATCCACGGGGCGGAGCCTCTGCCCGAGCGGCCCCTCCGCGAGGAGGTGCGCGATGTCCAGGCCTCGCGCCGCCAACGTGCAGCGGTCGAAGCGAACGAGACATCCGAGGTGTCGGTGGAGGACGTCCTCGCCACGGCGTACGCCGAGCATGTGCACGAGGAGGGCCGGCAGGCCGAGTCCGCCGGGGACGAGAACCGGGAAACGATCCCGCACGGCTAACTTGCGCCCGTGCCACGGGCGCCCTCGAACCAGCCATCCGTCTCCGTCATCGTCCCCGTCCGGGACGGCGAGTCCACCATCGCCGGCTGCATCGACGCGATCCTGGCGGCCGAATACCCGCCCGACCGCCGCGAGATCCTGATCGTCGACAACGGCTCGACCGACCGCACCGCATCCCTGATCAAGGCCCGTCCCGTCCGCTACCTCTACGAGCCGGCGCCCGGAGTCTCCAACGCCCGCAACCGCGGAATCGCCGAGAGCACCGGCGAGATCCTCTCCTTCATCGATGCCGACTGCCTGGTCGAGCCCCAGTGGCTCACCGAGCTAGCCCGTCCCTTCGAGGACCCGGAGGTCGGCGCGGTCGCCGGCGACCTCCAGCACGCCCCGGCCAGGACGGCGGCCGAGCGCCAGGCGGCCCGCCTGCTCGGCAACTGGCAGCAGTTCGCCTTCAACTCGAATCCCGCCTACCCGATCACCGCCAATGCCGCCTACCGCCGCGAGGTGATCGATCGCATCGGACCGTTCGATCCCCACATGACCCGCGCCCAGGACGTCGAGCTCGGCCTCCGCTTCCAGGAGCGATCGAGCCGCCGCCTCGCCTACGCCGAGCGGGCCACGGCCCGGCACCGCAACCGCGACACACAGCTCGGCTTCTTCCGCCAGCAGCTCGGCTGGGCCTACGGCGCGGGCCTGGTCGGCGCGAAGTTCGAGGCGATGGGCGGCCACCCGGTCAAGCCGCCCCGCATCCGTGAGATCGGTCGAACCGCCCGCGGCCTCGGCATCGTTCTGGCCGCGAAGGCCCGGGGGCGAGGGGAGACCCGGTGGGTCGAGGACGCCTGGTTCGACCTGATGCGACAGGTCGCCTGGTGGGTCGGGGCGCGCGCCGGCCTGCGCAAGGGCGGCAGGATCTGGACGGCACCGCTGGCGTCACAAGGGCCGTCAAAAGAAGAGGGCGGCCGCGGCCGCCCTCTCTCCTGAGCCCGATATCAGCGACCGTTACTTCTTCTTCTTGCTCTTCTTCTTCACGCACTTCTGGGTCGCCGTGGCGGACGTGGACTGACCGTTGTAGAACGTCGTGGTCTCGCTGTTCACCAACTTCGACTTCTTGCTCTTGCAGCGAGCCATCACGTAGAACGACTTCTTGCCGGTCTTCTTCTTGTTGAACGTGATGTCGAAGTTGGTCAGGTCGGTGCCCGGCGTGTTTGGGAGACCCGTCACGTCGAGCGTGTTCGGGCCCGCCGCGTACTGGCCATTGAGGACCAGGGTCAGCGCGTTGGCGATCCGGGTCCACACGAACAGCGTCGTCGGACCACCACTGACGAGCACAACAGGGTTCGTGCCCGCGAACGAGCCCGTCCCGGCGTTGACCTGGTCGGTGCCCTGACCCACCACGCTCGCGCCACAGGCGGCCTGAACGGCGCCGGAAGTGGTTGCGGCATTGAGGCTGCTCGAGGAACAAGCGGGGACGTTGCCATTGGTGAACTTGATCTGCTTGTCGATCCTGAAGACGACCTCCTTGGCCGAGGGCGACGCCAGGAAGTCGCTGTATTGCGTGCCGATGATCGCGTGCAGCGACGCTCCGCCGAAGGTCTTCTTGTCCTGCTTCTTCGGCGCGATGGTCGCCTGCAGCGTCTGACCGGTCGGAACGCCGGCGAAGGCGGTCCCGGAGACGACCAGCGCCCCGATCACACCCACCATCGCTCCAACCAAAAACTTGGGCTTGCGCATGCTGCTCCTTTTCCTACCCCACCTCTGTTGATGCATCTTGCCCCTAGAAACACGGCGCGGACGCTGAAGGAGCGGGCTCGCAGCTAGCCCAGTTCGGGCGTGTCCATGGTGTCCCCGGGTCGCAGGAACACGATCTCGGGGACGAGGCAGTTCGGTGAGGTGCGCAGCAGGAACCTCACCGCCTCGCCGATGTCCTCGGGCCGGATCATCGCTTCCGCCGACACCTGTCCCTTGACGAACTCCGTCATCGGCGTGTCGACGAAGGCGGGCGCGAAGGCCGTCACCTGGACACCGGTGCCGGCGATCTCCTTCTGGGTCGCCTGAGAGAACCCGATCACCGCCGCCTTGGTCGCCGAGTACACCGACAGCCACGGCTGCCCCGCCTTGCCGGAGACCGACGCCGTGTTGACGATCAACGCCTTGCCGTGCTCAGCACCGGCCTCCTTGAGCATCGGCAGGCACTCGCGCGTCATCAGGACGACGGCGCGGAGGTTGACGCCGAGCTGCATGTCGACGAACTTCGTGGTCAAGGCGTCCATCGCCTCGCCGATCCCGACCCCGGCGTTGTTGATCATCACGTCGAGTCGGCCGTAGCGCTCCTTGTGAGCCGCGACGAGCGCCTTCAGGTTCTCCTCGTCGGCCATGTTCGCCGGCACGCTCTGCACCTCCAGCCCGCCCGAGCGCAGATCCTCGACCGCCCCCTCGAGCTTGTCCGGCCGGCGGGCCGAGACCGTCAGCCCGTAGCCGTCCTCGCCCAGCATGCGGGCGATGGCCAACCCGATTCCGCTCGAACCGCCAGTGATCAGCGCCGCCTTCTCCGCCACAGTCTCCTCCTCTTTAGAGATGCCTCAGTCGCGACGGGCACCCTACCCGTACCCCATCTACGATGCCGCCCGTGCCTCGCAAGCCAATCGCCCTCGCCGCCGCCGTACTCGCTCTCGCGCTCGTCGCGGGCTGCGGCGGTTCGGACAACGGCACCGGCAGCCGCAGCCGGCCGGCTCCGCAGGCGGGGATCTTCCCCTCGGCGAACGGCAAGACGCTTCGCCAGGTCGTGACCTCGGCGCACGCCGTGCAGGGCCCCGTCGCCTCCCCGGCGGCCGCCTACTTCCACGTCGGCACCAACCGCTTCCCATTCGGGGTCTTCACCACTGCGCATGACCCGATCACCGACGCCCAGATCGCGGTCTACGCCGCGCCCGGCACGGGGGTGGACGGCAAGGCGATTGGCCCCTTCCCGGCCCGGATCGAGGACCTGACCACCAAGGCCGCGTTCCGAGCCAAGACCACCGCCGACGACCCCAGCGCGGCCCAGGTCGTCTACATCTCCGACATCCCGCTCAACAAGCCCGGCCCCTGGGCTTTCGCGGCGCTGATCAAGAACGGCAGCTCCTATCAGTACAGCCTCATGCCCACCCCGAACCCCGTCGGTGACTTCCCGATGCCGAATGTCGGCCAGTCCGTCCCCGCCATCCACACACTGACCGCGGGCGAGGTCTCGAACATCGGCCAGATCGACACGCGCGTCCCGCCGGACGACATGCACTCCGATGATTTCGCGAACGTCGTGGGGAAGAAGCCGGTCGTGCTGCTCTTCGCGACCCCCGCGCTCTGCCAGAGTCGGGTCTGCGGCCCAGTCACCGACATCACCGAGCAGGTGAAGCAGGAGTTCGGCGACAAGGTCGCCTTCATCCACCAGGAGATCTACAACAACAACAACATCAACGATGGGCCCCGGCCGCAGATGCGGGCGTTCAATCTGATGACCGAGCCGTGGGCCTACGTGATCGACCGCACCGGCAAGGTCAGCTCGGTCCTGCAGGGACCCTTCAGCGTCCAGGAGCTCGAGGCCGCGGTCCAGAAGGTCGCGGGATAGCCGCAGGCTGCGCTCCCCGGTTCAACGGGGTAGAACTAGGTCCATGGGGGACGACGAGCTCCTCAAAATGCTGGCGGCCGAGGCCGAACGGCGGTCGCCGACGATCATCGACGGCATCGAAGCTCTCGCCTCGTCGGGCGAGAAGGACTCAACCCGCATAGAGGAGCTCCGGGTCGAGGTGCATGGGCTGAAGGGCGCGGCTTTGGTCGTCGGCCAGGAGCGCCTCGCCGACCTGGCGAAGGGGATGGAGGAATTCCTCGCCGGTTGTGTCGACACCGGGGTGATCAGGCCCGGCGCCGCGGCGGCGCTGATCGCGGGCGCCAGCGCCTTCAACGAGGGCGCCCAGGCCGCCGCCGAGGGCGTCGCCGAGCCGTCCTCGGTCGGCGAATCCCTCGCCGCGCTCGGTTGATGCGACGGAGCGCGTAGCGCGACCCGTTCAGCCCTTGTCCGCGTGGTGGAGGGCGAAGGAGATTGCCCCGAGCACCATCGCGCCCATCACCAGCCAGGCCGGCACCAGCCAGGCGGCGATCTCCGCGACCCGTAGCGCGCGTCCCCGGTAGACGGGGGCGAGGAGCGCGACCATGCTCGCGACGAAGACGACGGCCGCGCTGATGATCACCGGCGCTGCCACCAGCGTCCGCGCTGGAGCATCGATTCGGTGGTCGAAGTCGCGCCCGAGATGAGTGTTGAGCAGCGCCACGATCGCGACGATCACGAGCGATCCATAAAGCGCGCCGAGCAGCGGCCAGGTGAACGTCGTCGCCCCGGGCTCCTCCTCCGGCCGCGCCATGGAACGAATCTACCCCGGCCGATACGCTCGCCGCGCGGGCCGGTAGCTCAGCTGGTCAGAGCAGCGGACTCATAATCCGTCGGTCGGAGGTTCGAGTCCTCCCCGGCCCATGAAGAAAGGCCGCGGCACCCCGCCGGTGTGGACGGTGACCGCATTGCTCTGCCCGTCCTGGTGAGCCCTCGGGACAGCGACGAAGTCGCCGACCACGGCCTCCGAGCGCCGGTAGAGGCCGGATCAGCAGATGATCCAGCAGCCGGCGTTGCCCACCGGTGCGTAGCCCACTCCGAAAGCGCGGATGACCTTTTCGTCGAGACCCTCTCGCGGCGAGTGCTTCGCGCGCCTTGCCACTGGTGCCTTCGTCCCAGAGGCAGGTCCTCGAAGGACCTACCCGCGTCCGCGAACACGCTGTCGAGATGTCCCTCCGCCACCCCTGCGACCTGGGTGTCCTGCCCTGTGGCTATGTCCCAGACCGGCCTAACGGCGCCGAAAGCTAGACCGGCAGAGCCTTGGCCTTCTTGCGGCACTTCGCGCGCGCCCCTGCGGACTTCCTCTTCTTGCATTTCTTGAGCGCCGCGGCGCGCCGACCGGTCGTCGTCGCGCCCTGCACGCCGCTCTGGCCCGACGAGCTCCCGGAGCTTCCCGGCTCCGGTGGCGAGGGTGGGGCGTCGCCCGGCACGAAGCCGGTCAGAGGAATCGGCAGCGGCGGATGGCCATACGCGTCTGTAGTCAGTCGAGCCTCGGCCGTTCGCGACCCCATCGAGTCGGTCTGCGGAGCGAAGGTGACGTCGAAGGTGCAGGTCTCGTGGTCTTCGAACGGAGTGTTGCCCGAACAGCTGTCGGTGCTGAGCAGGAAGTCGGCCGCGTCGGGTCCAATGAGCGCGATGGGATCGACCGTGAGGCTCGTGCCGTAGTCGTTCGTCAGGGTGAAGGTCTGCGGGGCACTCGCGGTTCCCACTGCTTGCAGTCCGAAGTCCTTGTGGAAGGGGCTGACGAAGTTGGGCTGGAACTCCAAGGCGCCGACGTCCCCGTTGTCACCGCCGCCGAAGCTATCGATCGAGACCCAGTCGAAGGGCCGCACGAAGCCGCGCTGGTCGAGGGTGGCTCCGACGGAGTCGCCGCCGTCCTTGGCCGGGCTGTAATCGAAGAACCCCATCGTCCGGGTGGGGCCGCCATTGTCCGCCAGCCCCCTCAGCAATGGATCCGTGCTCAGTCGATCCGAGGACAGGCTGAAGTTGCAGCTCCCGTCGCTCGAGATGTTGTGGCCGAGCGAGGTGAACGTGCCAGCTTCCGCGAAGCAATTGAGTGTGCCGCCTGGACCGGAGACGATCGTGTTTTCGACAGTCGGGTTTGAGGTGGAGTTGAGGACGACGTTGTCCGCCGAGGCCCCGCTCACGGCGGTATTCCCGGCGATCGTCGCGCTGGTGATGCTGGAGGCGCCGTTGTTGTAGAGGGCGATGCCGCCGCCTCGATCGAGCGGGGTGCCGCCGGATCCGGGCGTGCTCGACAGCGAGTTCTCGGCGATGGTGTCTCGGTCCAGGGCCAGGCCGCCGTTGACGGCCGAGCCCAGGTTGTACTGGGCGATCCCGCCGCCCCAGGTCGATGCGTTCGCGTTCGTGCCGCTGGCGGAGGCGGTCGTCGTGTTGCCGTCGATCGTGCTCGCAGTGATCGTCGCGGTGCCGCCGCCGCTGATCGCGCCGGCCGCCCGAGCGCCTGCCACCCCCGTGGCGGTGCCCGTGTTGGCATGGATCGTGGTGCGGTCGATGGTCAACGTGCCCGTGTTCATCACAGCCGCGCCCTCCTCCTTGGCGAAGTCGCTCGCGCCGGGGCCGGAGGCGGTGGCCGTGGCGCCATTTCCGTCCAAAGTCGAGTCTTGGAGGTGCAGGGTGCCCGTGTTGTGGATCGCGCCGCCCGCCGCATAAGCGCCCGTCCCGGATGCGGTGGCGGAGTTCCCGCTCAGTGTGATGTTGCTCAGCGTGAGAGTGCCGCTGTTGGCGATCCCACCTCCGCCGCCGACGGGGAATCCGGCAATCGTGCTCCCGTTCGAGATCATGAGTCCCGAGAGCGAGACACTGGGCGAGCCGGTGACGTTGAAGATCCGGTAGCTTCCTCCGCCGCTGCGGTGCACCTCCGTATAGGCCGGCCCCAGGCCGTTGATGGTCAGACCGGTGGTGATGTCGGGCAGGGGGCTGCCCAGGGCGATCTGCCCCATGGCGGTGATGTGGATCGTGTCGGCTCCTGATCCAGCTGAACACCCGTGGACCGCCGTGTTCGAGTTGGCCGAGACGATCGCGTCGCGGAGGGTGCACTGCGACACCGACGAATCGGCGGTCGTGTCGACCGTGATCGTGGCGGCCTGGGCCGCGCCCGGCGCGATCATCAGCGCCGCCAGGGCGGCCAGAGCCAGGCGCTTCATCCGGCGACCGTAGAGGGTGCAAACCCTGCAAACAACGGGGTTTTTCCGCAACAGCGTGATTACGAGGTGATCGCCGAGCTCACCGGACTGCGCGAGTGGTGCTCCAAGCGACGATCTTCTCCGCACTCCACCAAGCCGACCACGATCTACAACGTCAGGAGAGCACGCTCGAAGCCTGGCACGTAACCCCGGCCCATGAAAATCTCAGAGATCCAGGACGATGTCGTCCTTCGGCTTTGAGCAGCAGATCAGCACGTTGCCGTCTGCGGGAGGTTCAACGGGGTCGGGGCTGTAGTCGACGGAGCCCGCGATCAGGGTCGATTCGCAGTTGTGGCAGACACCGGTCCGGCATGACCAGCGGACTGGCACGTCGCAGGCTTCGGCGAGCTCGAGGAGGCTCGCGAAGTCATCGCTCCAGCGCACGGAGAGGCTGTCCCGGGCGAATTCGATCGTTGGGCCGCTCCCCGGTTGACCGTCAGGCGGGTGGGGCGCCCGCGTCGGCTTTGAGGCGATGCCGGGCGTGAGACCCGGAGCGGGCCCGAACGGCTCGGTGTGGATGCATGAGGCGGCGAGGCCCATGGCCGCCAGACCGGCGCTGATCTCGTCCATGAACGGCGCGGGCCCGCACAGATATGCCTCGGCGTCCCGAGGTGGCTCGAGCTCGGCGAGAAGCGGGGCGGAAAGCCTCCCCTTGCTGTCGAAGTCGCGACCTTCCACATCCTTCGGACCCGGGCGGCTGTAGTACACGTGGCTGCTTACGTTTGGGAGGGAGGTGAGGAGCTCGCGCGCCTCGGCGGCGAAGGAGTGGTCGCGGCTGCTGCGTGCGCCGTGGAGCCACCAGACCTCCCGCTTGGAATGGTGCTCCGCCAGCGCCTGAAGCATGGCGAGCACCGGGGTGGCACCGATGCCGGCGCTGATCAGCAGCACCGGCGCCTCGGTGCGGTCGAGGATGAAGGTGCCCCGAGGTGCCGCGACCTCGAGTTGATCGCCCACCCGGAGACGCTTGTGTAGATAGCCGCTGGCAGTGCCGTGCTGTTCCCGCTTGACGCTGATCCGGTAGTGGCCGGCGTCGGGACGCCCGGACATGGAGTAGTTCCGGAGCACCGACCCCGTCTTTTCGTCGGGCTCGATACGCAGTGTCAGGTACTGGCCAGGTTGGGGAGCGGGCAGTTGGGCGCCATCGGGGTCCTCGAGGCGGATGGAGATGACGGAGGCGCATTCGTGCTCGATTGCAGTGACGGTCAGATGCCGGAAGCCGGGCCAGGCCGGCGGCGGGCTGGTTGCTGCAAGGCCGGCGTTGCCGTTGCCTGCCTGATCGAGCAGGGCGCGAAACGAGCCTTGCCAGCCTTTGCTGAGAGCGGGAATTCGGAGCGCCCGCAGGAGTTGCTGCCGCGGATGCCCCGGGAGGTAGAGGAGCGAGTCGATTTCCACGACCGTCATCTCTTCCGGCCCGGAGGCGAGCTTGACGATCTCGTCGCCCGCCTTCACCTTGCCCTCTTCGATCACCCGGAAGTAGAAGCCGGGCCGGTGGTGGGAGACGAGCAGGGCGGGAATCCGCGGGTCGTTCATCCGAATCCCGACCCGGAAGCACGTCACTCGCGGCTGGGTGACTTCGAAGACTGCGGTGCCGATTCCGTAGCGATCGCCGATGCAGACCTCCTCGTCGCTCAGGCCCTCGACCGTGAAGTTCTCGCCGAACTGTCCGTTGACGAAGTCGTTTCGGCCGAGCTCGCGTTCCCAGTAGCGATACGACTCGATCTGGTAGACGAAGACTGCCCGGTGCTCGCCGCCGTGGGCTTTCCGATCCGCCTGCTCGTCTCCGTCGATGTTGACCTTGCGCACCATCCGCGGGCCTTCGACCGGGTGCTTCCAGACGGCAGTACGCACCGTCTTTCCTTGCCACTCGACGTCACGAGGCTGGCCGACGTTGAGCGACAGAAGCCGACCAGCGACCTGTCGGCCACGTGTCCTTTTGGGAGGCTTCATCGTCACACCGAGTTGGCTCGTCAGCATCCTTGCTGGGCGCATCATGCAGTTCCTCGGCGTCGAGGGCAAGCAGCGGGCGTCGGTCACCCCTCGCCGCAGCCCCTGGTCGGGAACGGGTCAAGTGCCCGAAGGCCGCAGCTCGATTGGCGAGGAGCTCAGCGGCGCGGGACCGCCGCTTTCGATGCGGGACAACCGAGGCGGACCGACCACCTTGAGCGCCTCGTCAGAGCCGGATTAGCGGCGGGAACGGCTGAGTTGCTCAACCGCGCGGAATTCGCCTGATGCTCACCGTCACCCTCAGGCCCCGAAGAAATCGATGAGAAGCTGATTGACGCGCTCCGCCTCGTCGTGATGGACCCAATGCGACGCGTCGGGCAGGCGCTCCACGCGGTCGAGGTTGGGCACGTCGTCGGGGTGCGGCTCGGCGAGGTCGGAGCCGAGGTAGGAATCTCCCTCTCCCCAGATGACCAGAGTCGGCGCCGAAATCGGCTTCAACTTTGCAGCTGCCTCCTTCTGGGACGCTCTCACCGAGGCGCGGTAGTAGTTGATCATCCCGGCCGCTGCCCCTGGCTGCGACCACGCCTCGACATAACGTTCGAACTCCTCCTCCGTGTAGGGCGGGTTCGCGTCACGCAGGAAGTGTCGGAAGAAGTGCCAGTTCCTGGCGGGCACCACCTCTTCGGGAAGTCCCGGCGTCGCAAAGAAGAAGAAGTACCAGGACTTCCTGAGCTGATTCGGGTTCTTGAGTCCCTCCGAGAGCCTGCGCGGATGGGCCGCATTGAGGATGGCGAGTCGGTCGACCACCTCGGGGTGGTTCATCGCCATGGTCCAGGCGATGCTTCCGCCCCAGTCATGGCCAACTATCAGCGCGGACTCGGCACCGAGCTCACCGATGAGGCCGCGGATGTCGGCGGCGAGCAGGTCGACGGCATAGGCCTCGAAGCCCTCTGGCTTCGATGACAGGTTGTAGCCACGTGTGTCGGGCGCGACCACCCTGAAACCCGCCGCCACGAGCGGCGCGATCTGCAGCCGCCAACCGAACCAGAACTCAGGGAAGCCGTGCAGCAGAACGATCAGCGGACCTTCGCCGGCCTCGACGTAGTGCAAGCTCTGATCGCCGACGTCGGCATTGCCCTGACGAAGTTCGATCCCGATATCAGGGAGCTGGCTGGTGGTCATCGGAACCTCCGTGCGTTGGGGGTTTGGGCGCGAGCCTATACCTGCGGGTGTCAGTGCCGAAGCGCGCGCCGCCGCCTACGCTCGCGCCGGCTCCGGAGGAGCCGCCGCCTGGTCCGGCGCGCCCACGAAGTCTTGTGACCGCACCAGCGCATACCCCGCTACCGAGCCGATCGCCGCCACGGCGACGGTCACCATCGCGATCGTGTTGAAGCCGGTCACGAAGGCGTGGTGAGCGGCGTCCACCACCTTGGCCTGGGCGGCGGGCGGCACCGCCTGCAGGGCGCGCCCGGTCCCGCCTGACGCGACAGCCCGCGAAAGCTCGTGGGCGTGGGACGAGGCGGGCGTGCCCGCGACCAGCGGGGTGATCGTCGACTCGATTTTCGACTGGAAGATCGAGCCGAGGCCGGCGATCCCGGTGGCGAGTCCGAGCTGGCGAGCCGTGTTGTTCGCGCCCGACGCCATCCCGCTCAGCTGCGGGCGGACGACGCCGACGGCGGTCGAGGCCAGCGCCGGGGTGGCCAGGCCGATGCCGATGCCCGCCAGGACCTGGCCGGGCAGCAGCGCCGTCCACCCGGACGAGTCGGACAGGTTCCCCATCAGAAACAGCCCGACCGTCACGAATGCGAGACCCGTTCCGAGCAGCAGCCGCACCGGCACGCGCGCCGTCAGCCGGCCGCTCAGCGGCGAGACGAACAGCAGCATCCCGGTGACCGGAAGCGACCGGAGCCCCGCTTCGAATGGCGAGAAGCCGAGCACGTTCTGGAAGAAGAGCGTGATGTAGAGGAACATCGAGAAGATCGACGCCGACAGCGCGAAGCCGACGATCGTGGCGCCGGTGAAGGCCGGCTTGCGGAACAGCGAGAGGTCCAGCAGCGGATCGGCGGTGTGGCGCTCCGCCACCACGAACAGGACGAGCAGCAGAACGGAGGCCGCGAAGCAGCCGACGATGAGTGTGCTCCCCCAACCTTCGTCGTTGCCGCGGATCAGGGCGTAGACCAGCAGGAAGAGCGCGGGGCAGAGCAGCGCCACGCCGCGGAGGTCGACACCGGAGGCGGCCGGGTCGCGCGACTCGCGCAACCGCATCCCCGCGACCAGGAGCGCGGCCAGGCCGATCGGAACGTTCACCAGAAAGATCCAGCGCCAGGACAGCGCGTCCACGAGCGCGCCGCCGACGAGCGGCCCGGTCGAGACCGCCAAGGCCGTGGTCGCGCCCCAGATGCCGAGCGCCGTCCCGCGCTCACGACCCTGGGGGAACTCCTGCGCGATCAGTGCCAGCGAGGTGCCGAACATCATCGCCCCACCGACCCCCTGCGCCGCGCGTGAGACGTGCAGGAAGAGCGGATCGGGAGCCAGCCCGCAGGCCAGCGACGAAGCGGTGAAGACCGCCAGTCCGAGCATGAAGACGCGCCTGCGGCCGACCTTGTCGGCCAGCGACCCCGCCGCGAGGATCAGACCCGCGAGGGTGAGCGCGTAGGCGTCGATCACCCACTGGAGGTCGCTGAAGTTGGCGCCGAGTGCGCGTTCGATCGACGGCAGCGCGACGTTGACGATCGTCACGTCGAGCAGCAGCATGAAGATCGCGATGCAGCTCGCGAGCAGGGTCCACCACTTGCGTTCCATCTACCCCTACTCGCCCAACACGCGATTGAAGTCCAGCCGGATGTTCAGAGTCGTGAATCGCCCCTTCAGGGTCTTTCCGTCGCGGACCACGGTGTAGTCGATGTCGGTGGTCCCGTCGGAATTCTGTTTGAGGTCGTAGGAGGACGATCGCGGCGTACTCAGTCGGCGCCTCTTCCCACACGAAGTGATCTTTCCTCTCCGGGTCACACCGCGGCTCCCGCTGCGGCCTTCGCCTCGACGTCAACCGGATCCGTGATCCGCCCGCCGAGCGCGAGCGCGAGAACCGTGCCGAGGGCGGTCCAGCCCGCCAGGACCAGGATCGGGCCCAAGATCCGCTCGCCGTCGAAGAAGAGCGCCGACCGCGACAGATCGACGCTTGCGCCCGGCGGTAAGACGCCCCCGATCGTCCGCCAAAAGCCCGGCAACAGCGGTCGGGCGAACGGGCCGCCCGCTGCGGCGTTACCCAGAATGACGAAGACGAGGATCACCAAGCCGGTTCCGGCGGGGCCCATCGCGGCCTGAATGCCCGCCGAGGCGGCGCCGCTGGCGAAGATGGTCAATGCCGCGATTGCGCACATCGCGACCACGTGGCCGGAGAAGACGTCGAAGCACACGCGCAGGAGGAGCACGCTGAGTATCCCAGCGACGATGCTGAATCCCGCGAGCGCCCCGATTCGTGCGGCCGCACGCTGCCGGCTTCGGCTCCGTGGGCTGCCGATCAACCCGATCAGGGTCGAGGCGATGTAGCCCCCGAACACCCACGCGATCACCGCATAGAAGGGTGTGGTGCCGTTGGGGTCAGCGGAGGGCAGTGGCTTTACGTCGGTGATGCCGATCGCAGGCTGGCCCTGCGCAGCGGCCGCGCGGTTGAAGGTCGCGCCAAGCGCGACGGCGGTCGCCCTGTTGGCGGCCGAGGCCACGAACAGGTGATTCGTCGCGGCGTCGTATGCGCCGTAGACATCGCGATCATCGATCTGCGATAGCGCGTCGGGACGCGACGAGGCGGGGCGCGCATCAAGCGGGTCGCCGGGCAGGTGATCGAGCTGAGCCACGAGCACGGGTGGGCCGACGACTGCCACTGGAACGTTGTGCGGTGTGGGGTCGTGGAGCGCGCCGACGTAGGAGAAGGCGAAGGCGAGTGTCAGCACCATCGCGGGGAGCAGTGCGAGCGCTACCGCCTTCGGGGTCGGTGCGGCGTTCGCGATCACGTTCGGCAGCTCTTGGAGGGGATCACGGTCTCCTAGCTCGCTCAGACTAAGGGTTGACCGACAGACGAAGACTCGCGCTGGTGGACGATGCCCAGACCACGAATGAGCCGTTGTTGACACGTCTGGTGGGGGGCGGATACGCTCCAGCCCGCCATGGCCGGCATCCCCGAGACCCAAGCGGCCGACGGCGCTCCGACCTACCTCGGAAGGGGCGATCCTGCCGGCAGGTTTGCGGACTACTACCCGGCATGGATGGACAAGCTGGCCGACGACGTCAGCCTGGAGGGGTCGATGCTGGACGGCTACGTGCAGGGCACAGACGCGATCCGCGTCGTCATCGGCGGCGTCCGCGACCTGTACGACCGCCAGGACTTCAACTTCGCCGGCCCCTGGGGCGACAACGGTTTCATCGAGGACTACACCGCTGAGGTTCGCGGCAAGCCGCTCGGGTGCTTCCACCTCGTCACCTTCAACGCCGAGGGAAAGACGCAGCACATCGCGGCCCACTACCGGCCGCTGAGTTCAATGCTGTTCTTCTCTCGCCTGCTGCGCGAGAAGCTCGCTGGAACGCCCTACGCGGAGCAGTTCCTAGCCGGCGAGGCTTGAGCTGACATGACCGCGACAGCCTCTTCCGCCAGCGGGTACCTGGCGTCTCCCAACGAGGTGATCAGCGCCGCGAGCGGGGTCGATTACGCGTATCGCCAGGTCGGCGAAGGGACGCCGGCGCTCGTGCTCCTCCAGCACTTCCGCGGGAACCTCGACAACTGGGATCCCGAGCTGATCGACGCCCTGGCGCGCGACCGGCGAGTCGTGACCTTCGACAACACCGGGGTGGGCGGATCGACGGGTACGACGCCGAGCACGATCGCGCAGATGGCGCGCGATGCCATCGCCTTCATCGAGGCCCTCGAGCTCGGCGCTGTGGATCTGCTCGGCTTCTCGATCGGCAGCTTCGTCGCCCAGGAGATCGCACTGATCAGGCCGGCGGCGGTCCGTCGGCTGGTACTCGCGTCGGCAGCCCCGCGCGGCGCCGCCGGGATGCACGGCTGGGCACCCGAGGTGATCGGAGCCGTGGGGGAGCCCAAGCCCAATCCCGACGGGTACCTCGGTGTCTTCTTCACGCGCTCGGCTGCGAGCCGGCAAGCGGGCGTGGAGACGCTGGGGCGGCTGAACGCACGGCGCGATGACCGGGACAAGCAGACGACCTGGCAGACCCGGCAGGCTCAATACGACGCCGTGTGTGACTGGGGCATCCCGGATCACGGCCGGCTGCAGCGGGTCAGCGCGATCGGCATGCCCGTGTTCGTGGCCAACGGCGACAGCGACCCGATGATCCTGCCGCATTTCTCCCATCTGCTTGCCGGCCTGATCCCTCAGGCGCGGGTGAAGATCTACCCGGACGCGGCGCACGGGTTCCTGTTCCAGCACCACGCCGATTTCGCCCGGGACGTCGACGCGTTCCTTACGGGGTGAGACAGAGATGGAAGCCACAGCCTCAACGAAGTCAGCAGCCGCGGAGGAGATCCGCGAACTCAAGATCGATTTCCCCGACGAGCAGATCGAGGAGCTCCGCCGGCGCATCAGGGCAGCGCGGCTGCCCAGGAAGGAAACGGTCGAGGATGCCAGCCAGGGTGTGCAGCTGGCGACGACCCAGGAGCTCCTTCGCTACTGGGGCGCCGACTACGACTTCGCGAGGCTCGCGCAGAGGCTGAACGAGCTACCGCACTTCCTGACGGAGATCGACGGCCTCGACATCCACTTCATCCATGTGAAGTCGGATCACGGGAACGCCCTCCCGCTGATCATCACTCACGGCTGGCCGGGCTCGATCGTCGAGATGCTCGAGACGATCGGCCCGTTGACGGACCCGGCCGCACACGGCGGCGACGCCGAGGACGCGTTCGACGTGGTGGTGCCGTCCCTGCCCGGCTATGGCTTCTCGGAGCAGCCGACGTCGGTCGGTTGGGACCCTGGCCGCACCGCGCAGGCGTGGGGCAAGCTGATGAAGCGTCTCGGCTATGACCGCTACGTCGCCCAGGGGGGTGACGTCGGCGCGGCGGTCACCGACACGATGGCGATCCAGGCGCTGGACGGCCTGGCTGGAATCCATCTCAACTTCCTCCGCAGGCCCCCGCCCGCGGAGGCCGCGGCGGTCTTTGCCGGGGCGCCCGTGCCGGACGGGCTCACGGACGAGGAGAGCACCGCCCTCGATCTGCTCCGGACGCAATTCAAGAAGGGCTACATCGCAGAGCAGGGCCAGTCCCCACAGTCGATCGGCTACTCGCTGAACGATTCGCCCGCCGGCCTGGCGGCGTGGATCCTCGACCACGACGCCGACGCCCAGGAGAAGATCTCGCGTGCCTTCGTCGAGGGCAAGGCCTCGGGCGGGCTCACCAGGGACCACGTCCTCGACAACATCACCCTCTACTGGCTCACCGAGACCGCGACCTCGGCCGCGCGGATGTACTGGGAGAGCCAACGCGCCGCAGCCGCCGCCGCGGCGGCCGGGCAGACGCCACCGGAGGTCTCGCTCCCGGTCGGGGTGACGGTATTCCCGGGCGAGATCTACAGAGCCCCCCGCAGCTGGGCCGAGCGCGTCTACCCGAACCTCAACTACTTCAACGAGGTGGAGAAGGGAGGGCACTTCGCCGCCTGGGAGGAGCCCGAGCTCTTCGCCACCGAGATGCGAGCCGCATTCAAGCCACTGCGCTGACCCGCCCACCACACAGAGGAGCGATAGATGGAAGCCACAGCCTCGACCACCGCCGAAGACGTCCGCCCGTTCACGTTCGACGTCACCGACGACCAGCTCGACGACCTGCGGAGCCGCATCAAGGCGACGAGGTGGCCCGACCGGGAGCTGGACCCCTCGCAGGGTGTGCAGCTCGAGACGATCCAGGCACTGGCCGACTACTGGGCCTCGGACTACGACTGGCGCGCGTTCGAGGAGCGCTTCGCGGCTCTCCCGCACTTCATCACGGAGATCGACGGGGTCGACATCCACTTCATCCACGTGCGCTCCGAGCACGAGGACGCGATGCCTCTCGTCGTCACGCACGGGTGGCCGGGCTCCACGGTCGAGCAGCTCAAGATCATCGATCCGCTCACCAAGCCGACGGAGCATGGCGCCGCCGCGGGGGATGCCTTCCATTTGGTGATTCCGTCGCTGCCGGGTCATGGCTTCTCGGCCAACCCCACGGAGACCGGCTGGGACCCGGTTCGCATCGCCAAGGCGTGGGCCGTTCTGATGGACCGCCTGGGATACGACCGCTACGTCGCTCAGGGCGGCGACTGGGGCAATGCCGTCACCGAGCAGCTCGCCCTGCTGAAGCCCGCGGGACTGCTGGGCATCCACACGAACATGCCGGCGACGCTCTCGCCCGAGATCTCGAAGGGCGTTCAGCTGGGCGAGCCGGCGCCCGACGGCCTCGCGGACGACGAGAAGGAGGCCTACGACATCCTCGTCCACTTCTTCGCCACGGGCACCGGCTACGCCGGGGAGATGGGAAATCGGCCGCAGACGCTCTACGGCATCGTGGACTCGCCGGTCGGCCTGGCCGCCTGGATGCTCGACCACGATGAGGCCAGCTACCAGCTCATTGCCCGCGCCTTCGCCGGGAACCCGGGAGGCCTCTCGCGTGACGACGTCCTCGACAACGCAACCCACTACTGGCTGACCGATTCGGGGATCTCCTCGGCGCGTCTGTACTGGGAGAGCAAGCTGGGGTTCTTCGACGTCAAGGGCGTCGAGATCCCGGTCGGCCTGACCATCTTTCCCGATGAGCTCTATCCGGCGCCACAGAGCTGGGCGGAGAAGGCCTATCCGAAGCTCATTCACTACAACCGGGTCGCCGAGGGTGGTCACTTCGCCGCCTGGGAGCAGCCGCAGATCCTCTCGGAGGAGCTGCGGGCGACCTTCAGGTCACTGCGGTAGCCCGTGGAGCGCGCGGCCTTGGCGCAGCTGCCGATCGAGGGCGAGTTCCCGGAACTGGAGGGCGCGACCGCCTGGCTCAATTCGGAGCCCCTCACACCGGCCGGGCTCCGGGGCAAGGTGGTCGTCGTCCAGTTCTGCACCTTCTCCTGCGTCAACTGGCTGCGCACGCTTCCCTACGTCCGGGCCTGGGAGAAGAAGTACAGGGACGCGGGGCTTGTCGTGATCGGCGCGCACTCGCCGGAGTTCCCCTTCGAGCACGACGTCGCGAAGATCCAGGCGGCCCTGGATGCGATGGGCGTCGAATACCCGATCGCGGTCGACAACGACTTCGCGATCTGGCGGGCATTCGAGAACCAGGCGTGGCCGGCTCTCTATTTCATCGACGCCCAGGGGCGGATCAGGCATCGCCACTTCGGCGAGGAGGACTACGAGCGCTCCGAGCAGGTCATTCAGCAACTGCTCGCCGAGGCTGGGGTCGACGGGGTCGAGACGGATCTGGTCTCGGCTGAGCCCGGTGGCGTCGAGCTCGCGGCGAACTGGGACACGCTGCAGTCCCCGGAGACCTACGTCGGCTACGGGCGGGCGACGGGCCTCGTTTCTCCCGGCGGCGTGGACCCCGATCGCAGCAAGCTCTACGTGGACCCACCCCAGCTGCGCCTGAACCAATGGTCCCTGTCGGGTGATTGGACGGTGGGGGAGCAGATCACGACGCTCAACGAGCCCGGCGGGCGGATCACCTGTCGCTTTCACGCTCGCGACGTGAACCTCGTGATGGGCACTCGGACAGACGGAGGGACCGCGCGCTATCTGGTCCTGTTCGACGGCGAGCCGCCCAACGGCAACCGGGGCATCGACGTCGACCAGCGCGGCAGCGGCACGATTGCCGCCCCGAGGCTCTACCAGCTGGTCCGCCAGAGCGGCGCGATCGCGGAGCGCACCTTCGAGATCACCTTCCTCGATGCAGGCGCACAGGCTTACGTGTTCACCTTCGGCTAGCGAACCCAAGGAGCAGAAAATGACCGACCAACCGAATGTTGTTCTCGTCCACGGCGCGTTCGCGGATGGATCGTCCTGGAGCGCCGTCATCGAGGACCTGCAGGCCAAGGGCTACGACGTCACGGCTCCACAGTTCCCGGAGACATCCTTGGCGGACGATGTCGCCCGCCTGCGTCAGGCTCTCGGCTGGCTCGACGGATCGGCCGTCGTGGTGGGGCACTCGTACGGCGGACAGATCATCACAGCGCTCGGAGACGACACGGCGAACGTCGTCGGGCTGGTCTACGTCGCCGGCTTTGCGCTCGATCAGGGCGAGACGATCGGCGGAGTGAACGGCGGTTACCCGGACCCGCCTGCGCTGGCCAACCTGATCGTCGACGAGAAGGGGTTCGGTCGCCTGCCGGAGGACGATTTCGTCAGCCATTTCGCGGCCGATGTCGATCCTGCCAAGGCGAGGGTCATGCACGCCGCTCAGCAGCCCGTCTCCATGAGCGTCTTCGAGGACGTCATGGGCACGCCGGCGTGGAAATCTCTCCCGTCGTGGTCGCTGATCACCGCCAACGACGAGGCGATCGCACCCGACGCCCACCGGATGTTCGCGAAGCGGATGGGAGCGGACTCCGTCGAGATTCCATCGAGCCACGTCGCGATGGTCTCCCACCCGGAGGCCGTGGTCGAGATCATCGAAGCGGCCGCCAAGAAGGCTGGGGCCGCGGCTCCCGAAAGCGCCACAGCCTGATCAATCCCTACCAGGAGGTCCAGATGAGCACTGATGAGAGCAGCACCGAAACCGCGAGTGACGTGCCGAAGCCCGGCGAGTTCAGGCTCGAGGTCCTCGCCCTGCCGGTCTCCGATGTCGATCGGGCGAAGGCCTTCTACGAGGGCCTCGGCTGGCGCGTGGACATCGACTTCGAGCCCGCCCCCGGCGTTCGGGTCGTCCAGATCACCCCGACGGGCTCCGGTTGCTCGTTCTCATTCGGAAAGGGCTTCATCAAGACCGAGCCCGGTACCGTCGAGCGCCTGGAGGTGGCGGTCCATGACATCGAGGCCGCGCGTGACGATTTGATCGGCCGCGGCGCCGACGTCGGCGAGATCTACCACCTGGGCGAGGGGGGCCCGGCCCCGGGGCCAGATCCAGACCGAACCTCCTACAACAGCTATGCGCCTTTCAGCGACCCGGACGGCAACGGCTGGGTGCTCCAGGAGATCACCGAGCGCCTGCCGGGAAGATGAACGAGGCCGGCGAGGAACTTGCCGGCCAGACCGTCGTCCTGATCGGCGGCAGTGCCGGCATCGGCCTCGAGACCGCCCGCAGGGCGCGGGCCGAGGGAGCCAAGGTCGTCCTGACCGGCCGTAACCCCGAGCGGCTGGAGAAGGCTGCGGGCGAGGTGGGAGCAGAGGACACGGCGGCCTTCGACGCAGACGACTACGACGCCCTGCGGTCGTTTCTTGACGATCTCCCGAAGCCGATCGACCACGTGCTGGTCACCGCCGGCGCTCCCCACTACGCGCCTCCTCTCGAGATGTCGCCGGAGGAGGCGCGCGACGGGCTCGCCGGGCATGCGGTGCAGGCCCTCCAGGTGGCCAAGGGGATCGATGGCGGGATCCGGCCGGGTGGAGCGCTGCTGCTCATGGGGGGCACGGGAGGCCGGCGGATCGGCCGCGGCTACGAGATCGTCAACTTCGTCACCGCCGCAATGCCCGCCCTCACGGCCAGCCTCGCCCTCGATCTCGCGCCCGTCCGGGTCAACCTGATCGCGCCCGGGTTCGTCGACACGCCGCTCTCGGCGAGGCTGCTCGGGGACGATCTCGACAAGCGCCGCGAGGAGCTGCGCACGACGCTCCCCATCGGACGCGTCGTCGGACCGGAGGACGTCGCCGCGCTCGCGGTTCACCTGATGATCAATACGGCCGTCACCGGCGCGACCTTCGACATCGATGGCGGCCAGCAGCTCATCTCATAAGGTCAGAAAGAGCGATTGCGAACCCAGGAGGAGAGAGCATGGACGTCGAGACCCTGACGGGGCTGTTGCGCGAAGCGGAGGAGCATCACGGGCCCTATGAGGCTGAGGCCCCGAAGCACCACTGGTCGGGGTTCTACGCCGCCTACATCGTCGCCCGTGAGGACGGGCGAACGCCGGACGAGGCGGACGCGGACGCCCGCAAGTACATGGAGGGAGTCATCGCCGAGCAGGGAGGGGGGGAGTGAGCCACGACTACGACGTCATCGTCATGGGCGCCGGCTCGCCCGGTGAGCACTGCGCCGGTCGTCTCGTGGAGGGCGGGCTCAAGGTGGCTGTCGCAGAGCGCGAGCTGGTCGGGGGCGAGTGCTCCTACTGGGCGTGTATCCCCTCGAAGACGCTGCTTCGACCCGGGGAGGCGCTCGCCGAGGCGCGGGATGCCCCTGGAGCGAAGGAGGCGATCACCGGCGAACTCGACCCGTCAGCCGCCTTCGCCTGGCGCGACTTCCAGGTCTCGGACCACACCGATGACGGCCAGGTCAAGTGGCTGGACAGCGAGGGGATCGACCTGTTCCGGGGGGAGGCACGGTTCGCGGGGCCGAATACGGTCGCGATCGGGGACACCGAGAAGACGGCCGAGCACATCGTGGTCGCCACGGGCGCCGATCCGTTCATCCCGCCGATCGACGGGCTGCGTGACCTGGACGGGATCTGGACCAACCGCGAGGCCACTGCCGCAACCGAGGTGCCGAAGCGCCTGGTCATTCTCGGCGCCGGCCCGGTCGGGGTCGAGATGGGACAGGCCTTTCGCCGCATGGGGGCGGAGGTGGCACTGGTCGAGGGAATGGAACACGTGCTGCCCAACGAGCCCAAGCCGCTCGGCGAGGCCCTGGGCCAGGCGCTGACCGACGACGGCATCGAGCTTCACTTCGGGCACCTGGCCGAGGCGGTTACGAAGGAGGGCGATGAGTTCGTCGTCAGCTTCGGCGAGAGGGAGGACCTGCGCGGCGACCGCCTGCTGGTGGCCACCGGCCGCCGGCCCCGGGTGGGCGGCATCGGCCTGGACACCGTCGGAATCGAACCGGGAAAGCAGGGCATCGAGGTCGACCCGCACATGCGCGCCGGCGAGAACATCTGGGCGATCGGCGACGTGACGGGAGTCTGGCCGCTCACCTACGTCGGCAAGTACCAGGGCCGGATCGCCGCGGACAACATCCTGGGCGGCTCGCGCGAGGCCAACTACTCGGCGGTGCCGCGCGTCACCTTCACCGACCCGCAGGCAGCCTCCGTCGGCGAGGCAGAGGGAAAGCATTCGGCGACGGTCCAGATGGCCGCCGTCTCACGTACCTCGACCTACACACGCGCCTACGACAAGCACCCCGGCTTCATGACCCTGATCTCCGACGGCGAGCGAATCACCGGCGCGCACGCGCTCGGTCCGGAGGCCGGCGAATGGCTCCAGCAGGCCACCGTCGCGATCCGGGCCGGGATTCCACTCGAGGTGATGAACGACGTGATCCAGCCGTTCCCCACGTTCTCCGAGGCCTTCCTGGACACGCTCATGGAATTGACCGCGAAGGCCGCTCGCTAGGCTGGATCAGCGATGCCCGCCTGCAGCCATCTCGACCAGATCCAGATCACGGACTTGCCCGAGTCCGTGGAGGGCTGCGAGGAGTGCCTGAAGGCGGGCGACCCCTGGCTCCATCTGCGGATCTGCCTCGAGTGCGGCAAGGTGGGCTGCTGCGACGACTCGCCGAACAAGCACGCCACCGCACATGCTCAGGAGAGCGACCATCCATTGATCCGCTCACTCGAGCCGGGCGAGGAGTGGTCGTGGTGCTACGTGGACGACTTGGCGATGCTGATCCCGGATGTCAAGGGCGAGACGCGGATACCGCCCTCACCTCTCGGCGGCTAGCGGTTACTGCCTGTAGTTCTCGACGGTGCCCTCGCTGCGCGCCTCGGCATCGTCGGGGTCCTGGCCGAACTCCTCCTTGCCGCGCCTCTGGCGGAGCAGGTCCCAGCATTGATCCAGCTCGACCTCGACCGCGCGCAACCGCTCGCGGTCGGCGTCGAGTGAACCCTCGTCGTCGCGGTCCTTCTGCTCGCGGCCGCGCAGTTCCTTCTCCTCGCTGACCAGCCTCTCGATTCTCTTGGCAATGCTCTCGTCGCTCATGTGCCGAATCCTACGGTGCGGCTAGGGTGAGGGGCATGAGCGAAGCCGGACAGAGCGAATCAATCACTCCGGAGGGCATCGAGGCTCTCCGCGCCGAGCTCGAGGAGCTTGAGGGCCCGCGCCGCAGCGAAATGTCGGAGCGGATCAAGGAAGCGCGCGAGCTCGGCGACCTGAAGGAGAACGCCGACTACCACATCGCCAAGGACGACCAGGGGCATCTGGAGGCACGAATCAGGCGCCTGCGAGAGAGGCTTCGCAAGGCGACGGTGGTCGAGGCTGCCGATGCCCCGGCTGACTCGTTCGCATTCGGCCGAACCGCCGAGGTCGTTGAGGAGGGCACTGGGAAGATCAATATCTGGACATTGGTCGGGTCCACCGAGGCCGATCTCGGGGCGGGGAAGCTCTCCATCGAATCCCCTGTTGGTCGTGCCCTTCGCGATACGGCGGTAGGCGACGCGGTACCGGTCGAGACCCCGCGCGGAAAAAAGATCTACCGCGTGCAAAAGCTGATCGAGGGGTAGGCCGGGCGACGTGACCTCGCACTGGCCCTCCCTCTCATATGAGGGGTGGAGCGCCACCTGCGACACCCTCCACGCCCACACCCAGGTTCTGGGGAAGCTCGCCGTCGAGCTGGCTCCTCCGGAACCGCAGCTTCAGCACGCCGCGCTCCGCCTGACCGCGCGAGGCTGGGAGACCGCAGCCCTCCCGGCCCCGGACGGCACCGGTGCGATCGTCGCGGGGCTCGACCTGCGGGTGCACGAAGCGTTCGTGGAGCACACCGACGGGCGCGAGGTCCGAATCTCGCTCGCGCCGAATCGCCCGGTGGCCGAGGTGACACGCGAGACGCTGGAGGCAGTGGAGCGCCTCGCCGGGAAGGTCAGGATCAATCCGGCGCCGCAGGAGGTTCCGTGGACGGTGCCCCTCGACGAGGACACCGAGCACTCGACGTATGACTCCGATCAGGCGGCGAGCTATTTCACGTCGGCCAGCCAGGCGGCACTCGTTCTCGGCGCCTTCAGGGCGCCGTTTCGCGGGCGCTCGACCCCGGTCAACGCGTGGTGGGGGACGTTCGATCTGGCTGTGGCGCTCTTCTCCGGAAAGCCCGCGGATCCCCCCGCCGGCGACTTCCTCTCGCGCAACAGCGGAGACGCGGAGTTGATCGAGATCGGCTGGTGGCCGGGGGACAGGAGCTATGGCCGAGCCGCGTTCTACGCGTTTGCGCACCCTGTGCCGGAAGGGTTCGCGGACGGTCAACTGAGCCCTGAGGCCGCGCGCTGGGACGGCGATCTCGGCGAGTTCGTTCTCGACTGGCAGGACGTTCGCGAGTCCACCGATCCGCATGCCCTCGCCCTGGAGTTCGCTCATTCGGCCTACCGTCACGCCTGTGAGGTCTGCAGATGGGATCCGATTCTGGCTCGAACCGCCGAGGGCGAACCTCCACCCGTGCACTGACGGCCAAAGAGCAGCAGCTCAGCCGGCCTCGGGCCCGCGGACTGCAGGAGCACGCCCGCCACCACGGCCCACGCCGGTACCTCCCTGATCTTGTGGAAGAGTTGCCGGATCCAATCGGACACGGGTGCGCCGAGAAGATCAAGGCCCCAGACGAGCAACGCGATCGCCCCCAGCCAGACGGCGATTCGGCCGAGCCTGGCGAGCAATGCCTGATCTCGCGCCAGGGCTGCGAGCCGACTTTTCATCGGCGAAACCTATCCGGGATCATCAGACCGTCAGCTACCGACTGGAGGAGATGTGACAGGGAAGACCGATTTCACCGAGGAGGAATGGAAGACGGTGCTCGAGGCACCGCCGAGCGCGGGCCTGCTCGTGATCACCTCCGATCGCGGAGGCTCGATTCGCGAGACCTTCTCGATGGCGAAGGCGTACACCGAGGCGCGGAAGGAGCACGGCGAGAGTGAGCTGCTGGACGACCTGGTCAGCGCCAAGCCCGAGATGGATCACACTCGCTACCACTCCCAGGACGAGCTCAAGGAGGGCAGCCTGAAACACATCACCGATGCGGTGGCGCTTCTCAAGGAGAAGGCGACGCCCGAGGAGCTGGAGGAGTACAAGAAGTTCATCGTCGTACTTGCAAATCGGGTCGCCGAAGCGCGCAAGGAGGGTTTCTTGGGCCTGAGCGGCGAGCGCGTCAGCGACGACGAGAAGGCCGCGATCACGGAGGTGGAAGCTGCCCTCGGATAGCGCGCAAGCGCTCAAGCCGGCTGCCCGGCAGCGGGTCGCTGCGGTCGTCGCCGTCGTACTGGCTCCCGCAGTCCTCGTGCTCGCTGCCTACATCGTCGTGCAGCAATTCCCGCGGGGCCTGGTCGTCATTGCCTGCGTGGCGATCGCACTGGGAGCGGGCTGGTATGGGTTGCTGCGTCGTGGCGGTGCGCGTCTGCTGGGGCTGGGAATCGCACTGGCGGCACTGATCGCGCAGGCGGCCCTGCTCTTAGCGGACGGGGACCACCTGATCGAGGCCATTCTCGTCGTGGCGGGGCTCCTCCTCTGCCTGGGTGCGGCCCGGACGGCGTTCAGGGTGAAGGTCCCGCTGGCGCCGGTGTCCCGTCCCCAGCGGCCCGTCCTCTTCTACAACCCCAAATCCGGCGGGGGGAAGGCGGAGCGCTTCCACCTGGCCGAGGAGGCGCGGTCGCGGGGCATCAAGCCGATCGAGCTGACGAGGGGAGTCGACCTGTGGGATCTGGTGCGCGGAGCGGTCGATGATGGAGCCGATGCGCTGGCGATGGCCGGCGGCGATGGATCGCAGGCGATCGTCGCAGCCGTGGCTGCCGAGCAGGACATGCCGTACGCCTGCATTCCCGCAGGAACGCGTAACCACTTCGCCCTCGATCTCGGGGTGGACCGAGACGACGTGGTGGGGGCGCTGGAGGCATTCGTGGATGGCGGTGAGCGCCGGGTCGATCTGGCGGAGGTGAATGGCCGCGTTTTCGTCAACAACGTCTCGCTCGGCCTCTACGCGGAGGCCGTGCAGAGGAAGGGCTACCGGGAGGCAAAGATCCGCACGATCCTCGACACGGTGCCCGACATGCTCGGCCCGGAGGGCTCCGGACTCGATCTCTCGTGGACGGGACCCGGGGGGCATGAGCATGAATCCGGCGCCGCGATCCTGATCTCGAACAACCGCTATCGGCTCGGCAAGGCGGTTGGTTCCGGCACCCGACCGCGGATCGACGACGGCCTGCTCGGCATCACGGTCGTGGCGGCGCCTGGAGGCTCGAAGTCCGGTTCGCCCGGACAGCGACCCTGGCGCGAATGGTCGGCTCCGGAATTCGAGGTTCGAGTCGAGCGACCCCGTTCCCGCCGGCATCGACGGCGAGGCGGTCACGCTGGAGGCTCCGCTGCGATTTCACATCCGACCCGGCGTGCTGCGGGTCCGCATCGCTCGGGCGCATCCCGGCGCCTCTCCCTCGGCGGCGATCCCGGAGAGCGTCCCCAAGGGATTCGTCGCGCTCGCCCAAACCGCCATGGGGAGGGCGCCGTCGCCGGCATGACCCGTGCCCGCGAGTGGCTCGCCGAGGCGGACCGGCTGGACAAGTCGGTCTACGAGGCGATCGCCCGAACGCGGACGCCTCTGCTCGACCGCTCGATGCGCGCGCTGTCCAACGCGGCGGACTACTCCAAGCTCTCTCTCGCCGCATCCGTCGCGTTGGCGGTCGCCGGAGGACCCGATGGACGCCGAGCGGCGGCGAGGGGCCTTGCGTCCATCGCGGTTACGGCGACCGTCGTGAACGTTCTGATCAAGCCCCTGGCGCGTCGTCGCCGCCCCGACCGCACGGTGGCCTCCGTCCCGAGCGCCCGTCACGTCTCGATGCCCAATTCCCGATCGTTCCCGTCCGGCCACACGGCGGCGGCGGTCGCCTTCGCCACCGGCGCAGGGAGAGTGCTCCCGTGGGCCGGGCCGCCGCTGAGCGCACTCGCGGCGCTGGTGGGCTACTCGAGGGTCCACACCGGCGTGCACTACCCGGTCGATGTGATCGTCGGCGCACTGTGCGGGGCGACCTTTGCGGAGCTCACCGCGCTCGCGCTCGATCAGAGCAGGTAGATCAGCCCCCGCGCGATCAGCAGGACCCCGAACAGCAGGGCGAGGCGAAAGCCGAACTTCCGGGCGTTGCGGTTGAACCATTCCTTGAAGCCATCCACTGCCCGTGGCGTCCACTGAGGGGCGACGAAGAAGCCGATCAGCGGTACCTCCAACAGCACGAGCATGATCACGTTGAAGAGGAGCACCATCCCGACGGCCCCCGCCGTGCTCGGGTTCTGTTCGGCGATCTTGTGCAGGCCGATCAGGTAGGAGGCCCCGGGCAGCGTCAGGAGCGCCCCGACGACGAACGTCGTCTGGGCGGTTCCCTGGCTGAGCTTGCGCTGCCAGAGCGGCGGTCCCTTGTCCTCCTTCGCCTCCTCCTTCTTGCGGCGGCGTTCCGCCAATCGCCCGGTCTCCTTCGGCTGGCGGCCAGGCCTGATCAGGAATGCGACGAGGAGCAGGAGCCCACCGAGCGCCAGGTCCATCGAGGGGCTCAGCGTGTGCTGGGCGGTGCTTGCGGACCCGTCCAGAGTGAAAACGATGATCAACCCCAGAGTCACGCTCGTCATCAGCGCGCCGAGCAGGTACCCGATCAGCAACCGCTTCGGGTGGTCGAGCAGCAGCATCACCGTCGTGGCCGCGAGAAGGGTTGGGTTGAGGGCGGCCGTGAGGGCGTAGATGTAGATGCCGCTCATCCACCACTCCCCTCAGCGGCTGATGGTGAGATGATCACCAACATCCCATGATGCCGGTGGAACAGGACATACGACATGGCTGACCCCCCGACGGTCGGCGAGAGCGAGGCCGTCGGCAAGGCGGAGCGCGACAGGACGCCTCGCAAGGCCCTCGGGGAATGGACGCCGCCCGAGAACAGGGTCAGCCCCGTCGAGATCCTGCAGGGACAGGACAAGACTCGGGTTCCGGAGCTCGTTCCTATCCGCCACGGCCGCATGGGCGCGTCGGCGTTCACCTTCTACCGGGGCGCGGCGGGGATCATGGCCGCGGATTTGGGCGCCGGCGCGAGCACGGACCTGGTCGTCCAGCTCTGCGGCGACGCGCACCTCTCCAACTTCGGCGTCTTCGCAGCCCCCGACAGAAAGCTGATCTTCGACATCAACGACTTCGACGAGACCCACCCGGGCCCGTTCGAGTGGGACGTCAAGCGCCTGGTCGCGAGCTTCGCGATCGGCGGACGGGACCTGGGTTTCAAGCAGGGCGACTCTCGCTCGGCCGTCGAGGAGGCGGCGGGCGAGTACCGCCGGGAGATGCGCCGGCTGGCCGCGATGCGGACGATCGACGTCTGGTACCAGCGGATCGACGTCGAGACCCTCGAGCGGTACCGAACGAAGGTGTCGAAGAAGGCCGCCCAGAACTACGACAAGGCGGTTGCGAAGGCAGAGCGCAAGAACAGCCTGCGGGCGTTCGGCAAGCTCACCCAAACGGTAGATGGGGAGCTGCGCATCATCAGCGACCCACCGCTGATCGTGCCCGTGGAGGAGATGGCCAGCAGCGATGCCCAGATGGAGGAGGTGATGGGGAGGATCCACGAGCTGCTCATTGCGTATCGCCGCACCCTGAGCGGTGAAGTCCGCCACCTGACGGACGGCTACCGGTTCGTCCACCTCGCCCGCAAGGTGGTCGGCGTGGGCAGCGTCGGCACTCGGGCCTGGATCGTGCTGCTGCTTGGGCGTGACGAGGGCGACCCGCTCTTCCTGCAGGTGAAGGAGGCGGAGGAATCCGTCCTGGAGGGCTACGCCGGCAAGAGCCGGTTCAAGCAGGAGGGGCGCAGGGTGGTGGAGGGTCAGCGCCTGATGCAGGCCGCGAGCGACATCTTCCTGGGCTGGATCACCGCCGAGGGCCCTGACGGCAAGGACCGAGACTTCTACGTGCGCCAACTCTGGGACGGGAAGGGCTCCGCCCAGATTGAGCTGATGGATCCCGAGAGGATGCGCATCTACGCCCGGCTCTGCGGCTGGACGCTGGCCCGAGCCCATGCCCGGTCCGGCGACCGGGTTGCGATCGCCGCGTATCTCGGCAAGGGGGACTCTTTCGATCGCGCGATGGGCGACTTCGCCGAGGCCTACGCGGACCAGAACGAGCGTGACTACAAGGAGTTCGAGGCCGCCGTCAAGAAGGGCACGCTCAAGGCCGTCAGCGGTATTTGAGCTCCGCCAGCCGGCCCTCGAGAAAGTGGCGCTCGGCGTCGGAGTGGACCAGCTCGAGGGCTCGCCCGTAGGCGTTCCGGGCCTCGTCGATTCGATCGAGCCGCCGCAGCAGCTCCGCCCGCGTCGAGTGGAGGTAGTGGTACTCGCGGAGGTCCAGGCCATCCGCCAGCCTCAGCCCGCCCTCGGGGTCGCCCGCCTCGGCGATCGCCGCCGCCCGGTTGAGCTCCACCACGGGTGAGCCGGTGAGCCGGGCGAGCTCGCCGTAGAGAGCCGCGATCTGGGGCCAGTCGACGTCCTCCTCGGTGTGGAGGAGCGCGATGGCCGCCTGGAGCACATACGGACCGCCGCCGCCGAGGGCCATGCCCCGTTCCAGCGCTGTCCGGGCCGAGTCGATCTCATCCCCGTCCCAGAGGGAGCGGTCCTGGTCCGCGAGCAGGACGAGCTCGCCGTCGGCGAACCGCGCCTCGCTGCGTGCGTCGTTCGCCAGCATCAGGGCCAGGAGCCCGTACACCTCCGCTTCGTCCGGCATCAGCTCGGCGAGCGCGCGATTGATGCGGATTGCCTCCGCGGCCAGGTCGCCGCGGCCCCCGTAGCCCTCGTTGAAGATCAGATAGACCACAGCCAGCACTGCCGTGAGCCGGTCCGGGAGCAGGTGGGGTGGAGGGACCCGAAACGGAATTCCGGCGGCCTCGATCTTGTGCTTCGCCCGAACCAGCCGTTTGGCCATCGTCTCCTTCGGCACGAGAAAGGCGCGGGCGATCTCCTCGGTGGTCAGCCCGCCGAGCGTCCGCAGCGTCAGCGCGACCTGGCCGTCCAGCGCGAGCGCCGGATGGCAGCAGGTGAAGATCAGCTCGAGCCGCTCGTCGGGAATCGCTGTCTCATCTGTCATCTCGTCCTCCGTCGCCTCCGGCACGTCCAGGAGGCGCGTCTTCTCGGCCAGTGTCCGGTCTCGGCGGATTCGGTCTATCGCCCGGTTCCGCGCCGTCGTCACGAGCCATGCCCTCGGGTTGTCGGGCGTCCCGTCTCGGGGCCATCGCTCAGCCGCAATCGCGAACGCCTCCTGAGCGGCCTCCTCGGCCAGCTCGAAGCTGCCGAGGAAGCCGATCAGGTTGGCGAGGACGCGACCCCACTCGTCTCGAAAGACCTGGTCGAGGATGACTAGTACTCCTTCGCCACCGGACGGATCTCGATCGCACCTCCGGAGCGGGCCGCCGGAATGCGAGCCGCGAGCTCGATGGCCGCGTCGAGGTCGTCGGCCTCGTAGGTGAGCCATCCGCCGAGCGCCTCCTTGACGGAGACGAACGGGCCGTCGGTGGTCAGGGTCTCGCCGTCCGCGACGTGGACGGTGGTCGCGGTCTCAGGCGAGTCCAGCTGCAGGTTGTTCGGGGTGACGCCGGGTGTCTCGTTGACGGCGCCGTAGCCCGCGAACATCTCCTTCTGCTCCTCCTCGGAGAGCTCGTTCCAGGCGTCGGTCCCGGGGACGGGGGTGGTTCCCTGATGAATCAGAAGCACGTACTTCATGGCTACCTCCTTGGTGGTGGGTTGCCTCAGAGACGAACGAAGGAGACCGGAATGGACACTCGAGTCTGACCGGCAATCTCGGAGTTCTCCCGGCTCGTATACGGGGTCGATACCGCTCACATACCCGAGAGGAGGGCGAAGATGGCACAAGCCGACCCATCGATGCACGAACACGAGTGGAGGGCCTCGGCCAACATGCCGCCGCTCACCCGGGAGGACATGGTGAGCATCGCGGTTGCCGGGCTAGGGACCGCGGCGGTGATCCTGATCGCCGTGATCAGCGCTGGGGGCGAGCACGGCAATTACAGTGCCGTCACGATCGCGCGGACCCTGATCGCGACGGGGATCCTGCTGATCAACATGGCCCATGTGGTGGGGATTCTCTTCTTCGAGAGCGTCGACTACCACGGACCCTTCCAGCACTTCCTCGCGCGACTCAGCACGTTCGGGACGATCGGAGCGATCGCCGTCAGCCTCGCCATGGGCCTGCTCTGAGCGCCGGCCGGGATGCCCAAACCGCGGGGTGCCCTTCGCCCACAGTCTGAGCGCCTGCGCGTAGATGCGCGCGAGCGTCATGACGGTCATTGGTGGATAGCGGAGCAGCAGGCCGGTCATGGCCCTTCGGGTGATCTCCCGACGCCGCAGCGCCAGCTGCGCCGAGAACACCGGGAGGCCGGCCTCGTAGCTGGTGATCCCTACTGCCAGGTTGGCTCCCGGCGGCGTCACGGAGATCTCGTAGCGCTGATCCATCGGCTGGAAGGGCGAGACGTGCATGTCCTTTCGGAATGAGCCCACGATCGGTCCGCCTCCGCCTCCGCCGCCGTCGATCACGTAGGTAGTGCTTTCTCCCCACGGTGTGTTCGTCACCTCGGCGATCACCGCCTCGACCGAACTCCCGTCCTCCCCGTACACGAAGAAAAACGACACCGGGTTGAACCCCACCCCGAGATACCGGGGGTTGGCGAGCAGCCGCACTGGTCCAGCCGGCCGGCGCCCAACGCGCCTCATCGTCAGATCGCGAGCACCCTCGGCGAGACCGGGGGAGACTCCACCGAGATAGTCCCCGTGACGGAAGCGCGCGGGCGCCGAGCGGCGGGCCGACCAGAGCGGGATGCGATCAAGGAGCTCGGGCAGCTCGTCGAGGTCGAAGAGGGGCATGAACACCCGGTAGCGGAAACCATGCGGGCTGCGACCGAGTCGCCGATGAGTCACCCAGCCCTCGTAGATCGCGGAGGAGGTCATGCCGCGCGGGCGAGCTCGCGGACCTCTGTCGTTGCCGGCGCCTTCTCACTTTCGGCAAGGGGTGCGTCGATGGGCCCGCGGCCGCCAAGCGCGTGCGAGACCCGCAGCGCCGACCAGACGCCATCCTCATGGAAGCCCCATCTCCAGTACGCGCCGCAGTAGTGGGTGCGCCCTCGTCCCGAGATCTCCGGCCAGCGGGACTGCGCCGCGACGCCCTCCGGCGTGAAGACCGGATGTGAGTAGTCGATCACGCGGATCACGCGCCCCGGGTCGATCGCCTTGGTGCGGTTGAGGGTGACGAGCAGGTCGCCGTCCGCTCCGAGTGACTGGAGGCGGTTCATGTCGTAGGTGACCGTGGTGCGGCGGCTGGGCCGCTCGGTGAGGTGATAGTTCCAGCTAGCCCACGCCGAGCGGCGTCGGGGCATCAGGCTGGCGTCGGTGTGGAGCACGGCCTCATTCCGCTGGTAGGGGATCGCCCCGAGGACGGCGCGCTCCGCAACGCTCGGATCGCCGAGCATCCGCAGGGCCTGATCCGAGTGGGTGGCGATCACCACCTCGTCAAAGATGCGGAACTTCCCCTCAATCTCCAGGCTCACGGATTCGGGGTCACGGAGGATGCGACGCACGGGGGACTGGAGATGGAGATTGCTGCGGAACGGAGCGATCAGCGCCTCGACGTACCGTCGGGCGCCTCCCGGGATGGTGCGCCATCGGGGACGCCCCATCAGCTGGAGGACCCCGTGGTTCTCGAAGAACTCGGCCAGGAAGGCAGCCGGGAAGCGCCAGAGCTCCTCGGGGTCGGCGGACCAGACCGCCGAGACCTGCGGCACCAGGAGCCGCTCGATGAAGTAGTCGGAATAGCTCCCCTCGGCCAGGAAGCGCCTGAGCGAGGGGCCGTCCGCAGGTGCGCCGACGAGGACGCGGGCATCGCGGTTGAAGCGGACGAGGTCGAGCAGCATGCGGCGAAACCGGCGATCGAGGAAATTGGCCGGCCTGGTCAGTAGGCCGCGCGTCGCCCATTCGAAATCCCCACGGCCATCCGAGACCGAGAAGCTCATGCTCGCCGGCTGACTCGGGACGCCCAGCTCGAAGAGCAGGCGCTCGAAGTTCGGATAATTCCTGTCGTTGAAGACGATGAAGCCCGTATCCACCGCCAGTGGGCCGTCCGGGGTCTCGACGTCGATGGTGTTGCTGTGACCGCCCGCGTAGCCTCCGGCCTCGAACAACTCGACGTCGTGGCCCGCGCTCCGGAGCTCGGCGGCCGCGACGAGGCCGGACACTCCACCACCCACCACCGCGATCCGCTTCGGCGCAAGCGGCCCCGTCATCGGGAGACGCCCACCGGCGGCGCTTCCACCAGGGGCACCGCAAGACGCTTGCGCAGTCCATCCTCCGCGTTCCTGCCCAGGCGAGCGAACGCCACCTGGAGCGGCGGATCGAGCACGCGCTTCCCACGCCGAAGTCGCAGCGACGCTCTCCAGGTCAGGGTCGAGCCCGAGACGGTCGGCAGGACGATTGCCTCGTCCGCGATCGACATGGCGTCGGTCTCGGCCGCAAAGAGGAGGCGATGCGGCGGCTCGGCCTCGACCATCTCGTACGGGAGCGCGGCGGTCCGGCCGAGGAAGCCGACGTCGAGCACGTAGCGGGCTCCGACCGTGCCCGGATCGCCCTCTACCAGCCGGGCATCCTTCACACTCGGGTCCCATTCGACGATCGAGCGCAGGTCCGCGAGGTAGCGCCAGACCTCGTCGGGCCTGTTCTCGGTTGCCAATGTCGCTGAGAAATGGGCCATGGGCCCCTCCTTATGGGGTTGAGTGGGCCGCCGCGGAGCGCGGGGCCTGGGTCGAAAGTGCTGAGAGCCGCTCGCAGGAGTCCCAGAGCAGCCGGCGCTGGGATTCCGTCTCGAGGGTGCCTGGCAGGCGGTGCTCGGTCCGGCGAATCCGGTCGTGCCAGAACCCGCCGCCGCTGGAGCGGGGAAGGGACGTCGTTGCGAGCCAGACGATCGTGTCGGCTCCCTCGCGTGGCGAGCGCAGCACAGGGCGCATCAGCTGCTCGAAGCGGGGCAGGGATCGGCGGAGCCCCGGCGTCGCGACCCAGCCTGGGTGCATCGAATGGAAGAGGAAGCCATCCGAGCCGTGATGCTCTGCCCAGAGCCGGTTGAGGATCACCTGGATGCGCTTGGTGTGGGCGTAGGCGCGAGATCCGTCGTAGCGCTCACGCTGCAGCTCGAGATCGTCGGCCCGCAGGCGGGCCGTGTACATGCCGCCCGAGGAGACGGTGATCACCCGGGGGGTCGGGGTGGCCGCCAGGGCCGGAAGGAGCAGCGAGGTGAGCAGGAACGGGCCGAGGACGTTGGTGGCGAAGGTCAGCTCGGTGCCTTCCGAGGTCTGTTGCCGGGACGGAGGAAGGACTCCGGCGTTGTTGACCAGGACGTCGAGGCGCTCGCGGCGTGCCAAAAAGCTTTCGCTGAACCGACGCACGTCGGCGAGCAGGGAGAGGTCGCACGTCTCCGAGTGGAGTCGGCTCTCGGCGCCGGGCATGCTGACGGCCAGCCGCCCGATCGCCTCGCGCGTTCTGCCGGGATCGCGGCCCAGCAGATGCACCGTCGCGCCCGCCAGCAGCAGTCCCTCTGCGGCGGCTTCGCCGATGCCTGAGGTCCCTCCGGTGACCAGCGCCGTCTGGCCGTGGAGCGATCCTCCGATAGCGCTCGCCCAGCCCAGCCCGCGAAGCCTGTACCCGAGCCGCGAATAGCCCGGGATCACCGACAGGTCAAGAGTCCGGTCGAGCACGGGGCTGCAAGCTGTTTGTCGAGTGGTTGTCAAGATTCTGTCTAAGGTCTGAGGCGTGGCTTATAGCAGGTGTATGCGGTACTGTCCAGATTCCGTCTAATGTTCGTCACGACCAGATGACCCCAAATACCGGTCCGCGCCTGCGCATCGGCGAGCTCAGCCGCCGCACCGGCGTACGTGCCGACACGCTGCGGGCCTGGGAGCGGCGCTACGGGCTGCTCCATCCGGAGCGCACTGAGGGCGGCTTCCGTCTCTATGGGAGTGCCGACGAGGCACGGGTGCGCGCGATGAAGGCGCGCATCGAGGCCGGGGTTTCGGCGGCCGAGGCGGCGCGGCTGACCGTGTCCTCCGCTCCGGCGATCGTCGCCGGACGTAAGAACTCCGCCGAAGGCGAGCCGCTCGCCGCCAGCGCCGACGCGCTGCGCGCCGCTCTCGAGGCGTTCGACGACTCCGGCGCCAACGCCATCCTCGACGATGCACTTTCACGGCTCACCCTCGAAACGGTCGCGGAGGGTGTCGTCCTACCCGCGATGCGGCAGATCGGCAGTCGCTGGGAGAGCGGCGACGTCAGCGTCGCGCAGGAACACTTCGCGACCGGCGTGATCCGCGGCAGGCTCCTCTCAGTCGCCCGTAACTGGGGAGCGGGCGCTGGCCCGCTGGCGCTGCTCGCCGCACCGCCCGGAGAGAGCCACGACCTGGGCCTGATCAGCTTCGGCGTGGTGCTGCACGCACGCGGCTGGCGAATCACCTATCTGGGTCCCGACACCCCCATCGACACCATCGCGCAGGCGGTCGGCGATCTGCATCCGGACGCGGTCGTGCTCGCGGCGCTCGACCCTGAGCCGTTCGAAGCGGCGGCCGGGGAGCTCACGGCTCTCGCGTCAGGCGGCAGGCTGCTGATCGCCGGTGCGGGCGCCTCCACAGAGCTGGCGGAGCGGCTGGGAGCTCGAGTCCTCGACGAGGATCCGGTGGGCGCCGCGCGGCAGCTCAGCGCGCCGGCATGACCCGGTCATCTCCGGGTGCCCAGCCGATCGGGGTCGACCACGGGATCGGGATAGCCCAGTGCGTGACGCAGGCCCGGGTCGAGCCGCCACGGCTCATGGATGGCCCTGCCCTCGATCCGGGCGAGCTCGGGGACGTGTCGCCGCACATAGGACCCCTCCGGGTCGAAGCGCCGTGCCTGGCGCAGCGGATTGAGCACCCGGTTCGGACGAGTGTCGTTTCCCGTTCCCGCGACCCATTGCCAGTTGCCGACGTTGTTGGCGAGGTCGGCGTCGACGAGAAGCCGCTCGAAGTGGGCTGCGCCTTCCCGCCAGTCGAGCCCCAGCGTCTTCGTCAGGAAGGAACCGACGATCAGCCGGGACCGGTTCGGCATGAAGCCCTCGGCCTCGAGTTGACGCATCCCGGCGTCGACTATCGGGACACCGGTGAGCCCGCTGCGCCAGGCCTCCAAGAGCTCGGGGTCTCGGCGCCAGCGCCGGCGGGCGCGCCGGTAGTCTCGGCGTGGCAGATCCGGCCTGGCCGCGAGCACCTGATGATGGAAATCCCGCCAGCAGAGCTGCCGAAGGAAGGATTCGCCACCGGGGCGCCCGCGCGCGCGGGCGAAGAGCTCGCCGGGCGAGAGGCAGCCCAGGTGCAGATACGGGCTGAGCCGAGATCCGGGAGGAGGTTCGAGTGGCTCGTCGCGCCCGTACTCCAAGAGGCCACCCCCGCGCAGCCAGCTCTCGACCCGGCGCCGTCCGGCGGTCTCCCCGCCGGCCGGCAGGCCCGGCGCGGGCTTCGACCGAGCCAGCCGGCGGTGCGCAGGGATTCTCCCCACCGCCTGCCCGGTCGGCATCCGCAGGACGCGCGGGGCGGCGAGCGCCCTCGGACGCGCCCGCGACCGCCACGCGCGCCAGTACGGGGTGAAGACTCGATAGTGGTCGCCGCCGGCGGGTACGAGCTCCCCGGGTGGGACGACGGTGATCCCGGAGAACGCTCGCAGCGTGATCCCGGCTTCCCCGCAGGCCCGCTCGAGTCGCGCCTGCCGCTGGTGGGCGTAGGCGCTGACGTCCTCCGCGACGTGGATCGCGTCGGCTCCCGAGTGGCGGGCCACGTCGAGCGCCTGCTTCACCGGATCGCCTCGCCGAATCAGCAGCTTCGCGCCGCGCTCCCGGAGCGAGCGGTCGAGATCGCGAAGGGAGTCGAGCAGGAAGCCGATCCGGTTAGGGGTTCCGCTCCGGCCCGAGAGCAGCGCGTCGTCGAAGACGAAGAGGGGGACGAGGTCCCCCCGCCGCGCGGCCGCGGCCAGCGCCGGGTTGTCGCGAATACGCAGATCCCGGGTGAAGAGAACGACGGTGAGGGGCATGGCAGGCGAGGCTAGTCGTCCCGCGGAGGGCCGTCCCGCCCTGGTCACCGGGGCCACCGGCTTCATCGGCCGGAGGCTGGCGATCGCGCTCGCCGAGCGGGGTTGGCGGGTCCGCTGCCTCGTCCGCGACGCCGGTCGCGCTCGCGACCTGGCGGATCGCGGCTTCGAGATCCGGGAGGGGGACGTGCTCGATCCCGGATCGCTGGAGGGCGCGGGGAGCGGGGTGGAGGTGGCCTACTACCTCGTCCACGCAATGGGCCGCGGAGGAAGCGGCGACTTCGAGGAGCGCGAGCAAAGCGCCGCCCAGAACTTCGGCGAGATGGCGAAGCGCGAGGGAGTCGAGCGAATGGTCTACCTCGGCGGGCTCGGGGACGAGCCGCGCTCCAAGCACCTGCGGAGCCGCCAGCGGACGGCGGAGCTGCTCGCGGAGCATGGCCCCCCACTCACGTACTTCCGGGCCGGAATGGTGGTCGGCGCCGGCAGCGAGTCCTACCGGACGCTCCGCTACCTGGTGCAGCGCCTGCCGGCGATGATCGCGCCGGCCTGGCTCAAGACGCCGACCCAGCCGATCGCTGTGCACGACGTGATCGAGTACCTCGTCGCGGCCCCGAACGTCGTCCCCGCGGGTGGTGCCGAGATCCAGATCGGAGGGCCGGACGTCCTCTCTTACGGGGACATGCTGGATCGGATGGCGGAAGCTCTCGGCATCAGGCCGCGCCGCAGAGTTCCGGTTCCGCTGCTCACCCCCTGGCTCTCCTCGCTCTGGATCGGGTTGGTCACGCCGGTGGATGCCGGGGTCGCGCGACCCCTCGTCGAGGGGCTCTCGACCCCTACGGTCGTCACCGACCCGGCCGGGATGGCCGCGTTCGACCTCGCCCCCACGGGAATCAACGAGGCCCTCCGGCTCGCGCTGGCGGAGGACCCCGAGGTGGCGCCGGTTCACCGGGTCGGCGTCCGCCTGCTTCCGGAGGATCGCTACCGCGTTCCGGTTACCGGACCAGTGGAGAGCACCAACAAGGCCGAGCTGCAGGTGCCGGCGCGCTCGGGCGCCGTGCCCGGGCCGGTGCAGATCGAGGAACTGGGCCGCGGCTACTGGGAGTTCGTCGCGAGACGGTCGCTGGGAATCTTCCGCGCAACCGAGGGCGAGGAGGGAAGGATCCGGATAATTGTCAGGGGCACTTCGCTTGATCTACTGCGCTTCGACCCTCCCCGTTACGAGTCCCGTGAGGACGGCGCGTCTGTCACCTGGCCCATCGCGGGAGGCGCGCTGACGCTTCCGGAGGGTCAGGGGCGTGGCTTCCTGCGCTTCACGGTGACGCGCACGGAAGGCGATGCGAATACGACCACGCTTCGCGCTGCCATGGAGGTGAGGGGCTTCTACCCATCGCTACGAGGGAGGGGGACCCTGGCGCCGGCCGGCGCCCTCTTCTACTCGCTCACCCAACGGGTCTTCCATCGCGCAATGACCCGCGCGTACCTTCGGTCGCTCGGCAGGACAGCGACGTTGTCGCCCCGGCATCGCGTCCAGGCCACCGGATAGCGTCGGAGCCATGAACCCACGAACCGCGGTGATCCTGGCCGGTGTTGCGCTCGTTGTCGGCGTCGTCGGCCTTGTGATCGGAATCAGCGCCAAGAACGGCAACAAGAGCGATGAGCACATCTCGCAGGTCGCTCAACAGCAACTCGAGCAGCAGCTGGGCAGCACGGCCTCGCAGGTCCAGGGTCAGGTCAAGGCCCAGGGCGCCAAGGCGGCCGAGACGGCCACCAGCGTCGACAAGCAGCTGCGCTCGCTGCAGACCTCGGTGAATGCGGTGCAGAACAGCGTCAACACCCTGAACACGACCGACGGCGACGCAGGCGACGGACATCAAGAACCTGCAGAAACAGGTCGACAAGCTCGATACCAGGGTGAGCAACCTCGGCGGCTAGCCGGCGTCGCTCCTTTCAATCCCCAGATGCACGAAGGGCCGCCTCCTGAGAGGCGGCCCTTCGCATTTGACGCGGTGATGTGCGAGCTGGGGATTTGCGGCGGGGCGGGACGTCTCCCACCTCCCTTCGCTCGCCGGTGCCCGGGTTGGATTCCGCCGGACGGCCGCGTGCCGTCCTGACGGCCCCTTGGGCCCTACGTACTAGCGCCCAGGCCTAGCGGCCCTGCACCTCCAGAGTCCCGTCAAGCAATGAATTCAAGTTAGGACCACCTCCTTTCTCTGGTCCCACTATTCAAGCATGTGCTCCGGCCGTGGCTAAAGTCCTCGTCCAGATGAAGCGCCTCCGCTGCCTCTGGCTCGTCCTCCCGACCGCCGTGCTCGCGGCGGCGGCCGTTGGATGTGGGGGTGGTGGAAAGCAGCAGGTGACCGCCGCGGAGCTCCAGCAGCAGGCCGATCAGGCCTGCCGGACCGAGCAGCAGAAGTTCCGGCAGATTCAGGCCACCCCGCCGGCGAATGCCTCCGACGCGGTGGACCAGACGAAGGCGCTGATCACGGTCGCCGAGACTGCGAGCTCCACGATCGACGGCCTGGAACCGCCGTCCGAGCTTCAGGGGGAGCTCGACGCCTACCTGAGCGCTCGCGGGAGGGCGATCGACGAGATGAAGAAGGGGCAGGACGCGGCCGACAACCAGGACTCCCAGGCATACGGGGCGGCCCAGGCCGCGGTCACGAAGAGCGCTCACGAGCGGAGCAAGTTGGCCGATTCACTCGGCCTCAAGGTGTGCAGCTCGAACGCGAACGCCGTCTGAGTCGGCCCGCTAGGACTCGGTCTCGGAGAGGTAGGCGAAGCCGAGCGTCATCGCCAGATTGCTGAGCCCGGCGAACCAGAGCCCGGCGCGGGCGCCCGGCCGAGAGAAGGCCGGCGAGCGCGACCAGACGATGTCGGTCGCCAGCTCGGTTCCCCGTAGCCATGACAAAGCCCACCAATCCTTGGGGCGGTTGCGGCGGTAGGCCACCAGGTGTGCGGCCGCGAAGGTGAGCCAGATCGGCCCGCAGCGGCGAAACAGCTCCTTGGCGTCGTCCGAGGGCTCGTCATGGCCGAGCACCTTCAGGGTCTGGGAGGGGGCGAAGAGGGCTCCCGAGCCCAGCAGGAGGTCGAACGCGATCATGTTCCGGTTGGTCCGGCGGAGCTGCCCGTCGAGGCTCACGGCGACGATCCAAGCACATTCGCGGGGAATCAAGAAGGGAAACCCAGGCGGGCAGCGAAATCATCGCCCGTGGCACGGACCGCGACAAAGACTCATCCCGCTCGCAAGAGCCTCTCGGACTTCATCACCGAGCGCTTCGACGACTTCTCGCGCTCCCAGAAGGACGTGGCCCGCTACATCGTCGACCACCTCGACGAGGCGGCGTTCCAGACGGCCGAGGAGCTGGCGCGACGAGCGAACACCTCCTCGTCCACGGTCGTCCGCTTCTCCCAGGCCCTCGGCTTCGACGGATACCCCGAGCTGCAGCAGGCAGCGATCGAGGAGTACCGGCACAAGGTCGCCGAGGGTCAGCCGAAGGGCGGCAACGGGGGCAGCGGCGCGGCGGCACTCTTCAACTTCGACCACTCGGAGTTCGAGGCTTCACTCGGAGCCGACTACTCGAACATCGAGGAGACGGCGCGCAGCCTGACCCGCGAGCAGATCGAGGCCTCGGTCTCGGCGCTCGCGACCTCACGGCGTGTCCTGATCGTCGGCGTGGAGCAGATGGCGTTCTTCGCCAGCTACCTGCGTCACCTGTTGGGACTGCTCGACGTGCGCGCGGAGATCGTCGCCTCGCCGAGCCAGGACAACATCCAGAAGCTTTCGCGGATGGACGAGGACACCCTGCTGGTCGTGCTGACCGCGGGGCGTGCGCATCCGCTCATCCTGCGGGCCCTGAAGCTCGCCCGGCATCGCCGCGCGCGAACCATGTCGATCACCGACGCGACGCTCTCGGATGTTGCCGAGCACTCGGAGCTGATGCTCTATTACAGCTCGAACGGGCCGTCCTACATCCGCTCCAACGCGGCGCTGATGGGGCTTGTCCAGGCTCTCGCCCACGGGGTCTACTCCCGTGACGAGGCGGCGCACCGCGACCGCATCCGCGCCTTCAAGCTGAAATAGCGCATGACTACAGGCCCGGGGGGCGATCCGGACCTGCAGCCGATATCGGGGTCCGGGGGAACCTGACCCCAAACTCAATACGCCTCCTCACCCACAGAACCCCCCCAACGGCGAGGTAGCAACAAGGTTGCCCGCCCATCACTCAGGCAAACACGTCTCCCTTCTACTATGGGGGCGTGGCAGAGCGAGCGACCTTCCGCGTCAAGACCGGTCTCGCCGAGATGCTCAAGGGCGGGGTGATCATGGATGTCACCAACGCCGACCAGGCGAAGATCGCCGAGGAGGCAGGGGCGTGCGCCGTGATGGCCCTCGAGCGGGTCCCGGCGGACATCAGGGCCCAGGGCGGCGTGGCTCGCATGTCGAACCCCGCGGTGATCAAGGAGATCCAGGAGACGGTGACGATCCCGGTGATGGCCAAGGCCCGCATCGGCCACTTCGCCGAGGCCCAGGTGCTCCAGGCACTCGAGGTCGACTACGTGGACGAGTCCGAGGTGCTGACCCCCGCCGACGAGTCGAATCACATCGACAAGCTCGCCTTCGAGGTTCCCTTCGTCTGCGGAGCCACCAACCTCGGCGAGGCGCTCCGGCGCATCGGCGAGGGCGCCGCGATGATCCGCTCCAAGGGCGAGGCGGGTACTGGCAACATCGTCGAGGCCGTCCGGCACATGCGTGAGATCACCGACGGCATCAAGCATCTCTCCTCTCTGCGCCCGGAACAGCTCGCCGGCGCGGCGAAGGAGCATCAGGCTCCCCTTGACGTCGTTCAGGACGTCGCCGGACGCGGCTGGCTCCCGGTGCCGCTCTTCTGCGCCGGTGGCATCGCCACCCCGGCCGACGCCGCGCTCATGATGCAGCTGGGTGCCGAGGGCAACTTCGTGGGCTCCGGGATCTTCAAGTCCGAGGACCCGGCTCGGCGCGCCCGCGCCATCGTCGACGCGACGACGCACTTCGAGGACCCGGAGCGCGTTGCGCAGGCCTCGATGGAGCTCGGCGATGCGATGCCGGGCCTCGAGATCGAGGCCCTTGCGCAGGACGGCGGCCTGCTCCAGGGCCGCGGCGCTTGAGTGGCGAACGGCCGCTTCGCATCGGCGTAGTCGCCATCCAGGGCGACTTCGACGCACATCGCCGGATGTTGACGGCGCTCGGCGCGGAGACGACGGAGGTGCGCATCCCCGCACAGATCGAGGGGCTTGACGGATTGGTGATCCCCGGCGGGGAGTCGACCACGATCTCGATGGGGCTGGCGCGCGAGAACCTCGACGAGGCGATCCGCGTCTTCCACCGCGAGGGCGGCCAGGTGATGGGCAGCTGCGCGGGGATGATCGTCGGCGACCGCGATCACCTCGGGCTGGCCGACTACGTCTGCCGCCGGAACGCGTTCGGCCGGCAGCTGCAGAGCTTCGAGCAGGACCTGCGGGTGGAGGGACTCGGCGAGGAGCCTCTGCGGGCGGTCTTCATCCGCGCGCCGTGGGTGGAGGAGCACGGCTCGGACGTCGAGGTCCTGGCGGAGGTCGAGGGCCATCCGGTCGCGATCCGAGGCCCGAGCCTGCTGGCTGTCGCCTTCCACGCCGAGCTCACCGAGGACAGCCGACTGCATGCCGCGTTCATGGCCATGTGCACCGGCGCGCGGGACCCGGAGCGCGCGCATCGCTAGGTTTCCGGGTCGATGAGGGACCCGCGAGTCACCGCCCTGGCGCAGATTCTCGTTCGGCACTCGACCAAGGTGTCCGAGGGCGACGTCTGCACGATCGAGGGCGAGTCCGCGGCGGAGCCGCTGCTGCAGGCGGTCTACGAGGAGGTGCTCGAGGCCGGCGGCAACCCGATCGTGAACATGGCGCTCGAGGGCCAATCGGCCGCCTACTTCGAGCACGCCTCCGAGGAGCAGCTGCAGTGGATCTCGCCCATCGCGGAATGGGCGGTGGAGAACGCCGACGTCCGAATCGCCGTGATGGCGAGCCAGAACACCCGCGCGCTCTCGCAGGTTCCGCCCGAGCGACAGGCGACCCGCCAGGCCGCGACGCAGCGGCTGATGAAGCGGGCGATGGAGCGCAGCGCCGAGGGCAGCTACCGCTGGGCGCTGACCCTTTTCCCCACCCATGCCTACGCGTCGGAGGCGGGAATGGGACTTCCGGCCTATGAGGACTTCTACTACGGCGCCTGCCTGGCGACCGACGAGGACCCGGTCGGCGCCTGGACGCGGACCTCGGAGGAGACCAAGCGACTGGCGGACTGGATCCAGGGCCGCTCGGAGGTGCACGTGACCGGCGACGGCACGGACCTTCGGCTCGGCATCGCGGACCGCACCTTCATCGCCGCCGATGGCAAGCACAACATGCCCGACGGGGAGTTCTTCACCGGCCCGGTCGAGGACTCGGCCGAAGGTGAGATCACCTTCCACCTGCCGGCGAGCTACGCGGGCCGCGAGGTTGCGGGCGTCCGCTTCCGCTTCGAGGGCGGCAAGGTCGTCGACGCCAGCGCCGAGAAGGGGGAGGAGTTCCTGATCGAGATGCTCGACACCGACGACGGGGCCCGCCGTCTCGGCGAGCTCGGTATCGGCACCAACTACGGCATCACCGCCGGCACCGGCGAGATCCTGCTCGACGAGAAGATCGGCGGAACGGTCCACCTGGCCGTGGGCCGCTCCTATCCGGAGACCGGCGGCGTCAACGAGTCGGCCATCCACTGGGACATGATCTGCGACCTACGCAAGGGCGGCCAGATCGAGGTCGATGGCGAGACGCTGCAGCGCGACGGCGCATTTGTTGTCTGACAACTTCACCGGCTGAGCCCGCAACCCACGCCCGCCTACCGGGTTTAGGGGACGACAACAGCAGGCGCTCGGCTGGGGAGATCGGGCCCTCATCACAGGAGGGACACCATGTTCGGACGCAAGCTGGGACTGGTCGCCGTCGGGGCGCTGGTTCTGGGTCTCGTCCTCGCGGCTCCGGCCGCGCAGGCAAGGAAGAAGGTCATCACCAAGACCTACCAGGTCGGGGTGGGAGCGCCCCAGGGCGGGGTGCCGCTCAACATCCCGGATGGCGGCGGGGCGGCCGTGCAGCTCACCCGTGATGCCCTGGCGGTCAAGGGACTCAATCCAAGAGGCAAGATCAAGGACGTCAACGTGGGCGTGCGCATCACTCACCCGTTCGCGAGTGACCTCGAGATCTACCTTGCCACGCCGCGGGGAGTCATCAATCTCTCCCACGACGTCGGAGGCAGCGGCAACAACTACGGCAACGGGTTCGCCGGGTGTTCGGGTGGCTTGACCACGTTCGATAGTCAGACCCCGACCTCGATCGCTACCCCCGGACTCCAGGCACCGTTCGTCGGCTTCTTCGCGCCGCAGGAGAGTCTCGGCTTGGTCAACGGACTGGGCAACAAGAAGGCAACCAATGCGACCTGGTCCCTGCTGGCGATGGACGACAACAACATGCACGGCACCGGAACGCTCGACTGCTACCGGTTGACGGTCACCGCGACGAACCCGAAGTAGAGAGACATCGGGTGGGGAGGTGCACGGGGCGCCTGCGGGCGCCCCGTCTTCGTTCGGGGCGCGCCGCCCTAGAATCGACCCATGTCCGGTCACTCGAAGTGGTCGTCGATCAAGCACAAGAAGGGCGCCGCCGATGCCAAGCGCGGCAAGCTCTTCACCAAGCTGGCGCGTGCGATCACAGTCGCCGCTCGTGACGGCGGTGGCAGCGTGGACGCGAACCCGGCTCTCGGCCTCGCCGTCCAGAAGGCCAGAGACGCATCGATGCCCAAGGACAACATCCAGCGGGCGATCGACCGCGGCACCGGCGAGGGCGCCGACGCCGCCGCGATCGAGAGCGTCTCCTACGAGGGCTACGGCCCCGGCGGGGCGGCGATCCTGGTCGAGACCCTGACCGACAACCGCAACCGCACCGGCTCGGAGATCAGGCACGCGTTCGAGCGGAATGGGGGGAGCCTCGGCGAGCCGGGCTCGGTCGCCTGGCAGTTCGAGAATCGGGGCGTGATCCTGGTGGACGGCGACCGCTACGGCGAGGACGACCTGATGCCGGCGATCGATGCCGGGGCCGAGGACGTCAGCGAGGACGGGGACCTGCTCAAGGTCACCACCGCCGCCTCGGACCTGGCGGCAGTCCGCGCCGCCCTCGAGTCGGCGGGGGTCGAGGTCCAGTCCGCGGAGCTCTCGATGGAGCCGAAGACCACGGTGGAGGTCGGTGAGGGCGACGCTCCGGCACTGCTGCGGCTGATGGACGCCCTCGAGGAGCACGACGACGTGGACTCCGTCCATGCGAACTTCGACGTGCCGGAGGAGATCCTGGAGAAGGCCGCTGCGGCGGGCTAGTGCTTCTTTTTCTTCTTTTTCTTCTTGACGGTGTCGGGCGCGCAGTAGGCGTACGTCGCCACCGACGAGCCGGCGGGCTGGGCGCCGATCGAATGAAGGCCGAGATGCCAGCCCGTGTTGCCATTGGGTGAGAATTCGTCGACCCCGACGACCGGCAGGGCGGAATCCGTGGGGCTGAGGGAATAGCCGCCTGAGACCACGTGCTGCTTCGGGAGACAGGAGGGATCGCCGGTCGCGCGGGAGGCGTTGCCGAAGCCGGCCGAGGTCGCGGTCTCGCTGATGGTGCGGCCCTTGGCGTCGAACTCACAGAGCGCCGTGACGCTCACGTTGCCGCTGGCCGGGACGAGGTTGTTCTCGAAGGCCGAGATCGTCCACTGGTTGAGGGCGGTTCGGCGTGACTGAAGGATGAGGATCCTGAGGTTGTTGAGGCTGTTCACGTAGGCCGCAAGGCCGGTGGCCGAATACCCGCCCGATACGACGTGTGTGCCGGTTGGGCAGTCGATGACCAGATTGCTCAGTTGCCCCGATGGGATGGTCGCCGAGCCCGAGACCGTCGTCGCGATTCGGCCGAGCTTGTTGCTCTCGCAACGGGCCTGCGCCGTGAAGGTGCCCGATGCAGACGGACCTGCGAAGGCCTCAGATGTGGCGGTCCAACCCGTCGTGCCGAGCAGGGTCGAGGTCGAGTTGACGCTCCGAAGGCCGGTATTGCCGGCCGGGTCGAAGTGAGGCGATGCCGTCCACCCGCCGCCTGAAACGTGAGTGCCTCCGGTGCAGTTGGCGGTGGAAGTGGCCGTGCTGGCTGACGTGAAGGGCACCTGGGCAGCCACCGTGACCGCCGGGACCGCCGTTTTCTTCTTCTTGTGCTTCTTGGCGACCGCCGGGGAGGCGACGCCGAGGGCGAGCAGCGCGGCGAGCGCGGCGATTCCGATCACCGTCAGGCGCCTGCGGAATCCAGCCGTCTCCCTCCCCGCCATGGCGAGGATCGTACCGTTTGCATTCCCCGGCACTTTCCTCGTAGAGTCGGATCAGCCGGGCGAACCGGGTGACCCGGGACTAGCTGGGAGGTGTACTCGAATGAACGCAGGACGATCCCGCCTCGCGCTGATCGGCATCCTGGCGCTGGCGGTCTGCCTGACCGCCGGCCTGGTTGCCGGATCGGCGGATGCGAAGAAAAAGAAGAAGAAGGGCGGCAATTCGGTGACGCTCAGCCAGGCCACGCCGACGGCGATCCCCGCCGGCGATGGGACCAATCAGGTCGCCGGCGTCGGCACGGACACGTTCACGGTCGGGAAGAAGAAGGGCAAGGGCAAGGTCGTCGCCCCTAACTCGCTGACGGCGACGTACCAGCTCACCGATCCGGGCGGATCGCTCGATGACCTGGACATCAAGGTCGTGGCGCCGGACGGGACGACCGTCTTCCTCGACAACCCCACGTTCCTCTTCGGCGACAGCGACATCACGACGGTCGGGCCGCTGACCCAGACAGTCAAGTCGGGTGTCGGCTATTGCGAACCCAATCCGTCGCCGCCGCCGAGCGGATGCCCCAGCGGGGACCCGGACAACACGCTGGCCCCACCATGGGCGGGCACGGCGCGGGACCTCGACCTGGCGTTCTTCAACGGCGTCCCGGCGCGTGGGACCTGGCAGGTCAAGGCCGTGAACTTCAGCACCACGTCAAGCCACGTGCTGAGCATGGCGAGCATCCACATGAACCTGATCGCAGCGCCGAAGTAGGCGTCGAGCGCAGGCCGTGCCGAGAGGGCCGCCTTCGGGCGGCCCTCTCCTTTTTCACCCCGCTACTCGCGCCGCATTCGAGGGTTGAAGTCGCTGAAACCAGGCGATTCGCGGGCAGGAGCATGCGAGTGGGCCCTGGGTATATCCGGCGCCTGTCTGGCGTGGCGCCGGCTCACCTGACGGGGAGGTAGTCCTCGAATGAAGAGCAAGCATTCCCGCCTCGCGCTCGCCGGTCTTCTGACTGTGGCGATCAGCGTGACCGCGGGACTCGTGTCGGGCAGCGTGGCCGACGCCAAGAAGACCAGCACGAAGAACAAGACGGCGGTCGTCTCGAAGACGGTCAACGCCGCGATACCGGACCACATCGCGGGAGGAAACGGCAGGGATGGCCAGCTCGACGTGCCCCTGAAGGTGGGCAAGAAGTTCAAGGGCAAGGTCGTCGGATCCGACGGCGTCTCGGTCACCTTCCAGACGACCGGGGACAGCGCCAACTCGGCGGGTGATCTCAACATCTACGTCGTCTCGCCGAAGGGCCGGCTGGTTCAGCTGCTCCCGAACATCGGCGCCATCGGCGGACAGTCGGTCGGGCCGCTCACCCTGTCGCCGAACTCGCCGGTGGGGATCTGCAACGCGGCCGCGCCGCCATGCGCGAATCCGCTCCAGACGCTGAATCGCCCGTTCGTCGGGACCGCTGGTGACACGGGTCTCGCCCAGTTCCACGGCGTCAACGTCCAGGGCACCTGGAAGCTCATCTTCCAGGACACCACGGCGACGAAGACCAGCATCGTCCACTCCGTGAAGCTGGCGATCGCCACCGCCTAGGGGCAATCGCCAAGGAGTCGAGAAGGGGCCGCCCACGGGCGGCCCCTTCTGGCGTTCAGGAGCCAGGTTCTTCGATTCGTTAAAGGACATCCGGGGGGCGAGTGAGAATGAAATGGCGTGATCGTCATCGGTATCGATCCAGGTACCGCCAACACCGGATTCGGCGTGGTTCGCACGTCCGGTGAGCGGATGGTCGCGCTCGACGGGGGCGTGATCGAGACGGACTCCCAGATACCGGTCGAGCAGCGCCTGGGCCGCCTGCACGAGTCGCTCGGGGAGTTGATCCGCTGGCACGAGCCCAAGGCGATGGCCCTCGAGGACCTCTTCTTCGGCAAGAACGTGGCATCGGCGCTGAGCGTCGGCGAGGCGCGCGGGGTCGCGATGCTGGCGGCCGCCAAGCACGATCTGCCCTGTTTCGACTACACCCCGCAGGCGGTGAAGAAGGCCGTCTGCGGCTCCGGCTCGGCCGACAAGGGCCAGGTCCAGAAGATGGTGGCGAGTCTGCTCGGGCTGCCCGAGCCGCCCACGCCCGATCACGCCGCGGACGCCTTCGCCGTGGCGATCTGCCATGCGGGCACGGCCGGTGCGCGCAACGCCGTCTCGCAGCTCGGGCGTCCGCGGGTGGGCACGACACCCACGCTCTCCGGCCGCCAGCGGCTCGCGGGCTGAAGGCATCCGGTCACGCCCGCAGAATCAGGGGTCATGATCGCCTCCGTCAGCGGAGAGGTTCTGGTGCGCCGTCCCGACTACGTCGTGATCGACGCGAGCGGCGTCGGCTATCGCCTCGCCGTCTCCTCCGAGACGCTCAAGGCGGTGCCCGCCCGCGGCAAGCACGCTGCGCTGCACGCCCATCTGGTCGCCAGGGAGGACTCGCTCAGCCTTTACGGCTTCGCGAGCGAGGAGGAGCGAGACCTCTTTCTCCATCTGATCTCGGTCGGCGGGGTGGGGCCGAAGGTCGCCATGGCCGTGCTCTCCGGCGGGACCGTCCGCGAGCTTCTGCGCGCGATCGCCGCCGGCGATGCGAAGCGGTTCCAGGCCGTTCCGGGCGTCGGCAAGCGGACGGCTGAGCGGATCATCGTCGAGCTGCGCGAGAAGGTCGCCGGCGAGATCGAGGGGGATGCCGACGATGTCGCTCCCGCCGCCGGCGAGGAGGATCCGCGCTCGCTCGCGCGCGAGGGCCTGCTCAACCTCGGCTACACGCCGCCGGAGGCCGAGAAGCTGTTGGCGAAGGCCAAGGGCGAGAGCCCCGAGGAGATCGTGCAGGCCGCGCTGCGGAGCGCCGCAGGAGCGAAGGCCGCGTGAGCGTCGAACCCGGCAAGGGGATCCGCACCCCGGGGATCGACGACGACGATGCGGAGGTCGTCATCCACGATGCGCGGGCGGTGGGTCAGGACGACGACTTCGACCGCTCCCTGCGGCCGCCGAAGCTCGAGGACTTCGTCAATCAGGTCCAGGTCACCGAGCAGCTCGGGATCTTCATCGAAGCCGCGCGCAGGCGCGAGGAGGCGCTCGACCATGTCCTGCTCGCGGGGCCGCCCGGCCTCGGCAAGACCTCCCTGGCGCACATCATCGCCGCGGAACTCAACGTGCCGATGGTGCAGACGGCCGGGCCGGCACTGGAGCGCAAGGCCGATATCGCCGCCTTCCTCACCTCGTTGGAGCCGGGCAGCGTCTTCTTCATCGACGAGATCCACCGGCTCGGCCGGGCCGTCGAGGAGACTCTCTATCCGGCGATGGAGGACCGGCGCCTGCCGGTCGTCCTCGGCCAGGGAGCCGGCGCGCGAACGGTCACCCTCGATCTGCCGGCGTTCACGCTGATCGGCGCGACCACCCGGACCGGGCTCCTGACGACACCGCTGCGCGACCGCTTCGGCGTCTGCCACCGGCTTGAGCACTACGACGCCGCCGACCTCCGCCAGATCGTGCTGCGCTCGGCTGGGATCCTCGGAATCGAGGTGACCGAGGAGGGGGCGGAGGAGATCGCGAGCCGGGCACGCGGCACGCCCCGTGTGGCCAATCGCCTGCTGCGGCGGGTTCGCGATTTCGCCGAGGTCAAGGAGCGGGGTGGCATCGACGCCGAGATTGCCTCGGAGGCGCTCGAGATGCTCGAGGTCGACCGCGCGGGGCTCGATCGCCACGACCGCCAGCTTCTCGACCTGATGGCCACCAAGTTCGGAGGCGGCCCGGTCGGCCTCTCGACGCTGGCCGTCGCGATCGGGGAGGAGGCGGACACGGTCGAGGACGTCTTCGAGCCGTACCTCCTCCAGCAGGGTTTGGTGAAGCGCACACCCCGGGGACGGGTCCTGACGGAGAGGGCGTATGAGCACCTCGGCCTCCCGGTCCCGGAGGGCATGGCGAGCCTGTTCTAGCGGCCACCAGGCCGCTGCATGTCGGAGCGGCGGCAACGCCGCCGCGACTTGTGATGGGCGGCCGCTCGTGGCCGCGATCTGATGGCGAAGCCGCACCTAGCGGTCGGCTAGCCTTTTTCTCGAATGCCGTACTTCATCTGTCCGAACTGTGGGAACAGGGAGCTGAGCGGGGAGCGCACCGCAGGCTTCTCGACGCGGCCCAAGGGCTGCTCGAAGTGCGGTTTCGGCTTCCTCTTCGAGCTGCTCGACGACTACATGCCCGCGCCGGGTGCCGCCTTCTTCACCCTGGACCAGCAGGCCAGGGTCCTGGATCTCGGCAAGGGCGCCTTCGAGCTCACCGGCCTGAAGGACGAGCAGGTGATCGGCCGACCGGTCAGGGAGGTTCTCGGCCTGCAGTGGATCGACAAGGGCGATGGCGGCCCGACCGCGGACACCGATGCCAATGGCGAGACCGACCCGATCGAGACGACCCTCGAGTGGGGGGTGCGGTCGCTCGGCAAGAAGGTGGCGGTGAACGCCGAGGGCGATCTGCCGACAGAGGCGGTCGCCGATCTGTTCCCGGCGTACGACGACGACGGCGGGCTGCTGCTCGTGCTGACGCCCGAGTAGATCCCCGCTCCGAACGGCGACGTATCGCGTTTACGCTTCAGCAATCTCTGTCGCTAGCGTGCCCCTGACACCATGAGCAACCGCCGTCGCAACATCTTCGTCCTCGCCTTCGTGGCGCTCCTGATCATCGGATCGGGAATCGTCATCGCGACCAAGACGACGACCCTCGGGCTGGACCTGAAGGGCGGCACCGAGCTGATCTTCCAGGCGCGACCGACGCCGCAGAACCCGACGATCGACGGGACCGACATCGACCGGTCGATCGAGATCATCCGGAAGCGGACCGACGCCTTCGGCGTGTCCGAGCCCGAGATCTCCCGGATCGGCTCCGACTCGATTCGCGTCGGGCTCCCCGACGTGAGCAACGCCGCGAACGCGAGCAAGCAGGTGGGCGAGACGGCCCAGATGTACTTCTACGACTGGGAGCCGAACGTCATCCCGAACCCGGCGAAGACGAACGTCCCGAACGGTGAGTCCTCGTTCAGCCGTCTCTATGACGCGGTCAAGCTCGCCTCGAAGCAGACGCCGGAGTGCTTCCAGAACAAGTGCACGACCACGGGGCCGCAGTACTACCTCTTCGACTCGCAGACCCACGCCTGGATCGCCGGGCCATCGGACTCGACCAAGGATCTCTTCTCGGAGCTGAAGAACCAGAAGCAGCCGCCGAACAGCGAGATCATCTCCGTTCCGCAGGGCACCCTCGTGGTCCAGAAGGAGCCGGACCCGGGTCAGTCCCAGACCGACGACAAGAACAGCCCGCAGGCGCAGTGGTTCGTGATCCGTGACCGGCCGGCGCTCTCGGGCACCGACATCACCGATCCGAAGGCGAACTTCGACCAGTTCAACCAGCCCGACGTCACCTTCTCCTTCTCCGGCAATGGGCGGCAGGAGTTCTCCGACGTCACCAAGTCGATCGCCCAGCGCGGCCTCCAGAACGCCCCGCCCGGGGTCGCGGGGAATTCGAGTGCCGCGGACCAGTACTCGGGCCACTTCGCCGTGGTGCTGGACCAGCAGATCAAGTCACGCCCGATCGTCAACTTCGTCGACAACCCGAACGGGATCGACGGGCGGACCGGCGCGGAGATCAACGGCCTTACCCAACAGGAGTCGAACGACCTCGCGCAGATCCTGCAGATCGGTGCGCTCCCGGTCAACCTGACGCAGATCTCGAGCTCCACGGTCTCCGCGACCCTCGGCCAGCAGGCGCTGAATCAGGGCCTGAAGGCGGGGATCGTCGGCCTGGTCCTGGTCTGCCTTTTCCTGCTCATCTACTACCGCTTCCTCGGCTTCGTGGCCGTGGTCGGGCTGGCGATCTACGGGGTGCTCTTCTTCGCCCTGATCAAGCTGATCCCGATCACCCTGACCCTCCCGGGCATAGCCGGGTTGATCCTGACTATCGGGGTGGCGGCCGACGCCAACATCGTCATCTTCGAGCGGATCAAGGAAGAGGCGAGGGGCGGTAAATCGATGCTGAGCGCGATCTCGGCCGGTTACCGCAAGGGAATCGCGACGATCGTCGACGCGAACGTGATCACGCTGATCACGGCGTTCATCCTGTTCGCGCTGGCCACCTCGAACGTGAAGGGCTTCGCTTTCGTCCTTGGCGTCGGCACGATCGCCTCGCTGTTCACGGCGGTGGTCTTCACCCAGGCATTCCTGGGTCTGTTCGGGCGCGCCCACTTCCTGCGTTCGCCGAAGTTGCTCGGCGCGCGGGAGAACTACCACCACTGGAAGTTCGACTTCAGCCGGGCGAGCCGCTACTTCTTCTCGCTCTCGGGCTGCATCCTGCTGATCGGCGCGATCTCGTTCGCCACCAAGCAGCTCAACCTCGGCATCGACTTCAAGGGCGGCAGCCGCATCACCGTCGGCCTGGCGAAGCCGACGACGGTCGGCGACGTGCGCTCGACGGTCAACGCCGCCGGGATCAGCGACGCGCAGATCACCAAGGCGACCAACAAGGAGCTCGGCACGAACGTCTTCGAGATCGACTCCAAGGCGAAGCCGGCCGAGATCCAGTCGGTCCAGCCGGCCCTGCAGTCGGCGTACGGAATCGTCCCCAACGGGTTCAACGCGACCACCGTCGGCCCGACCTTCGGCCAGCAGGTGGCCAACAGCGCGATCGAGGCGATCATCTTCTCGCTCCTTGTGATCTGCGCATACGTGGCGTTCCGGTTCGAGCCGAAGTACGCCGTGCCGGTGATCATCGCCCTGCTCCACGACATCCTGATCACGGGAGGCGTGTATTCGCTGACGGGAAGGGAGGTGACCAGCGGCACCGTCGCCGCGTTCCTGACCATCCTCGGGTACTCGCTCTACGACACGGTCATCGTGTTCGACCGCGTGCGCGAGAACGTGCCGCGATTGCCGCGCGCGAGCTTCTCCCAGATCGTCAACCGCTCGATGAGCGAGGTTCTGACCCGGTCGCTGATCACGGGTCTGTCCAGCGTCTTCCTGGTGACCGTGCTCTTCATCTTCGGCGGAGCGACGCTGAAGGACTTCGCCTTCGCGATGATGGTCGGCCTCGCCTCCGGTACGTACTCATCGATCTTCATCGCGTCCCCGGTGCTCACCCACTGGAAGGAACGCGAGCCGGCCTATCGGCGTCGGCGCGAGCGAATTGAGGAGCAGATGGGCGGAGAGGTGCCCGCGTTCCCGGAGGACAACGTCGTGGCGCGGGTCGACGGCGTCGAGGAGCCCGTCCAGGCGGAGACGCCCGTGCCCGCAGCGCCGGCCCCGAGCCGGGCCGACACCCCCGTGCCCTCCCAAGCCCAGGTCCCGGGTGTGGTTCCGGAGCCGCCCGGGCCGGTGACTCCGCCGCCGGCCCCTGTGCCAAGTGAGCCCCCGGCGCCCGTGGGCGCAGGTGGTGGTGACGGTGACGACGGGACCGGCAGTGAAGGAATGCCCACTGGCGATGGCGAGCCCGCCCAGAGTGGGAACGGTGGGGCCGAGCAGGACCGGCCCGAGTTGAGCGAGGCAAGCGCCGCCGCCCTCCGAAGGGCGCGAGAGTCCGGCGGGCGGAAAAAGCGAAAGCACGGGAGGAACCGCTGATGGCACCACTGGTCTGGTTCACGATGGGGGTCGCCCTCTGGCACTTCACGGTCTTCGTCCCCGACCGCTTCCAGGGCGGCATCGTGGGCGCGTTCCTGGGAGCCGCCGTGGGCGCGATGGCAAGCGGCGCGATCGTCCAAATCCTGCTCGGCAAAACGATCGGTGAAACGGACCTGGCGACCGCGGTCTACGCGATCCCGGGCACCCTGATCGGCCTCGCCGTCGTCTACGCGATGGGCGTGCGCTCGGGCGTGGAGGCGGAGCACATCTAGCGGCTCGCCGGGACGAACCCCGGCGATGAGCGGGCGCCGGGACGAAAACCGGCGATGAGGGGGCGAGATCGGCGGTATTGGTGACTTCTTCCGGATGTGCCGGAACAACTCACCAGTCACCGCCGAGATGCCGCAATCGCTGGCCTCGCCGGACGGCAGCACGGCGTCCTCTCATTGCTGCAGTTGAAGTCCCTCGGACTCTCCTCGAGCTCAATCAGCGACCGCGTTCGTGCGGGTCGCCTATTCCGCATACACCGCGGTGTCTACGCCGTCGGACACCCGAACATCGGCAATGAAGGGAGATGGATGGCGGCGGTGCTCGCCTGCGGCGATGGCGCGGCCCTGAGCCATCTAAGTGCAGCCGAACTATGGGGGATGGTGCCGCTGAGGAGGGGTGGGAGCGACGAGCGTCCGTTGATTCACGTGACCGTTCGGCGGGAGGGCAAGAGCAGATCCGGAATCCGAGTGCACAGGTCAACCACTCTTTCCCCAGCTGGTGTTACCCGTCACTTCGGCATCCCCGTCACAAAACCGGGACGCACTCTGGCGGATCTCCGGCGCACCATTCCCAGCCCCGCCTTCGCGGAGGTCCTTCGACGAGCGGACTACCTTCGGCTTCCGATCGGCGAGGACCACAGTCCCGATCGCACTCGAAGCGAGCTCGAGGCCAAGTTCCTCAAACTCCTGCGCCGCCACCGCATCCCCCAGCCGGAGGTGAACGTTCGGATCGACGCGTACGTCGTGGACTTTCTTTGGCGCGCCGAGCGGCTGATTGCGGAAGTGGATGGTTGGGGGTCTCATCGGGGTCGGGCCGCGTTCGAGGCAGATCGCTCACGTGACAACCGGCTCCGAGTATTGGGATTCAAGGTTGCTCGGTTCACGTGGCGCCAGGTGACTGGGAGCTCCCATGAGGTCATCGAGACCGTCAGGTCTCTCCTGACGGGCCTCTGGTGATTTGTTTGGGACATACCGGAAGAACTCACCAGGAGGGTGTCGCCGGGGCGGTTCCGTCGGGGGTCGAACTCAAGATGGCTGGATGGCCTCCATGGAGCCCGCCAGAGCGTTTGCCGCCGATCCGTACGATTACGGCGAGGTTCGGCGCCTCGCGGCCGAGCTGCAGCTTGCCGAGCCTGTCGCCGTGACGCTCGTCAGGCGCGGCTATCGGACGGTCGACGCGGCCCGCCGCTTCCTCGAGGCCCGCGAGGCTCACGCGCCCACCGACTTCCGGGGGATGGAGGAGGCTTGCGAGGAGATCCTCTCGGCCGCGCGCGGGCCGGGCCGGATCACCGTCCACGGGGACTACGACGTCGACGGCGTCACCTCGACCGCGATCCTCGTCTCGACCCTCCGCGCCCTCGGCGCCGAGTGCGACTGGTTCATCCCCGACAGGCTCTCCGACGGCTACGGGCTGACGATGTCGAGCGTCGAGCAGCTCCGCCGGCGCGGCACCGACCTCGTCATCACCGTCGATTGCGGGATCGGCTCCGTCGAGGAGGTCGCCGCCGCCCGAGCGGCGGGGATGCACGTCGTGGTCACCGATCATCACCTCCCGGGCGAGATCCTGCCCGATTGCCCGATCATCCATCCCGTCGTCTCGGACTACCCCTTCGAGGGGCTCTGCGCCGCGGGAGTCGCCTACAAGCTCGCGACCGCCCTCTGCGATGCCGCCGGCCAGGGCGCCACCGAGACGGTGGGGGGCACCCGACACCCCACCGATGCCGTCCTCGACATGGTCGCGCTGGCCACCGTCGCCGACATGGTCCCGCTGGTCGGGGAGAACCGCCGCCTGGTCCGTGAGGGCCTGCGCCTGTTCCGCGAAGGCCCGCGCGTCGGGCTGCGCGCCCTGATGGCCGCCGCGTCGGTGGACCCCGAGTCGGTCGACGCCGGCGCGCTCGGCTTCCGGCTCGCCCCGCGGATCAACGCCGCCGGCCGGCTCTACCGAGCGGACGCCGGAGTGGAGCTGATGCTCACCGAGGATCCCGACCGCGCCGCCGCGATTGCCGCCGAGCTCGATCGCGCCAACGCCGAACGCCGCTGGGCGGAGCAGAAGGTGGTGGAGGGGGCGCAGCGCGCCCGCTCCGAGCTCCCCGACTCGCTGAAGGAGGCGCCGGCCCTCGTCCTGGCCGGGGAGGGGTGGCATCCCGGCGTCGTCGGCATCGCGGCCTCCCGCCTGGTCGAGCGGCACTTCCGGCCCACCATCCTGCTCTCGATCGAGAACGGCACGGCGAAGGGGTCCGCGCGCAGCATTCCCGGATTCGACCTGGTCGCCGCCCTCGACGCCACCTCGGAGCACCTCACCCGGTACGGCGGCCATCGCGCCGCCGCCGGTCTCGAGCTCGAGGCCGGCCGCCTGGATGACTTTCGCGAAGCCTTCATCGAGCACGCAGCCTCCGAGATCGACCCCGAGAACCTGGTCCGGACCGAGCGCCTCGACGCCCTGGTGGGCGTGGGCCGAGAGGGAATCGGCATGGATCTCGCACGCCAGCTCGAGAGCCTCGGCCCATTCGGCATGGGCAACCCCGGGCCCCGGCTTCTGGTCCCCTCGGGGCGCCTTCGGGAGGTTCGCCCACTGGGACAGGAGGGCAAGCACTCGCGCTTTCAGCTCGAAAGCGGCGCCGGCCGTGCGGCGGGCGTCGCGTTCGGCATGAACGGCGAGATCTCTCGTCGTGAGGACCAGGCCCTGGACCTCTCGGTTGAGCTCGAGGTCGACCGCTGGAACGGAGCAGAGCAGCCGCGAGTGGTCGTCCGCGAGCTTTACCCGCTCGGCGGCGGGGCCGATGACCCGGAGGGTCGTCCATGCGGCGACGGCTGCCCGGCTCCCGACGGGGAATGGTGGGACAGGCTCGAACACGAGCTGGAGCGGGTCAGCTCCGGGAGTCCCGGCGCGCTGCTCGACGTCCGCGCGGCCGATGGGCCCCGGCGCGAACGTGTCGATCGCCGAGGAGGCGCCGCGGTCGCCTCGCTCGCCGAGCTGATCTCGAGCGGTGAGCCCGTACTGGCGATCTGCGCCGACGCCGCCCGGCGGGCGCAGCTCGCCTCCGCCGCGGCGGACCCGCGGCGCTTCGGGGCATCCCTCCCGAGGATCGCCTGCTGCCGCTGCGGCGCCGAATCGCTCGACGCGGCCCTGCGCAGCCCGGACGGGGCGACGTTGGTGCTGGTCGATTGGACGGTCCTCGCTCTCAGGCCGGATGCGCCCCGCGGCTTCCGCCACGTCGTGGCGATCGATCCCGCGCCGAGCGAGGCGGTCGAGGGCCTGGCCTGGGCGGACGCAGAGACGCACGGCTACCTCCATCTCGCCTACGGGCCGGCGGAGCTGCAGCTGACCGAGCGCCTGCTCGGCCGAGAATGGGATCTGCGAGCGTCGATCGCCGAGATCTGGCGCGCGCTCACCGACCTCGGGGGCGAGGCCGAGGGATCCGCGCTGCGCGCCGCGCTGTCGGGCGGCTCCGAATACCCCCGCACGCCCGAGACGGCCGCCCGCTGCGTGCGGGTTCTCTGCGAGCTCGGGCTGTGCGAATGGAGGGCCGATCCCGCCGCCCCGGCCCTGAGGGTTTTATCCTCGGAGAGGACTGATCTGGGGCGATCCCGGGCCTACGGGGCCTGTGTCGCCAGACACCAGGAGGCCATCCGATTCCTGCAAGCAAGAGCACAGACGTAACGGAGACCGGCAGCGGCGAGGCGCTGGCCGGCGACGGTGCCGTGCGCGACACCGATCGCCGCGGCCACACCCGGGTCGGCGAGGTCGACGGACAGCCGAGCGCGCCGCGCGCGGACTCGATCACCCGTGAGCTCACGGCCGATCAGCGGGCGCTGCTCGGCGACCTCTTCGCAGTCATCGAGGAACACGCCTCGGACGCGACGGAGCCCATCGACCGACAGGAGATCGAGCGCGCCTTCGCCTTCGCCTGCGAGAGCCACGCCGGCCAGGAGCGGAAATCCGGCGAGGACTTCATCACCCACCCGCTCGGCGTCGCCCGCATCTGCGCCGGCCTGCGCCTGGACACCGCCACACTCTGCGCGGCCCTGCTGCACGACACGGTCGAGGACACGAGCGCCAGCCTCGATCAGGTCCGCGCCGACTTCGGCGATGAGATCGCTCAGCTCGTCGACGGCGTCACCAAGCTCACCGAGATCACCTTCAAGAGCCGCGACGAGAGGCAGGCGGAGAACTACCGCAAGATGATGGTGGCGATGGCCACCGACGTCAGGGTGATCCTGATCAAGCTGGCCGACCGCCTCCACAACATGCGCACGATCGGCGCGCTGCCGAAGCAGAAGCAACAGGAGAAGGCGCGCGAGACGCTCGAGATCTTCGCTCCGCTCGCTCACCGCCTGGGCATCCACGCGATCAAGTGGGAGCTCGAGGACCTCTCCTTCGCGACCCTTCACCCGCGCAAGTACGACGAGATCAAGGAGCTGGTCGCCCAGCAGCGCGCCGCGCGTGAGCGCTACGTCGAGGAGGCGGGGGAGTTCCTCGCCAAGGAACTGGCCAACGTCGGCATCGACGCCGAGATCTCAGGCCGAGCCAAGCACTTCTACTCGATCTACACGAAGATGACCCGCAAGGGCCGGGAGTTCAACGAGATCTTCGACCTGACCGCGATGCGGGTCCTGGTCGGCTCGGTCAAGGATTGCTACGGCGCCATCGGCATCGTCCACTCGCTCTGGAAGCCGCTGCCCGGCCGCTTCAAGGACTTCGTCGCGATGCCGAAGGCGAACGCCTACCAGGCCCTGCACACCACCGTGATCGGGCCAGAGGGCCGGCCGCTCGAGATCCAGATCCGGACCCCCGGGATGCACGAGCTCGCGGAGTACGGCATCGCCGCGCACGTGATCTACAAGGAGGGCGGCGCGGATCCGGACTCGAAGCAGAAGATGACCTGGCTGCGCCAGCTGGTCGAGAACGAGCAGAACCAGGGACCCCAGGCATTCCTCGAGGCCCTCAAGGTCGACCTCTTCGAGGACGAGGTCTTCGTCTTCACCCCGAAGGGAGAGGTCAAGAACCTGGCCGCCGGCTCTACGCCGCTCGACTTCGCCTATTCGATCCACACCGATGTCGGCCACCACTGCGTCGGCGCGAAGGTGAACGGCAAGATCGTCCCGCTGCACTACCTGCTGCGCAGCGGCGACATCGTCGAGGTCCTGACCGCCAAGCAGGGCCGCGGCCCCTCTCGCGACTGGCTCAAGCTCGTCCGCACGAGCCGCGCCCGCAACAAGATCCGCGCCTGGTTCCAGCGCGAGGGTCGCGAGGACGCCGAGCACAAGGGCCGCGACGACCTGGCCCAGGCCTTCAAGAAGCAGGGCCTGCCCTATCAGAAGCTCGCCGGGTCGCCGCTCCTCGTCGACGTGATCCGCGAGATGGGCTTCCGCAAGGCGGACGATTTCTACATCGCGCTCGGCCAATCGAAGATCTCCACAAAGGTCGTCGCGAACAAGGTGATGCAGCGCCTGAAGCGCGGGGAGGCCGTCGAGGAAGAGCCGGCTGAGGGCCTGATCAAGGGGACCGACGAGGCACGCCGGCGGACCCGCGAGGCCACCAGCTTCGGGATCAAGGTGAAGGGCATCGACGACGTGGCGGTCCGGCTTGCCAAGTGCTGCCGGCCCGTCCCAGGCGACGAGATCGTCGGCTATGTGTCGCTCGGCCGCGGGATCACGGTGCATCGCGCCGATTGCCGCAACGTGGTCGCCCTGAAGAAGGCACCCGAGCGCTTCACCGAGGTGAGCTGGGACGGCGACAACGAGTCCACCTACCGGGTCGAGCTTCAGGTCGATGCCTGGGACCGAACGCGCCTCCTCGAAGACCTATCGCGCACCTTCGCGGAGGCGGGCCTGAACATCCTGGAGGCGCGATGCGCGACCAAGCATCCGATGGTCAAGAACCGCTTCGTGCTCGAAGTCGGTGACACCGAGCAGCTCAAGCAGTGCATCTCCCGCCTGCGGAACGTCGACGGGGTTTTCGACGCATACCGAGTCACTCCGACCGGTTGAGTGTTCCAATAATCTCTGACTGAAAGTCAATCCGCCAGGGATGGTGGGACGTAGGAGGGAAAGAGTGTTGCGACGCAGGGAACAGTCGAAGCAACGAGCGAACGGCCGGCGCCTGCTGTTCGGGCTCGCCGTGGTGGGCGCAGGACTTCTGTTCGCGGGAGGGCTGGCGTTCGCCGCCTCCGACACGATCGTCGGTCAGGTCGACAGCACCTACAACGCTGCCAGCTACACCGCCGACCAGGGCGAGGTCGTGCCGTTCCAGGTCACCGGCGACCAGCACAACGTGACTGCCAACCAGAACGGGCCGGATGGCCAAGCCCTCTTCCGTAGCCCCACGGTCACCGGAGGCACTGTCAGCGTCCAGGGCACCCAGTATCTGAGCGCGGGCACCTACACCTTCTTCTGCACGATCCATCCGGCCACGATGCAGGCGACTCTCCAGATCACCTCGAATGGAACGCCGCAGGCACGGCCGTCGTCTTCCATCAAGGTCACTCGCAGGAGCGTGAGCCAGACGATCAAGAAGGGCATCAAGCTGAATATGACGCCGACCACCAGCATCGAGGGCGTGGCGCTCACGGCAAAGCTGGGCAAGACGACGATCGGCAAGAAGACCGTCACTCTCGCCCAGGGCTTCAACGCCCCCGTGGTGAAGCTGAACAAGGCCGGGAAGAGCAAGCTGCAGGGGAAGAGCTCCGCCAAGGTGACGGTCACGGCCAACATCCCGTTCGGCTCTCCCGTCACGGGCAAGGCGAAGCTCGGCTAGCTCTCTCCGACGGCCTTTCGTACTCGCTCGGCGACCCTCTTCATCTCCGCCTCGGAGTCGTATTTCGTGCGCGGCCAGAAGAACCCGCGCAGCCCGTCCTTGGGCTTGCGCGGGACCACGTGAACGTGGAGGTGCGGGACGCTCTGACTGACGACGTTATTGAGGGCCACGAAGGAGCCGGGCTTGCGCATCGCCTTGGGAACGGCCACCGAGAGGCGCTGGGCGTTGGCGAAGAGCGGTCCGATCAGGTCGTCCGGCAGGTCGGAGAGCGTCTCGTAATGGTCGCGCGGGACGAGCAGCGAGTGGCCCGGGAAGAGGGGCCGGTTGTCGAGGAAGGCGATCGTCCGGTCGTCCTCGAACACCAGGTGCCCGGGCTCATCGCCCGCGACGATCTGACAGAAGCGGCAGTTAGGGTCCCGGGGGGCCAGGTCCGCGATACTGTCAGAGCGGACCGGGGAGGAGAGGAACGTTGAAGGTAGCCAAGACACTTCGCAGGACAGTCATCGTGGTCCCGCTGGCGCTGCTGATCTTGGTCGCCCAGTGGACGGTCTCCGCCGGCGCTGGAACCCCGATCAAGACGGGTAAGTACAACGGCAAGACGACCCAGCAGGCGATCGCCCCGGCCTTCCGGAAGCTGTCCTTCAAGGTCAAGAAGGGGAAGGTCACCATCACCGTGGAGCCTTCTGTGGCGCGAGAGAGCTGCATCTCCACCCCCGTCTTCACCCTGGACGGCACCTCGAGCAAGAAGCTCGGCCGCGGCCGCAGCTTCACGATCACCCACACCTTCTTCGGCAACAAGATCGACAAGATTCACGGCAAGTTCGTGAGCTCGAACGAGATCCAGGGCTACGCGCTCTACCACTTCGCAGCGCAGGACCTCTGCTCAGAGGGGAAGAGCAAGGTCAACTTCACGGCGACGCATAAGTAGCCACCAGGTCGCTCCACTTTGGAGCGGAGGCCGAAGGCCGTAGCGACTTATGTGGGGCGGCCGCCTGTGGCTGCGGCTATATGGCGAAGCCGTCCCTCACGAAACGATCGTGAGAGCCCCCGGGTCCACCCCGAAGCTGAGTTCGGTGTGCTCTCCGATGTAGTCGCCGTCGACCTGCACCGGGAAGGGGCGCGGCTGCCCGTCCTCGTCCATGGAGACCGAGCGGACGAGTGCCTCGCCGACGTCGTCGAACTCCTCGATCTGACGATGCTTCGACGCATGCAGACGCTGGCTGAGCACGCGGGTTGCGATCGGGAGCATGTCTCGCTGCTTCGCCCGGTGGAGGAGCGCCATTGCGAGGGTCCCGTCGTCGAGGCCGATGTCCTCGCAGATCCGAATGGGCACGCTGGCGAAATAGGTGAACGGATCGGAGTTCTGGGCGATGGCGGTGACACCCTCGTGCCGCTCGCCGTCGATCTCGAGCTCCAGTCGCACCGGGTTCCGCAGGTAGTGTCGATAGAAGCCGGAGATCGCCGCCCACGTGTAGTACCACTGGCGCGCGCGGGCCTTGAGCCTCGGATGCGCGTCGACCCGCTTCACCACGGTTGCGTCCAGGCCGACGCCGCAGGCGAAGACGAAGCGACGGCCGTTGCAACGGCCGAGGTCGATCTTGCGGGGGTGAAAGTCGTCCGCGAGGCCGATCAGGTGCTCTGTCGCGTCGACCACGTCGTTCGGGATGCCAAGGGTGCGGGCGACGACGTTGGTCGACCCACCGGGGAGTACAGAGACGGGGACATTGGTGCCCGCCAGCCCGTTGGCGACCTCGTTGAGAGTGCCGTCGCCCCCGAAGGCCACCACGATGTCGTATCCGCCGTGCTGCGCCTCCCGCCCGATCTCGATTGCGTGCTCGGAGGCCTCCGTGTCGACGGCCTCGACGTCATAGCGGGCCTGGAGCGCGTAGACGACCAGGTTCTTGAGCCGATCCGAGACCGTGGTGGCGTAGGGATTGACGATGATCAGCATCCGCTTCCTCTCCGCGCCGGGCTCGAGCGGGACTGCGGCTGCCGCGGGAGCGGGATCTCTGTGGGCGGGGGAGATCGTGGCCACGCCTAGCTCCTAACCCCGGGTCCCGAGCGGGTTACCGCCCGGAATCAGGTCCCCGAGCTGGTCCGCTGGGAGGTCGGACGTCGCCTCGTAGCGGATCACCGTCCCGTCGTCGGCCTCGCGGACGCGGCCGGCGTTCACGAGCAGATCCACGTGGCCGATCACCTCTGAGAGGGTCAGGAACGCCTGGGTGACGGCGACGTCTCCCCAGATCGCCTGGGCGAGCTCATGCCCGGTCCGTGGCTGCTCGGAGATCAGGCCATAGAGCTTCTCGGCGCGTCTCTGGTGCATCGCGAAGCGCTTGTCGATCAGGGCGACGTGGTCGGTGATCGGCTCGCCGTGGCCCGAGAGGACGATCTCCGCCGGCAGCTCCCGCGTGCGCTTCAGGGACTCCAGGTAGGTGACCAGAGCCTGGGTGCGCTCCGACGAGCCGTCGAGCGGCCGGGAGATCAGGGGGTTCGAGGAGATGTGCTTGATCAGATGGTCGGCGGCGAGCAGGATTCGCCGCTGCTCGTCCCAGAAGACGGTGTCCGAGGGGCTGTGCCCCGGGCGGTGCTGGACCTCGAGCCGCCGGTCGCCGAGCTCGAGCACCTCGCCGTCGTGGAGCGGCCTGGTGACCGTCGTCTTTGAGCCCCAGGCACGGAAGCTGCCGGTCACCTGTCGCAGTGCGGTGACGACCTCCTCCGAGATCCCGTGCCTCAGCATCAGCGCGGCGGCCTCCTCGTCGTCACGCTCGGCGTCGTCGCCGAAGTTCGCGACGAAGGGGACGAGCAGATCGAGGGCCGCCACCTCCGCCCCTGATCGCTTGGCGACGATGTCGACCAGTCCCAGGTGGTCGATGTGCTGGTGGGTGATGATCACCAGCTCGATGTCCTCGATCCGATGACCGAGCGCCTCGAGCTGGCGCTCGAGCTCGTCCAGCGCCTTGCCGGAGTTGGGTCCCGAGTCGACCAGCGTGAGGGGGCCGCCCTCGAGCAGATAGGTGTTGACGCGGCCGACCTGAAAGGGGGTGGGAACCCGAAGGACGGTGATGCCCGCGTCCGAGATCCGCTGCCAGACCTCGACCGGCGTCTCCTCGGTCACGAGCGGATCAGGCCCAGGACCTCGTCGCGCTTCTCCTCCATGTGCTCGGGGGAGATCAGCGACTCGAGGTTGAGGCGAAGAAGCGGCTCGGTGTTGGAGGGCCGCACGTTGAAGTGCCAGTCCGGATAGTCGATCGAAACACCGTCGAGGTGCCCGATGTCGCCATCGGAGTAGCGCTCCTCGATCTCGGTCATCTTCGCGTCCTGGTCGGCGACCTCTGAGTTGATCTCGCCCGAGATGAAGTACCTGGAGCGGAATTCGTCCATCAGGTCCGTCAGCGAACGACCCTCCTTCGAGACGAGCTCCAGCATCAGCAGGGCGGGCATCGTCCCCGAGTCCGCGCAGTAGAAGTGGCGGAAGTAGTAATGCCCCGACACCTCGCCGCCGAACGCGGCACCGGTCTCGCGCATGCGGATCTTGAAGAAGGCGTGACCGACCCGGCTCAGGTCGGACTTCCCGCCGGCCGCAGCGACGGTGTCGGGAACCGCACGGCTGGAACGCGGGTCGTAGAGGATGGTCGACCCCGGCTCCTTCGCGAGCGCCGCCCTTGCCAACAGGGCGCAGACGAAGTCGCCGTCGCAGAAGCTGCCCTCGCCGTCGATGAAGAAGCAGCGGTCCGCATCGCCGTCCCAGGCGATCGCCAGGTCGAAGCCCCCCTGCTTCACCTGCTCGACCAGCATGCGGCGGTTCTCCTCCAGGAACGGATTCGGCCCCGCCTCGGGGAAGTCACCGTTGGGCTCCCAGCGGCTCGTGGTGAGCTCGATGTTCAGCTGCTCCAGCAGTGGGCCGACCATCGGACCGGCCATGCCGTCGCTGCCGTCCGCCAGGATCCGCAGGGGTCCGATGGCTTCGGGATCGATGACCGAGATCATGTGCTCGTGGAAGTCGGGGTAGATGTCGACCTCCTCAACGGATCCACCACCCGGCGGCTCGGGCAGGCCGGCCTCGATCTGCGCGCGGACGTCCTGGATGCCGGCGTCGCCCGAGAGAGCCAGCGCCCCCTCGCGCATCAGCTTGACGCCCGTGTACTTCTTCGGGTTGTGCGAGGCGGTGACCATCGCCCCGCCGTCGAGGTCGCGGGAGCCCACGAGGTAATAGCTCATCTCGGTGGCGATCTGCCCGGCGTCGATCACCACGACGCCCTCCTCGACGAGGCCCTGGCGCACGCCGTCGGCCATCTCCGGCCCGGTCAGGCGCATGTCGTGGCCGAGCCCGACCCGGAGCTCCGACGGCTCCTTGCCGCGCAACTCCGCCAGGACCCGGGCGAACGCTCGCCCGATCAGGTGGGCGGTCTCGACATCGAGCTCCTCGCCGTAGATGCCGCGGATGTCATAGGCCTTGAAGATCCCGGCCGGGGGAGCGGTGATCGCCATCAGTCCGCGAATCCCTTTCGGACCGTCTCGTAGCTGTCCTCGAGGGTCTGGTTCATCACGCGGGTATCGCCGAGCACCGGCATGAAGTTGGTGTCGCCGCCCCAGCGCGGGACGACGTGCATGTGGATGTGGTGCTCGACTCCGGCGCCCGCCACCCGTCCCTGGTTGAAGCCGACGTTGTAGCCGTGCGGGGAGTAGCCGTCCTCCAACGCGTTCATCCCGCGTTGGGCGAAGGACATCATCTCCGCGATCGTGTCGGCATCGAGCTCCTGAAGGGCGGCGACATGCTCGTAGGGCGCCACCATCAGATGGCCGTTGGTGTACGGGAACTTGTTGAGGATCACGAAGCAGCGCTCGCCGCGATGGACGATCAGGTTGGCTTCGTCGTCGCCGGCCTCCAGGGCGGCGCAGAAGACGCAGGCATCGGAGTTGTCCTTGGAGGCGTCCTTCACGTATTCGAGGCGCCACGGCGCCCAGATCCGCTGTTCGGCCACAGTCGGGCATCGTATTGACGCCCGGTAGTAGTCTCCGCCTTGCCTCGGGGAGGGCGAGGATGGAGACCATGGTGAGCCCATCCAATATCGGCTTCAAGCGGGCGCTTCTGGTGGCGGCACTCAGTGCCGGGCTCCTGCTTCTCCCGGCGCCCCGGGCGAATGCCTACATCTACTGGGCGAACTGGTGGGGTGGCCCCGGGACGACGATCGGCCGGGCGACAGTGGACGGAGCCCAGGTCGATCAGAGCTTCATTGCCGGTGCCAACGGACCGTGCGGCGTCGCGGCAGACGGGAAGCACATCTACTGGGGCAATCAGAAGACCGACACGATTGGGCGCGCCAAGCTCGACGGAACCGGGGCGGATCAGACTTTCATCACCGGTATCACGGGTTTCAACCGGCCCTGCTCCGTGGCCGTCGACTCCGGGCACATCTACTGGGACGAGAGCGTCAACAACATCGGCCGGGCCAACCTTGACGGGACCGGTATCAAGCGGGACTTCATCACCGGCGCCAACGGCCTCTGTGGTGTGGCGGTCGACTCGCAACATGTCTACTGGGGAAACGCCAACGGCACCGTCAATTCCATCGGCCGCGCCAACCTGGACGGGACCGGCGTGAATCAGGGCTTCATCCCGAACGCTGTCCAGGGCAGCGGCTTGCACGAGCCCTGCTACCCGATAGCCGACTCGACCCACCTCTTCTACACGGCCGGCGAGAACACGCGGATCCTGCGCGCGAACCTCGATGGCAGCGGGGTGGACCAGAACTTCATCACCGGCGCGAACAATGCCTCGCTCGCTCTGGACTCGACGCATTTGTTCTGGACCGAGCAGTTGCCGCCCGAGGTCGGACGCTCGGGCCTCGACGGCACCGGAGTGACCCACACCCTGGTTTCGGGGACGGGGACCAACTATCTCTCCGGGATCGCGGTCGACTCAAACCAGTTCACCCTCGGAAAGCTGAAGCGGAAGAAGAACGGGACCGCCGCCCTCTTCGTGGACGTACCGGGACCGGGTCAGGTGGGCATGCAGGGCAAGGGTCTCAGCCAGATCGCACTGTCGGCCGATGCTCGCTCGAGTCTCGCCACCGCGGGCGGCTCCGTGAAGCTCAAGGTGAAGCCGGGCAAGGGCAAGAAGGGGCGCGCCCTGCGCCGGACGCTGCAGCGGAAGGGCAAGGCCAAGGTGAAGCTGACCGTGACCTACCAGCCAACGGGTGGCGACCCGAACAGCCTGCCCAAGAAGCTCAAGCTGATCCAGAAGTAGGGAGCGGGGGCGCGATGGCCGCTACAGCCAGCCGCGCTTGCGGAAGAAGGCGACCATGACGATCAGCAGGAAGACCATGACGCCGGCGATCACGTAGAAGTCGGTGAGGTTGCCCTCCCCGGGAACCTTCACGTTCATGCCCCAGATGCTGGCGAGCAGGGTGAGCGGCAGAACGATGACGCTGATCGACGTGAGCACGCGGAGGATGTCGTTGAGCCGGTGCGAGATCACCGACTCGTTGGTCTCCTCGAGTCCCTCCACGACCTCCTTGTAGCCCTCGAGCATGTCCCAGATGCGCTCGTGCGCGTCGACGATGTCGTCGAAGTAGATCTCCAGGTCCATGTCCGGAGCGAGGTAGCGCTGCTTCACCTTCTCCAGGTCGCGGAGCACGGGGCGCTGCGGACGGATCACTGTGCGGAAGTTGATGATCTCCTGCTTCACGTTCGAGATGTCGCGCACGATCTCCTGGGAAACGTGCCCCTCGAAGATCTCACCCTCGAGCACGTCCAGCTTGTTGCCGATCTTGCGCAGCATCGGGAAGCAGTAGTCGAAGCCGTCGTCGACGAGGCGGTAGAGCAGATATCCGGACCCACGCGAGAAGAGCTGCTCGCGGACTTCCTCCTTGTGGCGGCAGCGTTCGAACAGGTACTCCACGGGCTGGAGGGCCTGGTTTGGGATCGTGATCAGGAAGTCCGCGCCGACGAAGAGGTCCAGCTCTCCGGCGCCCAGGCGGCGGGCGGAGCGATCGAAGATCGGAAACTGAAGGACGATGAAGAGGTAGTCGTCGTAGACGTCGATCTTCGGCCGCTGGTTGCGAGAGAGGACGTCCTCGTAATCGAGGGCGTGGAAGTCGAAGTTCTCCTCGAGCCAGGCCTGCTCGAGCGCTCCGGGCTGGTCGATTTTGATCCAGCGCAGGCCCTCGGCCGCGATCTCCTCGACGTTCGGGGTCTGCGGCTCAGGCGGGAGGGGCGCGACGAGCTCGCCGGCGCGGCTTCGGCGCAGTCTGGGACGAGGGAGGTTCGGCATCTTCCGGCCCCATTGTGTTCGTCGCTTCGACTTCCATGGTTAATCCACTGTACTGCGAGGCGCGGGGTGCGGCGCAGGGAAATGCCCGGATCGGTGCCTGCAATTGCGCAATTCGAGCGTTGCTATATTCCTTGGTCACATACGCACCACATCAAGAGGGGTGGAGGGACTGGCCCGAAGAAACCCCGGCAACCCCCTCGGATCTAGGTCCGAGGAAGGTGCCAACTCCAGCAGGTTATGCGGATTTAGAGACCGAGCAGAGCCTGGGAGATGTGGGGAGAGATTCCTCCAGGAACCTCCGCCCACATTAAGCCCGGCGGAGGTTTTTTCGTAGAGGAGCCACATGGCAGTCGAATCTCTCAAATGCAAGGAATGCGGCGAGACCTATCCGCTCGAGGCGAGCTTCGTCTGCGAGCAGTGCTTCGGACCGCTCGAGGTCTCCTATGACTTCTCCGACCTGGACGCCGCGGAGGCGCGGCGCAAGATCCAGGCGGGCTCGCGGGGCATCTGGCGCTACTCGGACTTCCTGCCCTTCGCGGGGCGGCCCGGCGACCCTCTCGAGCCGGGTTTGACGCCTCTGATCCGCGCCGACCGTCTGGCCGAGCGGCTCGGTCTGGGCGAGCTCTGGATCAAGAACGATGCCGCCAACCCCACTCACTCCTTCAAGGACCGAGTCGTCGCCGTCGCCGTCGCCAAGGCCAAGGAGCTCGGTTACGAGACCGTTGCCTGCGCGTCGACCGGGAACCTCGCCAATGCGGTCGCCGCCCATGCGGCCGCGGCGGGGCTCGACTCCTATGTCTTCGTCCCGGCCGACCTCGAGGAGCAGAAGCTGCTCGCAACCGGGATCTACGGCACCAACCTAGTCGGCATCCGCGGCACCTACGACGACGTGAACCGGCTCTGCACCGAGCTCAGCCAGACGCATCCGTGGGCGTTCGTCAACGTCAACCTGAGGCCGTACTACTCGGAGGGCTCGAAGACCCTCGCCTTCGAGACGATCGAGCAGCTGGGCTGGAGCCTGCCGGATCGAATCGTGGCACCGATCGCCTCGGGATCCCTGTTCACGAAGCTCGCCAAGGGGATCCGCGAGTGGAACGAGGTCGGGCTCGTCGAGGGAGAGCTGCCGACGTTCTGCGGCGCTCAGCCCGACGGCTGCTCGCCCGTCGCCACGGCGTTCGCGGAGGGCTGGGACGTCTGCAAGCCCGAGCGCACGCCCGACACGATCGCGAAGAGCCTGGCGATCGGCGATCCCGCCGACGGGCCCTATGCCCTCGAGCTCGCCAGGCAGACCGGAGGGCAGATCAGGTCGGTCAGCGACGACGAGATTCGCGCCGGGATCAAGCTGCTCGCAGAGACGACGGGTGTGTTCACCGAGACCGCCGGCGGCGTCACGATCGGCGTCCTCACCAAGCTTGCGGAGGAGGGCGCGATCGGCTCCGACGAGCGCGTCGTCGCCTACATCACCGGCGAAGGACTGAAGACCCTCGACGCCGCCCGCGAGTCGTTCCGGATGCACGAGATCGATCCCACCCTGGACGCCTTTCATGAGGAGTTCCAGGGTGTGGGAGCCTCCGCCTAGGGATGCGGTCGGGGGCGAGTGATGAATAGGATCTCGTCCCGATGAGCATCACCGTGAAGATCCCGGCCCAGCTCCGCGCCGCCACCGGCGGCGACGGGGAGATCGAGGTCGAGGGGACCACCGTCGGCGAGGCGCTCGACGCCGTCTTCGACCAGCACGACGGGCTGCGTGAGCGGATCACCCAGGACGGGGATCTGCGCCGCTTCGTCAACGTCTACGTCTCAGGCGAGGACATCCGCTTCCAGGACGGCCTCGATACCGCCGTCAACGACGGAGACGAGGTCACGATCCTCCCTGCGGTCGCCGGGGGCTGACCCACGCGATTCAGTTCGGTTTCAGGGGGTAGTCAAAGGGCCGTGCGCCGTCTGTTGACAGCCCTAGCGGTGTTGGGCGTCCTCGCTCTGCCGGTGGCGACCGCGCACGGGAAGAAGCGCCATCACAGCGCGGCCGGTGTCGCGGGAGTGGTCCTCGATTCCACCTGCCCCGGGGCGTGCACCAATCCGCCTCCACCGCAACCGCCCTACAGCGGAGCGGTGACGATCACGGTCACGCGGGCGAGCGACGGGCAGCCGATCGCGAGCCAGGCGACCAGCGACGGCCACTTCAGGATCAGGCTGAAGCGGGGCTCGTACGACGTCAGCTCCGTGCCACCCACGCCGCCGACCTGCAATCCGACGCCGCAGACGACGTGCCCGCTGGATCAGGCGCAGAGCGCCGCGATCGTGCGCCCGTGCCTACAGGGCGAGACGAAGCAGGTCCAGGTGCACCGACACGATTCACCCACGTCGCGCTGCACGTCAGCAACGTCTGCATCGTCTGAGCAGCAGCAGCGCGCCCGGCAGGATTCGAACCTGCGGCCTTCCGCTCCGGAGGCGGACGCTCTATCCAGCTGAGCTACGGGCGCTGGGCGGCGAAGTGTAAGCGCGAGCCGTGCGGCGCCCGTACGCTAGGCGCGTCATGGACCTCTCGGTCGTCTTTCTCGGCACCGGCGGCTCCGTGCCCTCGGCGCGGAGGGCGACGGCATGCGTGCTGATCCGGGCCGGGGGGAGCCGGGTCCTGATCGACGCGGGGGAGGGGGCTCAGCGGCAGATGATCGCCTCGACCGGGCTGGTCCAGGTCGAGGACATCTACATCACGCATTTCCACGCCGACCACTACCTCGGGCTGCCCGGCCTGCTCAAGACCTATGACCTGATGGAGCGGCAGGCGCCCCTTCGGATCGTCGGCCCCGCCGGGCTCCACGATCTGTTCGAGGCGCTGCGGCGGATCTTCGGGCGCCTTCGCTACGAGGTCGAGCTCGTGGAGCTCGAACCCGGGGAGGGGATCGAGCACGACGGCTTCGAGATGCGCGCTTTTCCGGTCGAGCACCGGATGAAGGCCCTCGGCTACGCCTACGTCGAGCCCGAACGGCCGGGCCGCTTCGATGTGGATGCGGCACGCGGACTGGGCATCAAGGACGATCACGACTTCGGCCGGCTGCAGCGCGGGGAGACCGTCTCGGTCGATGGCTCAGAAGTGCGGCCCGATCAGGTGCTCGGTGAGGCCCGGTCAGGGCGGAAGATCGTGATCACCGGGGACACCGCCCCCTGCGAGATGACGCGCATCGCCGCACACGCCGCCCAACTGCTGATCCACGATGGGACGTTCGCCGTGGAGGAGGCTGCGCGCGCAGCCGACACCGGTCACTCGACGGCGCGGGACGCCGCACAGCTTGCGGCGGACGCCGAGGCCCACCTGCTCGCGATCGTCCACGTCTCGTCCCGCTACAACGTCTCGGCTGTCCTCGAGGAGGCACGGGCGGCGTTCCCGAACACGGTGGCGCCGAGGGACTTCGACCTGGTCGAGATCCCGTTTCCGGAGCGGGGCGATCCCGAGCTGGTCAAGGAGGGCGCGAAACAGCGCCCTGAACCGCTGGCTGGTCCTGCGACGCCGGCCGGCGACTAGGCCGCGCAAACTCGGCGAAGACGTCCCAGCCACGTCCCGGACCGCTGCTACGCTGGCGCGGCAAGCCCCTTTAACCACGGTCCCGTGAGGCCGGGAAGGAGCAGAGCAGTTGAGCGACGAAAAGGTCGTGCTCGATCACGACGATCTACGGCGGACGCTGGTCCGTATCGCCCACGAGATCGTCGAGAAGAACGAGGACTCGGACCGGCTGGCGCTGGTCGGGATCCACACGCGCGGCGCCGTCATCTGCCGCCGCCTCCATTCCCTGGTGGGCGAGCTCTCGGGAGCCGAGGTCCCGCTGGGTGACCTTGACATCTCCTTCTACCGCGACGACATCGAGCGCCGCGAGCCTCGCGACGCTCCCGTTGTCCACGACTCCCACCTCGACTTCGACCTCGCCGGCCGGACCATCGTCCTCGTCGACGACGTGCTCTACACGGGGCGCACCGTCCGCGCCGCGATCGACGCCCTCTTCGACTACGGACGCCCGGCGCGGGTGCAGCTCGCAGTGCTCGCCGATCGCGGCCACCGGGAGCTGCCGATCCGCCCCGACTACGTCGGCAAGAACCTGCCGACGGCACCGGGCGAGCGGGTGAACGTTCGCCTCGAGGAGACGGACGGCACGGACGAGGTGGCAATTACGCCGGCCGATTCAGCAGCCCTGAAGGAGGACGCATGAAGCACCTACTCGGAGTGGAGGAGCTCTCACGGGAGGAGATGGACCACATCCTCGAGCGGGCGCAGAGCTTCGCCGAGGTCGGCCGGCGCGACATCAAGAAGGTGCCGACCCTTCGTGGGCGCACCATCGTCAACCTCTTCTACGAGGCGAGCACCCGAACTCTCTCGTCCTTCGAGCTGGCGGCCAAGCGGCTCTCCGCGGACGTGGTCAGCGTCAAGTCGGCCGGATCCTCGGTCGACAAGGGCGAGTCCCTGAAGGACACGGTCGCGACGCTCTCCGCCTACGACCCGGCGGCGATCGTGATCCGCTCTCCCCACGCCGGCGCGGCGGGCCTGGTGGCCAGGTGGACCGAGGCGTCGGTGATCAACGCCGGTGACGGCAAGCACGAGCATCCGACGCAGGCCCTGCTCGACGTCTTCACCCTCCGCCAGCGGCTCGATTCGCTGGAGGGGACGAAGATCTGGATCGTCGGCGACGTCCTGCACAGCCGGGTTGCCCGGTCATGCCTCCTCGCCTTCCGGAAGATGGGCGCGCAGGTGACCCTGTGCGGGCCGCCCACGCTGATCCCGCGAGGGATCGAGGCTCTCGGCTGCGAGATCTCCTACGACCTCGACGGCATGGGCGAGGCCGACGTGATCTACGCCCTGCGCATGCAGCGCGAGCGGATGAGCGAGAGCTTCGTCCCCTCGCTGCGCGAGTACGCGAGCCGCTACCAGATCGACTCCAGGCGGCTGGGACCGCGCCAGCTGCTCATGCACCCCGGGCCGGTCAACCGCGGCGTCGAGCTCTCGCCGGAGGTGATCGACTCGCCGCAGTCGCTGATCACGGCCCAGGTCGAGAGCGGCCTGGTTGTCCGCATGGCGATCCTCTACGAGCTGCTGGCCGGCAGCGACCGGGCACGGCCCGACCGCGGCCCCGCGCCGGCCGACACGCCGACGATCGGCCAGCCCGCGTGAACGTCACGGAGAACGGTGCGGATGGCGCGGCTGACGCCCCGAAGTTGATCTCGAGGCCCGGCGAGGGCGCGAGCCTCATCATCAAGGGCGCCAGGCTGCTCGATCCGAGGACCGGTCTCGACGGCGCTCACGACCTGGTGGTGCGCGATGGCGAGATCGCCGAGATCACCGAAGCCGGTGGCGCCCCCGCGATCGACGGGGCGGAGGTGGTCGACGGCGACGGCCTGCTGGCGCTGCCCGCCTTCGTCGATCCTCACGTCCACTTCCGGGTTCCGGGTCAGGAGCACAAGGAGGACCTCGAGACGGGCACGCGCTCCGCGGCCGCGGGCGGCTACTGCGCCGTGATCGCGATGGCCAACACTTCCCCGCCGATCGATTCCGCGGCGGTGCTCGGCTCGGTCAGGGACCGGGCGTTGCGCGAGGCATCGATCCCGGTCGGCTTCGTCGCCAACGTCACCCGGGCCATGGAGGGCGTGGAGCTGACCGAGATGGCAGAGCTCGCCGAGGCCGGCGCGATCGGCTTCTCCGACGACGGCCTGCCGATCGCCAACGCCCGGGTGCTGCGGCGCGCGCTCCAGTATCAACGCCTTGCCGGCGGAGTGATCGCGCTCCACGAGGAGGACCCGGACCTCTCGGCCGGAGGGGTGATGAACGAGGGCGAGGTCTCCGCGGCGCTCGGCATGGCCGGCGTGCCGGCGGTCTCGGAATCGACCATGATCGCCCGCAACTGCTCACTCGCCCTATATGAGGGGGCGCGAGTGCACGTGCAGCACCTCTCGGCGCGCGCTTCGGTGGAGGAGATCGCCCGGGCCAAGGTGGCGGGCGTCCAGGTCACCTGCGAGGCGAGCCCACATCACCTCACCCTCACCGACGAGGCCGTTCGCAGCCTCGACTCTCGCTTCAAGATGAACCCGCCGCTCCGCACCGAGGACGACAGGCAGGCGCTGATCGATGGGCTTCGCGACGGCACGATCGACTGCATCGCGACCGACCATGCGCCGCATGCGTCGGAGGAGAAGGAGGTTCCCTTCGAGGAGGCGGCCATGGGGGTGACCGGCCTGGAGACGGCCTTCGCCGCGCTCTACACGGACCTGGTGCTGCCCGGCGTCATCCCGCTGGATCTACTGGTCGAGCGCATGACCTGCGGCGGCGAGCCCTTCGGGATCGAGGCGCCTCGCCTCGAGGCGGGCGCGCTGGCGAACATCGCATTGATCGACCCCGAGCTCACCTGGACCGTCGGCGAGGACGGCTACGAGAGCCGCTCGTACAACAACTGCTTCGGCGGCCGGGAGCTGACGGGGCGGGTGCTGATGACGGTCGCCGATGGACGAGTCGCCTTCCGCCAGCGGACCTTCGCGCTCGGGGTGGCCTCTTGAACGGGAAGCTCGACCGCGATCGCACCGCCCTGGTCGTCGTCGACGTGCAGGAAGGGTTCCGCAGGGCGATCCCGGACTTCGAGCGGGTGGCCAGGGCAACCGCCACCCTGATCGAGGGAGCCGAGACGCTCGGCATCCCGGTCTTGATCACCGAGCAATACCCGAAGGGCCTGGGTGAGACGGCCGGGGAGGTCGCGGAGCATCTCCCCGAGGGCACAAAGCCCCTGGAAAAGCTGGTCTTCTCAGCGGCCGATGCCGACGGATTCGACCTCGGCGGCCGCGATCAGGCGCTCGTCTGTGGGATCGAGACGCATGTGTGCGTCAACCAGACCGTCCTCGACCTGCTCGAGGCCGGGACCGAGGTCCAGGTCACCGAGGACGCGGTTGGCTCGCGGACCGAGGAGAACAAGCGGGTCGGCCTCCACAAGATGGAGCGGGCGGGCGCCGTCCTCACGAGTGTCGAGACAGCCCTCTTCGAACTGCTCGGCCGAGCCGGCACCGACGAGTTCAAGGCGATCCAGAAGCTGATCCTCGAATACGCGCCGAATCCGGGCCTGCCCAGGGCGAGGGAGAGGATCACATGAGCGGCTACGTCCTGCTCGAGGACGGCATGCGCCTCGACGGTGACCTGCTCGGCTCCGGCGAGGCGCTGACCGGCGAGGTCGTCTTCAACACCTCGATGACCGGCTACCAGGAGGCGGTCACGGACCCCAGCTACGCGGGTCAGATCATCACCTTCACCTACCCGCTGATCGGGAACTACGGCGTCTCCAGCGATGCGATGGAGTCCGAGCGCCCTCATGCGCGCGGCGTGATCATGCGCGAGGGGAAGAACGGCGAGGACGCCTCCACCGCCGAGGGGGGCTGGCTCGACTGGCTGCGCGACTGCGGTGTGGCGGCGATCGGCGGGATCGACACGCGCGCCCTGGTCCGGCACATTCGTGACCTTGGGGCAATGCGGGGCGGGATCTTCCCGGCGGAGCTCGACGAGTCCGAGGCGCGAGAGCGAGTTGCGGCCGAACCGTCCATGGACGGCGCGGACTTCGCTCGCACGGTGACACCCGGTCAGCCGGTCGAGATCGACGGAGCCGGCCCCCATGTGGTCGGCATCGACACCGGCATCAAGCTCTCGATCATCCGCCAGCTTCGGGAGCGGGGCTGCCGGGTCACGCTCCTCCCCTGCGACACCTCGGCCGAGGAGATCCTGGCGCGCGACCCTGACCTCGTCTTCCTCGCCAACGGGCCCGGCGACCCTGGTGCTCTCGACTACGTGGTCGAGAACGTCCGCGGGGTGGTCGGCAAGAAGCCGATCGTCGGTATCTGTCTCGGACACCAGCTGCTCTGCCGGGCGGTCGGCCTCGAGACCTTCAAGCTCCCCTTCGGCCATCGCGGCGCCAACCACCCGGTCAAGGACCTGGAGACCGGCCGGATCGACATCACCTCGCAGAACCACGGCTTCGCGGTGCTCGGCCCCGGCGGCGACCGGACAATCGACGGCGATGAGCCCGTCAGCTGGCAGACGGACTTCGGGGAGGCCGAGCTCTCCCACCTGAACCTGTACGACCGAACGGTGGAGGGGCTGGTGCTGAAGGACGTCCCCGGCTGCACGGTCCAGTACCACCCCGAGGCCGGCCCTGGCCCGCATGACGCCCGCTACCTCTTCGACCGGTTCCTGGAGCTGGCGGCGTGAGCGAGGCAGCGGAGCACAACGTCGTCCGCGAGATCGAGATCATGAACCGGAGCTGGGACGCCATCGAGCGGGACGATCGCGATGGGTTCCGGGCGATCATCCAGGAATCCACCCACCCCGCGTTGGAGTGGACGCCGCTGCTCAGCGGAGTTGACGGAAGGACCTATCACGGGCCGGACGGGATGGTCGAGTTCTTCGAGGAATGGCTCGAATCGTTCGTTCCCCGCTATGAGGACCGTCAGTTCGAGGAACTCGGATCGGGCGTGATCCTGGCCCACTGCCGGGTCCATCTCGAGAGCCGTGGGAGCGGCGTGAGCATGGACCAGGAGATCGACATGCTGATGGAGTGGCAGGACGGCCTGTTGCGCCGCGGCCGCGCCTTCGACACCCGCGCGGCGGCGCTCGAGGCCGCAGAGGAGCTGCATCCTGCCTAGGCGGGACGACATCAAGAAGATCCTCCTGATCGGCTCCGGGCCGATCGTGATCGGCCAGGCCGCAGAGTTCGACTACTCCGGCGTGCAGGCGTGCAAGGTGCTCCAGGAGGAGGGCTACGAGGTCGTGCTGGTCAACTCGAACCCGGCGACGATCATGACCGACCCCGAGTTCGCGGACCGCACCTATATCGAGCCGCTGCTCCCCGGCCCAGTGGCGAAGGTGATCGAGCGCGAGCGGCCGGACGCCCTGCTGCCGACCCTCGGAGGGCAGACGGCGCTCAACCTCGCCAAGGCCCTGCACGACGACGGCACTCTCCAGCGCTTCGGCGTCGAGCTGATCGGCGCCGACTACGACGCCATCCATCGCGCCGAGGACCGCGAGGCCTTCCGCACCACGATGGAGGAGGCCGGGCTGCGGGTGCCGTTCTCGATGATCGTCGAGTCGATCCAGCAGGGGGAGCAGGCCCTGGACTCCGGCGAGCTCGCCCTTCCGATCATCGTCCGGCCGGCGTTCACGCTCGGCGGCCACGGCGGGGGGGTGGCGAACGACGAGACGGAGTTCGCGCAGGTCGTCTCCGAGGGCCTCGCCGCCAGCCCGATCAACCAGGTCCTGGTCGAGGAGTCGGTTCTCGGCTGGGGGGAGTTCGAGCTCGAGGTGATGCGCGACCGGAACGACAACGTGGTGATCATCTGCTCGATCGAGAACGTCGATCCGATGGGGGTCCATACGGGCGACTCCGTGACGATCGCGCCGGCACAGACGCTGACGGATGCTCTCTACCAGGAGCTCCGCGACCAGGCGATCCGGGTGATCCGCGCGGTCGGGGTGGAGACCGGGGGCTCCAACGTCCAGTTCGCGGTCAACCCCGAGAACGGCGAGATCGTGGTGATCGAGATGAACCCGCGCGTCTCGCGCTCCTCCGCGTTGGCCTCGAAGGCCACCGGGTTCCCGATCGCGAAGATGGCCGCGAAGCTCGCGGTGGGCTACGCACTCGAGGAGATTCCCAACGACATCACTCAGGCCACGCCGGCCTCGTTCGAGCCGACGATCGACTACGTCGTCACCAAGATCCCGCGCTTCGCCTTCGAGAAGTTCCCAGGCGCCGAGGGTCGCCTCTCCACCCACATGAAGTCGGTCGGCGAGTGCATGGCGATCGGCCGGACCTTCCGCGAGTCCTTCGCGAAGGCGATGCGCTCGCGGGAGCTGGACGATGAGCCGGACATCCCGGCGTCGACCGGCGATCTGCTCGATCGCCTCGCGACCCCTTCGTCGGACCGCTTCGACCTGGTCCTCGACGGATTCAGGCGCGGGGTGGAGCTGGAGCGAATCCAGGAGGCGACCATGATCGATCCCTGGTTCCTGCGCGAGCTCCGGGAGCTGGCGATCGAGGGTGACGGCACCGAGGGCCTCGAGCGCACCTACCGCTCCGTCGACACCTGCGCGGCCGAGTTCGAGGCTTCGACGCCCTACTTCTACAGCGCGCATGAGCGCCCCACGCCGAACGGCGCCTCCGGCGAGGTGGACCGCGGCGAGCGCCCGTCGGTCGTCATCCTCGGCTCGGGTCCCAACCGGATCGGGCAGGGGATCGAGTTCGACTACTGCTGCGTGCACGCGGCCATGACCGCGCGGGACCTCGACCGGGATGCGGTGATGATCAACTGCAATCCGGAGACGGTCTCCACCGACTACGACACCTCCGACCGCCTCTACTTCGAGCCGCTCACCGAGGAGGACGTGCTCGCCGTCTGCGAGATCGAGCGCCCCGAGGGCGTCATCGTCCAGTTCGGCGGGCAGACGCCGCTGCGGCTCGCGAAGTCGCTTGAGGAGGCGGGCGTCCCGCTGCTCGGCACGCCTGTGGATGCGATCGACCTGGCGGAGGACCGCGGCCGCTTCGGGGCTCTCCTGCGGCGCCTGGAGATCAAGCACCCTCCCTACGGGACCGCGCTGTCCGCCGAGGAGGCCGTCGCAATCTCCGAGGACGTCGGCTTCCCGCTGCTGGTTCGCCCCTCCTACGTCCTCGGCGGCCGGGCGATGGAGATCTGTTACGACGCCGAAGCCCTCGCGACCTACCTGGAGGCCAACGTCAAGGCCGACCAGGAGCACCCGCTGCTGCTCGACCGCTTCCTCGAGAACGCGATCGAGGTCGATGTCGATGCCCTGGCCGACGGGGAGCGTTGCTTCGTGGCGGGGGTGATGCAGCATGTCGAGGAGGCCGGCGTCCACTCCGGGGACTCCGCCTGCGTGATCCCGCCGATGAGCCTCGGCGAGGAGATGCTGGAGGAGATCCGCGAGACCACCCGCAAGATCGCACTGGAGCTCGGCGTGATCGGCCTGATCAACGTCCAGTACGCCGTCGCCGAGGGCGAGCTCTACGTGATCGAGGCCAACCCGCGGGCCTCACGCACCGTCCCCTTCGTCAGTAAGGCGATCGGCACGCCGCTGGCCAAGATCGCCTGCCGCCTGATGCTCGGCGAGTCCCTCGATGACCAGGACCTTCCGAGTGAGGCACCGACCCACATCAGCGTCAAGGAGGCGGTCCTGCCGTTTGCTCGCTTCGCCGGATCCGACGCCGTGCTCGGTCCCGAGATGCGGAGCACCGGCGAGGTGATGGGCATCGCAGCCGATTTCCCGACCGCCTTCGGCAAGGCCCAGGCCGCAGCGGGGGTCTCGTTGCCGACCAAGGGGACGATTTTCATCAGCGTCACCGACTCGGACAAGCCCGCCGCGACCCAGCTCGCGACCCGCTTCCACGACCTCGGCTTCGAGGTGATCGCCACCTCCGGCACGGCCCAGGCGATCTCCGCGATGGGTGTGCCGGTGCGCAAGATCAAGAAGATCGGCGAGGGGTCCCCGAACGTCGTGGACTGCATCCGCTCGGAGGAGGTCGACCTGGTGATCAACACCCCGACCGGCTCCGGCGCGCGCACCGACGGGTACGAGATCCGCACAGAGGCGATCCGCCACGGCATTCCGTGCGTCACCACGATGACCGGCGCCTCCGCCGCCTCGCGGGCGATCTTCGCGGCGGCCCAGGGCGACGTCGAGGTCCAGTCGCTTCAGGAGCTGCACAGCCCCGAGGAGCGCGAGCCATCGAAGAGATGACGGCTGGAGCGGCGCGCGGAGTGGGACTGGGGGAGAGGGTGACCGCCCCCTTCGGCCGCCGCCTCTGCGAGGTGACGCGGAACATCCCATCCGGCGGCTATCGGATCTTCTCGCTGCTCGATCCGGCGGGTCCAGATCCCGCCGCCGGCCAGTTCTACATGCTTGCTGCGGAATCTGGTTGGGGCGGAGACGAGGGGCGCCCGTACCTGGCCCGGGCCTTCTCGGTCGCCGATGCCGAGAGGGAGGGCGACGGCGTCAGGTTGGACTTCCTCGTGCAGGCGGTGGGCCCCGGCACTTCGAGGCTCGCGGCGTTGGAGCCGACCGAGAGCCTCTGGATTCATGGCCCTCTCGGCCGTCCCTTCGCCGCGCCCACGGATGTGGCTCCGGCCGCCGCCGGGGCCATCCTGATCGGCGGCGGCATCGGCGTGGCGCCCCTGGCGCTGTGGCGGCGGCGCCTGCTTCGAGCCGGGGTTCCCGCGCGAGTCCTGCTCGGCTTCCGAGACCGCCCGAATTCCGGGGGTCTCGACCTCTTCGACTGCAGCGAGATCAGGCTGGCCAGCGAGGACGGGCATACGGGTCATCGCGGCTACGTCACGGACCTGCTCGCCGTGCTGCTGGAGGGGGATGACGCGGGGAGCGCGGCCGTCTACGCCTGCGGGCCGCCCGCGATGCTCGAGGCCGTGCGGGTGATGTGCGCGGACCGAGGGGTGGCCTGCGAGCTGGCCCTCGAGGCGCCGATGGCCTGCGGCTTCGGGGCCTGCTTCGGCTGCGCGATCCCGCTCAGCGGCGATCGCGGCTATATGCGCCTCTGCGTCGACGGGCCGGTGGTCCGCGGTGACGAGATCGAGACCGCTCTCGTCGAGGGGTCGGGCCATTGACGGTCGACTTCTGCGGCATCGAGCTGCGGCATCCGGTGATCAACGGCTCGGGCACGTTCGATGCGATCGCGGCTCGCCGCGCCTTCGGGGACGCGCTGCTCGAGGAGTTCCCCTTCTCGGCCTTCGTCTCGAAGACCATCACGCCGGAGCCGCGAGCCGGCAACCCGCCTCCACGGCTCTGGGAGACGCCCTCGGGTTTGATCAACTCGATCGGATTGCCCAATAAGGGCCTCGACGGCTTCCTGGATCACGATCTTCCTCAGCTCGCCGATCTTCCGGTGCCACTGATCGTCTCGGTGATGGGAACCAGCCACGACGAGTTCGGGACACTCGTCGAGGGGGTCGGCGATCGCGAGGAGGTGTCGGCTCTCGAGCTCAACGTCTCCTGTCCGAACGTCAAGTCGGGGCTCATCGTCGGGGAGTCGCCCGAGGAGGCAAAATCCCTGCTCAGCGCCATGAAACCGCTGACCGAGAAGCCGCTGATCGTGAAGCTCACCCCGAACATCGCCGACCCGGTCCCCGTCGCGATCGCCGCGGAGGAGGGGGGAGCCGACGCGGTCTCCCTGATCAACACACTGCGAGCCGTCGCGTTCGATCCGGAGAAGGGCGAGCGCTGGCTCGGCGGCGGCACGGGCGGGCTCTCCGGGCCGGCGGTGCGCGCCGTGGCGCTGGCGCAGGTTCATGCCGTGGCCGGCTCGGTCTCAGTCCCGGTGGTTGCGATGGGAGGTGTCTCCAGCGGCCGGGACGCCGCCGAGATGCTCCGCGCCGGTGCAAGCATCGTTGCCGTTGGGACGGAGAGCTTTCGCGACCCGACGGCAGGGTCCCGGATCGCTGCCGAGCTGGGTGGGGAGCGGGCTCGGATATCCGGATAGACGGGGGTTTTTTTCACAAACCCCAAAAAGGTCTTTCCGCTCAACCCGACCGCGGATATACTGCCGCCCCGATGCAGGCCCCGGTCCAGTCCTCCAACGCCGCCCCCGAGAGATCACTGGACCAGAGGATGGAAGCCCTGAGAAGGGCCAATGACATCCGTTCCAAGCGGGCCCAGCTGAAGCGGGACCTCAAGGGCAACAAGGTCAAGATCCAGACGCTGCTCATGGATCCGCCCGAGTACGTGCAGACCGCCAAGGTGATCGACATGCTGATGGCGGTCCCCAAGTACGGCCGGGTCAAGACGAATCGGATCCTCAACCAGTGCCGGATCTCGCCGTCGAAGACGATCGGCGGCCTCTCCGAGCGCCAGCGCGCCGAACTCGTCGCACAGCTGCGCAAGTAACGCGGTATCCCGGCGCTTTTCGCGGCCGTCCCTGCGGTCATGATCCAGTCTCCGTGGGGAAGGTCTTCGTCATCACCGGGCCGTCCGGGGTCGGCAAGGGAACGCTGATCGAGCAGCTGCTCGAACGCGTCCCGGAGCTCGAGCTCTCTGTCTCGGCCACGACCAGGGAGCCGAGGCCCGGAGAGATCGACGCACGCGATTACTTCTTCCTTGCGCCGGAGGAGTTCCGGCGGCGCCTCGAGGCCGGGGACTTCCTCGAGCACGCGAGCTACAGCGGCAACTACTACGGGACCCTGCGGGAGGAGGTGGAGCGGCGACTGGCCGAGGGCCGGTCGGTCGTCCTCGAGATCGAGGTGCAGGGAGCGCGCCAGGTCCGCGATGCGCTCGGTGACGACGCGGTCCTGATCTTCATTGCGCCGCCTGACGAGCAGGTCCTGCGCGAGCGGCTCGAGGGCCGTGGAACCGATTCTCCCGAGGACATCGAGCAGCGCCTGCGCACGGCCGAGATCGAACTCGGGGCGCGCTCCGAGTTCCCCCTCGAGGTCGTGAACGACGAGGTGCAGAAAGCGGCCTCCGAATTGGAGAAGCTCGTCCGCGGTGAGCTATCCCTACACTGACCCCCATGTCAATGATCACGCCAAGAGTCGACAAGCTTCTCGCGCACACCGATACCCACTACGCCGCCGTCTGCGTCGCGGCGAAGCGGGCCCGCCAGATCAACGCGTACTACCACTCCCTCTCCGAGGGTGCATACGGCGAGTACACGCCGCCGATGGTCGAGGTTCCCAGCGGGAACTACCTGACCATTGCCCTGGAGGAGACGGCGGCGGGCAAGCTGAAGTACGAGTACAAGGCTTAGTCCGGCAAAGGAGGGCGTGATGGCCCGCATCCTGGTTGGGGTGAGTGGCGGTATCGCCGCCTACAAGTCGCTTGAGCTCGCGCGCCTCGCCACCAAGGAGGGGCATTCGGTCCGGGTGTTGATGACGCCCGCGGCGCAGCGCTTCGTGGGCGCAGCGTCCTTCGAGGGAATCACCGGTGCGCCGGTGCTGACCGACGAGTTCGAACGGGACCCCACCCGCGGAGCCTTCCCCGGCGACCCGGTGCCGGAGCACGATCCGATCGGCCACCTGGAGGTCGTCGCCAACGCCGACGCCTATCTGGTAGCGCCCGCCTCGGCCAACACGATCGCGAAGCTCGCCGCCGGGATCGCCGATTCGATGCTCACCACCTCGTTCCTCGCCTGCTCCGCGCCGCGTCTCGTGGCTCCCGCGATGAACGACCGGATGTACCGCGACCCGGCCACCCAGGAGAACCTGGCCACACTCCGCAGGCGCGGCATCGTCGTGATCGAGCCGGAGGAAGGTGCACTGGCCTCTCGCGGGGAGCATGGCGTCGGGCGCCTACCCGAGCCGCGTGCCCTGCTCGACGCGATCGAGCAGACGGCCCCCGGCCCGATCGGCCCCTGGGATGGCCTCCGGGTCCTGATCTCCGCCGGCGGCACCCGCGAGCCGATCGATCCCGTTCGCTTCATCGGCAATCGCTCCTCCGGCCGCATGGGCCTCGCCCTCGCCGAGCGTGCCGCCCGGCGCGGCGCCGAGGTGACTCTCGTGGCAGCCAACGTCTCCCTGCCCGCGCCGCCCGGGGTCCGTCGGGTCGATGTCGAGACCGCGGCCGATCTCGGTGGCGCTCTGGCGCGCGAATTCGATTCGACCGACGTCCTGGTGATGGCCGCCGCTCCCGCCGACTTCCGGCCTCGACACGCGGTGGGGGAGAAGATCCACCGCGAGGGCGGCGGGCTCGACCTCGACCTGGAGGCGACGGAGGACATCCTCGCCGGCCTGTCGGCGCGACGGCGCGAGGGCCAGACGATCGTGGGCTTCGCGGCAGAGACGGATCACGACCCCAAGCGCGCCAGGGAGAAGCTCGAGCGCAAGGGCGCGGATGCGATCGTCTTCAACGACGTCTCTCGTTCCGAGATCGGCTTCGAGAGTGCCGAGAACGAGGTGGTGATCGTCGAGCGCTCGGGGGAGCACCCGGTGCCGCTCGCCTCGAAGGAGCAGGTGGCGGACGCGATCCTCGATCGGATCGAGGCGATCCGGTCCAGCTCCGCCGCGCCGCGCGCCAAGCCGCACGACTGATCGACGCCGAATTCGGCCTTGTGCGCCCTTCTACACTGGGTGCATGGTCAAGAACGAGCATCCTCAGCCGAACGAGTCCCTGTATTCGCTGTACAGGCGCGGCATGGAGCTGCTCGAGGATGGTTCCTTCGAGGAGGCCACGGTGCCGCTGAAGGAGGCGGCTCGGCAGGCGCCTGAGAAGAGCTCCGTGCGCGAGGCGCTCGGCCGTGCTTTGTTCCGCACGCGCCACTACGCGGAGGCCGCGACCGAGTTCGAGGCCGTGGTCGAGACGCATCCCGTCAACGACTACGCCCACTTCTGCCTCGGCCGCGCCCTCACCAAGACCGGCGAGACGCGGCGTGCCCGCCATCACCTGGCGCTGGCGTCGAACCTGAGACCCGAGCGGCGCGACTACCGCATCTACAGAGAGCGCCTGGCCGCCCGCGCGTAGCGTCGACGGATGACCGAGATCCGCGTCCTTGCTGTTCCCTACGAGATCGGCGCCCTGCGCATGGGCGTCGGACGCGGTCCGGAGCACCTCCTGAAGGCCGGCGCGGAGGAGGCGCTGGCCGGCGATGGCGCTCGGGTCAACCTGGAATTGATCGAGCTCGAGGAGGACCGCAGGGACCGGAGCGGTGCCAGCGAGGCGCAGGCGGCGTTCGAGCTGATCGGCCGGGTCTCCGCGGGCGTCCGCCGGGCGATCGCCGATGGGGCCTTCCCGGTACTGCTCTCCGGCAGCTGCTGTGCCGGGATCGGGGTGGTGACAGGTCTGGACGAGCGCTCGCCGGGCGTCGTCTGGTTCGACACGCACGGGGACTTCAACACGCCGGAGTCCACCATTGACGGTTACTTCGATGGCATGCCGCTGGCGACTCTCACCGGCGGTGGCTGGCGGACCCTCGTCAACCAGGCCGAGATCAGGACGGTGCCGGAGTCAGCGGTCGTGCTGGCCGGTGCACACAACTTCGACCCGCTCGAGCGGCTCCGCCTCGAGTCCTCGGCGGTCCACCACCTACCGCCGTCCGCGATCGACTCCGACGACGCGGTGGCACGTGCCGTGGACGCGCTGGACCCGGCGGCGAGCGGTCTCTATCTCCACCTGGACCTCGACGTGCTCGACTCCGAGGTCGCCCCGGTCAACATCTACAGCGTTCCGGGCGGGCTGACCGCCGGCCAGCTCGTCGCGCAGGTTCGCTCGCTGCTGGACACGGGGGAGGTCAGGGCGGTGTCGCTCACGGCATACGACCCCGAGTGCGACACCGAGGACCGAGTGCCGCCGATCGCCCTGAGCGTGCTCGAGGCCGTGGGCGAGCGCGTCGCACGAGGGACATGAGGGCGCTCGTCCAGCGCGTCAGCCAGGCCGCCGTCGACATCGAGGGGGAGAGGGTGGCGCAGATCGGCCCGGGGTTGCTGGTGCTGCTCGGCGTCTCGCGCGAGGACACGGAGGCGGAGGCCGACAGGCTGGCTGACAAGGTGCGCGCGCTGCGGATCTTCGATGACGCCGAAGGGAAGATGAACGAGCCGCTCGGCGATCGCGAGATCCTCTGCGTCAGCCAGTTCACCCTCTACGGGGACACGAAGAAGGGGACCCGGCCCAGCTATATCCAGGCGGCACCCGGCGAGCAGGCGGAGCCGCTCTATGACCGCTTCTGCGAGCGGGCCGGGGCGAAGAGGGGCGTCTTCGGGGCCTGCATGGGCGTCGCGCTGATCAACGACGGCCCGGTCACGGTCATGTTGGAGGTCTAGCCAGGCGGGGCTATACTCGCCTCGGAACCTTTTTTCGCACCTAACCGCAGGTCGAAAGGTGGGCGAGCGCCCGCCTTTTTTTGGGCCTTCACATGGACACAGAACTCACACAGCTACAGGAGAAGATCGAGGACCGGCTGCTCGCTGAGCAGCCGGACGTCGAGCTGCTCGCGCTCGAGCGGCCCGCCGCGGAGCGCCTGCGGCTCGTCATCGATCGCCCGGGCGGGGTTGACATCGCGCTCTGCGAGAGCGTCACCGGCTCGCTTCGCGACCTGCTCGAGGACTGGTCGCTCGAAGTCTCGTCTCCCGGCCCCGATCGCCCACTCACCAAGCCCGAGCATTTCAAGCGGTTTCTCGGCAACAGGGTGCGCGTCAAGACCAGCGAGGAGATCGCGGGCCGCAACAGCTTCACCGGCACTCTCACCGCTGCCGACGAAGAGCAGCTCAGCGTCGAGGCTCCCGAGGGCCCGGTGTCCATTCCACTGCAGAGCGTCCGCCGTTCAAATCTTGTCCCCGAGGAGGTTGCATGACCCAGGAGATCGTCGATGCCGTGAAGATGCTCGAGCAGGAGAAGGGCATCGCTGCGGACACGCTGATGGATGCCCTGCAGGACGCCCTGCTCTCGGCCTACAAGAAGACTCCGGGCGCGGCCAAGTACGCCAAGGTCGAGCTCGATCACGGGAGTGCCGACTTTCGCGTCTACGAGCTGATCGTTCCCGAGGATCTCGAGAAGCGACTCCTCGACGAGCAGTTCGAGGATCAGCTCCAGGCCGCCGAGGCGGCTGAGGCCGCCGGCGAGCCGGTCCCGGAGATCCAGACCGCCGGGCCGTCGATCGATCCTGAGACCGGCGAGCGGCGCGAGCCCGAGGAGGAGGAGCTCGAGCCGGAGCGTCTCGAGCCCTTCATGGACCAGATCAAGACCCGCGACGTCACCCCGGACGACTTCGGGCGCATCGCCGCCCAGACGGCCAAGCAGGTGATCCTCCAGCGGATCCGCGAGGCCGAGCGCGGCATGATGTTCGAGGAGTACAAGGACCGCGTCGGCGAGTTGGTCACGGGGATCATCCAGCAGTCCGACAACCGCTACACCCTGGTCCAGCTCCGCGAGCGCGTCGAGGCGCTCTTGCCTCGCTCCGAGCAGGTCTACAACGAGCGCTACGACCACGGCATGCGCGTCAAGGCCGTGATCACCGACGTCTCGGCCGACACCAAGGGCCCGAGCATCGTCGTCTCGCGCCGCAATCCCGAGCTGATCAAGAAGCTCTTCGAGCTCGAGGTGCCGGAGATCGCCGACAAGCTGGTCGAGATCACCGGCGTCGCCCGCGAGCCGGGCTGGCGCTCCAAGATCGCCGTCGTCTCGCACGCCGATGGGGTGGATCCGGTGGGCGCCTGTGTCGGGCCGCGAGGCTCGCGCGTCCGGATGGTCGTCTCCGAGCTCCGCGGCGAGAAGATCGACATCATTCCCTACAACGAGGAGCCCGCCCGCTTCGTCGCGAAGGCGCTCTCCCCGGCCCGCGTCCGCGAGGTGCTCGTCGACGACGAGACCAAGGAGGCGACCGTGATCGTCCCCGACGATCAGCTCTCGCTGGCGATCGGGCGCGACGGCCAGAACGCCCGGCTCGCCGCTCGGTTGACCGGGTGGAAGGTGGACATCACCTCGGAAACCGATTTCGCGCAGCAGGAGGAGGACATCGAGTACGAGGGCGAGGAGGCCGCTGACGGCCGCTGCATGGCCGTGATGACGACCGGCCGCCGCTGTCCGAACGCCGCCCTCCAGAGCTCCCAGTTCTGCGGTCTGCCCCAGCATCAGGCGCTTGGGCGCTTCAGCACCAACCAGGTGGCAGTCCTCACCCCGCTGAGCGACGAGGAGGTCGCGACGCTCGCCGCCGGCGAGGACGAGGGCCAGATCAAGACGATCGTCGAGAAGGCCGAGAGCCAGTTCGACGAGGACGCCGAGCCGGAGGCCGAGGCCGAGGAGGAGGAAGCGGAGGCACCCGCTGCCGAGGCCGAGGAGGAGGAGGAGGCCATTCCGGAGGACGGCGATGACGCCGAGGGTCCGGAGCAGAACCTCGAGCCCGAGTCCGACGACGAGAACGAACGCGGCGAGTCCACGGAGGTTTCGGATGACGGTGGCGAGCCCGCCGTGGAGGAGTCCGAGGAATCCGAGACCGTGGCCGCCGGTGAGGAGCAGAAGAGCGAGTAGTGGCGAAGAAGCGCGTACATGAGATCGCCAAGGCCCAGGGGCTGACCAGTAAGGAGCTCCTTGCCAAGCTCAAGGCCGCCGGCGTCGAGGCGAAGGCCGCTCAGTCGAACGTCGAGGAGTCAGACGCCCTGGCGGCGTTGAAGGGCTCCGGCGACGGTGCCTCCGCCACGGCGACTGCGACCAAGGCGCCTCCCGCCTCGAAGCCCGCCAAGAAGGCTCCCGCTCCCAAGGACGACGGCGCTGCGAAGCCTGCCGCCGCCGACGGTGCTTCGGCAGCTGCGAAGACTGGACCCACGAAGAAGCGCCGCCGGGTTGTGATCGACTCGCAGGCTGCGCGCCGCGACCACATCGCCAAGACCCAGCCGCCGCCCCGGCCGCCACGTCGCCGCGGCGGTCGCCGCCGCCGCCCGTTGCTGGAGGAGCCCAGCGACAGGGAGCTGAAGCAGCCCGAGGAGCAGCCGGCGATCAAGGTCAACTCCGGCGCCACGGTCCGCGAGGTCGCCGAGAGCCTGGGGCTGTCCGCGGCCGAAGTGATCAAGGCTTTGATGAAGGACGGAGAGATGGCGACCCTGACCCAGACGCTCACGGATGAGTCCGTCGAGTCGATCGCCAAGGAGTTCGACCGCCAGATCGAGATCGTCACAACCGCCGACGAGGAGGTCGAGGACGAGGTCGTCGAGGAGGACGAGGCGGAAGACCTCGTCGACCGCCCGCCGGTGGTCACGGTGATGGGCCACGTCGACCACGGCAAGACCTCCCTGCTCGACGCCATCCGCCAGACCGAGGTCGCAGCCGGAGAGGCCGGTGGGATCACGCAGCACATCGGGGCGTACCAGGTGAACCACGACGGCAAGAAGCTGACCTTCCTCGATACGCCGGGCCACGAGGCCTTCACCGCCATGCGCGCCCGCGGCGCCAGCGTCACCGACGTCGCGGTGATCGTCGTCGCGGCAGACGACGGCGTCATGCCGCAGACCGTGGAGGCGATCGACCACGCCCGCGCTGCCGGTGTGCCGATCCTGGTCGCGGTCAACAAGGTCGACAAGGAGGGCGCGGATCCGAACCGCGTTCGCACCGAGCTCGCCCAGCAGGACCTCAATCCCGAAGAATGGGGCGGCGACACCGTCTACGCCGACGTCTCGGCGAAGACCAAGGATGGCCTCGACAACCTGCTCGAGATGATCACGCTGGTCACTGATCTCGAGGAGTTGGGGGCCAATCCCGACGCTCCGGCCTCCGGCACCGTGGTGGAGGCAGAGCTCGATCCCGGTCGTGGTCCCGTCACCGGTGTCCTGATCCAGCGCGGCACCCTCCGGGTGGGCGACGCCGTTGTCGCCGGCCCGGTCTGGGGCAAGGTCCGGGCGATGCTCGACGACAAGGGCGAGCGCGTCCAGGAGGCCACCCCCGGAACTCCCGTCGAGGTCCTCGGCTTCGACGGAGTCAGCGAAGCCGGCGAGCGGGTCCAGGTCGTTGACAACGAACGCGCGGCGCGATCCATGGCTCAGGAGCGCGAGACCCGGCTGAAGACCGAGCAGCTCGCCAGGCGCCAAGCCCGCAAGGTGACCCTCGAGGAGGTCTTCCAGAGGGCCAGCGAGGGCCAGCTCAAGGAGCTCAACATCGTGCTCAAGGCAGACGTCTCCGGCTCCCTCGAGGCGCTTCAGGACGAAATCGCGAAGCTGCCGCAGGAGCAGGTCCCGGTCAACGTCATCCACGCTCAGACGGGCGGGATCAACGAGTCAGATGTGATGCTCGCCGCCGCCTCCGACGCTGTGATCATCGGCTTCAACGTCCGGCCGCTCGCGGACGCCCGCCGCGCCGCCGAGCAGGAGGGCATCGACATCCGCACCTACACGGTGATCTACAAGGTCACCGAGGACCTCCGCGCCGCGATGGAGGGCTTGCTCGAGCCCGAGGAGGTCGAGGAGACGCTCGGCCAGGCCGAGATCAAGCAGACCTTCAAGGCCTCCCGCGTCGGCACGATCGCCGGCTGCCTGGTCACCGACGGCAAGGTCACCCGCAGCGCCAACGTCCGCCTGGTCCGCGACGGCACCATCGTCTGGACCGGCAAGGTCGGCTCCCTGCGCCGCTTCAAGGACGATGTCGCCGAGGTCGACGAGGGCCAGGAGTGCGGCATCGTGCTCGAGGGCTACGCCGACGTCAAGGAGGACGACGTCCTCGAGTTCTTCGAGACCAGGCAGGTCGAGAAGACGCTGGAGTAGGGGTCCGGTGACCCCGTTCGTCGAGCTGATCGAGGTTCGCCTGCATTTCGGCGACGTGCAGGACCTGAAGGGCAAGCGCAAGCTCGTCAAGTCGCTGAAGGACGGGATTCGCCAGCGCTTCGGGGCGTCGGTGGCCGAGATCGAGGGGCACGACAAATGGCAGCGCGCGACGCTGCTCTGCGCGCTCGTCGGCGACGGCCAGGTCTCGGATCGGGCCGATGGGCTGATCCGCTTCGTCGAGAGCCGCTTCCCCGACGGCTGCTCCTTCGAGCGTGACCTGCTCAGCTTGCGCGACATCCGCGATTGAGACGTGTCCGGGGACCTCGGCGGTCTCTCTGCCACTTAGGTCCGGCTGTTATCGTCGCCGATCGATGGGGACCGCACGGATGCGGCGCGTCAACGAGGCGATTCGCGAAATCCTCGCCGACGCGATAGCGACTGACCTGAAGGACCCGAGAATCGGATTCGTGACTGTGACCGACGTTGACACCTCTCCCGACCTGCGCGCTGCACGCGTCTACGTCAGCGTGCTCGGCTCCGAGGAGGAGCGGTATCACTCGCTCGAGGGGCTGCGCTCCTCTCATGGAGTCCTTCAATCGAAGATCGCGAACGGCATGCGGATGAAGCGCACGCCGACGCTGACCTTCGAATACGACGAGACGGTGGAACGCGGTGATCGGATCACGCGTCTCCTCGGCGACGAATGACGGGGCCAACCGAAGTCGTGACCAGCGACCTCGACCTCGTCGCAGAGGAGATCCGCGCGGGTGAGCGGTTCCTGCTGACGACCCACGAGAACCCGGACGGCGATGCGCTCGGTTCGCTGCTGGCGACCCACCGGATCCTGGGGGCGCTCGGCAAGGACTCGGTGATGTTCCTCGCGGCCAAGGAGTTCCCGCTGCCGGTCGAGTACCGCTTCCTGCCGCTCGAGGAGGTCTTCCACGAGCCGCCGGCCGACATCAGCGATCGCGTGGTGATCTTCTTGGACTGCGGGAACATCGACCGGATGCCCGTCGACTTCCTGAAGAACGGGGTCAACAGGGTGATCAACATCGATCACCACCACGACAACACCCGCTTCGGCGACGTCAACCTGATCGACGTAGACGCCTCGTGCACCGCCGAGATCGTCTTCGACCTGGCCGGACGGCTCGGGGTCGAGCTGACTCAGGAGATGGCCAATGCCCTCTACGTCGCCCTCGTCACCGACACCGGCAAGTTCATGTACGAGAACACCGATGCGCGCTCTCACAGGATGGCCGCGGGCCTGATCGAGACCGGGGTGGAGGTCAACGACGTCTATCGGCGCCTTTACGAGCATGCGCCGATCGAGAAGCTCAAGCTGCTCGCTCACGCCCTCGAGAAGATCGAGCTGCTCGACGACGGCCGTCTCGCCGTCACCTACATCTCCGGCGATGACTACGCCGCCACGGGCGCCAGCGAGGCCCTCACGGAGGGGATCATCGACCACCTCCGCACGATCGACGGCACCGCCGCCGCGGCGGTCGTGCGGGATCAGGGCGAGGGAGGCCGGGCCGCCCGCAAGGTGAGCATGCGCTCCACGGACGGCAGCGTCGACGTCTCCGCGATCGCTCGGGTGCACGGTGGGGGCGGGCACCGCCGCGCCGCCGGCTTCGGGACCGACCTGCCCTACGAGCAGATCGTCGAGTTCCTGATCGCCGAGATCAACTCACAGCTCGAGAACTAGACGAGCCGTGGCCGAAGGGGAGCCGACCCCCGCCGGGGGGCTTCTGGTCGACAAGCCGGCCGGTGGCACCTCCCACGACGTCGTGGCGGAGATCCGGCGCGAGCGCGGCGGGAAGGTCGGCCACGCGGGCACGCTCGATCCCTTCGCGACAGGGCTGCTCGTCATCCTGCTCGGGCGGGCCACCCGCCTGCAGCGCTTCCTGCTCGCCCTCCCAAAGACCTACGTGGCGACTGCGAGACTCGGCTGGCGCTCGACGACCGGGGATCCGGACGGCGAGCTCGAGGAGACGGGAAAGATCCCCGAACGGCTCGAGCTCCCCACCGGAGAGATCGAGCAGCGGGTGCCGATGACCTCGGCGGTGAAGGTCGACGGAGAGCGGCTCTACAAGAAGGCCCATCGCGGCGAGTCCGTGGAGACGCCGAGCCGGAGGGTCGTGGTGCACCGCGCCGAGCTCCTCGAGAGCGACGACGAGCGGGCCACCTTCGAGATCGAGTGCTCCTCTGGCACCTACGTCCGGACGCTGATCGAGACGCTCGATGACGCCTACTGCGAATCGCTTCGACGCACGGCCGTTGGCGGACTGAACGTGCCCGACGGAGATCCGGTCGAGGTCACCGTCGAGGAGCTGATGTCGTTCCTGCCTGAGCGGCTGCTGGACGACCGGGAGGCGGAGGCGGTCGGGCACGGCCGCCCCGTGGAGGAGCCCTTCGACGTGCCTCCGGAGCATGTCCGGCTCACCCACGACGGCCGCCTGATCGCAGTCGCGCGCCCGGATGGAGAGAATCTACGGCCGGAAGTGGTCCTCGTATGAGCATCAAGGTCACCAAGCTCCCCGACGCGACCCCGCGCGACCGCCACGTGGCGATCGGCGTCTTCGACGGCGTCCACAAGGGCCATCAGGCCGTCATCGACAAGGCGGACACGGTGCTCACCTTCGACCCGCATCCGCTCAGCGTGATCAACCCCGATGCCGCCCCGAAGCTGATCATGCCCTTCGACGTGAAGCGCGACGTGATCGACGGGCTCGGAGTCGAGGAGCTGGTCGTCATCCCGTTCGACAAGGAGTTCATGAAGATCCCCGCTGAGGACTTCATCTCCAAGATCCTGGTGGAGCAGCTCGGGGCCAGGAAGGTCTCGGTGGGCGAGAACTTCCGATTCGGCGCCAGGGCCAAGGGCGACCCGGAGATGCTCGCCGGACGAGACGAGTTCGAGACGCGGGTGGTTCCGCTGGTCGAGGTGGACGGCGAGACCGTCTCCTCCACACGCGTGCGGGCGCTGGTGGCCGCTGGGGAGGTCGACGCCGCGATGCGCTGCCTCGGCGCCCCGTTCATGCTCGAGGGAAAGGTGGTGGAGGGCGACCAGCGCGGGAGGGAGCTCGGCTTCCCGACGGCGAACCTGGTCCCCGACGACCGGCTGGTCGTCCCTGGTCATGGCGTCTACGCGGCGTTTGCCAACGGCCAGCCGGCGGCGGTCAATGTCGGGATCCGTCCCACCTTCGAGACCGGCCGAGGCCTGCTGATCGAGTCGTACCTGATCGACTTCGACGGCGATCTCTACGGTCAGAACCTGCGGGTCGCCTTCGTCAGCAGGCTGCGAGGCGAGAAGCGCTTCCCGAGCGTCGAGGACCTGGTCTCGCAGATGCACAGGGACGTGGCCGAGGCGCGTGAGATCTGCGCCAAGTACGAGAACCGGGCCGCCTGATCGCGGGGGATCGCTACCCTGTTGCGCCGATGCCGCTGACGAAGGACAGAAAACAGGAGCTGATCGGCAAGTACGGCCGGTCGGGCGAGGACACCGGCTCCGCCGAGGTTCAGGTCGCGCTGCTCACCGAGCGCATCAACGAGCTCACAGAGCATCTGCGTACCCACAGCAAGGACCATCACTCCCGCCGCGGCCTGCTGAAGATGGTCGGCAAGCGCCGGCGCATCCTCCGGTATCTGGAGAGCAACGACCTGGAGCGCTACCGGGCCCTGGTCGCGGATCTCGGCCTGCGGCGCTAGGGCCGCCTCACGGCGTGATCGAGGCCGGCACCAAAGCTCCGGATTTCTCACTGCCGGACCAGGACGGCCACCAGGTCTCGCTCTCGGACTTCGCCGGCCGCAAGCTGGTGCTCGTCTTCTACCCACTCGACTTCAGCCCGGTCTGCACCGACCAGCTCAGCCTCTACCAGGAGGTCCTCTCGGAGCTGGAGGCCAAGGGAGCCGCGCTCGTCGGGATCAGCGTGGACTCCGCCTACTGCCACGCGGCCTTCCGGGAGAAGCTCAACCTGACGATCCCGCTGCTCGCCGACTTCAACCCGAAAGGGGAGGTCTCGAAGGCATACGGGGCCTGGATCGAGGGAGCCGGGATCAGCAATCGCGCCCTCGTGCTGATCGAGGACGGCGTCGTCAAGTGGTCCCACGCCGCACCGAATCCGGGCGAGATCCCCGGCGCCAACCTGATCTTCGACGCGCTCTCGGCCTGATGCACCACACGCGCGTACTTCGCCCCTCCGAGGGCGTGTACGCGTTCTACGACGGCCGCATCGAGGGCTACCGCTTCGCCCAGGAGGCCAACTGGGTCGACGAGGGCGCTCTGTCGGTGGGCATCGCCAGCTACGCGATCGTCTCCGGAGAGGAAGCCGTCGTCTACGACACCCACGCCACGATCGAGCACGCGCGCTTCGTGCGCTCCACACTCGAGGACGAAGGAGTTCGGAGGCTGACGGTCGTCCTCAGTCACTGGCACCTCGACCATGTCGCCGGCACGGAGATCTTCAGCGACTGCGAGGTGATCTCATCCGCTCGCACCGCCGAGCAGCTGGAGCGATTCAGGCAGAAGATCGAGGGCGGCGAGCTCGAGGGGGCGCCACCCATCGATCCCCTGATCATGCCCACCCGGACCTACGCCGGCGAGCTGCAGCTCACCGTCGGCGAGGTCCAGGTCAAGCTGATCCATACGAACATCCACAGCGATGACGCCACGGTGCTCTGGCTCCCGGAGCAGGGCCTGCTGCTCTGCGGAGACACGATGGAGGACACCGTCACCTATGTCGACGAGCCACAGAGCTTCGACGCGCACCTGGAGAACCTCGAGCGGCTGCGAGAGCTCGGGGCCGATCGGATCCTCCCGAACCATGGCGATCCTGACGTGATCGAGGGCGGGGGATACGGACCCGGTCTGATCACCGCCACCGAGAGGTACGTCCGGGCCCTGCAGCGTTCCCGGGAGGAGCCCGCGCTCCGGGAGCTCCCCCTGAGCGAGTTGATGGAAGATTCGCTCCGGGCGGGTTGGATCACGTACTACCCGCCCTACGAGGAGGTCCATCGCGAGAACCTGGCGACGGTGCTGGCTCAATGAACGAGCTGACCAGCGCGTCCGTTCCGCCGATCGGCGATGACGATCACGTCACCGGGGAGGGGGCGGAGGTGATCGTCTACGCCGACTTCGGCTGCCCCTACTGCGCCGCCGGCTGGGCACGGATCAGGGAGCTGCCGCTGCGCCTCTGCTTCAGGCATTTCCCGATGGCCTCCAAGCATCCGCGGGCGCCCGCGCTGCATGCCGCGGCCGAAGCGGCCGGCGCCCAGGATGCCTTCTGGGAGATGTCCGACTCGCTCTACGCGGACCGGGGGCGGGTCGACGACCCGCATCTGTGGGAGCGGGCGGAGCGTTTCGGGCTCGATCTCGAGCGGTTTCGCGCCGACGGCCGCTCGGATGCGGTCCGCGAGCGCATCGAGCGTGATTTCGTCAGCGGAATCCGGGCGGGAGTTGGTGGGACGCCGACCGGGTTCGTCGCTGGGAAGACGCTCCAGGGCGACCTGGTCGCGGCGCTGGAGGCTCTGGCCGGCGCCTAGGACGCACACCCGGGAGTCAGTCTCGAAGGGCTGGTGGCAGTCGCTACCATCCCGCGAGACAGAGAACGAGAGTTCTTAAGCGAAAGGCCGCCAACCGGGCGGCCGAAGGGAACAAGACATATGAGTATGTTCGAAGTAAGCCACGTCTCGGTGGAGGTAGGCGGCCAGGAGATCTCCTTCGAGACGGGAAAGCTTGCCCGTCAGGCGAGCGGCGCCGTTGTGGTGCGCTCCGGGGACACGATGGTCCTCTGCACGGCGACCGCGGGCAACGACCGCGACGTCGACTTCCTGCCCCTCACCGTTGACGTCGAGGAGAAGCACTACGCCGCGGGCAAGATCCCCGGCTCATTCTTCCGCCGCGAGGCACGGGCAGGAGAGAAGGCCACGCTGACCGCACGGATGATCGACCGTCCGATCCGCCCCCTCTTTCCGAAGGGATGGCATCGCGAGACCCAGCTGGTCTCACAGCCCCTCTCCGTGGACCACGTCCACCCCTACGACATCCTGGCGATGAACGGCGCCTCCGCCGCGCTCGCCATCTCCGAGATCCCCGTCGCGAAGCACGTCGGCGCGGTGCGGATCGGAAAGCTCGACGGCGACTTCGTCGTCAATCCGGAGGAGGAGAGGCTCGAGGAGCTCGATCTCGACCTGATCGTGTCGGGCACGGACGAGGCAATCCTGATGGTCGAGGCCGGCGCCGATGGCGTCACCGAGGCCGAGATTCTCGATGCGCTCGACATCGCGCATTCGGAGATCAAGAAGCTCGTCGCGACGATGGAGGAGCTCCGCGAGAAGGCCGGCAAGGAGAAGCTCCAGATTGAGGCGCCGGAGATCGACTCGGCCCTCTACGACGCGATCAAGAGCTCCCACGGACAGGCGCTGGTCGATGCGATCGCCACCGAGGGCAAGCTCGAGCGCTACGAGGCGATCGACAAGGTCAAGGAGGAGGTCGTCGCGCAGCACGCGCCCGAGGGTGACGATGAGGATTCCGCGGCCAAGCGGGCCGAGGTTTCCACCGCCTTCGACGCGCTGGAGAAGGACACCATCCGCAAGGCGATCGCCGTCGACAAGAAGCGTCCCGACGGCCGCGCCCAGGACGAGATCCGGCCGATCGAGACCGAGATCGACATCGCGCCGCGTTCGCACGGCTCCGCCCTGTTCACGCGCGGTGAGACACAGATCCTCTCCAACGTCGCGCTCGGCACCACCCGCATGGACATGAAGGTCGACAACCTCGGCCTGCAGGAGACCAAGCGGTTCTGGCACCACTACAACTTCCCGCCGTTCTCGGTCGGGGAGGCCGGTTTCATGCGCGGCCCGAAGCGCCGCGACATCGGTCACGGCGCGCTCGCCGAGCGGGCGCTCCAGGCCACGATCCCCGATGAGGAGGAGTTCCCGTACGTGATCCGCGTGGTTTCCGACACGCTGGAGTCGAACGGGTCCTCGTCCATGGGCTCCGTCTGCGCTTCCTCGATGGCGCTGCAGGCAGCGGGCGTGCCGGTCACCGCACCGGTCGCCGGTGTCGCGATGGGGCTGATCAAGGAGGGCGACGACTACGTCGTCCTCACCGACATCGCGGGCGTCGAGGACCACCTGGGCGACATGGACTTCAAGGTCGCCGGGACGTCCGAGGGAATCACCGCCCTGCAGATGGACATCAAGATCACGGGCGTCACGCTCGAGATCCTCAAGGATGCGCTGGACCAGGCCAACAAGGGTCGCCAGTTCATCCTCGGCAAGATGGCCGAGACGATCGATCATCCGCGCGAGGAGCTTTCGCAGTTCGCGCCGAAGATCACCTCGATCAAGATCGATCCGGAAAAGATCGGCGCCCTGATCGGCAAGGGCGGCGAGACCATCCGCGGCCTCTCGGAGGAGTTCGAGGCCGAGATCGACGTCGACGACGACGGCACGGTGCGCCTCTACGCGCCGACCGGCGAAAGGGTCGACGCCCTCGCGGATCGGATCACGGCGATGACCAAGGACGCCGAGATCGGCGATCGCTACACCGCCGGCAAGGTGGTCAAGACCACCAATTTCGGCGCCTTCGTCGAGCTCAGCAAGGGCACCGACGGCCTGCTTCACATCTCCAACGTGAAGCCGGGCGAGCGGGTCGGCACGGTCGAGGAGGTCCTCAACCAGGGCGACGAGATAGACGTCACCGTCGTCGAGGTCGACAAGGAGCGAGGCCGCATCGGCCTGCGGCTCACCGACGACCCCGATGTCGAGGGCAAGTCGGCCGAGGAGCTCGCCGGTGTCGGCACCGGTGACCCGGGCCCGCCCAGCCGGCGCCGCGATGGCGGCGGCGGACGCGGCGGCCCCAGGCGCGATCGTGATGGCGGCGGCGGTCGCCGCCGCGAGCGCCAGGGTGGCCGGGACCGCTAGGCCCGACCGCGTGGCAGACGCCCAGATAACCGAACTCGACTCCGGGATCCGGGTCGTCACCGAGGCAGTGCCCTCGGTGCGGTCCGTGGCTCTGGGGCTCTGGGTTCGGACAGGCTCGAGGGACGAGACGCCGGCACAGGCCGGCGTCTCGCATTTCCTCGAGCACCTGCTCTTCAAGGGCACGAAGCGCTACTCGGCGATCGAGATCGCGGAGGTGTTCGACGGCCTCGGGGCTGCGGTGAACGCGGCGACCGGCAAGGAGTCGACGAACCTCTACGCGCGCTTCCTCGATACGCACACCGACGAGGCGTTCGACCTCCTCGCCGAGATGCTGCTCGGCCCGACCTATCCGGAGATCGACTCCGAGCGCGAGGTGGTGCTGGAGGAGATCGCGATGTACGAGGACGAGCCGCAGGACAAGGTGCACGACGTGCTCGATCGCGCCGTCTTCGGCGGTCATCCGCTGGGCCGGAGGGTTCTCGGCGAGGCTGAGGTGATCAGCTCGATCCCGATCCCGGACATCGACGCCTATCACCGGGACCACTACACCGGGGCGAACATCGTCGTCGCAGCGGCGGGCAACGTCGACCATGAGCAGATCGTCGATCTCAGCAAGCGGCACGTCGAGCCGCCGACCGCCGAGGTCAACGCCTCTCCGCTCGAGGCACCTCAGGTCGACGGCCCCCAGGTCGCCTTCCAGCAGAAGGACACGGAGCAGTTCCACATCTGCTTCGGCGGCGCAGGCATCGACCGCAGCGACGAGCGTCGCTACGCACTCAGCATCCTCGACGCGGTCTTCGGCGGCTCCTCCTCATCGCGCCTCTTCCGGGAGGTGCGCGAAAAGCGCGGTCTCGCCTACTCGGTCGGGTCGTACACGCAGCAGTACGTCGACAGCGGCATGGTCGCCCTCTACGTCGGCACGCGCCAGGACAACGTCCAGGAGGCGTGCGAGATCATCGGCCGCGAGCTGGGTTCCATCCACGCCGATGGGATCACCGACGACGAGCTCGGCCGGGCCAAGGAGCACGTCAAGGGCCGGATGGTCCTCTCGTCGGAGTCGACCGGGGCCCGCATGGGCCGAATCGGCAAGTCCCTTCTCTTCGGGACACCTCTGCTGACTCTCGACGAGTTGATCGCGAAGGTCGACGCCGTCAGCTCGCAGGACGTGGCGGAGCTTGCTCGCGAGCTGTACTCGCCCGACTCGCTCTCGGCCGCCGCGATCGCCCCGGACGAGGACCGCTTCCGCTCGGCGCTCGCGCCGGTCAGCGAAGCGCTCGCCGCCTAGCAAGCCTCCTGATCGGGACCACCGATGGCGAGAAGCTCAAGCCAGGCCACATAAGATCGCCCGATGGCCGATCCGATCAAGGTCGTCGTCTCCGGCGCCGCCGGGCGAATGGGGGAGACCACCTGCGAGGCGGTTGAGAGCGCCGGCGACATGGAGCTGGTCGGCCGTGCCGACCCTGCACTCGACACCTCGGTGGATGACCTGCTCGAGGGCGCCGACGTGATGGTGGACTTCACCACGCCGGACGCGGCGCCGGCGAACGTCTCCGCCGCGATCGAGGCCGGCGTGCACGCCGTGGTCGGCAGCACCGGCTTCGACCTCGACGAGCTGAAGGCGGCGGTGTTGGGCGCCGACAGCAAGGCGAACTGCTTCGTTGCGCCCAACTTCGCAATCGGCGCCGTGCTGATGATGGAGGCGTCGAAGCTGATCGCTCCGCACATGCCCGAAGTCGAGATCCTCGAGCTGCACGGCGAGCACAAGAAGGACGCACCGTCGGGCACCGCCAAGCGGACAGCGCAGCTGATCAGCGACGCCGGCGGGAACGTCCACGAGCCGATTCATTCGGTGCGCCTGCCTGGCCTCGTCGCCCACCAGGAGGTCACCTTCGGAGGAGAGGGCCAGACGCTCTCGATCCGCCACGACTCGATCGACCGGTCGAGCTTCATGCCCGGCGTACTGCTGGCGGTTCGCAAGGTCGCGGATCTTCCCGAACGCTTCGTAATCGGACTGGAGGAATTGCTTTGAGCGAGGACCTGGCAAGGCTGGACGCCACGGCGCAGGCGGAGCTGGTGAGGATCGGGGAGGCGAGCCCGGAGGAGCTCACGCTCGCCGCGATCGATCGCGCCGAGCGGCTCAATCCCGAGCTCAACGCGATCATCCACCCGCTCTACGAGCAGGGGCTCGAGGAATCGAAGGGAGAGCTGCCGGACGGGCCGTTCCAGGGTGTGCCGTTCCTGTTCAAGGATCTGGGCGCGGGACTCGCGGGACAGCCGCTCCACATGGGGATGAAGGCACTCAAGGAGGCGGACTTCCGGCTGCCGGTTGACACCTTCCTCGGCTCCCGCTTCCGCGAGGCCGGCTTCGTCACCATCGGGAAGACGAACACGCCAGAGCTCGGCATCGTCCCGACGACGGAGCCGGAGGCGTACGGGCCCACACACAATCCCTGGGATCTTGGCCGTTCGCCGGGCGGCTCCAGCGGAGGCTCGGCGGCGGCCGTCGCCGCCGGCATCGTGCCGATCGCCCACGCGAACGATGGCGGCGGCTCGATCCGCATCCCCTCCAGCTGCTGCGGGCTGGTGGGCCTCAAGCCGAGCCGCGGGCGGACCACGCTCGGCCCGCTGATCGGCGACACGATGAGCGGCCTGACCGTCGAGCACGTCGTCTCGCGATCGGTCCGCGATGTCGCGGCGGCGCTCGACGCGACCCACGGTCCCGGGCCGGGGGATCCATACGTCGCGCCGGCGCCTCTGCGGCCTTTCGTGGAGGAGCTCGGTGCCGATCCCGGATCGCTGAGGATCACGGTGCTGACCGATCCGATCGGTGTCCCCCAAGTGGAGGTGGACCCCGCGGTCGTCGCGGCCACCCGCGAGGCGGCCACGATGCTCGAAGGCCTCGGTCACGCTTTGGATGAGGAGGTTCCCGGGCTGGATCCGAGCTTCGACCTCGTCGAGACCTTCCTGACGCGCTGGTACGCCGGCCAGACGGAGGTCCTCGACCAGTTCGGGATCCTTCTCGGCCGGGAGCTCGGACCCGATGACGTCGAGCCGCTCACCTGGGCGATGGCTGCGGAGGGCCGGAGGCGCCACTCGGGCCAGTACCTGGCCGCGGTGAGCCAGCACCACGCGATCGGGCGAATGCTCGGGATCTGGTTCGATTCCGGCCACGACCTGCTGCTGACGCCCACGATGGGTGAGCTGCCCGCTCCGCTGGGGAGCTTCGCCACCGACGGTGACGACCCGCTGAACACCATTCACCGGGGTGAGGTGACCGCTGCTTTCTGCGCGCTCATGAACGCGACGGGCCAGCCGGCGATCTCGCTGCCCCTGGGTTGGAGCGAGGAGGGACTTCCGATCGGCGTCCAGCTGGTTGCGCCGCTCGGCCGCGAGGACATCCTGCTGCAGGTCGCCTCGCAGCTCGAGGAGGCGCATCCCTGGGCCGACAGGATTCCGGGCATCTTCTCGGTACCCTCCGCCTGATGCCTGAGATTGGAGGGGTAATCACGGCGATGGTGACGCCGTTCGCCGAGGACCGCTCGGTGGACGAGGCGGCGGCTCGCGCGCTCGCTCGTCGCCTGATCGAGAACGGCTCGCACGGGCTGGTGCTCGCCGGGACCACCGGGGAGTCGCCCACGCTCGACGACGCGGAGAAGCTCGCCCTGCTGCGGGCCGTGCGCGACGAGGTCGGCGCCGACGTCCTGGTGATCTGCGGCACCGGCTCCAACGACACCCGGCACTCCGAGCGACTATCCGCGGCGGCGGCGGACGCGGGCGCGGACGCGGTGCTCGCCGTGACGCCCTACTACAGCAAGCCCAACTTCACGGGGATCAGGGCTCACTACGAGGCCGTGGCAAGGGCCGCCGGGATCCCGGTGGTGCTCTACAACATCCCGTCTCGGGTGGTGGTCAATCTCCCGCCCGAGCAGCTGGCGGAGCTGGCACAGATCGAGAACGTGGCCGCGGTCAAGCAGGCCAACGACGACGACCTGGGGCCGATCGAGGGGCTTCGCGTGCTTGCCGGCAACGACGGCACCTTCCTGCGCGCCCTCGAGATGGGCGAGCCCGGCGGCATCCTGGTCGCCTCGCATCTGGTCGGCGCCGAGATGCGCGAGATCTATGACGCGATGAGCGCCGGCGACACTGGGCGCGCACGCGAGATCGACGAGGGGTTGCGCCCGATCTACGAAGTGCTCGGCAAGACGAATCCGATCCCGGTCAAGGCGGGGCTGGAGCTGCTGGGAATCTGCTCCGCTCGCGCGCGGCTGCCGATCGTCGAGGCCGATGAGGATCAGAGGGCCGAGGTCAGGCGGGCGCTTGAGGCGCACGGTTTGATGGCCGGGAGCGCCGCGTAGGTTTGAGCAGCTCGGGCGTCCGGATCCTTCCCCTGGGTGGCCTCGGGGAGATCGGCAAGAACATGACCGCGGTTGAGGCCGACGGGCGGATCGTCATCGTCGACACGGGCCTGATGTTCCCGACGGCCGACATGCTCGGCATCGATCTCGTGCTGCCGGACTTCTCGACCCTGCGCGAGCGCGCGGACGACATCGAGGCGATCGTTCTCACCCACGGCCACGAGGACCACGTCGGTGCATTGCCCTACGTGCTGCGCGAGATCGGCATCCCGCCCGTGATCTACGGCGGCCTGCTCACGATCGGCATGGTGCGCTCCAAGCTCGACGAGCACAAGCTCCGCGACGTGCCGCTCGAGGAGCTGCCGGCCGGCGAGCAGGTGACCGCCGGTCCCTTCGGGATCGAGCTGGTCCACATGGCGCATTCGATCCCGGACGCTCGTGCGGTGGCGCTGCGCACGGATGCCGGCACCGTCCTGATCACCGGCGACTACAAGTTCGATCAGACCCCCGTCGACGGCATCCCGGCCGACGTCTCCCGGCTGGCGGAGCTCGGGCGCGAGGGTGTCCTCTGCCTCTGCGGCGACTCGACGAACGCGGACCGGCCCGGCGTCGCCCCCTCGGAGTCGAGCGTCGGCCCGGCCCTGCTCGAGGTCTTCGGGCGCTGCGAGGGCCGCATCGTCGTCACGTCCTTCGCCTCCAACGTCCACCGGGTCCAGCAGGTGATCGACGCGGCCGCCAATCTCGACCGCCGGGTCGCCCTGGTCGGCCGCTCGATGAGGAAGAACTTCAACATCGCCTCGAATCTCGGCATCGCCTCGGCGCCCGAGGGCCTCTTCATCTCCCCGAAGGAGATCGAGGACTTCCCGGACGAGAAGGTCGTGGTGATCTCCACCGGCAGCCAGGGCGAGCCACTCTCGGCGCTGCGCCGCATGGCCCACCGCGATCACCCCGACGTCGAGCTCCACTCGGGGGACACCGTGATCTTCTCGGCGACCCCGATCCCCGGCAACGAGCGCTCGGTCAACGAGACCATCGACCGGATCTTCCAGATCGGCGCCTCGGTGGTGACCGCGGCCGACGCCCCGATCCATGCCTCAGGACACGGCTGGCAGGAGGAGCTCAAGCTGATGCTCAACCTGACCAAGCCGGAGAACGTCTTTCCCTTCCACGGCGACCACAAGCGCCTCAAGCTCCACGCGGACCTCGCAGAGTCGGTCGGCGTGGACCGGGATCGGATCTTCACCGGCCGCAACGGGCTGGCGCTCGAGATCGATGAGTCCGGCGCCCGCTTCGGCGAGGACGTTCACGCGAGCATGATCTTCGTGGACGGGGTGTCGGTCGGCGAGCCTGACGAGTTCGCCCTGCGTGACCGCCGCAAGCTCTCCGACGACGGTGTCTTCATCGTCGTCGCGACGATCTCCTCGGATGACGGCTCGCAGGTGGCGGACCCGGAGGTGATCTTCCGCGGGGTTCCCTTCGCCCAGGAGGCGGACGGTCTTCGCGACGAGCTCAAGGACGTCGTCCAGGACACGCTCGACGAGGCTGCGGAGGAGGAGATCCGCGAGATCTCCCTGCTCCAGCAGGACCTCCACGACGACATCGCCGAGTTCGTCTACGAGAAGCTGCGCCGCCGGCCGCTGGTGCTGCCGGTCGTGGTCGAGGTCTAGCCCGAACCGGGGACGCGCCAGTGTCCGACACGGCATCCGGCGCCCGTCTCCCGGCAACTTCCGACGAGGAGATCATCTACGCCGGGAGCGAGGCGGTCCGCTCCCAGCGCGAGGACGCGGAGCGGCTGGAGCGAATACGGCGCGAGCTCACGCTCGGGTTCGACCTCCTGCGCGAGATCGGGCCGGCGGTCTGCGTCTTCGGGTCAGCGAGAACCGAGCGGGACACCGACGCATACGAGGTGGCGCGCGCCACTGGCCGGGCCATCGGCGAGGCGGGTTTCGCCGTCATCACCGGAGGCGGCCCGGGGGCGATGGAGGCCGCGAATCGGGGCGCCCAGGAGGCGGGCGCGGTGTCGGTCGGCCTCAACATCGAGCTTCCCCACGAGCAGGCCCTCAACCCGTTCGTCGACGTCGGCATCGAGTTCCACTACTTCTTCACGAGGAAGCTGATGTTCGTGCGGTACTCGAACGCGCTGGTGGTCTTCCCGGGCGGCTTCGGCACGCTCGACGAGCTCTTCGAGGTGCTGACTCTGATCCAGACCGGCAAGGCGATCGACCATCCGGTCGTCCTGGAGGGGTCGGACTACTGGGGCGGCCTGATGGACTGGATCAGGGCACGCCCGCTGGCGGAGGGGAAGATCGCGGCAGAGGACCTGGCTCAGGCGGAGGTGGCCGACGGCGTCGAGGACGTCATGGGCCGGCTGTTCGCCGGGATCTCCGCCTCCGGATAGCGGCCGCGCACCTCGTCCACGAACTTCGCCAGGCGGTCCGCGATCGCGGCGTCATGGATCTCCAGGACGGATTCGGCGTTCTGTTCGCCCGAGCGCGAGAGATTGAAGGAGCCGAGGAAGGCCACGTCGTCGGCGACCGTGACCTTGGCGTGCATGAAGTCGTGGACCTTCGAATCGGGCGTCCAGGGCGTCGAGTGCTTGGCCGAGAACGGCAGCTTGCTGAGCGCCGCGGCGAGCAGCGGGATCTTCCACGCCGTGTGCCCGTTCTCGGCCCACTGGTGAAAGACGGTCTCCGTCTGCGGGCTGTCGACCACCCCGGCGATGTCTCGTCCTCCCTTGTCGGCCAGCTCGGCGAGCGTGCCCAGGATCGGACCGGAGGTGATGACGGGAGACGCGATCCGCACCCGGTTCCGCGCGCTGCCGATCGCGGTCGCGATCCTCTGCGAGAGCTGCTCTCCGTGCCCGGGCGTGAACCAGGCGCGGACCTCCGTCCCATCCACATCGACGGGCGCGGGATCGACCCGGCCGCTCGCATCGACCTCGGGACGAGACCAGAGCTCCTCGAAGTTCTGCCGGAAGCGGGCGGCGATCTCGCGGCTCTCGACGATGGCCAGCACGTTCTCCTGCCGGCTCCAGGAGTCGATCGTCCAGTTCGCCGAGCCGGCCCAGACCGCCTCGCTGTCCCTGACCGCGTACTTGTGGTGCATCAGGTCCGGGATCCCCGGCACGGGGCGGGTCTCGATCGGCAGTTCGGCGAGGATCTCGGGGCGCGTCTGCGGAGGCGGGTGCAGCTCGGAGGGCCGGCCGGAGTCCACGTTGTAGAGCAGCCTGGTGGCGACGCCCCGGTCGCTCGCCGCGCGCAGCTCGTCCGCGACGATCGATCCGGTCGGGTCCGGCAGCCGCACGTCGTAGAGCGCCAGCTCGAGCGTGGACTTGGTGGGATGGAGGAACCCGGCCACGCGCCGCGCGATGTCGTCAGCCGTCTGGCCGCCGTCCGTCAGCGTGATGATCTCGATGGGTGCCACTGGAGGTCTGGTGGAGCCCCGATTGCGGTGGGCGACTAGCCTTTTGCGGGTGACAGTCCGAAGGGGGTACGTTCAGTATGTCCACCTCGTCCACGAGGCGTTCGACTGCTTCGGGAGTGGCGAGTGGGAGCGGCTTCGTCCCCTGATCGCGGACGACAACGTGATGACGCCGCCCGAGATCTGGCCTGACCCGGGCCCGTTCATCGGTCCCGACGCGAGCATCGCGGAGTACCAGCGGCTCTTCGAGCTCTTCCGCGGGATCGAGGTCTCGGTCAGCAATATCGTCAGCCACGAGTCCTGGGTGATCGCCCACTATCGCGGCGTCGTCGAGGGCGACGAGCAGACCGAACCCACCACGCTCGAGTTCACCGGCGTCCACCGCTTCGAGGGCGACCAGTTCGCCGAGTCCCACTACCGCGTCGATCGCGACGCGGCCCTGACCGCCGCCGGTCTCTAGAAAGTAAAAGCCCCCGGCGGTCGAGGGAGGGGCGACCACCGGGGGCGACGCTTTGGCCAAACTGAAAGTCGGGCCTCAGCGGGTCTCGCCGTGGCGTGTGGGGTTTCGCACCGCGGCGAGGTGTCTCGTCCAATGGCGAATCTATGACGCGTTCTTGAACGTTGGCTAAAGCGCCTGGGAGGCGCTGTCGCTCTTGCTCGGAAGCGCCTCCGGCACCTGCTCGAGCGGCAGGCGGACCGAGAAACGGGCCCCGCCGTAGGTGCTGCGGCCGGCGGCAACCGAGCCTCCGTGCGACTCCGCGACCGCTCTCACGATCGCGAGCCCGAGGCCGCTGCCACCGCCACCGGCGGTGTCCGCAGGTCCATCTCCGCGGACGAAGCGGTCGAAGACCTGATCCTCCATGTCGGCCGGGATGCCCGGTCCGTCGTCGAGCACCTCGAGCAGTGCCTCGTCGCCGTCGCGACGGGCGGTGAGCTCGACGGTCGTCTGATCCGGCGTGTGCCGGACGGCGTTCTCGAGCAGGTTCCGGATCAGCCGGTGGAGCTCGTCTGGGTTCCCCTCCAGCGGAAGGGGGCCATCGAGATGGCTCTCCATACGGCGATCGCCTGCGATGGGCTGGACCTCCTCCAAGGCGCCGGCCGCGATCGCGGCCAGGTCGAGGTCCTTGGTCGCCGCCCTTCGCCCGGCATCGGCACGGGCCAGGAGCAGCAGGTCCGAGACCAGCCCCGACATGCGCTTGGTCGAGGAGAGCGCGGAGTCGACCGCGTGCTTGTCGTCCTGGGATCCGACCTCGGCGGCCTGGAGCAGCTCGAGGTTCGCGTGGATGCTGGTCAGGGGAGTGCGGAGCTCGTGGGAAGCGTCGGCGACGAACTCACGTTGGCGCTCGAGCGACTGCTCCCGCTCCGAGTGGGCCTCGTCCAGAGCCTGGAGCATGCCGTCCATCGTGCGGGCGAGTTCGCCGACCTCGTCGTCGGTCTCCGGCACGGGGATGCGCTCCGAGGGATCGCGGGTGCGGCTGATCCGGCTCGCCAGAGCGGTGAGGGCCTTGACCGGGCGCATCGCGCGATCGGCGACCGCCAGCCCGGCGAGCAGGGCGAGGACGGTGCCGCCGAGGACGCCGGCGCCGAGGAAGAACCAGAGCCTCGAGACGGTGTCGTTCGTCCCGGCGCTGGGGCGCGCGTACTGGACGTAGGCGGGGAGCGAGCCGACCGCGGTGATCGGCTCGGTCGCCACGCTCAGGTCCCCGATGTTGTGGATTCCGCGGGTCGGTGCGCCGAGGCCGATCTGCGGATTGGTCCCGGCGAGCGGGCGCCCGTACTGGTCGAGGACCTTGATCTGGGCATCCTCGGGAAGCGCGAAGGCCCGGAGGGGAGGGGACTTCTGGACGATCTCGCCGTAGACGGGGTCGGTGGAGACGCTGGTCTCGGCCGCGAGTGAGCGTGCCGCGCTCCGAAGCTCCTCGCGGAAGTCGCTGCGGATCCGGTTGCCCACCACCTGTCCCAGGACGAGGGCGAAGCAGACGAGGATCAGGAGGGTGAGTCCGGCGGTGGTGATCGCAATCCGCCAGCGCACGGGGATGTGCTCGAAGAGCGGGAGCTTCCTGCTGCGGATCCAGTTCACCCTGCGCCCTTCAGCACATAGCCGGCCCCGCGCTTGGTGTGAAGGAGCCGCGGCTCGCCGCCTGACTCGAGCTTGCGCCGAAGGTTGGAGATGAAGACGTCGATGGTGTTGGTCTGCTCGAACGGGTCGTATCCCCAGACGTCCTCGAGCAGGCGCTCGCGGGAGACCACCAGCTTCTGGTTCCGGGCGAGGTATTCGAGCAGCTCGAACTCGCGGTTGGTCAGCTCGATCTCGCGATCGCCACGCTTCACCTCTCGTGTGTCCGGATTGATCATCAGATCGCCGACCACGATCGAGGCGCTGCCCCGAGGTGGGCGGCGGCGAAGCAGCGCCCGGATCCGCGCGAGGAGCTCGGAGCGCTCGAAGGGCTTGGGGAGGTAGTCATCCGCGCCGGTATCGAGGCCCTTGACGCGATCCTCGGTCTCGGTGCGGGCGGTGAGGATCAGGATCGGCACATCGCTTTCGGCGCGCAGGCGCCGGCAGACCTCCATGCCGTCGAGGCGGGGAAGGCCGAGGTCGAGCACGACCAGGTCCGGGCTGAACTGCTCGGCCGCGGTCAGCGCCTCCGCGCCGTCGCCGGCGCTGCGGACCTCGTGCCCCTCGGCGCGCAACGAGCGCCGCAGGACGTCGGCGATCGCCTCGTCGTCCTCCACGACCAGCACGCGGGCAGAAGCTATGGCCTGCTCCATCACAATCTTTAGGTTAGGGCGGAAATCCTCTCGCCCAAGCGCTCTTGAGGGAAGTTTTAGGCGCTCGATTCGGCATCGAACCATGTGCTGGAAGCGCTTGCCCAGGCACGCAGGGGACGGCACGCAGGCGTCGAATCAGGTGGGCGGATGCTTGCAGACCGTATTTTCGGCGCGCCGGAGCGGCGAGATCCGCCCCGGCGCAAGAGGCAGCCTGCTCGCGGGCAGAAGCGCAAGCCTGCCGCGCGCGGGCGCGGTGGAGCTCGTGGTCGCGCACGTCGGAGCTCTCCCGAGGTGATGCAGCGCCGGCTCGACCTGGCCGGTCTCTGCTGCATCGGCCTGGCGGTCTATCTGGGCTACGTCCTCTATCTGGGGTGGAACGGCGGCGCCGTCGGCAACGGCTCCGAGACGGCCCTCGACTACGCCGTCGGCGCGGGCGCCGTGGTCGTTCCGGTCGCGCTCGGGCTTGCCGGCATCGGGCTGATCCTGAGGCCGTTCCTGCCTTCGCCCAAATCTGTGGCGGTGGGTGTGGCGGCGATCGCTGCAGGGCTCCTGCTCGCGCTCGCTGCCCAGACAGCCGGCCTCGGTCCCGAGGGTGTTCGCAAGGGCCTGTTCGACCCGAGTTTCTTCCCGCACCACGGCGGCGGCATCGGCGAGGTTCTCTACTGGGCCAGCAGCACGCTCTTCGACCGGATCGGCGCTCACATCATCGCCGTCGTCCTCCTCGTCTCGGGGCTCCTGATGCTGACCGGTCGCTCGGTCTCGGACATGGTCCGGGCGGGTCGCCGCGGTGCCGAGCGCGCCAAGCGCGGCACCGTCGGCTTCGCGACGGCGATCAAGCAGAGCCGGATCAACACCGATCCGGACCTGATCGACACGACCCCGGCCGACACCGAGCCCGTCTTCGGCCCGCCCGAGCCGGTCGCGGACGGCGAGGACTTCCAGGTCGTGGTCGGCAACGAGGCGGAGACCGAGAAGGTCGCGAACTTCGACGATGCCGTCCGTATCGCTGACGAGCCCGACACGAGCGAGCTCGCGGATCTCGAGGAGGGCGACGAGGAGATCCAGGTCGTGAAGGAAGTTGAACCTGTGGACGAGCAGGTTGACGACGCGGAACCCGAGGTCGCTCGCACGCCGATGGGCGAGAAGCGCGGCGGCGTCACCGAGTCGGAGGAGATCGACTACGTGGTCCCTTCAGCGGAAGCCGTGCTCGAGCGCGGAGCGCCCGACAAGGGCCCCGACAAGCAGGATCACGAGGCCATCGCCCGCAACCTGCTCGAGACGCTCGGCCACTTCGGCGTGGAGGCGAAGATCGTCGGCACCGTGACCGGGCCGCACGTGAGCCGCTACGAGCTCAAGCTGGCCCCGGGCACCAAGGTCTCGAAGATCACCCAGCTCAAGGACGACCTCGCGTACGCGCTGGCCTCGACCGACATCCGGATCCTGGCGCCGATCCCCGGCAAGCAGGCCGTCGGCGTCGAGGTCCCGAACCAGCGCCGGCGCCTGGTGCGCCTCGGCGATATCTACGGCGGCCGCCCGCAGGGAGGTTCGCCGCTCGTCGCCTGGCTCGGCAAGGACATCTCCGGGCAGCGCGGTGTGGACCGACCTGCAGAAGATGCCGCACGCCCTGATCGCGGGCACCACCGGCTCGGGCAAGTCCGGCAGCGTCAACGCGATCCTCAGCTCGATCCTCCTGCATGCATCGCCGAACGAGGTGAGGATGGTGCTGGTCGACCCCAAGCGGGTCGAGCTCAACCACTACGAGAAGATCCCGCACCTGCTGACGCCGGTCGTCACCTCTCCACGGCTGGCGGCCAACGTGCTCAACAACCTGATCGCCGAGATGGAGAGCCGGTACCAGATCATGGAGCTGGCCCGGACCCGCAACCTCGGCGAGCTCAATCAGGTGCGTGAGCGCGATGGCGAGGCGCCCCTGCCGTACATCCTCTGCGTGATCGACGAGCTCGCCGACCTGATGATGGTGTCGCCGGCGGAGGTCGAGGACGCGATCATCCGCCTGGCGCAGAAGGCTCGCGCGGTCGGCATCCACCTGTTGCTTGCGACGCAGCGCCCGTCGACGGACATCATCACCGGGACGATCAAGGTCAACATCCCGTCGCGAATCGCCTTTGCCGTCTCCTCGCAGGTCGACTCGCGGGTGATCCTCGACCAGGGCGGCGCCGAGACGCTGCTCGGCCAGGGCGACATGCTCTTCCGGCCGGCCGGCACCTCGAAGATGCAGCGGATCCAGGGCGCCTTCATCACCGAGGCCGAGATCGCCAAGATCACCGATTTCTGGTCCGACCAGGGCGAGCCGGACTTCGCCGACGAGCTGCTTGAGACGCCGCAGATCACGAAGGACGAGGGCGACGCCGACGACGACTTCGATCCGGACTCCGACGACCTGCTCGACCAGGCGGCACAGCTCGTGGTGGAGAGCGGCACCGCCTCGGTCTCGATGATCCAGCGCCGCCTGCGGGTCGGCTACACCCGCGCCGGTCGCCTGATCGACATGCTCGAGCGGCGCGGGATCATCTCCGGTTATGAGGGGTCGAAGCCGCGGCAGGTGCTCGTTTCGATGGCCGACCTGCCCAGGGTTCTGGGGGGAGGCACTGCAAATGCAACACCGGCTGGGGAAGAGGCGCCTGAGCCGGTCGCTGCGCCTGGCGACGCCGAGTAGCAGTCGTTTGCAGCATTGAGGGTGCTATAGCCCCCAAAAGGCTGCAAACGACCGATATTCCCGGCCTGTCCCTCTTCATTGCCGTCTTTGTCTTAGGACCCCGGAAACCCACGTCCGCGAGAATGGCCGAGTGAGCGTTCGCGCGGGAATCCTGGTCACCGGCACCGAGGTGCTGAGCGGCTATGTCACGGATCGGAACGGACCGTGGATGTCGGAGCAGCTCGCGGACCTTGGAGTGGAGGTCGCGGAGATCACCGTCGTCGGTGACCGGCCTGAGGATCTCGAGGGAGCGCTGCGCCACATGCGCGATGACGGGCTCGATCTGATCTTCACCAGCGGGGGCCTGGGGCCGACCGCGGATGACCTGACCGCCGAGGTGGTCGGCCGCTTCGCGGGGCGCGAGTTGAAGCTCGACGAGGAGATGGAGCAGAAGATCGCCGACATCATCGCCCGGTATGCCAGGCGGCTTCGCTTCGACCCGGAGGCGGTCCGCGAGGCCAACCGCAAGCAGGCGATGATCCCCGAGGGGGCGGTGGCGATCGATCCCGCGGGGACGGCGCCCGGCCTGGTGGTGCCCGCCGACGGACAGGTCGTCATCGTTCTTCCCGGCCCGCCGCGCGAGCTGCAGGAGATGTGGCCGCGGGCGCTCGCAGCGGCACCTGCCCAGGAGGTCCTCGGCCGCGCGGAGCCGTTCGAGACGATGTCGATCCGGATGTTCGGGATCCCGGAGTCCGAGCTCGCGATGGCCCTGCGGGAGATCGGGGACGAGGGCGTCCCCCTCGATGAGCTCGAGGTGACGACCTGCCTGCGCGGGGGAGAGCTGGTCACCGATGTCCGTTCCCGAGAGAACAGCGCCGCCACCGCCGAGCAGCTTCGAGCGGGCCTCGAGCAGAGGCTCGGCCGCTTCACCTACACCGAGACCGGCGAGTCGATCGAGGAGGTCGTGTTCAGGCTGCTCGGCGACCGGACGATCGCGGTGGCCGAGTCGGAGAGCGGCGGCCTGCTTGCCGCTCGCCTGACGCTCCGGCCCGGATCCTCGCAGTGGTTCGCGGGTGGCGTGGTCTCGTATTCGAACGAGTCCAAGGCGGACCTGCTCGGGGTCGATCCGAAGCTGATCGAGGAGCACGGCGCCGCGTCGCCGGAGGTCGCCGAGGCGATGGCCGACGGGGCCCTTGCCAGGTTCGATGCGGATGTCGCCTGCTCGACGACCGGCGTGGCGGGCCCCGACGGGGGCAGCGAGGAGAAGCCCGTCGGCTACGTCTGCTTCTGCGCGAAGACCGCGGACGGGCAGAGGCTGCCCAGGGACATCGTGTTGCCCGGGAGCCGCAACGACGTCCGGGAGCGCTCCGTCGTCGTCGCAATGCACCTGGTTCGCTATCTGCTGGAGGGGCGGGAGCCGCCACGGTGAGGCTGGTCGGGGTGCTGGCCGTGGCCGGCGCACTCCTCTTCGCGGGTTGCGGCTCGGATACGACGACGGCGGATCGCCGCCAGGCGCTGGAGGACTATGTGGCCGCGGTCCAGCCGGTCAGGCTCGGGATCAACGAGCTGCTCGACAAGGCCGACCCGATCCTCGAGGGCTACAACCACGGCGATCTGAGCGCCGCCGAGGCGACCCGCCGGATGGGGCGGATCGAGCGCGGGGCGGCCGACTACGCGGTGAAGATCGCCGAGGTGGAGCCCGTGCCCGACGAGATGCGCTCGGCGCAGGACGCATATGCGCACACCTTCGTCCTCCAGGACACCTACCTGAGCGCTCTGACGGCTTCCCTGAAGGACCGCGCGTTCGACGAGCTGCCGCATTTCCAGAATGAGCAGCGAGCGGCGATCATCGCCTGGCGGACGCGGCTGCAGGTGCTGGCAAACCGCTGGGGAGCGACACTGCCGGCGAATCTGCAGGTGGCGGGGCGGGGCGAGATCTCTCCCGCGCCGACGGGGGACTGAGCGGCGCCGGAGACCCGAACACCGCTCCGAACGGAGTCGGTCCGGGCGGAGGTGGGAAACGACGAGCGCGGAGGGCGACACGGCGAGGGGGCACTTGGTGCGTTGTCTCCGGCTATTCCGAGGAAACTCACCAAGAGTCGCTTTCTTGGGCCGGGCGACGATTTGGCGAGTTGTTGTCGCATACCGACAGGAACTCGCCAGATCCGGGGATTTGTTCGCGCGACTGGCCCCCTTCGTTGCCGGTGTTCGGTTTCGCGACCCGGGGGAGAACCCGGGCCTCTCGCCGCTCATCCCCCGACATGCGTGAGGGACCGGATTTCGGCCGGGGCGCCGTCTAGCTTTGGCGCGTGGCAAAGGAGAGGCTGAAGAGCCCGAGGGCTCGTCTGTTCGTCGCCCTCGATCTGCCGCAGGACGTGCGCACCGGCGTGGTCGAGTGGCAGCAGACCGCGCTGGCCGATCCGGCGCTGCGGATCGTGAGGCCGGAGGCGCTCCACATCACCCTCGTCTTCCTCGGCTACCAGGCCCAGAAGGACGCCAGGACGATCGCCAAGGCGGCCTTCGCCACGGATGCGGAGGCGCCGGCGGTCGAGCTGCAGAGCGAGCCGATCGGCGTGCCGCCGGGCAAGCGCACGCGGCTGATCGCACTCGGAGCCAACTCGGAGGAGACGGTGGCGCTCCAGGCCGGCGTGGAGGAGCGCCTGGTCGCCGCCGGCTTCCACGAGCCGGAGAAGAGGGCGTTCTGGCCGCACCTGACCGTGGCGCGGGTGAAGCCGGAGGCGCCGAAGAGCCGCAAGCCCGCGCTGATCACGACGCAGCCCCATCCGCTACCCGAACATATGTTCCGGTTCTTCCGTCCGACCCGTCTGGTGCTCTTCAAAAGCCACCTGCGCAGGACGGGTGCGGAGTACGAACCGATGGCCGAGTTGGAGCTTCCGACCGCCCACGATGACCAAGAGACAGAGAGGTGAGTGAGATGGCAGAGCAGAAGCCCAACTTGAGAGATGCCAGCGAGAAAGAGGCGAAGGCGCGCGACCAGGCGCTGAACGCGGCCGTCACGCAGATCGAGAAGGAGTTCGGTCAGGGCGCCCTGATGAAGCTGGGCGACATGGGCGCGCTCAACGTGGAGTCGATCTCCACCGGCGCGCTGCCCCTGGATATCGCCCTCGGCGTCGGAGGGGTGCCGCGGGGCCGCATCGTCGAGATCTTCGGGCCGGAGTCCTCCGGCAAGACGACGCTCGTCTACCACATCATCGCCGAGGCCCAGGCGCGCGGAGGGGTCTGCGCCTTCGTCGACACCGAGCACGCGCTGGACCCGGTCTATGCGCGGAAGATCGGCGTCAACACCGACGAGCTGATGATCTCCCAGCCCGACTACGGCGAGCAGGCGCTCGAGATCGTCGACGTGCTGGTGCGCTCCGGCGCCGTCGACGTGGTCGCGGTGGACTCCGTGGCCGCGCTCACCCCGCGGGTGGAGCTCGAGGGCCAGATGGGCGACCAGCACGTCGGCCTCCAGGCCCGCCTGATGTCCCAGGCGCTGCGCAAGCTGGCCGGCAACCTGAGCCGCGCCAACACCATCTGCCTGTTCACCAACCAGATCCGCGAGAAGATCGGCGTCATGTTCGGCTCCCCGGAGACCCAGCCTGGCGGCCGCGCGCTCAAGTTCTATTCCTCGCAGCGGCTCGACATCCGCCGCATCGAGACCCTCAAGGAGGGCACCGAGGCGGTCGGCAATCGGGTCCGTGTGAAGGTCGTCAAGAACAAGGTGGCGCCGCCGTTCCGCCAGGCCGAGTTCGACATCGAGTACGGCGTCGGCATCTCCAAGGAGGGCGGCCTGCTCGACATGGCGCTCGAGCACGACCTGGTCCAGAAGTCAGGCTCGTTCTTCTCCTACGGCGAGACGCGGCTCGGCCAGGGCCGCAACAACACCAAGGAGTTCCTGCGCGACAACCCGGAGCTGGGCGCTGAGCTGGAGAAGAAGCTCTACGCCAAGCTCGGGATCGGCGAGGACGCCGAGGCGAAGCCGCCGGTCACCGAGGTGAAGCCGGCGGAGGACGAGGCCGAGAAGCCCGCGGCCAAGAAGCCGGAGCCAGCGAAGAAGCCGGAGAAGAAGGCTGCCTAGGGAGCGCAAGGCCGCTCCACTTGGAGCGAAGGGCGCAGCCGGAGCGACTTGGGTTCGCGGCCGCAGCGCTCCCGACTATGGCGAAGCCAGATGACGATACGACTGTCCCGTACGACTTGGCTCTTCGCGCGCTGAGCTACAAGGAGCGCACCGAGTCCGAGCTGCGCGCCTGGCTCGCCGAGCGTGAGGTTGCGGAGGCCGAGATCGAGGAGGTGATCGCTCTGCTGATCGAGGCGGGCGCGATCGACGACGCGAGCTTCGCGCGCCGCTATGCGGAGGACAAGCGGTCTCTCGCGGGCTGGGGCCCTGATCGCATCTCCGCCGCGCTGGAGGGCCGTGGCGTGGCCCGAGGCCACGTCGAGGCTGCGCTCGAGGGTGAGGACTCCCACGCCCAGTTCGACCGGGCCGCGGCGCTGCTGGACGATCGCGGCATGCGCTGCAACTCCGAGCGCGAGCGCGAGAGGGCCCTGGGACTGCTGGTGCGACGCGGGTACCCGCTCGAGCTCGCCTACGAGGTCGTGCGCGCAGCCGAGCGGCTCTCCGACGCGGCGTGACGCGCTAGGGGTAGGATCCGCGCCGGAATGGACGGGAACTTCTTCTTCGTGATCGGCGGCGTGCTGGTGCTCGCCGCGGTGGTGATCTCCTTCATCGGCATCCGGGGCGAGTCCTTCCCGCCGAACAGAGGCGTGCTGCTGGGCGTGATCGCGCTGTTCGTGGTGATCGTCGGAACGACGATGGCGTTCGCGATCGTCAAGTCCGTCGACGAGCAGAACAAGCGGAACGAAAAGCTGGCCGCGGAGCAGGGCACGACCTCGACGACCCCGAGCGGCCCCGTGACCACGCTCGATGTCTCCTCGCCGTCCGACGGCGGCCTCGTCTACCAGCCCAACGGCCTGCAGGCGAAGCCGGGGAACGTCGCAATCACCTACGACAACCCGTCGCAGGTGCCGCACAGCATCGCCGTGGCCACCGCGAACGGGAACGTGCTCGGGCAGGTTCAGCCGTTCAGCGCCGGCAAGCAGACGGTCACCCTGGCGAATCTCGCTCCCGGCAAGTACGTCTTCTACTGCACCGTGCCAGGGCATCGCCAGGCCGGGATGCAGGGTGACCTGACCGTCCTTCCCAGCAACACCAACGCTGGTCCGGCCGGCAACAAGACGCCGTAGAGAATCCGCCGTATAGGCATCCCGCACAGTGCTATACAGGCGGGATGATCGCCGAGATGGAGGCCCGGCGCCTCAGCAAGGCACATGAGGACTTCGAGCGCGCGCGGAGCAGGGTCTGGGTCGATCGGGTGCGCGTGGGCCTCGAGTACCGGCGGGCGATGCGCGGCATCGACGAGGAGGTCGCACACATCCGGCTGGTCAGGGACAGGCTGATTCGCCAATCGGTGGCCGCGGGGGCGAGCTATCGCGAGGTGGCCCGGACCCTCGGCCTCTCCCACAGCCGGATCCAGCAGATCGTCAACTCCACCTCGAAGTAGGCCGGGCGCCGCTAAATTGACCTCGATGCAGCGCCGCTACCACGTCACCACGTTCGGCTGCCAGATGAACGAGCACGACTCGGAGCGGATGAAGGGCATGCTGGACTCGCTCGGCTATGAGGAGGCCCCGGATCGCGACGGTGCCGACCTGATCCTCTTCAACACCTGCTCGATCCGGGAGTCCGCGGACAACCGCTTCATCGCCCACCTGGGGGAGGCGAAGCGGCTCAAGTCCGAGGATCCCTCGCGCGTCGTCGGCGTGGGGGGCTGCTGGGCCCAGTCCGTCAAGGACGAGGTCTTCCGTCGCTTCCCGTTCGTCGACGTCGCCTTCGGCCCCGGTCAGATCCACCGTCTGGCCGAGTTCCTGACCTCCGACTCGCTCACGGCACAGGGCTACTTCGAGTTCGAGGACGTCTCCGGCCATCTGCCGATGAAGCGGGCGCGTGAGTTCCAGGCCTGGCTGCAGATCTCGCAGGGCTGCAACTGCGTCTGCTCCTACTGCATCGTGCCTTCGGTTCGCGGACGCGAGGCGAGCCGCGACCCGGCCGAGGTGATCGCGGAGGTCGAGCGACTCGCCGGCGACGGCGTCAGCGAGATCACGCTGCTCGGGCAGAACGTGAACAGCTACGGGCGTGACCTGCCGAAGGAGAGCAGGATCACCTTCTCCGACCTGCTGACGCGCGTCGACGCCGTCCACGGGGTGGAGCGGATCCGTTACACGAGCCCGCACCCCAAGGACATGAAGGAGGACGTGATTCGCGCCCACGCGGAGCTCGGCGCCCTCTGCGAGCACATCCACCTGCCGCTGCAGTCGGGCTCGACCCCCGTGCTGAAGCGAATGCGGCGCACCTACAGCCGCGAGCGGTACATGGATCGTGTGGCGCTGATCCGCGAGCACGTCCCGGACTGCGCGATCACGACCGACATCATCGTGGGCTTCCCCGGTGAGACGGAGGAGGACTTCGAGCAGACGCTGGAGGTGGTCGACGAGGTCGGATACGACAGCGCCTTCACGTTCATCTTCTCGCCGCGGCGGGGAACCGAGGCGGCGGAATTCACCGACCAGCTCTCGCACGCGACGAAGCGCGAGCGGATGGGGCGTCTCGTCGAGCTCGTGCAGCGCCGAGCGCGGGAGCGCGCCGAGCGCTTCGTGGGCCGCACGATGGAGGTCCTGGTCGAGGGCCCGAGCCGCAATGACGCGTCGAGGCTGCGAGGACGGACGCGCCACAACAAGACGGTCAACTTCGACGGCACAGCCGCGCCGGGAGAGACCGTCGAGGTGGAGATCACGGGCGCGACGTCGACCACGCTCTCCGGGCAGGAGCGCCTGCTCAGCCGCGCGGCTTGAGGCTTCTAGCGCTCTTCGGCCCAACCGCGGTCGGGAAGACGGGAGTCGCCATCGCCGTCGCGGAGCGGCTGCGCGAGAGCGGGGAGGACCCCGTCGCGGTCAACTGCGACTCGATTCAGGTCTACCGGGGGATGGAGACGCTGAGCGGAGCGGCGACCGACGACGAGCAGGCCCGGCTCGAGCACCGGCTTCTGTCCTTCGTCGAGCCGGGCGAGGAGTTCAGCGCCGGCCGCTATGCCGAAGCGGCGCACCGCGAGATCGATGCCCTGCTTGGCGGAGGGACGCCGCCCGCTCGTGGTGGGCGGCACCGGGCTGTATCTCCGTGCGGCTCTCGCCGATCTGGATCTCCGGCCTCCGGTGCCGCCGGAGATTCGCGACGAGGTCGAGGCCGAGCTCGCCGAACGAGGTCCGGAGGCGCTGCACGCCGAGCTCGATCCCGCCCTCGCGGAGAGCGTCGACCCGAACGACCGCAAGCGGGTGGCGAGACTGACCGAGCTGGCCCGGGCCGGGATCGAGGCGGCGAGCGGCGGCGAAGGGATCTGGACGGCCGAGCTGCGGCATCCCACCCTGCTGGTCGGCCTGACCATGGACCGGGAGCGGTTGGCGGAGCGAATCGACGCCCGGGTGAACGAGATGATCGCCGCGGGTGCCGCCGAGGAGGCGCGAGCGGCGCTCGAGGCGGGGCCATCGCGCACGGCCCGTGCGGCGCTCGGATTCCAGCAGCTGGTCTCCGACATCGATGCCGCGCCGTCGGCCGAGACGATCGATTCGATCAAGGCCGCGCATCGCGCCTACGCCCGTCGCCAGCTCACCTGGATGCGGCGGATGGAGGGTGTGACCCTCATCGATCGCACAGAGCTGGACGTGGACTCGACCGCCGACCAGATCGTCGGGCTGCTCTCCTAGCCGCGAGCGCTCCGCGCGCGGAATAGGCTCGATTCGTGAGATTCGAGAAATGGCAGGCGCTGGGCAACGACTACCTCATCGTCGAGGCGGCGGCACTGCCCTGGGAGCTGACCGGGCGGCGCATTCAGAGGATCTGCGACCCCCACTTCGGCCCGGGGGCGGACGGGATCCTTCAGCTCGCCCCAGTTGAGGATCCGGATGTGGTCGCCGAGCTCCGCATCTTCAATCCCGACGGCTCCGAGGCGGAGCTCTCGGGGAACGGGGCGCGCGAGGCGGTCATGTATCTCCGGCGCTCGGGCTGGACGGAGAAGGATGAGTTCACGATCGCCACCAAGGCCGGCCCGATCCGGCCGACGATTCGCTCCGAGCGCGAGTGCACGCTCGAGATGGGGAACGCGGCCACCGCGTCGCCCGATTTCCCCTCCGGCGGCGAGGATGGGCGAGGCGAGCTGGAGGCGGATGGCAGGAGCTGGTCCTTCCAGCACGTCTCGATCGGGAACCCGCAGTGCGCGATCGCCGTGGGCGAGGAGCTCGAGTCGCTCGACCTGCCCGCGATCGGGCCGGAGATCGAGAACAGCGATCTCTTCCCGAACCGGACCAACGTCAGCTTCTTCCGTGCGAATGGGGACCGGGTTCGCGCCCGGATCTTCGAGCGGGGCGTGGGGGAGACGCTCTCGTCGGGAACCGGCGCCTCGGGGGCGGCGGTGGCGGCTCACCTCGCGGGTGCGCCCGCCGCTCTCACGGTCGAGCTGGACGGCGGCGAGCTGCAGGTCGAGATCGGTGAGGGGCTGTCGGTGCGGCTGACCGGGTGGGCCGAGCCGGTCTATTCGGGGGAGCTGGCGCCCGAGTTCGTGCGCGTCCTGGACGAGCTCACGTAGCGGCGGCGCCGTCCGGCTCGGTCTCGCTCCGCCGCCACATGTCCCTACCCTTCCGGATCCGATGGCGGCACCCGTGAAGAAGAGAGGCCTGGCGGCGCCCTCCCAGCGCCTGGAGGCCATCCCCCCGTACATGTTCGCCGAGCTCGAGCGGCGGATCGAGGCGAAGCGTGACGAGGGCATCGATGTGATCAGCCTGGGAATCGGCGATCCCGACACTCCCACCTTCCGCTACGTCGTCGAGGCGATGCGCGAGGCGGTTGGAGATCCCTCGGCGCAGAAATACCCGAGCAACCGAGGGAGGCCGGAGTTCCGAGAGGCCTTCGCCGACTTCTACCTGCAGCGGTTCGGGGTTGAGATCGACGCCGTCGACGAGGTGATCCCGGCCATCGGAGCCAAGGAGTGCATCTACAACCTCTGTTTCGCGTTTCTCGACCCGGGCGACGTGGCACTCGCCTCTGACCCGGGCTATCCGGTGTACACGGGAGGACCTGTGCTGGCCGGCGCCGAGGCGTTCCTGCTGCCGCTGCGCCCTGACCTGGGCTTCGCACCGGACCTGGACGCGATCCCGGAGGAGAAGCTCGAGGCCGCCCGCCTGCTCTTCATCAACTACCCGAACAACCCCACCGGCGCCGTCGTCCCCGATGGCTTCTTCGAGCGCGTCGTGGTGCTGGCAAAGCGCTACGAGATCCTCGTCGTTCACGACAACGCGTACTCGGAGACGACCTATGACGGCTACGTCGCCCCGAGCTTCCTGGCGACTGCCCGGGGCCAAGGAGGTCGGCGTCGAGGTCTTCTCTCTTTCCAAGGGCTACAACATGACCGGCTGGCGCTGCGCGGCGATCCTCGGCAACGCCGAGGCGATCAGGACCTACTGGCGCCTGAAGACGAACGTCGACTCCGGCCTCTTCGAGGCGGTCCAGCTCGCCGGAGCGGCCGCCCTGCGTGGCTCGCGCAAGGAGGTGGAGGAGATGTGCCGGATCTATGAGCGCCGGCGCGACCTGGTGGTCGAGGCTCTCGGGGCGATCGGTGTCGAGGTCGAGAGCCCGAAGGGAACCATCTACATCTGGGCGCCGGTTCCGGCTGGCCACACGTCCACCTCCTTCGCCGAGCTCGTGCTCGAGGAGGCCGCGGTCGTGGTCTCACCCGGTTCGATGTACGGCCCGAGCGGCGAGGGCTTCTTCAGGATCTCCCTGACCACCCCCGACGAGCTCCTGCGGGAGGCGGTCCAGCGTCTCAAGTCTCACTTGACCCCTTGAACTGGCGCATCACCGGGTAGCGACCCGTACGGTGCCCAGGGCGGGTTGCCGGCACGGGGGCGAATCGGCCTTTATCCGGCCCTCAGCTAAAGCAGCCATCCTGTTCCGCCGACCCCATCACTGAATGAACGAAATCGGACTGATACTCGCGTTGGGCTGTGCCCTCATTTCGGGCGTGGCGCTGCTGTGCAAGCACCGCGGTGCCGTGAACGCGCCCGACGTCGCGATGCGCAGGCCCCTGCGCAGCGCGTCAGCCCTCTTTCGCTCGCGCTGGTGGGTGATCGGCTTCGGCCTCGCCTTCTGCGCCTGGTGCCTGCACGTGGCGGCGCTCTCGATGGCGCCGCTGTCGCTGGTCCAGGCCGTGATCGCGGGCGGCCTCGCCGTCCTGGCCATCCCGGCGCGTCGCTGGTTCGGCATTGCGGTCTGCAAGCGCGAGATGGCGGGAATCGCCCTCTGCGCCGCCGGCCTTGGGTTCCTGGCCCTGACGGCCGGGCACGCACGCTCGGGCATCGGTTTCGACCCGGTGACGATGCTCGGCTTCCAGGTCGGGATGCTGACGATCGGCGGCCTGCTCATCCTGAGCGCGACCAACGGGCGTTTTGCCATTCAGAGCTCGATGCTGCTCGCGGTCGCCGCAGGCACGCTGCTCGGGGTCTCCGACATCTCCCTTAAGGCTCTCGCCGAGCTGGTTCCGAGCGATGCGATCTCTCTGCTCAGCCCCTGGACCGTCACAGCGGTCGTGGGCGGCCTTGGGGCGTTCCTCGCCCTCGGGCGCGGTCTGCAGATCGGCGAGCCCGTCGCCGTGATCGTCGCGTTCTCCGCAGCCGCGACGCTGGGCTCGATCGCAGGCGGGATCGTCGTCTTCGGCGATCCGATGGGCTCGGACGCACTCGCCGTTATCGGCCGTTCCCTCGCGTTCGTGGCGGTCATCGGCGCCGCGGCGCTGCTTCCGATCGTCCCCTCGCGGCCCCTGGCGGCTCGCACCGCGTCCTAGCGTTCCGGGCATGGATGGGCGGCGCCTACGGCGCTGATCGCGTGCAGCTCGCCCTGAGCGGCGCCTAACATCCCCTCAGTGCAGAGAAACCGCAACGGTCGGCAGTCCGAGAGCCTGTACGGAAACGGCTCCGCCGGCATCTTCAACCCTCGCGCCCGCCAGCGCGCCATCGCAGTCGGAATCGTCCGTGATGACGAACACCGGGACGATTCGCTTGCCGAGCTGAAGGAGCTGCTGCGCACGGCGGGCGTCGCCACGGCAGGGGAGATGACCCAAGCCCGCACCGAGCCTGACCCCGACCGCTACCTGGGGCGGGGCAAGCTCGCCGATCTGAAGCGGCAGATCGCCGCGGACGACGCGAACCTGGTCGCCGTCGACGACGAGCTGGTGCCGCGGCAGGAGCGGAACCTCGAGCAGGCGCTCGGCGTTCCGGTGATCGACCGGACGGCCGTGATCCTGGACATCTTCGCCGACCATGCTCACACGGCCGAGGGGAAGCTCCAGGTCGAGCTGGCGCAGCTCGAGTACAACCTCGCCCGCATGAGGGGCCTGTGGACGCACCTGGAGCGCCTCGGCGGAGGGATCGGGACAAGGGGACCGGGCGAGTCGCAGATCGAGACGGATCGCCGCCTGGCACGCGATCGGATCACGTCACTGCGCCGACGGCTCGAGCGCCTGGAGCGCAACCGCGCCGTGATGCGCGCGGAGCGGGTACGGGCCGTCATGCCGACCGTGGCGCTCGCCGGCTACACCAATGCCGGCAAGTCCACGCTGCTCAATGCGCTGACCGGCGCCGGGGTGGGCGTGGGGGAGCGGCTGTTCCACACGCTGGACCCGACCACGCGCGCCTTCACTCATGACGGCCGTCGCATCCTGCTCACCGACACGGTCGGGTTCATCCGCAAGCTGCCCCACGCCCTGGTGGAGGCCTTCAAGGCGACGTTGGAGGAGACCGTCCTCGCCGACCTCATCCTGCATGTCGTCGACGGCTCTGAGCCCGAGGAGGAGAGGGCGGACTCGATCGCCGCCGCCGACGTGGTCCTCGACGAGATCGGCGCGGGAGCCGCTCCCCGCCTGCTCGTCATGAACAAGGTCGACCTCCTGGACGACGAGCAGCGCCGCGAGCTCAGGCTGCGTCATCCCGACGCCGTCCAGGTCTCCGCGGAGACCGGGGAGGGGCTGGACGAGCTGCGATCGGGGATCGCCGCCTCGATCGTCGAGGGACTCACCGAAGTCGAGTTGCTCGTACCCTTTGACGCCGGTGAGCGTCTTTCTGAGCTTCACGAGATCGCTGGTGACCTCGAGCGCGAAGATCGCGAGGACGGGGTACTCGTTCGCGCGCGACTACCTGCCGCCCTCGCCGATCGCTTCGCCGATCTTTCGCTCAACGGGGGAGCCGGAGGAGGATCTCGAAACGGAGTTCGAGCCGCCGGCACCTAACGGCGGCGATCCGCTCGACGCTCTCGCCAGAGAGTTGCCGACCGCACCCGAACCTACGCTCGGTGACATGGAGGAGTTGCGGTTGATCAAGCTCAACGAGCAGGCGACCCTGCCTACCCGCGCGCACGACAACGACGCGGGGCTGGACCTGTACGCCGCCGAGAAGGCGCGAGTCGCCCCCGGCGCCAGGGTCAGCATCGGCACGGGCCTGGCCGTCGCGATCCCTGAGGGGCTGGCGGGACTCGTTCTGCCGCGCTCGGGTCTGGCGCTCAAGCATGGCGTGACCCTGATCAATTCGCCTGGACTGATCGATCCGGGGTACCGAGGCGAGGTGCGCGTGCTCCTCCTGAACACCGATCAGACGACCGATTTCGTGTGCGCCCCCGGCGATCGGATCGCCCAGCTCCTGCTCGTCCCGATCGCCACCGCCAGCCCGATCCAGGCCGAGGCGCTCGATTCTTCGGCCCGTGGGACGGGCGGTTTCGGGTCAAGCGGGCTCTAGCTCAGCGGCCGGGCGCTAGTTGAAGGAGACCTGCGGCGTCTCGCGGTCGGCGGCATCGGTGATCTCGAAGAAGGGCTTGGCGGTGAAGCCGCCCTGGTTCGCGATGATCGAGCCGGGGAACTGCTGGATCCGCGTGTTGTACTGCTGGACGTTCGAGTTGTAGATCCGGCGCGAGGCCTGGATCTCGTCCTCCAGCTCGGAGAGCTGGCGCTGCAGCTGCTGGAAGTTCTCCGTGGCGCGGAGCTCCGGGTACTGCTCGGCGACGACCCGCAGTCCACCGAGTGCCTGGCTGAGCTGGCTCTCGGCCTTGCCCGCCTCCGCGGGGCCGCTCGCCTGCATGGCGGCCGCCCGTGCCTGGGTCACCTTCTCGAAGGTCTCGCGCTCATGGGTGGCGTAGCCCTTGACGGACTCGACCAGGTTCGGGACCAGGTCGTGCCGGCGCTTGAGCTGTACGTCGATGCCGCTCCAGGCTTCGTCGCAGCGGTTGCGCAGGCCGATGATGCCGTTGCGGGCGAGGACGTAGATAAGCCCGACCAGCAGGATGACCGCGACGATGATGATCACGTAGATCATTCGCGCGGATCCTATCCAGTTGACGCGGCCCGGAGCGCGGATTCGTGTGAAGCGGCCTCGAGCTCGTCGGGCAGGGGATCGAGGTGGGGCGGCGTTCCGGTGCGCCGCCCGATTGCGAGGGCGATCAGATGGTCCGCGAGCCATGCGTTCTTGGGCAGGAGCGGGCCGTGCAGATACGTGCCGATCAGGTTGAGCCTCTTGGTGCCCTCCATGCCGTCGCGATCGTTGTTCCCGTGTCCGTGCAGCACGCGTCCCAGCGGCACCGCATCGGGACCGAGGTACGTGCGCCCGCCGTGGTTCTCGAAGCCCGCGAGCACGTGCGTGGCGCCGCCGAGATCCACCTCGATCGAGACGTTGCCGATCAGGCGCGGGCCGGGCTCCCGCACGGTCTCGAGGTCGGCGATCCCGAGTCCCGGGATGGACCTCTCCCCGAGCTGGTAGCTGTGGCCGAGCAGCTGGTAGCCCCCGCAGACGGCCAGCAGGGCGGCGCCGTCCTCGACGGCGGAGGCGATCGCGTCGCGCTTGGTGGCGAGCATGTCCTCGGCGACGAGCATCTGGTCGCGGTCCTGTCCGCCACCGATGTAGATCAGGTCGTGCTCGGCCGCGTCAAAGCCGTCGCCCGGGCCGGAGGCCGCATAGCGGAAGGGGATGCCCCGCCACTCGCATCGGCGCTGGAGGAAGAGGATGTTGCCCCGGTCCGCGTAGATGTTCATCTGCTCCGGGTAGAGCGCGAGCAGGCGGAGCTCGCCTGTGTCGGCGCTCATGACGTGGCCTCCAGCAGGACGAGGGTGGAGTCCGCCTCGCTCTCTCCCGAGCTGATCTGTCGCCTGCCGACGGGGCGGAAGCCGGCGTCGGTGCCCTCGCGCTCGAGCATCTCCGGGTCCACGCGGTAGAGCACCTCATCGTGGATGTCTCGCTCCATGCGCCCTTCGGGGGAGACGCTCTCGCGGAGTCTCCGGACGGTGAGGGCGTCCTCCCCGACCTGAACCCAGAGGGGCTCGCTGGAATAGACCCAGCCGTCGAGCTCACGCATGTCGGGGAGAATCTGCGTCGACGCCGCTCCGGCGCTCAGCAGGGTGGACTCATCGACGAGGGTGAGGGCGAGGATGCCGCCCGGCAGGAGCTGCTCCCGGAGGCGGCCGAGGAGAGCCGGACGATCGTCTGGAGGGAGGACCTGGATGACGTGCAGCGGGCCGATTATCAATGCGGGGCGTACGGGCAGGGTCACATCTCCTGGCGAGGCGAGGTCGGCGGCGACGATCGAGAGAGTTACGCCACGCTGCTCAGCGACCCGCTCGAGCTCGCGGATCAGGTCGAGATCGCGTTCGATCGCAACGACCTCGTGGCCATGGCCGGCGAGGTGCAGCGACACGCGGCCGGCGCCGGCCCCCAGTTCCGCCACCGGCCCGCCGGTCTGGTCGGCCAGCTCCACCCAGATGGGCAGGTCGGCGCCGTAGGACCCGAACTCGACCTCTTGCCAGACCGAGGGAATGCTCATTGCCAGTAGTCCGCCGCAAGGCCCCGCTTGGCGAGCAGCGTTCGCAGCTCGAGCAGGGCCGTGTAGGTGGGGAGGGCGAAGAGGCGGTCCGGCGCGTCCGAGACGGCGGCGTCGAGGGAGCTCTCGATCGGGCCCATCACCTCGATCGCCTCCTGCGGCCAGCCCGCGTACTTGAGGCGCAGGGCCATCTCGGGAGCCCTGGTGCCGGCGCAGATCACCCTGCGGACGTCCCCGGCGAGCAGCTCGAAGTCGGCATCCCAGATCCAGGAGACGTCGCGCCCGTCGGCGATCTTGTCGTTGAGCGCGAGCCAGAGGTCGATGCCCCCGTTGTCGGACTCGAGCGTCAGGGTCCGAAGCACCTCGTTGGCGCCGGCGGGATTCTTGATCAGGAGGATCGAGACCGGCTTGCCCGAGACCTCGATGGTCTCGACTCGCCCGAAGACGGCGCGCATGGATTCGAGCCCCTGGCGGATCTGCTCGAGTGGCACGCCCGACTGCAGCCCCGCTGCGACGGCGGCGAGCGCGTTGTAGACGTTGTAGAGGCCGGGAAGGGGAAGGTCGACGTCCAGCTCGCCCTCGGGGGTGGTGATCCGGACTCGCGAACCCGAGATGCCGTGCAGCTCGATCTTCGTCGCCGCAATGTCGGGAGCCGGGCGATCGGCGTGGCAATTCGGGCACCGGTAGTGGCCCAGATGCCCGACGAAGGCCCGCTCGTAGGAGTACGGGGCGCCGCAGCGGCGACAGTGCTTCGCGTCATGGGCGTGCTGCAGCTCAGGCAGCGCCTGAGTCGTGTCCTCGATCCCGAAATAGGTGACGCCGGGCCGGCGACGCAGCTCCCGGTCCCGGCCGAGGTCGGCGATCAGGGGATCGTCGGCGTTCAGGGCGAAGTCGCAGGCTCCTTCCAGCGAGGTGACCAGTTCCGCCCACTCGTCGGCGAGGCGCTCGAGTTCGCCGTAGCGGTCGAGCTGGTCACGAAACAGGTTGCCGAGAACCAGGAGGCGCGGGCGCAGCTTCGGGGCGACGCGAGGCAGCCAGGCTTCGTCGAGCTCGAAGAGCCCCTCGTCACCGGACCCCTCGAGCAGGGCCGTGGCGACCCCCCAGTGCATGTTCGACCCGGCCCGGTTGTGCACCGGCCGGCGCCCGGCGGTTTCAAGGATCCCGGCGATCATCCCGGCCGTCGTGGTCTTGCCGTTGGTCGAGCTCACCACGATCGAGCCGCGCTCGAGTCCGGACGCCATGCGCTCGATGGCGTCGGGTGCCATCCGGACCAGCACGCGTCCGGGCAGGGTCGTTCCTCCGCCGCGGCCGCTGCGGCGGCTGAGGGCGCCGATGCCGCGCGCGGCCCGGCGCTTCGCCTCGAAAAGTGCGCTCATCGCCTGGCCAGGTTAGGCGGGCGCCGGAGGCGCGATCACCCTGAGCGCGTGCGTGAGCGTGCGGATGGTCGCCGGCAGATCGGTGAGATGCTCACCGTCCGCGTAGACGGCGAAGTCGCGGTCGGCGCTGATCTCGACCCTCGCGCCCCGCCTCTCGGTCACCTCATCGTTCTCGAGGTGCTCACCCTTGAACACCTGCGGCAGGGCGCGGATGAAGCGGAGCTTGCTCACATCGCTCACCGTGATCACGTCGAGAAGACCGTCGTCGAGACTGGCGTGGGGGGCGACGAACATACCCCCGCCGAAGGCCTGGCTGTTCGCGACAGACACGGAGTACCCGGCGAACTCGAACGGGTCGCCACCGTCAAGTACGACCCGGAACGAGGCGGGCTTCCAGGCGGCGAGGGTCCTGAACGCCGCATATGCGTAGACGAGGTTTCCACGGATGAATGTCGCCTCGTTGGCGACGCGGTTGGCCTCGGAGTCGAACCCGCAGGAGGCGATGCAGAGGAAGCGGCGCCCGTTGGCCTCTCCGACGTCGATTTCGCGCTCGTGGCCCTCGGCGAGGACGGCGACCGAGCCCGCCGGCTCGTTGGGAATTCCAAGGACCCGGGCGAGATCGTTGCCGCGGCCGCTGGGGATGATCCCCATCGCCGAATCCGTCTGCGCCAGGGCTCCGCCGATGGCGCCGACCAGCCCGTCGCCGCTCATCACGACGGGGATCTCGTCCGCGTCCGCAGCGGTCCTGGCCTCGGACACACCGTGCTCGAGGCTCTCGGTTCGCACCACGCGGTACGCGACCTCGCGGTCCGCCAGCTCGCGCTCCACGTCGGGCAGGAGCTTCAGGGCACGGCCGCTCGCGGAGTGAGGGTTGACCAGCAGCAGATGGCGACGTTCCGGGCTGATTGGGTGAATCTAGTTGCGGGGGCAGTCAGGAGGGCCGCCGGGCCACGAAGTACGTGCCCTGGGCCGCCTCGCCCCGCTCCAGCTCGTCGAGGCCGGCCTTGCGGAAGCCGCGGGCAAGCACCGAGTCGGGGGTGTAGAAGGGAGTGCGGTCTCCCCAACTGGCTGCCACGACGGCGAACCCGCCCGGGCGGAGCACGCGCGCGATCTCGGCGAAGAACGGGGGCATGTTGAGCTGCGCGACGAGGTCGAAGGAGTCGTCCTCGAACGGCAGCTTGGATGCATCGGCGACCTTGAAGGCGACCCGCCCCTCGGGATCGAGCCCGATCCGGTCCTGGGCCCGGCGGACCATCTCCTCCGAGAGGTCGACGCCCCGCACTCTGGTGTGGGGGAACTCGCGAGCGATCAGCAGCGCCCCGTCGCCGAGCCCGGTGCCGATGTCCAAGGCCCGCTCGGGCTCGGGCCGGACGTGAAGCAAAGCGGCGGCGAGTGGGGCGAGATGCGCCGGCCCGGAGCGGCTGACGCGCTGATCCCAGCTGGCCGCCTGCGCCTGCCAGAACCGGTGACTGAAGCCCCGGAGCAGGGGCCAGGTGAACGGCGCGTGCGCCACGAGCGCGTTGATCGTCCTCCCGGTGAGGCGAATCATCCTGCTGGGCGGCGCGGGGTCGGCGCTTCTCTCCATCCTCCGATGATCGCAGGACGCCATGGGTAGGCTTCGACGTCTTGAGAGCGGGGCGAACAGCGATCGCGGCCCTGCCGGCGATCGTGGCGCTGGTGGGATGTGGTGGGGGCGGAGGACAGACGTCGAGCGTCGCCCTGCCCGCCGGTTGCAGCAAGGTCTCGGCCCCGCCCGCGAAACAGGTGCACCTCGCGGCGCCGACCGGCACGCTCAGCGGTCCCGCCACCGCGACGGTCGACACCAGCTGTGGCGCCTTCACGATCGCCCTCGACACCGCGAGAGCACCGAAGACGACGGCCTCGTTCGCCTACCTTGCGCGGCACGGCGTATATGACGACACGACCTTCCACCGAATCGTTCCCGGCTTCGTCATCCAGGGCGGCGATCCGACCGGCACGGGCACCGGCGGGCCCGGTTACTTCGTCGACGAGCCGCCGCCATCGAGCCTCTCCTATACGCGCGGGATCGTCGCCATGGCGAAGAGCCCGGTGGAGCCGCCTGGCCGCTCCGGGAGCCAGTTCTTCGTGGTGACTGCGCCCGATGCCGGCCTGACCCCGGACTACGCGCTGCTCGGGCGGGTCGCGAGCGGGTTCGACGTGGTCGAGAGGATCGAGCAGCTCGGCACGGCCGGCCCCCGGGGAACTCCGAAGGCCCCGGTGCTGATCCGGCGAATCACGGTGAGCGGAGGCTGATGGCGAAGCTGCGCGTCGGCGACCGGGCCCCGGATTTCGAGCTGCAGGGCACCGGCGACCGGACATACCGGTTGAGCGACTACCGCGACACGGGCCTGATCCTCGCCTTCTACCCAGGCGATTTCACCCCCGTCTGCACCCGCCAGTTCTGCTCCTACCGAGACGACGGCGACCGGATCGAATCGCTCGGCGTGCCCATGATGGGCATCTCGCCGCAGACGGTCGATTCACACGAGCGCTTCGCCGGTGAACACGGGCTGAACGTCCCACTGCTCTCCGACCCCGGCAAGAAGACTGCCCGCGCCTATGGCGTGGTCGGACCCGGCGGGTTCATCCGGCGGGCGGTGTTCCTGATCGATGGCGAGGGGATCCTGCGCTACCGCCACGTTGCGTTGTTCGGACTGCGCTACCAGGAGGTCGGCGACCTGGAGCGGGCCGTGGCCGCGCTTCCCTGAGATGGCCGACGTCCTGGAGCCGGCCCCATTCGAGCTCGACTCGACGGGCGCGACGCTGGCCGGCGAGGAGGTGGGGGAGGGGCCGCCCGTCGTCCTCCTCCATGGGCTCACCGCCACTCGGCGCTACGTCCTGCACGGCTCCCTGGCGCTGGTGCGCCGGGGTTACCGGCAGATCTCCTATGACGCTCGCGGTCACGGCGACTCGTCGCCCGCGGATGACGGCGGCTACACCTACCGCGGGCTGACCGGTGATCTGCGGGCCGTGATCTCAGATCGCGCGGCGGAGGATCGGCCCGTCCTGGCCGGGCACTCCATGGGTTGTCACACCGCCGTCGCGCACGCTCTGGAGCACTCCGGAGAAATCGCCGCGGTCGTCCTCATCGGGCCGGTCGTGCTGGGTCTGCCGGCCACCGAGGACTCACTGGCCTACTGGGACGCCCTCGCGGATGGGCTGGAGAGGGACGGCGTCGAGGGGTTCATGCGGGCCTATGAGGCGTCCCTCGAGGCGGACCCGGCCTGGACCGAGACCGCGCTGCGGATCACGCGGGAGCGGATGCGGCTCCATCGCCATCCCGACGCGCTCGCCCGGGCCCTGCGGGGAGTGCCGAGGTCGCTGCCGTTCGAGGGCATCGAGGAGCTCGAGACGCTTGACGTGCCCGCCCTGGTTGTGGCCAGCTACGACGAGGCCGACCCGGGTCACCCGTACTCGATCGCCGAGGCATGGACGGACCGCCTGCCGCGCTCGCGTCTCGTCAGCGAGGAGAAGGGGAAGTCGCCGCTCGCGTGGCAGGGCGGGCGGCTGTCGCGAGTGATCGCGGACTTCCTGGAGGAGCCGGAAGTCCGCGAGCGCCTCGGCTAGCCGCGGGCAGCCTCCGCTCCAACTCGACTTCTATATTTCACCGCGTGGGAGACGACGACGGCTACCCGATCCACTACGCCGCGGTGAAGCGCGGCACCCCGGTCTATGCCGCCGACGGGCAGCAGGTCGGCGTCATCGATGAGGTGATCGACAACTATCGCGAGCGGATCCTCGACGGCTTCGTGATCGAGAACACCGATGGCGAGCTCCGTTTCGTGGACGCGCCGGAGGTGGCGAGGACCGCCGAGCATGCGGTCCGGCTGACGATCGACTCCGCGGCGGTGGCGGAGCTCCCGACGCCTGAGCGGGGTGCTCCCGAGTACAGCCCGCGGCGGACCGGCCGCCTCGGCAAGCTGCTCGGCCGCAGCTGGCGCCGGCGCTAGCGCCGCTCAGACCTTGAGCAGGCTCTTCAGCAGGCGAGCGTTGCGCAGCGCGTAGCCCTCCCAGTCGTTGTTGAAGTAGACGTAGATCTCGGTGTCCCGCCGCCACTGGGCGATGCGGCGGGCCCAGGTCTCGATCTCCGACCGTGAGTAGTTGCCGTGACGGCCGCGCGCGCCGTGGTGGAAGCGGATGTAGGTCCAATCGGCGGTCCTGACGTGCGGCGAGCTGACCCAGCGGGAGGCCTCGTCGCCGACCACGAGTGAGGCGCCATGCTCCCGGAGGAGGGCATAGACCTCCTCGGTGAACCAGCTCTCGTGCCGGAACTCGAACGCGTGCCGGCCGCGGGGAAGGGCTCGCAGGGCGGCTGAGAGGCGCTCGTCGTTGCGCTGGAAGTTCGCCGGGAACTGCCAGAGGAGCGGGCCGAGCTTCTCGCTCCGCGTCAGGGGTTCGAGGGGCTCGAAGAAACGCTCGAGGTAGGGATCGAGGGTCTTCAGCCGCTTCACGTGGGTGAGGTAGCGGCTCGCCTTCACCGCGAAGACAAAACCCGGAGGGCTCTGAGCGACCCAGCCCTCCACGGCCGAGACCTTGGGCAGCCGGTAGAAGGTGTTGTTGATCTCCACCGTGTCGAAGCGCTCTGCGTAGTAGGGCAGCCACTGGCGCTGCGCCAGGCCCTTCGGATAGAGCCGCTCGCGCCAGTGCGGGTAGGCCCAGCCCGAGCACCCGACGTGAACCGGCCTAGCCGTCAACGGGCGCCGTTGCGATGCAACACGAGGACGGCGATGTCGTCGCGCGGCTCGCCGCCGTGGCGCTTGATCGCAGCCTGGGACAGGCTCTCGGCGATCTCGTCGGCGCTCCTCCCGTTCGACTTGGCGAGCTCGCGGGCGAGCCAGTCCGGATCGTCATCGACGGTTCGATCCCGGACGTCGAGCATGCCGTCGGTGTAGAGGATCAGCGAGTCGCCGACGGCGAGGGTCGCTTCCGTGTCGGCGAGCACCGGGGAGGGGAGGGCCCCGAGCAGGGTGCCCGGTTCTCCCACGGCTTCGACGTCTCCGTCCTCGCGGAGGATCAGCGGCAGAGGATGGCCGCCGAGCGCGACGGTGAGCCGGACCAAGCCGTTGCCGTTGGAGGGCGCCTCGATGTGGGCGAGGGCCGCGGTGCAGAAGCGCAGGTCGGCTCGCTCCGACCTGATCGAGTCGTGGAGCGTGTGCAGGACCTGGCTCGGCGCGCTGTCGGGGGAGGACGCGGTCCGGACCGTGTAGCGGGCGAGCGCGGTCAGCGACGCTGCCTCCGGCCCCTTGCCGCAGACGTCGCCGATCACCGCCGACCACGAGCCGGAGCCTGTGCGAAAGACGTCGTAGAAGTCGCCTCCGACCTCGTACGCCTCGCCGGCGGCGAGGAAGCGGGAGGCGGCCTCGAAGCCGCTGATCTCCGGCAGCGAGCGCGGCAGCAGGCTGCGCTGGAGCACCGATGCGATATGCGATTGCTGCTCATGCAGGCGAGCGTTGTCGAGCGCCAGGGCTGCTCGATCCGCGAGCCGCGCGGCGGTCCGGCGGGAGATCTCGTCGAAGGCCTTGGCCGGCCGCATGATCCAGAGGGTCAGCGCCCCGAGGACGGCCCCGCGCGCTCCAAGCGGCAGGACGATGCATGACTTGAAGCGATGCCGGCGGAGCAGCTCGCGCTCGTTCTCCCGGGTCGTGATGCGGTCGATCTCCTCGTCGGTGAGCTGATCCAGATACAGGGTCCGCCCGGTGCGGATCACCTCGGCCACGGGGTGGGGGCCGTGGGGGTCGATGGGAGAGTCGGCGCGCAGCTTCACGAAGATGTCGGCCACCTCGGTGTCGCGGCCCTTCGCCGCCATCCGCTGGATCGAGCCGTCGGCCATCACCATGTCGACCATCGCCACGTCGCCCAGGCCGGTGATCGCGAGATCGGCCAGGTGCGCCGCACGCTCCCTCCGGTCCAGGGCGTCCTCCATCAACGCGCCCGCGTCCGCCAGCAGCTCGGAGGCGGCCCGCTCGCGGTTCAGCCTCAGCCTCAGGCTGGCGACCCAGAGGCCCGCCAGCGCTCCCGCCGAGGTCGTCGTCAGGGCAACCAGGCGCTGGCCGCCGTCGATGCCCTGGTTCCAGAGGATCGAGAGCAGGGCCAAAGACGATGCAGAACACTGCGACCACAGCGGTCTCCGGGAGCGAGGCGCTCATCGCCGCGATCACCGGAGGGATCGCGAGCAGGCCGACGATGACAAGCTGACTCGACGCCACGCCGTCGAGCACCGCGACCGCGGTGGCGAGCAGCATCGCGATCAGCGCGGGAACAGACAGATCCTGGAGGCCCGCGAGGGTCGGTGGGGGAGCGACGAGCTCTCGATCTCTGGCCGGCATGTGTTTAATCGTAAGATCGGTAGGCATGGAAACCGAGCAGTCCAAGATTCCGAGTGAGAGTTGGGACGCCGTCCGGCGCACCCGGCTCGCTGCGGAGCGCACGGAGCTCGCCTGGTGGCGGACCGCTCTGACCTCGATCGCGGTCGCGATCGCCGTCGGCCGTGTGGTTCCCGAGCTCAGCGGCACCAGCACCGAATGGCCGTATCTCGTCGTTGGGGTCGGCTGGGCTCTCTATTCCGTCGCGCTGTTCGGCTACGGCTCGATCCGCTCGCGACGGGTCGAGGCGGCGCTTGCCGAGGGGAGGATGATCGAGAGCTCCCGCGCGGAGTCTCGCTATTTGATGGCCGGGGGTGTGGGGCTTTGCCTCGCCACCGTCGCCCTGATCGCCGCATCTGCCTGACGGGCGCATAAGGGCCGTCCCCTCGGATAACCGGGTGCGCGGTTATGTCAACTTGCGGTGATGCAGATCGACCTGAGAGACGCACCCGCCGACGATCCGGTGACCCTGCGGCTGGCCGAGGCGATGCGGGACGAGATCGAGGAGCGCGGAGCCCACAACGGCGCGGCGCGCCCGAACATGAGGTTGGCCGTCGCGATCAGGGCCGACAGTGACCGGGTCGTGGCGTATGTGGACCAGGAACCCGTTGGCATCGGAGCACTCCGGTTGCTGGGTACGGGGACAGCGGAGATCAAGCGGATGTACGTGGTCCCGGAGTACCGGGGCGCCGGAGTCGCGAAGCTGATCCTCGAGGAGCTCGAGCGTCGTGCGCGCCGGCACGGGCAGCGCGCGATTCGCCTGGATACGAACGCGCGGCTCGTCGAGGCGAATCGCATGTACGTGGCTGCGGGATTTCGCCGGATCGAGGACTACAACTCGAATCCGAGGGCCAACCGCTGGTATGAGAAGTCCCTCGCCTGAGTTTCCATAACTCATCTTCCCGTGCATTGCTCACGCACGGGCCCCGGGACATCCGGCCGACGCTGTGGAATCGAGGCATGAGGCAGGACCCCACGCATCTGTCCTGGAGCAGGCTTTCGGCGATGGTCACGGCCGGTGCGTCCTGCGTCGCCTGCGGGTCAGATGAGGACCTGGTGGCCCATCACAAGCTGCCGCGCCGATATGGGGGACTCGACGTGCTCGACAACCTCGAGCCGGTCTGCCGCCGCTGTCACCCGGCCGTGGAGCAGGAAGCGATCGCTCGGGCCAAGCTCACCTGGGAGCGGCCGGAGTGGCCCGAGTCGCCTCGGCCCAAGCGGCCACGGCCTCGGCTGATTCGCCCCTGACGGTTCACTCCACCCGTTCGATCGCGGCTGACTCACGCCGGTCGATGAGGTCGAGCACGGCCTTCTCGATCGGCCCCTGAACCTCCGGCCAGCCGGCGGGATCCTCGGGCAGGCGCTCGAAGACGCCGCCGACGGTGAGGCCGCCGTCGAAGCGATCGAAGACCCGGGGGTCGATGTAGGAGGCGCGGCAGACCGCCGGGGTGTTGCCGAGGTAGCGGGCCACCTGCTTGGTCGCGTCGCGCTTGGCTCGCGCCCTCCCGCCCTTTGTGCTCAGATCGCGCTCCCGCGCCGACCCGGCGAGCACCACCGCGGCGAGCACGGTCGCGTTCCACGTCCTGAAGTCCTTGGCGCTGTGGCCTTCCCCGATGGTCTCCTGGATGTAGTCGTTGATGTCGGTCGAGCGAACGTCCTGCCACGAGCTCCCGTTGCGGAAGGCGAGCAGCTCGTGTCCCCCACCCCGCCTGGCCCGGAGCTTCCTGACCAGACCGGAGATCGCGCGGTCCCCGACGGTCTGAACGCGGCGCTTGCCTCCCTTGGCCTCGTAGTCGAAGACGACCGAATCGCCGTCGACGGTCACATGCCGCTTGCGCATGGTCGCGAGCCCATAGGTCTCGTTCTCCTCGGCGTAGCCCTCCGAGCCGATCCGGAAGAAGCCGCGGTCGAGCAGCCGCACTGCACCGGCTAGGACCCGTTCCCGAGAGATGCTCCGCTTGCGCAGATCGCGCTCCACGCGTCCGCGCAGCTTCGGCAGGGAGCGTGCGAAGTCCATCATCGAGTCGAACTTCTGGCGGTCCCGGCGCTCGCGCCAGAGGTCGTGGTAGCGGTACTGCTTGCGTCCGCGCGCGTCGGTCCCGGTCGCCTGAATGTGACCGAGAGCGTCGGAGCAGATCCAGACGTCCTCCCAGGCCGGCGGGATCGCGAGGGCGTGGATGCGCTCGATCGTGTCCTCGTCGTCGATCCGGTGCCCGTCCTCGTCGAGGTAGGAGAAGCCCTTGCCACGCCTCCGCCGAGTCATGCCCGGAGATGCGCAGTCGATGCGTCGCAGCCGTCCCGCCATGCGGCTTCAATACCCCGCGGACGCGATAGTTACCGGGGTGACCATCGTCGTCGGCACCTCGAGCTGGTCTGATCCGGGCTTCGTCGAGCACTGGTACCCGAAGGGACTCGCGGCGAAGGACCGCCTCGACTTCTACGCGAAGCGCTTCGACGCGGTGGAGCTCAACTCGAGCTTCTACGCGATCCCGTCGGCGAAGACGGCGGAGGGCTGGGCCAAGCGAACGCCTGACGGCTTCCGGTTCGACGTGAAGCTCCACAAGCTCCTCTCCCATCACGCCGCGCAGCTGCGGGAGTTGCCGCCCGATCTCCGCGACGACGCGGAGACGAACGAGCGGGGCCGCGTGCTCCTGGACCCGACCCTGCTCGATGAGATGGTGCGCCGCACCGCCGAGGCGATGAAGCCGCTGGCGGAGGCGGGCAAGCTCGGCTCCTACCTGCTCCAGCTCACGCCGGCCTTCGACCCTCGCGAGAACGATCTGGACGAGCTCGCCCCGGTGATCGAGGGCCTCGCCCCCACCCCGGTCGCGGTGGAGTTCCGCCGGCGCAGCTGGGCCTCATCGAAGCGGTTCGAGAAGGTCCTGGACTGGCTCTCGGCGCACGACGCCGTCTTCGTCTGCGTCGACACGCCGCCGGGGGACCATGTGCCGATCTTCCCGCCGATTGACGCCGTCACCCGTGACTCCCTCGCATACATGCGCTGCCACGGCCGCAACACCGAGGGCTACCTGCACGGACGCAGCGTCGCGGAGCGGTTCGACTACGACTATCCGAAGCGGGAGCTCGAGGAGATCGCGGATCGAGTGAACGCGCTCGACTCGGAGGCCGAGCAGGTGCACGTGATGTTCAACAACAACGCCCGCGAGCTGGCGCCGAAGGCCGCGCGGGCCTTGCGCGGGATCCTCGGTCAGAACCCCGGGCCGGAGCCCTAGGCCGCCCGCCGTTGTTTACGGCCTACCTCAGAACATCCAAACAAGGCCGGGTTGTTTACGCCATGCCCGGAGCGGTCCAACAAGAGGGGCCGAAAAAGAGACCGGCGAGGCGACCCCAGGGGGATGAAGGCCGCCTCGCCGGGTTGGCCAACGTGCTGAACGCCTAAAAGGGTGCCGTTGGCCGGGGATCCGGATGCAAGCCGCAATCTACGGCCGCCCGTAGGCGCGAACATCAGGGCTGAGCCGCAGATCCACTCAGTACAAATCACGGTCGTCCTCTTCTCCCACTGGGAGCGCCGGTCCGCGGCGTGGAGTCCGCCAGAATCCCTCTGATGAGCAGCGACCCCACCGCCCTCCCCGGCGTTCTCACCGCCCTCGCCGCGGGGCTCGTCTCCTTCCTCTCCCCCTGCGTGCTGCCGCTCGTCCCCGGCTATCTGTCCGCGGTGACGGGAGTGGCCGCGGCCGATTTGGAGCAGGCGAACTGGCGGCGTGTGATCGTCCCCAGCCTCCTCTTCGTCTCGAGCTTCTCGGCGATCTTCATCCTGCTTGGGCTCGGAGCCACCTCGATCGGCAGCGCGTTGCAGGAGCACCAGGTCCTGCTCGACAAGATCGCGGCCTGGGTGATCATCGCCATGGGGGTCTTCTTCATCAGCGCCCTCTTCCTCCCGCAGCTCAACAAGGAATGGCACGTCGAGGGGCTGCTCGAGCGGGCCGGCACCGGAGGGCCGCTGGTGGCCGGGCTCGCCTTCGGACTGGCCTGGACGCCGTGCATCGGTCCCACCCTGGCCGCGATCCTGAGCGCGGCGGCTGTCTCCGGCTCGGCATTGCACGGGGCGCTGCTGCTGGCGGTCTACTCCGCCGGCCTGGCGATCCCCTTCCTGCTCACCTCGGTCGCCTTCAGCCGGATGACGACGGCCTTCTCCGTGATCAAGCGCCACTACCCGCTGATCATGGCGATCGGCGGAGTGATCCTGATCGCGTTCGGTGTCGCGATCCTGACCGGCTGGTTCGACACCTTCAATCGCTGGGCGCAGGACCTGCTCAACAGCCTCGGGATCAACTTCTCCGCGAACGTCTAGTCTCGAAATGAATCCCGGAAGGGAGAGGCCTCGTAGGTCATCCGTAACCCAAGAACGGAGTGAACGATGAATGCGAACAAGGCACTGTGGGAGAAGGGCGACTTCACACGCATCGCGGAGACGATGCGGGAGAGCGGCGACGAGGTCGTCGAGCGACTGGGCGTCACCGAAGGGATGCAGGTACTCGATCTGGGGTGCGGAGACGGAACCACCGCGATCCCCGAGGCCCAGCGTGGCGCAGAGGTGCTCGGAGTCGATATCTCCAGCAATCTCGTCGAGGCCGGCAACGCGCGAGCCAAGCAACTCGGTCTGAGCAACGTCTCCTTCCAGGAGGGAGACGCGTCTGACCTGAGTGGTGTCGACGACGAGAGCTTCGATCTCGTCGCCAGCTTCTTCGGGGCGATGTTCGCACCCAAGCCGTTCGACGTGGCCAAGGAGATGGTGCGCGTCACGAAGCCCGGCGGCCGGATCGTGATGGGCAACTGGATACCGAACGATCCGACCCTGGTCGCCCAGATCCTGAAGATCAGCGCGTCGTACTCCCCGCCGCCGCCGGAGGGCTTCGTCAGCCCAGTGACCTGGGGTGTCGAGGAGAACGTCCAGGAGCGCTTCGAGGCTGCCGGGGTTCCGAATGAGGGGATCTCGTGCGAGCGGGACACCTACACGTTCAACTTCGACGGCACGCCGGCCGAGCTCGTGGCGATCTTCAGGGACTACTACGGGCCGACCATGAACGCGTTCGAGGCGGCGGACGGCCGCGAGGGCGACCTCCAAGCCGAGCTGGAGACCCTCTTCGAGGAGCAGAACACGAGCGACGACGGCACCTCGATTCCGGCCACGTTCCTGCGGGTGACGGCGCAGCGATAGCTCGCGCCCGGGGTTTGGCTGGCCAGCCAGTTCCCTAGACTCCCTCGGGCCTCGATGTCAGCCAAGCCCACCACCTGCGTAATCGGCGCCGGCATCAGCGGCCTCACCACCGGTAAGGCCTTCAGCGACTGGGGCCTGCCCTACACCTGCTTCGAGGCCAGCGACGACATCGGCGGCAACTGGTATTTCGGCAATCCCAACGGCCGCTCGTCGGCCTATCAGTCGCTTCATATCGACACCTCCCGCGATGGCGTCTCCTTCCGGGACATGCCGATGGGTCCCGACGACTACCCGGACTACCCCCACCACACCCAGATCCTGGAGTACCTGCACCGCTACGCGGACGCCTTCTCGCTGCGCGAGCGGATCCGCTTCGGGACGCCGGTAGAGCACGCCAAGCGGAAGCCGAACGGCGGCTGGGAGGTCACGCTGGACGACGGGTCGAGCCAGGAGTTCGACTTCCTCGTCGTCGGCAACGGTCACCACTGGGACCCGCGCTTTCCGGACTTCCCGGGCCAGTTCGACGGCGAGACTCTCCATTCCCACCACTACATCGGCCCCGACAACCCGATCGACCTCTACGGCAAGCGGGTCCTGGTCGTCGGGATCGGCAACAGCGCCGTCGACATCGTCTCGGAGCTCTCCCGCAAGGGGGTCGCCGAGAAGGTCTTCCTCTCAACGCGCAGCGGTGCCTGGGTGATGCCCAAGTACTTCATGGGCCGCCCGACGGACACCTTTGCGAAGGTCAACCCGCGCCTCCCGCTGGGCCTCCAACGGCGGATGGCGCGCGTCCTCCCCAGGCTCGCCTCGGGCCGGATGGAGGACTTCGGCCTCCCCCATCCCAATCACAACTTCCTCGAGGCCCATCCGACGGTCTCCAGCGAGCTGCTCCTGCGCCTCGGCTCAGGCGACGCGGTGGCGAAGGCGAACGTGGAGCGGCTCGACGGCCACAGCGTCGTCTTCGAGGACGGGTCCGTGGAGGAGGTCGACGCGATCGTCTACGCGACGGGCTACAAGATCACCTTCCCCTTCTTCGACGAGGACTTCCTCTCGGCACCCGAGAACCGCTTCCCGCTCTACAAGCGGGTCTTCAAGCCGGGGATCGACGACCTCGCCTTCGTCGGCTTCGCCCAGACCATCCCGACGCTCTTTCCGTTCTGCGAGCTGCAGTCGAAGCTCGTGGCGCGCTACGCCGGAGGCGACTATGCCCTCCCATCGGTGGGCGAGATGGAGGAGACGATCCGACGCGACCAGCAGATCCACTCCGGGGCATACACCGATCGCCCACGCCACACGATGCAGATCGAGTGGTACACGTACGAGCACGACATCTGGACGCGAGAGATCCCGGCCGGGCGAGAGCGAGCCGAGCAGGGCATGGCTGCGAAGCTCGCCGGCCGAGTCCTGACGGCGGAGGCCGCAGCTGCCTGAGATTGCCGACGTCTCCTTCCCGTCGAATGGGGAGACCCTCGCCGCCTGGCACCTGACCGGCGACGGCGACGCCTTCGCGGGCGAGCGCGGGCGCCCCTGCGTGGTCATGGCGCACGGCTTCGGCGGTACCAAGGACGCGGGCCTGCTCCCCTTCGCGGAGGCCTTCGCCGAGGCCGGCCTCGACGTTCTGCTCTTCGACTACCGCTGCTTCGGTGGGTCGACCGGCGAGCCGCGACAGTTCGCCTGGCCGGCGCGGCACCGCGACGACTACCGGGCCGCCGTCGGCTTCGCCCGTGGGCTGGACGGTGTCGACCCTGACCGGATCATCCTCTGGGGGACGTCGTGGTCCGGCGCGCACGTCGTCTACGTGGCGGCGGAGGATCCGCGCATCGCCGCGACGATCTGCCAAACGCCCGACCTCGACGGGATGGCCGCGCTGCGTCAGATCGGCAAGTACGCGGGCCTGGGCAAGCTGCTCCAGCTGACGATGGTGGGAGTCCGTGACACCGTGCGGATGTTGCGCGGCCAGGAGGCCCTGATGATCCCCACGGTCGGGCGCCTGGGCGAGCTGGCGGGCATGAGCACCGAGGAGTCCGAACCCGGCATGCGCGCGATCGCCGGCCCGACCTGGCGCAACGAGGTGACGGGCCGGGCGGTGTTCGCCGAGTGGACCAACCGGGCGATCACGCGGATGGAGAGGGTTCGTTCCCCGATCCTCGTCGTGATCGCGGATCGCGACTCGGTCGCCCCCTCCGCCGCGGCTCGCGCCGCCGCCTGGCGCGCCAAGGGCCACGTCGAGGTCCGCGACTATCCGTGCATGCACTTCGACATCTACGTCGGTGAGTGGCGGGAGCGCTCCATCGCCGACCAGCTCCACTTCCTGCGCCGCCATCTGGAGGCGGACGTCTCGAAGGACACCGGCCGCCTCGCCCCGGAGGCGGCGGCTGCGGCGACAGCCGACTGACCCGCCCGTCTACCCTCAGGCCAGTGATCAGCGACGTCTCAGAGCAGGAGTTCCAGGCCAAGGTCATCGAGCGCTCGAAGCAGGTGCCGGTGGTCGTTGACTTCTGGGCCGAATGGTGTGGCCCCTGCCGGACCCTCGGCCCTGCGATCGAGGACGCTGTCCGAAAGCGGAACGGTGAGATCGAGCTTGCGAAGGTGGACACCGATCGCAATCCGGGCATCGCCATGGAGTATGAGATCGCCAGCATCCCGGCCGTCAAGGCCTTCAAGGACGGCAAGGTCGTCTCCGAGTTCATCGGCGCCATCCCCCCCGCCCGGATCGAGGCGTTCCTCAATGAGATAGTCCCGTCGGAGGCCGACCGGCTCGCTGAGTCCGGCGACGAGGACGACCTCCGCAAGGCGCTCGAGCTCGACTCGCGAAATGCCTCCGCGGCCATCGGGCTCGGCAGGATCCTGCTCGCCCGCGGAGAGACCGACGACGCACTCGAGACGCTCAAGCCCTTCCCCCACGACTTCGTCGCCGACGGGCTGGCCGCCCGCGCGGAGCTCTCGCCGTCGGGTAACGGAGCCGGCCCGGACGAGCTTCAGCAGGCCTTCGCGGCCTGGGACGAGGGTAATTCCGGGGAGGCGCTCGAGCATCTGCAGACCGCGCTCGCCTCGGAGCAGGACTCAGGCCGCAAGGACCAGTTGCGCCGCGTGATGGTCGCGATCTTCACCGAGCTGGGAGCGGATCACCCCCTGGCCCGGGAGCATCGCCGCCGGCTCGCGGCGGCGCTCAACTAGCGCCCGACCTTCTGGACGCACGCCATGACCGCGCGCGCCTCGGGTTGTTTCAGCTTGCCGTGCTTGACCGCCTGATCGACGACTTGCGCGCCGCCCAGCAGCACCGCCGGGTTGCCGACCGCGGTGGCCAGGGACGTCACACTGATGCCGTGATGATCGAGGCAGGTGGTGAGCCTCTGCGCCTGGCTCGTGTCGCCGCCGAGCAGGCCGAACCCCTTGCTCAGGGCCCCGCTGCCGACCAGCACGGCGATCAGGCCGATGGCGATCCAGTGGCCCGGTCGCAATGCGCTGAGCGGCGACATCACCTTCTCCGATTGGGTCGATCCCCAGGCGCCGGGCCCCTCAGCCGGCTGGCGCGAGCCTAGTGGTGTGCGCGATCCCGGTCAACTGCGTTGGACGGCTTCGCAATCAGGTCGCGGCCACAGGCTTCGCCATCAAATCGCGACCACAGGCGGCCGCCCCACATAAGTCGCTACGGGCTTCGCCCTCCGCTCCAAAGTGGAGCGGCCTGGTGGCCGCTAGGCCGGAGGCTTCTCCATCGGGCCGCTCGGGACCGCGACCTCGATGGGAATACCGAGGGCCTCGGCTTCCTCGATGCCCTCGCCCTCCTGGTCGCGCGAGCAGATGATCCGGAAGGCGCCCGTGCCGAGCTCAGGATCGGGGACGATCGGCAGGCCGCGGATCTCCTCCCAGCCCAGGCGCTCTACCTCGAACGGGTTCATCCGCACCTCGCTGGCCGGGAATGGGCAGTTCGAGTTGTGCTGGTCGATCGCCTTCGAGATCGCCTCGAGATTCTTTGCCTCGGCGTTCGTCACCGCCGTCCAAAATAGCGCCCTCCGTCCAGGAGCGGGAATAGCCTGATTCGAGCGCAGGTGATCGCCCATGTCGACATGGATGCCTTCTACGTCTCGATCGAGATGCTGAGGCACCCTGAGCTGCGCGGGAAGCCCGTTGTCGTCGCCTACGACGGACCGCGCGGCGTGGTCACGACCGCCTCCTACGCGGCGCGCGAGTACGGGGTTCACTCCGCCCTGCCGATGGTCACGGCCCGCCGCCGCTGTCCCGGCCTCACGGTGCTGCCCGTCGACATGCAGCTCTACAAGCGCGGCTCGGTGAAGGTGATGGAGACACTGCAGGCGTTCAGTGACGAGGTCGAGGTGGTCGGGCTGGACGAGGCCTATGTCGACCTCTCGGGCTCCCCCGTCCCCCAGTCGCGAGCCCTCGAGATCAAGCGGCGGATCAAGGAGGCCACCCACCTCGTCTGCTCGATCGGACTGGCGCCGAACAAGCTGATGGCGAAGATCGCCTCGGATCTGGACAAGCCGGACGGCTTCGCGGTGCTCGACCACGACAACTGGCTCGAGGCCGTCGGTGAGAAGCCGGCCTCGCTGCTGCCGGGGGTCGGGCCGAAGACGTTCGAGCGGCTGCGGGCGATCGGCGTCGAGACCGTGGCGCAGCTGGCTGAGACCGATGAGCTGACCCTGGGGCGCGCCTTTGGCCCCAACCATGGAGGAGGGCTGCGCGCCCGCGCGAACGGGATCGGCAGCACCAGGCTGAACGAGGACCGCGTGCGCAAGTCGGAGAGCCGCGAGACCACGTTCCCTGAGGACGTCACCGATAGGGAATTCCTCCAGGAGACGGTCGAGCGATTGGCCCGGTCCGTCTGCGAGAGCCTCGCGCAGAACAAGCGCCGGGGGCGAACGGTGACGCTGAAGATCCGCCTGCAGCCCTTCGAGACCTACACGCGGTCTCGCACCCTCCCCTCCCACACCTGCGATCCGCATCAGGTCGTGGCGACCGCCCGGGAGCTGCTCGACCGCTTCGATCCCCAGCGGCCGGTGCGGCTGGTGGGAGTCGGCTTGGCCGGGCTGGCGGAGGAAGCTGCTCCTCTACACCAGCCCGGCCAACCAACATCAAGCGGGTTGCTCTTCGGCTGACGCCTCAGAGCACCCATGTGTTTCGTGCCTGACTCAGCGGGTGGTGAGCACGGTTCCCGTCGAGGGGAACCCGAGCTTGGCCTTGGTGGCCGCGGTCAGGTCGTACTCGCGGTTGCCCGCGTAGGGGCCCCTGTCGATCACGGGGACCGTGAGGGTCTTCCCGTGATAGCGGAGCGTGACCTTGGAGCCGCAGGGGAGCGTCTTGTTCGCGACGCCCAGCTTCCCGGGGCTCAGCGTGCCGCCACAGGCGAGGCCACCTCCGTACAGGCCGGGGCCGTAGTACGAGGCCTCGGCCGGCCGGAAGGCGTACACGGTCGTCCGGTGCGAGCGGACGGTGGTGTTCGCCACCCTCGCGCGGGCCCCGTAGGTGCCCGAGCGCGACGCGTGCCAGCGCACATGGAAGCTCCCGTCGCTTCGGCTGTGCGTATGGAGCCTGCGCCCACCGATCCGCACGACGACCTCTCGGCTGCCGCCCGGGGTGACACGGCCGCGGAAATTGACCGTCTGATTGGCCATCACGTTCCGGTGGCCGTTCAGGCTGATCCCGGTGGCGGGACTGCCCGACGCTGTCGCCTCCGGCGCGGTTCCGATCGTCGGAACGGCGTCCGAAGCGGCCGCGATGCCTGCTGTGACCATCATTGCCAGGGCGGGCAGCAGCGCTAGCGCAGCCCGCCTCCGCTTCCAACGGAAGCGATGCAAGTGAATCCACCTGCCTCTCTCTGCGCCTACGGGGTTAGCTGACGGGCTCGCAGCAATGGCTCCGGCGCCACTACCGCTAAGGACGGAACACCGTCCCATTCGCCCCAGTGAATCTGTGGTTCCCCCGCTGGCCCGATATCCGTCAGGGCCACTCGGCGAGTTGTTTGATGACTATCGAACGCGGCAGGGTAGGTTCGCTATTTGCGAACTTGTGTGACGGTCAACACACTTGGTATGCCACCATCATGGCCATGACCGACCGCCTCACCGGCCTCGACTCCTCCTTCCTCCACCTGGAGCGGGATGGGACGCATATGCACGTCGCGTCGACCACGATTTTCGAGGGCCCGGCTCCCCCCTATCTGGAGTTCCGCGACCACATCGAGTCGCGTCTTCACCTCGTGCCGCGCTTCCGCCAGAAGCTCCGCTTCGTGCCCTTCGGGCAGGGACGCCCGGTCTGGGTCGATGACCCGCACCTGAACCTCTCCTACCACCTCCGCCACACCTCCCTGCCGGAGCCCGGCTCCGAGCAGCAGCTGCGGGTGCTGGCGGCGCGCATCTTCTCCCAGCAGCTCGACCGCTCCAAGCCGCTCTGGGAGCTCTGGCTGATCGAGGGGCTGAAGGGTGACCGCTTCGCCATCGTCGGCAAGACGCACCACGCGATGGTCGATGGCGTCTCCGGAGTTGACATAACCACTGTCCTCTTCGACGCCGAGAAGGACCCGATCGACCCTCCCCAAGCGCCCGAGCGCTGGGCCCCATCGCCTGAGCCGAGCAGCGCGCAGCTGCTCTCGGAGGCCCTCTTCCACCGGGCCATCGACCCGCGTGAGGCTCTTCGCGGTGTCCGCCGGATCGTGCGAGGGCCGAGGCGCGCTTTCCACAAGGCGACGGAGGCCGTCGCCGCCGCCGGAACGTTCGCATGGGCCGGCATTGCGGCTCCCAAGAGTCCCTTCAACTTCGACGTCGGCCCACATCGGCGCTTCGCCTGGGTGCGCGCCTCTCTCGCGGACATGAAGCAGGTCAAGAACGAGCTCGGCGGCACCGTCAACGACGTGATCCTGACCGCGGTCGCCGGAGCGCTCGGCCGCTACATGCGCAAGCGCGGTCAGCCGACCCAGGGGCTGGAGCTGCGGGCGATGGTCCCGGTCAGCGTCCGCACCAAGGACCAGCACGGCTCACTCGGCAACCAGGTCACCACGATGATGGCCCCCATCCCCATCTGGTGCGAGGATCCGGTGGAGCGGATGGAGATCGTCCGCCGCTCAATGGGCGACCTGAAGCAGTCGAAGCAGGCGATGGGCGCCTCGCTCCTCACCCAGCTGGCGGACTTCGCGCCACCCACGATCGCGGGGCAGGCGGCGCGCCTGCAGTCGCGGCAGCGCTTCTTCAATCTGGTGGTCACCAACATCCCGGGGCCGCAGTTCCCCCTCTATCTGCTCGGGCGCCGCATGGAGCGCGTCTTCCCGATGGTCCCGCTCGCCAAGAACCAGGGTGTGTGCATCGGGATCATGAGCTACGACGGCCAGGTCAACTTCGGCCTGATCGGCGACTACGACGGGATGCCCGACCTCGAGGACCTGGCCAAGGACCTGGAGGAGTCGATCGGAGAGCTGGTCGAGGCGGCCGGTGGTCGCCCCGGGATCTTCAGGCGCTTCGCCCCGCGCGCGAATGCCGAGTCGGCACAGCAGAACGGGCACAGCGAGCGCGAGGAATCGACGACCGGCTAGTCGCCGGGACGCTCGGCGGCGGGCTCGCCCTGCCGCTCCTGAACGAACGCCTCCTTCATGGATGAGCGCCTTGCGTCGCCCCAGACGGGCTCGTCGAAACGCGCCCGGACCATGACCTTCTGGAGCAGCGCCAGGTCCTCATGGCGCGCCATGTCGTAGCTCGAGCCCGACCCCTTGTCCGGGTGGCCGGGATGCGTGACCCACTCGGTCACGCCGGGGTCGAGGTGCCTGAGCTGCTCGGGCTCCGCGGGCTGCTTGCTCTCGGTGCGCCCGATCAGGAGATCGGGCGTCGGGATGCCGCGCTCGCGCAGCCATTGCCGGTGGTCGGGGTTCACCGACCGGACCGGGACATCGATCTGCTTGGCCGTCTGGAAGACCGGCGTGGCGAGCTCGGGCCGGGCGTGGCAATGGTGATGCCCGTTCAGGAAGGCGGGCCAGCGGCCGAAGATGTCGCCGAAGCGCTCGAGCTGTACCCGCAGCGCGGTGCGCGCGGGGGCTCCGCTGCGCGGTCCCCAGCGTCCCTCGAACTCGATGTGCAGGCCGATCTCCACCCCGCTCTCGAGCAGCGGCTCGGCCTCGCAATACTCGCGCTCGACCATCGCGCTGACGGAGTCGATCCCGCCCATCTCGATCGCCTCGAGGATTCCCTGGTTGTAGGAGGGCCAGTACCCGTAGTCGTCCGCCGTGATCACCAGCAGGCGGCGGCTGTCTCCCTGGTTGGACGCCATTCCCCCACGGTAGCCCTAACTGACCTGTTGGATCGCCGCCTGGATCTGCTGAAGGGTCGGGATCGTGCTTCCGCCGAGGGCCTTCTGGCCGTTGGGACCCTTGACGACGATGGATGGCGTGCCCGTGAAACCGAAGGAATTGGCCTGCGAGCTGCCCTGCTGGATCGTTGCGTCCCACTTCGAGCTGTTGCGCGACTCGTCCCATTTGCCGATGTCGGGCACGCCGGCTCCCTTGGCGATGCCCGTCAGGAAGGAGTCCGTGACGTAGCCGGAGTTCTCGCCTCCCTGGTTCAGGTAGAAGAGCTGCATGAACTGGAAGAGCCGGTTCTGCTCCCCCGCCGCCAGCGCCGCCCTCATCGCCGGTTTCGAGTCGGGGCCGATGATCAGGTAGGGCTGAAACTCGTACTTCACCTTGCCCGGGCGAACTTCGGCCGAGATCAGGTCCGGCGCCACGTTCTCCGAGAAGAACTTGCACGAGGAGCACTGCGGGTCTCCGTACTCGACCACCGTGACCGGGGCCGCGGAATCGCCCAGCACCTGGCCGCTCTGCGGGATCCCCTTGAGCTGGGTGTCCACCTGCGCCACCCCCGTGACGTTCGCGGGAGGACTGGAACTGCTGCTGCTTCCGCCACCGGACTGGCTGATCACGATCAGCGCCACGATCACGGCCACGGCCCCGAACCCCGCGAGCGTCAGATACTGGACGCGGCGCTTTCGGGCCTGCTGGGCTGCCGCATCCTTGGACTCGGCCGTCTGCCGCTCGGCCCGCAGGCGCTCCCGCTCATCGTGCCTACCTTCCATGCGAGGACTCTAGCCGGGCGGCCGTCAGCTCCGTGCCCGTGTAGGCGAACGCCCTTGCGGCGGCCACGGCGAGGGACAACGTCATCAGGACCGCACTCGCGACGCACCACTGGCAGATCGCGTCGATCACGAACAGCTCGAGGTAGGTGAGATACGCGCTGAAGCCGAAGCCCACGAGGGCCGTGAGGAAGCCGCCGAACCGGCCGACGTCGCCGGGTGCGAGCGCCGCGACGAGCAGAAGGACGTATCCGGCGATGCCGACCACTGCGACGTTGATGCCCGCCACGTGGGAGTAGTGGCTGTGGGCAACGGTCTCGCAGCCGTGACCGCCGGCCAGGCACTTCGGAGTCCCACCCCCGAACTCGGCTATCGCGATGTAGGTCGCGACGCCGATCCCGAGCACGGCGAGAATCGCCGCTGCGATGCGAAGAGTCCGTTCGGTGGGCACCCGCCAATGCTATGAAGCTGACGTGAACGGTTCCGAAAACGTGCCCGCCTCGATTCGCCCGGCGGACCCCGCCGATGCGGAGATGCTGGCTGAGATCTTCAACCAGGGGGTCGAGGACCGCGTCGCGACCTTCGAGACGCGCCCCGCCGACGCGGGTGCCGCTGCCCGCTGGATCGGCGAAGACCTCGTCCTGGTTGCGGTGCGTGGCGATGAGCTCGTGGGCTGGGCGAAGGCGAGCCCGTACGCCGATCGACATCACTACTACGACGGCGTGCGCGAGGCGACCCTCTACGTCGAGCGCGCCGCGAGGCGAACGGGCATCGGACGTCGTCTGCTGGATGCGCTCGCGGACGCGGCGCGCGATGCCGGCGCTCACAAGCTGGTCGGCAAGATCTTCATCTCCAACGAGGCGAGCATCGCGATGGTCGGCGGCCTCGGCTGGCGCGAGGTCGGCGTGCACCAGCGGCATGGCACCCTCGACGGCGAGTGGAAGGACGTGCTCGTGGTCGAGAAGCTGCTGTAGCGATCGCACCTACCGGCTTTTCGATGTGTTCGTGAGGGTGATGAGGAAGGTCTCGTTCCCCGCACTCCTCGTGTTCGCCGTCGCCATGTGCGCGGCGCCGCACGCACTCGCCTCGACCGTCGCCGTAACCGGCGGCAACACCGTCCGCGTGCTCGAGTCGGGCAGCGAGGTCAACCGGGTGACGGTCAGCTACGACGCGGGGATGAACCTTTACGACGTTGCCGACTCGGCCGCGAGCCTTACTCCGAGCGGCACCTGCACCCCCGTCAACGCGCACAGCGCCACCTGCCCCGGAGCCGGGATCAAGACCATTTCGGTCAACACCGACGCCCAGGCCGACTCGATCTCGATGGACCTGGCCACGATCCCGTCGAACGTCGCGGGGAACCTGAATGGCGGCCCCGGGGATGACTCCGTGAGTGGCCACGGGACGCTGGACGGCGGATCCGGCAACGACCTGATCCAAGGCTCGGCACTCGCGGACAACGTCCGTGCGAGCAGCGGCCGAGACTTCATCGATGCGGGTGACGGCCCCGATGACATCGTCGGAGGCAGCGGCACCGACACGCTCGCCTATCCGGCGAACCGCGCCACGCCCGTCAACGTCACCATCGGCAGCGGAAACGGCAACGACGGCGGCGCGGAGGATCAGGGTTCCGGCAGGCGCGACACGGTCCACGGTGACATCGAGGCGGTCGTCGGCACTCCACAGGCCGACCTGATCGCGGGCGACTCGAGCTCCGAGACCCTGATCGGCGGAGCGGGCGACGACGTTCTCTCGGGCAACAACGGCAACGACACCCTGCTCGGGCTCGAGGGTGACGACGTGATCCTCGGTGGCGAGGGGCAGGATCTCCTGCGGGGCTGGCTCGGCGCCGACCGGCTCTTCGGCGGGCGAGGGAACGACCGCGTTTCGGGTGGCCCCGACGGGGACCTGGTCGTGGGCAACCGCGGACACGACGTGCTCAAGGGGAAGGGCGGCATCGACTTCCTGCGCGCCAAGGACGGGTCGCGCGACTTCCGGATCAAGTGTGGTCCCGGCCCGAACCGGTTCGAGGGCGCGACGCGCGACAAGCGCCTCGATCCTCGCCCTCGCTCCTGCTGAGCTGAGCATTGGCGTCCTGCGCGCGGGCGATCATGCCCCGCGTGCAGAGGATCCACTACCGCTTCGGGATCGTCCTCTGTCTGATCCTGTTGACGGTCACGTTCACGCTGGCCGCGCCGCACGGGGACCTCGGGCGCTTGATCGGGGTGGTCCTGCAGGCCGCGGTGCTGGTCGCGGCGGTGGTCGCCTCGCGAGCGCATCGCTGGGTGATCAGGCTCAGCGTCGTCGCGGCGCTGCTGGGGATCGCCGGCACGGCCGCCGCCCTCTTCGGCAGCGGGCAATTCGGGAACAGCTCCGAGGGGCTCGTCGCGCTTCTCTACGTGATCCTCACCCCTCCCGCGCTGATCTCCGGCCTGCGCAAGCAGCTCGAGCAGTCGGGCGCGGTGACGATTCAGACGATGTTCGGCGTGCTCTGTCTCTACCTCCTGATCGGCCTGCTCTTCGGGGTCGCGTATGCGACCGTGGACCAGCTCTCGTCGACGCCGTTCTTCGCCCAGGCGGGGCCGCACGGCCGCGATGACTTCCTCTACTTCAGCTACACGACTCTGACCACCGTCGGCTATGGAGACCTGGTGGCGGCCACGAACCTCGGACGCTCCATGGCGATGGCCGAGGCGCTGCTCGGACAGCTCTATCTGGTGAGCGTCGTCGCCGTGATCATCAGCAACATGGAGGCGGTGCGCCCCGGCCAGCGGCGGAATCGCCGCAAGACGGTCTAGCCCAACTGCAGCAGCGCCCAGAAGGGGTGATCGCGCTCCGGGATCCGTGGCGGGACCCGTCGATGCTGGCGGTTCCGCGCCCAGGCGAGATAGCCCTGGAGGCGGCGAGCAATCGAGCGCTTGGTGGCGGGAGTGGGCTCGACCACGCAGTGCTCGAGAGCGAAGAGCCATGCGTTCGCCTCGGACTCCAGGCGCGGCGCGGATCGGCCCCTCCCGACCAGGTGCCCGATCTCGTGCAGGGCGATGAAGTAGGAGACCTGGCCGCGGATCGGCGGGATCGAGATCTCGAGCCTGCCGCCGCGCCAGCGGATCGCTCGCCCGCGGGCCGAGGAGCCGGACAGCTCGATTCCGTACTCGCGACAGAGGTCCTCGACGTGGGCCTCCATCAACTCCACTCCCTTGCGCGTGCGCGGTGCCGTTTGGGGCCTGAACACGCGCGGCAGGGTAGCCGCCACCACGGATGCGTCACCCCCGTCGCCATACTTGATCAATGGCTGAACGGAGCAATCTGCGACTGGCGCTCGCCCAGATCGATCCGACCGTGGGCGACATCGACGGCAACGTGCGCCTGATCTCGGAATCGATCGAGCGCGCCCGCGACGGCGGCGCTCAGCTGGTCCTGCTGCCCGAGCTGTGCGTCTCTGGCTATCCGCCGGAGGACCTCGTGCTGCGTCCCGACTTTCTGGACGCCGTGCGCCAGGGGCTGGACGCGATCGCGGCCGACGTGGAGGGACTTGTGGCCCTGGTCGGCTTCCCTGAGCGGATGGAGCGCTCCCCCGAGGACCTCGATCGCTTCGACCCGCTGATCGACCCGTTCCCTCCCCCGGCCTACAACTCGCTCGCGGTCCTCGCTGACGGGGAGGTCCGCTCGATCTACCGGAAGTGCCACCTCCCCAACTACGGGGTCTTCGACGAGCGCCGTTACTTCGAGCCGGGGACCGAGGCGGCGCTGATCGATGTCAACGGCGTCCGGGTCGGGCTGAGTGTCTGCGAGGACATCTGGCATCCGGGCTTCCCCGAGGCCGATGAGGTGGCCGCGGGAGCGCAGCTGGTCGTCAATTCCTCCGCCTCGCCCTACCACCGGGGCAAGGGCCTGGCCCGCGAGCGGATGGTCGCCGACCGCGCCCGGACCAACGGCACCGCCTTCGCCCTCTGCAACATGGTCGGCGGCCAGGACGAGCTGGTCTTCGACGGCGCCAGCGTCGTGATCGGCGCCGACGGCGAGACGCTAGCTCGCGCCGGGCAGTTCGAGCCGGAGCTGCTGTTCTGCGATCTGATGCTGCCCGGGGGCGGCGAGGCGGCGGAGCGCATGGCGGAGCCGCTCCCAAGCGAGGAGGCCGAGGTCTACGCCGCGCTCGAGCTCGGTCTCCGGGATTACGTCGAGAAGAACGGCTTCGAGCGCGTCGTCATCGCGCTGAGCGGTGGGATCGACTCCGCGCTGGTCACGTTGATTGCAGTCGACGCCCTGGGTGCGGATCGCGTCACCGTCGTCGTGATGCCGTCGCCCAACTCAAGCGACGAGACCCAGTCGGATGCGAGGGAGATCGCGCGCAATCTCGGTGTGGATCTGATCGAGATCTCGATCGAGGAGGCGATGCGGGCCTATGAGCACGAGCTCGCCCAGAGCTTCGAGGGGACCGAGCCGGACATCGCCGAGGAGAACCTCCAGGCGAGGATCAGGGGCAATCTGATCATGGCTCTCTCCAACAAGTTCGGGTGGCTCGTCCTCACCACCGGCAACAAGAGCGAGATGTCGGTGGGTTACGCGACTCTCTACGGCGACATGGCCGGCGGCTTCGCCGTGATCAAGGACATCTTCAAGCTGCTCGTCTACCGGTTGGTGCGCTGGCGGAACGAGCGCGAGGGTCGTGAGCTCGTCCCGGCCTCTGTGATCGAGCGACCGCCCTCGGCGGAGCTGCGACCCGACCAGCTCGACGAGGACTCCCTCCCGCCCTACGAGACTCTGGACCGGATCCTCGAGGCCTACGTGGAGCACGACGAGGGCATCGACGCGCTGGTCGCCCAGGGACTGCCCGAGGACACCGTGCTCGAAGTCATCCGGCTCGTGGACAGGGCCGAGTACAAGCGCCGCCAGGCGCCCCCGGGGATCAGGGTGTCGACCAAGGCCTTCGGCCGGGACCGCCGGCTGCCGATCACCAACCGCTTCGGGTCGATGCGGCCGCTACCGCGGTAGCCCAGCAGCGTCTACGACCAGAACTCGTCCCAGGCATAGAGGTCGTTGAAGTGCTCTTTGCCGTCGACGACCTTGCCGTCCTTGAGCTCGAAGACGATGCAATTGCTCACCTCCAGGCGCTTGCCGTCTCGCTCACCGGTGCTGCGCTGGAGGCCGATCACCCGGCCGTCGGGTCCGGCGAACAATTGCTGCAGCTCGGCCTGGAAGGTGCCTCCCGTCCTCTCTCCGATCTGACCGAAGTAGGCGAGAGTCGCATCGCGGCCCTGGTAGTCGTCGGCCATTGAGCTCTTTCCGGGCAGGTGCCAGACGATGTCCTCGTCGAAGAGCTCGGTCAGGGTGTCGATGTCAGCGGCGTTGAAAGCGTCGTAAGCGCGCTGCATGATCGCAACGTTTTCCTCTGCGCCCATGATTCCTCCGATGTCCTTTACTCAGACCCCCTTCGGTGCTGATCCAGCCATCGTACGACCCTATACCCACCCCGATGGCGCGCCGGGGTAGCGGCCGGGGCTCAGGGTCAGACCGCTCGCCGCGGCCTGACCGCGATCGTCATCCGCGACAGCGCGCAGACGCGGCCCTCGTCATCTGACATCTCGACGTCCCAGACCCAGGTCGTGCGCCCTCGGTGCCGGGTCTTGGCCAGGGCGTTGACGTGGCCCTCGCCGGCGGGGCGCAGAAAGGTCGTGTCGTTGGCCTGCCCCATGGCGACCATGCCGTCCTCCCGCACAGCGTCGTAGGTCGCCGCCGAGCAGATGCTCTCTGCCAGCGTCGCGTAGACGCCGCCGTGGACGATTCCGAAGGGCTGCAGGTGGCGCGGCTCGACCTTGATCCGCGCCCGAGCGTTGTCGGGGTCCAGATCGATCCACTCCGTCCCGATCTCCTCCGCGAACCCCGTCGGGATCGTCTCCTCTTGGCCCATGGCGCGCACCATAGTCTGCGCGGCATGCCCTTCATCGTCTGGACCGGAGTCGAGGAGTGGCTGACGGAGGCCGCCCAGGTGGAGCTCGGCGAGGGCGGCCTGAGCGCGAGGGGCGTGCAGCTGGGTGCCGACCCCGCGCCGTTCCGGGTGGACTACCGGCTCGAGGCGCCGCGGAGCTGGGTGACCAGCGAGCTGGAGCTGACCGCAACGGCCGAAGGCTGGAGCAGGCGGCTGCTCCTCGAGCACGACGGCGAGGGTGGCTGGCGGGCGGACGTCGCCGACACCGGGGACGTTCCCGGCGGGCCCTGGGACGGTGATCTCCCCGATCTCTCGAAGGCCCGCGACATCGACATCGAGAACTCGCCGCTCACGAACACGATGCCGATCCTCCGCTCGGGGTTTCGGGCCGGCGGCTCGGGCGACTTCGTGATGGCGTTCGTGCGCATGCCGACGCTGCGCGTCGAGGCCTCGCCGCAGCGCTACGAGCACCTGCGCGCGACGGAAAGCGGATCGTTCGTCCGCTACATCAGCCGCGATGGCGACTTCCAGGCCGACCTCGAGCTGGACACGGACGGGCTGCTCGTCCACTACCCCCGCCTGGCGAGGCGGATCGAGCCTGGATTAACGGCCGGCTAAGGCCTGCGTCACGTATCGGGTTGCTGCCCTACGCTTCCACGCTCGTGCCGGTCACGGACGAACAACGCGCGATGCTGCAGCTGCTGCTCGAAGGGGGGCAGGGCTACGACGACATCGGCTCCCTGCTGGGCATAGCGCCCGACGAGGTGCGCTCGCGGGCTCGCTCCGCGCTCACCGAGATCGGTGGCGCCGACCCCGACTCACAGGTCGGCCTGAGCGACTACCTGCTCGGACAGGCCGATCCGATCGGCCGCGCCGACGCGGTCCGGCACCTGCAGAGCGACCCCGAGGCCAACGCCCTCGCCCAGCGCCTGGTCCAGAACCTGAGGCTTCTCGCGCCGAAGGCCACCCTTCCCGAGGTTCCTGAGCCCCGCGGTGGCCGCCGCGCCGCATCTCCTCCTCCCCCGCCGGCGGCTGCCCCGTCGACCCCTGCCGCGACGACGCCCCCTCCCCCGCCTTCGACCGGCGCTCCCGCCAAGGGCCCCGGCATCGCCTCGCGCGCGGCGGGCTTTTTCAGCGGAGGCCTGGGTTCGCTCACCGGCAAGCGGCGCACTCAGGCGATCGTGGGGGCCGCCATCGCGGTTGTCCTCGTGATCGTGGTCGTCGTGCTCGCGACCGGTGGTGGAGGCGGCGGATCGAGCGACTGCAAGCCCCTCGATGTCAGCGCCGCGCAGCAGGCGGGCGTACCGACCACGAAGCTCGCGCCGGTCGGAGATTTCGCCAGCCAGAACTGCGCGCCCGCTGGCCAGGTCACGCTCGTGCCGGTCCCGCCTCAGCAGAACCAGCAGAGCTCGAACAACCAGGCCGCGATCGCCGGTTTCGCGCTGCAGACCAATGCCGCGCACCTCGATCCGACCTCGAATGGCGACGAGTACGTGCTCTGGCTGTATGGCTCCGACCAGCAGGCGAGGCCCATCGGTCAGGAGACGGTCAGCGACAGCGGCACCCTGAACGGTGCCGCACCTCTCGCCACGCAGGAGCTCGTCTACCTGCAGGCTCTTCAGAAGATCCGGCTCTCGCGCGTGACGGCGGCCCAGAAGAACCAGATTCAGCAGTCGCTTCAGTCCCAGCAGGGCAGCAAGAAGGCGACCGGTGTGATCGCGTTCACCGGCACCCCGGTGCTCGAGGGCAGCGGGACGGATCTGCTGCAGCAGCTCCAGCAGCAGGTTCAGCAGGCGCAGAGCCAGGCCCAGTCTCAGGGTCAGGCGCCGACCGGCACCGCGCCGACCGGCACCGGCGCCTCCAGCGGTAAGAAGGGCTGAACGAGAACGCCAGCCCATGGCGTTGAGCGAGGATCAGCGTGCCCTGCTCCGGCTGCTCCTTGCAGGCGACACCTATGAGCAGGTTGCGGGGGTGCTGGGAACGAACCCCGACGAGGTTCGCCACACGGCACATCGGGCGGTCGAGGCCCTCGACCGGGCTCCCGACCGGGAATTCCCGCAGGATGCCGTCAGGGCGCGCCTGGAGGCGCTGGAGGGCGACCCCGGGGCCGGAGCGGTGCCCGCGCCCACCCCTCCGGCTCAGAGCGGAAGAGGCAGGGCGTGGCTTCTCTGGCTGGCCGTCGGCGCGGTCGCCATCGCCGCGATCGTCGTCGTGGTGGTCGCCAGCGGCGGCGGGGGAGGCGGGGGCGACAGCCAGAGCACGACGAGCGGCGCCCAGGAGGACGTGGTGCCGGTCAGGCTCACCCCGGTCGGGGGCTCCAAGGCGAGTGGGATGATCTCGGTGGTGCGCGTGGCCGATCAGCCCGCCGTCGACCTCGCGATCACCGGCCTCGAGCCGAGCGGCCCAGGCGAGAGCTACGTGCTCTGGTTCGTCGGCTCAGCGGGCCGCAGCCTTCCGGTCGCCTTCCACGCCGTCGGAGCGGACGGCCGGCTGACCGGGCGAACTCCGATCCCGACCGCGGCCGAGGGCCTCCTCCCCAACTTCACGAGCGCCGAGCTCACGCTGACGCACCAGCGCGAGGCGGCAGCCGCCGTCCAGCGGGCGGCGCGTGACTCCACCCTGCCGCAGGTGGTGGGCACGCCGGTGATGCGCGGCGCCCTGCGCTAGCGGGCCGGGCTCAGGCCGGGATCAGCTTGCCGGGATTCATGATCCCGGCGGGATCCAGCCGCTCGCGGACGGCACGGAGCGCGTCGAGGCCGAGCTCGCCGACCTCGGCGGACATGTAGGGCGCGTGGTCCCGCCCGACCGCGTGATGGTGGGTGATCGTGCCCTCCGTGGCGACGATCGCCTCGCAGGCGGCGGTCTTCGCCTCTCGCCACTGCTCGAGCTCCTCGCCGTGCCGGGCGCGAGCGAAGAAGGTGAAATAGAGCGAGGCGCCGTCCGGATAGGCGTGCGAGACGTGGCACATCACGATCGAGCGCTCCCCCAGGGCGCCGCGCAGCGCTCCCGCGACCGCCCGGTAGAGCTCGTCGAGGCGGCTCCAGGTGTGAGCCGTCTCCAGCGTCTCGACCATCACCCCGAGGTTCATCAGCTCGTCCCTCAGATATGGCCCTCCATAGCGGTTGCGGTCCCAGGAGCGTCCGGCGGCTGAGCCGAGGGGCACCGCGCCGCCGAGGCGAAGCTGAGTCTGGCCGAGCGAGCGCCGCCGCCGAACCGACTCGCGCTCGCCCTCCCAGCCGCAGATCATCAGGCAGCCGCCCTTACGCCGCCGGAGGGAGAGGTAGGTGTCCAGCGCCTGCTTCTGGAGCCCCTGGGTTCCGGCGAGGTCGAGCGACACGCGCGTCTCCTCCTCGTCCGAGAGGCGAAGCACGTCAGGCGCCTCACGCTGCTGTGCGAGGTCGCGGACGATCTCGCGCCCGGCCTCGAAGCTCTCCGCCATCCAGCCCTCGTAGTGGCGCTCGCGAGGCGCCGGCCGCACACGACAGGTGACCTCGGTGATCACGCCGAGGGTCCCCTCGGATCCGAGCACCAGCTCGCGCAACGAAGGTCCGGCCGCCGTATGCGGCGTCTGCCGCGTCCGGAGCCGCCCGGCGGGTGCGGTCAGCTCGAGCGAGGTGACCATCTCGTCGAAGCGGCCATAGCCGCTCGAGGCCTGGCCTGCCGAGCGGGTGGCGGCGAATCCGCCGATGGTTGCCTCCTCGAAGGACTGCGGGAAATGGCCGATCGTGGCCCCGCGCGCTCCCAATGCCGTCTCCGCATCGGGGCCTGAGAGGCCGGGCCCGAGTGTCGCCGTCAGGGAGGTCGGGTCGAGCTCGACCGAGCGCAGGCGGGACAGATCGAGGGAGACGACGGCCGAGTGCCCGCCATCGACCGCATCGATGCCGCCGACGACGCTGGTTCCGCCGCCGTATGGAACGACCGCCACCCCGGCGGCTGCGCAGGCGGCGAGCACGGCCTCGACAGCGGCGGGATCGGCCGGCAGCAGGACGGCATCAGGAGCCTTCCCCAGGCGCCCCGAGCGCAGGCGGATCAGGTCCGGATAGCTGCGCCCCGCAGCCCGGCGCAGGCGGTCCTCGGGTCCATCGAGCACCTCACCGGCGGCGGAGCGAACCGCTTCGGGGACCGGGCGCGGCTCGGGCATCGAGACCTGGTCGAGAGCAACCGGCTCGGCGGCATCCTCCGGCTTCACGCCCAGCTCCTCGCGCAGCGCGTCGACGGCCTGTGCCGGCAGGTCGAGGCGGCGCTGCGGGTCCCCCCACCCCCACCACTTCATCCCGGCGGTCATGCCTACTCGCCGCCCGTTGCGGCCGTCTCGAGGCCCGCCAGCGCCTCATTCAGCGTTCGGCCGATCGCTCGTCGCATCATCGGCGCGCCGAATCGCGAGAGTCCACGCAGCCTGCGGTCGAGCGACATGGTCACGTCCGTCTCGCCGTCCTGGGGGCTGAGCCTGATCTCGGTCCGGGCGCGCTTCACGAACTTCTCGAAGGGAGTCCCCTCGACCGTCTGCTCGAAGACGTAGCGCTCGCCGTCGGTGGCCTCGACGCCGTGGTAGTCGGCGCGCACGCCCCGGCCGTCCCTGGTCTCGAGGACCTGCGTCCAGCTTCGCTCAGCCGGAGCACCCTCGCTGACGTTCTCAACCCGCTGGGTGTTCGGCCACCAGCGCGGCAGGTGATAGGGGTCGGTGATGACGGCCCAGAGGGCGCTGGCCGGCGCTGCGATGCGGCGCCTGCGCACCACTCGTGCCACGGTGCGGCTTTACTCCTCGCCGGTCAGCTTCCGCAGATCGCGGACGAGCAGCATGTGAGTGAGGTTGTTGCAGGCCGCCGCGAGGCTCTCCAGGTTCTCGAGCGCCTCCCGGCGGGTGTTGTGGTTGGAGGAACGCAGGGCGGCCCCGACGACAGCCTCGAGCAGCTGGGCCTCTCGGTCCGCGGCGGTGCGCAGGACCTTCAGGTTGCGACCTCCGACGCCGAAACGAGCGAGCTCGGCGCTCGCCTGGACGATCTCGCGGTCGGTGTCGTCATAGAACTTCGTGCCCTCCAGGGTGTCCGGTTGGACGAGCCGCCAGTCCTCGAGGTCCTTGACCAGAGCTGGGGCGACGCCGGTCACGTCCACGAGCTCCTCGAGCGACATCCGAGAGCCCTTGCCGGCCTCGACGGTGGCCGCGCGGCGCAGCGCGGCGCCGGTGCGCTCCTCCCGCGCACCCGCCGCGAGCTCCTGGCGGATCACTCGCAGCGGCAGGAACTCGTCGCGCTGCATGCGCAGGATCGCCCGCAGCCGCTCGACGTCGGCCTGGCTGTAGAGCCGGTAGCCGCCCGGCGTGCGACGGGGAGAGAGAAGCTTCTGGTCCTCGAGGTAGCGGATCTTGGAGATCGAGACGTCCTCGAACTCGCGGCCCAGGATCTTGGCGACAGCGCCGATGGTGAGCGCCTTGCGGTTCGAGGGTGCACCGTCGGTGGCACCGTCCGTCGGGGAGTGACTGCGGTCAAAGGGCGTGGCTTCCATGGTCACTTCTCCAGGTAACTCAGCTTGTATTTGCCGATCTGGATCTCGTCGCCGTCGGCCAGCTCATGGGACTCGATCCGGCGCCGGTTGACGTAGGTGCCGTTGAGCGACCCGAGATCGTCGATGTAGAGCCCGTCCTTGCGCCGGACGAGCAGTGCGTGGTTGCGGGAGACGGTGACGTCGTCGAGGAAGACGCCCGCGTCGGGCGTGCGGCCGATCGAGATGCGGTCATCGTCGAGGGTGAAGCTCTCCCCGGCGCGGCCGCCGCCCGAGCGGATCACCAGGGCCGCACCGTGCCGCTCGACGACCTCGTCGATGTCGACCTGGTGCATCTCGCCCGACTCGTCGACCGTGTAGGTCATCGTCGTCGGCTCATCCTTCCCCTCCGGGCGGGAGAGATAGGCGCCGCACTTCTGGCAGTAGTTGGCCCCTTCGGCGTTGACGAACCCGCACTCGGGGCAATGAATCGCCACGATTGACCCCTGTCTAGGTCGGAGGCTTGGTCGGGGGCTCCGAGCGGCCGGCGAGGATCTCGCTCAGCCGCTGAACGTCGTCGCCCTTGATCAGCGTGGCGCCGTCCGGGCGATTCTCACGCAGCCGGTTGACGAGCTCGGCCCGCAGGATGTCGATCTGCCCGTGCAGAATCCGGCGCCGGTACGACACCTCCTGCTCCTCGGCGGTCAGATTGTCGATCAGCTCCTTGAGCTCTTGGTCGCTCATTGAGCCGATATCGGGAAAGGTGTCTTCCTCCACGGATCCTCCGGTTCGGTCTTGGGCGAGGATTATATGGCTGTGAGGCCAGTCTCAACCGCTGCTTGAAGGTTCGGTCGAGGGATTGCACGAGAGCGCGGCCGGCGACGGCTAGGCCGCCTGGGCCGCCTGCTCTCTCAATCCGGTTCGCACGTAGGCGATCGTCCCGAGGATGCCGAGGGCCACGCCTACGATCAGCATCGCGCTCCACACCCAGCTGTCCGAGACCATCGCGAAGAAGAGCGACGCCATCACCGGTGCGACGGCGATCCGCCCCAGCCAGTTGATCTTCAACTCGCCGACGCGCCTCAGCGCGACCTCGGCGAGCACCGCGGTGATCACCTCTCGAGCCACCAGCAGGGCGAGCGCCCAGCGCGGCAAGAGCTCGAAGTGCCAGCAGACCACGACACCCGAGAGGATGGTCAGCCGGTCGACGATCGGATCCAGGATGGCTCCCATCCGGCTGTACTGGCCCGTGGCACGGGCGAGAAAGCCATCGAGGTAGTCCCCAGCGGCTATCAGCCAGAAGATCGCGGCCGCCCAGGCGTCGCGGCCATCACCCGAGGAGAACGCCAGATAGAGGAAGACCGGCAGGCCGGCGAGGCGCAGGTACCCGACCGCATTCGGGATGGTCCAGGGCCGCAGGGGTTCTCCCGGCCTGGTCTGGCGCGGCGGCGGGCCTGAGCGGTCGAGCCCGAACTGGCGCCGGAAACCCTTTCGCCGCCCCTTACGCAAGGATTGTCCGCGGCTCCGAGCCACAAGCCGAGCATATGGAAGGCAAAGCGAAAACCGGCATCTCCCCCACCCGCTCCGAGGACTTCCCTCAGTGGTTCCAGAGCGTGGTCCGCGACGCGGAGGTCGCGGAGCTCGATCACGTCCGCGGGGCCATGGTGATCCGTCCATGGGGCTACGGGACATGGGAGCTGATGCAGCGGGCGCTCGACGACGGCATCAAGGAGACCGGAGCCGAGAACGCCTACTTCCCTCTCTTCATCCCCCTGAGCTACTTCGAGGAGGAGGCCAAGCACGTCGAGGGCTTCGCGAAGGAGATGGCGGTCGTCACCCACCATCGGCTCGAGCAGGGACCCGATGGCAAGCTCCACCCCGCCGCGGAGCTGCCGGAGCCGCTGATCGTCCGCCCCACCTCGGAGACGGTGATCGGCCGCTCCTTCGCCAAATGGATCAACTCGTACCGCGACCTGCCGCTGCTGATCAACCAGTGGGCGAACATCGTTCGCTGGGAGCTGCGCCCGCGAGTGCTGCTGCGCACCACCGAGTTTCTCTGGCAGGAGGGCCACACGGCGCACGCGAGCGAGGAGGAGGCACTCGAGGAGACCAGGCGCATGCTGGGCGTCTACCGCGAGTTCGCCGAATCGGTCCTGGCCATCCCCGTCGTCCCGGGCGAGAAGCCCGAGTCCGAGCGCTTCCCCGGCGCCGAGATCACCCTCTCGATCGAGGCGATGATGCAGGACGGCAAGGCCCTCCAGTCCGGCACCTCGCACTACCTCGGGCAGAACTTCTCCGGGGCGATGGACATGGAGTTCACCGACGAGGACGGGGAGCGGAAGCTCTGCTACACGACCTCCTGGGGGGTCTCCACGCGGATGCTCGGCGCCCTGGTGATGACCCATGGCGACGACAACGGCCTGCGGGTGCCGCCCCGTGTGGCGGCCAAGCAGGTGAAGATCATCCCCATCACCCGCGACGATCCGACGCCCGTGCTGGAGGCGGCCGCCCAGTTGCGTGACGAGCTGGCGGAGCGGACCTGGATGGACGCGCCCATCCGCGCGGAGGTCGATTCCCGCGACCGCAAGCCCGCGGAGAAGCGCTGGGAGTGGATCCGCAAGGGCGTGCCGGTCGTGATCGAGATCGGCGAGCGCGACATCGACCAGGGAGTCGTGACCATGACGCGCCGCGACGACGAGAGCCTCGCCCGCGACGCTATTCCGAGCGATGGCGCGGCCGACGCGGTCGTGGGCGTCCTCGGCGACATCCAGCTCGGGCTGTTCGAGGAGGCTGCCAAGCGCCTCCGCGAGCGAACACGCGACGACATCACGACGCTCGATCAGTTCCGCGACTTCTTCTCAGGCGAGGAGACCGACTCAGGCGGGTTCGTCAAGGCGCCCTGGAGTGAGGATCCCGAGACCGAGAAGACCATGGGCGAGCTGGGCGTCAGCGTTCGCTGCATCCCCTTCGACGAGACGCTTCCGCCCGACGCGAAATGCGTGATCACCGGCGGCCCGGCGAAGGTGATGGCGATCTTCGCGAAGGCTTACTGAGCCAAGCGACCGTTTCCTAAGAGAACTCTCACCAACTCCTGACCTTGGGCCGGATAGATTCGGTTTGAGGGGAATTTCCGTTCGCTACCGCGGGCGTGATGCATCCGACGGGGCCGACAGGAGGACCAAGTGAGAAACGCCCGCAAGGAAGTGCCATGACGCTCGGCGCGGTGTTCGATCTCAACGGGCCGGCGCACTACGTCCACTGGCACTTCTTCCAGATGTCCGTGGCCAACGTGATCGTGATCGGGTTGATGATCCTCGTCTTCATCCTGGCGATCCTCATTCCGTTCCCCAAGCGGGAGATCGAGAAGTGAGCCCCACGGAGGAGAAGCGGATGTGGACCGAGCGGGTGCGTTCCCGCGCGGTCGGTGCGCTCCCGCCGGAGAAGCTCCTGCCGGATCGGCAGCCCGCCTACGTGTCGTCGTGGATCTACGTCTTCGGGGTCGCCACGATCGCGGCGCTGATCGTCGTCATCGGTTCCGGCGTGATCCTCGGGCTCAAGGGCCCAGCCTGGTGGCATGAATCCGGCGTCGGGAAGTTCTTCAACAGCATCCACCTCTGGGGCGTGGAGATCTTCTTCTTCACCATGGTCGTGCACCTGTGGGGGAAGTTCTTCATGGGGGCGTGGCGGGGCGGTCGCGCCTGGGTTTGGGTGACCGGGGCGGTCGTCTTCCTGGTTTCGATCGGCACCGCGTTCACGGGATACCTGTCGCAGCAGAACTTCGACTCGCAGTGGATCGCCAGCGAGGGCAAGGACGGGCTCAACTCGGTTGGGATCGGCGCGTTCTTCAACGTCATCGACTTCGGCCAGATGTACACGTGGCACGTCATCCTGCTGCCGGTCACCGTGGTGGCGATTGTCGCCGGGCACGTGCTGCTCGTGCGCAAGCACGGTGTGGTGCCGCCCTACGCGGCGAAGGTTGCCGCCGCGCAGGCCGCAGAGGAGACCGGGTGAGTCCTCAAGAGCCCACCCCCGCCCCACTCGAGTCGAAGGATTGGGAGGGCCCGTACATCCGCTACGACCTGGTCAAGGAGTTCGTGGTGGCCCTGGCCGTGATAGTCGCGCTGGTCGTCGTGCTCGCGATCCTCTTCTCCTCCCCCGATGACAAGCCGGTGACGATCCAGCAGTGGGCGAGGACCGATCCCGGGGACTTCGCCGCCACCGCTGTGACGGAGCTCGACGGCTCGAGCGAGGTCGCTACATACGGCGCCCCGTATACCCACACGCCGGACACCGGACAGAAGATCGGCCCGCTCAACCTGCAGAGCGCGGCAGGGGTCCAGTACCCGATCAACACCAGCGAGGACTTCGTGCTCAATCCCCTGCGGAGTATTCCCGGCGACGCGGCTCTGACCAACGCGCTCCAGGAGTATCAGGCGGCGCCCCCGTCCCAGCAGAAGGCCTGGACCGACGCGTACACGACGGGGCTCGATGGCGCCAAGTATCCGGGCGGGATCCCCCAGCTGCCGCCGGGGGACTACGGTCCAGTCGCCCCGATGATGGCCTCCCTGGCCGGCCTGGCCGCCAGCGGCGGCCTCGACGGCGCCCTGCTCAACGCGAATCAGTTCTACCAGACGAACTACACGAAGCCGCTCCTGTTCCTCTCGGGCGGCGGCTACTTCGAGAGCCGGGCCGAGGATCAGCATCTGCTCGGCACGCAGTGGGGAATGATGAACGAGACGGGGAGCTATCCGGGTCAGGTCTGGCTCTGGCTCTACACGTTCTGGTACCAGATCGCCCCGTTCAACACCTCGGTCAACGCGGACGCCCAGATCTGGGCGCTGATGATGCTCCTGTCCCTGGCTTTCATCTGCATACCGGTGATCCCGGGGCTTCGAAGCCTGCCTCGCCACCTTGGAGTTCACCGCCTGATCTGGCGCGACCACTACCGCCGGGTCGAGGATCGCGGCTGAAGATCCAACCGACCGCTCCAATCCCGACGGCGCTCCACTCCGTATGCAGGGACAGATGAGAAGGGATCGAGTCGTCCGCCTTGCTCTCGCAGCCCTGGTTCTGCCCCTGCTCGCAATCCCCGCAATCGCCCAGGCCACGGTCACGATCGGCAGCAGCCTTCAGACGGCCGCGAACGTTTCCACCGGCGGCTGCGTCGGCGGGACGTGCACCATGGCGATCGGTGCGCTCGCTCCGGATCGCCAGGCCCAGGACGGCATCGCTTCTCCTGTCAACGGCACGATCACCACGTGGCGGATCCGGACGGGGATCACCTCCGGTCCGGCGGCCCTCAGGGTCGTTCGCCCGCTCGCCGGCGGCCTTTACACGAGTGGAGGGGCCACTCCCCAGGTCACCCCCGCAGCGAACGACACCAGCACCTTCGCCACCCAGCTGCCGATCCAGCAGGGTGACCTGATCGGAGTCGACTGTTGTGGGCCCGGCGGCGCCACCTTCTTCGGCAGCTCGAGCCCCCAGTCGACTCGCCTCGACTTCGAGCCCGGCCCGCTGGCGGCCGGTCCCGGCACCGCTCCGGCCGGGAATGACAACTTCGAGGTGCTGGTCAACGCCGATATCGAACCGACCTCGGCGTTCACCATCACGCAGATGAGGAGGAAGAACAGTGGCGCGATCTCGGCGACGGTGCAGGTGCCGAACCCGGGGACGCTGGTCATTGGGGATCCGCATGACTACTCGCTCGGCGCCCCCGGCGGCAAACCGCTTCTACTGAAGCCCCACGTTGCCGATGTGACCCCTGGAGTCGTGACGGTGACGACGCGCCCGACGCCGCGCGCGCGAGACCTCCTGGCCCAGCGAGGACGGCTCAGTGTCCACGTCAAGGTCCTATTCACCCCGAAGGGCGGCTTGCCCTCGGGTCAGACGCGGAGAGTCAAGCTCAAGGGATAGCTAGGTGCGAGTGAAGCGTCGTCCCGCCGTGGGCGAGGCTTCCTCATCGAGGCTGACGCGCTTGCCGGCCTTGACCGGCTGAAGGAAGTCGTCGGGCTCGGTGTCGGAGGCCTCGGCCTCCATCTGGGCGATGCGCTCGGGGGTGAGCTCTCCTGCGTTCTCCTCCTCGATCTTCGCCAGCCAGTCCGCGCCCTCTCGCGCCTTCTCCTCCTCGACCTCGACCTTGCCGCGGTCGAGCGACTTGTCGATCTCGGCGAACAGCGCGTCCACCAGATTGCCCTGCTTCACCTTCCGCAGCGGCTTGCCGTGGGCGAAGATCAGGCCCTCGTCCTTGGCGCCGGTGATCCCGAAGTCCGCGTGAGAGGCCTCGCCGATCCCGTTCACGGCGCAGCCGAGAACCGCGACCTCCACCGGCTCGGTGTAGGCCTCGAGGCGCTCCTCGATCTCGGCGACCACGGTGTCCATGTCGAACTGGAGGCGGCCACAGGTCGGGCAGGCGATCAGCACGGGGCCGCGCTCGCGCAAATGAAGGGCCTTGAGGATCTCCCAGGCGACCTTCACCTCCTCCTCGGCGTGAAAGGTCGAGAGGCTGATCCGGATGGTGTCCCCCACCCCGTCGGCCAGCAGCGTTCCCAGGCCGACCGAGGACTTGAGCGACCCGGACCACTTGGTGCCCGCCTCGGTGATCCCGAGATGGATCGGGTACGGGACCTTCTCGGCGAGCAGCCGGTTGGAGGCGATCGTGTTCGGCACGTTCGTCGACTTGATGGAGATCTTGAAGTTCTCGAAGTCGAGCCGCTCCATCAGCTCGACGAACTCGACGCCGGCCTGAACGAGCGCCTCGACCGAGTTCTCACGCTCCAGCTCGTGCAGGTGCTTGGGCAGCGAGCCGGAGTTGACCCCGATCCGCATCGGCACGTTCTTGGCGGTCGCCTTCTCGGCGACCTCGGCCACCTTCTCCGGGCCGCCGATGTTCCCCGGATTGAGGCGGATGCAGTCCGCTCCCGCATCGATCGCCTTCAGAGCGAGGGTGTGGTTGAAGTGGATGTCGGCGATCACCGGGATCGGCGATCCCTTGACTATCTCCTTGAGTGCCTCGACGTCCTTGTCACGCGGGACCGCGACGCGCACGAGGTCGGCGCCCGCGTCGGCGACCGTGCGGATCTGCTCCATGGTCGCCGCGAGATTGGCCGTCTCGGTCTTGCACATCGTCTGCACGGCGACCGGTGCGCCGCCCCCGATGGGGACGTCGCGCACGAAGATCTGACGCTTCGAGGCCACGGGCACAGGGTAGCCGTGGGTCGTTTTCGCGGGTTGAGCCGCTGTAAACGTGAGATGATGCGCCCGCCAGGAAGAAACTACGAGGAGGGGACAACATGAAGCGTCGCGTCCATCGAAACGCTTTCGTCGCAGTACTCGCCCTGTCGGCCGCCGCACTGCTGCCGGCCGCGGCATCGGCCGACACGGTGACGATCGGCAGCACCCTGTCCCATCCAAACACGCCGGCACTGTGTTCGGGCTGCGTCGGCGTCCAGGCGGGCGCGTCGAGCGGGCTCTCGAGCTTCTCCTTCACCTCTCCGGCGAACGGCGTCGTGACCGGCTGGTCCGTTCGCAGCGGCGACACCGGAGCGGTCTACGGGCTGCGGGTCCTGCACCCGAACGGCGGGACGTCGTACACGAGCACGCAGGCCAGCGCACTCGCGCCGGCGATCGGCTCCGCCAGCGATGCGACCTACCACTTCAACACCTCGCTCCCCATCCAGCAGGGCGACGCCATCGGCATCTCAACGGAGACCCCGTATGACCTCCCCCAGTACACGACGACGAACAGCTCCGACGTTCTGGAGTACGCGTCCGGCTTCGCCAACGGGACGACCACCTCGTTCACCAACATCGGCGGGCTTCACGAGCTCCTGCTCCAGGCGACGGTGAAGTTCTGCCACGTGCCGAATGTCCACAAGCAGAAGAAGGTCAACGCCAAGACCGCGCTCGCGAACGCTGACTGCGGGGTCAAGGTGAAGAAGAAGGACACGCACAAGACGAAGTTCCGCGGCAAGGTCCTGAAGCAGAAGAAGGCACCCGGCGCGACCTTCCCGCCCGGCACTGTCGTCCCGATCGTCATCGGGACGAAGTAGCGCGATGCGGATCGATTGCAGCTCCTGGGGGATCTGAGATGATCGCCGCTCCAGGGGGAACAGACCGAAGGGGAGAGAAATGAACCGCCGCTGACGCGCATCGCACTGGCGCAGCGCTGGCCGTCGCCTCACGGGCGCTCGCGTCGACCGCGCCGCCAGCTTTCACGTGACTGATCCGCGAGGTGCACGAGGGGCGACCAGCCAGAGCGACTACGTCGATGCTCCAGATGACCGCCGACGGCCAGAACACTCTCGCCGGACAACTACATCGACATCCTACGACGTGCAGACGGCGAGATGGCCAGGGCCGAGTCACTGATCTCCCCAACGTCGCCAACGGCCAGAACCAGCGCACCGTGCTGATCGGGAACACGGCGTGATCGGGGGCGGACTGTCGCGAACGCCGGCGTCAGATCTGCAGACCAGATGGCGGTGTCTGCCTGGACACCCACAGTGGCTACGACGGCACCGGCGGCTTCGACTGCGTCGCCTGGGGCAACTTCAACGGCAGGACGACATCCGCTCTCTTCGCCGGCGCTGCCCACGGTGCTCCGGCGAGCCGGCGCTCGCTGCCGGCCAGACGCTCCAGCGGACGATCTCGCGCGGTTGCCCGACGGCGCTCGATGCGCGCCGACGACACGAACAGCAGCGCGGCCGACTTCTCGCTCGGCACTCCGATCCCGCGCAACAACGCGGCGACGCCGACCGAGACGCTCTGTCACGGGCACGACGCCGACAACACCGACACGAAGAAGAAGTGCAAGAAAAAAGAAGAAGAAGCGCTCGGCCGACTCGGCCAAGAAGAAGAAGTGCAAGAAGAAGAAGAAGAAGGGTTGATCCCGCTAAATCCCTTTTCGACTCCTGGCTCGTAGCAAGTGAGTGGTGAGGAGGAGACGACGCACCTTTGCAGTTGCACTGACGTTCGCGGTCGCTTGGCGCTGCTCATTGCCGCCACCGCGGCCAGCGCGAGCTTCCACCTGATGAACATCAGGCAGGTCTACGCGGGCGGAGGGAATCCGGCCAACGACTACATCGAGCTCCAGATGCGCTCGACTGGCGAGAACTTCACGGGTGGCCATCCAGTCCAGGTCTATAACGCCGTGGGGCTGCTGGCGAACTCCCACCCGCTGACCAACGTCCCGAACGGCGCCGACCAGTCGAACATCCTGATCGGCGATACCGGTGTGGCGAGCGCCTTCGGCGTGATGCCCGATGTCGTCGTCCCGGGCCTCGAGGTGAGCGATTTTGCGATGAACGGTGCGGTCTGCTACTCGGACAGCGTCCCTCCCGACTGCGTCGCCTGGGGAGGGTTCACTCCGCAGGGTGGCTTCCCCGATCCGGCCTCCGCAGGCGGCATGAACAACTTCGCCGGCGGGATCGCCGGCACGATGGCGCTGACTCGCCGAATCGATCGCGGCTGCGCCACGCTGCTGGAAAGCCCTGCTGACGACACGGGACCGTCCAGCGCCGACTTCACCCTCACCGCCCCGAGCCCGCGGAACAACTCGATGGCTCCCGTCGACCACGCGTGCACGACCGGGAAGGCGAAGAAGAAGTGCAAGAAGCACAAGAAGAAGCCGCCGAGCGCTCTACTCCGCCAAGCACAAGAAGTGCAAGAAGAAGCACCGATGAGCCTGCGGCGCAGGTTCCTCCTGCTCTTCGCTCTGGCGTCCGTCGGGATGGCGGTGATGGCATCGAGCGCGAGCGCCACCTTCCACCTGCAGAAGATCCGCGAGATCTCGCCGGGAACCGGACGGCCAGAACAACAGCTACGTCGAGATCCAGATGTACGCGGGCTTCCAGAACTTCCTCAGCGGAGGGGCCGCACTCCATACGCTGCGCTCAGACGTGCGCGAGTCCGCAGAACTTCAGCCCCTTCACGAACGTCGCCAACGGCAACACCCAGGACACGGTGCTGTTCGGCGATTCCGGGGATGTCGGCCGGCAGCAAGGACTTCAACGTCGACCTGAACCTGGATGCGATCGAGGCGGGTGGCGCCGTCTGCTACACGAGCGAGGTCGGGTTCAGCGATTGCGTTTCCTGGGGCAACTTCAACGACAACGCCAAGCTGATGACCCTGTACGGGACGACCGCAGGCACCCCCGCGCCGGCGCTCACCTCGGGTATGGCCCTGCGCCGGTCGATCGCCCCCGGGTGCCCGACGCTCCTGGAGCCCTCGGACGACACCGACAACAGCGCCACGGACTTCTCGGCGGCCACGCCCAACCCGCGCAGCAACGCCGTCGCCCCGACGGAGACTCCGTGCGCGGGCGGGCGGTGGCGGCGCGCCGCCCTCCTCCACGCAGGCCCCGGCGTCAAGAAGAAGAAGTGCAAGAAGGCGAAGAAGCGCGCCGCGGCCGCGAAGAAGTGCAAGAAGAAGCGGAAGTAGCTACGCCCCGGCCTGCTGGAGCTTCCGCAGCAGGCCACTGACGCCGTCCGAGCCGTCGACTCGGATGCGATGCAGCTCGTACATGCGCCGCCGGGATGCCTCACCCGGCAGCTCTGTCGTGGCACCCAGATAGCCAGCACGGCGAACCGCTCGGATCGTCGAACCGTTGTACTTGCCGGCTGGGTAGCAGAAGAAGTTCACCGGCTGGTCGAATCGGTGCTTGAGGATCTGGCGCGAGCCGAAAACCTCCCGGCGCAGCCTGGACCCAGTCATCGTCGTCAGGTCGAGGTGGCTGATCGTGTGGGCGTCGAGCTCCCAGCCATCGTCGACGAGTTGCTCGACCATCCGATCGCTGAGCTCTCCGCCGAGGTTGCCAACGAGCAGGTTGAGGTCGCCCGGCCAGTGGAGGCGGCGCAGCGTCCGCCGCGCGAACACATAGTCTCCGCGGTAGCCGTCGTCGAAGGTGAGGACGATGGGCTTGGGCGGGAGCTTCCCCCCCTTGAACCAGGCGTCGTACACCTGGTTCAGGGTGACCGCCTTGTAGCCGCTGCGGGCGAGCCAATCGGCCTGCGCGGTGAAGGTTTTCGGTTCGACGAAGAGCTGTGGCAGTTGCGCGGTCGGAGGCGGACTGGCGATCACGTGGTACATCAGGATCGGGACCGGTCCCTTGTGGGGCTCCAGGTCGCCGGTGTCGGGAGGCGGCCCGACGCCTCCTCGGGCGAGCTTCGGGGGCGCGGAAGGGCCACCTGTGCTCCCGCCTGCGCCTGAGCCCAGAAGCGCGCCGATGACGGCGCTCGCCAGCGCGGCGACGATCAGCGCGTTGCGGCGGCGAATCGCGGCTCTGCGGCGCCGCTCCTGCAGGTGGCGCAGCCGGCGCCGCCTGCGAATCGCGTCGTCCATGGGTCAGCGCGCGTAGAGCGCCTCGATCTCCTCGGCGTACTTCTCGTCGATGGGCTTGCGCTTCAGCTTCATCGTCGGGGTCAGCTCATCGCCACCGGGCTCCCATGGCTCGGGGAGGATCGCGAACTTCTTGATCTGCTCGACGCGCGCCATCTTGGCGTTCGCCTGGTCCACGGCTTCCTGGATCACCTCACGCGCCTTCTCCTCCGAGGACAGCTCCTCCATCGACTTGCCATCGAGGCCGTTCTGCGAGGCCCAGACCGGTGCAAAGTCCGGGTCGAGGACGATCAGGGCGGTGTTGTAGGGCCGCCCGTTGCCGATCGCCACGGCCTGGCCGACGAGCGGGCTCGCGGTCTTCAGGTGCGCCTCGATATTGGCCGGCGACATGTTCTTGCCGCCCGCGTTGATGATCAGCTCCTTCTTGCGGTCGACGATCTTCAGATAGCCGTCCTCGTCGATCTGGCCGATGTCGCCGGTGCGCAGCCAGCCGTCCTCGGTGAACGCCTCCGCGTTCTTCTCGGGCAGCTTGCGATACCCGGGCATCACGCAGTCGGCCTTGACCAGGACCTCGCCGTCGTCGTCGAGCCGGATCTCGATCCCGGGCGTCGGCGGGCCGACGGTGCCGATCTTGATCCGGTCGGGCGGGTTGATGGTGCCCAGCCCACAGGTCTCCGACATCCCCCAGAGCTCGCCGATCGGGATGCCGATGGCGTGGAAGAACTCGAGGACCTCGAACGGCGTCGGCGCGGCGCCCGCGTTGACGGCGAGCGCCTCGTCGAGCCCGAGCTGCTTTCGCAGGGCCGCGAACATCTGCTTGTCAGCCTGGGCGGCGGCCTCAGCGATCTCGGGCGGCACCTCCTCCCCGGCCTGCTCGAGCCGGACCTTCTGGAGCGATGCATCGAGCCCCATCTGAGCGGCTTCGCGTTGCTCGTCGGGCAGGCCGGCGATCATCGCCTCGAGACCCGCCTTGAGCTTCTCGAAGATGCGCGGCACGGCGAAGAACCAGGTCGGCCTCACCTTTGGCAGGAACTCGGCGATCCGGCGTGGATCCGAGCAGACGGTGACGGAGACGCCCTTGGTCACCGGCAGGTAGTAGTGGGCGTTGCGCTCGGCGACGTGGGCGGCCGGCAGCCAGGAGATCACCTTCGCCCCGCGCTCGGGCAAATCGATGAGTTCGTCGGCCGTGGCGATGGCGAAGAGCAGGTTGCGGTGGGTCAGCTGCACGCCCTTCGGTGGCCCGGTCGTGCCGGAGGTGTAGATCAGCGTGAGGAGGTCGTCGGGCCCGACCTGTTCGACCGAGTCAGCGGGGTCGAACTCGGGGTCCATCTCCATGAGCTCGTCGAGGGAGTGGTCACCGCTGTCGCTGTCCACGACGATCACCTGCTCGAGGGACGGCAGGTCGCCCCGGATCTCATCGATCTTGTCGATGAACGCTTCCTCGGTGATCACGATCTTGCTCTCGGCGTCCGAGAGGAGGTACTGGATCTGCTCGGGCGCGTAGGTCTGGTACACCGAGAACGGAATTGCTCCCAGGGACACCGCCGCCAGGTCGCTGGGGATGAACTCCCAGCGGTTGTTGAGCAGGATCGCGACGGTGTCGCCCTTGGTCAGGCCGAGCTTCGCGAGGCCACCGGCGATCCTATGGACGGTGTCCTTGAGCTCGTTCCAGTTCAGCTCCTTCTCATGGGCCTCGTCGCGGATCGCCATGTCGTCGCCCAGGCGATCCACGACGCCGTAGAACGCCTTGACCAGGTTCTCGGCGGGCAGCTGGGGCGCTGCGCCCGCCGCTCGCGTGACGCTCTGAAGTCGTTACCTCCACCGCCGCTCTCCTCTCCTCGGAAAGAACTGCTGCAAAACGCTACACCAGCTAGCCGGTAAGTCGGCCTATGTCGTTGGTCAGGCCGATCGCGAAGAGCGTGAGCACGAGCAGGAATCCAATCGCGCTGGCCCGCTCGATCACATAGAAGGGGACACGGCGGCCCCTGACCTTCTCGACCAGGCTCCAGAAGATGTGGCCGCCATCGAGCGGCAGGAACGGGAAAAGGTTGATCAGGCCGAGCGAGAGGCTGATCACGGCCAGCACGAAGAGCCCCTGATGGGCATCGAAGCCGATGGCCTGGTTGAGCGCCTGGGACCCGCCCACCACGCTCGAGATCTGCTTGCGCTGGGAGGGCTCGAAGATCCGCCCGATCACCGCGAGCGTCCTTGAGGTGACGAACCACATCTTGTCCACGGCCAGGTGCGCGGCCTCTGCCGGCGACTGGTTGGCCGTCACCGACCCCACCGCCTTGAACTCGATGCCGAGGCGATAGCGATGGTGGACCGGGTCGTAGTAGGTGTGAATCGGGAAGGTCTTGATCTGCCCGTTGCGGTCCACCCTGACGTTCACCGGCGTCTGCGAGATGCAGTTCGGGGACCGCCCGCCCGCACAGTGATGGCCGCGAATCAGGTTCGTGAGGTGGGCGAATTTGTCGTCGGCGGCGTTGATCCGACGGTTTGGGTCGTCGATCTTGTTGAGGTCCGGCACCGTGGCGTGCACGCCGTCCACGGCGAGCAGGCGGTCGCCGGGCCGCAGAACGCCGGCGGCAGGTGTGCCCGCCTGCACCGAGTCCACGACGATGGCCTTCGGCACCGGCAGGCTCAAATAGATGACCGTCAGCAGGATGAAGGCCAGCACGATGTTCACCGCGGGCCCCGCTGCGATCACGGCGATCCTCTTCCAGACCGGCTGGTTGTAGTAGGCCCGCTTGATCACGTCCGGGCTGAGGACCTCTCGCTCGCCCGGGGCCTGCCCGGCCGATTCCACCCGCTCGAGCAGGCCCTGCGGCGTGTCGCGACCGGCATCCGTCGCGGCCGCGAGCTCCGGGTCTCCGTACGGCGTCCCGTCGGTCCCGGCGGCGGCCTCCGCCTCCTCGAGCTCCTCCGGGTTCATCCCGGTGATCTTCACGAAGCCCCCCAGGGGGATCATCCCGATCCCGTACTCGGTCTCTCCGCGCTTGATGCTGACGAGTTTCGGCGGAAAGAAGAGGAAGAAGCGCTCGACGCGCATCCCGGTCATCTTCGCGACCACGAAGTGCCCGCCCTCGTGCAGCATGATCAGCGCCGCGAAGCCCACGATGACGAGGACCCAGCTCACGCGACGGCCAGACCCTCGATCAGCCCGCGGGCGTGCTCACGCGCGGCCTCGTCGATGTCGAACAGGTCCTCGAAGTGGTTCACGGGGCGGCCGGGCAGAGCCTCGAGCGTCCGCTCGATCACCTCCGGAATGCCGGTGAACGGGATGCGCCGGTCGAGGAAGGCCTCCACGGCGACCTCGTCGGCCGCGTTCAGCACGCAGGGCGCGGTTCCTCCGGTTTCCCCCGCCTCGCGCGCCAGGCGCAGGCAGGCAAAAGTCTCCGTATCCGGGGCCTCGAAGGTGAGCTCTCCGATGCCCGGGAGGTCGAGCGTCGGCACGTCCACATCGGCCCGCTCAGGATGCTGGAGCGCGTACGAGATCGGGACCTTCATGTCGGGATAGCCGAGATGGGCAAGCGAGGCGCCGTCGTTCAGGTTGATCAGCGAGTGGACGATCGACTGCGGGTGGACGACGACATCGATCTGCTCGTACGCGACGCCGAACAGGTGGTGCGCCTCGATCATCTCGAAGCCCTTGTTCATCAGCGTGGCCGAGTCGATGCTGATCCGGCCGCCCATCTCCCAGGTCGGGTGTGCCAGGGCCTCGTCGGGGGTCACACCCGAGAGGTCGGTGCGGCCGCGGAACGGCCCGCCCGACGCCGTCAGCACCAGCCGATCAACGGTCCCCGGTGGCTCCGCGCCGATCAGCTGGTACAGCGCCGAGTGCTCGGAGTCGACCGGAAGGAGGCGGGCGCCGGTCGCTTCGGCCAGCGCCATGACCAGCTCGCCGCCGATGACGAGGCTCTCCTTGTTGGCCAGTGCGAGGTCGATTCCCTCGGTGAGGGCGACGATCGTCGGCCCCAGGCCGGCAGCGCCGACGACCGCGTTCAGGACGAGGTCTGGCTTGGACTCCGCGATCAGCTCGCGGATCCCGGTCTCGCCGGCGAGGACGCGGCCGCCCCACGCCGATCCGGCTCGTTCGGCGGATTCCTCGTCTGCCAGCGCCACGACCGGCACGCCGTGCTCGCGCGCCTGCGCGAGGACGCGTTCCCAGCTCGAGTCGGCCGAGAGCCCGACGACCTGAAGATCGTCGGAGGCGCCGATCACCTCCAGCGCCTGGGTGCCGATCGAGCCCGTCGATCCCAGTATCAGCACTCTTTTCACGGCCGCCCAGTGTAGGTGTCGCCCGAAGCGCGCCCTAAACGAAGACGGGAGGCCCGAAGGCCTCCCGTCCATGAATCTCGCCTACGGGGTTCGGGCTATCGAACCTGAACCGCCGAGAGCTCGTACTGCGAGACCTTCAGGTCGCCGGTGGTCTCGTTGCACGCCAGAGCGATGTTGTGCTTGCCGCCCTGCGCGGTGGTGACGATGTTGATGCCGAACGACTGGATCGCGCCGGCGGTACGCACCGCGGTCTTCGTGCCGTTCACCTCTGAGCCGTCGATCTCGACGTGGCAGACGCCGTCGGCAACAGAGCCGCCACCGTCGATGGTGCCGTCAACGACCACCAGGTACTTGCGCGGGAAGCCCGTCGAGCCATCCACGTCCACCGAGGTGCACTTGAGGAACGTCGTGCTGGTCGGGTCGCAGGGCGTCGTGCCTGTCTGCGCGTTGGTCTTGCCGACGCCGAGAGTCTTCAGGCGGGCGTCCTTGCTGAGGCCCTTGTACTCGACCTTCTTAGCGGTGGCCGCGTACGCGCCCCCTCCAAGTGCCACACAGAGGGCGATGAACGCGATCACAGTGCCGGCGGAGGGCCGGCGACTGAGCAGCTTCTTCATCCAGAACCACTCCCTTTCAGATGTTGTGAGCGTTCGCTGACGAAACAGCATGAGGCCGAGAAGTTGCGGCCTTGCGAGGATGCATTCATGGCACGTAGGAGGCGCAGGCGCAAAAACGGCGATGCCCCGCTCGATTCCGAGGGCATCCGGGACGTCGTCCGCAGGACCGACGCCAACCCGCAGCTCGTCGCGACCGCTCGCTTCCTGCGGCGCCTGATCCCAGGCGGTGAGCCGGAGACCGCCGAGATGCCCGAGGCGATGCAGCGGCTCGTAGATGAGGTCCAGCCTGAGGGCCCCAGCGCAATGCGGGAGATCGGCAAGGGTGCCCTGCAGGCGTGGCAGGCGCTCTCAGAGGCACAGAGGCGCCGCCAGGGGACCGCCGACGTGGCGATCCTGTTCACGGACCTGGTCGGCTTCTCAGACTGGGCGCTCGAGGCGGGCGATGAGGCCGCCCTCGAGGTTCTGCGGCAGGTCGGCGACGCCGAGCAGAAGGCGATCTCGCACCACAAGGGGGCGATCGTGAAGCGGCTCGGCGACGGCGCGATGGCGGTCTTCAGCGACTCCGATCCGGCCGTCCGGGCGGCCCTGGATGCGCAGCACGAGATCGAGGAGATCGAGGTGGAGGGCTATCGGCCCTCCCAGCGCGCGGGCGTGCACCGAGGCACGCCCCGCAAGGTGAAGGGAGACTTCCTGGGCGTCGACGTCAACATCGCAGCCCGCGTCGGCGACTGCGCCGAGGGCGGCGAGGTGTTGATCTCCGAGCCCGTTCGCGAGGAGCTCGATGGCCGCCGCTTCAAGTTCGGCCGTGCTCGTGAGCTCGGCGCCCCGGGCGCCCCGGCCGATCTCACTGTCTGCTCGGTGAAGACGCGGCGGCGTCTCTGAGCAGCTACCTCCGAGGTAATGGTCCGGCCGAGGCGCGCCCAATAAGGTCAGGCCGATGACCCCGGCCGCGACCAGATCAGGTGCCGGCGGGCTGCTGCGCGAGTGGCGAAACCGGCGCAGGATGAGCCAGCTCGATCTCGCTCTCGAGGCGAATGTCTCCGCGCGCCACCTCAGCTTTCTCGAGACCGGCCGGTCGAAGCCAAGCCGCGAGATGGTCCTGACGCTGGCGGAGCACCTCGAGGTCCCGCTCAGGGAGCAGAACGCCCTGCTCGTCGCCGCCGGCTACGCCCCCCTCTACGCCGAGACGCCGCTGGATACCGATGAGATGGGCCCTGTCCGTGATGCGCTCGACGCGATCCTCGCCGGCCACGAGCCGTATCCCGCGGTGATCGTTGACCGCGAGTGGGAGATCGTCGCCTCCAACGGCCCGGCCGGGATGCTTCTGGAGGGGGTCTCGGAGGAGCTGCTCTCCCCGCCGGCGAACGCCCTGCGGATCACCCTCCACCCGCAAGGGATGGCGCCGCGCATCCTCAACTTCGAGGAGTGGAGCGGCCATCTTCTGACCCGCCTGCATCGTCAGGCACTCCTCTCGCAGGACCCGGCGCTCGCCGAGCTCGAGCGCGAGCTGCTCGGCTATCCGGGCGTGGAGGCATCCTCCGGCCTCGCGGAGCCCGAGGAGATGCTGTTCGTGCCCCTGCGCCTCCGGCTTCCGAACGACACGGTGCTCTCTCTGTTCAGCACGGTGGCGACCTTCGGCACGCCGCTCGACATCACCCTCGAGGAGCTCTCGATCGAGTCCTTCTTCCCGGCCGACGGGGAGACCAAGGACTACCTCCGAGGTAATTGAGGGGCCGCGGGCGCGGTGGCACGGTGGTCTCCCCATCGAAAGGAACCACTAATGACCGAGCAGACCGCGACCATCGAGAACGAGCGAGAGGGCTTCACCGCCGAGGTCTTCGCCGAGTTCTGGGCGAAGCCGGACCTCTCCACCCCCTCAGACGACCTCCACGACGAGGTGATCGGTTACTGGCCCGGCACGGATGAGCCGGTGCGCGGCCGCGAGGAGTACGTCGGAGCGCTGCAGGAGCTGCTCGCCCGCGTGCCCGACCTGACGCTGCGGGTGGTCGAGTCGGCTGACAACGGAGAGCACCTGTTCATCCGCTGGGTGGCCCATGCCACCGGCGCGAACGGCCGGATCGAGCACACAGGTGTCGACCGGATCAAGGTGGTGGATGGCAAGGTGGTCGAGAACCGGATCTTCTTCGACCGCGCCGAGTTCGAGCGCAAGCTCGGGATCTCGCTCGACGTCACGGCGTAGGCCTCAGTACACGAAGGCGACGGACAGGTAGTACCCGACGACCACGGTGAAGAGCACGGCGTCGAGGCGGTCGATCAGGCCTCCGTGGGGGCCGAAGAGGCGGCCGGTGTCCTTGACGCCGAGATCGCGCTTGATCAGGGACGCGAACAGATCCCCGATCGGCGCGATCACCCCGATCGCCATGCCCATCAACAGGGCGTCGAGGCCCGGCAGCCAGTCCTGGTAGAGGCCGGCGAACCAGAATCCCAGCGTCGCCCCGATGAAGCCGCCGATGGCGCCCTCGAGGGTCTTGTTGGGCGAGATGCGCGGTGTGATCTTGCGGGAGCCGAAGAGCCGCCCCGCCCCGTAGGCCGCGGTGTCGCCGAGGAAGGTCGCCACGAGCACGTCGATCAACAGGGCGCCGCCGTGCAGCGGCAGGTCCCGCAGCAGGACCGCGTGCGAGAAGCCGAGCCCCATCCAGGCGACACCGAGGATGGTCATGGCGATCGAGATCGTGATCGCCTCGTGCGAGCGCCGGGCGGCCGCGAACGCGAAGGCGAGGGGGAAGATCGCTGCGAAGACGAGCACGATCTGGAAGGCGCTGCCGTAGTGCGCCGCGAGCACCATTCCGCCGACGACGGCGTACGCCGGCAGCATGATCGGCTGCTCAGGCTCGGCCATCCGGAAGAACTCGCGCAGGCCGAGGATCGCAAGCACGACCAGGGCGAGGGTGAAGAGCAGACCGCCGACGCTGACGATCACGATCGCGAAGATCGCCCAGGGGATCGCGACCACGACTCGCGCTGTCGTCTCCGACATCTTGGGGATGAAGCGGCCGAAGCGCCCACCCGGGCGCTCCTCCGGCTCCTCATCCACCCGCCGCACGACGATCTCCGGCTCGAGCGGGTCCTCGTCGGGGAAGGGCTCGATGTCCTCGATCATCCGGCCCGCGCTCCGAAGCGCCGCTGGCGCTCCTCGTACTCCGCCAGCGAGGACTCGAACGCCTCGCGCGTGAAGTCCGGCCAGAGCTCGTCCCGGAAGACGAACTCCGAGTACGCGCATTGCCAGAGCAGATAGTTGGAGATCCGCTGCTCGCCGCTCGTCCGGATCAGCAGGTCCGGCTCGTGCATCTCGGGCGCGTAGAGGTGGCTCTCGAACTCCTCCTCCCCGCCGCCCCGGTACTTCGCGGCCGCATCAAGAATCTCGGCGCGGCCGCCGTAGTTGAAGGCCACGAAGAGTGTGATGCGGTCGTTGCCGTCGGTCTTCTCCTCGGCCCAGTCCATGCGCCCGGTGAGCGCCTCGCTGACGCCCTCGCGGCGGCCGATGAAGCGCATCCGGACGCCCTCCTCGTCCAGCTCGGGCGTCTCGCGGTCGATCCGGTCGGCGAACATCGCCATCAGGCCGTCGACCTCCTCACGGGGCCTGGTCCAGTTCTCGGTCGAGAACGAATAGACGGTGAGCTCCTTGATGCCGAACTCGGCTGCGTCCCGCAGCCGCGCCTTGACGACGTCGGCGCCCGCCTGATGCCCCTCGATGACGGGCAGGCTTCGCTGTTGAGCCCAGCGCCCATTCCCGTCGGTGATGATCGCGACGTATTCGGCTGCCATTCGGAGGGAGATCGGGGTCCGGCCGGAGCCTAGACCTCCAGGATCTCCTCTTCCTTGCCCTTCAAGAGCGAGTCGATCTCGCCGATGGAGGCGTCCGTGTGCTTCTGAAGGTCGGTCTCGCCATGGTGCTCCTCGTCGGACCCCGCCTCCCCCTCCTTCTTCAGGTCTCGGAGGTCCTGCATGACGTCGCGACGGATGTTGCGGATGGCCACGCGGCCGTCCTCGGCGACGTTGTGGACGACCTTGACGAGCTCCTTGCGTCGCTCCTCGGTCAGCTCCGGGATCTGGAGGCGAATCACGTTGCCGTCGTTGGAGGGCGTCAGGCCAAGGTCCGACTCCATGACCGCCTTCTCGATCGTGTTGATCGAGGACTTGTCGTAGGGCGTCACGGTGAGCATGCGGGCGTCGGTGGCGGCCACCTGCGCGAGCTGCTTCAGCGGTGTCTGTGCGCCGTAGTAGTCGATGTCGAGGCGATCGAGGAGGTGCGGTGAGGCACGGCCGGTGCGGACCGTGGCGAGCTCGTTGCGGGTCGAGTCGACCGACTTCTGCATTCGCTCCTTGGCGTCTGCCAACAGCTCGTCGATCATCTCGCTCATCAGCTGCGCACTCCCGGAATTGGCTCCGTAGCGGGCTTTGAGGACACCAGAGTCCCGACCCTCTCTCCGCTGACGATCCTATCTATGTTGCGCTCGTCCGCCATGTTGAAGACGTAGATGGGCAGGTCGTTGTCCATGCAGAGCGACAGCGCCGTCGAATCCATCACGCGGAGGCCCCGCTCGATCGCCTGGCGGTGGCTGATCTCCGGCAGAAACTCGGCGTTCGGATCGACCGAGGGGTCGGCCGTGTAGACGCCCTCCACCCCGTTCTTCGCCATCAGGATCGCCTCGGCGTGGATCTCGAGGGCCCGGAGCGCCGCTGCGGTGTCGGTCGTGAAGAACGGGTTGCCCGTGCCGGCGGCGAAGATGACCGCCCGGCCCTTCTCCAGATGGCGGATCGCGCGCCGCCGGATGTAGGGCTCGGCGACCTCCGTCACGGCCATCGCCGAGAGCACGCGGGTGTCCACCCCCACCTTCTCCAGGGCGTCCTGAAGCGTGAGGGCGTTGAGAACCGTCGCCAGCATGCCCATGTAGTCGGCCGTGGCGCGGTCCATGCCCTCCGCCGCGCCCTCCAGGCCCCGGTAGATGTTGCCGGCGCCGACAACGATCGCGACCTCGACCTCCCGCGCCCGCACCTCGCGGACCTGGTTGGCGATGCGCTCGATCTGCGCGGGATCCGTTCCGTATTCGAGGCCGCCCATCAGGGCTTCCCCGGAGATCTTCAGCAGGATCCGGTTGAACGCGGCCGAGGCCAAGGCTTCCTACTCCTGCCCCACCTCGAAGCGGGAGAAGCGGGCGATGCGCACGTTCTCGCCGGTCTTGGCCGCGACCTCAGCCCGCAGATCCTCGATCGTCTTGCCCTCGTAGCGCTCCTCGTTGAAGTGCTTCTGGTCGAGCAGGACGAGCTCCGAGGCCCACTTCTTGATCTGTCCGTCGACGATCTTCTCGACCACGTTGTCGGGCTTTCCGTCGGCCTTCGCCTTCTCCTCGAGGATCCCCCGCTCGCGGGCCAGATCCTCCTCGGGGACGTCTTCGAAGTGGACGTGCTCGGGATCCATCGCGGTGATGTGGATGGCGACCTGGCGCGCGAACTCCTTGAAGTCCTCGTTGCGCGCCACGAAGTCGGTCTCGCACTGCACCTCCACCAGGGTGCCCTTGCGGGCGTCCGCGTGGATGTAGGACTCGACCACGCCCTCGGAGGTGCTGCGTCCGCCACGCTTGGCCGCGGACGCCTGACCCTTCTTGCGGAGGATCTCGATCGCCTTCGTCTCGTCCCCCTCGGCCTCCTCGAGGGCGTTCTTCACGTCGACGATCGGAGCGCCGGTCTTCTCGCGCAGCGCCTTGACGTCGGCCGCACTCACCGCCATCAGGATTCACCTCCGGTCTTGGTCGGAGCCGGCTCGGAAGCCGTCTCGGCGTCGTCGGCCGGTGGCGGCTGCGGGATCTCGATCTCGGCCTGGCGCCTCGCCTCGGCGGGATCGCCCTGCCGGTTGTGCGCGGGCGCGGCACCCTCGGCCTGCGGCTGCGGAATCTCCTCGCCGGCCTCCTTCTTCGCCTCGGTCTGCTTCGCCTGGGCCGCCGCCTTCTGGTCGGCCTCCTGCTTCGCCTTGGCCGCGGCCTCGGCCTTCGCCTTCTCCTCGGCCTCCTGCTTCGCCTTCTCCTCGGCCTCGCGCCGCTTGCGCTCCTCTTCCTCGCGTCGCTTCTTCTCCTCCTCCTCGGCGCGGCGCTTCTCCTCGGCCGCGCGCCACGCGGCGGCGGCGCCCTCGATCGAGGAGCCCAGCGCGCCGACGATCAGGTCGCACGAGCGAATCGCGTCGTCGTTGCCGGGGATCACGTACTGGACCGGGGACGGATCGCAATTGGAGTCGACCAGCCCGATGATCGGGATCTCGAGGCGCTCGGCCTCGCGGAGCGCGATCTCCTCGGTCTTCAGGTCGATGATCACCACCGCATCGGGGATGCGCTGCATGTCGGCGACGCCGCCGAGGTTGTATTCGAGCTTGCGCAGCTCGGCCTCCATCGACATGCGCTCCTTGGTGGGGAGCAGGTCGAGCCGGCCATTCTCCTTCAGTTCGCGGAGCTCGTGCAGCCGCTGGATCCGCTTGCGGATCGTGTGGAAGTTGGTGAGCAGTCCACCGAGCCAGCGCCGGTTCACGTACGGCATGCCGCAGCGCTCGGCCCACTCCTCGACGGAGTCGCGTGCCTGCTTCTTCGTCCCGACGAAGAGGATGACTCCACCCTTCGCCGCGACCTCGGTGACGAACTCCGTCGCCTCCTTGAGCAGCTCCTCCGTCTGGAGGAGATCGATGATGTGAATCCCTTCCCGCTCCCCGTAGATGAAGCGGCGCATGCGCGGGTTCCAGCGCCGGGTCTGGTGACCGAAGTGAACTCCGGCCTCCAGCAGCTCTCTGATGCCTACCTCGGCCATCTGACCTTCCTATCGCTTGATGTTGTTCGGTTGCCCCGTCGCGGCTGCGGGAACCCGGGCGTGCCCGGGCAGCGTCCCGTGCCTCTCGGCGGGGGTTGGGTGCAAAGTCCGCGCGATTGTAGGCGCTTGGGGGTGAAGGGCAGGCGCGGCCTTGAAAACCGGCAATGAAGGGGGTCGCACGAGCCGTCGCTCGGGGAGTTGGTGACTTTCTTCGGATATGCCGAACAAACTCACCAACTCAGCCCTAGCGCGCCCTCCCGAGCGCTACATCGAGGTCATCCGGAAGCACAGAGGTGAACTCCAGCCTCTCTTCGGTGCGGGGGTGCGTGAATCCGAGCCGGGACGCGTGCAGGAACTGCCGTTCCAACCCATGGCGCCCCCGCGTCCCGTACTCCGGATCGCCGGCCACCGGGTGCCCGATGGCGGCGAAGTGAACGCGAATCTGGTGTGTGCGCCCCGTCTCCAGGCGTGCGTGCACGAGCGTGTCGTCCGGCAGTGCCTCGATCACCTCGAAGTGGGTCGTCGCCTCTCTGGATCCCGCCCCCTTCACTGCCCGCCTTGTCCGCTGTCGGCGATCCCGCCCGAGCGGGGCGTCAATTGTCCCGGTGCGACTCCCCAACCGTCCTTCGACCAGCGCCGTGTACTCCCGCACCACCTCACGCGCCTTCACCATCCGCGCCAGCTCGCGGAGCGAGTCCTCGTTGCGGGCGATCACCATCAGGCCCGAGGTGTCCTTGTCCAGCCGCTGCACGATCCCGGGTCGCCCACTCTCCCCGCCACCCGCGATCCCCTGCAGCAGGTCGACGAGGGTCTCCCCCTTGTGCGACGGCGCCGAGTGGACGACCAGCCCGGCCGGCTTTTCGATCACGGCCAGGTCGTCGTCCAGATGGACGATCAGGCCCGCGGCGTCCATCAGCTTCGCGAGCGCCCGACGTCGAGCAGAAGCAGCAGAACCCCGACGACGATCGCCACATCCGCGAGGTTGAAGGTCGGCCAGAGTGGGAGGTGAATGAAGTCCGTGACGGCGCCGTCACGCACGCGGTCGGCCAGGTTTCCCAGCGCACCTCCGATCAACAGGGCGGCGGGAACCCAGACGAGCCAGCCGCTCCGCGAGCGGGACGCCAGGAAGACGAGGAACCCGAGCAGCACGACGATGGTCGCGCCGATGAAGACGGCCGAGATGTCCCCGCCGATGCCGAACGCGACGCCTCTGTTGCGGACGTTCTCGAAGGCCAGGAAGGGCAGGACCTCGACCCGGTCTCCGCGCGCCACCAGGGAGGTCGCGAGCGCCTTGGTGCCCTGATCGACGGCCACCACTACCCCACAGGCCGCGAGTGCCGGGACCAGCAGCTTCAGCCACCCCGTCAACCGTGAATCAGCGATACGACCACCCGCCCGACGATGAAGAGGATGAGGATCGCGAGAATCGGGCTGATGTCGATCGCCATCCCGCCTCCGCCGAGCGGCGGGATCACCCGGCGGAACAGGTTCAGGTACGGATCCACGACCTGATGAACGAAGTCGACCGTGGCCCGCAGCCAGGGGTAGTACGGCATCCGCGGGATCCAGGAGAGCAGAACCCGGATGAAGATCAGGATGAAGTAGACGAGGAAGACCGCGCCGACGTAGTCCGCGACGTCCACCCGGCTGATCGCGAGCAGCGGGCTCACTTGCGCACTCGCTCCAGCGACGCGTCTACCGCGGCGTTGAGCGTCTCCTGGATCTTGTGCTCCTCGAGGGCATCCAGGCCCGCCTCGGTCATCCCGCCGGGCGAGGCGACCGCTCGCTTCAGGGCGCCTGGATCGTGCAGATCGAGCAGTCCGCCGGTGGCGGCCATGGAGCGCGCGACCATCCGCAGCGCCTGATCCTCCGTCAGGCCCTCACGTACTCCGGCCTCCACCAGGACCTCGGCCATCAGCGCCAGGTAGCCCGGCGAGCAGCCCATGATCGCCGTGGCCGCGTCGATCAGCCCTTCATCGATCTCGATCACGTCCCCGAGCAGGGAGAGCAACCCGCCGATCCGTTCGCGCTCGGGCGCGCCGACCTTCTCCGAATAGACGACGCAGAGCACGGCCTGGCGGAGCTGCGCGCCGAGGTTCGGCATCACCCGGACCAGGTCGATGCCCGGGAGCGCACGGTGCAGGGTCTCGAGCGTGGTCCCGGCGAGGATCGAGAGGACGGGCGTCCCGGCCTGAACGAGATCGGGCGCGACCTCGTCGAGGACGTTGGGCTTGACCGCGAGGACGACCAGATCCGATCCGTCTGCGATCGCGACGTTCCCCGCCAGTGCCTCGCCGCCGACCTCGTCGGCCAAGGCCTCGGCCTTCGCGGGATCGGCGTCGGCGAACAGCATCGCCTCGGGCGCACCCGCCTCGCCACCGGCGGCGGCCCAGCCGCGCGCGAGCCCGCTCGCCATGTTCCCGGCGCCGATGAATCCAACTCTCATGGCCGGGACTTTATTCGGCGCCCGCTATCGGGCCTCGGGCCCTACTTCTTCTTCTTTTTCTTGCACTTGCTCTTCGCCGAGCTCGCCGACCGCTTGTGCTTCTTCTTCTTGTTCTTGTTCATCTTGGCGGAGGATCCTGGCGAGGGCGGGAGGCGGCGCGCTGGAGGCCGGCGTGTACTGCACGTCGGCGTTGAGGAAGGTCTCCTGGTCCGTGTCCGGACTGCTTGCCGGGCTTGCGGTCGAACCCGAGGTGAACGCGGGGCTGAAGAAGGTCTCCGAGGAGCCCGAAAGGCCGAAGCTTCCCAACACCGACGACATTCCCGGGACGTCGACGCCGAGAATGTCTCCGGCCTGGATCGGCAGGCTGGCGCTGAAGGTGTTGGCACCGCTCACCGTGACGTTTCCGGGTGCGGACCCGTGCTCCGTGTATTGGGCGCCACCGATCGGTCGCAGGACGTGCAGCGTGTACGCACCGGTATTCCCGGTCGTAACTCGCCACTGCGTGATCGTGCCGTTGACGGGAGACGTGACGTTCGCCCCCGGCTCGCCGAGGGACAGGTTGGCGACCGTGATCGGGGCGGACGCGTTGAAGTTGATGAAACCGCCGCCACCGGGGAATCCGCCCCCTGGGGAGCCCACCAGGACCGTGTCCGCCCCCGCGGCGGGCACCGCCCAGAGGCAGATCGCCGCCGCAACGGCAAGCGAAAGACCCCACAACCTGTTTGCGGCCTTTCCCTGGCATCAGGCCGGAAGGTAATGCTTCGCGGCGCTCTGCGCTTCCGTAGAAATTACGACTGATTGAAGAAGCCGCCCTCGAGCAGGCGGGCCTTCTCCTCGGCCGAGACCTCAACGTTCTCGGGCGTCAGCAGGAAGATTCCCTGCGAGATCCGCTGCATGCCTCCGCCCAGGGCGTAGGTCATGCCGGAGGAGAAATCGATCAGCCGCTTGGAGAGCTCACGGTCGGTCGACTGAAGGTTGATGATCACCGGCTTCGAGCGCTTGAACTCGTCGGCGACCTGCTGGGCGTCGTTGAAGCTCCGCGGGGTGACGACGTGCATGGAGGCGACGCCTCCGCCGTTGCCGGCGGGTGCGCGACCACGTCGGCCGCGGCGGCTGGGCTGTGGCTCCTCAGCCGTGTCGTCCACGGATCGGATCCGGCCCCGTCGCGGCGCCGGCTCCTCGTCGCCGAAGATGTCGTCGATGTCCTCCTCGCGGCCACGTCCGCGGCGCGAGGGCGAGCTGCCCGCTGCCTCGCGAGGCGCGACGCCCGGGTCGAGCGCCATTTCGCTGCCCGTGTCGCCCTCGTCGTACTCGCCCTCCTCGATGTAGTCACCCTCGACGAGACCGAAGTACTCGAGCGAACGTCTCCATGTGTCCCTGATCGCCATCTCGGCTCAGATTCGGCTTGACGGTCGTTATTCCTCTAGCCGATGTTGACTGATTATGCCCAAAGAACGGAGCCCAGGCGCACGATCGTGGCCCCTTCCTGCACGGCGACCGGCCAATCCTGGCTCGTGCCCATCGAGAGACGCTCGAGTCCGCGGTCCGAGGCCAGCTCCGCGAGCCGTGCGAAATAGGGGCGCGAGGCCTCCGGATCCTCGGTGAACGGGGGCATCGTCATCAAGCCGGAGACCCTCACGGGGCAGCGCTCGATGAACTCGTCCAGGGCTTCCGGAGCGATTCCCCCCTTCTCGGCTTCCCCCGAGAGGTTCACCTCCACGAGCACCTCTGTATCGGAGCCGCCGTGTCTCCCGAGCTGCTCGAGCACCGAGTCGGACGCGACCGAGTGGATCAGCCTGACCAGCGGCAGGATCCGCTTGACCTTGCGGCTCTGCAGGTTGCCGATGAAGTCCCAGGTGAAGCGCTCGCCCCAGCGCTCTCGCTTCTCCTCCAGGTCCTGCTGGCGGTTCTCGCCGACCAGCTCGATGCCGGCTTCGGCGAGGACTCCCATGTCCTCGGTCCGGATGTACTTGGTGGCGGCGAGGATCTCGACGTTCGGACCGGTCCGCTCGCGAATCCGGTCGAGGTTGGAGCGAATTTGCTCGACGTCCAGGCTCGTGACGGGCTCGACCATCGTCAAACCATCCAGGCCAGGCCCGCCTGGCGCCCGGTGCGCTCGCCATCGCGGCGATGGGAGTAGAAGAGATCGGGGTTGCAGCTCGTGCAGAGATCGGCGGACTCGACGGTCGTCACCCCGGCGCGGGCAAGCAGCCCGCGGGCGACCGCAGTCAGGTCGAGCATCCGCCCCTCGGCGACCCCGTCGAGATCCGCGAACTCGGCCAGCACCTCGTCGCCGACCTCGTAGCAGCAGGGCCCGATCCCCGGCCCCACGGCGGCCGAGCCCGCGTCGATGGCCCGCGCGACCTCGCCGACGATCCCGCCCGCCAGCCCTCGCCAGCCGCAGTGCGCCATCGCGACGCCGCCGGGCCCCGACATTGCGACGGGGAGGCAGTCGGCGACCATCACCAGCGGGGTGAGTGCCGAGTCGGAGACGCTCTGAGCGTCGACCTCCTCCGGGCTTGGGACCACATCGGCGTAGACCTTGGGTTCCTGCGCTCCGCGGTGCTCGCGAAGCTCGGCTCCGTGGACCTGCCGTCCCATCACGACGCCGTCGGGATCTCGGCCGAGCGCGACGGCCAGCAGGTGGCGGTTCTCCCGGACCCTGTCGCGCTCGTCCCCGGTCATGATCGCGACGTTCAGGGCGTCGTAGGGAGCCTCGCTCACGCCGCCGATCCGGGTGGAGAAAGCCGCTCGGGCTCCGGCGAGCTCCGCCTCGAGCCAGCGAACCCGATCACGCTCGCGCCATTCCATTCGAGGCAGGCTAGATGCGTCAGTCCTCGGGAAGCTCGCCGCGGGCGGCGGTGAGCGCGATCTGCAGCTCCTGCTCGCGACCGGAGAGCTCGCCGTCGAGCTTTCCGGAGAGCGCGGCCTCCAGCCCGTGGCCGATCGCAGGCCCCTCGGGGACCCCTGCGGCGATCAGGTCCTCGCCGGTGATCTCCAGGGTCACCGCCCGCCACTTCTCCGCATAGTCATCGAGCCACTCGGCGCCCAGCGCCCTCGCGACGAGCAGCTGAGCGGGGTCCCACGTCTGGGCGAGCCGGAACGCATCCGACGGCCTCTCGGGCTCCGCGGACACCAGCTCGCGGATCTGGGGCAGCGGGCGGACGATCGCCAGCATGACTGCGAGGTCTCGGTCCACCCAGTCCGACCAGGGCGGATCCGACGCGAGCCGGACCACCTCCGCCACGCGCTCGGGCGCCGCGGGGTCCAGGGTCGGCATCACGCCCCAGTCGACGAGCAGCCGCAGGGCGCGCGCCGGATCTTCCTCTGCCGCGATCCTGCGCAGCTCGTTCTGGATCCGGTCCTCAGAGACCGTCGAGAGGTCGGCATCCGCCAGCAGGCCCGCCGTGCCGGGATCCAGCTCGAATCCGAAGCGGGCGGCGTAGCGGGCTGCTCGCAGCGCGCGCGTCGGATCGTCGCTGAACGATCCGTCGTGCAGGACGCGGATGCGGCCGGCCCGCAGGTCGTCCACTCCCCCATGCGGATCGAGCAACCCCGCGCCGTCGGCGAGGGGATATGCCATCGCGTTCACCGTGAAGTCCCGCCGGGCCAGGTCCTCGCCGATCGAGGCTCGCCTGACCTCCGGCAGGGCGCCCGGCCGCGGGTAGCTCTCGGCCCGTGTCTGGGCGACGTCGATCTCCCGGTCGCCGGCCTCGAGCTTGCCTGTGAGGAAATGCTCGTCGCGCTCCGGCCGGTAGCCCGGGACGCCCGCGAGTGCGTCCGGCTTCCCTTCGATTGCGATGTCGAGATCGACCCCCTCAGCCCCGAGCAGGAGGTCCCGCACCACGCCGCCGACCAGATAGGTCGGAACCTGCTCCGCGAGCCGGCGCACCGCGTCGATGCCCGGCAGCGCGTCGATCGCCTGCGGCAGGGAGGTCGGGTCTATGTCCCTTGAGTCCTGCATTAAGTGAGCTTGCCTATGGTGCGGATCGTATGCGCGAGAGACTCAAGGGCCTCTGGAAGAACCACCGCTGGGCGACGCTCGGCGTCGCCGCTGCGATCGGCATCCTCGCGGTCGCTGCGGTCGGCTATGTCGTCCTGAAGCGCCCGAGCGACAAGTCCTGTCACGCGCCGTGCACGATCACCAGCGAGGCGCCCAAGCCGGTCTCGGGGACCACGAACTGGCCGATGTACGGGCTCAATCAGGAGCGCACCCGCTACCTCGACGCTCCGGGCGTGAAGCCTCCCTTCAAGGTCCGCTGGCAGTTCAAGGGCGGGCACCTGCTCGAGTACTCGCCGATCCTCGTCCACAACCAGCTCTTCGGAATCAACAACAACGGCCTCGCCTTCTCGATCAAGACCAAGACCGGCAAGGCCCGTTGGAAGCGGCAGGTCGCCAGCCTGAACGCGTCGGCGCCCACCTACAACGACCGCAACATCTACATCTCGACCCTCGACCCCGGCCAGGTGGTCGATCTCGCGGCCTACGACGGCCACACGGTCTGGAAGCACCCCCTCCCCGGCCGCAGCGAATCCTCACCGCTGGTCGTGGGCAACAAGGTGATCGTCGGCTGCGAGTGCAACACGATCTATGCGCTCGACAAGAACACCGGCAAGACGATCTGGTCGACGCCCGTGAACGGCGCCGTCAAGGCGGCGCCGGCCTACAACAACGGGATCGTCTACGCGGGCGACTACAGCGGCGAGATGACCGCGATCCACGTCAAGGACGGCTCGATCAAGTGGCAGACGGGCTCACAGGGGACCAGCTTCGGCCGCTCGGGCCAGTTCTACGCCACCGCGGCCATCGCCTTCGGCCGCGTCTACGCGGGCAACACCGACGGCCGCATGTACAGCTTCGATCAGGCGAATGGCGATCTCGCCTGGAGCCACTCGACCAGCAACTACGTCTACGCCGGACCGGTCGCCGCGCGCACCCCGGACACCCAGCCCACCATCTACTTCGGTTCCTATGACGGCAACTTCTACGCCCTGGATGCCCGCAACGGCAACGAGCGCTGGAGCCAATCCGGCCTGGGCTCGATCTCCGGGGCGGCGAGCCTGATCGGGAACACGGTCTACGTCGCGGACCTCCAGCACACCTCGACCTACGGCTTCAACGCAGCCAACGGGCACAAGGTCTTCGAAGATTCCGACGGCGCCTACAACCCGGTCATCTCCGACGGCAAGGAGATCTTCCTGACGGGCTACAAGACGATCTACGCCCTGACGCCGGCTCAGGGCAAGTCGGTGAATGGCCTCATCCAGGCACCGCCGAAGAAATCGAAGAAGTCGTCCGGGAAGAAGCAGCAGAAGGGCTAGGCCGCCCGGACGGGAATGCCCGCGTCAATCATCCGCTGCTTGGCCTCGGCGACCGTGTGCTGCCCGTAGTGGAAGATCGATGCGCAGAGCACCGCGTCGGCGTGTCCGTCGGTGACCGCCTCCACCAGGTGGTCGAGCTCGCCGGCTCCGCCCGATGCGATCACCGGCACGCTGACAGCCTCCGCGACGGCGCGGGTCAGCTCCAGGTCGTAGCCATCGGTGGTGCCGTCGCGATCCATGCTGGTCAGCAGCAGCTCCCCGGCTCCCAGCTCGGTCGCCTCCTTCGCCCACTCCACGGCCTCGCGACCCTCCACCCTGGTCCGGCCGCCGTGGACGTAGACGTCCCACTCGGCGTCGCCGAAGTGGCCCGGCGGCGCGTCGCAGGTGTCCGATGTGTCGCCGCCCCCGCGGCGCTTCGCGTCGATCGCGACCACGACGCACTGTGAGCCGAAGACGCCGGCGAGCTCCGAGATCAGCTCAGGCCGCGCGAGCGCGGATGAGTTGACGGAGACCTTGTCGGCGCCGGCGTCGAGCACCGCCTGCGCGTCTTCGACGGATCGGATGCCACCACCGATCGTGAACGGGATGAAGACGTTGTCGGCCGTGCGCCGGGCGAGCTCGACGATCGTGTCGCGGCTCTCATGCGAGGCGGTGATGTCGAGGAAGACGAGCTCGTCGGCCCCCGCCGCGTCATAGCGCTCGGCGAGCTCCACCGGATCGCCGGCATCGCGAATGTCGACGAAGTTGGTGCCCTTGACGACGCGGCCGTCGTCAACGTCCAGGCAGGGGATGACTCGCTTCAGGACCATGAATCGAGGTTAACGTTGCGCTCATGTCCGCCAACACCGACCTGTTTCTGCGGGCCGCCGAACTCGTCAGCCGCGGCGAGGAGGCGGCGCTTCTCGAGATCACCGATGAAAACCTCGAGCTCGAGCCCCGGCGCGCCGCCACGGAGGGAATGTTCCGCGGGCACGATGGGGTTCGCAGCTTCCTTCAGGACACGCGCGAGAGCTTCGAGAGCTTCGAGCTCGACTACACGGACCTGCGCGATCTCGGCGACGGACGCGTCGTCGCACTGGGGATGATTCACATCAGGGGCCGCGGCAGCGGCGTCGAGACCGACGTCCCGACCGCCGTCGTTGCGACGTTCAGGGATGGACGCGTTGTGAGCTTCAAGGACTACGGCGATCGCGACGGAGCTTTCGCGGCGGCCGGGCTGACCTAGTCCCAGTCGCCGGCTGCGTAGGCCCAGGCGATGAAGAGCAGCTGCACCGGGAGCCGCGCGTAGAGGGCATTGCGGCCTCCCGGGATCCCCTTCTCGTAGCGCTCGGGCTCGAGCGCCATGTGGAGGTTCGCCGGGAAGACCGCGACCAGCGTGGCGATGCTCCAGGCGCTCCCCGCCCTGCGCGTCGCCGGGTGCATCGTCGCCAGGCCGCCTGCGATCTCGGCGATTCCGCTGACGTAGACGAGCTCGCGGTGCCGCGGCACGTACGGCGGCATGATCCGCTCGTACCAGCGGGTCTTGACGAAGTGCATGATCCCCGCGAAGACGAAGAACGGGCCGAAGAGTCTCCCCATGGGGCGGATCCTACGGATCGAGGATCGCCTGGGCCTCGGCGACGGTGAACCGCTGCTCGTAGAGCGCACGGCCGACGATTACCCCTTCCAGGTTGTCCAGATCGAGCCCCGCCAGGGCGCGAAGGTCGTCGAGCGATCCGACGCCGCCGGAGTAGATCAGCTCCCCCGCCGTGGCCGCAGCCGCCTCGCGCAGCGAGTCGAGATCGGGACCTTCCATCAGCCCGTCCACATCCACCGGGGTGTAGACGAACCGGTCGACCCCTCGTCCCGAGAGCGCCGAGATCACCTCGGCCGTGCCCAATTCGGATGCCTCGGTCCAGCCCTCCGCCGCGACCTTCCCGGAGCGCGAATCCACCGACGCGACCACCCGCCCCTCGTGAGCGGCGGCGATGGCCTCCGCCATCTCGGGGTCGCGCACCGCCGCGGTCCCGAGGACGACCCTCTCGACACCGGAGGAGAACGCCTCCTCCACCTTCTTCGAGTCCCGCAGCCCGCCGCCGAGCTGGACCGGCACGCTGACCGCCGCGACGATCCGCCTGACGTGTTCGAGGTTCACCGGCTCGCCTGCCCGGGCGCCGTCCAGGTCGACGATGTGGAGCCAGCGCGCGCCGCCGTCCACCCAGCGCCGGGCCGCGACCACGGGGTCGTCGTCATAGGCCGTCTCCTGGTCGTAGTCGCCCTGGATCAGCCTGACGGCCTTGCCGTCGCGGATGTCAATCGCCGGATAGAGGATCAACTGCAGATACGCACGAAGTTGGTGAGCAGTCCCAGCCCCGCCGAACTCGACTTCTCGGGGTGGAACTGGACACCGTAGAGCGGTGGGCGCTCAACCGCACAGGCGAAGCGCTCGCCGTACGCCGCGGTGCCGAGCACGTCGTCCTGGGCCGAGGGGCGCGGCGCAAAGGAGTGGACGAAGTAGAAGGGGGTCTCCTCCCCCAGGCCCTCGGTGAGCTGCGAGGAGTGCTCCCAGCGCACCGGCGACCAGCCGATGTGCGGGACCTTGTAGCCGTTGGCCTCGAGCGGGGCGACGATGCCGGCGAGCAGCGACAGCCCGCTCGCCCCCTCGTTCTCCACCGAGGAGTCGAAGAGCAGCTGCATGCCGAGGCAGATGCCCAGCACCGGCACGCCCGTCTCGACACGCCCGGCGACCAGCTCGTCCAGGCCGATCTCGTGGACGCGGCCCATCGCCTTCGGGAAAGCGCCGACGCCCGGCAGGATCACGCCGTCCGCTGACTCAACCCGTGCGCGGTCCGCGGTGATCTCCGCCTCGGCCCCGACCTTCTCCAGCGCCTTCTCGACCGAGCGCAGGTTGCCCATCCCGTAGTCGAGGATGGCGATGCGCGTCATTCGGTCAGGGTGCCCTTGGTGGAGGGAACGCCTGTCTCCTCCGGGTCGATCGAGACCGCCTCGCGGAGCGCTCGCGCGAACGCCTTGAACGACGCCTCGATCATGTGGTGCGCGTTCGAGCCGGAGCGGACCCAGAGGTGAAGCGTCATCTTCGAGTTGTTGGAGACGGCCCGGAAGAACTCCTCGGTCAGCTCCGAATCGAAGCCGGCGATCGTCACGTCCGGAAGCTCGGCATCGAAGGCGCAGTACGGCCTGCCGGAGATGTCGATGGCGCACTCGCCGAGGGCCTCGTCCATCGGCACCAGGGCCGAGCCGTAGCGGCGGATCCCGGTGCGGTCGCCGAGCGCCGCGTCGATCGCCTGACCCAGGCAGATGCCGACGTCCTCGGTGGTGTGGTGGGCCCCGGTCTCCAGATCGCCCGAGGCCTCGATCTTCAGGCCGAGCCGGCCGTGGCGGGCGAGCAGGTCGAGCATGTGGTCGAGGAAGCCGACGCCGGTGGCGATCGTGGCGTCCCCCCCGTCCAGGTCCAGTCGCAGGGCGACCTTGGTCTCCTTGGTTTCGCGATTGATCTCGGCTGTGCGGCTCATCTGGTCACTCCTTCGCCCGCGCCTCCGCCGAATCGGCGTGCAGCGGGAAGCCCTCGGAGCGGGCCAATGTAGCGACCGCCGGTGCAAGCTCCCGGGCCGCCTCCTGCGTGATCTCGACGGTCGATATCCGGCGCCTGAATGCGCCGGGGCCGAGCGGGCCCTGGAAGCGGCCGGCTCCGCCGGTGGGCAGGACATGGTTGGACCCGGCCGCGTAGTCGCCGAAGGCTGTCGCCCCCAGCTCACCGACGAAGACGCAGCCCGCGGTCTTGACGCGCCCCGCGAGCAGCTCCGCGTCCTCGGTGAGGATCTCGAGGTGCTCGGGGGCGATGGCGTTGGCGAGATCCACGCCGGCCTCGGTCTCCGGCACGGCGACGAGCGCAAGTGCCGCGTCCTCGGCTATGCCGTGTGCGGCCGCGATCCGCTCGACGCTCTCCTCGATCGCGTCGAGGATCACGGTCTCCACCGCCGCCGCGACGAGCAGCCCGTCGGAGCCGTGCTCGGCCTGGGAGCAGAGATCGAGTCCCATCCAGTCGGCGTTCGCGGTGTCGCCGGCGATCACCATCAGCTCCGAGGGCCCGGCGATTCCGTCGATCCCCACCTCGCCCGCGAGCTGGCGCTTCGCCTCCTGGACGTAGCGATTGCCCGGCCCGGCGATCACGTCCACCGGGGCGATCGTGTCGGTGCCGATCGCGAGGGCGGCGATCGCCTGTGCGCCGCCCATGGCATAGACCTCGTCCGCTCGCGCGATCGAGGCTGCCGCCAGCACCACGTCGGAGACCGGTGCGACCTCTCCGCGCGGAGTCGCGACGACGACCCGCTCCACTCCGGCGACTCTGGCCGGGATGCAGCCCATCAGGACGGTGGACGGATAGGCGGCGGCCCCGCCGGGGGCGTAGATCCCGGCCGAGGCGACGGCCACCTCTCGGAGGTCCACCGTCTGCCCCTGATCCAGTTCGACGTGACGGGGCTCGGCGAGCTGCGCCTCCGCCACCGTGCGGATGTTCTCGGCCGCGAGCTCCATGGCCTCGACCAGCTCGGGCTCGAGGCGGGAGAGCGCCGAGGCCATCGCCTCCTGCGGCTGCTCGATCGAGCCCGCGTCGATGACGCCATTCGCGAACCGGCTCTCGATCTCGACCAGGGCGGAGTCGCCGTCGGCGCGAATCGCGGCGACGATCGCGCGGACGGGGTCCGCCACCTCCCCGAGCGGTGGCTGCAGCTCGCGGATCCGGGTCGCCAGGCCACGGGCGTCCGCCCCATCCCAGTCGAATCGCTCGATTCGCATCAGCCCTTCTCCGGGCGCAGGCGCTCCACGAGGTCGTCCACCTCGGCGGCCCGCAGCTTGTGCGAGACGCGGTTCACGACGAGTCGCGCGGTCGATGAGGCGATCTCCTCGCGGATCTCCAGGCCGTTCTCCTCGAGGGTGCGGCCGGTGGCGACGAGGTCGACGATGCCGTCGGCCAGGCCGACCAGCGGCGCGAGCTCGACCGAGCCCTTCACCTCGATCACCTCGGCCTGGCGACCCGTCTCCTCGAAGTAGCGCTCGGCGATCCGCGGGTACTTGGTCGCGATCCGCATGCCGCCGAGCCGCCTCTCGGTTTCACCGAGGCTCTCGTCCCCCTGCCGGCCCGCCAGCACCATCCGGCAGCCGCCGTAGCCGAGGTCGAGGATCTCGTAGACGATCCGGTCGGCGTGCTCGAGCAGCACGTCCTTCCCGGTGATTCCGAGGTCGGCGGCGCCCGACTCGACATAGGTCGGCACGTCGGACGGCCGCATGGTCACCAGGCTCATCCCGTTGGCCTGGAAGATCAGCGAGCGCGAGTCGCCGCGCATCTCAGCGGTATCGACCCCGATCCCGTCGAGTGCGTCGAGCGTCTCGCCCCAGAGCGCGCCCCTCGGGATCGCCAGCTTCAGCGGGCCGCCGGGACGGGTGCGCGGTGCCTCGACCGTCGGGCTCATTTCTTCTCCTCCCCGGCCAGCCGTTCCTCCTCCATCTGGGCGAGGTGCACGCGCTCCAGATAGAGGCCGAAGCCCGCGGCCGGCATGGCACGGCCGAAACGGCCGACGAGGTCGTCGTAGCGGCCGCCTCCGCCGAGGATGTGGCCCAGCGCGGGGTCATAGATCTCGACGATCGCGCCGGTGTAGTAGCCCAGGTCGCGCAGCAGGCTGAGGTCGAGCTGGACGCGACCCGCCACTCCCTTCTCGACCAGCAGGTCGTATGTCTGCTGGAGGCGCTGCGCCGCCCGCTCGACGGCGGCTCCGCCGAGCTCACGGGCCTGCTCGAGCACCTCCGCCCCGCCCCGCAGGCCGGGAAGGCGCAGCAGCGTCTCCCGTCCGTGGGCGTCGAGGCCGTCGATCGAGTCCACCTCAGCTTCCAAGCCCACGAGATTGTGCTCCGCCAAGCGATCCAGAACCCGCGCGCGGTGCTCACCCTCCACCCCGAGCTCGGTGAGCAGCTGGCGGTAGAGGTCGGCGTCGCCGAGCCCGAGGACGGCACGGTTCAGCCCGACCGAGTCCAGGGAGGCACTCAGCACCTCGAGCACCTCGACCGTGCCCTCCGGGGCCGGCGAGCCGAGCAGCTCCACCCCCGCGTGCATGAACTGGCGGACCTGGCCGCGCTGCGGGCGAACGACCCGATAGGCGTTGCCGACATAGGAGAAGCGGTGCGGCGGCTGGGCATCGGCGAAGCGAGTGGCGACCAGGCGTGCGATCGGGATCGTCATGTCGGAGCGCAGGGCGAGCAGCTCGCCCCGCTCGTCGAAGAAGCGATAGGCGCCCACTCCGCTGCGCCCCTCGCCGCGCTGGAGCACCTCGTCGTACTCGAGCGTGGGGGTGGCCACCTGGCCGTAGCCGAAGCGCTCGAAGACGTCGATCAGGGTCGCCTGGAGTGCGCGAAGCTCGCGCATCTCGTCAGGCAGGATGTCCCGGGTGCCCGGGGGTATCGGGTGGATCATCGGCCCATCATGCCGACGCGGTCTTTAACAAGCTGCAAGGTCGGGGGCGATAGGGTCGCCGCAGGCAGTGCAACCGGAGGAGGAGATTGCGATGGCGGTAATCGTGACCCAGGAGTTCGAGGCGACTGGCGAGGAGTACGCCGCGGTGAGCGAGAAGCTCGGCGACGCGCCGGAGCCCGGCCTGATCGTGCACACCGGCATGGATCTGGGCAACGGGAAGTGGAGAGTCGTGGACGTGTGGGAATCGGCCCAGGACTTCCAGAACTTCGTGCAGAACAAGCTGATCCCGACGATCGCCGAGGTGAATCCCGACGCCCCGCAGGCCGACGAGCCCGAGATTCTCGAGATACATGAACTGGTGAAGGCCTGAGCAGTACAGACCCGCTACCCCGACTCAAGGAGAAGACGACATGGCAGTTTTGATGGAGATGGAGATGCAGGTAACCCCGGACCAGTACGACGCCGTCGACGCGGCACTCGATCCGCCGGGGAATCCGCCCGACGGACTGATCGCTCACACGGCTCGGTTCGATGGCGACACCCTGAAGATTCTCGACATCTGGGAGTCCGCTGACGCGTTCTCGGCGTTCGCCGAGTCGCGGCTTGGGCCGACGATCGGCGAGACGCTCGGCGACGACGCGCCGGACGCCCCCCCACAGCCCAGCTTCACCGAGCTGCACAACGCCCACAACTCCCAGGGCGTCTGACGAATAGCTAGGCCGGCACGCGTTCTGAGGCGACCCGCTCGATGCGGGCGCCCAGATCGCGCAGCCGCACGTCGATCCGCTCGTAGCCGCGGTCGATCTGCGCGACGTTGCCGATCTCGGAGGTGCCCTGTGCGGCCAAGGCCGCGATGAGCATCGCCATGCCCGCGCGGATGTCCGGGCTCTCGAGCCGCGCGCCATGAAGACGGCTCGGACCGCTGACGATCGCCCTGTGGGGATCGCACAGCGTGATCCGAGCGCCCATCGCGACGAGCTTGTCGACGAAGAACAGCCGGTTCTCGAACATCTTCTCGAAGATCAGGATCGTGCCGTCGGCCTGGGTCGCGAGCGCCAGGGCGATCGAGGTGAGGTCGGCGGGGAATGCGGGCCAGGGGCCGTCGTCGATCTTGGGAATCGCATCGCCCTGGTCGTCGCGGATGGTCAGCTTCTGCTCGGGCGGGACGAGCAGGTCGTTCCCCTCGATCATGGTCTGCAGGCCGATCCGGCGAAAGTGGCGGCGGATCCCCTCGAGGTCCTGCGGGACGATGTCGCGGATCCGCAACTCGCCACTGGTCGCGGCCGCCAGGGCCATGAAGCTGGCGATCTCGATGTGGTCGGGGGAGACATCGTGGTCCGCCCCACCGAGCTTCTTCTGTCCATGCACGGTCATCACGTTCGAGCCGATCTGATCGACCTGCGCTCCCATCTTGCAGAGCAGCCTGGCGAGGTCCTGGACGTGCGGCTCGGAAGCGGCGTTCTCGATCGTGGTCGGGCCGGGTGTGAGCGCCGCAGCGAGCAGCGCGTTCTCGGTTCCCATGACCGACGGCTCGTCCATGAAGATTCGCTGCGGGGTGAGGCCCCCGGGCGGAGCGGAGATCTCGATCCACACGTCACCGTCGACCTTCGCACCGAGGTCCCGGAAGGCGTCCAGGTGAGCGTCCAGGCGGCGGCGCCCGATGGTGTCCCCGCCGGGGGGTGGCATCTTCACCTCGCCGAAGCGCGCGAGCAGCGGCCCGGCGACCAGGAAGGAGGCGCGAATCCGGTTGGAGAGCTCCTCGTCGGCCTCGGTGCCGGCGATCGTGTCGGCCTGCAGGCTGACCTCGTTCTCGCCGGTCCAGGCGACCTTCACCCCGAGTCGCTCGAGCAGCCCGAGCATGGACTCGACGTCCCGGATCCGAGGCACATTGCGGACCAGGAGCTCCTCTTCGGTGAGCAGGCAGGCAGCGAGAATCGGGAGGGCGGCGTTCTTGTTACCCGCCGGAACGATCTCCCCGGAGAGCGGAACCCCGCCCTGAATGATGAATTTCTCCATGGGCGCCTAGAGTAGCCAGCCTCATGGCGGAGGTCTCACGAGACGATGCATGGGAGCTCGTCACCGAGTGGATCGACTCCGAATCGCTCCGAAAGCACCTGCTCGGAGTCGAGGCGGCGATGCGCGCCTACGCTCGCAAGTGGGATGAGGACGAGGAGCTCTACGCGGTCACCGGACTGGTCCACGACCTCGACTACGAGCGCTACCCGGACCTCGAGACCGGCCACCCCCGCTATGCGATCAAGGAGCTGGAGGAGCGCGGCTACCCGCAGGAGGTGATCGACGCCGTCGGCGGCCACGCCGACTTCATGGGAGTCCCGCGCGAGACGCGCATGGCGAAGACGCTGTACGCCGTCGACGAGCTCTCCGGCTTCGTGGCCGCCTGCGCGCTGGTCCGGCCAACCGGCATCGAGGGCATGAAGCCGAAGTCCGTCAAGAAGAAGCTGAAACAGCCGTCGTTCGCGGCCGCCGTCAATCGCGACGAGGTGCAGCGGGGGATCGACGAGCTCGGCGTCGATCAGGACGAGCACATCGCCCTGATCATCGAGGCGCTCGCCGAGCGCTCCGACGAGCTGGGGTTGTGAGCCGCTGGCTCAAGATCACCCTCGGCGTGATCGGCGGGCTGATCGTGCTGCTGCTGCTCAACGCCCTCGTCGTCTCCAACGAGACGAAGAGCGCCTACCTCCGGGACGACGGCGCGCGCCTCATCGAGACCTCGGGCGGAAAGCTCCAGGTGCTCGATCAGGGCAATCCGCAGGGATCGCCCATCGTGCTCCTGCACTGCGCGACCTGCTCGATGGACTGGTGGGACAACCTCGCGCCGCTGCTCGAGGCCGACCACCGGGTGATCCGGATCGACCTGCTCGGCATGGGCGGCTCGGACAAGCCGGGGTCGGGCTACTCGATCGATGATCAGGCCGGCGCGGTCGCGGAGGCGCTCGCGAAGCTGCACGTCGTCGGCGCAACGGTGGTCGGCCATTCGCTCGGCGGCAGCGTCGCGGTTGACCTGGCCGAGCAGAGCCCCCAGATCGCCACGCGGCTCGTGATCATCGACCAGTCCGCGCAGGACGGTTTCGAGCACGAGTCCCTCGGGGAGCACCTGGTCACCTGGCCCGTGATCGGACAGGCCATCGGCCGCCTCGTGCAGATAGCCCCGGCCTCCTTGGTGCGCGACGAGTATGACCAGGCGTTTGCGCCGGGGTTCAACATCTCGAGCGGCTTCGACAATCCCGACCAGCCGGTCGACGACCTGCGGGCGATGACCTACAGCGCGGTCAAGGACACGATCGATGCCGAGCAGAACTACGTCGATCAGAGCCCGCTCGACCAGCGGCTGGCGGCTCTGGGTGTGCCGGTCCTGATCATCTTCGGCGCCGAGGACCAGATCTACGACGCGCAGGCGGCAATCGCCCGCTACCGCGCCAACGTGCCGGGCGCCCAGACCGACCTGATTCCCGGCGCCGGCCATTCGCCCAATGTGGAGAAGCCCGATCTCGTCGCTCCGCTGATCCTGGCCTTCGCGAAGCCGCCGCCGCCGAAGCCGAAGAGGCACCTTCGGCATCAGGTCGCGCCGACAAGCGACCGCCCAACGCAAGTCGCGGCGGCAAGGCCGCGCTCGAAATAGGGCGGCGGTCGGCGCTAAATAGCGAGAAGGCCCGGTTGCCCGGGCCTTCCCTAAGAACAAGGTTTCCCTTGTTCCAGTGATGAGCACTCTACCCCGCGCAACAGCGAAGTCAAGACCATGTGAACGGGCGTTTCCGCAATCTGCGGAGTTTCGCGCCAGCTCAGAAGCGCCGCTTTGCATGGAAAGGGGCGCTTTTCGTAGCACGCTTCCTTCTCGCGACGAAGGAGGGGCGGAAGCATCGCGGCCTCGCGGGTAAGGTTGGAAGCTGGATGAGGGCCTCCCGATCGCCTACGAGGTGCTGGATAAGGGTGTTCCCGTCTACTGCTCGGATGGCGAGCAGGTGGGAACGGTCGACCACGTCATCGCCGCTCCCGTTGAGGACATCTTCCACGGAATCGTGATGCGGGCCGAGGCAGGAGGCCGCCGTTTCGTGGCCGCCGACCAGGTCACCTCGCTGCATGAACACGGGGTGGACCTGAATATCGACGCCGCGGCGGCTGCGGCGCTGGCCGAACCCAGTGGCGCCGCGCCGGACTTGCGCTTGCGTGAGCCGGGCGTCAAGCCAAGCCGGTGGACGCATCTCCTGGACCGGGTGAGCGGCAAGGATTCGCGCGACCGGGATTGGACGGAGGAGGATTAGGACACCCCGCCCGCGCAGCCCCGGGTTGCACCTATCGCGCGTGAAAGGACTCCGCGGACCGCGGCGGAAGATCGCCTGAAACGTGCCGCTTTGGACGAGAAGCAGCGGTCTTGCGGGGTGAGGCTTGCACCTCGCGCGAGGGCTCCAAACGACGCCAGGATTAGCCCGCGTGCGAGGGTAGGGCGGAACAGACCGCTACCCGAGGAGAGAGATGGCAGACAGCGTGTATCGCGTCACCGAGGTCGTTGGTGTGAGCGCGGATTCGTGGGAGCAGGCGACCAAGAGCGCCGTTGAGAAGGTCAGCGAGACCGTCCGCGATCTGCGGATCGCGGAGGTCATTCGCCAAGACGTGACGATCAGCGACGGCAAGGTCTCCGAGTTTCGAATCCGGCTCGGAATCTCGTTCAAGTACGACAAGCCGTAGAGCCCCGGGGACCCGAGGTCTACCCGGCGTCGGGTCCCCGCATCACTGCTGCCGCGCGCCTACCTGCACCACGGGTTGCGCGGCACGCCCTTGCACGGATGCGGCATGTTCTTGAGCTTCTTGTTCGGCAGTTTGTGCATGACGACCCCCTGGCGACGCGGGTAGTGATCGTTGGGGCCGCACGGCGTCCCGAACAGCATCGAGTTGCACTCCAACTGCGTGACCAGATCGAAGTTCGGGTTGGCCGGCGCGGTCGGCCCGCAGGTCGGGTTCGTCGACTGGAGGTTGGCGGGTGAGGTGCCGTCGGGCAGGGAGTTCCCGGAGAAGCAGTTGACGGGGTTCCCGTCGGTGAACGTGATCTGGCCGATGTCGCCATTGGTCGCGTTGCCGAAGAAGCCGTTCTGCTTGAACGTGTTGTTCTTCGCCGCATTGCCCCAGTCGTCGTAGAGGCACCCGAACGGGCCGCCCGTGTCAAGGCCGCCGTCGCAGTGTGCGACGGGCGGAGGGGTACCCGTGTCGGGGTAGGGAAAGATCATGAGACCCCACGACCCGTTGTGGACGAACTTGTTCTTCATGATCGTGTTGTTGCGGCCGCCCGCGATCGACATCCCGGTGCCCACCGGCCCGGCGCCGGCCGCCCCGACCCGCGGGACGTTCGGATTGTTGTTGTCGTGGACGTAGTTGTGCATGAAGACCCAGCACGAGCCCGTGTGGGTGATCGAGCTGGTGGCGTTGCCCGGGCAGGCGCCGTTCTGCGGCGAGGGGGCATCGTCGTTGTTCTGGCTGTTCGTGTCGAAGCCGTCCTGGTTGTTGTCGAACTCCGAGTTCTTGACGACCAGCCAGCCGCCGGAGTTCGTACCCGAGTAGCCGAGCGCGCTGTACTCGGACCAGGCGTGGTCAAGCACCTGGTTGCAGGACTGACAGGCTCCGATGTAATAGCCGGAGTCGCTGAAGTTGCTGGCGTAGGTCTGGAACAGCTTGCCGCTGCCATTCGAGTTGCTGGTGAAGATCCCGTACCCGGCCGCCGTCTCGTCGCCGCCGTAGTAGGTCGAGGTGGCGCTCAGGTAGGAGCCCTTGAACGGGCCCATGCCGATCTGGCCGGAGCCGTCGCCGCCGTTCCACCAGATCTCATTGCCCTGGCCGCTGCTCCCCACAAGGAAGTTGCAGACCGTGAGGTTGTCGATCCGGGTGTGGTTCGCCTTGAAGACGACGATTCCGTTGCGGCCCTGAGGCGTGCCGTCCGGGCCGTTGACGCCGAAGTTCTGGACCGCCGGGTCGGCGCTGCAGTGCTTGCCCTTGTGCGGCAGCGTGCCGTCGACGATCACCTTCTTGCGGCTCATCCCGCGGAGGTGCAGGCCTTTCTTGGTGATCAGGACGCCAGCGGGCGGAGGTCCGTCCTCGCTGGCCGGTCCGGTGACCCGGTCGTAGCTCTCGTGGTAGTCGCCGGGGCCGACGAGGATCCAGTCGCCGGGCCTGGCCTTGTTGACGGCAGCCTGGATCGACTTGAACTTGCCCTTGATCCCCTTGTAGTTGCCGACTCGGAGGACGCGGCCGCCCTTTTGGGCCGCGGCCGGCGTCGAGGCGAGCACGGCGAGCGACAGAGACAGAAGGAGAAGCGCGGGAAGAGGACGCAGCGCCCGGTGTTGAGCCATTTCGCTGTTCTTTCGTCCCCCGAGTTGGTTCGCGGACCACGATCCCAACGCGAGATGTATTGCCCCACCGGCACCTTACTACGGGTCCGTCGAGAGATACTGCGTGGACGATGTCGGAGGAGAACGTCGAGATCGTCCGCCGAGTGCTCGAAGAACTCCAGTCGGGGGTGGGACGAGGCGAGCCCGGTGCCGCCTTTGATCTGGGAATCGTCGCCGACGATTTCGAGTGGATACTGGCGGGCGGGTTCGAGGGGCGATCGGTCTGGCGCGGCCGCGAGGGGTGGGTCGACTTCATGCGCCTGTGGACCGAGCAATTCGAGGGCTGGTCGATTCAGGTCGACCGCTTGATCGATGCCGGTGAGGACCGAGTTGTCGCGCTCACGAGGCAGACGGCGACCGGAAAAGGGAGTGGCGTCCCGGTCGAATGGGATGACGCCACGGTCTCCGAGCTGAAGGATGGACGCGTAGTTCGGGCGACGAACTACAACAACCATGCCGAGGCCCTCGAAGCCGCCGGGCTGTCGGAGTAGCGCGGACGAGAAGTAGCGACAAAAAGCGAAACGGCCCGGTTTCCCGGGCCGTCTCTGTTTGAACTGACCTGACTGACCTTGCGGCCAACCCGTCTTGCTCAAGTGCGAGCACCCTAGCGTCTGCAACAGCCACGTCAATGGGGTGAAAACCCGAGACTCCGCGTTTTGCGGCGATCGGCGGATTCGGCCGTTCTCCGGATTGCCGCAAAATCCGAAATCACTGCCACCGCCCCCCGGCCTTGGCCCATGAGGTCATGTGGTCCACCGAACAGAAGCCGTCGGCGATCCGGTGCTCCGCGCGGTGCCGGACCAGCAGCACATGGGTGTCGGTGAGCTCGGCGTCGCAGTGAGAGCAGCGGGTGACGGCCTCGTCCAGCGCAGGAGGCTCGGTCATCGCGCCGGCCTCCCAGTGCGCTCCCTGGATCGACCACGGGATCAGATGCTCGAGCCGGCAGAAGACGGCGCGACGTTCGCCTGAAGGTTCGTAGGCTCGGAAGCCGTCGCCGGGCTCCACCTCCGCTCCGCACCAGGTGCACCTCTCGTTCATCTCCGGATAGCCTCGCAGCCGATGGCCGACGTGCGCATAGTGGTGCTCGAGGGCGACCAGACCGGGCAGGAGCTGCTGGAGCAGGCCCTGCGCGCGCTGGCCCCGGACGTGATCGGGCTGGAGATCGATTTCGACCGCTTCGATCTCTCCCTCGAGAACCGGCGTCGCACTCAGAATGAGGTCTGCACGGAGGCGGCCCGCGCCATGGCCGAGGCGGGCTTCGGAATCAAGGCCGCGACGGTCACCCCCGAGGGCGCCGACGACGTCGGCAGTCCCAACCGCCTGATCCGCGAGGGGATCGACGGCAAGGTGATCGTCCGAACCGGCCGGCGGATCCCGGGCGTCAGCCCCCTCGCCGGGATCCATCATCCGATCTCCGTGGTGCGGATGGCCGTCGAGGACGCGTACGGCGCCGAGGAGTCGAGGCGTCCGGAGGACAGCGACGAGGTCGCCCAGCGCACCGAGGTGATCCATCGCTCGAACTGCCGCGCCGTCGCCGAGTACGCGTTCCGGACCGCCGAGGAGATCCGTGGCCGCGTCTTCGGCGGGCCGAAATGGACGGTCAGCCCCGTCTACGAGGGCATGCTGAAGGAGGAGATGGATGCCGCGGCCGAGCGCCACCCAGAGGTGGGCTACGAGCCGCTGCTGATCGACGCGACGTATGCCGGCCTGCTCACGGGCCGCGCCGATGCGCCGCTCGTCATCCCCAGCCTCAACCGCGACGGCGATCTCCTCTCCGACTTCGTCCTGCCGCTCTTCGGATCGATCGCGGGCGCCGAGTCGGTGCTGCTCGCGCTCGACGCCGAGCTGCGGGTGCGAGTGGCGATGAGCGAGGCACCGCACGGAACGGCGCCCGCCCTGGAGGGCAAGGACATCGCCAACCCGATGGGCATGATCCTCGCCGCGGCGGCGGTCCTCCACTACGCCGGCGTCGCGGGGGTCGAGGGAGCCGACCGGGCCTCGCGGGCCGTCTACGAGGCCGTGCTGGAGACCGCGGCCGCCGGGGTCCGCACCCCGGACCTGAAGGGCCACGCGAGCACCACCGAGTTCACGGACGCGGTGATCGACCGGCTCAGATGACCGGCGCGGTGCTGGTCGGGCCGGTCGGCTCGGAGTCGACCACCCGCCGCCACTCGACGATGTGACCGTTGTGGATCACGAAGGCGGTCTTGGCCGCGTCGCCCACCCCGCTTCCGCATCGGCCCGGACCCGGGCGCTCCGTGAGGACGAAGGTGGCGACCGTGTACCTGCCCGCGTCGGTAGCCGCGGTCAGCCTCGCCCCGCAGGGCAGCGATTGGTTGAAGACCTCGATCGCCTGGCGGGTCGTGAGGGTGAGCGGCGCTGTCCCGTTCTGGACCACGGTGGGGATCGAAAACCTGTCGCTCGCCGCCGAGATGTCCCCGGAGCGCAGCTCGTCGGCCCAGCTCTGGATCACCTGCACCGCGTCGGCGTTCGCGTTGCCGGCGACGGTGTTCGATTTGTCCGAGGACGAGGACCCACCGCAGCCGGCGAACACCCCCGCGGCGAGGCACACGGCGACGAGCGCTCTAGTCCTGATCGGGCTTCTCCGAGCGCTGGCGCTCGGCCAGCTTCCGCTCGAGATAGGCGGACTTGTCGGCGCGGCGGCGATGCTGGCGCTCCTCCTCCGGTGTGATCGAGTCGGGGATCGCCTCGTGCTCCTCCGTCGCGCGCTCCCGCTGGGCCAGCCGCAGCTCCTCGGTGGTCGGCTCTCTCTTCGGCACCGACTGAGATTAGCCCTAGTCCCTTGACTGATCCAGGCTGGTATACGAACATACGTTCGATGCCCGTCGCATGCGCCCTGATCCCCCGCTTCCGGCTGATCGCAGCGACCGCCGGAAGCCGGGAGACACTGGGCCGCCCCGCCGCCCTGGCGCCGGAGCCGGGCGCCGCCCAGCTGATCGGCGAGGTCACGGAAGCAGCGGAGCGCTTCGGCCTGCGGGCCGGGATGAGGATGGGCGAGGCGCTCTCGCGCTGCCCCGAGCTGGCCCTGGTGGCTCCGGACCCCGAGCGAGCCGAGCGCGCCTGGGAGGAGGCGCTGCGACGCCTGGAGGAGATCGGAGCGCAGGTCGAGTCCGGCCGCGCCGGCGAGGCGTTCTTCGAGGCTCGCGGCCTGGGCCGGCTCTGGGGAGGAATCGAGGGGGTGCTGAAACGGAGCCGCGAGGAGCTTGGCGATTCGGTGCGGCTCGGTGCCGGTCCCGGTCGCTTCTGCGCCTACGTGGCCGCAACGAGCTCCGGTGGCATCGTCCCGGACGGTGGGGCCGCGGACTTCCTGCAGCCGCTGCCGGTCTCGCTCCTCTGCAGCCGGCTCGGCGGCGAGGAAGCCGACGATCTTCCCAACGAGCTCGAGCGCCTCGGGATTTCCACCCTTGGCCGGCTCGCCGGCCTGCCGCGAGACGCGGTCGCCGACCGCTTCGGGCGGCTCGGCCTGCGCGCACGGCGGCTGGCCCGCGGTGAGGACGATCCTCTGCGCCCGAGATCGGTGCGAGAGCCTCTCGTCGTCGAGTTGGAGCTGCCCGAGGCCGTCTCCGGCCAGCAGCTGGAGAGATCGCTCGAGTTGCTCATCTCCCGCCTGCTCGCCCACGGCGGCAGGCGCGGCAGGACGCTGCGGACGCTCAGCCTCTCCGCCCGGCTGGCGGCCGGTGGTGGCTGGCGGCGCCAGGTGGCGCTGCGCCGGGCGAGCGCGGATCGGGCCCGGCTCGCCGATGCCCTCCTCCCCCATCTCGCTCTGCTGCCGGCCCCGGCGGCGACGCTGCGGCTGGAAGCGCTGGCCCTCGGGCCCGAGACCGGCGAGCAGCTCTCCCTCTCCAGCCCGGAGGAGGAGCGGCGCAGACGCATCTCGGAGGCGGTCCGGCAGACTCGCTCGGCCGCGGGGGCCGACTCGCTGATGCGGGTGCTCGAGGTCGATCCGGAGTCGCGGGTGCCGGAGCGGCGGGAGGTCCTGATGCCGTGGACCGAAGAGCCGTGATGCGCCCGGGGCGCGTCAACAAGCCCTGGCCCGTCCCGGTGCAGGCCGGCCCGGATGGCTCTCCTCGAGCGGTCGGCCGTCTCGCCGTCGAGTCGATCCGGGAGGAGTGGCTGGTCGAGGACGGCTGGTGGACCCAGAAACCCCTGCAAAGAAGATATTTCGAGGTGGTGCTGGAGGACGGCTCGGATGTCGTCGTCTTCTACGAGCAGGACTCTGGGCGCTGGTTCCGCCAGCGGGATTGATGTCCTGGGTCGAGCTCCACTGCCACAGCGCCTACTCCTTCCTGGACGGCGCCTCGGACCCGGCCGAGCTGGCAGCGACGGCGGCCGAGCTCGGCCTCGAGGCTCTCGCGCTGACCGACCACGACAACGTCTGCGGGGCGATGGAGTTCGCGCACGCCTGCAAGGGGGTCGGCGTCCGCCCCATCATCGGCTGCGAGCTGACGGTAGAAGTGCCGCGGCGGCTGCCTCGTCCGGTCCACGTCACGCTGCTGGTGGAGAGCGCGCGCGGCTGGGGCAGCCTCTGCCGGCTGATCACCGCGGCTCACCGCGGCACTCGCGAAGGCCCCGGGATGAGAGAGGCACTCCCTCCCTCGCTCCCGATCGACGAGCTCGAGCGTCACACCGAGGGCCTGGTCTGCCTCTCGGGCTGCGCCCGTGACGGCGCGGTGGCCGGCTGCTGGGAGCGCGGTGATCCGGCGGGCGCCGCCCTCCTCGCCGAGCGCCTGCTGCGGGCCTTCGGCTCGGACCACTTCCGGATCGAGCTGCAGCGGCCGCTCTGGCGGCATGACCGCTCGCGGAACCGCTGGCTCGTCTCGCTGGCGGAGCGGCTCGGCGTTCCCGCGGTCGCGACCGGCGACGCGCACGCCCATGAGCGCTCGCGGCTCTCCCTCCAGGACGCGATGGTGGCGGTGCGGCTCGGGGCGACGCTGGACGAGACCGAGGGGCTGCGCCGCGGGAACTCCGCCTCCACCCTGCTCTCCGCGGAGCGGGCGGCGGCGCGCTTTCGCGACCATCCCGAGGCCGTCGCCGAGACGGCACGGCTCGCCGAGCGCCTGCGCTTCGACCTGACGCGGGAGATCGGCTACAGCTATCCCGGCGCGGAGGATGCGGGCGCGGACCGCCGCCTGGCCGAGCTTTGTGGGGTCCGCCTGGTCCACCGCTACGAGGGGACCGCCCACCGCGCCGAGGCCGAGCGGCGCCTCGAGGAGGAGCTGGCGCTGATCAGGCAGCTGCGGCTCTCCGGTTTCTTCCTTCTCCACCAGGACATGCTGGAGCTGGCCCGTGAGGTCGCGGCCGAGGTGCGCGGCCCGGAGTCCGCGCGGCGGCTGCTGCCGCCGGGGCGGGGCCGCGGCTCCAGCGTCAGCTCGCTGGTCTGCTACCTGACGGGCCTCTCGCATATCGATCCGGTCGAGAACGACCTCTTCCTGGGCCGCTTCCTGAACGAGGAGCTCACCGAGGTCCCCGACATCGACCTCGACTTCCCCCGTGACATCCGGGAGAAGCTGATCCCGCGAGTACACGAGCGCTACGGGCAGGAGCGCTCGGCGCTGGTCGCCTCCTTCGCCACCTATAGAGCCCGAGGCGCGATTCGCGACCTCGGCAAGGCGCTGGGCCTGCCGCTCGGCGAGGTGGAGCGCTTCGCCCGCGCCGTGGACGTCTACGAGGCCAGCCGCGATGCGCCGACACGGCTGACAGAGGTGCTCGGCAAGCTGCGCGCCCGCTCCCCGCGCTGGCGCGCCCTCGCCGACCTGCTGCCGGAGATCGCCGGGCTCCCTCGGCACATCTCCCAGCACCCCGGGGGAATGGTGATCTCGACCACTCCGCTGATCGAGCTCTGTCCCGTGCAGCCCGCAGCGATGGAGGGACGCCAGATCGCGCAGTGGGACAAGGACTCGTGCGCGGATGCGGGTTTCCTGAAGATCGATCTGCTCGGGCTCGGGATGCTCTCCGCGGTCGAGCGCTGCGTCGACGAGATCGCGCGCACCCGCGACGAGCGGATCGACCTCTCGCACGTCCCCCTCGACGACGACCTGGTCTGGTCGGCGATCCAGCGGGCCGAGACCACCGGGGTCTTCCAGATCGAGAGCCGGGCCCAGATGCAGATGCTGCCTCGCACCCTGCCGGAGGATCTCGACGACCTGACCGTGCAGGTGGCGCTGGTGCGGCCCGGCCCGATCCAGGGCGGCGCCGTCCATCCCTACATCGAACGGCGCAAGCGCCTGCGGGAGAACCCCGCCTACGAGGTCCCCTACGAACACCCCTCACTGGAGCCCGTGCTCCGGGACACCCTGGGCGCGATCGTCTTCCAGGACCAGGTGCTCGAGGTTTCGATTGCGCTGGCCGGCTTCTCGGTCGGCGAGGCGGAGGGGCTGCGGCGGGCGATGAGCCGCAAGCGCTCCCAGGCGGCGATGGAGCGCTACCGCGTGCGGTTCATCGACGGCGCGATCGGGCGCGGGGTCTCGCGCGAGGTGGCCGAGCGGGTCTTCGGCCAGATCGAGGGCTTCTCCGGCTTCGGCTTCCCAAAGTCCCACTCGGCCGCGTTCGGCCTGCTCGCCTACCAGTCGATGTGGCTGCGGGTCCACTACGGGCCGGAGCTGCTCTGCGCGCTGCTCAACGAGCAGCCGATGGGCTTCTATCCGCCGGACGCGCTGGTTCACGAGGCGCAGCGGCGCGGCCTGGAGATCCTCCCCCCCGACGTCAACATCAGCGAGCTGGATTGCCGGGTGGAGACGACAGGGGCGACCGCCGGCTCGGAGGGCAACCCACCGGTTCGGATCGGTCTCGGATACGTCGCGGAGGTGGCCGAGATCGATGCCCGCGCCGTGATCGATGAGCGCCACCGCGGCGGCTCGTACCGGAGCATCTCGGACCTGGCTGGACGCTCGGGCGCGGGCGCCGCGGCCCTGCAGCGCCTCGCCTGGTCGGGTGCCTGCGACAGCCTGGTCGGGGCCTCGTCGATGCCGGCCGATCCCGACGACGAGCTGCGGCGTCCCGCTCTCTGGGAGGCCGGCGCCTCGGCTCACGCCACCCGCGGCGACGATGGGGCGCAGCTGGCCCTGCCGCTCGACGGATCGCCAATCCCGCCGCTGCCGCAGCTCGGGCCCTGGGAGAGGATCGTGGCCGACTACCGGACCACCGGGATGACGCTGGGGAAGCACCCGATGGAGCTGATCAGGGGCACCCTGCCCTCCGAGGTGCTCAGCAGCGAGGACCTCGGGCGCACACGCGACGGCGTCAGGGTGAGCGTGGCCGGGATGGTGGTCGCCCGCCAGCGCCCGTCGACCGCCAACGGCGTCGTCTTCATGCTGCTCGAGGACGAGCGGGGCACGATCAACCTGATCGTCCCTCCTCCGGTCGTCGAGCGCTGCCGCCTGGCGGTGAGGACCTCCGGCTTCGTCCTCGCCGCCGGCAAGCTGGAGCACCGCGAGGGAACTACCAACGTCCTGGTCAACCGGATCGATCGCCTCAGCACCGATGAGCTGTCGCCGCCGCGGATCAGGGAGCTGGAACCGCCGGTGCACAAGGAGACCGGCGCGGACCCGGTGCGCGAACCCGCCATGGCCGGCCCGTCGGCGGTCGGCCTCTCCAAGCGCGGCTTCGACGGCGTCCGTGAGGCCGCCATGGCGGAGCTCGCCGCCTCCCTCCCGGCCCCGCACAGCTTCGGGCGCCGCGGCCGCTAGAGAGAGCGAACCGCCGCGACGATCGGGGACAGATCTCCCCTCTCGTAGAGGTGCCCGCAGCCGTCCAGTGGATGCGCGCTCGCTGCGGGCAAGCGCCTCGCGTAGCGATCCAGATGCGCGAACGGGATCTCCTCGTCGTCGCGGCTGTGGAACAGGATGGTCGGCGGCAGCGGTCCGCCATCGCCCGGCCAGTCCGCGGGGAGCGCCCACTCCTCCTCCCAGTCACTCGTGCCCCAATAGGGGGTGGCGGCGCAGACCAGGCCCGCGACCCTCTCGTCGAAGCCCATCTGGGCGCAGTACTTGAGTGCCACGGAGCCGCCCAGGGAGTGTCCGAAGACGATCACCTTGCCCTCCAACGCATCGAGCTCGGAGGAGAGTCGATCGCGCCACGCCTCGTAGTGCGGGTCGTCCTCTGTGCCCGGCATCACCGGGAAGAGAACCTCGAATTCCCCTCCCAGGTCCTCCCGCAGGCGACCGACGAGCGGTTCGCTCCCCTCGCCAGGCCCCTGTGGCCCGGAGCTGTGGGCGACCAGCACCGTGCCGGCCATGGCTAGCCCAGCCCGGGCTTGGTCGTCATCAAGAAGATCGCGGCGATCAGGAGGATCCCCATGATCGATCCGAGGATTCCCTCCGCTCTGCCGAGGCGCTGATAGGTCTGCGGCAGGTCCGAGAGGCTCAGCTCCTTGTCACCCGCATCGGCGATCGCCTTCTCGATGATCGGCAGCAGCTTCCGATCGGCAGGGATGAAGAAGAAGATGTTGACCACGAAGACGATGACCAGGATCGCGATTGTTGCGCTCAGCCAGAAGTTCCCGTAGTCGAAGTTGAACTTGTCCACCTGATAGACGCCGGTGATGGCGACCACGATCGCCGCGGGGATGGCGAAGAACTGGTTGAGGACAAGCTGCAGGCGGTGCACATACGGCAGGTTGCGGGCGCTCGTCTTCATCGCCACCGGGAACATCACGGATTCGGAGAAGGTGGAGCCGAAGCCGACGACGACGGCCGTGATGTGGAGAAAGATCGAGAACTCGACGTTGGTTACCGCCAGCGGCACCCGGGCCCCCTTGGTCGAATCGGTTCGGGGCAACATATCCGCCTCGGAGCGCCCGGCGTTTGCGCGGCTCGACCGCGGGTAGGCGAACCGCCGAACTTGCGCAAGGACGCGCGGATGATCAAAGGAGAGGTCGCATGGACGCGATTGTGTGGATTGTCTTGGCCGTAGCCGTCGTCTTGGTCGCCGGCGTCGTGGTGATTGCCGCGCGGCGGCGGCGCTCGGCTCAGCTTCAGGAGCGGTTCGGGCCCGAATACGACCGGGCCGTCGAACAGAGAGATGACCGTCGCGAGGCGGAGTCGGAGCTGGCCGCCCGGGCGAAGCGACGTGATTCGCTGGACGTACGGCCCCTGGAGCCCGACGCTCGCGAGCGCTACGCGACCGAGTGGCAGGAGATCCAGAAGCGGTTCGTCGACGAGCCCCAGGAGGCAGTTCGCGAGGCGGACCAGTCGATCTCGCTGGTGATGGCCGACCGCGGCTATCCGGTCGACGACTTCGAGCAGCGCGCCTCCGATGTCTCGGTGGACCACCCGCACGTGGTCGAGAACTACCGGGCCGCGCACGGGATCTCCGGGCGCATCGACGGCGACGAGGGAGCGTCCACGGAGGACCTGCGCCAGGCGATGGTCCACTACCGCGCCCTGTTCGAGGAGTTGTTGGCCGATGGGAGAGAGACGGACGAAGTCAACGAGAACCGGAGGGTGAGGTCATGAGCGAGCGCACCACCAATCAGAGCGAGACCGCCGACCGCGAGGGCAGGAACGAGAGCGTCACGAGCCAGGATGAAATCGAGACCGATGCGGTCGACGATGGCGTGGATTCCACCGACAACGACACCCCGGCGACCGACGGCGGAGCCACCATGACGGAGACCGGCGATCTGGAACCGCTGCTCGCCGACGAGGAGACGGATGACTTCCGCTCGCGCTGGGAGATGGTGCAGGCGGGTTTCGTCGATGAGCCCAGGGAGGCCGTGCAGCAGGCGGACGTTCTGGTCGGGTCCCTGACGGAGCGCCTTGCCGAAACCTTCTCCCAGCGCCGGGATGGGCTCGAGCAGCAGTGGGGCCGCGGCGACGAGGTCTCGACCGAGGATCTCCGACAGGCGCTGCGGAGCTATCGGTCCTTCTTCGACCGCCTGTTGAGGGCGTAGCCGGCGCGTTCGCCTCGCTCCAACCGGATCGGCTGACCAGATGGGCGGCTGGTTGCAAGTTCCCCTGCAAATGACGGCTTCCGTCCGAGGCCGTCCATACCTTCCCGCCCATGGGAAAGCTCATTGACATAAGGGAGCGGCTGCTCGACGCGGCCGATCTGATGATCGACTTCGCGACGCTCGGCGAGTACGGAATCGAGGCCGAGCCCGCGCGCGACTGCGAGGCGCGGCCGATCCGGCTCGCCTCGGGCGCTCCGCACCACCTGCACGACCGCGCCGGCGTGCAGGATCGCGTCGCCGCCTGACGTCCGACGGCGAGGCGAGGGCATAAAAAGAGCCGCCCCGAGGGGCGGCTCAATGAAAGACCGGCGGCGACCTACTCTCCCAGGAGGTTGCCCTCCAAGTACCATCGGCGCTGAGAGGCTTAACGGCTCTGTTCGGAATGGGAAGAGGTGTTTCCCTCTCGCTATCTCGCCACCGAAAAGGGTAGAGACGGCCCCCGTGAAGCTTGAAAACCGCACTAGGCCGGAAAGAAGCAGAAAAAAATCCGTCAAGCCCTCGACCCATTAGTACCGGTCTGCTGATCGCATTGCTGCGATTGCACAGCCGGCCTATCGACCTGGTGGTCTACCAGGGGTCTTACTCCCTCAAGGGGATGGGAGAGCTCATCTCGAGGCTGGCTTCCCGCTTAGATGCTTTCAGCGGTTATCCGTGCCGCGCGTAGCTAACCAGCAGTGCCCTTGGCAGGACAACTGGTACACCAGAGGCGCGTTCATCCCGGTCCTCTCGTACTAGGGACGACTCCTCTCAACTCTCCAACGCCCACAGAAGATAGGGACCGAACTGTCTCACGACGTTCTGAACCCAGCTCGCGTGCCGCTTTAATGGGCGAACAGCCCAACCCTTGGGACCTGCTCCAGCCCCAGGATGCGACGAGCCGACATCGAGGTGCCAAACCGCGCCGTCGATATGGACTCTTGGGCGCGATAAGCCTGTTATCCCCGGAGTACCTTTTATCCGTTGAGCGGCCGCAATTCCACATTCCACGGCCGGATCACTAAGCCCAACTTTCGTTCCTGCTCGACCCGTCGGTCTCGCAGTCAAGCTCCCTTGTTGCCTTTACACTCTGCGCACGATTTCCAACCGTGCTGAGGGAACCTTTGGGCGCCTCCGTTACATTTTAGGAGGCGACCGCCCCAGTCAAACTGCCCACCTGACACTGTTCACGCCCCGGATAACGGAAGCGTGTTAGAAGCCCAAAACACCAAGGGTGGTATCTCAAGGTTGGCTCCCCTGCGGCCGAAGCCACAGGTTCAAAGCCTCCCACCTATCCTGAGCGAGATATTCCGAACTCCAATATCAAGTTGCAGTAAAGGTTCACGGGGTCTTTCCGTCTTTCTGCGGGTACTCGGTATCTTCACCGAGACTCTAATTTCACCGAGCCTATCGTTGAGACAGCGTCCATCTCGTTGCGCCATTCGTGCAGGTCGGAACTTACCCGACAAGGAATTTCGCTACCTTAGGACCGTTATAGTTACGGCCGCCGTTTACCGGGGCTTAGCTTTGCTGCTTCGCCACCGAAGTGGCTAACAACGCCGCGTAACCTTCCGGCACCGGGCAGGCGTCAGCCCCTATACGTCGTCTTACGACTTAGCAGAGGCCTGTGTTTTTGGTAAACAGTCGGATGGACCTTTTCACTGCGGCCCCCTCGGGCTCCACTCGTATGAGCTTCACCCTACCGGGGCGCCCCTTCTCGCGAACTTACGGGGCGAATTTGCCGAGTTCCTTAACGATAGTTAGCTCGCTCACCTCAGTATTCTCTACCTGTCCACCTGTGTCGGTTGTAGGTACGGGCACGTATGTCCTGCCTAGAGGTTTTTCTCGGAGGCATGGCTTCAGGGACTGGCCGGCGTTCAAGCCAGCTGGCATCGCACCTCGCCGTAACGCCGCGACGGATTTGCCTACCGCGACTGGCTACGTACTTGCCCCAGGACGACCATCGCCTGGGTTCCCTTAGCCTTCCCCGTCACCCCATCGGTCATAGCGGACACGACGTGGTACAGGAATATCAACCTGTTGGCCATCGGCTACGCCTTTCGGCCTCGCCTTAGGTCCCGACTGACCCTGAGCAGACGAACTTTACTCAGGAAACCTTGGACAATCGGTGAAGGGGATTCTCACCCCTTTCTCGTTACTCATGCCGGCATTCTCACTTCCGGCTCCTCCACGACGGCTTCCGCCCCCGCTTCACAGGCACCGGAACGCTCTCCTACCGCTCTTTCGAGCTCACAGCTTCGGAGGGTGGCTTGAGCCCCGTTGAATTCTCCGCGCCCGAACACTTGACCAGTGAGCTGTTACGCACTCTTTCAAGGAATGGCTGCTTCTAAGCCAACCTCTTGGTTGTCTGTGCATTCGGACATCGTTCTCCACTTAGCCACCACTTAGGGTCCTTAGCTGGTGATCTGGGTTGTTCCCCTCTCGCGTACGAAGTTTATCCCCCGCACACTGACTCCCGGGTTTAACGTAACGGTCTTCGGAGTTTGCCTGAAGTCGGTAACCTGGTAGGGCCCCTAGTCCAAGCAGTGCTCTACGGCCGAAACGCATATAGCCCGAGGCTATACCTAAATATATTTCGGAGAGAACCAGATATCTCCTGGCTTGATTAGCCTTTCACTCCGATCCACAGGTCATCCGCCCAGTTTTCAACCTAGGTCGGTTCGGCCCTCCACGAAGTCTTACCTCCGCTTCAGCCTGCCCATGGATAGCTCGCCAGGTTTCGGGTCTAGCGCGCATGACTGTGTCGCCCTATTCAGACTCGCTTTCGCTGCGGCTCCGTTCATCACTTAACCTTGCCATACACGACTAACTCGCCGGCCCGTTATGCAAAAAGTACGCCGTCACCCCGAAAGGCTCCGACCACTTGTAGGCACGCGGTTTCAGGTACTATTTCACTCCCCTTCAGGGGTGCTTTTCACCTTTCCCTCACGGTACTAGTTCACTATCGGTCACCAGGGAGTACTTAGCCTTGGAGGGTGGTCCCCCCGGATTCGGACCGCGTTTCACGGGTGCGGTCCTACTCAGGAACTCGATCGACAGGCCAGAGCGTTTTCGTCTACGGGACGATTGCCCTCTGTGGTGCGAGGTTCCACTCGCTTCGACTAACACCTGACTTGATAACTGCCGCCGGATCGGACACGATCCGGACACGAGTCCTACAACCCCCAGCAGGCAACGCGTGTCCGCTTGCACCTGCTCGGTTTAGGCTGATCCCCTTTCGCTCGCCACTACTCGGGGAGTCTCGGTTGATTTCCTTTCGTCGGGGTACTGAGATGTGTCAGTTCTCCCGCTTACCTCCCAGGGCCTATGTATTCAGCCCGGGGTGACGCCGCATTACCGGCGCCGGGTTTTCCCATTCGGAGATCCACGGGTCAAAGGCTGTTCAGCGCCTCACCGTGGCTTATCGCAGCCGTCCACGTCCTTCTTCGTCTCCTGGTGCCAAGGCATCCACCGTGTGCCCTTACTATCTTGACGGTGAGCTGCTCTACGGACACGAGTGTCCATAGAGCTCGGCTTCTTATCCTTTCGCGCCTCCCCCGATGTCAGTGGGGAGACGCAAGAACGCCCTCGCTTATCAAGAGGGCGTTCGGCCTAGTGCAGTTTTCAAGGTCCACGGAGGCGCCCGGACGGGGGTCTCCCGCCGGCGTCTCTGAAAACTGAGCAGCGCAAAGGACGCTCGAGAGCGTCCAGATCAAGCCCGGTCGACGTTTCTAGGTCTCCCTAGAAAGGAGGTGATCCAGCCGCAGCTTCCGCTACGGCTACCTTGTTACGACTTCACCCCAATCACGAGTCCCACCTTCGACGGCTCCCTCCCAAAAGGGTTAGGACACCGGCTTCGGGTGTTACCCGCTTTCGTGGTGTGACGGGCGGTGTGTACAAGGCCCGGGAACGTATTCACCGCGGCGTTGCTGATCCGCGATTACTAGCAACTCCACCTTCATGGAGGCGAATTGCAGCCTCCAATCCGAACCGAGACCGACTTTTTGGGATTCGCTCCACCTCGCGGTATCGCAACCCTCTGTATCGGCCAATGTAGCACGTGTGTAGCCCTGGACATAAGGGGCATGATGACTTGACGTCATCCCCACCTTCCTCCGGTTTGTCACCGGCAGTCTCCTATGAGTCCCCAACTTAATGCTGGCAACATAGGACAGGGGTTGCGCTCGTTGCGGGACTTAACCCAACATCTCACGACACGAGCTGACGACAGCCATGCACCACCTGTGTAACTGTCCCGAAGGAAGATCGTGTTTCCACGACTGTCAGTTACATGTCAAGCCCAGGTAAGGTTCTTCGCGTTGCATCGAATTAAACCACATGCTCCGCTGCTTGTGCGGGCCCCCGTCAATTCCTTTGAGTTTTAGCCTTGCGGCCGTACTCCCCAGGCGGGGCACTTAATGCGTTAGCGCCGGCACGGGAGGAGTCGACACCTCCCACACCTAGTGCCCATCGTTTACGGCGTGGACTACCAGGGTATCTAATCCTGTTCGCTCCCCACGCTTTCGCGCCTTAGCGTCAGTTCCGTCCCAGCGAGCTGCCTTCGCCGTTGGTGTTCTTCCTGATATCTGCGCATTCCACCGCTACACCAGGAGTTCCACTCGCCTCTTCCGGACTCTAGCCCGGCAGTATCCGCTGACATTCAAAGGTTGAGCCTTTGACTTTCACAGCGGACTTACCGGGCCGCCTACGCGCGCTTTACGCCCAATGATTCCGGACAACGCTAGCCCCCTACGTATTACCGCGGCTGCTGGCACGTAGTTAGCCGGGGCTTCTTCTGGAGGTACCGTCAGTCCAGGACGCTATTCGCGCCTGAACCTTCGTCCCTCCTGAAAGAGGTTTACAACCCGAAGGCCGTCTTCCCTCACGCGGCGTTGCTGCGTCACGCTTTCGCGCATTGCGCAAGATTCCCCACTGCTGCCTCCCGTAGGAGTCTGGGCCGTGTCTCAGTCCCAGTGTGGCTGATCGTCCTCTCAGACCAGCTACCCATCGTTGCCTTGGTGAGCCGTTACCTCACCAACAAGCTAATGGGCCGCGGGCCCATCCCAATGCGGAGGCCGAAGCTTCCTTTACTCACTGCACTGATGTGCTGCGAGCACATCCGGTATTAGCCCGAGTTTCCTCGGGTTGTCCCGGTCATCGGGGCAGGTTACCCACGTGATACTCACCCGTTCGCGGCTTTGCCCCGGGCCGAAGCCCGGTTCGTCGCTCCACTTGCATGTGTTAAGCACGCCGCCAGCGTTCGTCCTGAGCCAGGATCAAACTCTCCGTAAAAAGTGTGACGTGACTGATCGTCAGTCACAAGAGAGCTGTCATGTAGCTGACTTCTGCCACCGCGTACACAGGGCGGTGACCAGACATGACGGAGTTATTCAACCCCCGCCCGGTGCATGATGGGCGGGAGTCGGGCTCGAGTAATGAGGGACAGTTCGCCCCTCATCACGCGCTGCTCAGTTTTCAAAGACCACTCGGCGGGTGCGACGGGTCTCGTCGCCTCCACTGCTCAGGTTCGCTCACGAAAAAGGCCCCTCGCCTGAGGGGCCCGGTGATTCGCCGGCCGAGATATCGGCCGATTTGGGCTCCTCTTACGAGGCTGCTCCTTTCGTGATCCGAAGCAAGAGCGACCGGGGAGTATAGCCCGCTGGCGATGAGTAAAACAAGACCCGCCGAGATTCTTTTCAGGCAGCAGTCAGCCGGACGAAGCGACGCTTCCCCACCTGGAGGACGCGGCCACCCAGCTCGCCGGCGGGCAGGTCGAGCCGGTCCGGCGAGACGCCCTCGCCGTCCAGCTTGACGCCTCCCTGGGCGATCAGACGCCGCGCCTCGCTGCTCGAGAGGCCGAAGACGCCCGCGATCAGCGCCGGGAGATGCACATCCCCCCCGTTCACCCCCTCTGCGTCAGCGAGCGAGAGCTCCGGGATGTCGTCCGGGATCCCGTGGTCGCGGTGGACCGTGTCGAAGCGGGCCTCCGCCGCCTCGGCGGCTGCCGCGTCGTGGAAGCGCTCGACGATTCGCCCTGCGAGCGCCCGCTTGGCCACGACGGGTTCCTCGTCCGGGGGCTGTTCGCCCAGCAGCAGTTCGTAGTAGGTGCCCATCACGTCGTCCGGGATGCGCATCAGCTTGCCGAACATCTCGTCGGGGGCCTCGGTCACGCCGACGTAGTTGCCGAGGGACTTGCTCATCCGCCTGACTCCGTCGATCCCGGGAAGGATCGGCATCGTCATCACCGACTGCTCGGGCACGTCGTAGGCGCGCTGTATGTCGCGCGCAAAAAGCAGGTTGAACTTCTGATCCGTTCCGCCGAGCTCGAGGTCCGCGCGAATTGCGACCGAGTCGTAGCCCTGCAGGATCGGATAGAGCAGCTCCAGCGAGGAAATCGGCTGATCGGCCCGCATGCGCTTGGTGAAGTCCTCGCGCTCCAGCAGGCGAGCGACCGTCACCTTGGCCATCAGCTGGAAGAGCTGATCGAGCGGCATGTCCAGCCACTCGCTGTTGAATCGGACCTCTGTCGCCTCGCGGTCGAGCACCTTGAACGCCTGGTCCTGGAAGGTCTTCGCGTTCGCGTCGATCTCCTCCGGAGTCAGGATGGGGCGCTGGGTGTCCCGGCCGCTCGGGTCGCCCACCCTGGCGGTGTAGTCCCCGATGATGAGGACGACCCGGTGGCCCTGCTCCTGGAACTGCGCGAGCTTGGTGAGGACCACAACGTGTCCGAGGTGGATGTCGGGGGCGGTCGGATCGATGCCCAGCTTGACCCTGAGGGGCTCGCCCCTGGCCAGCTGCTTCTCCAGCTGGCCCTCCGGCAGGGTCTCCTCGGCTCCGCGTTTGAGGATGTCGACGTCAGCCATGCGTGAGCACGGGCATGTTCCCGGCGGGGGCGGTCGCGAAAACGCGCTTCTGGAGCCGGAATTCCGTCATGGGGCCAATGCTAGACTGCCCCCTTCGCCTGGCCGGGCGCGGGATGGTCCATGCGCGCTCCTTTGTCGACTGACAGGCGTTGTTAGATCTGACATGGGCCGAGCACCAGCCGTCGCCCTCCGCGACATGACAGACGAATTCGATTTCGATTTCGATGTGGACCGGGGCCGATCGGCATCGCGAACTGAGGATCGCGAGCCTGATCAGGAAGCCCCAGGGAACGGCAATGGCCGTGAACTGCCCGACCTCGATTACAGCGAGGCCGAAGATGGCGCGGGTAACGGGAACGGACGAGCGCGCCGAGGCCGTCGCAACGGGAACGGCAAGGGGAATGGCCGGGACGCCTCTCCCCCACCGCGATTGACCGAGCCCGCCGATGACGACTGGCTCAGCATGGGCGATGACGACTACACGCCCGGCGCGCGCTCCCCGCTGCGAGAGCGCGATGACGGCCCGGCCGGGCCACCGACGCCGGGTGAGGCCCGCAACTTCGCGAAGGAAGCCCGCCGGCGCGCCTCGCGCCGCCCCAGTCCCATCCTCGATCTGGACGAGGAGAGGGAGCGCCTCGAGCAGCGGGACGAGGACGCGGAGGACGTGGACTTCGAGTCGGTCCTCGAGCAACAGCCGCAGAAGAGCGGCGTCGCTCGCAGGGGCTCGGCGATCAGGAACGCTGTGGCCGGTGGCGTCCAGAGCCTCCGCCGGGTCGGCGGCGAGCGGATTGCGGATGGCCGTGACCGCGTTCACGCGCTCCGCGATCGTGTTCCCTCCAGCCTGCCGCAGGCCAGTCCCGGTACCGCCGGAGGCGACGGCAAGCCTCCGCCCCCACGTCTTCCCCGCCGGATCAGCGCGCGGCGTCCCCGCAAGCCGAAGCCCGGTCGGATCAAGAAGCTTCGCCTGCTGATCATCCTGGCGGGCCTCGGCCTGCTCGCGATCGTCTCGACCTTCTTCGGGATGATGATGGCGATCTCGCAGGACCTGCCTCAGCTGGAGAACAAGAAGGAGTTCGCCGAGGCCAGGAACTCGGTCGTCCTCGACGACCAGGGCAACAAGATCGGGACTCTGCTGAACAACAACCAGCGCATTCTGAGCACCTCCGATCAGATCTCGCCCTATATGAAGCAGGCAGCCGTAGCGATCGAGGACAAGCGCTTCTACGAGCACAACGGCGTCGACATCCAGGGAATGTTCCGCGCCGGCGTCGCCGACCTCCTGCCCGGCGGATCGACCCAGGGCGCCTCGACGATCACCGAGCAGTTCGTGAAGAACGCGTTGGAGGCGCAGGGCTCGAGAACCGTCTTCGAGAAGTTCCGCGAGGCCGCGCTGGCATACCACCTCGAGCACCAGTGGACCAAGGACAAGATCCTCACCGAGTACCTCAACACCATCTACTTCGGCGAGGGGGCCTACGGGATCGAGGCGGCCGCGCGCACCTACTTCGGGAAGCAGCACCCCGGTTGCGGCACGAGCGGAAACGATCCCTGCGCAAAGGTCCTGACGCCCCCGGAGGCGGCGATGCTCGCCGGGATCATCGCCTCTCCGTCGGCCTTCTCGCCGCGGATCAACCCGCAGGCAGCGATGGATCGCCGCAACCTCGTCCTGAAGAACATGCTGGATCAGGGCGATATCTCGGAGACTGAGTACAACCAGGGCATCGCCACCCAGATCCCGGTGGCCTCCGACATCGAACGCCCGACCGATGACTCGCTGTCTCCCTACTTCACCTCCTGGCTGCGCCAGCAGGTGGTCGACCTCTACGGCCCGGGCCGCGCGTTCGGCGGGGGCCTCCAGGTCCACAGCTCGATCGACCTCGCGATGCAGAACAGCGCTCAGGACATCGCCGAGAGCACTCTCTCGGGGATCGCTCCCACCGCCTCGGTCGTGGTCATCGACAACGCGACCGGCGAGGTCAGGGCGATGGTCGGCGGCAACGACTTCAAGACCCATCCGTTCAACCTGGCGACCAACGGACACCGCCAGCCGGGTTCCTCGTTCAAGCCGTTCACGCTTGCCACGGCGCTGGGCCAGGGGATCTCACCGAGCACCACCTACACGTCGAACGAGAAGATCTTCAAGGTTCCCCACTCGAGGAACGAGTACTTCGACGTCCACAACTACGGCGATGAGTACTACGGCAGCTCATCCCTGGAGAACTGCACGATTCACTCGGACAACTCCTGCTACGCGGAGCTTGCCCTGGGCGACACCGCCCGATGTGTCCAGGGGTGTGGCGGCAGCCCCGCCGTCAAGGGTGGGACCAAGGCGATCGCGCGGACGGCGCACAGGATGGGCATCGGTACGAAGTTCTCGACCAACCCGTCGATGGTCCTCGGCGCGATCGACCCGGGCGTCACTCCGCTGGAGATGGCCTACGCCTACACGACGATCTCCCACGATGGTCAGCGCGTCGGCGGCAATCTGGACGCGACTGCCGGCCCCAACAACACGCCATATGACCTCGCCCCCGTCGCGATCGACAAGATCACCGACCCGAACGGAAAGACGATGGCCGAGAATAAGACCAAGACCGATCGGATCCTCTCGCCCAGCGTCGCCTCGACGATGAAGAGCATCCTCCACCTCAACATCCTCGAGGGGACGGGCAAGCTCGCCCAGTTCGGCGATAACGCCGAATGGGGCAAGACCGGCACAACCGAGAACAACGGTGATGCCTGGTTCTGCGGCGGCGACGAGCACTTCACGACCTGCGTCTGGGTGGGCCATGCCGACACCAACACCCCGATGACGACCGAATACGGCGGCGCTCCCGTCGACGGTGGCACCTTCCCGGCCCTGATCTGGGGGCGGATCATGTCGTCGATCGAGAACATCTACTCGCAGCACAAGGCCGCGGCCAACAACAAGGGCAGCTCGAGCTCGAGCTCAAGTTCGAGCTCCAGCTCCAGCACGTACACGCCCTCCTACTCCTCCTCGTCCTCGAGCAGCTCGTCGAGCTCCTCCGGCGGTGGGGGCGGCGGCGGTGGAGGCGGCGGTGGCAACACCAGCGCTCCCGCGCCGGCGGCGGGCGGTGGCGGCGGTGGCGGCGGTGCGACCGGCGGCACCAGCGGCGGCACCGGCGGCACCGGGCTTTAGGTTCGCGGCAGACGGCTTCGCCATATAGCCGCGATCACAAGCGCCCGCCCCGCATCAGGCGCGGCGCTATCGCGCCGCTTGAAGTGGTGCGGGCTGGTGATCGCTTGGCCAGGGCTTGCTCACGAAGCGGCTCCCCCTGACCGAGTAGCGCCAGGGCAGCTCCGCGGCCTTCGTGATCCCGATCCGTGGAGAGGGCGTGATCTCAGCCTCCGCGATCGCCCGATCGGGCTGGGTGAGCTCGAATGGCGGCGCGAAGAGGTCCGCGCCGTTCAAGGCGAGCCCCACGCCGAGCGCCTCGGAGAGCTTGCCGGGCCCGGAGCAGAGCTGCTCGAGCTGATCCCGCCCGCGGCGTTCGCGCATCACCTCGAGACCATCGGTCGGCTCCAGGGCGCGGATGAGGACGGCCGAGGCCGTTCCCTCGGGTTCGGTGACGAAGTTGAGCAGGTTGTGGATGCCGTAGGAGAGGTACACGTAGGCGTGTCCAGGCGGCCCGAAGAGCACCTCGTTGCGGGCCGTGCGCCCGATGTAGGCGTGACAGGCGGGGTCGGTCTCCTCATAGGCCTCCGTCTCCACGATCACGCCGGCGGTCTCCCCCACCCGAAGCTCACAGCCGATCAGCTCGCGCGCGACCTCGTGCACCGTGCGGTCGAAGAAGCCGCGGTTCACGCGCGCAGCGCGGCGAGCGCCTCGCGCGCTCGCTCGAGTTGCTCGGCTACCCGGGCCGATGAGGTGCCGCCGGCCGAGACCTTCGACTCGATCGTCTGCCCGGACTCGAGCGCCCGGCGGACCGCGCGCTTGGCGTCGTCGGCGACGCCGTCGAGTTCGCTGTCGGCCAGCTCGGACAGGGGCTTGCCCGAGTCGACGGCCGCCTTGACGAGGCCGCCGACCAGGCCGTGGGCCTCACGGAATGGGACACCCTCCTGCACCAGCGCGTCGGCGAGGTCCGTCGCCGCGAGCATCTCGTCGCCGGCCGCCGCCGCCAGGCGGTCGCGATTGAAGCTGATGCCGCCGAGCATCCCCGTGGCTACGGCGAGGCAGAGCTCGAGGTTGTCGATCGCATCGAAGAGCGGTTCCTTGTCCTCCTGGAGGTCCTTGCTGTAGGCGAGCGGCAGGGCGTGCATCGTGCCGAGCAGGCTCTGGAACGAGGCCGCGATGCGCGGCGCCTTGCCGCGCAGGAGCTCCGCGGCGTCCGGGTTCTTCTTCTGGGGCATGATGCTTGAGCCCGAGGAGAACGAGTCGGGCAGCTCGCAGAAACCGAACTCCTGGCTGGACCAGAGGACGATCTCGGCGCCGAGGCGCGAGAGGTGCATCGCGCAGATCGACGCGGCCGAGAGATAATCGAGAGCGAAGTCCCGGTTCGAGACCGCATCCAGGGAGTTCGCATACGGCCGCTCGAAGCCGAGGTCCGCGGCCAGGGCGTCCCGGTCGACGTCCCAGTTGAGGCCGGCCAGGGCGCCGGACCCGGCGGGCATGTCCGTCGTGGCCTCCGCGGCACGGAAGAACCGCCGGACGTCCCGCTGGAACATCCAGAAGTAGGCCAGCAGGTGGTGCCCCAGATAGACGGGCTGAGCACGCTGAAGGTGCGTGTACGAGGGCGCCGGCCAGTCGCGATGGGCTTCGGCCTGCGCCACCAGCGTCTCCATCAGGCTCTCGAGCAGGGCGATCGCCCGGGCGGCATGCGCACGCACCAGGAGCGAGAGGTCAGTGGCGACCTGGTCGTTGCGGGAGCGGGCCGTGTGGAGCTTGCCCCCGAGCGGTCCGATCAGCTCGGTGAGCCGCCGCTCGATCGCCATGTGGATGTCCTCGTCGTCCTTGCGGAACTCGAACGTGTTCGCATCGAGCTCCCCGCCGACCTGATCGAGCCCCTCGGTGATCTGCGCGAGCTCGTTCTCGTCGAGCACCCCGAGCTTGCCCAGCGCGCGGGCATGCGCCTTCGACTGCTCGATGTCGAACGACGCCAGGCGCCAGTCGAACGAGATCGAGGAGTTGATCCGCGCGAATAGCGGATCCTGTTCTTCGCCGAAACGATTCATGCGGGGAGTCTAGGGTTGGATTCCGAGCGCTTCGCCCAGCGCCGTGCAGACCCGATCGACCTGAGACTCCGTCATCGAGGTGAAGAACGGGAGCGCCAGGGAGCGTTCGGCGACACTCTCCGCGATGGGGAACTCGCCACCCCTGAAGCCGAAGCGCTCGCGGTAGGGCGGCAGCAGATGGATGCAGGGCAGGTACGCCCTGGAGGCGACGCCGTTCGAGTCGAGGGATTTGATGACCGCGTCGCGGTCGGTCCCTTCCGGCAGCTGGACGCAGAACACGAACCAGCTGCGGCGCTCATCGCCGCGGTTCTCGTTCGGCAGGACGATGTCGTCATCGTCGTGCTCACCGCAGGGCGCGGCGCCGAGTTGGGTGAGCCGCTCCCGATACAGGGCAGCGACGTTGTCGCGGGCGTTGAGCATCTCGTCGAGGCGCTCGAGCTGCGCGATCCCGATCGCGGCGTGCAGGTCCGTGAGCCGGTAGTTGAAGCCGATGCGGTCGTGCTCCAGCCGTGACATATCCGGCGCTCGGCCCTGGTTGCGCTCGCTGCGCATCGCCTCGGCGACCTCCTGGTCGGGGGTGACGAGAATGCCCCCCTCCCCGGTGGTCATCTGCTTGTTGGCGTAGAAGGCGAAGGTGGCGGGATTGCCGTCCGTGCCGATCTTGGCGCCGGTGCTGTCGATCGCGCCGAGCGCCTGGCAGGCGTCCTCGAGCACGCCGAGCTCGTGCTGCTTGGCGAGGGCGCCCAACGCCGGTAGATCCGCCGGGTAACCGAAGATGTGAACCGGGAGGACGCCGGCCGTCTTCTCCCCCACCGCCTCGGCGGCCTTCTCGGGATCGAGGTTGAGGGTGACGGGATCGATGTCCGCGAAAACGGGCCTGGCCCCCTCGTAGAGCAGGCAGTTGGTGGAGGCGACGAAGCTGAGCGGGCTGGTGACGACCTCATCGCCCTCCGACCACCCCTTGGCGCGGACGCCGAGATGGAGCGCGGCGGTTCCGCTGGAGACGGCCACGGCGTAGACCTCCCCGCCGATCCAATCCGAGAAGTCGCGCTCGAACTGCTCGAGCTTCGGTCCAAGCGAGAGTGAGCCGGAGCGGACGACCTCCAGCAGCAGCTCCTCCTCGCGCGGGCCGAGCTCAGGTCGTGCGAGCGGGATCGGGTCGGTCACTCGGTGGCTTGCCCTGTTCGCGGGGCTGGAAGGCGTATTCGAGCGAGTCGACCAGGGCTTCCCAGGACGCCTCGATGATGTTCTCCGAGACGCCGATGGAGCCCCATTCGCGCTCGCCGTCGGATGAGTCGAGCAGCACGCGGGTAACGGCTCCGGTGCCGTGGTGCTCGTCCAGGATGCGGACCTTGTAGTTGGTGAGCTCGATGTCGGCCAGGTGAGGATGGCGATCGATGATGGCGCCGCGCAGGGCCGTGTCGAGCGCGTTCACCGGTCCGTTGCCCTCCGCGGTGCGCAGGTAGCGCTCTCCGTCGACCCAGACCTTGATTGTGGCCTCGGTGACCACCTTGCCGTCCTCGCGCTTCTCGACGAGGACCCTGAAGCCCTCGAGCCGGAAAAGCGGCTCATAGTCCTCGGTCTCCTTGCGCAGGAGCAGCTCGAAGGAGGCATCGGCCGCCTCGTAGTGGTAACCGCGGTGCTCGCGCTCCTTCAGTGTGCGGAGCGCCTTGGCGGCCTGCTCGTCGTCGAGCGGGATGCCGGCGCCATCTGCGCGCGAGAGGACGGTCCCCTTCCCCGAGAGCTCGGAGACGACCATCTCGCGCTCGTTGCCCACCTCGGCGGGGTCCATGTGCTCGAAGGTGCGCGCATCCGCGCTTACCCCGGCCACGTGCATGCCGCCCTTGTGGGCGAACGCGTTGCGGCCGACGAAGGGCTGGTCGGGATCCGGATTGATGTTGAGCAGCTCATCGATGAAGTGGGCGACGCTGGTGAGACGTGAGAGCTGCTCGTCGTTGACGCACTCGCGGCCCATCTTGAGCTGGAGGGCCGGCAGGATCGAGGTGAGGTTGGCATTGCCCGTCCGCTCGCCGATCCCGTTCATCGTGCCCTGCACCAGTCCGGCGCCCTCCTCCACGGCGGCCAGCGAGTTGGCGACCGCGCACTCGAGGTCGTTGTGGGTATGGATGCCGACCGCGACGTCGAGATCGCCCACGACGTCGCGGGTCGCCTCGGCGATCTGCGGCGGCAGGCTCGAGCCGTTGGTGTCGCACAGGGTGACGTTCTCGGCCCCTGCATCCGCCGCGGCGCGCACGCACTCCAGCGCGTAGCTCGGGTCGTCGCGGTAGCCATCGAAGAAGTGCTCGGCGTCGTAGATGACCCGCTTGCCGGCGTCGGTCAGGTAGGCGACCGAGTCCTGAATCATCGACAGGTTCTCGTCCCGGCTCACCTTGGTCACCTTCTCGAGGTGAAGGCCCCAGGTCTTGCCGACCAGGGTGACCACCGGCGCGAACCCGGTGGCGAGCAGGCGCAGAGCCTCGTCCTCGGCGGCCTCGGTGTCGCGCCGCCTGGTCATCCCGAAGGCGCAGACCGCGGCCTGCTTCAGCTCGATCTCGGCCAGCATCTCGAAGAGCTCGAGCTCCTTCGGATTGGAGCCCGGGAAGCCCGCCTCGATGAAGTGGATGCCGAGCTCGTCGAGCTTGCGCACCACGCGCGCCTTCTCCTGCGCCGAGAGCGACATGCCCTGGCCCTGCATGCCATCCCGCAAAGTCGTGTCGTAGAGGAGTACCTGTGTCATTGCTGCCTTTCTAGCTTCGAGGGAGAACGTGGAACCCCTGAATGGGGTCGTGCGAGACCGGGACCGCTAAGCGGCCGCGGCCTTCGTAATTCGCCCTGTGAAGCGGTGCAGCATCAGGAACCCAGGGTACCGGAGGCCGGTTCCCCGACCTCCTCGGCGTCCACCTCTGCAGGTGTGGGCTCACGCGGCGGCTCGCCGGTCGGCTCGCCCACCGGGTCGAGCCACTCGCGGTACTCCTCGAGGCGCCCATGCAGCGCGTCGTCGAACTTGGCCTGAATGACTCGTGTGATCTCGCCGGGCTCGCCGATGTCGTGGTCGTCGATCTCGCGCACCGGGACCAGCTCGGCGGCGGTGCCGGTCAGGAAGACCTCCTCGGCCATATAGAGCTCGGCGCGCGCGATGTCGCGCTCGACCACGGTGTAGCCGAGGTCGCGGGCGAGCTGGATCACGGACTTCCGGTTGATCCCATCGAGGATCGAAGAGCTGTGACCGGGAGTGACGATCTCCCCCTCGCGCACGAGGTAGATGTTCTCGCCCGAGCCCTCGCAGACGAAGCCGCGGTCGTCGAGCAGGATCGCCTCGTCATAGCCGGCGTTGGCGCTCTCGGTCTTGGCGAGGATGGAGTTGAGGTACTGGCCGGAGGCCTTGGCGTGCGGGATGAGCCCCGAGGGCGAGATGCGCCGCCACGATGAGACCTTGGCGCGCACGCCCTTCTGCTTGCCGTCCTCACCCAGGTAGGCGCCCCACGGCCAGACGGCGATGATCACGTCCACCGGGGCGCTCTGTGCGAAGAGGCCCATCTCCCCGTAGCCGCGGAAGGCGAGTGGCCGGATGTAGCAGCTGCGCAGCCCGTTGCGACGGATCAGCTCTTTGGTCGCCTCGCGGATCTCCTCGAGATCGTGATTCAGCGGCAGGTAGTAGAGCTCGGCTGACTTGGCGAGCCTGTCCAGGTGGTCCTGATGGCGAAAGATCGCCGGGCCGACCTCCGTGTCGTAGCAGCGGATCCCCTCGAAGACCCCGGTGCCGTAGTGCAGGCCATGCGTGAGGACGTGCACCTTCGCCTCGTCCCAGGGGACGAATTCGCCGTTCTTCCAGATGAGCTCAGCCTTCTCCACGGTCGATCAGTATGAACGATGAATCCGGCTACATGGATTGAAGAACGGCTTCTGTCATCTCGTCCGTGGTGGCCTCGCCGCCGAGGTCTGGCGTCCGTAGGCCGTCGGTGAGAGCTGAATCGACGGCGGCTTCGAGCCTCGTCGCCTCCTCGTGCATGCCCAGCCCGTACTTGAGCATCATCGCGACCGAGAGCAGCGTGGCCAGTGGGTTGGCCTTGCCCGTACCGGCGATGTCCGGCGCCGAGCCGTGCACCGGCTCGTAGAGGCCCGGCCCGTCCTCGCCGAGGCTGGCGGAGGGCAGCATTCCAAGCGAGCCCGTGAGCATCGCGGCCTCGTCGCTGAGGATGTCGCCGAACAGGTTCTCGGTGACGATCACGTCAAATCCGGTCGGATTCGAGACGAGCTGCATCGCGGCGTTGTCGACGAGCAGGTGGTCGAGTTCGATCCCCTCGTACTCCGGGGCGAGCCTGGTGACCGTCTCGCGCCAGAGTCGGGAGGTTTCCATCACGTTCGCCTTGTCCACCGAGGTGAGGCGACCCTTGCGCTCACCGGCCGCCTCGAAGGCGACGCGTGCGATTCGCTCGATCTCCTCCACGGTGTAGGCACAGTCGTCGTGGGCGCGATCGCCTTCGCGGCCCGACTCGCCGAAGTAGATCCCTCCCGTGAGCTCGCGGACCACCAGCAGGTCGGTGCCATCGATCCGCTCGCGGCGCAGCGGGCTCGCGTCGATCAGTGCCTCGCTCGGGCGGACCGGGCGGAGGTTCGCGAACAGGCCGAGTCCCTTGCGGAGGCCGAGCAGCCCCTGCTCGGGGCGCGGCTTGTCCGGGTCGGTCGTGTCCCACTTGGGGCCGCCGACCGCGCAGAGCAGGACCGCGTCCGCCTGCCTGCACGCCTCGAGCACCTCGTCGGTGAGCGCGGTGCCGTGCTCGTCGATCGAGGCGCCTCCGATCAGGTGCTCGGTGATCTCGAAGTCGCCGAGCCTCGCCAGGACGGTCCTGGCGGCGGTACCGATCTCCGGCCCGATCCCGTCGCCGGGAAGAAGGACGATCCTAGGCACGGCGGGCGTCGATGTTGAGGCGCATGTAGTTCAGAACCAGCGGGTCCGGCGACAGTTCGAGAACCGCCTCCACGAACCCGCGTTTCTTTTCCTCAGGCAGGCGGGTCAGATGCGGGCCCAGGGTCACGGTCGTGGTGAAGTCATAGGCGTTCTCGGGCTGCACCGGCTTGTTCTCCAGCCAGCACGAGATGTCCTCGAAGCCGGCGTTGCGCAGCCTCTCCTCAGTCTCCTCCGGGTTCGCGAAATTCCACATCATGGCCATCCCCTCGAAGTGCTCGATGTACTGCGGCCGCGTTGCGACGGTGGCGATCGCGCGGGCATGCTCCGCAACGTTTCCCTCTCCCCCGCACTGCGCCACCAGCCTTCCCCCCGGCCGCAGGACCGAATGGATCCGCGAGAACAGCTTGTCGTGGTCGGTGATCCAGTGGAACGTCGCTGTGGAGAAGAGAGCATCCACGGCCGCGGGCGATCCATTCTGCTCGAGCAGCTCGGGCGTCAGGTCGAGGAGGTCGGAGATGATCAGGGTGACCCGATCGTCGCCCGCGAACTTCTCGCCCGCGACCTTGATCATCTCGGCGGAACCGTCGACGCCGACCACCCGCCCGTTCGCGAGTCGGTCCAGGAGCTTCTCGGTGACCCGACCCGAGCCGCAGCCGGCGTCGATGATCGACTCATTCGGCTGAGGGTCGAGGCGATTCAGGACCTCGAGGCCCCACTGGTACTGCGGCTCGGAGATCTGGTCGTAGGTCTTTGCGTCCCACTCCCGGGGGCCGGTGTTCATCGAATTGGAGTTCACAATGAGGTTGTCACCGGGCCTGCTTCCGCCTTGCCCGCCTGTTCGAAGCGCTCGATCGCGTCGGCCCGCTCGAGCGTCATCGCGATGTCATCGAGGCCGTTGGAGAGCCGGTGCTTGATGTCCTCGTCGATCTCGAACTGGAAGACCCCCCCGGCGCAGTTCACGGTCTGGTCGTCCAGGTCGATGCGGGCCTCGCCGGCGGCCGCCACCGCGCGGCAGTGCTCCTCGTCGAGGATCACCGGAAGCAACCCGTTCTTCGTGCAGTTCGAATAGAAGATGTCCGAGAACGAGGGCGCGATCACGGCGTCGAAGCCGAAGTCCTTCAGGCCCCAGACGGCGTGCTCGCGAGAGGAGCCCGAGCCGAAATTCCGCCCGGCCACCAGGATCGGGTGCGCCTCCAGCTCGATCTCGCCGGAGCGAAACCAGTCGTAGAAGAGGAACTCCCCGTAGCCGGTCTTCTCGACCCGCTTCAGGAACTGCTTGGGCATGATCTGGTCGGTGTCGACGTCGTTGCGGTCGAGCACCGCCACATGGCCCTCGATGACCTGAATCGCGTCCATGTTCAGCTCCAATCCCTGATGTCGACGAAGGTTCCCTCCACCGCGGCCGCGGCGGCCATCTTCGGGCTGACCAGATGGGTGCGCCCACCGGCGCCCTGACGCCCTTCGAAGTTGCGGTTGGAGGTCGAGGCGCAGCGCTCACCCGGCTGCAGGATGTCCGGGTTCATTCCCAGGCAGGCTGAGCAGCCCGATTCGCGCCACTCGAAGCCAGCCGAGCGGAACACCTCATCAAGGCCTTCGGCCTCGGCCTCGGCCTTCACCTGCTGGGATCCGGGGACGACCATCCCCCGGAGACTGGAGGCGATCTTCCGTCCATCGACGATCGAGGCCGCCTCGCGCAGGTCGGATATCCGAGAGTTGGTGCAGGACCCGATGAAGATCCGGTCCAGCGGGATCTCTCTGATCGGGGTACCGGGCTGCAGGTCCATGTACGCCAGGGCCCGCTCGGCGGCCTCGCTGTCCGCCGGGGAGTCCATCTTCGCCGGGTCAGGCACCTCGTCGGTGACCTGGACCACCATTCCCGGGGTGGTTCCCCAGGTGACCATCGGGGAGATCGCGGGAGCGTCCACCTCGATCTCCCTGTCGAAGCTCGCGCCCTCCTCGGTGGGCAGCTCGCTCCACCGCGCGACGGCGGCGTCGAAATCGGCCGGCGCCCCGGTCCGCCCCTTCACGTAGTCGAAGGTCTTCTCGTCGGGCGCGACCATTCCGGCGCGGCCGCCACCCTCGATGGTCATGTTGCAGATCGTCATCCGGTTCTCCATCGAGAGCGCCCGGATTGCCTCGCCGGCGTATTCCACGGCGTATCCCTGCATGCCGCCGACCCCGAGCCGTCCGATCGTCGCCAGGATCAGGTCCTTGGCGGTCACGCCGAAGCCCAGCTCGCCCGCGTAGTTGATCCGCATCGACTTCGGCCGGCGCTGGACCAGGCACTGGGTCGCAAGCACGTGCTCGACCTCCGAGGTTCCGATCCCGAAGGCGAGCGCGCCAAAGGCCCCATGCGTCGAGGTGTGGGAGTCGCCGCAGACGATCGTCATGCCGGGCTGGGTGACGCCCAGCTCCGGCCCGATCACGTGCACGATCCCGCGCCGGTCCGAACCCAGCGAGTAGAGCGGGATGCCGAACTCCTCGCAGTTCGCCTCCAGGGCCTCGACCTGCTTGCGCGACAGCTCATCCGCGATCAGCCGCGCGGTGGGCGTGCCGTCGGTCGGGACGTTGTGATCGGCCGTGGCCAGGGTCTTGTCCGGGCGGCGCAGGCCGCGCTTGGCCAGGCGCAGGCCGTCGAAGGCCTGCGGAGAGGTCACCTCGTGGACGAGGTGGAGGTCGATGTAGATCAGGTCGTCGTCGACCTCGTGGGATTCCCAGATCTTCTCGAACAGGTTCTTGGCCATCGGTTCTCCTAGCCTCGCCTCAGTCCGGCGGCGACCACGGCGATCAGCCGGGCCTCGGACGAGGAATTGTTCTCGAAATGGTGCGGCAGGTCTGCGTCGAAGGTGACGCTGTCGCCCTCGGTCAGCTCATGGCGTTGGCCGTCGATGAAGAGCTCCACACTGCCGTCCAGCACCACGGCCGTCTCACGGCTGCCGGGCTCGTGCATCGGGGGATCGTCTATCGCCCCCGTGGCAGCCCCCGGCGCCAACGTGTGCTCCGAAACGTCCGAGCGCTGGCCGGGCAGCGGCGGCGTGAGCTCCTCCACCTTGTGCCCGCGGCGACGGCGCGTGCGCCGGTCGCCGGAGCGGACCACGACCACGTGGCGATCCTCATCGAGGCGGAGCAGTTGAGAGAGCGTCAGGTCGAGGCCCGCGGCGATCTTCTGGGCGACGGACAACGTCGGGCTGGTGTCGCCCCGCTCGACCTGGGACAGCATCGGGGCGCTGACGCCGCTGCGCTCCGAGAGGTCCCTCAGGGACATGTCCATGGCCTCACGCAGGCTCCTGACCCGCGCGCCCACTGATCCTTCCCGGGCGACCGCCGTGCCGGTGAGTTGAGCCGAATTCGACATCCGGCGGCGTACGTTATCACATACGTTCGTCTGTCCAATCGCCGATAAGGTCTGCAGGTCGTCCGAGGCATTGGAGGTCCAGGATGTCGGCGTCTCGTCCCCCCGACCGGGGTACCACCAGTGGCACGAGCCCGCGCGGGCTGGCTTCGCGCGCGGGGGTCTGGAGCGCGCAACACCGCAAGACCGCCATCTGGGGGTGGCTCGCCTTCGTCGTGATCGCCTTCATGATCGGCGGCGCCACCGGAACCAAGACGCTCGAGCACACCCAGACCGGGGTCGGCGAATCCGGGCGAGCGGACCAGACCATTGCCGACGCGGCTCCGGAGCACGCCTCGGAGATGGTGCTGATCCAGAGCACGGCGTCCACCGCCTCCGACCCCGCCTTCCGCGCGGTCGCCGTGGATGTGCAGCGCAAGCTCACGGCCGTCCCCCACACACAGAACTTCGAGAGCCCGCTGTCCCCCGCGAATGCGAATCAGGTCTCTGCCGATGGGCACTCGGCGCTACTCCGCTTCCAGATCGCGGGCAATGACAGCGAGGTGATGGACCGCGTCAAGCCGGCGGTTCAGGCCGTCGCTGACGTCGAGCAGGCGCATCCGGCGTTCAGCCTGGGCGAATTCGGCGACGCCAGCACCCAGCAGCAGATCAACAAGGTCGTCCAGGACGACTTCGCCAAGGCTCTGAAGACGTCGCTGCCGGTCACCCTGATCATCCTGCTGTTCGCCTTCGGCGCGCTCGTCGCCGCCGGCGTGCCGCTCCTGCTTGCCCTGACCGCCGTGACGGCCACGATCGGGATCATGGGCCCGCTGAGTCACGTCATCGGCGGAGTCGACAACTCCATCAACGAGGTCATCCTGCTCATCGGACTTGCCGTCGGCGTTGACTACTCGATGTTCTATCTGAGGCGCGAGCGCGAGGAACGCGAGTCCGGCCGGAGTGAGGAGGCGTCCCTGGCGGCTGCAGCGGCGACGTCGGGCCGCGCGGTGCTGGTGTCTGGCATCACGGTGATGATCGCCATGGCCGGCATGTACCTGGCGGGTACGCCGACGTTCCAGTCGTTTGCCACCGGCACCATCCTGGTCGTCGCCGTGGCACTCGTCGGCTCGCTGACAGTGCTGCCGGCGATCCTGTCGTGGCTCGGAGACCGGGTCGAGAAGGGCGGGGTGCCGATCATCAAGGACCAGCCCTGGAACGCCGGCGAGAGCCGCATGTGGGCCAAGGTCCTCAATCCGGTCCTGCGGCACCCGCTCGTCGCGCTCGTCCTCGCGGCGGGCCTGCTGATCTTCCTCGCGCTGCCGGCACTCCGGCTCCATACCGCCAACGAAAGCGTTCAGTCGCTTCCTCAGGACGTCGCCTCGATCCAGACCTACAACCGGATCCAGGCAGCCTTCCCGGGAGGCGGGATTCCGGCGGTGGTCGCCGTGAGCTCCGACAACGGGCGCACGCCGCAGGTCACTCGCGGCATCGCGGGCATGGTCGCAAAGGCAAAGGCCAGCCCCCTGTTCAAGTCACCGATCACGCTCGACACCTTCCCCGACCAGACCGTGGTCCAGGTGAACATCCCGATCGTGGGCGACGGAACGGACTCGCGATCGAACGCGGCGCTCGATCAGCTGCGCGACGAGATCGTTCCATCGACGATCGGGGCGGTTCCCGGGGTCACGGCGGACGTGACCGGCTTCACCGCCGCGTCCAGGGACTTCAACGACGCGACCAAGTCGCACCTGCCGCTGGTCTTCGCCTTCGTGCTGACGGCGGCGTTCCTGCTCCTGCTCTTCACCTTCCGCTCGATCGTCATCCCGATCAAGGCGATCATCCTCAACCTGCTCTCGGTCGGGGCCGCCTATGGGGTGATCGTCTGGATCTTCCAGGACGGCCATTTCCAGTCGTTCCTGGGATTCCACTCGAGCGGGGCGATCATCTCCTGGATGCCGTTGTTCCTCTTCGTGGTCCTCTTCGGGCTCTCGATGGACTACCACGTGTTCATCCTCACCCGGATCCGCGAGTCCTACGACCGAGGCATGTCGACGGACGAGGCCGTCTCACACGGGATCAAGACCACGGCGGGAGTCGTGACCAGCGCCGCGGTGGTGATGATCGGGGTGTTCGCCGTGTTCGCGACGCTCTCGCTGGTGTTCTTCAAGGAGCTGGGCGTCGGGCTCGGGGTCGCGGTGCTGATCGACGCCACCCTGGTGCGGGCCGTGTTGCTGCCCGCCTCGATGACCCTGCTGGGTGACTGGAACTGGTACCTGCCGCGCTGGCTCGAATGGATCCCGCATGTCGGTCCGGTGGGCGCTCCGTCGCTTCCACCGGCGCCGCGCAGCGACGAGACCGCCGCGCCGGCGTCGAGCTGACCGTCACGTCGCTACCTTCCCCGCGTGGCGGGTTCGGCCAGGTCAGTACTCCTCGCCGCCGGAGTGGTGGCGCTGTGCCTCCCGGCCTCCTCGTGCGGGGGATCGGGAACGAGCCAACCGAGCACCACGGCGGCGAACACTCCGGCTCCGCCCCCGGTCGGCAAGCCCCTCCGCCTGAGCGCCGGCGCGACGACGCTCGTGGTCACCCCGCGCCGGGTGATCTTTCCCCTGCGAGGATCGGGTGCCACGGTCGTCCCCGGCGACCGGGCGGCGGGCGTGGAACTCACAGTGCGGAACGTCGGACACGACGTGTACGACAGCTCTTCGGAGAGCGACGTCAAGCTGCGCAGCTCCAGCGGATCGTTCGCGGGGCCGGCCTTCGCATCGAGCGGGCCCTGCGCCACCACCGAGATCGATTTCCTGAAGGAGGTCGAGCCCGGAGAATCGCGCACTGGCTGCGTCGCCTTCGACCTGCCCAGAAGCGCGACGCCCGTGGCGGTGCGGTTCTCACCCGAGGGCCGACCCGCGGGCGGGCGGACCTGGGTCGTCGAGAGATGAGGGGCTAGGCCGGCTCGAGCACGACAACCGGGATCTTGCGGTCGGTGCGGCGCTGGTATTTGTCGTAGTCCGGGTAGGCGTCGGCCATCATCCGCCAGAGGCGCTCCCGCTCTTCGCCGGAGGCCTCCCGGGCTCGCACGTCCCGCTTCTCCCCCTTCCACCACGCCGTCGTTTCGGGACTCGCCTTCAGGTTGTAGTACCAGGCAGGGTTCCGGTCGGTGCCGCCCTTGGAGGCGATCAGGACGAGGTTGTCGCCATCGGGCAGACAGAGCAATGGGTGCGTGCGGTGATTTCCCGATTTCCGCCCGACCGATTCGATCAGCACCACGGGCACGCCGTAGGCCTTGCCGCCGATCCGGCCGCCGGTCGCCTTGTAGGCGACGGTGTGGAAGTCGGTGAAGCGTTCCCAGAACCACCAGAGCCGGGAGCTGGACGGAGGCGCCTCGGGCAGCTGCAGCTTCACGGGCCGGGAGTACGCTCGACGACCGCCTCGGCGGTCGCGCCCTCGGCCTCTCGGATCGCGACGCCCTCGAGGGCGTTCGAGATCGCTCGGACAAAGGCGCGGGCCGATGCCTCGAGAATGTCCGTCGCCACGCCCTGGCCGCTCGCCAGCCGGCCGTTGGCTCGCACGGAGACGCTCACCTCGCCCAGCGCGTCGGTGCCGCCGGTGACGGCCTCGACCTCATAGCGCTGGAGCTCGGCTTCCGTGCCGGTTGCGTCGCGGATCGCGCCGAAGATGGCATCCACCGGCCCGTCGCCTGACGCCTGTGCGATCGACTCCTCGCCGCTCGGCAGGACGACGCTCACCTTCGCCATCGGCTCGCGCACCGAGCCGGCCTCGACCTCGAACCACTTCAGGTTGTAGGCCTCGGCGCTCTCGCGCATCTCGTCGGAGACGATCGCCTCCAGGTCGAGCGCGGTGACCTGCTTCTTCTTGTCCGCGATCTCCTTGAAGCGCTTGAACGCCTGGTTGAGCGCGCCGCCCTCGACCTCGAAGCCCAGATCCTTCAGAGCGTCCTGGAGGGCGTGGCGACCGGAGTGCTTGCCCAGCACGATCGAGTTGGACTCGAGCCCGACCTCGGTCGCGTCCATGATCTCGTAGGTAGAGCGCTCCTTGAGCACGCCGTCCTGGTGAATGCCCGACTCGTGAGCGAACGCGTTCCGTCCCACCACCGCCTTGTTCGGCGGCACGGAGTAGCCGGTCAGGCGCGAGACCATGCGACTTGTCCGTGCCAGCTCGCGGGCGTCGATGCCCGTGTCCAGCCCGTGCACGTCGCTTCGCGTCCGGAGCAGCATCACGATCTCCTCGAGCGAGCAGTTGCCGGCCCGCTCGCCGATTCCGTTGATCGCGCACTCCACCTGGCGGGCGCCGGCGACGAGGCCCGCAAAGGAGTTGGCCACGGCCAGTCCCAGGTCGTCGTGGCAGTGGACAGAGACCTCCACCCCATCGAGCCCGGGGACCAGCTCGTAGAGCCTGCGGAAGTAGGCGGCGTATTCCTCGGGGGTCGTGTAGCCCACGGTGTCCGGGACGTTGATCACGTTCGCGCCCTCGGCAACGGCGATCGCGCAGACCTCGGCGGTGAACTCAAGGTCGGCGCGGGTGGCGTCCATCGGGGAGAACTCGACGTCCTCGCAGTAGGACTTGGCCAGCGCGACGGCCGCCTTCGCCTGACCCTTCACGTCCTCGCGCGTCGTCTGGAGCTGATGCTCGATGTGGATGTCCGAGGTGGAGATGAAGGTGTGGATCCGCGGGCGGTCGGAGTCCTTGATCGCGTTCCAGGCGGCGTCGATGTCCGCCTTGTGAGTGCGGGCAAGGCCACAGATCACCGGGCCATGCACGCTGCGAGCGATCGTCTCGACCGCCTCGAAGTCACCGGGAGAGGTGATCGGGAAGCCGGCCTCGATCACGTCCACGCCGAGGCGGGCGAGCTGCTGCGCGATCTCGACCTTTTCCTGCGTGTTCAGCGAGATGCCCGGGGACTGCTCCCCGTCGCGCAGCGTCGTATCGAAGATGTGGACCCGGTTCTCGTCTGAAACCGGCTTGGCTACTCCGCCTACGTCGTTCATGACTGCCTCCTTCTCCTAAAGCTTTCGATGAGTGGTTCCTGAGTTCGCGGCTGACGCGCCGCCCAGCGCTATTCCCCCCGGAGGGGGAGGAGAAGGAGAAGCGCGAGGCTGTCGAGCCGATGCGACATCGAAGTCAGCGGAGAGTAGCGCAGAGCGCTGAGCCGTTGGAGCGATTTATTGGTCCGGGACGCTCACTAGCTTCAGCTCGATGCGCGCGGACCAGATCCAGGCGCGGGCGGTCGCAAAGATCATCTTGGTGGCGCTCTTCTGGGCCGGTGTCGCGGTCCTCCTCGCGATCGCGCTGCTGCACACCCGGACCACGCTGCAGTGGGTGGCCGCCGCGGTCTTCCTGGCGCTCGCCCTCGACCCGGCGGTCGGCCTGGTCCAGCGGGCGTGGCCTCGAGACGAGAAGATGCCCCGCGTCCTCGCGATCCTGCTCGTCTACGTGCTGGCCCTCGCCGTGTTGGTCTTCCTGATCCTCCAGGTCTTCCCGCCGATCGTGCACGACATCGAGGACCTCGCGCACAAGCTGCCGCGCTACGTCCACGACTTCGAGACCTGGGCGAACAACAATCAGCACTTCCAGGACCTCAATGCCAAGTACCACATCACCGCGAAGCTGAGCCAGGAGGCCGCGACCCTTCCCTCCCACCTCTCGAGCGGCGCGAGCACCATCGGCTCGTTCACGGTCAGCATCCTCGAGCACCTGCTGGCGGCCATCACGATCATCGCCCTCACCTTCTTCCTCCTGCTCGACGGGAGCGGCATGGTCGAGCGCGGGACCGGCCGCCTGCCGACGGTCCAACGGGACCGTGCCCGCCGCATCGCCACCCGGGTCGCCGAGGTCGTCAAGGCCTACGTCAGCGTCAACCTGGTGCTGGCGATCACGGCCGGCTTCCTCACCTGGGCCTTCCTTCAGGCGGAGGGCTTCCACCTGGCGGTGCCGCTCGCTGTGCTCGTGGCCTTCCTCGACCTGATCCCCCTGATCGGTCTCACGGTGGGGGGATTCTCAGTCTTCGCCGTGCTGATGATCGACGGCGGGCCCGGCGACGCGATCGTCTGGTTGATCATCTTCCTCGTCTACCAGCAGGCCCAGGACCGCGTCATTCAGCCGCTGCTCTACAAGGGCGGCGCACTGAAGGTCAATCCGGCCGTCGCGATCGTCGCGGTGATCGTCGGCGCGGACCTCGCGGGCGTGCTCGGCGCCCTGCTCGCGATTCCGACGGCGGCGTCACTCGGGGTGGTCATCGACGAGCTGGTGCTCTCAGGTCCCCCGGACGGGGCGGCGGAGCCCGAGCCGGGCAAGTAGCTCTCCCCAGCGCTTCCAGAACGGCTTCCCGCGATCGCCCGCGAAACGCTCCTCCGAGCGGCGCTTCTTGTCGTGGCGATAGAAGACCTTGGCCCAGACCGAGCGCGGCTTGGCGAGGCGGAACGCGCTCACCAGCCCGGCGATCGGGACGAGGATGCTCCAGATCGCCATCCCGAACTTCTCCTTCGCGGCGTTGATGAGGGCGAGGATCACCCCGGCCACGCCGACGGTGCCGACTATCGCCTGAACCTCATCCTCGACCTTCGTGGTCACGTCGATCCAGCCACGCAGGCTGATCAGCAGCAGTCCGGAGACGGCGGCGGCGATCACCACCGCATCGATCGATGCTCGGCCCTGCTTCTCCCAGTAAACGTCCTTCAGGTTGAGCCAGAGGGCGAACTCGTCGAGGGTGAGGCCCGTCCCGATGCCGAAAAAGACCGCGACGATCTCGCGCCACGGACTGTCCGGAGCGATCGCGACGGCGACGTAGCCGCAGATCAGCAACAGCAGGATCCCCCAGACGAGGTGATGGATGTGCGTGCCCCCGACCTCGACGTTGCCGGGCCACCAGCTCACCTGAGCCCGGATCATGTGAGCGCTGGTGCGGATGAAGCCGAAGGTGACGAGAAAGGAGACGAAGAAGAGGAAGTGCGGCTCGCGGCCGGGATCGACGATCCCGTGCTGATACGCATCGCCGAGGCTGGCCGTGATCAACACCGCCGGAAAGCTACCGCCGGCTAACTACGGAACCCCCCGAATCGCCTCGCAGGCCTTGGCGGTGTCGGTACCGCCGGCCCCCCTGCAGAGATCCCGGCCCGCGCCGCCGACGAGCTTGTCGTTGCCGGCATTTCCGACGAGCGTGTCGTTGCCCGGGCCGCCGATGACCGAATCGGCTCCGCCCCCGCCGATCAACAGATCCGGCGCCGCCCCGCCCACCAGCCGATCGCGCCCCGGCCCCCCGAGCAGCGGGCGCGGCTGTCCGTCGATCACTCCGCCGATCGTCACGCTCAGACCCGTGTCTGCATCGAAGGTGTCGCTACCGCCACCGAGGTCACCGACGATCGCGCCGATATAGCCCGCCGCGCAGCTCACCTGCGTCGCGCTTGTCTCGCCGCTCTTCGCGTTGTCGAGCGTGCAGCTGGCGGCGCCGCCGTCGGGGTCCCCGAGGCCCTCAGGGGCCGACAGGACGAGACGCCCGTCCGAGGAGAGGTAGGCCGAAATCCGGTTGTCGATGTGGCGCTGGTCGTTCAGCGTGAGCACGTTGATCGACGCTGAGGCGCTCGCGCCGTGGCTATGCACGGCCCGTACTGCATCATCCAGGCCCGGATGCGCGGAGGCTGCCGCGGGCGCCGCGACCATGGCGGCCGCGAGCACGCACAGGACCCCGAGTGCCTTGCTCCCTAGCTTCATCTCTTCCGATCGTAACCCGGCTCCGGGCCGATCAGAGCGGCGATCCGGGCTCTACGGGACGAGCACGACCTTGCCGATGTTCTTCCGCTCGCCGATGAAGCGGTGTGCGTCCCCGGCCCGCTCGAACGGGAAGGCCTCGGCGATCACCGGGTCGATCGAGAGCGTGCCCTCCTCGAGCTCCTTGCTGATCGCCTCCAGCACCCGGTCGAGCCCCTCCCGGTCCTGCCAGGCGAGCATGTTGAGGCCGAAGACGCCCTTGTTCTCGCTCATCAGCTGCAGGCTCTTCCACCAGGGCACCGTGGCGAACGGCATACGGGCGAGGCTGCTGAACAGCTTCTTCATGTCCCGGCCCGTCTCCGTCGAGGCCTCGGAGAGCCCGTACATGACGAGGCGTCCCCCCTCGCGCAGCAGGCGATAGTCCTTTCGGAAGTTCGTGGGTCCGGTCGCGTCCATGACCAGGTCGATGCCCTCGCCTCCCGTGGTCCGCCGGATCTCCTGCTCGAAGTCCTGTGTGCGGTAGTCGATGGCGTGCGCGACACCCTGCTCCCGGATCGCGTCGTGCTTTGAAGCGGAAGCCGTGCCGAAGATCTCGGCGTTGCGCGATCGGGCCACCTGGATCGCCGAGATTCCCACCCCGCCCGCGGCGGCGTGAATCAGGACGCGCTCGCCCTCCCTGAGGCCGCCCATCATCACGAGCGCGACATAGGAGGTGGCGTAGTTGACCGGGAAGGCGGCGCCCTGCTCGTAGCTCCATCCGTCCGGGAGCGGCAGGGCCTGGTCGGCCGGCACCGTGACCATCGAGGCCTGGCCGCCGAACCGCGTACCGGCCATCACCTTGTCCCCCACCTTGACGTCCTCGACGCCGTCGCCGATGGATTCGATGTCACCGGCGACCTCGTAGCCGACAACGCAGGGCGGCTTGGGAGCCTCTGGGTAGAGGCCCACGCGCGCCATCGTGTCGGCGAAATTGATTCCGGCCGCCTTGACGGCGATTCGCACCTCGCCCGCACCAACTGGAGGATCCGGCTTCTCCTGAACCTGGAGCACCTCGGGACCTCCATGCTCCGTGATCACAACGGCCCTCATGGGCGAAGCCTATTCCTAGGGCCCTACAGGGACACCGCGCGGCCGACGGAGAAGCCCTCGAGCTCCAGGATCTTCTCGATCGTGGCGGGATTGACGGGGGCATCGGTCGTCAGCGCCATCACCGCGGTCTCACCGTCGGGCTGGGCGCCCACGGCCGCCGAGACGATGTTGACGCTCTGATCGCCGAAGATCGTGCCCACCCGGCCGATCATGCCCGGCTGGTCGGTGTAGCGGAAGATCGCGAGGTGTTCGGCCAAGGGCAGGTAGAAGTCCTCGCCCCAGACGCGAGCCAGATACGGGATGTTGCGTGGGCCGACCCCGGTCCCGGCGACCTCGACGGCGTCCTCGCCGGTATGCAGACGGACGACGACGAGCTCCGTGAAGTCCTCCGAGGAAGCGTCGCGCGTCTCGGTCAACTCGATGCCCCGCTCCTCCGCCATGTGCGGCCCGTTGACGAGGTTGACCGGCTCCTCGGTGTGGCCGGAGAGGATCCCGACCAGTGTGGCGATGCTGAGGATGCGGGTGTCCTGGTCGGCCAGCCGCCCGCGGAACTCGACCTCCACGCGGTCCGGCGCGCCGCCGGCCAGCGCCTGCGTCAGCCGGCCGAGCTTCTCGCAGAGGGGGACGAACGGTGCGAGCTGCTCCATGACCTCGGGGCGGACGGCGGCGATGTTGACGGCCGTGGTGACCACGCCCCCCGTCAGCGCCGCGGTCACCTGCTCAGCGGTGACCACTCCGGCACGGTCCTGCGCCTCGGCGGTCGATGCGCCGAGGTGAGGTGTGACGACCACGTCGTCGCGTTCGAGGATCGGGTGGCCGCTGAAGGGCTCCTCCGGGAAGACATCGAGCGCGGCGCCCGCAAGCTTGCCGGATTCGAGGCCGGCCACGAGCGCGTCGAGGTCGATCAGCTCCCCGCGGGCGCAGTTCACGATTCGGGCACCGTCGCGCATCCGCTCGATGGCGGCCGCATCGATGAAGTTGACGGTCTCCGGCGTCTTCGGCAGGTGCAGCGTGATGAAGTCGGAGCGCGCGTACAGCTCCGCGGGGTCATCGACCCCGTCCACGCCGAGCTCTCGGAACCGCTCCGCGGTGACGAACTTGTCGTAGGCGACGATCTGCATGTCGAAGGCCTGCGCACGCGCCGCGACCAGCTGGCCGATCCGGCCGAAGCCGAACACGCCGAGGGTCTTGCCGTAGAGCTCCGTTCCCTTGAAGCTCGAGCGGTCCCACCTGCCGGCCGCGAGCGAGGCATGAGCCTGAGGGATGTTCCGGCACAGCGCCAGCATCAGCGCCAGCGTGTGCTCCGCGGCGGCGATCGAGTTCGCCTCGGGAGCGTTGGCGACGATGATGCCCCGCTTGGTGGCGGCCTCGATGTCGACGTTGTCCACCCCGGTGCCGGCGCGACCGATCACCTTCAGCCGCTCCCCGCGTTCGATCAGGTCGGGCGTGAGCTTGGTTGCCGACCGGATCAGGATCCCGTCGAATTCGCCGATCCGCTTCTCGAGCTCGTCGCCGTCCCAGTCGAGGCCCAGCTCGACGTCGAACTGCTCCTGCAGGAGCTGGACGCCGGTGTCGGCGATCTTCTCCTTGACGAGAACCTTCACCTGCGCACGTCGTCCGCGTTCTCGATGACCCAGTCGATGCAGGCCGTGAGTGCCTCGACGTCGGCTGGGTCGACCGCCGGGAACATCCCGACCCGCAGCTGGTTGCGTCCCAGCTTCCGATAGGGCTCCACGTCGACGATGCCGCCGGCGCGCAGGGTGCTCGCCAGCGCGGCCGCGTCGACCTCCTCGGCGAAGTCGATCGTTCCGACAACCAGCGAGCGTTTCGCCGGGTCGGCCACGAACGGTGAAGCGACATCCGACGCCTCCGCCCAGCCGTAGAGGTGGTCTGACGAGGCGCGGCTCCGTGAGACGCCGAACTCGAGCCCGCCGCCCTCCAGCAGCCACTCGATCTGGTCGGCGAGCAGGAAGAGGGTCGCGACCGCCGGGGTGTTGTAGGTCTGGTCCTTCCGGGAGTTCTCGAGGGCGGTCGAGAGCGAGAGGAAGGCCGGCTGCCAGCGGCCATCCACGCCCGCGAGCTCCTCGATCCGTGAGATCGCGGCCGGGCTCAGAATCGATAGCCAGAGGCCGCCGTCCGAGGCGAATGCCTTCTGCGGGGCGAAGTAGTAGGCGTCGGTCTCGGCGATCTCGACCGGCAGGCCGCCGGCGCCGGAGGTCGCGTCGATCAGGACCAGGCTCTCGCCGGCACGCTCGGGGCGCTCGACCGGGACCATCACTCCGGTCGAGGTCTCGTTCTGCGCCCAGGCGATCGCATCCGCCCCGGGATCGGCCACCGGGGCAGGGGCATCGCCGGGTTCGGCATCGACGACGATCGGGTCGGCCAGGAAGGGCGCTCCGGCCGTCGCCTTGGCGAACTTTGACGAGAACTCGCCGTAGGCCAGGTGCAGGGCACGCTCGCGAATCAGGCAGGTGGCCGCGGCGTCCCAGAAGGCGGTCGTCCCCCCGTTGCCCAGCGCGACCTCGTAGTCATCGGGCAGAGCGAAGAGCTCCCCGAGCCCGGTGCGGATCCGGGCGACGAGATCCTTGACCGGCTTCTGCCGATGGGAGGTGCCCATCACCTCGTTGAGACCTGCCAATTTGGCCAGCGCCTCCGGCCTGACCTTCGATGGCCCGCAGCCGAATCGACCGTCGGCGGGCCTGATCGAAGTTGGGATCTCAACGATTGTTCGTGTCATCGGCGGACCGCGGAGGGTAGCCATCCGTGCTGCCGGACTGCCCTCCGTCGCGTTGGATAGTGTGGCCGCGCGTCTGAAGGGGCCGGCTCAGCCGGGGGCGTGAGATCCCCAAGACCTCGACCTGGAGAAGAGATATGTATCCCATTAGCTACGAGGCAGATCCCGCCCTCGAGGGCAGGAATCGACTCACGAGTTTCTTCCGCTACTTCCTCGCGATCCCGTGGCTGATCGTCGCCGGCATCTACGGCTTCGTCGCCGAGATCGTCGCGGTCATCGCCTGGTTCGCGATCGTCTTCACCGGCAAGTATCCGGAGGGCCTCTACAACTTCAACGCGGGTTACCTGCGGATGATCAGCAGGGTGTACGGATTCGAGTATCTGCTCAACGACGAATGGCCGCCGTTCGGCGGCGACGATGCGCCGGACTACCCGGTCCGTATCGGCGTGCCACCGCCCCTTGACGCGTACGACCGGCTCAAGACCGGGCTGCGCCTGATCATCGGGATCCCGGTCATGCTCCTGGCGATCGTCCAGTCGGTCATCCTCGGCGTTTGCGCCCTGATCGCCTGGTTTGTGATCCTGTTCACCGGCAAGCTGCCGGACGGCCTGTTCAATCCGATGCGCTCCGCCATTGCGTACCTGACCAGGGGAACGGGCTACTTCCTCCTGCTCACGGAGGACTGGCCTCCGTTCTCCTACGAGGAGAGCGGCCCGGCGCCGGCCGCCGGTCAGATCAGCAGCGAAACCGCGAACCGCGAGAGCTAGAGATGTCCGAGGTGTCCCGGGGCGACGGCTGGGCCGTCGCCCCGGACCTCGACTCGATCGGCGAGGGCTACGGCTTTCGCAAGCTGCGGCGTGAGCTGGATGTCACCGAGTTCGGGGTCAACGTGATCACCATCCCCCCGGGCTACTCCACCGGCGGGCACTACCACGAGCGCCAACAGGAGCTCTACTTCGTCCACCGAGGCACGATCGAGATGAGCTTCGGTGACGGGGCCAAGGCGGAGCTGCGCGAGGGGGGAGCTGCGCGGGTCGACGCAGCCACGGTGCGCTCGGTCCGCAACCTGAGCGAGACCGAGGATGCGCAGTACCTGATCGTCGGCGCGGAGTCCGGATACGTGGGCCGCGACGCACAGGTCCCCGAGGGCGAGACGAACCCTCGCGGACCCGGGTTCTAATCAGACGCCGCCTGGTGATCTAGCGTGTGCTTGGAATCGGGCGCAATCCCCTGATGCCCGGTCGCAAAAGAGGGAGAAGAGAATGACCTTCAGCGAAGCGGTGAAGGACGGCTTCGATCACTACACCAAGTTCAGCGGCAGAGCCGGGAGACCGGCTTTCTGGTGGTGGTTCCTGTTCGGCATCCTGGTCGCGATCGGCGCCAACATCATCGACGCGATCCTCGGCACCTGGGGTGTCGTGAACGGGCTCGCCGCGCTGGCACTGCTGCTGCCGAACTTCTCGGTGGCGATCCGGCGGCTGCACGACACCGACCACAGCGGCTGGTGGCTGCTGATCGCCCTGATCCCGATCATCGGGTTCATCGTGCTGCTGGTCTTCTACGTACGTGAGAGCGATCCGGGAGAGAACAAGTACGGGCCGCCGCCAGTGGCGGGAATCGCGGCGCCCGACCCCGTCTGAGGCAGGCTCTTGCCGATCTGCTCCACCTGTGAGCAGGTCGTACCGAGCATCAGCAGAGAACGCCCGATAGCACGCAACTCGAGGATGGAGGAGGTGAGCTGCCGCCGCCCGCCTGCCCGGAGCCGGTCGAGCCGGTGCCCGGTTGCGGCTCCCCGGCCGACCCTATCCCGTGATTGAGTTGGGGAGCCGGCGCGCTCGAGCCGCCCCCACCGCCACCACCTCCGCCAGTGCTTGAGGGCAGAGAAGGCGAGACCGGCTGGATGACTGTCGGAGTCGGGCCGGCGGCCTTCCGATGTGCCGCCTTGGCCGCGGCTCGTCTCGCCGCCGCAGCCGCCGCGGCGGCGGCTGCGGCGGCCCTCTTGGCCGCCCTCCTCGCCTCGGCCCTGGCTTCCCTCTGAAAATGCACACGAGCCCGGTGGATGGAAGCCGGCGCACCCAGCACGTTCGACACCGCCACCGCGGGCTGCAGGGACGAACCGCCGTCTGTGCTTGAGAACCAGCCACCGATGATCATGGCCAGAATGATCAGCACGCCGCCCAAGGCCCCCAAAAGCCAACGTTTGTCAAGGTGCAGCTGGGGTCTGCGCTCAGCCTGGCCGCTGTGACTGGGGATGGCGATCGTCGGTCGGCGAGCACGGAATGCTCGGCCGACTCCGGCGGCGACTGCACCCGCTGCTTCGAGTGCTCGGGCGGCCAGGCGTTGCAGCGCGCCAGGTGGCTCGGGATTGAGCGTTGCCGTCAGCTTTTCTCGAAGTTCCGCGCTCGGTGGATGTCCCTCCTCGATCCTCATCACCGCAGATGGACTGGCCTGAATCTTCGCGGCAAGCTCCTCGCGGCTCATCCCCAGCGCGGTCCGCCGATTGGCGACCAGGAGGCCATAGACGGTGCCGCCGTCGGCGGCGGTCTTAGGAGTCGGAGTGAACCTGCGCATCCCAGGTTGGGTCTCGGCCCCGTTCGGCGATCGCCGCTTCGCAGGCTGATTGCCCGTCCTGCGCTTCGTTGGTGGATGCTTCGACTGGCTCAAGGCCAAACTCTACGAACAGTCTCGTGTGAAGCTCACTTTGGAACTCCACAATTTCTGGACAAGCGTATGAGCATGCTCAGGCTAGACCAAGTCATCCAGCACTGCCAAGGCCTCCACTTCTTCTTCACATAAGGGGTTGGATCGAACCCGCGATCGCCAGACCAGGCCGTCAATGCGGTCTCCCGGCGCGAACCGGCCGGCACGCCCTCCGGTAGGTATCGGATCAGGACCACAGCCCCTACGGCAAAGCAGTGGCGCATGTGGCCAAGGCGGTGAGCGTCCAGGTCCCGACCAGCGGGGTCGCCCCGGACGCGACCTCGGCATGTACTACCCAAGTGCCGGATCCAAACGGAAAGCTCGATGTGGCGAACACCTTGTTCGAATCGCCGGGATCGGATGTGTTGATTGTGAAGCCGCCACCGAGCACCGTCTTGCCAGTTGGGCAGGTGGCGGTCTCAGTGTCGCTGCCGTCCGATTGGGCCGTGGAAGTGCTCGGGGTCGCGGTCGTGTATCCGCTCACTCCCGGAGCGCCAGGCGCGCCGCTGGGGCCGCTCGGGCCGCTCGGGCCGGTCGGGCCGGTGGCACCCGTCACACCAGTCGGGCCGCTCGGGCCGTGGCACCCGTCGGACCAGCTCGGGCCGCTTGGACCGGCCGGGCCGCGTCGGGCCGCTCGGGCCGCTCGGGCCGGTGCCGGGTGTGCCAGGGGGCCCAGTCGGTCCCTGAATCCCCTGCGGTCCCTGAGGGCCTCCCGGGGTTCCGGGCGGCCCCGGAGGACCCGTCTGATTGATCAGGACGCCGCGCTCCTTGGCGCGACAGGAGCCTGAGAGCGGGACACGGATCAAGCCCTTGTTCGGCTTGTTCAGCTTGACGCAGGCCAAGAAGCCGGTCTGGGCGAGAGCCGAGCCGCTCCCCAGGGACAGGGCGGCGAGAAGAGCAGCAAGCCCGAACAAGGTCGCGAGCTGAATCCTCGGTCGCTTGATCCCTGTAATCAAGTCTTGGACCACTTCCATCTAAGTCACCTCTGCGCCACTTCCGTGCGGTGATCCCTCCTGTGGGCCGAAAGTTAGCCGTTTTTGCGCACGGTGCGTGCGCCGCGGCGCCGGTCTATCGCTTGAACCGGAAGGTGTGAGTGTCCGTATCGGTGACGCCGGCCGCGCTGGTCGCACTGATCGAAGTGCGCAGCTTCGAGGCTCCGATGTTGCCCGCGATCGCACCGCGAGCGGCCTTGTTAAGCGTCAGGAAGGCCACGCCGACCTCGCCCGCCTCAAACATGCCGGTGTCCACGGCGGGACCGAGGTTCGGCCCCTTCAGGACCAGCGTCGAGACGGCCGTCACCTGGCATGCCGTCGTCGGGCACTGGAAGCGATAGGAGATCCGCTTCGCCACCTTGATCTTGCCCGCTGGGAGATATGCGACCAGACTCTCGTCCTCGGCTGTCGCGGTGGCGGTTGGAGAGCAGAGGCCCGCCGGCGCCGCAGCCGCGAAGATGGTGCAGGCGCACATCACCGCGATGGCCGCCATTCTCCCGTGTCCCACGATCCGTCGCCTCCCGATTTAGTCGCCGAGCCCGAACCACACCCCAAACAGGATACGGCGGTCGTGCCCGCGTCTGTCGTCCCCTCAGTCCTCGATCCAGGGCATCATCGAGCGGAGGCTCTTGCCGACCTGCTCCACCTGGGAGCCGGCCGCCTCCTCTCGCATGCGCTGGAAGTTCTCCTGGCCGGCCTCGTTCTCGGCGATCCATTCCTTGGCGAACTCTCCTGACTGGATGTCGGCCAGGATCTTCCTCATCGCCTCGCGCGTCTCCTCGGTGATGACCTTGGGGCCGCGCGTCATGTCTCCGTACTCGGCGGTATTCGAGATCGAGTGGCGCATCCCCTGGATGCCGTGCTCGTACATGAGATCGACGATCAGCTTGAGCTCGTGCAGGCACTCGAAGTAGGCGAGGCGCGGGTCATACCCGGCCTCGACCAGCGTCTCGAAGCCGGCCTGGACCAGCTCGGTGGCGCCGCCACAGAGCACCGCCTGCTCGCCGAACAGGTCGGTCTCGGCCTCGTCCTTGAAGGTGGTCTCGATGATCCCCGCGCGGCCGCCACCGATCCCGCTGGCGTAGGCGAGCACCTGGTCGCGTGCCGTGCCGGTCGCGTCCTGGTGCACCGCCATCAGGCAGGGCACACCCGCGCCGTCGACGAACTCGCGGCGGACCAGGTGGCCGGGGCCCTTCGGGGCGACCATGCCGACGTCAACGCCGGGGGGAGGCTCGATCTGCCCGAAGCGGATCGCGAAGCCGTGGGCGAACATCAGAAGGTTGCCGTCGGCGATCCCGTCCGAGATCTCGTCGCGCCAAAGCTGAGCCTGCTTCTCGTCGGGGAGCAGGATCATCACCACGTCGCCGGCGCTGGCCGCGTCCGCGAGGTCCATCACCTCGAGGCCCTCCCCCTCGGCATCGGCGCGGCTCGAGGAGTCCGGGCGGAGGCCGACGACGACCTTGACGCCGGAGTCCTTCAGGTTGAGCGCATGTGCGTGGCCCTGGGAGCCGTAGCCCAGGATCGCGACCGTCTTCCCGTCCAGGACGGAGAGGTCGGCGTCCTTGTCGTAGAGAACCTCGTCGGCGGCTGCCATGCGGCGGCGGATGCTAGCGGGAGGCGGGTTCCGGCAACTGCCCGCGCAGTAGCTTGCCGGAGGGGGTCCGCGGCAGGTTGGACACGAAATCGACCTGCTTCGGGACCTTGTACCGCGCCAGGGATGACGCGCAGTGGTCCCTCAGCTGGTCCTCTCCCGCGTCCGTCCCCTCGGCCAGGACGACGAGGGCGCAGACCGCCTCCTGCCACTCGGGATCCGGGCGCCCGACGATTGCCGCGTCCGCGACCGCAGGGTGCGAGAGCAGCACGGCCTCGACCTCCGCGGGCATCACGTTCTCGCCTCCCGTGACGATCACCTCGCTGCGGCGGCCGGAGACGTAGAGAAAGCCCTCCTCGTCGATGCGCCCCAGGTCTCCGGTGTGGAGCCAGCCGTCCGGATCGATCGCACCACGGGAGACCGTTGGCCCCTGGACCAGGATCTCGCCGTCCTCGATCCGGACGTGTGAGGTCAGCAGCGGGCGTCCCGCCGACCCCACCTTGCGTTCGGCGTCCGCGGGGGCGAGCGTCGTCACCTGCGAGCAGGTCTCGGTCATCCCGTAGGTCTGGACCACGGTCGCGCCCTGGCCCAGCGCATCCCGCAGCGCCTCCTCGGGAACCGGGCCGCCCCCGATCAGGATCGCCCTTGGAGCCGAGAGGTCGGCGCCGGCCTCGAGCAGCCTGATCAGCTGCGTGGGGACGAGCGAGAGCACGCTGATGTCGCCGCTGACCAGGGTGCTGGCCACCTTCTCCGTGTCAAAGCCGTCCATCAGCACCGCCGTCGTCCCGTAGATGACGGAGCGCAGGATGATCGACAGCCCCGCGACGTGGCTGAGCGGCAGGCAGCAGAGCCAACGGTCCTCGGGCTCGACGCCGATGTTGAAGGCGGAGCCGACGGCGCTGAACAGGAAGTTCCCGTAGGTGAGGTCGACCGGGCGAGGCGTCCCGGAGGTCCCGCTGGTCAGGATCCGGCACTGGAGGTCGTCCATGTCGTGCTCGCCGAGCAGGGGCAGGTCGGCCTCCGTCTGGGTGAGCTCGGCGGCGTCGTTCAGGTCGACCGCCGGGCGCTGCTCGGCCAGGACAGCGGCCCGCTCCGCGTCCGTCAGCTGCGGGCTGAGCGGCAGCGCCACCGCCCCCAGCTTCATCAGCGCATGGAGCAGCACCACCTCCTCCCGGCGCGGGTGCATCGTCAGGGCGGCCAGGCCCTCCCGCCTCACCCCGTACGCGGCGAGCCTCCGGGCGACCCAGGTCGTCTCGGCCTCGAGCTCGGCGTAGGTCACGCTGGATGCCTCCGTGACCAGCGCCGTTCGCTCGGGACAGCTCTGGGCCCGCTGTGCGAGCCAGTTGTCGAGCTTCACATCCGACAGCCTAAGAAATTCGCGCCTGGCTATCGTTGCCGCCGTGCCACGCCGCCATAAGGACGCCCCGCCGGAGGAACAGCTCTACGCCCCGATCGAGTGGAACAGCGAGGGCGACTACGAGGACATCCTGTATGAGCGCGGTGATGCGATCGCGAAGATCTCGATCAACCGGCCCGAGGTGCACAACGCGTTCCGGCCACCCACGCTCGCCGAGCTCCGCGATGCCTTCACCCGAGCCCGCGACGACACCGGCGTCGCGGCGATCATCTTCACCGGCGCGGGCGACGAGGCGTTCTGCTCGGGCGGCGATCAGAGAATTCGCGGCGACGACGGCTACATCGGCGACGACGAGGTCGCCCAGCAGGGAGTCGGCCGGCTCGACGTCGGCGACCTCCATGTCCAGATCCGCCGGCTTCCGAAGCCGGTCGTGGCCATGGTCAAGGGCTACGCCGTCGGGGGCGGGCACATTCTCCACCTCGTCTGCGACCTGACCATTGCAGGCGACAATGCCGTCTTCGGCCAGACCGGGCCGCGCGTCGGCAGCTTCGACGGCGGCTTCGGTGCCTCCCTTCTGGAGCGGAACGTCGGGGTCAAGAAGGCGAAGGAGATCTGGTTCCTCTCCCGCCTCTACGACGCGCAGGAGGCGCTCGACATGGGGCTCGTCAACACTGTCTTCCCGCTCGCCGAGGTCGAAAGGGAGACCGTGGCCTGGTGCCGCGAGATGGCGGCCCTCTCCCCCCTCTCCCTGCGGCTGCTCAAGTCGAGCTTCAACGCACTCGAGGACGGCGTCACCGGCATCCAGCAGCTCTCCCATGACGCGACGCTGCTCTTCTACATGACGGAGGAGGGCCAGGAGGGCCGCAACGCCTACCAGCAGGGACGGAGCCCGGACTTCTCCAAGTACCCGAAGAGGCCCTGACTTGAGGATCTGGCTGATGGCGGCGCGTCCGCGGACGCTGCCCGCGGCAATTGCGCCTGTCCTGGTCGGTACCGCCGCCGCGATCGAGCACCACGGCGACCTGCGGCGCGTCGGCGCCTTCATCGCCGCGCTGATCGGCTCGATCTTCATTCAGATCGGGACCAACCTCGCCAACGACTACTCCGACGCCAAGCGCGGGGCCGACACGGTCGACCGACTCGGCCCGGTCCGCGTCACCTCGGCGGGCCTGGTGGCGCCGCGCAGCGTCCTGATCGCGACGTGGCTCGCCTTCGGCGTAGCGATCGTGGCCGGCATCTACCTCGCCACGGTCGCCGGCTGGGTGATCATCGCCGTCGGCCTAGTCTCGATCGCCGCGGGGGTCCTCTACACCGGCGGTCCGCGTCCGTACGGGTACGCCGGCCTCGGCGAGCTCTTCGTCTTCCTCTTCTTCGGCCTCGTGGCCGTGAACGGGTCCTACTACGTCCAGCTCGAGCGGCTCGACTGGTTGCCCTTCGGGCTCTCGGTGGCGGTCGGGTTCCTCGCGACGGCGATCCTCGTCGTCAACAACGTCCGCGACATCGACACCGACCGCCGCGCCGGGAAGCACACGCTCGCGGTGCGGCTGGGGCGGCAGGGCGCCCGGAGCCTCTACGTCGGGCTCGTCGTGGCCGCCTACGCGTGCCTGCTCGGAACGGTGGTCAGCCACGGAGGCGCCTGGTGGGCGCTGCTCGGCCTCCTCTCGGCGCCGATGGCGATCAAGCCCGCCCGGGCGGTGCTGAACCGCACCGACGGCCCGGCGCTGAACGGCGCGCTGGCGGGAACCGGCGCCCTGCTCGGCGTCTTCAGCCTGACGGTCTCCGCCGGGCTTCTGATCGCGGCGTAGAGTCGCCACATGCAGCAGGTGCAGCTCGAGGAGCTGGAGGTCCTCCCCTACTCCCTGCCGTTTCGCGAGCCCTACGTGACGGCGCGCGGGGAGCTGACCGAGCGGAGGCTGATCCTGGTGCGGATTCGCGGCGAGGGGCTCGAGGGCCTGGGCGAGACAGCCGCCCTCTCCCTTCGCGGCGGCACCGGAATCGAGTCCATCGCAAGGGAGATCCGGGACCGGTGCTGGCCCGCGCTGCTGGATGGCGGCGTCGACCCGGCGAGGATCTGGTCAGCGATCGCCCGCTGCCGCAATCGTGGTGCCTCGGCGGAGGCGCTGGCAGCCGTCGACATCGCCGTCCATGATCTGATCGGGCACGCCACCGGGCAGCCGGTCTGGCGCCTGCTTGGTGCCACCGAGGCCCTGCCGGTCGTCTGCAACGCGACCCTGCCCGCGGCAAATCCCGCCGCGACCAGGAAGCTTGCGGAGGACTGGAACGCGCAGGGCTTCCGGACCTTCAAGCTCAAGGTCGGGCTGGCGGGCGACGTGACGCAGGTGGCAACGGTCCGCCAGACGCTGGGCGGCGAGGCGGTCATCCGGGTCGATGCGAATGGCGCCTGGAGCATCGACGACGCGGCCCATCGCCTGACGGCCCTCGCGCAGCACGGCATCGAACTGGCCGAGCAACCCGTCGGCACCTTCGAGCAGATGGTCGAGCTGCGCCGGCGCGTGAACGTGAAGATCGCGGCGGACGAGAGCCTCGTCTCGGCGTTCGACGCCCGCCGCGCCCGCGAGCTCGGCGCCTGCCAGGTTGCCGCCGTCAAGGTCGCAAAGGTCGGAGGGCTCGGCGCGGCCCTTGAGATCGCCGAGGTGATGCCCTCCTATCTCTCCAGCGCGCTCGAGGGGCCGGTCGGCATCGCGGCCGGCGCCCACGCCGTCCAGGCTCTGCGCACGAACGGCGGAGATGCCGGGGTGGCGCACGGACTGGCCACCGAGAGGCTCTTCTCGATGTCGATCGGGGACGGGGTCTCCGCGGAGCGGGATGAGCTGATCGTCGGCGAGAGCCCCGGGCTGGGGGTCGAGATCGACGAAGACGCCCTTGCGGCGCGGCGTCTCGACTGATCTACGGTCTGAGTGTGGATTTGACCAATCGCAATACGGCGCTCGCCTCCGCGATGGCCGAGGAGCTCGCTCGATCCGGTGTGGAGCGCGCCGTGATCTCCCCCGGCTCGCGCTCGACACCGCTCGCCGTCGCGCTGTTGCGCGAGCCCGGGATCGAGGTGACCGTGATCCTCGACGAGCGCAGCGCCGGCTTCTTCGCCCTCGGGACCGCCCTGGCGACGGGGCGGCCGGCTGCGGTCCTGTGCACCTCCGGGTCGGCCGCCGCGAACCTGCACCCCGCCGTGGTCGAGGCGGACGAGGCCGGGGTCCCGATGATCGTGCTGACCGCCGATCGCCCTCCGGAGTTGCGTGAAATCGGCGCCGGACAGACGATTGACCAGCTGAAGCTCTACGGGGACGCCGTGCGCTGGTTCAGCGAGGTCGGCACACACGAGGCGGATGACGATGGGCTCCTCCACTTCCGGGCGGTCGCATGCCGCGCCTACGCGACTGCGGTCGGTGACCCTCGCCCCGGGCCGGTCCATCTGAACGTGCCGTGGCGGGAGCCGCTCGCTCCCGTCCCGGAGGCGGACGCCGTGACCGCGACCGATCCGCTCGCCCTCGCGGGTCGCGGAGACGCGCCTCTCAACGAGGTCTTCGCGGCGTCCCGGCGCGCACCGGAGTCGGTGCTCGACCGGCTGGCCGAGCGAATCGAGTCGGCGCCCAGGGGCCTGATCGTCGCCGGTCGCCAGCTGGACCCCCGAATCGCCGAGCCGGTCACCGCGCTCGCGGTTGCTGCGGAATATCCGATCCTCGCTGAGCCGACCTCACAGCTTCGCCGCGGGCCTCACGACCGCTCGCTGGTGGTGTCGGCCTACGACCACATTGCGCGTGATCGCCCCGACGGTCTCGAGCCGGAGCTGATCGTGCGGGTCGGTGACCTGCCCACGAGCAAGCCGCTGCGCCAGTGGTTGGCCGCGATCGAGGACCTCGAGCAGATCGTCATCGATCCCACCGGCGAGTGGCGGGAGCCGACGCGCCGAGCGGACACGATCGTCCGGGCCGACCCGGCCGTCACCGCGCGCTCGCTGACCGAGAGGCTCTCCCGTCTGCGCCCGGGCGCCAGCGCTGTGGCGGGTTCCCCGTTTGCATCCGGCTGGCTCGAGGCCGACGCCGCCGTGCGCGAGGCGGTGGATGGCCGTCTGGACGTGCTCGGTGAACTCAGCGAGCCGGGCGTCTGGATCGCGCTCGGCGAGGTGCTTCGCGATGGGGACTCCGTGTTCGCCGCTTCGAGCATGCCCGTTCGGGACCTCGAGGCCTTCCTGCGGCCGGGTCCCCAGGGCGTGCGAATCGCGTCGAACCGCGGGGCCAACGGGATCGACGGTCTCGTCTCGACCTCTGCGGGCCTCGCCGCCGGGAGCGGGGCGCGAACCTGGGCGGTCCTCGGGGACCTGGCCCTTCTTCACGACCTCGGGGGCCTCGCCGCCGTGCGACACGCGCCGGAGCTGCGCCTGATCGTGATCGACAACTCCGGCGGCGGCATCTTCCACTTCCTCCCTCAGGCCGAGTCGATGCCGGGGGACGAGTTCGAGCAGCTCCTCGGCACACCGAGCGGGCTTGATCCGGCCGAGGCCGGGCGGCTGTTCGGGCTCAGCGCGGAAGCTCCCGGTGACCCGGCGGCGCTCGATGCAGCCCTGGCCGGCGACGCACGGTTGATCGTGGTGCGCACGGAGCGCGCACGGAACCTGGAGCTCCACCGGGAGCTCAGCCGGCTAGCAGCGGAAGCAGCGCCTCGAACTTGAGCTCGGATTCCTGAAGCTCGGCGGCCGGGTCCGAGTCCGCGACGATTCCGCACCCCGCGAACAGATGCGCCTCGCGGTCCCGGAGAAGCGCGGACCGCAGGCCGACGCAGAATTCACCGTCCTCGGCAACGTCCATCCAGCCGACCGGGCCTGTGTACCAGCCCCGATCGATCCCCTCCAGCTCGTCGATCAGCTCGAGAGCCGGTTCACGGGGCTCGCCACCGATCGCGGGTGTCGGGTGCAGGAAGCCGGCGAGCTCAATCGCGCTGTGGGACTCGGCGAGCTGCGCCCGGATCGGAGTGGCGAGATGCTGCAGGTTCCCGACCTTGACCACAAACGGCTCGCCTTCCGCGTGCACCCAGACCGAGTGCGGGCGCAGGGTTCGCTCGATCCGGCGCACGACGATGCCGTGCTCCTCACGCACCTTGGGGCTGCGCATCATCGTCTCGCCCAGGTGGTCGTCAACGGCGGGATCGGCGCTGCGCGAGCTGGTTCCCGCGAGCGCGACGGTGGCGGCGACAGCGCCCGAGCGGCGAACCAGCAGCTCCGGGCTCGCGCCGATGAACGCCGCCTGCGGCGTCCCGAAGCAGAAGCAGAAGCACGACGGGAAGAGATCCCGCAGCGCGCCGAGCTTGCTCGCCGGATCGATCGCAGCCGGCGCCTCGACGGTCAGCTCACGAGCAAGCACGACCTTGTCGACTTGGCCTTTGCGAATCCGGGCGACCGCCTCGGCCACGATCTCCTCGTAGCGCTCCGGCGGGTGGCGCCCCGCGACCGATGTGGAGGCGCTGGGATGTGGGTCCTGAGGGGTCAGCGGGGCGACTCTCAGCGAAGCGAGTCTTCCCGCGACAGCCATATCCGCCCCCGCGATCCCGCAGACGGTCAGGAAGCTTCGCCCCTCGCTCGTGGCGATGGAAACCTCGGGGAGCACCGCAAGCGCGGGCGGCAGTGACGACCAGATCGGCTCGGCGCCGCCGTTCGGATCAAAGGCGAGCCCCGTGGACCACACCGGACCGGCCCCAGCCGGCAGCCCGGCGGGCTCGTCGAACTCGCGGTCGTGCACGACCTGCGAACAGCCCGCGGCCAGGTCTGAGAAACGGTCCGGGCCCCGGCTCACGACCTCAGCGGCGGTTCCGATCCCGGCGAGGGCGAACCCGCGGTCCGGCTGCTCCCAGCAGAACCAGCGGTCGGTCGCAAGCCGTGAACCGGCCGCGATCGCGGTCGGATCGACCGCAACGTCGAGCTCGATCGTCGCCGACACGAGACGGCCCTCCCTCGCATCAGAGAGAACGTTCTCGAACCGGGAGAGAAGCGAGCCGGCGTCGAGGGCGACGCTCACGGCAGGCTAGTTATCAGCCTTCGAGCGAGCGATCGCGACCTCGCCCGTGCGGACCATCTCCATCAGGCCGTGCGGGCGAATCATCCGCTCGAACGCCTCGATCTTGTCCGCGCTGCCCGTGACCTCGATGGTCAGCGAGCGACGGGAGACATCCACGATCTTGGCGCGGAAGATCTCGGCGAACTGCATGATCTCGGCGCGACTCTCGATCGGAGCGGAGACCTTGAACAACGCCATCTCGCGGGCGATGGTCTCGCCCGGCTCCATGTCGCGGATCTTGATGACGTTGACCAGCTTGTGAAGCTGCTTCGTCACCTGGTCGATCGGGTGGACGGCGCCGTCGACGGTCAGGGTGATCCGTGAGACCTCAGGATCGTCCGTGGGACCGACCGCGAGCGTGTCGATGTTGAAGCCGCGGCGGCTGAAGAGGCCGGCGATGCGCGCGAGAACGCCGGGCCGGTTCTCGACCATGATCGAGAGGACGTGCTTGCGGCCCGTCAGCGCGCCCGCGGCGGCGTCGAGATCGTCGAGGTTGATGAGATCCGGCGTTCCGGCTTCCATCAGCCCACCATGTCCCGGGCGGCTGCGCCGGCGGGGATCATCGGGTAGCAGTTCTCTTCCTTGGTGACCCGGACGTCGAGCAGGACCGGGCCTTCGGTGGCGAGCGCATCGCGCATCGCCCCCTCGACCTCGTCCTTGTCGTCGACCTGCATCCCCGTGGCGCCGAAGGCGTCGGCCAGCTTCGCCCAGTCCGGGCTCGGCCCCATCTCGACGGAGCTGTAGCGGCCGTCCCAGAAGAGCTCCTGCCACTGGCGGACCATGCCGAAGTAGCCGTTGTTCATCAGGAAGACCTTGACCGGGATCTGGTGGCGCACCGCGGTCGCGAGCTCCTGGCAGGTCATGATCAGGCTGCCGTCACCCGCCAGGCAGACGACCGTGTCGTCGGGCTGGGCGACCTTGGCGCCGATCGCGCTGGGCAGGCCGAACCCCATCGTCCCGAGCCCACCGGAGTTGATCCAGCGGCGCGGCTTGTCGAACCCGTAGTACTGGGCGGCCCACATCTGGTGCTGGCCGACGTCGGAGGTGATGATCGCGTCGCCGTCGGTGGCGGCGAACATCGCCTGGACCATCCGCTGGGGCTTGATCTCGGCGTCGCTCGAGTCCTCGTAGTTGAGCGGGTATTCCTTCTGCCAGGCGCTGATCTGCTCCCACCATGGATCCAGGCGCGAGCCGTCGGCCTGCGAGGCGCGGTACTCCTTGACCAGCTTGGGAAGCACCTCCTTGACGTCGCCGACGATCGGGATGTGCGCCGGGACGTTCTTGGAGATCTCGGCGGGATCGATGTCGATGTGGACGAACTTGGCGCGCGGCGCGAACTCGGAGAGCTTGCCGGTGATCCGGTCGTCGAAACGGGCGCCGATGTTGACGATCAGGTCAGCGTTGTCCATCGCGTAGTTGGCCGTGCGCGTGCCGTGCATCCCGAGCATGCCGAGCCACTGATCGTTGCTGGCGGGGAAACCGCCCAGCCCCATCAGGGTGCAGGTCACGGGGAACTTGTCGGCGAGACAGAGCTCGCGCAGCTCCTCGGCCGCGTTGCCGTTGATCACGCCGCCGCCGGCGTAGATCACCGGCCGCTGCGCGTTGGCGAGCGCTCGAGCGGCGATCCGGATCTGCTTGATGTTGCCCTCCGTGGAGGGCTTGTAGCCAGGCAGGTTCGGGGTGTCGGTGCGCGGCTCGTACTCGATGTCAGCGCGGGAAAGGTCCTGCGGGATGTCGACCAGGACCGGTCCAGGGCGACCGGTCGAGGCGATGTGGAAGGCAGCGTGGATGTAGTCCGGGATGAAGCGGGGGTCCTGGACCATGAAGCTGTGCTTGACGATCGGCATCGTGATGCCGTTGACGTCGGCCTCCTGGAAGCCGTCGGTGCCGATCAGCTCGGTGCGGACCTGCCCGGTGATGAAGACGGTCGGGACCGAGTCCATGATCGCGTCCGCGATCGGCGTGATCAGGTTGGTCGCGCCGGGCCCGGAGGTGGCGAAGGCGACGCCCACGCGACCTGAGGCCTTCGCGTACCCCTCGGCCATGTGACCAGCCCCCTGCTCGTGGCGCGCCTGGATATGGACGAGGTCCGCGTCATGAACGGCGTCGTAGATCGGCAGGTTGGCGCCACCGGGAATTCCGAAGATGTGCTCAACGCCCTCAGCCTTGAGGGCCTCCATGACTGCGTCAGCGGCGCGCATGGGGCAAAGGTAGCTAAAGCCGTTCGCCGGGGCGAATGCTGCGTGTCGCGGCTAGCGCGCGCCGGCGGGCGTGCCGGGATTCCACTGCGTCTGCGGGTCGATCGCGGAGTCGATCACGCGGTCGCGGTGGCGGTCGATCGTCTTCAGCATCGAGCGGACCAGCTCGTCGCCGAGGTAGCTCGGCTTCAGGCCCAGGTCCAGCAGCTTGGTGTGGACTGGGTTGTAGTAGTGCTCCTCGAGCTCGACGCGCGGGTTCTCGACGTTCTCGATGTCGATCTCGAAGCCGACCTCGGCAGCCGAGGCCTGCACCAGCTCGGCCAGCTCGCCGACGGAGAACTGCTCGGTGAACTGGTTGTAGACCCGGAACTCGCCGGCGTCCGCGGGGTTTTCGACGGCCAGCTCGACGCACTGGAGCGTGTCACGGATGTTGAGGAAGCCGCGCGTCTGACCGCCCTTCCCGTAGACGGTGAGTGGATGTCCGACGACCGCCTGGACGCAGAAGCGGTTGAGGACGGTGCCGAACCACTCGTCGTAGTCGAAGCGCGTCGCGAGCCTTTCGTCCTGCGCGGTCTCGTCCGTCTCGATTCCGTAGACGACTCCCTGGTTCAGGTCCGTCGAGCGCAGGCCCCAGACGCGGCAGGCGAAGTGGATGTTGTGGGAGTCGTGGACCTTGGAGAGGTGGTAGAGCGAGCCCGGCACCTTCGGGAAGGGCAGCGTGTCCTTGCGCCCCTTGTGCTCGATCTCGATGTAGCCCTCCTCGATGTCGATGTTGGGCGTGCCGTACTCGCCCATCGTCCCCAGCTTCACCAGGTGGCAGTCGGGAGCGTGATCGCGCAGGAAGAAGAGGAGGTTGAGCGTGCCGATCACGTTGGTGTACTGCGTCTCGACCGCCTGCTCGCGGTTCGCCATGGAGAACGGCGCCGAGGGCTGCTCGCCGTAGTGGATCACGGCCTCAGGCTTGGTCTCGACGATCACCTCCTCGAGGAAGGCGGCGTCCTCGATCGCGCCGACGTAAGAGCGGATCTCGTTCCCGGAGACCTCGCCCCAGGCGGCGATCCGCTCATCGAGAGGCATGATCGGGGTCAGGGAGTCCGTGCCGTGGCGCTCGTGCCACTTGCGGCGTGAGAAGTTGTCGACGACGGAGACCTCATGGCCACGGGCCGAGAAGCGCATCGCCGTCGGCCAGCCGAGATAGCCGTCGCCCCCGAGGATGAGGACGCGCATGAGACGGGGCAGAGTAGCGCCCCGGACGGCGCATCGTCGTGCCCGCACGCAGGGGGTTGCGGCCCCTATTCTGGCGCCGCCTTGACCGCCCCCGTCATCGCATCGCTCTTCCCGGAACAGATCACCGCCCTGCGCGCGGTTGGCCTCGCCCTGGCGATCGCGCTGTTCGCCTTCGCCGTCTGGCGGCGTCGCTCGCTCTCGAACGCCGCCATGCTGCTCGCGATCTTCGGATCGCTGGCCCTCCTGATCGTCTCCGGCACCGAGCTGCTCAACGGATTGCTCTCGGCGCTCGCCTTCAAGCAGGGCAACGGCGGCCGGATCCTCGGTCTGGCGGTCTTCTCGATCGTGATCCTCTTCTTCCTGGTCCTGCGGGCACTGAGCGAGAGCGCCCGCATGAACCAGCAGCTCTCCGCGCTGCTCGAGGGCCTTGCCTGGGAGGAATTTCGTGAGGCGAAGCTGCCCGATCGCTTTCGCGACAGGATCGCCGTGGTCATCCCGGCGTACAACGAGGCGGAGAGCGTCGGCGACGTGGTCCGGCAGATCCCTCCCGAGGTCTGCGGCGAGAAGACGGTGATTCTCGTCGTTGACGACGGCTCACGGGACGACACCAGCGAAGCCGCCGCCAAGGCCGGGGCCATCGTCGCCCGCCATGTCATCAACCGGGGCGGCGGTGCCGCGCTGCGCACCGGATACCGGCTGATGGCGGAGTCAGGTGCACTCGTCGTCGTGACCCTCGACGCAGACGGCCAGCACCTGCCCAGCGAGATGGAGCGCCTGGTCAAACCGGTGCTCGACGACGAGGTTGACGTCGCGCACGGCTCTCGCGTCCTGGGCGATGCCGATCCCAACACGCGCTCGCGAGAGCTGGGAATCGTGCTCTTCAACAGGATGATCTCGTTCATCACCCGCACGAAGGTCTCCGACGCCTCGAACGGCTACCGGGCTGTGCGGACAACCGTCCTTCCACAGCTCGTCCTTCGACAGGAGCAGTTCCACACCTCGGAGTTCCTGATCGAGGCGATCAAGCGCGGAGTCCCCGCCAAGGAGGTCCCCGTGACGGTGGCAAAGCGCGCGCACGGCCACTCGAAGAAGCCGGCCGTGGTTCGCTACGGCCTCGGCTTCACGAACGCGATCGTGAGGACCTGGCTCAGGTAGATCGGTGGGCTGGCCCGGGTCGGACCTCGGCCGGATCTGGGAGATAGAGGTCGGTCCCGCACCGCGGACAGACCTGCACGTGCAGCTTCACAATGTTGTTGCAGGTCGGACAGCGCCGCTCGGGCTCGTTGTGCTCGGATCGGTAGAGGATCGCCGCGATCAGGCCGAAGATCAGCAGCACTGTGCCGACGATGAACCAGATGAGGAACGAGCTGCCCTTGCCGCGGCCCACGAATCCGGTCGCGAGGCCGAACAGGAGGGCGATGAGAATGTATGGCGCTCCGGCCATCCGCCGAGCTTAGGCCTAGAGACGTTCCTTGATCAGCTTCGTGACGGTGCCGCCGTCGGCGCGGCCCTTCGATTCCTTCATCACGGCGCCGACGATCCGGCCGATCGCCTTGTCGTTGCCCTGGCGGACCTGCTCGGCCGCCTCGGGCTCGGCCTCGATCGCGCGGTCGACGATGCCCTCCAGCTCAGAGCTATCCGAGATCTGGGCGAGGCCCTCGCGCTCGACGATCTCGGCTGGATCGCCGCCCTCGGCGACCAGCTTCGCCAGCACCTGCTTGCCGGCGCCGTGGGAGATGGTCTTCGCCTCGACCAGGCCGGCAAGCGTCGCCACCGATTCCGGTGTCGCCCTGCTCCCCAGGGGATCGTCCTCATCGCCTTCCTGGCGCAGCGCGGCGACCAGCTCGCCGGTGATCCAGTTGGCGACCGACTTTGCCGGCGCACCATCGCCGGCCGCCAACGCGCGCTCGAAGTATTCGCCGTAGCCCTCGTGGAAGGCGAGGGTGCTCGCCGCCTCCTCGGTGAGGCCGATCTCGCTGACGTAGCGCTCCCTGCGGTGCGCCGGCAGCTCGGGAAGCGACTCGCGCGCCTCCTTCAGCATGTCCTCGGTCGGGACCACCGGGACCAGGTCGGGCTCGGGGAAGTAGCGGTAGTCGTGCGCGTACTCCTTCGAGCGCAGGCTGGTGAGTGAGCCGTCGCCCGGGTCGAAGTGGAGCGTCTCCTGGACGACCTCCTCCCCGCCCTCGAGCAGCTCGCGCTGGCGGACCAGCTCGGCCTCGATCCCGCGCTCGAGGAAGCGGAAGCTGTTCATGTTCTTGAGCTCGGTCTTGACGCCGAGCTCCTCAGAGCCCGCGGGGCGGATCGAGATGTTCCCGTCCACGCGGAGGCTCCCCTCCTCCATGTTCACGTCCGAGACGCCCAGCTGGCGGATCGTGGTGCGAAGCAGCTGCGCCCATTCGCGGGCCTGGGCGGGCGAGCGGATGTCCGGCTCGGTGACGATCTCGACCAGCGGCGTGCCGCCGCGATTGAAGTCGACGAGCGATGCCCCGGAGCCGTGAATCCGGCCGCTCTCGCCGACGTGCGTCAGCTTGGCCGCGTCCTCCTCCAGATGGGCGCGATGGATGCGCACATCGCCGAGCTTGCCGTTGACCGCGATCGGCTGGTCGTACTGGCTGATCTGGTAACCCTTCGGCAGGTCGGGATAGAAGTAGTTCTTCCGGGCGAACTCCGAGCTCTCCGGGACCTCGCACTCGAGGGCCGCCGCGATCATCAGCGCGTAGCGGATCGCCTGCTCGTTCATCGTCGGCAGGGTCCCGGGATGCCCCAGGCAGACCGGGCAGGTGTGCGAGTTGGGCTCGTCGCCGAAGGACAGCGAGCAGCCGCAGAACATCTTCGTCTTGGTGGAGAGCTGGACGTGGATCTCCAGCCCGATCACCGCCTCGTAGTCGCTCAACTCGGCCCTCCCTTGCCGCTGAAGCCGATCGCGCCCTCGAGGGCATGGGCGGCGTCCAGCATCGCCGAGTCGCTGAACGCAGGGCCGGCGATCTGAAAGCCGACCGGCAACTCCGGGCCGCCGCCGTCGGGCGGGGCGACCCCCGCGGGAATCGAGATCGCGGGAATGCCCGCCAGCGGCATCGGGACGGTGCAGTAGTCGTTCATGTACATGGCCAGCGGATCGTCGGTCTTCGAGCCCAGCTCGAAGGCCACCGTCGGCGAGGTGGGTGTGACGACGAAGTCGAAGCTCTCGAAGGCCTTCGAGAAGTCCTCGGCGATCTTGGTTCGCACCCGCTGGGCGCGGCCGTAGTACGCGTCGTAGTAGCCGGAGGAGAGCGCGTAAGTGCCGAGCATGATCCGTCGCTTCACCTCGGCTCCGAACCCCTTGGCGCGAGTCTCCTCGTACATCTCGGTGAGGTCGCCGGCGTCCACCCTCATCCCGTAGCGAACGCCATCGAAGCGAGCCAGGTTCGCGGACGCCTCGGCCGGGGCGAGCACGTAGTAGGCCGAAATCCCATGCGGTGCATGCGGAAGCTCGGTTTCGGAGACCTCTCCGCCGAGCTCCTCGATCAGCGCGACGGTCCGCTCGAAGATGTCCTTGACGCCGGACTCGATCCCCTCGGCCTCGGAGGCCAGTTCCCTGGGAATGCCGAAGCTGAGGCCCTTGAGGTCCTCCCGGCTGGGCAGCTCGATCCCTCCCTCGATCCCGATCGAGGTCGAGTCGCAGGGGTCACGCCCCTCGACCGCCCGCAGGACCAGCGCTGCGTCGGTGACGTCCCTGGTCAGGGGGCCGCACTGGTCGAGCGAGGACGCGAAGGCGATCATCCCGTACCTGGAGACGGCGCCGTAGGTGGGCTTCATGCCCACGATCCCGCAGAGCGCCGCCGGCTGGCGGATCGAGCCGCCGGTATCGGTCCCGATCGCACAGGGGGCCAGGCGGCCCGCGACGGCCGCGGCGCTGCCGCCGGAGGAGCCACCCGGAACGCGGCCCGGGTCCCACGGGTTGAGGACCGGGCCGTAGCCCGAGTTCTCGTTCGAGGAGCCCATCGCGAACTCGTCCATGTTCACCTTGCCGAGCACGCGCGCGCCGGCCTCCCGGAGCTTGCGGACGGCGGTCGCCGTGTAGGGCGGGCGGTAGCCCTCGAGGATCCGCGAGCCGGCGGTGGTCGGGATGCCCTCGGTGCAGAAGATGTCCTTGACCGCCACGGGAATCCCGCCGAGCGGGCCCTCGCCCGCCTCCTCCGGCTCCTCCGCGGTCCAGAGAAACGCGTTGAGCGAGTCCCCGGCCGCAGCCTCCCGGTAGGCGTCGAAGTACTCGTCCGCCGAGAGCTCGCCGGAGCGGATCCGCCCGGCCGCCTCGGCGACCGTGAGATCGATCGGATCGCCCGCCATCTACGCCTGGGGCGAGGGGACGCGGAAGGCGCCGGAAGCGGGATCGGGGGCGCTCTCCAGCACCTCGTCGCGATCCCAGCTCGGGCGGGGCTCGTCGGGACGGAAGACGTTCTCGAGCGCGATCACATGCGAGGTCGGGTCGACTCCATCCAGGTCAAGCTCAGAGATCCGCTCGACGTGCTCGAGGATGCCGGAGAGCTCCGTGGCCATCCGCTCGACCTCCTCATCCGTGAGCCGCAGCCGGGCGAGCCGCGCCACGTGCAGGACCTGTTCCCGGTCGATCATGCGGCGGATCATAGGCATAGGATCCCGGCGCGATGACGGGGGAGAAAGCCGAGCGCTTCGTCGTTCTCAGCCTGCGGCTGCTGGCGATCGGGTTCGCGATCACCGGCTTCTTCTTCATCGCCTGGCCGGACGGCACGCTCGACCGCATCACCGAGCTCGGCCACCACTTCGGCTTCCACACCCCCGTGCCGAAGACGGACGAGCGCCTCTGGCTCTCGCTGGGCTTCGCCTACATGGTGGTGATCACGTTCCTGGCATGGATCGCCTCCACGGACGTCGTCCGCTACCGGCCGATGATCCTGGCCCTCGCCGCCGGCAAGGCCGCCTCGTCGATCACCTCGCTGATCTTCTTCATCCAGGACGATGTCTTCGCCTATCTGCTCAACGGGATCGTCGACGGCTCGCTCGTCTTCGTCTCCCTGCTGCTCTTCTCGCTTGCCGGCCGGGTTGGCTCCCCAGCCGCACCTCCCTGAAGGCGCGCGCCGGGGCTCCGGGCCGCCGAGCTCAGGACTCTGCGAGCGATCGCGGAGGCAATCGCCCCTGGTGAGGACGGTCTGCCCAGCCGCCGGGACCGAGGTGCCGGTGGCCGAGCCACTCGCGCGATTCCTCTCGCGCATGCCGGCCCGAACCGTGCAGGTCGTTCGCCTCGCTCTTCGGATGATCGAATTCCTCCCCTTCCCCTGGCGCTTCAGCCGGATGAGCACCCAGGCGCGCTCCGAGTACATGGCGAAGATGGAGGGCTCGCGATTCTCGCTCTATCGCGACCTCCTGCTGCTGGCGAAGCTGCTCGCGATGGTCGGCTGGGCACGCGATGAGCGGGTTCGGCGCGCCATCGGGGTCGAGTCACGCTGCGCGGTTGCCGAGGGCGCCCCGCAGCCATCCTCGACCGGCGTCGGCGATCTCGAGCCACGCGGCGCCGGAGAGGACTGCGACGTCGCGATCGTCGGCTCCGGTGCGGGCGGGGCCGCCGCCGCGGCGATCCTCGCCGAGGCGGGACTCGACGTGATGGTGCTCGAGTCTGGGCCCTACGTCGACAAGACGACCTATCCGAGCGACCCGCTCGAGGGCCTGCCCCTGCTCTACCGCGACGGCGGCATGACGATCGCGATGGGCAAGCCCGCGATCCCCATCCCTGTCGGCCGGACCGTCGGCGGAACCACGGTGATCAACTCGGGAACCTGCTTCCGCGCGCCCGCCGAGGTGCTCGACGAATGGCAGCGCGGCGAGGGCATCCAGTGGGCCGGCGATCTCGACCCGCTCTACGACTCCGCCGAGGAGACGCTGGCCGTGACGCCACTCGACCTCGAGACCCTGGGGCGAAACGGCCAGCTCTGCGCCGAGGGGGCCGCCGCCCTCGGGGCGAGCGGCGGCCCGATCAGCCGCAACGCCGGCCGCTGCGTCCAGTGCAGCTCATGCCCGCTCGGCTGCCAGATCGACGCCAAGCAAGCCACGCATGTCTCCTACCTGCCTCGCGCCGTGGCAGCGGGAGCGCGCGTCCGGGCGGGCGTGCAGGTCCGGCGCGTTCTCACCGAGGACGGGCGCGCGACCGGACTTGCCTGCCGGGCCGGGCTTCCGACCACCGGACCGCAGGAGCTCTCGCGCAACGGGCGTCCGCCCGCGGGCCGCGACTGGCAGGTCCGCGCCAAGGCCGTGATCAGCGCCGGGGGAGCCTTCGGCACCCCGGAGCTGTTGCTGCGCTCGGGGATCGGCCATCCCGCCCTCGGCAGGCACCTTCACATCCATCCCGCCGCCTGGATCGGCGCCCGCTACGAGGAGGAGGTCCGCGGCTGGGAGGGCGTGATGCAGAGCTACTACGTCGACCAGTGGCAGCCCCAGGGGATCCTCCTCGAGGCGACCTTCACGCCCCTCACCTTCGGCGCCCAGTGGCTGCCGGGCGTCGGCGCCGATTTCTCGGATCGGGTCGCGCACTTCGGCAACATCGCCTCGATCGGCGTGCACCTGCACGACCGCTCGGAGGGACGGGTGGCGCTCACCAACAGCGGTTCGCTGCGGCTCTCGTACCGCCTGCTCGCAGACGAGGCGCGGACGATCCAGTTCGGGATCGCCCGGGCGGCAGAGGTCCACTTCGCGGCAGGGGCGACCGAGGTCTATCCAAACGTCGGTCCGACCTCGATCATCAAGCGAGGGCAGCTCGCCGAGTTCGAGTCGATGCGCCTGAAGCCCTCGGACCTGAGGCTCGAAGCCTTCCATCCCATGAGCAGCGCTCGCATGGGCACCGACCCCGATACCAGCGTCTGCGACCCGCGCGGCGCGGTCCGCGGCGTGGAGAGCCTCTACGTCGCCGACGCGAGCCTGCTTCCCACCTCGGTCGGGGTGAACCCGATGATGACGATCATCGCCTGCGCCACCCATGTGGCGGGCGACGTCGGCGCGGCCCTAGCCGGCTGAGGCGGCCTTCGGAGCCTTCAGCGGCTGCATCCCCAGGTAGCCGCCCACGGTGATCGCGATCGCCGAGGCGAGGCCGAGCCAGGCGCCGAACTCGACTCCGGGGTCTCCCGAGCCGGGCGGGTTGATCATGCGGATCACGATCAGGACGATGGCAACGAAGCCGAATCCGGCCGCGACCGAGGACCCGGCGACCGGATAGCTGACCGAGATCCCGAAGAGGACGCAGATCGCGACGGAGAGCGCCACTGCGGCGGTGGCGGCCAGCAGGATGTCGGTGACGCTGAAGGCCTGCCATGCCGTTGCGTCCATCCCTCCCACGGAGTACCAGGGGAGAAAGCCGGCGGCGAGCAGGCCGAGGCCACCAATGGCCCCGACCAGCTCGCCGGCCCGCAAACCTCGCTTCAGTACCGCTCGCCCCCTGATGTCTCCTGCATCGTCAGGTAGCCGCCCACGGCGACGCCAGCGCATGCGATCAGCCCGAGGAACAGGCCGATCTTGCGGTCCGCGTCGCCGGGTGTGTCGAACACCTGGTACAGGATCAGGATCGTGCCCACTCCGCCGAGAAGGGCCGTCGCCATCGCGGCCATCGGCGCGTCCGCGCCGTCTCCCATCAGCGCCAGAACGGCGGGCACCAGCGCCACCAGAATCACGATCAACAGGTAGATGTCGAGCGGATTCTCAGCCTCCCAGAGGCTGAAGTTCTTCGATCCGCCGATCGTCGTCCCGCCGACGGTCACGGCTCCAGAAACACCGAACCAGGGCAGGAAGCTGATGATGAAAAGAGCGATCGCCGCAATGGCGGCGACGAGCTGCCCTTGAGACAACCTGTTCGCGTCCAATTTGCCTCCTCCGTGTCCTTTCCGTGAACGAGCCTATATCTCCGCGGCGACCTCTTCCTGCATCATGCGGAAGCCTCCGTAGGCGATCGCCAGTGTGGCCAGCCCGCCCAGCCAGCAGCCGTACTTCGTCTCGCCCGCGGCGGGGAAATCGACAGTCATGAAGCCCAGGATCAGGATCACGCCCACGACGCCGAGGAGGAACGCTGCGGCGCTCACGAATGAGAACTCACCCGAGCTGTTGGTGAGAACCAGGATCGCCGGGATCAGAGCTGCGATTGCCGTGATCACCAGGTAAATGTCGAGGACGGACGCTGGGATCTTCCAGACGTTGATGTTGGTCGAGGCGGCCGACGGAATGTGGACGCCCGGCGGCAGATTGACACCCGAAGGCACGTTCGACACGGATCCACCAGCCCCCGCCCAGGGCAGGAACATCGCTATCAGCAGGACGACGGCGCCAACGGCCGCGATTATCTGCCCCTGAGACAACCTTCCACTCATGTTTCGTCCTCCAAGTTCGACGGGTCGGGCGCGAGCGAGATGACCCTACACAGGCAGGCGATTGTGAACGCGGCCGGAGGCGTGGCCGGCTACTTCTTCGAGCTCTTGCTCTTGGTTGTGCCGGAGCTCGATTTCTTCTTCTTGCTCGAGCCCGACGACTTCGCCTTGGACCCTGAGCGCGCGGCCGACTTCTTCGCGGTCGAGCGCTTGGTCGTGGTTGAGCCGCTCGAGCTGGCCTTGGCGGGTGCCGACTCCGGGGGCGATGGCGGCGTCGCCGTCGGAGCGCTCGCCGCGGCGGCCCGAGTGCGGCCTCCCGCGACCGCCACGAGCGGCTGGAAACCGTCCTCGCCAAGCGCCATCAGAGCGCCGGCGGTGATGGCGATCGCCGCGGCCAGGCCGAGGAACACGCCGATCTTGAGTGTCGGCGAGCCGACGAGCATCCGCCACAGGATCAGCAGGACTGCGAGGGCGCCCAGCAGCGCCGTGACCGCTCCGCGCCGCACCGGGACGTTGATGCGCTGCCCGGCCATGGCCAGGTACGCGAGCGCGATTCCCGAGACTCCAGACAGGATGATCAGGAACCCCGGCAGGTCGATGAGCGCATCCCAGCCGCTGATGCCCGGATGCGAGAGAACGGCAGTGCCATTGACCAGGCTGCCGCTTACCTCAGCGCCACCGCCGAACCAATCGAAGAAGAGGAACACGAATAGGGCGACGCCGCCGATTCCAGCGACGATCTCCCCCGTGCGCAGCCTTGATGAGTCCACTGAGTCAGCCTCCGTCGATGGATTGCGCGCTGGATTCAACCAGGCGTAGCGGCAACAGTCAGGCGCCCTCGGGCTGCCTGGACGGTGTTGGACAAGAGCATCGCGATCGTCATCGGGCCCACGCCGCCCGGCACGGGCGTGATCGCCCCGGCGACCTCGACGACCGCGTCGAAGTCCACGTCCCCGACCAGCCCGTCCTCGGTGCGATTGGTCCCGACGTCGATCACCGTGGCGCCAGGCCGGACCATGTCGCCGCCGATCAGCCTGGGCCGGCCGGCGGCAGCCACCAGGATCTCGGCGCGTCGGCACACCTCCCCCAGGTCGCGCGTGCGGCTGTGGCAGATCGTCACCGTGGCGTTGGCGCCGAGCAGGAGCGAGAACACCGGCCTCCCGACCAGGTTCGATCGCCCGACGATCACAGCCTCCTTGCCGGACGGATCCACCCCCGCGGACGCAAGGAGCTCCATGATGCCCTGCGGCGTGCAGGGCACCAGGCCCGGCTCGCCACGAGCCAACCGGCCCGCGCTGATCGGGGTGAGTCCGTCGACGTCCTTGCCTGGATCGAGGGCATTGACGATCGCGTCGGCATCGATCTGGTCCGGGAGCGGCAGCTGAACCAGGATCCCGTCGACCTCCTCCGACTCGTTGAGCTCGCGGACCAGATCGAGCAGATCCTCCTGGGAAACCGACCCGTCCGGCTCGTGGTGGATGGAGCGGATCCCCACCTCCTCGCACGCTTCCCTCTTGCGGCGGACGTAGATCGCCGAGGCCGGATCGTCACCCACGAGCACGGTGGCGAGTCCCGGCGGACGGCCCAGCTCCCCCGACAGCACCACCACCTCGCCGCGGACCCGCTCGCGGACCGATGCAGCCACAGCCTTGCCGTCGATCACGGTGGCGGGCATCTCAGCTCGCCTTCCTCAGGGGTGCGTAGTCCGCCATCAGCTTGCGCTCGGCACCATCGCTGGCGAAGCGGACGACAATCACTCCGCCCGGCTCGACCGCGGTGACCACCCCGTCGCCGAAGCTCGCGTGCACGATGTCGTCGCCGGTGACGAAGGAGAGCGAGGGGTCGGCCCTCGGTGTCGGTCCGGTGCTGCCGCCCGAGGACCAGCCCGTGATCGCCTGCTCCTGGGTCCCCTCGCGCTCGACCAGGCCCTCTGGGAGCTCCGAGAGGAACCGGGACGGGAATCCGGTCTCCCGGCCGCCGAACAGCCGGCGGCTGCGGGCATGCGTCATCCAGAGCCGCTTTCGCGCTCGGGTGATGCCGACGTAGGCGAGGCGTCGCTCCTCCTCCTCGTTGCCCTCCTCCAGCGAGCGCGAATGTGGAAACACCCCCTCCTCGCAGCCGATGATGAAGACGGCGTCGTATTCGAGGCCCTTCGCGTTGTGGAGAGTCATCAGCGTCACCTTGGACTCGTCCCGGCTGATGTCGTCCTGATCCGTGTACAACGAGATCGCCTGCAGGAACTCGTCGAGGGCGGCGATGTCCGATGGCCCCTCGACCGCCCGGTTGGCATCGAACTCGGCCGCCACCCCGACCAGCTCCTCGAGATTCTCAACCCGCCCCTCCGCCTCGATGGTTCGCTCGGCGCGCAGGGCGTCCAGGTACCCGGAGCGCTCCAGCAGGGCCCTGAGCAGGTCGGCGACGGGTCCGTTCTCGAACTCGGCCCGAAGCTCCTCGATCAGCTCGGTGAAGCGCCCGATCGACTTCATCGCGGCCCCGGACAGCCCCGGGACCGCCTCGGGCTCCTGAGCGACTTCCCAGATCGTTCGGCCGGTGGTGTTCGCGTGCGCGAGCAGCCGGCCCTGGCTCGTGTTCCCGATTCCGCGCCGCGGTGAGTTGATCACCCGCGAAAAGCTCACCTCGTCCGCCGGGTTGACGAGCAGCTGCAGGTAGGCGACCGCATCCTTGATCTCGGCGCGCTCGTAGAACTTGGTCCCGCCGATCACCTGGTAGGGCATCTCGTACCGGACCAGGATGTCCTCCAGCACCCGGCTGTGCGCGTTGGTCCGGTAGAAGACCGCGATCTCGTCGCGCGAGAGGCCCTCCTTGTCGACCAGCTCCTCGATCTCACCGGCGACGAACCGGGCCTCCGCATGCTCGTCCTCGAGCTCGGCGACGTGGATCTTCTCTCCCTGGCCGAGATCCGTCCAGAGGTGCTTCTCCAGCCCACCGGTGTTGTGGGAGATGACGGCGTTTGCGCCCTCGAGGATCGTCTCGGTCGAGCGGTAGTTCTGCTCGAGCTTGACCACGTGCGCGTCCGGGAAGTCCTTCTCGAACTCCAGGATGTTCCGGACGTCCGCTCCCCTGAAGCCGTAGATCGACTGCGAGTCGTCGCCGACGACGGAGAGGTTCCCGTCCTCGCCGGCGAGCAGCTGCAGCAGCCGGTACTGGGCCGGGTTCGTGTCCTGGTACTCGTCCACCAGGATCCAGCGGAATCGCTCCCGGTAGCGGCGGCGGACGTCCTCGAAGAGCTCGAGCACGTTGACCGTTCGCATCAGCAGGTCGTCGAAGTCCATCGAGTTCGCATCGAGCATCCGGCGCTCGTAGATGCGATAGGCCTGCCCGACCATGTCCTCGAACGGCCCCCCGACCTGCTCCTGGTAGGTCTCGGCGTCGATCAGCTGGTTCTTCGCGTCGGAGATCCGCGCGCGGATTGCACGCGGCGGATAGCGCTTGGTGTCGACCTCCAGCTCCTCCAGGCAGCGCTTCAGCATGCGCAGCGAGTCGGCCTCGTCGTAGATCGTGAACTTGCTCGTGTAGCCGAGGCGCTCGGCCTCGATGCGCAGCAGGCGCGCGCAGGCGGCGTGGAAGGTCATCACCCACATCCGCCGCGAGACGCCGCCGACCAGCGTGGAGACTCGCTCGCGCATCTCGTCGGCCGCCTTGTTGGTGAAGGTGATCGCGAGGATCTGGTTCGGATGGGCCAGCCCGGTGGCGAGCAGCCAGGCGATCCGGTGGGTCAGCGCGCGAGTCTTGCCCGACCCGGCCCCGGCGAGGATCAGCAGCGGCCCCTCGCCGAAGGTGACGGCCTCCCGCTGTGGGCCGTTCAGTCCCGCGAGGAGGCGCTCGACCTGATCCGCGCCGGCCTCGACGGGGGCGCCGGACATCTCGTCCGGCGCCTGATCCGTCGCGACCTTCAGTTCCTCTCTACCTCGGCCCACCGGCCGAGAATAGCCACGCGAGCGGGCGGTTCAGCCCTGGAAGTACTTGGCGCAAGGGCCGAAGAGCTGCTGCTCGGCCTGCGTGTTGCTTCCGGTGAAGAACCCTTCGATCTGCGTGTCGCTAGCCGCCTGAAACTGCTGCACGACGCAGTTGACGGCCTGCGGGTTGGAATTCGGCTCCGCCTCGAGCTGCTTCCTGAAGGAAGCGACCATCGCGTCCTTGTTGAAGTTCTCGAAGCCCTTGAAGTCGTCGAGCTTCCACTGGCCGCCCTCCTTGACGAGCGCGACGTCGAGCGTCTGCCCGTCGAACGTGCTGCCCGTGGCGTGGGCCTTCGCGGTCGCCGAGTCACCGTCCACCTGGATATCGGAGACGTCCATCTTGTCCGCCGCGGTCTGGGCAGCGTCCTTCTCACAGGTCTGGACGGCCTGAGCGGCGCTCTGGTTCGGCGAGCCGCTCGTCTGGAGGGTGAACTTCGCCGTCTGTGCGTCCGTGCAGGCCGCTGGATCACCGCTGGTCGCGGCGCGCGTGATCACCGCGCTGATCTGGTCCTCATCGGCACTGTTGCCGCCTCCGCCGCCACAGGCCGAAAGCGCAAGTGCAGCGAGGACGGCGATCGCCATTGAGGCAACACCAAGTGTGCTCTTCGTCATTCCCTCTCCCAGGTTCGAGTGCCCCGTTCCCCCGACCGGAGCCTTTACTGAGCGCTCACCCTATCTCAGCCCCCGGCTGAGCTCGGGCCCTTCTTCGGCCGGAGCTCGGTGACGTCGGCCTCCGCGGCGGTCTCTCCGGTGGCGTCGGCGAGTCGCCTCTCGAGCTCCGCGATCCGCTCCGACATCTCCTTCATCGCCTCCGCGATCGGGTCGGGCAGGTGGATCCAGTCCGTGTCCGGCCCCTCCACCGGGCGTCCCTCGACACGCACCGGATGGCCGGGGTTGCCCACGACGGTCGTCTTCGGGGGAACGTCCTCGATCACCACGGTGTTGGCGCCCACCTTCGCGTTGTGCCCCACGGTCACCGGACCGAGGAGCTTGGCGCCGGAGCCGACCGTGACGTCGTGGTCAAGCGTCGGGTGGCGCTTGCCCCTTGCGAAGCCGGTGCCGCCCAGGGTCACCCCCTGGTAGAGGGTCACCCGGTCACCGATCTCGGCGGTCTCTCCGATCACGACCCCGGAGCCGTGATCGATGAAGAAGTCGGAGCCGATGCTCGCCGCCGGGTGGATCTCGACGCCGGTGATCGCACGGCTGGTGTAGGCGATGGCCCGCGGCACCAGCGGGACGTCTGACTCCCAGAGAGCGTGAGCGAGCCTGTGCGCGAGCAGGGCCTGCACTCCGGCCCAGCCGGTCAGGATCTCGGCGGTCCCGATACCTCGGGCGGCGGGATCCCGCTCCCGCGCGGAGGCGACGTCGGCCGTCACCTCCCGCAGGACGCGCTTCATCGTTCCCAGGCCAAGCACGCCCCGAAGCTTAGGGAGGCGAAGCAGCTTCTATGGGGCGAAAAACGGCAGCGACATGTAACGCTCGCCGGAGTCGGGCACGATCACCACGATCCGCTTGCCCACCATCTCCTCGCGCGCGGCCAGATCGAGGGCCGCCCGCACGGCGGCACCGGCGGAGATGCCGATCAACAGTCCCTCCCGCTGAGCGGACGCCCGAGCCGTGTCGAGCGCGTCCTCGTCGCTGATCCCGACGATCTCATCGATCACCTCGCGATCGAGCACCTCCGGCACGAAGCCGGCACCGATTCCCTGGATCTTGTGTGCACCGGGCACGCCCCCGGAGAGGACCGGCGATGACGCCGGCTCCACCCCGACGATCCGAACGTCGGGACGACGCTCCTTGAGCACCTGGCCCACGCCGGTGATGGTGCCGCCGGTGCCCACCCCCGCGACGAACGCATCGACATCGCCGTCGAGATCGCGCCAGATCTCCTCAGCCGTGGTGCGCCTGTGGATCTCCGGGTTCGCGGGGTTCGAGAACTGCTGGGGGATGAAGCCGTCGTGCTCCTTGGCGAGCCTGTTGGCGAGCTCTACCGCCTCGTTCATCCCGCCGAGGGACGGCGTTTCGTGGACCTCGGCTCCGTACGTCCTCAGGAGCGCGGTGCGCTCCCGGCTCATGCCCTCCGGCAGCGTCAGGATCAGGCGATAGTCACGGGCCGCGGCGACCAGCGCCAGGGCGATTCCCGTGTTCCCGCTGGTCGGCTCGACGATCACCGAGCGTCCCCGCTCGATCAGGCCGTCGCGCTCGGCGGCATCGATCATGGCGACGCCGATGCGGTCCTTGACGGAACCGCCCGGATTGAGGAACTCGAGCTTGGCGACCACCTCGCCGGGAAGGTCCGCGCCGAGGCGCGGCAGCGCCACCAAAGGCGTGTTGCCGACGAGGGCGGAGCTCTCCGCTCCGACGCGCAGCGTCGTGGTGGTCCCGTTCGACCCGGCCATTGAACAAAACTACCGGAACCGGGTCAGGTTTCCGGTGATTGCGGTGCCAGTGGGCTCGCAACGTAGGAGATGCATGCACTCAGGCAGAGCTAGGGCGGCTTTCGGGTCGCCCTTCTCTTTGCGTAATTTCCTCCCTGTGAACTACGGGGGATCGGGCGCAAACTCGCTGTAGGACCCGTCCCGCGAGACAACGTCTCGAACCCGTGCGATTGCATCCTCCTCGTCCCTGGCCCCGAGGATCACCACATACTGAATGACCTGGCCGTTCCAGTGAGGAGTGGGCTCCGGTCGATCATCCTGATGCCCGCCCTCGAAAGCGCATCCCGGGTCCGGTGGGTGAGCGAGGGTCCACGAAAGCGAACGCCCTGGCGCATGAGGGTGCCCGTGTTCATCTCTTCCCGCGAACACGACCGAAGTCGGATAAGAGCGCCCGCTTCGAGGGGGACCGAATGGCCGGTCTCCAGCTGGAGAACCTCGACGGCAGCAAGCGAGATACTGCACGGGCGATGTCGGAGGAGAACGTCGAGACCCTCAGGAGGGGCTACGAGGCAGTCAACCGTGGCGACATTGCACGCTCGATGAGACGACTAACCCGCTCGACGTTCTCCTCCGACATCGTCCACGCAGTATCTCGCGCAGAAGTCGAGGCGAGCGACCCCTCCCGCCAAGTTCTCTGAGCGGGACCCCGCCGGGCCTGCGCTCAGGGCTTGTCCACGGCCGCTCGCGTTAGGGGAGAGGCTACCGGGCAGAGGAAGGTGATGCGAACCCGACCTCCAGAGTCACGGCGACCCGGGCGGCAGGTGCGACGACGTGTGGCGAGGAGCGCATTCCGCACGGCCAGACCGGGGTCGCGCCGAACGCGATTCGATCAGGCCGGCGCTAGCCGGCGCCGTGCGGGCTCTTGCACCACGGCGTGTTGGGGACCCCGGAGCATGGCGACGGCATCGAAGCCTGCACCGGCAGGGGCAGCATCTGAACGTTGGTCGGGCGCGGATACATCATTCCTGGAGTGTCTGCCGGGCAGGGGCCAAAGGCCTGGGTCGCGCAGATCACCTGCGCGGCGAGCGGGTCAAGCAGACCGGCTCCCTGGTTGGGAATGCCGCAGGTCGCATGGGTGATTTGAAGGTTGGCGGGCGCGCTGGTGACCGGGCTGGCGTCGGGATGGAAGTTGCCGTGCCAGCAGTTGCCGGGATCGTTCGGCTGCGAGATCTCGGCGAGATCGCCGTTGGTCTCGTTGCCGAAGAACCCGTTGTGGCTCAACGAGTTATCGGAGACCTCGTTGCCCCAGTCGTCGTAGTAGCAGGCGACTACGAAGTTGAGGGTTCCACCCTGGCAGTGCGACGGCGTGTCTAGCGGGTTCGAGGTGTCATCCGGGTACGACGTGAGCAGGATCCCCCAGGCGCCGTTGTTGGTGATCCGGTTCTGGGTGACCGTGTCGAAGCGACCGCCGGAGACGACGATGCCGGTGCCGGGCGGGCCGAACGAGGCGCTGCCGGCGCTCGGCACGTTGGGGTTGTTGTTGTCGTGGATGAAGTTGTTGCGGAAGATCGTGCAGGACTGGGTCGCGCTGCCGGGGCAGAGGCCGACCTGCGGCGACGGTGCGTCGTCGTTGTTCTGGGAGTTGGTGACGATCCCGGTGTTGTTGAGATCCCATTCGGAGTTCTCGATCACCAGGTGGCCGCCCGAGTTGGTTCCGGAGTAGCCCAGCGCGCTTCCCTCGGCGTGCGCGTGGGTCAGCACCTGGTTGCAGTCGGGGCAGGCGCCGATGTAGTAGCTGGCGTCGTTCATGTTGCTGGCGTAGGAGTGGTCGATCACTCCAGGCCCCCGGGAGTTGGAGGTGAAGATCCCGTAGGTGCCCGCCGGGGCGTCGGAGCCGCCGTAGAAGGTCGAGGTCGCCGAGAGGAAGTCGCCGCCGAACGGTCCCATGCCGACCTGGCCGCTGCCGTCACCGCCGTTGAACCAGATCTGGTTGCCGCCGCCGCCCGAGCCATCGAGGAAGTTGCAGGCGGTGATGTTCTCCACGGTCACGCCGTCGGCCTTGAAGACCTCGACCCCGTTGCGCCCCAGCCCGCTCGGCCCGAAGTCCTGGTTGCCTGCGGCGGCCGAGCACTGCGGCGAGCCCGGCTTGGTCCCGTCGACGACGACGCCGTTTCTGTCGAGCCCACGCAGGTGGATGTTCGGCGTGGTGATCAGCACACCGGCGCCGGCCTCATCGGTCGGCTGGTGAGTCGTGTAGTCGCCGCGCTCGTGGTAATCGCCCGGCGCAATCAGGATCCAGTCGCCGGGTCGGGCGGCGTCGACGGCGGCCTGGATCGAGTTGAACTGTGCGGCAGCCGTACCCGGCGGATGGCTCTGGGCAACGCGCAGGACGCGGGCCGACGCGGCCGTGGTGAAGGCAAGCGAACCGACAAGGGCGAGTGCTAGTACCAGCAGCCGAACCGCCCGAGGGAGCTTCCATGCGTCCGTGATCAAGCCCGTGTTCTTCATTCGGCTGCCTTGTGACTGAAGGCCTATCAGATCGGACACGCGTGCGCAAATGCCTGACTCCTGCTTCGCCCGAAAGCGAGCCGCTGTTCGAAGCGCTCCCTTCATGCTCGCGGCAACGTGCGAATCGCCGCTTTCCCATGCAAAGCAGCTAGTGCGGGCACCTCGACGCCGAGAACTCCGAGACGGGATGCAGCTCGATTCGGAGATCGCCGCTCTGCGCGGAAAGCAGCGGTCTTGACGAGATACTGCTGGGCAAGGCGCTCAGGGTCGAGCTGCACGGGGTACGGCCCGAGGCCGTACCAGGGCCGGGCTGCGGGAGGCGACTGCTGCTTTTCGTCCTAAGCGGTCATTCCACTGGAAAGCGCCTCCGATCACCGTCCGCCAAATGCTTGGCCTGGGAAGCCGGTAGCGGAATAGGGTTGGACAAGTGCTTCTAAGCAAGATCGTTTGGACCCTTGCCGCAGTGCTTGCGGTGGGAGTGTTGGGCGGGTGCGGCGGGAGCGGCAACAGCGGCGGGAGCGCGACCAGTGCCAGCGTGGCGATCCCCACGACTACTCCCGGCACCGGACCTTGCGGCACGGTCGGCTCCACCACCTACGACCATGTGATCTGGATCCTGATGGAGAACAAGAGCTACAGCTCGGTCATCGGTAGTGGATCGGCTCCCTACGAAACCGCTTTGGCCCAACGGTGCGCGACCGCTGCCCACTGGAACGACGCCGGCAGTGATTACAACTCGCTGCCGAATTACATCGCCCTGACTACTGGCATCCCTACCGGCGACTCTCGTCTGGACCCGTTCTATTGTGACTGTGCACCGGCGAGTTCGGTGAATGTCACCGCTGACAATCTGTTCCGGCAAGTCCGCACCGCGGGTCTCACCGAGAAGTCCTACGCCGAGGGAATGTCGCGCAACTGCAGTAACAAAGGCACCGCCTACGCACCCAAGCACAACCCCGCTCTCTACATGTGGGGCGGCAGTGATCGCCGGGCGTGTCGCGCCGATGACGTCCCTATGGGATCAAGTAGCTCAGGCGCCTTCATCGACGATCTCCAGGCGGATACGTTGCCCAACTTCAGCTTCATCGCCCCCAACCTCTGCCACGACACCCACGATTGCGGGGTCGCTACCGGTGACGTCTACCTGAGGACTCTGATGGACAACATTCTCGCCAACAGCCTCTACCGGCAGGGACACACCGCGGTAGTCGTGGTATGGGATGAAGACACACCGGTTCCGAACATCGTGGTCTCACCCTCAGTCCACCCGGGAACAGTGGTCGAATCGACGGTAAGCCACTACTCACTACTCCGTGCCACCGAGGACATCTTCGGCCTACCGCGGCTACTCTCCGCGGCCGATGCTCCCGACCTCCGGGCCGCTACTGGACTCTAGCCCAGGGTCAAGCTCACAGTCCCTGGTAACGAGACCGGGCAGGGGCGCCCGCCCAAACGGCACCATTCCCAGGTGCTTTCCTGGCTCCATGCCGCCCCCTCCGCCACTGCGTTCCATGCAAAGCAGCGGGGAGGGTGCAGATAACCAGCGGCGTCGAAGGGCCTAGACGCGCGGTGGGGGCCTCTCCGTTACTCCGGCCAGCCAGCGCGGCCACCTTCGACGGCGCGGGGGGCTAGGTGACTTCCTATCAGGAGATCTGGCTGTGATGCTGACTTGGCAGCCGCGTCGAATCCGGCGAGCCGGGGCGGACAGTCGATGGGAGGCAACAACGGCCCGCCCGCGGCACGCCGACAGTCTGTGAACGCGTCTCGTCCGTCATCTTTTGTGATTGGAGCGGCGTTGTGTCTCATCCGCACTGGTATCGAAGTCCTCGGGGAGGATGCCGTCGCAGGCCAGGGCCGCGGCGAAGCGATTGGCCTCTTCCTCCATGTTGGCCCGGGTGAGGGCGCGCAGGTCCTCGATCAGCTCCTGGCCGCCGCGGTCGAGCTCTTCGTCATAGGAGTCGACCTCGTTCAGGGAGTAGGTGTCCCGGCTCCACCAATCGCACTCGGGACAGCGGAGCTCGACGTCCCAGAGCCCGTCGCCCTGCTCATGCCAGCCGACCGGCTGCACCAGTGACGAGGAGCAGGTGGGGCAGGCGTGCATGCCATTCGATTGCTTCTTGCTCTGGAAACCCATGCGTCTTCTCGCCTCTACAGGCGTCCTTTGCCTATATCCAGAGAAGCGCCGCAGCGGGTCAAATGGGTACGGGTGGGGAAGCTTTCGCCCTAGAGCCGAAGAAGCCCCGCGGTGGGGGCTCCTCCGTACTCCGGCCAGCCGGCGCAGCCACCTCGACGGCGCTGGGGCTAAATGACGTCCTATCAGGCTCCCGCTAGGCCGGAAGCTTGAGTTGGTGGCGGGACGGCAAGTGCATCCGCTGGCAGATCGTCAGCAGTGAAGCCGAAAGCCCTCGAAGCCGCCGGGCTGTCGGAGTAGGCCGCTCACGACGTCACGGCGCGCACCGTCGGCCAACCGCGGTCTCCTGAGCGGGCAGTTCTGCGTTCGCACCCTCCCCTACGGCGCTCACGCAGGATTGACGCCAGCCTCACGCTCGGAACACGGGTCGGCGAGACCCTCACCTCCAATAAATCGGCCTCGGCGACGCTGGCGGCGTCCCTGGGCCTTGACGAGGAGGTAGGCGTAAATCATGACGGGGGAAAACGTCGAGATTGTGCACCGGTCGCTCAACAGATGGGTCGAGGTCGACGAGGGGCTTGCGGACACTGACTCGCTGTACGAGTTCTTCGCGCCGGAGGCGGTTTTTGAATGTCGCGACCTTCCGGACTCCTTTGGGAGCGGAAGTCGAGTGGATCTCGACGGGTTCCTTGAAATCCGAGCCACCTGGATCGAGTTGTATGACGATTGGAGCTACAGCGCGGAGAAGATTCTGGACGCCGGAGGGGACAAGGTCGTGGGGACGTTTCGCCAACGCGGCAAACTGCGCGGCACCGAGGAGTGGATCGACATGCGCTACGCCATGGTCTACGCGGTGGAGAAGGGCATGATCACGGGAGGGCGGCTGTATCTGAATCGCGAGGAAGGCCTCAAAGCCGCAGGGCTGTCGGAGTAGTTCCGCCCTCATCCCTCTACCTCGAAGGTCGGACCCTCCTAAGATCGGCGCCCCGTGCTTGCTGGTCGTTCTCATCCTGTTCGGAGTTGCCGTCATCGTCGTGGTGTCAGTGGCGCTGCTGCGCCAATCGCGGGCAACCGAAGCGCGGAGGGTGGAAGACCTCGATTCGGAAAGGGACGTCTACGAGAAGCTCTACGGAAGGCGCTCGATGACCGTATCCGCCCCGGAGCCGGTAGAGCGACCGCCGAAAGCCGACGGGCTGTCGGAGTAGGCAGTGGAGGGATCTCACGAAGTGGTGCGATCTATGAAGCCCGAGGCGGCGTGGGGTGCGGTCCAGCTCGGGTTTGCGGAGATTCTCGATTTGAGGACCGAGTTCGAGCGTCGCCGCCACGGCGCCCCCCCTGGGGCGCGACCGGTCTCCCTCGCCAACCACATCGTCAGCCCGGAGGGACCCGGCGCGATCTACCTCTGCCAACACGCCATCCGCTCGAAGGCGACCTTGCGCCGGGGGGCGGCGGAGGTTGCGGGTGGCTTCGCCGCGTGGAAGGAGGCCGGACTTCCAGTCGAGGAGGTCGCTTAGCCTGTGCGCCGGTGTCGGAGTAGGCCAAGCATCAGACCTCGAAGGTCTTAAACAACCGGGTCCAATCGGAACGCTTTTGGCTTATCCCATGCGCCAGTCGCCACGGGCTCAGCCGAACGCGCCTTCTCCTGGGCCTGCTCGCGTGCGGCGGCGAGGTAGCTGTGAAGCGGCTCTTTGACCCCTCCCGCGACCCGGACGAGCGCGTCCGGGAGGACGACTGGTTCCCCGGCGACCCGGACCCGGAATCGCGAATCCCTCTACGCGCACGAGACGGTCGGGGGACGGCGGCGCTGGTATATGAACCTGCTGTTGGACGGGCGGCAAAGCGGCGGTCGTGAAAGGTCCCTAGGGCGAACTATGGTTACCGAAGGACAAAGTCGTGCACAAGCCGAAACCGGAGCCGAGAACGGGGGGGTCGGCCTACTACCTGGCGAGGTTGGCCGCAGTGGGCGTGCCTGCGCTTCTCGTGTGCGTCCTCGTCTTCACCGCAGCCGCGCTTGTGGTCCGGCCATGGCAAGGCACATCAGGCCACTCGAAGGGGGGAAGGGCTGAGGGCGGAGCTAAGGGCGGGTGGCTAGTCATAACGGAGCCGAGCGCACCGACCGGCCATTCGACGCGTCCCGGTGGGCGGAAACTCGAACCGACGGACGCGGCGACGCCCGTCCGTGCGCCGACATTGTCACGCTCACATGCCCCCACGGGGGAACACCCCACGCCGCCGGATGACCACACGCCGTCACCCACCCACCCCAGTCATCCGACGCACCCCACTCACCCGAGTCAGCCCACCCACCCCAGTCATCCGACGCACCCCACTCACCCGACTCACCCGACGCATCCCACTCAACCCCCTCACCCGACGCAACCGACGCAACCGACCCCACCGACCCAACCGACCCAACCGACCCAACCGATCCAACACACCCCTCGCACCCCCCGCATCCCTAGCCCCCACCGCTCCGGAGCGACGTGGTTTCTCGGTGCCTGGGCTGAAAGGACCATCGAGACGATCGGACAGCAGGCTTCCGGGGAACGATCGACGGGGCCTACTGCGTGCCAGTTGCGTGCCAGGCGTGCCACTTTTCAACGACCCGAGGCGACCTGAGGCGACCACGAAAACCGCATGTCTACGCATAACTTCGCTTTGTGAAGCGTTGGGCGCTAGATGTGGTACATCCCGGCGAGAGAGCGGGTTTCCGCTTAGGCAAGCGGTTCGGGGGCCGCGTTCGCCATCTGTTCGCCACTCTGTTCGCCAGTCAGACCGTGACGACCGCACGACGACACCGGCCACCCGTACCCATTTGACGCCCTACGGCGCTCCTTTGGGTAACAGGCGAAGGAACGCCTGGGTAGAGACCAAGGGAAACGCATGGGTTTACAGCAGTGGTGGCCTACGGTGCCGCAGGAGTCGCGGCGCGAGCAGGCACCTCGGCGGCTTCTCGACCGGCTTCGAGGTAAGAGTCGAGCAGGGCAGCCGCCTCCTCCTCGGACCCCGGCATCAGGTGGCCGTAGCGGTCGAGGGTGATCGAGATGTTGGCGTGGCCCATGTAGGTCGACGAACGCCTTTGCGTTCACCCCGGCGGCGATCATCAGCGATGCGTAGGTGTGGCGGCACTCGTGGAAGGTGATCCGTTCCAGCTTCGCGGCCTTCCACGCCTTGTCGGCCCGGCGCTGGACCTGCTCGGCGTAGACGGGATCGGCTCCGGTGCGACCGAAAAAAAGATGTTCGCCGTCGCGCTCCACCCGTAGCCGCTGATCCATCAGGTGGTCGCGCAGGATGACCGGGATTGGCACTTTGCGCCGCCCGGCGTTCGACTTCAATCCGATCGGTCCCTCCTTCCAGTCCCAACCGAATTCGACCCGGAGCAGTCCAGCGGCAAGGTCGACATCGCAGGCTCGGAGGGCTTGGATTTCCCCACGCCGCAGACCCGCATACATCGCAGTCGCCCACAGCGGGCGATCATCCGGCGATGTGGCGGCGATCAGTGATGCCCCTTCGGATGGATCGGCGATCCGGTCGCGGCGGCGATCCGAGCGCGGCAGGCGGAGCTTGTCGCAGGGGTTGACGACGATCTCTCCGCGCTCCAGGGCTTGGCGGTAGATCGCACGGACGGGAAGCAGGGTGACCTCGATCGTCGGCGGTGCGAGTCCCTGCTCGAGCAGATGGTGGACGAATCGCTGCAGCTCGACGCGGTCAAGATCGGCCAGCCTCACCGAACCGAACTCAGGGAGCACCCGCCGGCGCATCCCCTGGGCGTAGCCGCGGATCGAGGAGGGCTTGTAGCGGTCCCCGGAGCGGTTGCGAACCGTCCCCTCCACCGCGGCGGTGTGCCATGCCTCCCACGCCTCACTGATCGTGGTCGGCTTCGGTGCCCGCAGCCCGCCCTTGGAGAGCTGAGTGCTGGCGTCGTCGCGCCAGGTCTTCGCCTCGGCCTTGTTGGCGAAGGTCTTCCGAATCTTCTTCCCGTCGCGCTTGGAGAAGACCGACGCCTCCCAGCCGGCGCCGCAGCTACAACGTCCGTGATCACGACCTGGACAGCCCTTGGAGTGGAGCTTTCGGATTCCGGTGCTCATCAGTCGCACACCAGCTCGCGGATGCGATCGAGCTTGGCCGCCTGATCCCCAGCCGCGATTTCCCGGATCTGCTCGTCGTTGGACGTGCCTGGACTTATGACCGCCTCGATCAATCGACCTGCGGGACTCCCAACATGGAAGAACCGGACGTCTTCGTCCTTGAGTTCGGGGAGCGCTTCATCGACGTGCCCGATGCCGACACCACGGAGCTGGTTGCTGATGTTTTCGCAGATCTGCGTCCCGAGCCGTTGAGCACCGTAGGCGTCTCGGACCGTTCGCATCTTCAACGTCAAGACGCCGCCGAATCGATGACCAGGTTCCTCAGCTCGTCCAAGCTCTTTACGTCTGGATCAGTCATTGCGTTAGCTCCTAGATAGTCGTTATTGGGTCGCTAGCGTGGACCTTATCAAGTCGCCGTGCACCTCGCGTCTACCCCTCGCTCGTCAATGCGCGTTTCATCCCAGCACCCGCTCCGCGTTCTCCTCGCACCACCGCTCGAGCTCGGCCACCGGGATCAGCCGCTTCGAGCCGCGCCGGATCACCCTGAGATCGGGACGGATGTTCTCGTTGAAAAAATCGACGCCGACGCCGATGGAGGCGGCAGCCTCCGGGACCGTCAGGGCAACACGGGGATCGGGGCGCCAAGCTTCTTCATCTCAGGTGCCGGCCCGGTCTGACCGTCGGAAACCCCTCAAGGAAAGGGGTAAGGGTTTTTGGGGGGGTCGCAGAACCCCGCACGCAGATATGCCCCAAACGTGCGCACCCCTTTACCCCGCACGCAACCCCGCATGTCAGTACATGCACATGCGGGGTCTGCGGGGTGTGGTGGGTCGCCCTACCCCGCAGAGACCCCGCAGACGTTTTATGCGGGGTCGGAAGGGGTGAAAAGACGGTCACGCAGCCCACCACTGGCCCGCCTTTCCTTCTTCTTCGACACCGTTGACCAGCTGTTTCTTCAGCAGTTTTTGGAGCGTGTCCTGGATCGTCCGCACCTTCAGCGGCTTGCCGTGACCGTCCCTAGCGAGCTCGTCTCCGATCGACTGGACCGTCTCCGTGGCCCCTGAACGCAGCGCCGCCAGCACCCGGTTCTCCGAGGGTGTGAGGTCCTTGGGTGCCGCCTCGACGCCCTCTTCGGTCACCTCAATCTCGTAGTGCATCGGTGAGGTGAGGTCGCTCGGGTCATCGGCCCACACCTTCCGGCGCGTCCGAAAGGAGAGGTCAGGGATCTCGCCGCCGACGAACTCCCATAGCAGCGAGACGATGGCCGCCTTGTCTGGCTCGGTCTTCCGCTGCTCCACGGCCGCTGAGCCGAGTACTCGGCCCCAGGCTCCCGGCCCCACACCTGTGAAGCGGGATGCGCCCGTCCCCTCGCCGGTCTTGTTCCAGTGGGTGTTAACCACCAGAGAGGCGCCGGCCTCTTGGCAGATCACCTGGATTCCTCCCAGGGACTCCCCCATTCCATAGAGATCTGCGCCTGCGCGACCTGGCACGGCCAGGTATAGGGGGTCCAACACCACCACCCGCGGCGAGTGCCGCTCCAGCTCCTTACGGACGTCCTCGAGGTGGTTCGCGTTGTCGAGCCGCGGTACGCGCAGCGAGATTTGCACCAGTCCGTCCCCCTCCAGGTCATCAAGGCTCAGGTCACGGCCCCGGCAGATCGCGTCCAGGCGGCGAACCAAGTTGCGCTCTCCTCCCTCGCCGTGGAGGAAGAGCACCGGTCCCTGCTTGACCTCGAAGCGGCCTTGCCACGGCGTTCCGCTCGAGACCGAAATGCCCAGGTCGCCTGCTGCCCAGGTCTTGCCCGCCTTATCCTCGGCTCCGATTACGCCGTAGTCCCTCTCCGGCCAGATGGTGTCAATCAGAAAGTCGGCGCTCTGGCTCTCGACTCGCCGGCGGATCTCCGACAAGCCGAAGAAGTGCATCCGGCCGGGTTCTTCGTGGTTGTGTTCCTCCTCAGTGCGAGGGTGCTCCGCATCGAACTCAGACTCGGCCGCAGGCGGCTCCTCCGGTGGTGGTGCCTCTCCCCATTCCCAGTTGCCGTCCTGCGCGGGGTTGAACGCCTCCTGGAATCGGGCGCCGAACTCGTCGTTCATGCGGTCCCCCAGTTCCGGCCACCGAGAGTCTGCTGAGGCTCACCGTGATGGCGTCGACAGCCAGGGCAGAGCCAACCCCGGCCATCGAAGGGGAACAGGCGCCGGCACCTACGGCACAAGTGCTCGGGGGCGCTCACAGCGCCTACCCGCGTCTAGTTGGTTAAGTTCGCCGGGAGGGTCAGGGTCGCCGCGGGACGACGAACTAGAGCGTGTCGACGTCCGCGATCGACGGGAACCGCGTGGCCGCGCAGAGCAGCTCGGGCGTCGTGCCCGGCCATGGGAGCGGATGTGGGTTCGCCCCAGCGTTCGGAGGGTGAAGCCCGCTCGAGTAACCCCCGATCCTCCCAAGCCGGGGGATCCGCCCCTGCGGAAAGGAGCGCCCAGGTTGCCCGGGTGCACATCGGCGGGATCTGCCGCGCCGCGGTTACGCCACGGGGAGGGAGGCATCGCTTGTCGCTGTCGATTCCAAAGCAAGACCAGTGTGAACGACCCATCGGTCGCCAAAACACGGAACGCCCCCACAAGGGGGGCGCCCGAGGCTTTGATCGACAACGCCAACTAAGCGATGCACCGAGAACCTTAGTGGGTCGGTCGGAGCGTTTTGTGAGACGCGGTACCCGGAGGTTGAGGCTTAAGTTAGTCGAGGCTGGCGGCGGCTTTGATCATGCGGATGTGGGTGGCATTGATCCAAACCTCCGCCCCGTCTTCATTGACGACCTTGATCAAGGGGAGAGCCATCCTCTTCTGGCCCTCGATTTCACTCGTGACTTCCAAGACGGTGTTCTGTACTTCCATCGTCTCGTTGTCGTCAAAGACGATCTCGGCCTTGGCTTCGTTGTCAGCCACTTTCGCGAAGTCTATGGTCGGATTGGGGTAGGGAAGACATCCCCCCACTTGCTCTCATCGGTAGAAGAATGTCGATGCCCCCCAGGGTCGCCAATCGCCGCCCTGGACGGCGGTTTTCAGCCGAGACGTTTTCCATCTCGACCCTCCCCTTACCGACCCTCCCTGCGCGATCCGACCTGCTTCTCGAAGGCCGCCGGGTTGCTGGGGTTAACTGAAGGGTCACTCGAACCGAGAACGTGGCGCGCTTTTGGATCGATGTTGGTGAGGTCCTCTACAATGCCGTTCGTGGCACCGCTTTCGGTTCCGCCGGTGCTCCAACAACGAGTTGGCCTCACCCACCAGGAGTGGCTTGAGGCTGGCGTGTTCGCAGTCGCCCTCCTTTGCCACGCGATGAAACGAGAAGACCTCTCCGGAGTCGATCTGCTCGACGTCGGGTGCGGGACCAAGCTTGCCGAGACGCTGCTCGGCAACTCGATGGCGATCGGCAGCTACGTCGGGATCGATGTCTCCGCGGATCTCATCGATTGGCTCCAGGCCAACGTCTCCGACCCAAGATTCGAGTTTCACCGCCTCGATGCCCACAACGAGCGGTATAACCCCGACGGTGACGATCTCGGCAGCTTCGAGCTGCTGCCGGTCGGGGAGCGCTACTTCGACCTGATCTGCCTCTTCTCGGTCTTTACCCACCTCGCGCCCCACGACTACGTCTCCATGCTCCGCCTCCTGCGCCGGCACGCCAAGTCCGATGCGCGGCTCCTCTTCTCGCTTTTTCTCATTGATGAGGAAGGCGAATGCGCCGTTCAGGCGGGCGCTCGAGGAGCAGCTCGCGAGCCCAGATCCCGAGGTCAGGCAGCGGGCGGAGGCGGCGCTGGAACGCGCCCTTGCGCATCGCGGCTCCCACAAAGGATCGCGTTTCATCGACGAGGCCCCGATCAGCCGCTGCGGGTCGCGAGGTACGAGCCGGATTACGCGCTCGAGCTGATCGCTGGTACCGGATGGGACGTCCTCGAGGTGCACCCGCCCGAGGACCTACTGCTCCAGCACTACATGATCTGCGCCCCGGTTTGACTGGGGTCGGGCGGACCTCTGGTATTTGTTCGTCACCACGTTCCGCGCCGGAAAGGCTCATTGCGACGAGTGGTTACGGATCGTGCCGACGCCCTCGAAGCCGCCGGGCTGTCGGAGTAGCCGCTTTGGACGAAAAGGGGCTATAGCCGCCCGGTGTCAACAACCGGGGTGAAAATCCCCACGCGGGCGCTGGGCAGCCAACCTGAATACGCCATCTGACGCCTCTTACCGTCGGCTCGGCGCGGGGTATCGCGTTTCCGTCTCATTAACGCTCACCCCCTGGACGAACTTGTGTTGCTCCCGGCGATCGCTCATAGCTCCCCGTCCAGCAACAGGTGCATGTACCAGCGCCGACGGCCCCCGACCGTCTCATGCGCGAAGAGGGACCGCCATTCAGAGTCCGGGGAACCGGGGAACCAGTCGTCCTCGCGGACCCGCTCCTCCGGGTCCCGGGAGGGGTCGAAGAGCCGCTTCACCGCCTCCGTGTCGATCTCCCCTCGCTCCTCCAGCGGCCTCTCCCCCCGGTAGCGGCAGAAGTTCGAGCAGAAGACGTGGCCGCGCCGGCGCGGGCGGAAGAGCTGCCCGCAGTAGAGGCACTCGGCGCTCGGAGGCTGCAGGCGTTGCCCGTTTGCCGTGGCCGACTTCACGCGCACGCGTTTCCTTTACATGGACGCAATCGGCGGTTTTTTTGAGCAGGCAGTTCTCGCCTCGCACCCTCCCCTATGGCGGGGGAGACTGCGTGAGCGATGTCGGGAGTGGTAGACCGTGAGGACCGGGTCTTTGGCCGAGAGGAGCGACCATGAAGCTGAAGCTGATCCTCACCGCGGCGATCGTGGCAGCGGCCTTGGCCTTGCCCATCCCCTCGAGCGCCGCACCGCAACCACCCCCTCCGGCCCAGGACTCGGTGGTCGGCGGGGCGACGATCCTCTCCCAGTTTCGCGGTCTCAGCGTTGACGCCCATAGCGATGCTGACGGCAGCAACCCGAGCGGGGAGGCGAGCGCCGAACTCCGATCGACCTACTTGGTGAGCGGTCACGTCACATGCATGACGGTGGTTGGGAACCGCGCCACGGTGGGATTTGCCGTCGACTCGGGTTTCTCGGAGTCCGGGAACCTCGGCCACGTGATCTTCGTTGAGGACAACGGCAGTCCAGGCGCTGGCCTCGACCTCGCCAACGACGTCGAGGCCGCGCTTCCGCCGACCTCCTGTCCCGCTCCGACCGACGAGGACCTCGTTCCATTCCCCTTCATTCCGATCAGACCGCAACCGATCGCGGCAGGCGACATCACGGTCGTCGACGCGCCGCCTCTGCCGACCTCGAAGGATCAGTGCACCAACGGCGGCTGGGAGCTTTTCGACTTCAAGAACCAGGGGCAGTGCATCGCCTTCGTCAACCACGGCCCCTAGGCGATGTCGGAGGAGAACGTCGAGATCTTCCGCCGCCATGTAGCCGCGTTCAACGATGGCGATCTCGATGCGATGGCGGATCTGATCACCGAAGACTTCGAGTTCATTCCGTACTTGGCTGCGTCGGTTGAGACGACTACCTATCGCGGGCCGGACTGGCTCCGCCAGTACCGGGAAGACGCTGATGCGGCATGGGAGGACATTCAGGCGCGAGTTGACGAGATCCGGGACCTTGGGGATCGCGCAGTCGCCTTCGGGGAGATACGTGGACGCGGCAGGGGCAGCGGCCTGGACGCCCGGGTTCCGCTCGCTTGGGTGGCGGACTTTCACCAGGGCAAGGTGAGCCGACTTCAGAGCTATGGGAACGAGACTGAAGCCCTCGAAGCCGCCGGGCTGTCGGAATAGGCGATGTCGCAGGAGAACGTCGAAAGCTTCAAGCGCCTCATGGAGGCCTGGAACCGTGACGACTTTGACGCGTGGATCGACCAGTTCGATCCCGAGGTCGAATGGTTCACACTTGTTGAGGTATATCGCGGGCATGCCGGAGCCCAGGAGGCTTGGGAGAGCCTCAAGGGCACCATGCAAATCAAGGCTCGATTTGACGATATTCGTGACCTCGGGGAGTCCGTGCTCGCGCTGGGGGAAATGGAGGGCACGGGACAGACAACCCGGTTGAACTTCAATGGTGAGCTCGCGGAGCTGGTCACATATCGTGGCGGCAAGATCGTCAATACCCGGGATTTCCGCAGCCATGCCGAGGCCCTCGAAGCCGCCGGCCTCTCGGAGTAGCGATGTCGGAGGAGAACGTGGAGGTCGTGCGCGAGGTGATGGGTCTGCTCAGAAGGGCTGCCAGCGGCGAGCAGGTCCCCGAGCTCCTCGAGCGCTTCGATCCTGAAGTTCGGATCGACATGACGCGCCGCGTGATCAATCCCGCCACCTATGAGGGTCATCAAGGCCTCCAGCGATTGGGTGAGGAGGTGAACGAGGTCTGGGCGGAGTTCAGAGTCCAGCCGGAGCGGTTGATCGACGCCGGCGACCGCGTGATCGTTATCGAGACTCGGTATGGGCGGGGAGCCGGGAGCGGCGTGGAGGTGGAGATGAGGTCTGGGGTGATCTGGACGCTCAGGCAGGGAAAGGTGATTCGATGGGAGACAGATCTCACGCCCGAGGAGGCCCTCGAAGCCGCCGGGCTGTCGGAGTAGGCGATGTCGGAGGAGAACGTCGAGATCATCAGGCGGTTTGGCCAGGCCTTCAATGAGGGTGGATTCGGCTCCGAGGCCACCTTGAGTCTTTTCGATGCTGCCGCCGTATTCGAAGAGCCGCCTGAGCAGCCCGGCGCGAGTGTGGCTCGCGGGCGAGAGTCGGTCGGTCGGATGTTCAGCAAGTTCGATGAGGCGTGGGAGGAACATCGCTCCAATTTCGGGGACATTCGGGTGATCGACGACGAGCGAATCCTGGTGCTCACCATCGAGCACTTTCGAGGTCGCGACGGGATCGAGATTGACCAGCCCTGCGGGACGCTGTTTACGCTTCGTGGCGGCAAGATCGCCCGGATGCAGTCGTTCTGGGAACGCGAGAATGCACTCGCAGCCGCCGGGCTCTCGGAGTAGGCCCGACCTCATCAGTCGATCTCGAAGGTCTTGACACGTACAGGCATCCTCTTCGGCTTCGGTGGGAGTGCCTTGGCGTCCTGTTCGGCCAGCCAGGCGTCGAACAGTGGGGTCCCGGTCTTGGGTGCCTTGGTCCGGGCGCGGCTGCTTCTCAGGAACGCGGCCAGAACGGGATCGACCGCATCGTCGTCTGTGCTCTTCATCGAGAGGATGCGCGTATCGGGGTTGGCAGGCGCAGGTGCGAGCGATACCTCGAAGAGATCGAGTTCGAGTAGGTCGAGGACCCCATCGCTTGCCTTCTCCTGCTCGAGGACCATGTACCCGAAGGAGAGGGAGATCCGGTTGCCCTTCATCGAGCGCCATGCCTCGCGGGCCACCGTGCTCTCGGTGATGTCGAGTGTGCCCTCGACGTAGAGGCCGTCGCTTCGCTCCTCCATCGAGGCGGGGTCGACGCTGCCGATCACATCGGCCGCATCCTTAGCGTGGTTCCAGTGGACCGGGACCATCTTCTTCGATGCCCTCCACTTGGCGATCGTGTCAGCGAATGCGCCCTTGACGATCCGCTCGTTGGTCCGGTCGACCGAGTAGGCCGCGGCGATCGCGGAGAACTCGCCTTGGTCGGTGGTCGGTGTGGCATCGAGCGCCACTTCCTTATGCAGCATCGGGGGTCCTCTCTGGTCGTAGTCGCGGCATGTAGTCGCTGAGCAGCTCCTCGACCTCGGCGCCGCTGATCACCCGGACGCGGGCAAGCGCACGGCCGAGGAGCGTGACCGCCGCCGCCGCATCCGGGTTCGTGAGAGCGTCTTTGGCCTCCTCGCAAGCGGCCTCGTAGTCCCGCTCGGTGAGCTTGAGCAACCTGGTCTGGAAGGCGATCTGGAAGTCGTCGCCCGTGGTTCTGAGCGTGAGCTCGCTCCCAGCGCGGCAGGTCTCTGCCATTGGCGAGCGGCCCCGCCATCACGCCGAGCAGGTATCCCCAGCCCGGTTCGAAGTCGGTGAGGTCGAGCAGGACGCGGCCGAGTTCGGTCTCGGTGATGTCATCGCAGCGGACCTCCTTGACCCGGTGGCCTGCTCGCAGGAATGCGACGGCATGTGCAGCTTCGTGCCGGCTGGTCTCGATCGCGCTCCGCTTCGGTCAGCATCACTTCCACCGCGCTCCACCCAGGCGGCAGCATAGCTCATCGACCTGCTCGCGTTCGAGCTGGTCGATCTTCTCGCTACTGCTCGGCTTCCATCTCGCGCTGCTCGCGGCGCTTGCGGTTCTCCTCGGCCTGTCGCGCCTCGACCTTCTCCAAGTAGGCCTTCTCATGGGCCTGGGCTTCCTCGCTCGGGGCAATCGCGCCGGTGCGGGGGTCGAGGCGAAGGCGGCGAGTGCCAGGGGTCGAGGTCGCCGTGTTCGGCCAGGCCTGGCGGTGCTCGGTCGCAGTGCCAGACGTTTCTCGCGCTGTCGGGTGCAAGTGCTCCCTCGGGGGTCGAGGTGACCGCTCGGCAGACGAGGGCACGACTGGAGCGCCCGTCCCTCGCGAGTCGCGTGGACGGTCCAGGTTCGGCGGCGGCGGCACATCGTCACGGGCCGCTCTTGCCACTGCCTGACGCCGGTCAATGTCGCCGGTTGCCTCCATGCCGAGTTTCGCCCTGGCGGTGTCGAGACGGCGACGGAGCTCCGTTTCGTCCGCCTGGTCGAGAAGGTCCTCGGCGGCGCCGAAGGTATCCACGCCGGCGTTCCATAGATCGGTGAGGATCGTCCGGGCAAGCTGGCGGTCTGTTTCGTCTCGGACGCTGCGACTCGCCTGGTAGATGGTGAGTTGGTCGAGCGGCTTGCCGTTCTCGGGCCGAAGGGAATGTCGAAGGACCAGGCTCACTTCTTCCGCCTTCTTCCGCCAGCCAGGCTGCGCCAGGCGGTTTGTCTTCAGCGCCGATCCGGGTCAGTGCATCCTCGGTGGTGAATGCCAGCGGTGGAACATCGGGGGCGAGCCAGATGTCCGGGAAGAGTTTCGTGTAGCCCGCGGCCATCAGTCGGCCCTCGGGGTGTCAGGAAACCGCGGCTTGAACTCGGTCACGGTCACGGGCGCCGCTCCTGGGTGCCGCGGAGACGGTCTTCGATTGCGACCTTGATCACGTTGGAGACCGATCGCCGCTCGAGGTCAGCCTGCGCCTTCAGCTGCTCGGCAAGAGTGATCGGCAGCCAGGTCTGGACCCTGGTGCCGCTGGTCTTCGTCGCTGTAGGGGCCACACTGCATCCTTCCTGGTGGAAGGTTGTTCCCGGTGGTGGCGCCCGGAGGTATGTGGGTGAATCTTACCCAGCGTCTGGGGTCGGACTTGTTCGCCATTTGTTCGCCAGTCAGACACCGAAACAACCGGAAACAACCGGACGCAATCGGCTCTCTGACGCCAAATCCGCGCTAGTCGTGCCTGTATTTCAGATGTGGTACATCCCGGCGCCGGCCTCCTCGGCCTCACGACGGGAGATGTCGGCGATCGTCGTGTCCCGGAAGGTGGCCCGCAGGGCCTCCACCCCCTCCTCCCAGATGCCGCCGGCCTCCTTGCCCTCCTGACCGACCACGCCGTCGAGTGCCTGGACGACCTCGAGGACGTTGATCTGGTCCGCGGGCCGGGCGAGCGTGTAGCCGCCCTTGGCGCCGCGGTGGCTGGTCAGGATGCCGGCGCGGCGGAGGGTCGAGAAGAGCTGCTCGAGGAATTGAACCGGAATGCCGCGCCGCTCCGCCACCTGGCCGATCGGCATGGGGCTGTCTGTGGCACGCGCCAGCTCCGCCAGCGCGACCACCGCGTAACGTGACTTCGAGGTGACCGAGATCACGACAACCCTTTTACCGGGCCGGGCGGCGCGGCGTTGAATCCACGCAACCGCACACTCCTCCGATTCCTGGTGCCGATCGCCCTGATGGGCGTGATCTTCTGGTTCTCCGCACAGCCGGCGGCCGGCCACCACGCGTGGTGGGTGGTCGTCTTCCGGAAGCTCGGTCACATCACCGGCTATGCGCTGCTCACGGGAGCCTGGTGGTGGGCTCTGCGGGATGTCTCCCGGCGCCCCCTGCTCTGGGCCGTCGGGATCTCGCTCCTCTACGCGTGCAGCGACGAGTTCCATCAGACCTTCGTACGGGGGCGCGAGGGCACGCCGAGGGATGTCGCGATCGACGCCGTCGGCATCGCGATCGCCGCGCTGCTGATCAGCATGCGTCGGTCCGCCCCCACCGGCTGGGGGCGGACCGACGCAAGAGGCGAAGCCTCTAGATCCAGCCTTGCTCGGTCGCCATGAGGACCGCCTGAGCGCGGTCGAGAGCGCCGAGCTTGCCGTACACGTTGTGCAGGTGGCTGCGAACCGTGCTCGCCGAGAGATCCAGCTCGACGGCGATCTGCTTGTAGACCTTGCCCTCGGCGAGACGCCGGAGGACGTCCAGCTCTCGTGTGGAGAGCGGACACGGGCCGGTGGCCCGGCGACGTGACCCCTTTCCCTGGGGAAGCTCGTAGAGGACCTGGCGCACCGCCATCTCGTCCATGCCGCAATTCCCGCCGGCCTCGACCAGATCCTGGGTGCTGACCGGGCAGTCCTCGATGTGCGCAGCGACCATGTCCGCCACGCGGATCACGGCCCCCATGCCCTCCGCCTGATGGGTGTGGTGTCGCTCGATCGCCTCGGCGATGCGCGCGTGGACGCCCCAACGCCGGGTGAGGACACCGCCGACGAGGGCGTGGTCGATGCCCAACTCGCGGCGTTCCGCGGCGATGCGGTCATCGGGGGTGGCGCCGCGCCGGTCGAACCGCTCGGCGTAGCCCGGGTGCAGCCGCGCCAGGACGGGACGGCCGATGTCGTGGAGGATCGCGGCCAGGGCGAGTTCGTCGCGATCGCCGATCCCGCTCACCTCCGCGATCCGGTCGGCGGCGCGTTGGACCGCGAGGGCGTGCAGCCGGAAGCGGTCGGGCGCGAGCGCCAGGCGGCCGTCGCCGTTGAAGAGGTCGTAGGAGGGCGCGGAGCGGAGGATCGCCTCTACCGCACCAGGGCCGAGCAGCTCGACGCCATCGGTGACGCTGCGAATGCGCCCGGCGCCCTGGATCTGGCCCGCGGCGCGCACGATCGCGCAGGTGAGGCCGACGTCGGCCTCGACGACCGCCGCGACCTCGTGCGGCGGTGCACCCCGGTTGACCTGCTCCAGAGCCTGCTCGCGTCCCTCCTGCAGCGCGGGCTGGCGCTCGGCCTCGTCGAAGGCCGCCGCGAGCACGCGTCCACGCCCCTGCGCCCGCGTGCGGTTCTGTGCGTTCCGCGCTGTAGCGGCTGCTGTCGCCATGGCTTTCTAATCGGCATAGGCGTGCGGATTATTTAGCCTGGGAGCCGATCTACCCGGAAGTGCGCTGTTGGCTATCCGTGGAAAGCCGCTGGACGGCCCGCTCGATTCGCTCCAGCGAACGCTCCCGCCCGAGCACAGCCAGCGACTCGAAGATGCCCGGCGAGACGGAGCTGCCCGTGATCGCGACCCTGATCGGCTGGTAGAGCTTGCCGGGCTTCACGTCGCGCTCGGCGAGGATCCGGCCCAGGGACGCCTCGAGCTCCGCCGGCTCGAACGAATCGGTGCCCCGCAGCGCGTCGAGCGCCTCGCTGAGCAGTGGCAGCGCGCCGTCCTTCATCACCTTCCGCCAGGCCTTCTCATCGGTCTCGGGCTCCTCGAAGAGGAATCCGATCAGGGGCCAGACCTCATCCAGGGTCTGCGCCTTCTCCTGGGCGATCTCGCAGGCGGCGCGCAGGCGCTCGTCGGGCTCGCGGCCCAGGTGACGGGCGACGACCTCGGTGTAGGCGTCGAGGTCCATCTCGCGCATGAAGCGGCCGTTCAGCCAACGGAGCTTCTGCTCGTCGAAGATCGCGCTCGCCCGGCCGACATCGGCGATGTCGAAGCGCTCGACCAGCTCGTCGGTGCTCATGATCGTCGTGTCGTCCTGAGTGCCCCAGCCCAGCAGCGCCAGGTAGTTGCGAACCGCCGCGGGCAGGTAGCCGGCGTCGCGGAGCTCCTGCACGCTGGCCGCTCCGTGTCGCTTCGAGAGCTTCTTCCCGTCGGGGCCGTGGAGCAGGGGCAGGTGCGCGAAGCGCGGCGGCTCCTCACCCAAGGCCTCCATCACCAGCAGCTGCTTCGGCGTATTGGAGAGGTGGTCGTCGCCCCGGATCACATGGGTGATCCCCATGTCCGCGTCGTCGACCGCGACCGCGAAGTTGTAGAGGACCGATCCGTCGCCCCTGGCGATCACGAAATCGTCGGAGGCCGCGTTGGGAAATCTCACTTCGCCGCGGATCTCATCGGCGACCACCGTGTCGCCGTCATCGGGGACCTTGAGACGAACCGCCGCGCTCGCATCGTCGGTGGGCGTGCCCCGGTAGCCGCGGTTGCCGTGCTCCTTCTTCCATGAGGCGACGTCCTCGGCCGTGGCCGAATCCCGGTAGACGACACCGTCCTCGACCAGCTTCCGGAGCGCCTCCGCGTGCCGGTCGGCGCGCTCGGCCTGGCTGATCGGCCCCTCGTCCCAGTCGAGCTCGAGCCAGCCGAGCGCGTCGAGGATCTGCTCGACGTTCTCGGGCGTCGAGCGCTCGCGGTCGGTGTCCTCGATCCGCAGGACCATCTGACCGCCTCGTCCGCGCGCGTAGAGCCAGTTGTACAGTGCCGTCCGCGCTCCACCGATGTGGAGGGCGCCCGTAGGTGACGGGGCGAAGCGGACTCGAACGGGATTTGACGGATCGGAGCTCATCGTGCTGATCGGCGCCCATGTTTCCACAGGGGGTGGCCTCCCCAATGCCATCGAGCGCGCGAAGGACCTCCGCTGCGAGGCGATCCAGATCTTCAACCAGAGCCCGCGGATGTGGCGCCCCACCCGCTACTCCGACGAGGACTTCACGGCGTTCCGGGAGGCGAAGGAGGCCTCGAAGGTCGAGGTCGCCGCGATCCACGCGATCTACCTGATCAACCCGGCGACCAACGACAGGGAGATGCGGAAGAAGTCACTCGACTCCCTGACGCACGCCCTCCGCGTCGGCGACGCGATCGGCGCGATGGGAGTGGTGATCCACCCGGGGGCCCTCAAGGACGACACCCGCGCCAACGCACGGAAGCGGGCGGTGAAGCTGATCAAGGAGGCGCTGGCCGAGACGGACCGCTGTCCGATCCTCTACGAGAACACCGCGGGCTCACCCCAGCTCCTCGGCCGCGACTTCGATGAGACAGCGGAGCTGATCGAGAAGACGGGCGGCCCCAAGCGACTCGGGCTGTGCATCGACTCCTGTCACCTGCACGCCACCGGCTACGACGTCCGCACGCCCGAGGGCATGAAGGACCTCGTAGACGAGATCGACTCGAAGATCGGTTTGAAGCAGCTCAAGCTCCTGCACGTGAACGACTCGCGCGATCCCCGCGGCTCCAACCGGGACCGGCATGCCCCGATCCCAAACGGCGAGATCGGCGGAAAGGGCATGCGCGCTTTCCTCGGCGAGCCGCGCCTGCAGGGGCTCCCGGCCGTCCTCGAGGGTCCGGGTGTGGACGGCAAGGCGGTTGTCCGCAAGGACATTCAGATCGTCAGGCGGCTGCACCGTGAGGCGATCCGGAAGAGGGGCTGATGCTCTTCAACCGCCGCGCGCTCGATGGGATCGAGGCCGGCGAGATCGACCTGGCCTTTCGGCGCTGGAAGAGGCCGACGGTGAAGGCGGGCGGCACACTGCGGACCCGTGGCGGGGTCCTCTCGATAGAGACGGTCGAGCGGACCAGCGAGCGGAAGATCACCGCCGCGGACGCCCGGCGCGCGGGCTTCGACTCGCGGGCCGAGCTGCTTCGCAGCCTGCGCCAGGAGGGGCGCCTGTACCGCATCGAGTTCCGGCGAATGGGCGATGACCCCAGGGTCTCCCTCCGGGAGACCGCTGAGCTCTCGCCGGAGGAGCGTGCGGACCTCGACGACCGGCTGGAGCGGATGGATGTGCGCCGTGGCGAGCCGTGGACCCGCCGCCTGCTCGAGCTGATCGCGGAACGGCCGGAGACCCTCGCCGCGGAGCTGGCGGCCTCCATCGGGATGGAGAAGGCTCCCTTCAAACGCGACGTCCGCAAGCTGAAGGAGCTCGGCCTCACCGAGAGCCTCCTGGTCGGCTACCGGCTCTCTCCTCGCGGCCGGACCTACCTGGCCGGCGCTAGGGGAGCCAGCAGTAGAGGTAGTAGATCCCGTAGGGGTTCGCCGCGATCTCGCGCGCGTAGCTGATCACGGCGTCCACGTAGAGGCCCGAGTCGTTGTACGCGCGCAGGGCGCGTGCGTAGCTCCGCGGCGCGCCGTTGGCGCGGAGCAGCCTGGCCGCGGCGAGGATGGCGTCATGTGGGTCATGGATGTCGCCTCCGGCGCCGTAGATCTGCCAGGTCGACGGGATGAACTGCATCGGGCCCTTCGCGCCGGCGACGCTGTCGCTCTTCACCCGGCTGAACTTGGTCTCGACCAGGTGAATCGCGGCCAAATAGTTCCAGCCGATTCCGTAGCGGCTCTGTGCCTCCCGGTAGAAGGAGACGAGGTCGGAGAGCGGCGGGGGCGCGCCGACCCTGAGCTTCCTATGGCGCGCGCCGTGCGAGAGTCGCAGCAGGTCGCGCTCCGCCCTGGTCAGGCGGCGCACCTGCCCTGCAAGCGGCCCCGGCAGAAGCGGAATGACCTGAGCGGTCAGATTCGGATGCGCAGTGAGATAGCGCGCGTCCAGCTGCACGGCGGCTGACTGATCGAGGACCGTCTGCGGCGGCATGCTCGAGGGCGGATCTCCCCCTGCGCGCCACTCGTCGATCGCCCCTCGGAGGGCGTCGTCGGTCTGGCTCAGGCGGTCGGCGACGGTCTGCGGCGAAGCGGCGGATGCTCCGGAGGACCCGCCGCATCCGGCGAGCGCCAGCGTGAGCCCGACAAGCAGCACGCAGATTCCGCCCCTGGCCGGCCGGCCCACCATGGTGGGCTCAGGAAAGGGTGTTGCGGAGGTCGAACGCCCGGATCGATTCGGGCGTGTCGTCCGGCGCATCGAAGAACCGGCGGTTGACGCACTCGTGCCCCGGGCCCTCTCCCTCGTAGGCGCGCTCGACGCTGAACTGGCAGTGGGGAAGCGGGGCGCCCGTCATCTTGATCCCACCGAAGCCCTCCCGGGCGCGTTCGGCCAGCAGGAAGAGGTCGAAGTCGATCTCCGCGCTGAACACCTTGTTCATGCACCCCATGAAACGGCCGCCGGTGCGAATGTCCTCGTAGGTGTAGAGGAACTTGCACCCCATCTCGAGGCAGCCCGCAGGGTTGACGAGCTTGTCGCAGAAGGTGCGGCACTGGCGGCATTCGCCGGCGCTGCTCCTCTGGGTCTGGGTCTGCCTCGGCACGGCGTGAAGTCTAGGCGCCGTCGAGGCGGGGATGGTCATCTTGGCGCCGAGTCGGCCCTTGCGAACCAGGCGGTCGATCTGATAGGGCGGAGCGTCAGGCGGCGCGCGTGGCGGCACCGAGAAGCGCGTCGAGCTCCGCGTCCAACCCGGCGGAGCGGCGCACCTTGTAGGCGCCGCCGAAGCGAAGCTCCCTGGTGCCGTCGCGGGTCTTCATCACCAGGACCACCTCCGAGTCGCCGGGGAAGTGCCCGAGGATCACCTTGAGCTCCTCGATCAGCGTGGCGCCGAAGTCCCCTGCATCGATGTCGATCTTCAGGGGACCGGTGTTCCTTGCGGCCCTCGCCTTGGCGACCTCGTCCTCGGTGGGCTCGAAGAGCTCCACCTCCTGCGCGACCAGCTTGGTCTCCCCCCGGCCCTTGTGGTCGAGCCTGCCGCGAACCACCACGATTGCGTCGGCCGCCAGGAACTCCTGGGAAGCCTCGTAGGCCTTGCCCATGACCAGCAACTCGAGCTGGCCCTCGACATCGTCGACGGTGGCGAACGCCATCTTCGAGCCGTTCTTGGAGGTGTGCCGCTTGAACTCGGTGACGATGCCTCCCACAGTCACCCAGGAGCCATCCTGCTTGTCGGCGAGGCTCGAGAGCGAGCAGTCGACCCGAGTCCGCAGCGCGTCCCTCACCTCGGCGAGCGGGTGCGACGAGAGGAAGGTGCCGAGGGTCTCCTTCTCCAGGCGAAGGAGCTCGTTCTGGTCGAACTCCCCGGCGCGAATCGGCGCGTGGTGCTGTCGCGAAGGACCGGCCTCCTCCGCCCCGCCGCCCAGGTCGAAGATCGAGGACTGGCCGAGGCGCGAATCCTCCTGGGCCTTCTGGCCGAAGGCGGTGGCGGCAGGGAGCACCTCGAGCATGCCCTTGCGAGACGCACCGGTCGAGTCAAATGCTCCGCACTTGATGAGGCATTCGATCGCCCGCTTGTTCACCGTCCGGGAGTCGACGCGCTCGCAGAAGTCCCACAGCGAGGTGAAGTCGCCGTCCTTCGAATGGGCATCGAGGATCGCCTGGACCGCGATGTGGCCGACGTTCTTCACGGCGTCGAGCCCGAAGCGGATGCAGTTGCCGGACACGACGAAGCCGTGATCCGAGCTGTTCACGTCGGGTGGAAGGACCTCGATGTCCATCTCCGCGCAGCGATTGACGAAGAAGGGCACCTTGTCCTTGGTCGACATCACCGTCGAGATCAGGGCCGCCATGTACTCGGCGGGATAGTTGGCTCGCAGCCAGGCGGTCCGGTAGGAGATCAGGGCGTAGCAGGCGGCGTGGGAGCGGTTGAACGAGTAGTCCGCCGCCGCCTCCATCAGTGACCACAGGTCCTTGGCGACCCTGCCCTCGGTCTTCGAGGCGGCCATGCCCTCGAGGAACTTCTCCTTCATGGTCGCCATCAGATCCCTCTTCTTCTTGCCCACCGCCTTGCGGAGGTCATCCGCCTCGGATGGGCTGAAGCCGGCCATCTGCTTGGCGATCTCCATGAGCTGCTCCTGGTAGATCACGCAGCCGTAGGTCGTCTCGGTGATCGGCCGCAGGCGCGGGTCGGAGTAGCGGATCGACTCCGGGTCGCGCTTTCCCTTGGCGTAGTCGGGGATGAAGCGCATGGCGCCGGGGCGGTACAGCGCTCCGATGGCGACGAGGTCCTGGAACTCGGTCGGCCGGATCGTCTTGAGCGCATCGCGCATGCCGTCGGACTCGAACTGGAAGACGCCGACGGAGTCGCCCTTGGCGAGCATCGCGTACGTCTTCGGATCGTCCAGCGGGATGTCCTTGATGTCGATCCTCTCGCCGCGGGAGCGCTCGATGATGGCCGTGGCGTCCTCGATCACGTCGAGGTTCCGCAGGCCGAGGAAGTCCATCTTGAGCAGGCCGATCTCCTCGATCGGCCCCATCGAGTACTGCGTGACCGTCTTGTAGGCGCGCTCGGGCTTGCCGTTCCCGTTGCCATTGCCGGGGCCGCCGCCTCGGTCCTCGGCGAGCTGCAGGGGGACGATCTCCTGGAGGGGCCGGTCGGCGATCACGACGGCGGCCGCGTGGATCGAGTGGTTGCGGACGATTCCCTCGAGGCCCTGCGCCGTGTCGATGATGCGCTGGGCGTCCGGATCGGAGTCGTAGGTGCGCTTCAGCTCCTCGCCCGGCTTCAGGCACTCCTCAAAGCTCGGGCTGCGCCCCATGATCGGCTCGGGGATCTGCTTGGCGAGCCGGTCTCCCGTGCCGTAGTCGTAGCCGAGCACCCGAGCGGCATCGCGGGTGGCCGCGCGGGGGGCCATCTTGCCGAAGGTGATGATCTGCGCGACGCACTCGCGGCCGTACTTGTCGGCGACGTAGCGAATCACGCGCTCGCGTCCCCGGACCGAGAAGTCGATGTCGATGTCGGGCATGGACTTGCGGCCGGGGTTCAGGAAGCGCTCGAAGAGGAGGCCGTTGGCGAGCGGGTCCAGGTCGGTGATCTCGAGCGCGTACGCCACGATCGAGCCGGCGGCCGAGCCCCTGCCGGGACCCACCGCGACCCCGTTCCCCTTCGCGTAGTTGACGAAGTCCCAGACGATGAGGAAGTAGGACTGGAACCCCATCTTGTCGATCACGCCGAGCTCGAACTCGAGGCGTTCCATCGCATCTGCGGGGATCGGATCGCCGTAGCGCTTGCGCAGGCCGTCGAGGGCGAGATCGCGGAGCATCTCCCCCGGCTCCACCCCATCCGGCGTCGGGAAGCGCGGGAGCAGGAGCTGACCGAGCTTCATCTCGACGTCGCAGCGGTCGGCGATCTCGAGTGTGCTCGCCACTGACTCGGGCATGTCCGAGAAGGACTCGGCCATCTCGTCTGAGCTCTTCAAATAGAACTCGTTCGTGTCGAAGCGGAGCTTCGGCTGCTCGATCGTCGACTTGGTCTGGACGCAGAGCAGGGCCGCATGGCTGTCGTAGTCCTCGCGGCGGAGGTAGTGGACGTCAGCGGTGGCGACCAACGGCCGCCCGAGCTCGCGCGCGACCTTGACGATGCCCTCGTTCGCCTTCTCCTGCTCGGGGACGCCGTTGCGCTGCACCTCGAAGTAGACCTGCTCGGGCCCGAAGGCGTTGACGAGGTCGTCCACGTGGGCACGGGCATCCTCGGGGCGGTCCTCGACCAGCCGGCGGCAGAAGCGCGACTGCAGGCATCCGGTGAGCGCGATCACGCCCTCCGAATGGGCGGAGAGCAGCTCCAGGTCGACGTTCGCCTTGCCGCGCGAGAAGCCCTCGAGGAAGCCGGCGGAGCTCAGCTTCACCAGATTGCGGAAACCCGCCTCGTTGGAGGCGAGGAGGGTGAGATGGTTGCGCTCGTACCGCGCGGCCTGTGGAGTGGTGACGCGGTCATCGACGAAATAGGCCTCGAGGCCGATGATCGGCTTGATCCCCGCGCTCTTGCACGCCTTGTAGTGCTCGACCGACCCGTTCATCACGCCGTGGTCGGTGAGCCCGAGCGCCGGCATCTCCAACTCGGCCGCCCGCGCCGCGAGCTTGTCGATCTTGCAGGCCCCGTCGAGCAGCGAGTACTCGCTGTGGACGTGCAAATGGACGGCTCCGGCGCTCACCCGTCGATCATGCCTGCGAAGGCGGACAGAGTCGATACGAACACCGCACCGAATAAGCACCATTCCCGCACCCGCCGGACGAAATTTCGGCCGTTGGTGAGTTACCCACCCCCGTGGGTCGGTAAGTCACCAACAACGCCTGGATCGCCAGTCGCGAGATAAGTTCCTTCGGTGATCTGGATCCTCAGGCATGGCGACGCGGAGGCCGGTGAAGGCAAGCCGGACGCCGATCGTGAATTGACCGAGAAGGGCGAGCGGCAGTCCGTCAACGCCGGTCGCGCGCTGAAGAAGCTCGGCGTGGAGCTCGACGCCTGCCTGGCCAGCCCGAGGGTCCGCGCCAAACGGACGGCGGACCTTGCGTGCGAGGTTCTCGGTGTTCGGGTCGAGGTGGACGACCGCCTCGCCGGCGGGGACTTCGACCCCCTCGAGCTGGCCTCCGGCCGCGGCGAGGTCATGCTCGTCGGCCACGAGCCCGACTGCTCACAGGCGGTCGCGCTGGTCACCGGGTCGCGGGTGAAGATGAAGAAGGGCGGCCTCGCCGGCTTCGACGACCACATCCTCCACCTGTTGTTGCGGCCCAGGGATCTCCGGGAGATCGCCGAGTAGAGGCTCGGAACTCGTCTGGCGTGAAAGGATGCCGCCGTGGGATTCGATCAGTACCACGAGCCCCCCGAGGAGCTACCCGCCGAGACCCGGACGTTCGCCCGCCTCTGCGCCTCGGTGACAGAGGAGGCGGAGGCCATCGGCTGGTACGAGCAGCGGCTCGCCGTCGAGCCCGATGCCGACGCCCGCGCGATCATGCGCGACGCGCAGGGCGAGGAGTTCAAGCATTTCGCGATGGACCTCGAGTTTCTGCTGCGCAAGACACCGCTCTGGCGCGAGATCGCCCAGGGAATCCTCTTCCAGGAGGGCGACATCGTCGAGCACGGTGAGGAGTCCGAGGAGGAGGCGACGGAGGGCGAAGCCGCGAAGGGAGCACCTCTCGCGGGCAGCGAGTCGCTCGGCATCGGCGGCCTCAGGGGGAACGCCCCATGAGCCACCTGCTCCGCGAGCACGCCCCGATCAGCGAGGAGGGGTGGCGCCTGCTCGACGAGGAAGCCCGGGAGCGCCTCACCCCCGCCCTCGCCGCCCGCAAGCTGGTGGACTTCGACGGACCACATGGCTGGGGCCATTCCGCCACCAACCTCGGCCGTACCGAAGCTGTGTCCGGAGCACCCGGCGATGGAGTGGCCGCCAAGCAGCGGCGTGTGCTCGGGCTGGTCGAGCTGCGGGCGGAGTTCTCCGTCTCCCGCTCTGAGCTCGACGACGCGGAGCGTGGCGCCGAGGACATCGACCTGGATGCGCTCGCCGAGGCGGCCCGGAAGATCGCCGGCGCCGAGAACTCGATCGTCTTCGGAGGCTGGAAGAAGGCCGGCATCACCGGTGTGAACGAGGGCTCCCCCAACAAGGCGATCGCCCTCGGCAAGGACTGTGAGCGCTACCCGCGCCACATCGCAAAGGCCGTCGACGACCTGCGTGCGGTTGGAGTCGGCGGTCCATTTGGCCTCGCGCTCAGTCCCGAGGCCCACACTCGTGTCCTCGAAACGGGAGAGCACGGCGGCTACCCCCTTATGCAGCACCTCGGAGAGATCCTCGGTGGACCGATCGTCTGGGCCCCGGCCGTGAAGGGCGGCGCCGTTCTCAGTCTCCGGGGCGGCGACTTCCTCTTTGAATCCGGACAGGACCTCTCCATCGGCTATCTGAGCCACGACGCCGACTCGGTGCAGCTGTACCTGGAGGAGAGCTTCAGCTTCCGGGCGGTGACGCCCGAAGCGGCGGTCCCCCTCGCGCCCTGAACGGCGGCCCTGCGTATCGCCCGCGGGCTAGGCGCAGGACCAGGCGCTCGGCCCGGAGTCCCGCCAGATCTCCGCGGCGATCCGGTCCTGCTCGGCCTTGGGCGCGTTCTGCGGCTCGCCCTGGCCACCGTACGCGGCCCAGGTCGAGGGGAGGATCTGGTACGCGCCGCCGGCTCCGCTCGAGGAGTTGAGCGCGTGGTAGTTGCCGCCCGACTCGCACATGACGATGTAGGTCGGGATCGAGTAGGGGCCGCCGAGGTATGCCGGGTTGCCGGAACCCGACGACGATGAGGACGAGGACTGCTGGGCGCGCTGCTGCTGCTGCTGCTGCTCGAGCTGGGCGACCTGGTTCTGAGCGTCCGAGAGCGAGGCCTGCGTGCCGGAGCGCGCCTGAGCGACCGCCGCGGCGTCCTGGTTCGCGGCCTGCTCGCTCGCGATGAAGCTCTGCTTGGTGGCGGTGAGCTGCTGGGCTTCGGCGTCCGAGCTCTGCTTCAGGTCCGCGACCTGGTGGGTGTGATCGGCCATCTGGTTCCGCAACGTCGCGACCTGGTTCGCGATGCGCATGTCGGCGTGATGCAGCGCCTGCAGGTAATCGGCGCGCGTGGAGAGGTCGTCGAAGCCGTTCGATTCGAGCAGCACCGTGACGTAGTCGGGCGCATCGCTCTCGTAGATGTCGACGAGTCGCCGGTCGAGCACCTTGACCGAGGTGGCGTACCGCCCGCGCAGCGCCTCGAGCTGACGCTCGGCGACGTCGAGCTGCTTCGACAGCTGCTGCGAGCGAGCCTGGGCGTCCTGCACCTGGGCGTTCAGCTCCATCGCGTGTGCTCCCGCCTGGTGTGCCTGGGTGGTCAGCGAGGCGATCTGCGCCGTCTGCGATCCGACCTTGTCCGAGAGCTGGCCTGCGTCTGAGCGCGCCGCCCCGATCTTGTCCTTGAGCGAGGGATCCTTGGCGCCGGCGAGGCTGATGCCGAGGGCGACGCTCACCGCCAGCGCAACCGCGCCGCCAAGCGCGATCCGCCTACGCCTGAATGCCCGGCGAGGCCGGACGCGTGCACTGCGGACGTATGTCGTCGCTGCTGCCATCTCCTTCGGTGCCTGCGGGGTTAGCTGACGGGCTCACGCGGCAAGGAGTCGCGTTACGCCGGAGCTGTGGCCGGCAATTCGCCCCAACAACCTGGGTTCCCCGCTCCCTCGAATCGAGGGATTCGGCTCTCTCGAGCCAGGAACGGTAGCGAACGCTCTCACAGGCGCGTCGCGGGCGTTGTCGCCCGGTCCGGACCGGTCTCCTGGTGCACAAAATCCTGCAGATCGTGCCTGGCTCAGGCGGCCAGGGCGAGCGCCGAGTCGTCGCGGTAGGCACGACATACCTCGCGCAGGATGCCGAGCATCTCCTCGGCGGCAGGCGAGCGCGCCTCGCTCTCCCGCGTGACGGCCCAGACGCGGCGGATCGGCTTTCGGCCGCGCACCGCACGCAGCTCGATGTCGGGATGACCGCCGGCGAGCTCGGGCATGATCGTCACGCCGAGGCCGCCCGCGACGAATCCCTTGATCACCTCGTACTCCTCGCTCTGGAAGCTGATCCTGGGCTCGAAGCCGGCATCACGACAGATCTGGAGAACCTGCTCGCGGCAGGAGCTGGGCAGCTCTCCGCAGAGCCAGTCCTCGTCGGCTAGGTCCTCGATCCGAACGGACTTGGCGGCGGCAAGCGGGTGCCCGGGCGGCAGCGCCACCCGCATCGACTCCTCGTAGATCAGCTCCGCCTCGACGTCGCGGGCGAAGTCGAGCGGGAAGTCGGGATAGTCGAAGACGACCGCCAGGTCGAAGTCGCCCCTCTTCAGGGACGGGAAGGCGTCCTCCGGCTCATCCTCAGAGAACTCGAGCTCGACCTTGGGGAAGCGGCGGCGGAAGAGCGCCAGCGCCTTCGTCATCAGGGTCGCGCTGGCGGTCGGGAAGCTGGCCAGGCGGAGACGGCCGCCCTCCAGACCGGCGATCTGGGCGAGCTCGCGCTCCGCCTCCTCGAGCCGGCACATCACGGCGTCGCCATGAGACATCAGCGCCTCGCCGGCGGTGGTCAGCTTCGGCCCCTCGCTGGTCCGCTCGAGCAGCGAGATCCCGACCTCCCGCTCGAGCACGGCGATCTGCTGGCTGACCGCCGACTGCGACAGGTGCAGCGACTCGGCCGCAGCGGAGAAGGAGCCGCGGGCCACCACCTCCTGGAGAACCCTCAAGCGCCTCACATCGAGCATAAGACAAACTTATCACGCTGAGAAGGAATCCATGTTGCGCTGATAGCTCACGAAGAGGACCATCGGTGTCGTTCTAGAGATGACAACCGATCGAGAGGAGCTGAGATGGAGGCGCATGCAGGCAGGATCAGGATTCCCACCGCCAAGAGGGCGAAGCCGCGTCGGCGGGGCCGCCTGCTCGAGCTCCTCCGCGAGCTCTCGCGTGCCCGGCGCGATCGGGCGATTCGGGCGCACGACGCAAGGATGCACTCCGTCCCCGGCTCGGAGCACACCCACATGCTGAGGCCGCGAGGCTTCTAGGCCTGCCTCCTCCTCGTCGTCGCGCGAGGCGAGGTAGGCGCCCACGCCCAGCACTGTCAGGGCAACTCCGGCGCCGGCCGCGATACGGATCTCGCGCGCATAGCGCCAGCGAAGGAAAGCGACGATGAAGCGCCAGCGGAAGAGCCCGACTACCAGACGGCCGATCAGCTTGTAGATCATTCGGTCTCCTTTCGGATGCGATGGGCCAGCCTGCTCTGCAGCGTGAAGAGCTCGATGAACCCCGGGCTTGCGTGCTGGGAGAAGTCTCCCCCGGACTCGCCGAATGAAGCCAGCGAGCGGTCATAGAGCGCGAAGGGCGAGTTCCGCCGAATCGGCGTCACGGATCCGCGGTAGAGCCTGAGCGACACCTCGCCGGTGACGAACTCGTTGACCGAGTCCATGTAGGCGTCGAGGTCGCTCCGCAGGGGCTCCAGCCAGAGCCCGGCGTAGCAGAGGTAGGCCCACTGGCTCTCGAGGGCACCCTTGAAGTTGTTCTGGTGGATCGTGCAGACGAGCTTCTCCAACTCGCGGTGTGCGGCCAGCACGATCGCGGCGGCCGGCACCTCGTAGAGGTCTCGGACCTTGAGGCCGACGACGCGGTCCTCGATGTGATCGACGATGCCGACGCCATGTCGCTGTCCGATCTCGGCGGCCCGCTCGAGCAGGTCCACCAGGCCGAGCTGCTCGCCATCGATCGAGACCGGACGACCCCGCTCGAACCCGATCGTGAGCTCCTGCGGCTCATCCGGCGCATCCTCAGGCCGGGTGACGAGCTGGAAGACGTCATCCGGCGGAGCGGCATCGAGATCCTCGATCTCCCGCCCCTCGGACGATCGCCCCCAGAGGTTGTCGTCGATCGAATAGGGCGAGACCTCCGTCCCACCCTTCACCGGGATGCCGTGCTCGCGGGCGTATGCGATCTCCTCCTCCCTGCCCATCTGCCATTCGCGCACCGGGGCGATGATCCGCAGCTCCGGATCGAGCGTCGCGATGGTCGCCTCGATCCGCACCTGGTCGTTGCCCTTGCCGGTGCAGCCATGAGCGATCGTGTCGCAGCCATGCTCGCGCGCCGCCTCGACCGCGAGCTTCCCGATCAGTGGCCTGCCGAGCGCCGTGAACAGCGGGTAGCCGCCGCCGTAGAGGGCGTTCGCCCTGATGGCCCGCAGGACGTAGTCGTCTGCGAATTCCTCACGGGCGTCGACCAGGACGGTCTCGACGGCCCCGAGCTGCTCGGCCTTGCCGGTGACGACGCCCCAATCCTCGCCCGGCTGCCCGAGATCGACCGTGAGCGTCACGATCTCGGCTCCGTAGCGCTCCTGGATCCACTTCAGCATCACGCTGGTGTCGAGTCCGCCCGAGTAGAGCAGCAGCACGCGGCCGACCTGCGCGGGGTCGGCCTGGTAGGAGGCGATCCGCGGAGCCTCGGGATTGTTCGGATCGGCGGACATTGAGCCGGGAGTGTGCCGCTTTCGCTCTGCCGCCGCTGAGACAATTACGGCGTGGGTCACTTCACACCCAACATCGCGATCATGCGGGTCACGGATTCCGACCCGAGCGCCATGAGCTGCCGGCCGGTGCCGTAGAGAAGCGGAAATGGGGAATCCCGTAATCAGCTCGAGAGGCGCCTGGCGATTGGGCGGCGCGCTGCTGATCGTCACCGCGGCGACCTCCTATGCGACCGCGCTTCTGCTGGGCGTGCATACCACCCTGGCGATCGACGCCCTCAGCGCGATCACGGCCGCCATCGGGGTGGTGTGCCTGCGCGTCCCGGCGGAGAACGTGGATGACCGCTGGCTGTACGCGGTCCCTCTGATCGCGGTGGTGCAGGTGGTGATCGACATCGGGCTGGTCGACTACGTCCTCACCACCCTCTTCCTGCCGATCGCCCTCTACGTCACTCTCGTCTTCTCGAACCCCCGCGTCGCCGCCGCCTATCTCGCGCTCATCGTCGTCGGGCTGCTGACGCCCTTCATCTACGCGGCTGAGCCCACCAGGAACACCGCGCTCTGGGTGCTCGTGGTCGGGCCTGCGGCGATCTTCGTGGCCGTGGTCACCGGCCGGCTCACCGCCGGGCTGCATACGAGCAGGGAGGCCTATCGCCGTCTCTCGATAGTCGACGGGCTCACCGGAGTCGGGAACTACCGCGCCCTGATGACGCGGTTGAATCACGAGACCGGCCGTCACGCGAGGCGAGACCGCCAATTCGCCCTGCTCACGATGGACCTCGACGGGTTCAAGGTCGTCAACGAGTCGAACGGCCACCTCGTCGGTGACGCCCTGTTGGCGACGGTCGGCTCACTTCTGAACGTCAAGGTCCGCGACGAGGATGGCGTCTACAGACAGGGCGGCGACGAGTTCTCCGTGGTCGCGCCCGAAACCGGTCGCGAAGATGCCGAGCTGCTGGCGCGCCGAATCCAGCGGGCTCTGCGAGGCATCAAATCCGGTGACGTGCGGATCTCGGCGAGCATCGGGACGGCCGTCTTCCCCCAGGACGGATCCAACCCGGCCGAGCTCCTGGATTCCGCCGACCTGGACCTGCGGACGCGGAAGGCGAATCCGCGCGCTGTCTCGAGATTCGTCTGAGCGGAATACCCGTCGGGCCCTAGAGGCCCATCTTCTTCAGGATCTGCTCCGAGTCCTCGATCGCGAAGTCCTTGCGGAGGCGCTCGGCGATCTCCTGCCGATTGGCGCCGGCCGCGGACATCTGAGTGGTGAGCAGCCGGAGACCGTCGGAAAGCCCGTTCTCGGATTTCTCGGCCTTCGAATTGCTCGCGGGCTTGGACCTCGGCTGCGGCCCCGGCCCCCGTCCCTTGGCCTCCTCCTGCTCCGGGTCCGATTCCAGCAGCCGCTGCCGGGCATCCTCGAGAAGGTCAATCAGCTCATCGGACCGGCTGGCGATCGCCCGAGCCTTCTCGATCAGGTCATCCGACAGGTGGGCTTCGGCCTTTTCGGGTCCGTTCTGGCTCACCGGTCGGCCCTCACCGAGGAGGTCTCCTCGGCCAAGCTCGACCTCTCCAGCTCGGCGCTGACGTGAGCCGTCTCGGCGAGCTGACGGGAAGTCTCCACCTCGAGAATGACCTTGAGGCGCACGAGCTCCTGGTACTCCGGCGAGGAGGTGACATCTGCGGAGTGAGGGTTTCCCTGGCTGGACATTTCGTTGACCGCCGGCGCCTGAAGGCGCCCGGTTGAGTCTTGGATCGTACGGTCGCGATCAGGGGCCGGCATCCGCAATTTGGCGCAGACTTGACGCTGGGATGCGCCACTGGACAGATCAATAGGGGACGGAAGATCGCGGCTCACACAGGTCTGAAGCTCATCGCCACCGCGTCCATCGTCTGCCTTGCCTCACGTGAGGACGGCTGGCCCAGCCGCGAGAGGATCAGATAGCTGTAGCCGCCGGACACGAGGACGGTGGCCGACTCGGTACCGCCCGGATATCTCACGCGTACGGTCCTGGCCTGCCTGCCGCCCGTTTCGGCTCGTCCGACCGCCGCGACATGAGCGCCGGGATGTCGCTGGAGGAGGAAAGTCTTTGAGGCGTTTGCGAGCTCGGTGTCCGACCTCGCTCCCTGCTCGTAGTAGACCTGCACCTCGGCCCTTCCATTCCCGGCCAAGAGGGTCACGGCTCCTCCATCCACCCCAGCGCTCCAGCCCGGTGGAACGCCGATGGACACGCGGTCGGCGAGTTGCCGCTGGTCGAGCCTGATCGCCTCACGCGACGGCTTCGATTTCCGCTTGGCCTGCGGCGCCGGAGCGGTCGGGGTAGGCGCGCTTGCCGGCGGCGCGGTGGGGGTGCTCGAGTTGGCCGACTCGTCAGCGGACGTCGATGCGTGGTCGGAACCGCCGCTGGAGGCGATCGCGAGGACGATCAGGACGAGTGCGCCACCGATCAGCCCAGCGATCAGGACCGGGAGCCAGCTGCGCCAGCTGATCGAGTGGGCCCCGGAATTCCTTCGCGGTGGCTCGCCCTGCTTGGTCGGCCCTGGGCCACCCCGCGATCCCTCCTCGTCGTCCGCCGGCGGTCTCTTGGCCGCGCGCTTCCTCCTCGCCATCCGCTGCGACGCGCTTCGGGATGCCGGCTGATCGACGATCAGCTCCTCATCGGACGCGGCCGGATACTCGATCGACTGCCCGCACCCGCCGCAGATGACCCGAACCAGCGACCCGGCGGAGCCCTCCCGGCGCTGGACCTCGAAACCCCCGCCGCAGTCCTCATGCTCGGCCAGGAAGATCGAGAGACCCCTCCTGCTGAGCTTTTCCACCCCGGGGTCACCCACTCGGCCAACCTACTTGGTCGATCGCCCGGAATCGCGGCGTCCAGGCGCGCGATATCCCCCAGCCCCCCTCGGGGATCTGCTGCGCGAGGCCCGTTCCTGAGTTCATCTCTTCACTGCGACCCAAACCTGCCCCCGCGGCACGATATCGAGGGCCGCGGCCAACGCCTCGACGCGTACGGGTTCATTTACCCAGCGATGCGAGAATTTGCCGTCTTGCGGCGCCTCCTCCACATCGGCTCGATCATGCTGATCACGGCTGGGATCGTGGTCCTCGCGGACGCGGGACTCACCCTGGTCTGGCAGGAACCGCTCTCAGCCGCCTATGGCGCGATCAAGCAGGGGCAAGCGGCAAGCCAGCTCAATCAGCTCGAATCGCAGTATCCGACCGCCGCCGACCTGGCGGCGATCAGGGACGTACGAGGAAGCGCCGCCAAGGCGAGGATCCTCGCCGACCGCTTCGAGCCCCACCTCGAGGAGGGTCACGCGATCGGGCGAATCAAGATCGACCGGATCGGGCTCAACATCGTCGTGATCCAGGGGACCGACACGGCGTCGCTGGAGAAGGGACCTGGGCATTACAGGAACACTCCCATCCCGGGGCAGGCGGGCACCGTCGCGATCGCGGGGCACCGGACGACATACCTGGCGCCGTTCCGCCACATCGACGAAATCCAGAACGGTGACCAGATCCGGATCGAGATGCCCTACGCCGCCTTCACCTACACGGTCCAGAGACACCAGATCGTCGATCCCACCGACGTGGGGATCATCAGGCCCGTCGGCTACCCGCAGCTCGTGTTGACCGCCTGTCACCCGCCCTACAGCGCAGCCCAGCGCTATGCGATCTTCGCCAAGCTCACCCGGGTCGACACCTTCGCCGTCACCGGCGAAGGTCGCTGGCCCGCACCGTAGGCGCTCAGGCGAGCTCGAGGGTGCGGGGGCGGTGGAAGCCCCCTCGGCGTTGCGGTAGGCAACGATGAAGCGCTCGTCCGGCCGGTTGATCGGCTCCGGGAAGAAGATGGCGCTTGCGGTCTCCAGGACGATCAGGAAATCGAACAGCAGGGACCGATGCTTCAAGTAGTAGAGATCGTGGCAGAGCTTCCAGGCGGTACCCAGGCTGCTTCCGCCATATCCGCAGCGCACCTGCGCCCAGCCCGTGATCCCGGGCTTGATCAGGTGGCGTCGGTCGTAATAGGGAAACTGCTCCTCGAGCTTGCCCACGATCGAGGGCTGCTCAGGGCGCGGCCCGACCAGGCTCATCTCCCCGGTGAGCACCAGCCAGATCTGCGGCAGCTCGTCGATGTGCAGGCGCCGGAGAATCCGCCCGACGGAGGTGATCCGAGCGTCGTCTGAGCCCGTCCATCGAGCTCCGTCCTTGTCGGCGTCCGGGCGCATCGTCCGCAGCTTGGGCACGCGGATCTCCTTCCCGCCCTCGCCGATCCTGTTCTGGAAGTGGAGGATGGGGCCCCGGTCCCCGAGCTTGATGGCAATCGCCGCCAGCAGCACGAAGGGCGCCGCCAGAAGGCCGATCACGGCGCTCAGAACCAGCTCCATGGCCCTCTTCCCGAGGCCCATACCGCCGTTGTAGCTCGGGTGAAGCATGTACTGGAACCACGCCGAGGTGGTCGTGCCCAGTGGCACGTGGCCGAAGATGTCCTCGTACAGCTGGCCCGACTCGATCATCGACACGGGCAGGTCCAGACAAGCCTCGGAGACTCGCTCGAAGACATCCAGGCGTGACGGCGCTTCCTCGAACGAGTTCTCACCCTCGGCAGGGGCGAGCGGCCCCAGCACCAAGAGCTCGATCCCGTTGTCGAGCACGGTCTGGCGCAGGAGGACAAGCGAGCCGAGGCAACGCACGCCGGCGGCCAGGCTGCGGGCACAGGAGTGGACCGGGTCGATCGCGCCGACCACCTTGTAGCCTCGGACACCAACGGCTTCGAGCTCAGCCTCGAGGCCTGCAGCGAACTCGTGGGACCCGATCACCGCCACTCGCACCTCCCGATCGTGGCGGAAGCGATGGGTGATCCAGGCGCCGAGCGCGATCACGAGCCAGGCACCAAGGACCGGCGCCACCATGTGTCCGACGGTCACCGTGCTCGGCGAGCCGTCGGAGACGCTGATCAGAACCGCCGCGGCAGCGCCAAGCGGCGGGGCGAGTATGTAGACGATGGCCGAGGCAAGCGGAATGAGGTGCAGCGGATAGCTCGGGCGCCTCAGCAGGGTGACGGCCGCGAGCATGCAGGTGAAGACCAGCAGCCCCTGCCATTCGGAATGCAGGTGCGTGTACGCGATCAGGCCACCCGCCAAGGCAGGCGCGAAGCGCAAGGTCACCAGTTCGACCTTGCGCTGCGCGCTCAGGCCGCCGATGTACGGAAAACTCGTACGAACCTGCGCGACCTCACGCACCTTGTGGGAGGCAGCGGTCACCTTTGTCCTTCGTTTAGACCTGGTTCTTCGGAGCGGACAGCCTGCGAAGCGCGAATCCGGTCCCAATCAGAGCGCCGGCAATGACAACCAGAACGATCACATCCAGGCCCGTGAAGGGCAGGGATCCGACGTTCGAGTTGAGTCCCGTGGGGGTGGTGGCGTTCTGCGCCGCCGCTCCCTGGGCTTGGCCCTGTGGACTCTTGTTGCCCGTGCCTTGCGTCTGGGAGCCTTGCACCTGGGACTGTGGCTCGTACTGGCTGGCAGAGGGATTCGACAGTGCATCCTGCGCCAAAGCCATTGCAGGTGCGGCCGCAAGTGAGGCCACGACCGCCAGCAGAGCGATACCCCCGAGCTTCTTGAATGTGAACTTTTGCATTGGTTTTATCCTTATCGCCGGGGGAGCACGGGACAGGAGGGCCTCTACATTGCCCCTGCAGGGCCCACGGGACGCTGACTCCCAGATTCGAAGGTGATCCTACGCGAAAAAAATGTCCGCGAATCCGCATTTTCCCGCAGTTGTGATCCGTAAACCCAATTTAGACTAATGACCGATACCAAGTTGCACCCCCAGCTGGTCGATTTCGGGACCTGTCGGATTCCGTGCACGTGCCTGTGCAAGGGCCACACGCGCAGCGGCCGGATCCGACTTCGCAAGGACCTTCGCCTTCTGCCAGTACAGGATCCACTCCCCCGGGGTCCGGTCGATGGCGTCATTGATCGCGCGTAGCGCGGTCGGCTCGTCGCCTGCCGCCCCGGCTATCGACGCCTTGGCGGCTAGCGGCTGGCTGCTCCACGGGTTCAGGTCCGCGGCACGGTCGAGGTCGCGATAGGCGCCGGAGAGGTCTGAGCCCGAGGTGCGGAGCGCGTGGTTCGTATAGCTGGCGCTGAAGAAAAGGGGCACCATCGTCACCGCTACGAGAACGAGCACGGCCCCCAAGGCACGCCTGCCCCACGGGGACACCTCGCTGACCCTCTCCTGGAGGCTCGGACCGGCCGCCACCCCCAGTGCGAACATCGCCGGAAGCGTGATCGCCGCATAGTCGAAGAACCAGTCGACCGAGGAGTGGACCAGCCAATATGCGCTCATCGCCAGGGCGCCGGCGGCCAGAGCCGCCGCCTCTTCCCCGCCCGGCGGGCCCTCAGCACGGCCATGACCACGGCTATGAGGAAGGTGGCGAACAGCAACACGCCCGGGATTCCGAGCTCAGCAGCCATCTGGAGCTCAACGCTGTGGGTGTCGCGCGCCTCGAGCAGGCTGTGCCTGTGCAGCAGGTATGAGAACCAGAAGCTTCCTGCGCCCTCGCCCGCGACCGGATGGTTCTTGAAGTCGTCGATCGCGACGCGCCAGAGGTCGCCACGCTCGGTCCGCAGATTGAGGCCGAACCTCGCCCCCTGTGGGCCGAGGTCCGAGCTACTGGAGTTGATTTGGCTCGCATGCTGGCTGATGAACTTGATCGGCCCTCCCGCGGATTTCGTGGCGCCTATCACGCCCACGACGAGCGCGAGCGCTGCGACCACCGCGACGACCCTGCCCACGATCGTGGTGGAACGCGGGGACAGCCTCTCGACCGGGTCCAATCGCGCCATCGCCCAGCCCACCAAGGTCGCAAGAGCGGCTGTCAGCGCGATCGCGGTCGCGGCGTGACGGAGAAGCGGCAGCGTGGCCTCCGTGTTCCCGTGGCCGGCCCGGTAGACGTCGAGCAGCCACGGGAGGGCGACCGCAGCCGGGATCGCCGCGATTGCGGTCCAGAACACGACATTGAGCCGTCTTGGATGGACAGCCACCAGGACCGCCAGGGCGATAGGTACCGCGAACACCGATCCGCGACTTTGGGCGAGAACGGCCAGCCCTAGGCAAACAGTTGCTGATCCCGAGAGGAGCCCGCGAAGCAATGGCGGGATCTGGCGGGATGCCGAAAAGACCACCATGGGCCAAACCGCTGCGAGGAAGAAGGCCGCCTCGGCGTTTCGATATCCAACGGGATAACGCAGCGTGGCGTCGCTCTGAACGAGGTCCTGGGGACTGTTGCTCGTCCAGAGGGCGATCACGGTGGCGAGGCCCACCAGAGCGACCGACAACACAACCGGGCTGAGCGCCAGCAAGGGCCGATCTCGCAGGAGGACGGCGAGCCAGACACCGAGGCCCAGTGCGATCGCGTAGACGAAGGCGTGCTGGGCGTCGCTGATCGCCTCCGACGGCAGTGGCGACCAGAAGCCCGAGAGAAGCGTCCAGACACTGAGGCCTGCCATCGCGCAGATCGCGACCAGCGCAGGGCCGCGCAGACTGACCGAGAAGGGCCCGAACCACGCCAGGACCGCGAGAAGAAGCAGGAGGAACATCGAGCCGGGCAGGAAGACGACGTCGAAGTACCCGCCCTGCTCCCAGCCCCACCAAGCGAGCACCGCGGTCGTGGCGAGCAGGATCGGCACCGCGGCCTGCCTCGGGGCCGGGTGTCCCTCCTCTGGTGGCCCGCCGACCGCAGTCATCCCGGGCACCTAATCACGTCCGCGCCTCGGCGCGCATCCGGTGCAGACCCGGAATGCTGGCTCGTCCACCCGCGGTGTGAGCGCACTATTCTCGCGCGGTGTTGAGGCTTGGCATCTACACCGACTACAGGTATTCGGTCCGCGACGGCAGGACCTACGCGGAGCGTGCCTTCGCTCTCTTCGTCGCCGCGCTGGCCGTGCGGCTCGACCGCGTTGTCGTCATCGGCCGCCTGGACCCGGCGAGCGCGACTCGCTACCCGCTCGGGAACGTCGAGTTGGTTCCGCTTCCCAACTATCCGAGCCTGACCCACACTCGGCAGGCAATCCGCGGGATGCTGGGGTCGTTTGCACCGTTCTGGCGTGCGCTGGACGATCTCGACTGCGTCTGGATCCTTGGGCCCCATCCCCTCGCCTTTCCCTTCGCTGCCATGGCCCGAATGCGGCGGCGAAAAGTGATCCTCGGGGTGAGGCAGGACTCCGTCGCGTACATGCGGAACAGGCACCCCGGCAGGCGGCTCCGGCTGTTGCTGTCGAAGGCGATGGAGACGGGTTTTCGCACGCTGGCCCGCAGGTGGCCGGTGGTCGCCGTCGGTCCAGCGGTGGCCCAGGCGTACTCTGGCGGCCGCTCGGTGCTCGAGATCTCCGTCTCCCTCATGCGAGAAGCGGAGATCGGTCGCAGCGGTCCGCCGCGAAGCTATGACGGTGAGCTGACGGCTCTCAGCGTGGGCCGTTTGGAGGCGGAGAAGAACCCGCTGGCCCTGGCCGACGTGATTGCACAGCTGCGCCGCGTCGACAAGCGCTGGAGGCTCGTGATCTGCGGTGAGGGGGCGATGCGCGAGGCGGTCGAGCGTCGACTGGTGAAACTGAACGTCGAGGAGGCCGTCGAGCTTCGAGGGTACCTCTCCCACGATGCCGAGCTTCCCGCCGCCTATCGCGATGCTCATGCGCTGGCTCACGTGTCCTGGACCGAGGGGCTGCCTCAGGTCCTCTACGAGGCCTTTGCGGCGGAGCTGCCGGTCGTGGCGACCGATGTTGGCGGGATCCGTGACGCGGCCGCGGGGGCGGCCCTGCTGGTACCGCCAGGCGATCCGGGCGGGATCGCCAAACAGCTCGCACGCGTTGGGCGCGACGCGGAGCTGCGCGATCAGCTCATTGAACGCGGACTTAAGGCGGTTCGCGACGATACCCTGGAGTCTGAGATCGATAAGGTCGCGGCGTTCATCCGGGAGGCCGTCGCCGAGGGCGCACCGCCGGCGCCCACGAACTGACGACCATCACTCGCCGCCCGCACTGTCACAATGCCGCAACTGCCTATGACGCGCGTCGACCATAATGCGGCCGGGACCAACTGGCTTCAGCCATCGCCCGAAGAGGAGGGTCTGAGGCGCTATGTCGAGACCATCCGCGAGCGGATCTGGCTAGTCGTCATCGCGCTCGTGGTGACCACCGGGGCATCATTGCTCTACGTCGTCACGGCCACTAAGACCTACGAGGCGGAGTCGCAGCTGCTCATCACTCCCACTCCGGCCACGGATCCAGTCCTGTCGAGCCTCGGTTTGCTGGTCGAGTCGAGTGATCCAACTCGCGACGTGGAGACCGCGACGCAGCTGGTCAAGACGCCTCAGGTGGCGGCTCTGGTCAAGAGCGATCTCCACTCCTCGGAGAGCACGCAGTCTCTGCTCGGGAAAATCCGCTCGGATCCGGTGGCGCAAAGCAACCTCGTAGCGATCACAGCGTCGGCGAACAGTCCGGAGGAGGCTCGCAACCTCGCGAACTCGTTCGCCCAATCGACCGTCCAGGAGCGCTCCGCCGCCTTCCAGCAGGAGGTGAACTCCCGGCTGCAGCAGCTCCGGGGCTCCCCCGTGGCCGGCAGTCAAATCGCAGAGCTGGAGGTGCTCCAGGGAGCGTCCAACCCGAACTTCCGCATCTCTACGAGGGCCGAGACGCCGTCATCCCCCTCCTCCCCCAGGCCGCTGCTCAGCATCGCTGCCGGCATCTTCGCCGGACTGGTTCTTGGCATCGGAGGTGCCTTTCTCGCGCAGACTCTCGATCCCACCCTTCGTCGTGAGGCTCAGCTTCGGAGGATGTACCGGTTGCCCATCCTGACCCGGATCCCACGCCTGGGCGGGGGCGCGGGCAGACGCATGCCCTTCGGCCCGAAGAGCCTGACGCCGGCTGTGGCTGAGGCATACCGGACCTTGCGCGCAACGATCGCGCGACGACCGACCGAGGACAAGGGCGCGCAGGTGATCTTGGTGACGGGTCCTTCCGTCGGAGAGGGAAAGAGCACGACCGCCATCAACCTCGCCTCCTCGCTGGCGGTGACAGGCAACGACGTGATCCTGATCGAGGCCGACCTGAGGCGCCCGTCGCTCGGACCTGCGCTCGAGCTCAAGCCGGACAGGGGCGGGGTCGTCAGCGTCCTGCTCGAACAGACGAGACTCTCCACCGCACTAGCTTCGAGCAAGACGTATGGACCGAATCTCCAAGTTCTGCTCGCTGATCAGGTGGGGGAGCGGCTGGGTGACGGACCTCTTCTCGATCCCGGCGGCGGACGCGATGGTCAAGGACGCGAGGCGCATGGCTGACTACGTGATCATCGATTCGCCCCCGTTGAACGAGGTGGTCGACGCGTTGCCGCTCGCCCGGCAGGCGGACGACGTCCTGATCGTCGTCCGGCTGGGTACGACCCGTCTGGACCGGCTCAATCAACTGGCCGAACTGCTCGCGGAGAGCGAGATCACACCAATCGGCTTTGCCCTGGTGGGTACCGCTCGGCCCGGGGAGGTCGCAGCGATTACTACCACGCGACCGCGAAGGCCGAAGCGGATGGCTCGGGCGTCGCCGCTCGATCACCCGACCGGGTGCGGTCGAAGGCGACCTGAGCGTCTCCCCAAGTGGCGCTCCGGCACGATCCCGCGCGCCTCCTCCTCGCAGCCGGCGTGTTGTGCGGCGGGCTGGTGCTCGGGCGACTCGCCGGGATTGACCCGAGGCTCGCGATTGTTGGCTCGATCGCATGCGCCTACGTGCTGCTGACGTTCGCGGACCTTAGCCTCGGCCTCGCGTTCTTCATCATCCTCTCGTTCCTCGAGACCCTGTCGGCGGGCGGGGTGGCTCTCAGCGTCACGAAGCTCCTGGGTCTTGTGCTGGCGCTCTCTGGCTCGCTTTGGTCGCGACCCGGAGTGCGTCAGGCGTCAACCTGGTGGCCACACACCCGGTTGTGTCCTACGCGCTTGCGTTGCTGGTCGGGTGGACGGCACTGAGCGCCGCCTGGGCGGGGGATTCAGGAGACGCCATCGCCGTCGCCTATCGGCTGTACTCGACGCGATCCTGTACGTGATCGTGTACACCGCTGTGAGCGATCGCCGGACTGCGCGGTTGACGGTCGTGGCCTTCGTCGTTGGCGCGGCGGGGTCGGCCGTATACGGGCTGTTTGCGACCCCGGTCGCGACCGATGTATCGGGACGGCTCGCCGTTGGGGGCTTGGACCCGAATGAGCTTGCGTCCGTCCTGGTCGGAGGCGCCGTCCTCAGTCTCGGCCTGGCGGGAGCGTCCAGGCGGGGTACGGGTGGTTTCCTGCTTGGACTCGGCGCTGCGGGGTTCTGCCTCGTGTCCTTGTTCCTGACGGCGTCTCGGGGCGCCCTGATCGCCGTGATCGTGGTCATAGTGGCGGGAATCGTCTTCGGCGGCCGCTGGCGGGGCGTCATCGCCGTCCTCTCGATACTGGTCCTAGCGGGCGGCTACTTCTACTTCAGCCGTTCTCGCACCACAGGTAGCCAGGGATCGGATCGCCGAGGTTACACAGGGCGAGGCCGGCCAGACCGAGGGGAGATCAACGATCTGGACGGTGGGCAAGCGAATGTTCGACGCCAACCCCGTGGTTGGAGTCGGTGCCGGGAACTTCGCACAGGCTGCACTCCAGTATGTGGTGAGGCCAGGCGAGGCGCCGCGCAGCGATCGATTGGTGTCGCAGCCCGCCGTCGCCCACAACAGCTACCTCGAGGTCTTCGTGGAGCTTGGCGTGATCGGAGGGGCGCTCTTCCTGGGACTCATAGCGTTCTCGGTTTGGGCGGCGGCGAGAGCTGCTCTCCTGTTCAAGCGAATCGCCGACCAGCGGATGGAAGTCCTATCACGCGCCCTTGCGGTCGCGATGTTCGGAGTGCTATCCGGCGGATTTCTTCATTTCCGAGGAGGTCAGCAAGCAGCTCTGGCTTCTTCTGGGCCTCGGCCCCGCCTTCCTCGGGATTGCCGCAAGAAGCGCCGCGGACCAGCTCAGGGGCGAGAACGGATAGGCATTCCGCGGGTCGTTAGCGCGCTTCGGGCTCGCGGCCGCCGCTTCCTTTCTTCTTCGGCTTGGTGGTCTGACCGGTGGGGTCGTGGTGGTGGTCGAGGGCGGGGTCGTGGTGGCCGGTGGGGGCCGGGCTGGTTATCCAGCGGCGCGAGGGAGGGATCGACACCGACCGCGACCAAGAGGGCGGAGCACTGGTCGGGCGTCAGGATTCGGTAGTCCCCCGCCGCGGCGTTCACGTAGCCGGGGCTGACGATCAGGCTGTTGGTGGCGGTGAAGCCATTGGTGTGTCGAGGATGCCCGCCCGCTCGGTCCCCCGTAGCCACTCGGCGCGCCCTTGATGCAGTTGTGGGTGACGACGTTGCCGGTGCCGTTCGGCTTTCCGCGGACTCGACGTTGTCTCGGACCTGCGCGTTGGTGATCAGGTTGTTCGTGACGGTGTTGTTGTCCGGGGTTCGCACGTCCGGTTCTCGTGCCTGCGCCGAAGATGATCCCCGAGCCGATGGAGTCGATGACGTTGCCGGTGATCGTCGTGCTGTCGCCGTTCGGGTAGAGCTGGATGCCGCGGTCGGCGTTGTGGTGAATCCAGTTGCCGTGGATCGTCGTGATGGTGGCGTCGGCGACGTAGATGCCGTGGTCCTGGTTGGTGGCCGGATGGTGCCGCAGTCGTGGATGTTGTTGTTCTCGATTACGGTGCCCGACGCGCCGTCGACGACCGCGAAGCAGATGGCGGTGTGGTAGTCCGTCACGTCGTTGCCCCGGAAGGTGGCGTTGTCCGCGCTGATCGTAGGACTGGTGACGCCGGGGCGGCCGTCGAGGTTGAGATTGGTCACCGTCGTCCCGTCGCCCTGGGGGTGACCCAGATCCGTCCCTGGACGGTTCCCCGCTCTCCCGGGTAGCTGGTCAGGGTGAGGTTCTGCTTCGAGACGCTGGCCGAGCCAGTGGTGATTCCGGCGCGGAAGCAGCCTGTCTGTCCGGTGCTGAGGGAGTGAGAGCTTCTGCGGAGTCTTGAAGGGCGCGGCCGCGGCGCCCGCCGCGCTATCGGAGCCGGCCGGGGACGCCACGCGGTCACAGCTGACCGCGGCGCTGGCCGAGCTTGTCCAGCCAAGGACGAGACCTGTTGCCACATCCCGGCTGATAGAGGACCTGGTTCCTCACTGCCGGTCCTGCATCGACCCCCACCCTCGTGCGGGCGCAGCCACCCACTGTTCTGGACGGCTGACCTTTAGGGCGCGGCGATGACTCGCGCTTTGTCGAGTCACGCGGCGGACTCCAGGCCGGGTGGGCCGCGGGGCCGATCCAATGAGCGTTCGAGGGCCACACCGTCGGCACGTGACGAGCCGGTCGTGACCGCGCTCGAGCAGGAGACGATCCAGGAGGCGTTGGCGAGACTCCCGAGGCGACGGCGCGCGTCGAGCTGCTCAAGCGTCGCTTCGAGCCGTACCTGCAGCTCCCGCCGCGCGCACGAGTTCTCGACGTCGGGGCCGCCCTCGGCGTCCATCTCGTGGCCTGGAATCGCGCCGGCTACGAGGCCGTGGGGGTGGAGCCCTGGGACGAGGCCGTGCAGAGAAGCGTCGAGGTACAGCGGGAGACGGCCGCCTCGTTCAAGATCGTGCAAGGCGAGGGCGGAGGCTCCCATTCGAGGACGAGTCGTTGACCTCGTCAGCGCGATCTCGGTGCTCGAGCACACACACGACCCCGAACGGGTCTTTGCCGAGGCGCATCGAGTGCTGCGTCCTTCAGGGGGCTTCTACTTCTATACGACGAGCGCGATCTGCTCGCGGCAGTCCGAGATCCGCTCTTCCCGGCGTTCCCCTCGTACCCCGATCGGGCCCGGAAGCGGATCATGCGTTGGGCGACCGAACACCATCCATCGCTCGTACATGGGACGACAGCGCCGGCGTTTCACTGGTTCACGCCGAGGGACGTCCGGCGGAGCCTCCACGACGTCGGCTCTCGAGGGCTGTGGACCGCTGGTCGCTTCGGGCGGAGAACGAGGACCACGGGTGGCGGCGAAGCGTCGCTCGGGCAGCGCGGGCGAACTCCGCCGCGCGACTGGCAGCGGACGTCCTCGTCAAGGACTCCGCATACCTGGCCCTCAGATGAGCTCTAGATACAACCTCTCGATTTCGGTCACCGTTCGCGCGAGCGAGAGTTCCCGCTCGGCTCGAACCCGCCCCTGAGCGCCGAAGCGATCACGGAGCATTGGTTCGCTGATCAGCCGCTGGGCCGCCGCGGCGAGCGCCCCATCGTCCCTCGGCTCGATGAGCAGGCCGGTGACCTCGTCCTCCACCAACTCGGGCAGGCCCCCGGCCCGGGTGGCGATCACCGGTCGTCCCGCCGCCATGTACTCCATGACCGAGAGCGGCCCGCCCTCATAGTCCGAGCAGCAGACACAGACATCGCTGGCGGCTAGAAGCTCGGGCACATCTCTCCTGTAGCCCAGCAGACGGATGGTTTCGCCTAGCCCGAGCTCGGAGTGAGGCGCTCGAGGGATTCACGCTCGGGGCCCTCACCCGCGATCAGCACGATCAGCGAAGGGTGTGGCGTGCGAGCTTCGCCGCGGCCGCGATCAGCACGTCGAACGCCTTCTCCGGGCGAAGGAGCCCGACGCTCGCCAGAACGATCTGATCCTCGCCGATCCCGAGTACCCGGCGGGATGCCGCGCGATCCACGTTCGGCATCGGAGGGATTCCGTTCCGGATCAGCACCACCTTCTCGGCCGGAACTCCCTCTACTTCGATCATGCGCAAGCGTGCCAGCTCGGAGACCGCGACGAACGCGTCCGCGAAGCGACCGATTACGTGGCGGTCGACCCACCTCCGCCCAGCGGATCCCTCAAACGACCACATGTGCTCGTGGGCGACGATTGCGGGGGTCCCGGCGAGAGATCCGATTACGGAGCCCCAGGCGTTGGAACCAAACATGTGCGAGTGGATCACGTCGATCCGCTCCTGGCGGAGGAAACGCAGCAGCCGACGCCAAGGCCCCACGTCGGCGGTCCCGCGACGAGGGAGGCCCAGAACTTCGACCCCCAGGTCTTTTAGGGCGGCGAGCCGATCGGCGGAAGGCCCCACAGTCTGGAGCGCAGGGTCCCACCTGGTGAGGCAGAGGTACGAGCGGTAGCCGTCAGTCGCCAGTCCGGCGCAGGTCTCGAGCGCCATCGTCTCCGCCCCGCCAAGGCGGGCCACGGTGTCGAGCATCGTCATCACCCGCAGTCGAGGGGCCAATGCCAATCGATTCCTCGAGGACCCGCTCCAGCACCGGAACCTGGTCCTTGCGGCGAGAGACACGCGCGAATTCGAGTGCGTGCTTGCTTCCCGAGCCTGGGAGGCGCCGCCGTTCGCTCGGGCGGGAAGTACCGCGTCACGATCAGGACCCGCATGGCGCCAGCATAAATCGAACCCAAGCCGGACTCTGCCGCCGGGCGATCCATAACATGCCGATCCGAGCGCACGGCCTCGTAGGCATGAGCGAACCCACGAGATTCAGCATCGTCATCCCTGCGTACAACAGCGAGGCGTTCATTGGCGGCGTCGTTCGCCTCCTGCCTCGGGCAGACCATCAGCGATCTCGAGGTCATCGTCGTCGACGATGGATCCAGCGATGGAACGGCAGCCATCGTCGAGGAGATCAGCGCCAGCGACGGCCGGCTCTCGCTCATCCGCCAGCGCAACGCCGGCGGCGCGGCAGCGCGCAATCGTGGTGCCGAGGCGGCCAGCGCCGAGTTTCTCACCTTCAACGACGCCGACGACCTGCTGATGCCCCGCTACCTGGAGACCGTCTGGCGGGGCCTGTCTGCGAGACCCGACGCCGGCTTCGCATACACCGGGATCTGGGCGTCGATCACCGACCCCGACGGATCCAGCGATTACCTGCCCTCCCCCGGTTCGCGCCGCCCCACGATCTTCCCCCGACCATCGATCCAACCCACGTCGGCAATGATCGAGGAGAACTTCATCACGGGGTCGCGGACGATCCGGCGCTCGGCGTTCGAGGAGACCGGCGGGTACGACGCCAGCTTTCGCTTCGTCGAGGACTACGACCTCTGGCTGCGGATGATCGCCCGTGGTGGAAGCCCCTCCGTGTTCCTGAGCGGCTGACCGTTCTCCGCGACCGGGACGCCGCTGCGCACACCGACATCGCGAGCATGCTCTCGACCCTCGCCGCGGTACTCGGCAAGGTTGCAACCGACGAGGTGGTGTCCCCCGAGGTCCGCGAGCTGGCCAAGCGTCGGCGGACCGAGTACGAGCACGGCCTTGCAGACCTCTCCCGACCAGTGTTCCGAGCGACTCGCGCCGCCCGAACCACGCTCGGGCGGGCTCGTCGGAGACTTCGGCCCTCAGCCTTCTGGTACGACGAGCCTCCCGCCGAGATCACCGAGGCCTTTGGAGATCTGGAGTCCCTTTAGGCGGCGGCCTCGTGCTTACGAAGGATGTCGAGGTACTCACCGGCACCGATCCAGCGAACACCCTTCACGGCGGGTAACCGGAACAAGTCTCCGCGGACGGCCAATCGTGCGAGGGGAATCAGGTCCCGAGGGATGCCGAGATCCGCAATGCGAGTATCGAGCAACGCCCCGTGGGTGACGACCGTGGGGGGAAGCCCCAACCGAGCCATGGCCGCCAACGGCCGGTAGTCGAGGCGGTGCAGACCAGGCGGCCCGCTCAGCAGGGTCTCCCTGATCCCCCACCGTCGAGCAACGGCCCGCGTCCGCCGGCAGCCAAGGGGTGAGCCCCTGATCAATCGCAGCTTGAACCCCGTGCTTCCCGTAGACCCACGCCGGGGCGACGAACGTCCGCGGCCGCGCGATCCTCTCCTCCATCCAGGCCAGCGCCTCCCCGATCCGGGCATCCGCCTCCTAACGATCGAGAGACTTGAATTCGCGGAACTCGATCTCTCCCCGCTCGTGGGCCCGCGGCTCGAGGTGGAGCAAGCCGTGACAAACCGGCTCCAGCTCCCCTCCGATCGCGCCATCGCGCAGGACCCCCACCCCCCTTGACCAGACCACATCGAGAGGCCGGATCGCCCCGTTGGAGAGCGCTTGCGCCGCGACCGCGACGTTCAGGACCCCGTCGGCCCTGCGTAGGGACCTCCGAATCCCCCGCATCCGCCGAGCCTGTCGGCGGTCACCGGCTGCTCGGTTCTCGAGCTGACGTTGTGCGGTGCCAGGGAAATCGTCGAGCCGAAGGACCCCAACCGGGGCAGTACCTCCAGCGGACGACCGAGCATCTCCTCCAAGAAGGGAGCAATGGCGGCCAAGAGCGACGTCACTGAGAGGCGGCCCCAGTTGTCCGGGCCGCCGCCAACCGCGAGCAGCCGATCCGCCCTGACAGCGTGGGCGCCTTGGTCGGAATCGAGCGCCGAGTGGCCATCGACATCGAAAAGCGTCCACTCCGCCTCAATCGTGCCAATGCCCGGGAACTTGGCTGACCCGTTGAAAGACCGCCGTGTGGGAACCCAACCCGACCCCGCTCCAGGGGCAGGGCAGAGGGCGACGCCGCCACGTAGTCGGCCGGCCGTGACGAGATTAGAGAGATCGGTGGCGTCCGCGGTGCCGCCGATCCCGACGGCACCCGGCGAGGGCTCCTCCAGGGGAGGCCCGAGGCGCCACAGCCAGGCGAGGGCGGAGGCGAGCGGCGCCTCCTGGGATCCAGGCCTAGCGTAAATGCCGGCACCGGCCGCCGATTACCTTCGCCGTCGCGAGAGCCCGGATTCGAATAGCTCGATGATGTGTCTCGCCGCGCTCGCCGCGCTCAGGTTGTCCGCCACCCATTCGCGGCTCGTCGCGGCATTCGCAGCCCGCTCGCCCTCCGAAGCGTCGAGGAACTCGCGGACAGCGTCCGCGATCGTCCGGGGGTCCCGGGCCACCAGTGGCACGCGGGTACGGCATTGCCGACAGCGGCATGCCCGGGAGATCGGATGCGACGACCGGGGTGCCACAGCAAATCGACTCGAGCACCGAGTACGGCATCCCCTCTCGCGCACTGACCGCGAGGAACACGTCGGCGGCGCCGAACAGGTCGGTGACATCGGGTACCCGATCGATCACCCGGACGTGGTCCGCGATGCCCAGCTCGCGGGCAGCATTCTTCGCCGGGTCCCCTCCCCTCTGCGCCAGCGCGAGCACTCGATCGCGTCCCGACCCGAGGAGATCGGCCACCGCCCGCAGGAAGAGATCGCCGCCCTTGATCCTCCAGTCCCAGCCAAAATGGAGCAGTACCTCCGCGTCAGCCGCTATGTCGAGCCGGCGGCGGGCCTCGGCCCGCCGGGCCACGTCGAGCAGTGGGAATTGATCGGCGTCGATGCCACTCGGGACGACCTCGATTCGGCCTTCGGGCACGCCGCGAGCGTGGAGCTTGCGCGCCATGTTGCTCGCGAGACAAATGACCCCATCGAGGCGCCGCGCGAGCGCGGTGAACTTCGCCACGTTTCGGGCAACCGCAAGGGGCCGCCTGCGGAGGATCGTGTGAACGTGCCAGTAGCCATGTCGGCCCTGACGTCGCGACTAGAGCAGCGCGACCGGGATGTCCCACGTCGTGAAGTGAGAGTGCATCACCACCGGACCGCCCTGGTCTCCAACCAGCGACCGAAGCCGCGGCGTGCGCTCCCGACGGCGCAGCTCGGGCATAAAGTGGATCGTCGTTCCGTCGAACCGGAGCTGTCGGACCCATTCGTGCTCCCTCGCGGCGCTGGGCAGGACGAAGTCAATAGTCCATCCGCGCTCGACGGCCTCCCTGCCGAGCGTGGGCGAGCATAAGAACGAAGGACCCACCGTCTTCGCGCGCGCGCGAACGGCGCCAACTCGATCAGCCGTGGGCGATCAGCCATGGATGTGTGGGAGACGCATCTTGCCCGCGGGTCCTGACACTAGCCTTCATCTTCCCTGATACGTGAACCAGCCGCCTGATAGCCGTGCGCCCGATGATTTCGATCCGCTGAATCCGAGCCTCACGGCTGAGGAGGGGATGACCGGCACCGTCGTGCGCGGCGGCGGACTCGCGGCGATCGGATACGGGCTTGCACAGGGATCTACGCTCCTCTTCTACGTCGTACTCGCTCGGCTGATCAGTCCGAGCGACTTCGGTCAGTTCGCAGCCGCCTCGATCATCGTGGGCGTGGGCCTCCTCTTCAGTGAGTCCGGGATGCTCGCCGCACTGATCCACAGGCGGGACCGCGTTGCCGAGGCGGCTTCAACCGCAGTGGTCGCAGGGCTTGCGGGCGGCGCACTCTTCTCGCTGGTGGCGCTGGCTCTGGCACCTGTGATCGGTGCGTTTTTCCACAGCGACCGTGTTGGTATCCCTCGCGGCTGTGCTCTCGGGCGTTCTCCTGATCCGCAGTACCGAGATCGTCCCTGGGGCGATCCTTCAGCGCCGCTTCTCCTTCATGAGGCGAATGATCATCGAGCCGGTCCAGGTCGCTGCCTTCGGGGTGGCTGCGGTGATCGCCGCCGCAGCCGACCTCGGCCCGTGGGCGCTCGTTATCGGCTATTACGCCGCCGCGATGGTTGACGCCATCCTTTCCTGGGCCCTCGTCCGGTGGCGTCCCCGGGTCCGGCAGATGTCCTTTGCGATGTGGCGGGAGCTCGTCAGCTACGGCCGACACGTGATCGCCGCCAGTCTTGTAGTGCGCGTTGGCGACGAGATCCCAACCGTGCTCGTCGGGCGTTTCGTCGGGACAGGATCGCTGGGCCAGTACCGCTACGCGAACAGAATCGCCTCGTTGCCGCTTGGCCTGATCCTGGCGGCGGCGTCCTACGTGATCTTCCCGGCCTTTTCGCGCATATCTCATGACGCACAGCGCTTCGCCGCGGCATTCCTCCGATCGCTGCGATTGTTCGCGACGATCGCCTTCCCGCTCAGCCTGATACTGGTTCCGCTCGGTATCCCGCTGGACGGTCGTCCTCTTCGGCGATCAGTGGCACGAAGCCGGCACTGGGGCGATGGCATTGTCCGGCTACGGAGTCGGCGCCTGCATGATCTCCATCGTTTCCGAGGGGCTCAAAGCGGCGGGGCGCCCGCGCGTCTTGGTCAGCGTGCACCTGGTCAGCTTCACGTGTGCGACGGCTGCAATGATCGCGCTGCTGGGCCTCGACGTCATCGGTGTTTGCCTCGGACTCTCGGCGGGCCTTCTTGTTGGTGGGGCCTACGGGCTGATTCGACTCGGACGGATTCTGGAGGTCCCTCTTCGCTCGATCGCGTCGGCAATCTGGCCGCCCGCTGTCGCCGCGATGGTTATGGCCGCAGTTCTTCTTCCTCTCGATCCACTTCTCCTCAGCCCGGAGGATCACGGTACTGCGCTGGCGCTGCTCTTCATCGGCGTGGAGGGCGTCTTGGGGTTCGTGGTCTTCATGCTCTTGTTGCGGCTGCTCGCACCGCAGACGGTCACCGAGCTGATCGTGGCAGTTCAAGCGGCGGTCAGGCGAGGGGTCGGCGGCGACATCGGCCGCATGACGATCACCCGGTGCCGAGAAGCCGGGCGTCGATCTCGTCGAGCAGGTTCGGATCAACACCCGAATCGACCTTGCGGGCGAAAAGCTTTCCCGATCGCTCGATTTCGGAGGTCCTCAACGGTCAGCGTCTTCGGATTGTTCGCGGCCGGGTCCCAGACGGCAAACACAAGGCTGTCATTGACGACGGTCTCACGGAGCGCGGAGCTCATGAGCACGGTCTGAAAGAAAACCTCGTCGCCAGACCCGGAGTGCCGGAAGCATCTGGTGAGATCGCGCTCCCCCGCAGCCTGGAGAATTCTCCGTCGGTGTTGCCGTCCGAGTGACCAGTAGGCAGAACCACCCCATGGCTCATAGGAGTCCGGAAGGCGGCTCCGCAGTAACGGCAGCATCACGTTTCCGCGGCGCGGTGTCCAGACCCAGACTCGCTCAAAACGGTCGAGTCCACCCCGCTGGGTCGGCCACCATTCATAGTTGGGAAGTGACTCCCGTTGCATGAACGCAACCGTCGGGTCACTGAGTCGCTCAACGATCTCTTCATGGGGACGGATCGGATAGTGCTGTCCAGTGACCAGTACCACCTGTTCGGGGTCATGACCGCTGCGCTCGATCGCCCGCAACCCCTCCAGGCTCACCGCGATCTGACTCCAGTGGCCCCACCTGATTCGCCGGGACGGCAGGAACTCGCAGTTCGCGACGCTCCGGATCTGATCGACGAGCTTGCTCGCGACGGACGGCGGCGACTTGCGATCGACGTGGATGAAGAAGGAGGTGGCCGAATCGCCGGAGCTCAGCATCTTGATCTGCCGAGCGACCTGCATGGGCGCCTTATGCGCCATGACTATGTAGGCGACGCTCATCGGCGTGGCCTCAGTGGGGTTGGCCGCGGGTCACCTCGGCGAGCACCGCCTCGAGAGTCTCGACCCCGCGCTCGCGGGAGTTCTCCTCGGCGAATGCCCGCGCGGCGGAGCCGAGGCGGTCACGCAGGGTGTCGTCATCACGCAATCGCCTGACCGCCGCGGCGAGCTCGTCCGGATTGCCGGGCGGGACACAGAGCCCCGCATCGGCTCCAGCGGCGAGGCTGGCGGCCTCGCCCGCCACGGCGACCACGACGGGCCGGCGAACCGCGCAGCAGTCGAACAACTTCGAGGGGACGAAGCCCTCCAAGCCGGGCGTCGCGTCCAGTGAGACGAGCAACGCGTCCGATGCCCTCATCAGGGGAGCGACCTGGGCCGGTGGGATCGCATCGCGGAACTCGACGGCGCCCGGCGCCACCTCGCTCGCCAAGCTCTGCAGCTGCTCGCGGCATGGCCCTTCACCGACCAGCAGCAGTCTGAAGCCGCTGCCGAGCTCTCCGGCGGCGCGGACGGCGGCGTCCAGGCCCTGGGCGAGCCCCAAGTTGCCCGCGTACGTCCAGGTGAAGCGCTCGTCATCACCGATCAACGAACGATCCGGCTCCTCGTCGCCGGCGCTCAGAAAGCGCGCGGTCGTCCCGTTGGAGATCTGGGTCACCTTGCCGTCGCCGCCCCGCGCCTCGATCTCCGCCTTGAACGTCTGCGTGGTGCAGGTGATCGCGGAGGCGCTCCGGGAGAGCCGCTGTTCCATCTTCCGCACCACTGCCACCAGGGGTCCCTCCTTAACCTCTCCGACGACCAGAGCGACGTCGGGCCAGAGATCGCGAACGTCGAGGACCCAGGGCACGCGATGCCGAAACGCCAAGGTGGCCCCGACGTTGCCGACCGGCAGCGGCGGCGACGAGGCGACGATCACGTCGGGCTTTGGCCTGACCGCCCCCGTGAGGCTGGCGGATACACCGAACGACGCGTAGTTGAGAAGCCTCGCCCGCGTCGCCTTCGACGGGGTCGCCCGCACCCAGACGTAGCGAACGTCAAAACCGTCCATCGCGCGGTGCTCCACGAAGTGGCCGCCATAGCCGGGCGCAACGACCCCGGCGGGGTGGCTCGGCACCTCGCAGATCACCTCGGCCTCGTGCCCACGCCGCGCCAGCCCCTCGGCGAAGCCATGCATCCTCGCGGCCGCCGCTGTGATCTCGGGCGTGAAGTACTGGCTGACGAGTAGCACCCTCACAGGGACGAGGCAACGCTGTCGACGACCAACCCGATCTGCTCCTCGGTGATCGTCGGGAAGAGTGGGAGGGTCACCGTCTCAGTTAGGGGAACCTTCCAGTCAGGCATCCTTGAAGAGCTCCGGATGCGCCTCGATCTCGGCGGTAGCCCGCTCGAGCTCGCCGGCCGTCCCGATGTCGAACCAGACCCCCGGACCGGTGTAGACGGCGACCTTGCGCCCGGCCTCGAGCATCGCGTGCACCACGTCGGGGAAATCGAAGTGTCCCGGTGGAATCAGCTCGACCACGTCGGGGTCGTAAACGTAGACGCCCATGCTTACCTCGAAGCGCATCGTCGGCTTCTCGATGTACTCCCGGACGAAGCCATCCTCCGACTCGATCACACCCAGGTCGATGTCGACCGTCTTCTGGTGAGTTGCGATCGTCAACCCGCCCTCGTGACCCTTGTGGAAGCGCATCAGCTGCGCGTAGTCCAGGGTGGTCAACACGTCGCCGTTCATCGCCAGAAACGGCTCATCGAGCCCATCGACCCGTGTCAGCGCGCCGGCGGTCCCGAGGGGCGTGTCCTCCCAGACGTAGTGAAGCTCCAATCCGTCCGGGAGTTCGATCTGGTCGAGGTACGCCTTGATCAACGCACCCAGGTGACCGACGGAGAGCTCGATCCGAGAGAAGCCGTTTCTCGGCCAGCTGGCGAATTACCACTTCCAGGATAGGCCGATCCCCGATTGGGACGAGCGGCTTCGGCAGTACCGCCGTGTACGGCCTGAGTCGAGTGCCCTTGCCTCCAGCCAGGATCACAGCCCTCATCAGATCGGTTCCCGTCCGGTCATGGGCTTGCAAACCCTCGACGAGGCACGCAGTGGCCTCGTTCGGGCAAACCACTCCTGAAGCGCCAAGGCCACGCTGGTCGCAGCAACTGGGACAAGACCATCTCTAGTCGCAGATCGTGTCAGGCTGACGAAGAAGTCGAAGGGTCGCCCCGGACCAGCCAGCCGCGAGGCTTCCAGGCGGCCAGCCGCTCATTCACCCCGCGTCGCCTCCCCCGCTGCCCTCTCCGGCCTCGGCGGAAGTCAGCTCATAGTTGCGGTAGCGGAGGGAGCGAGCCTCCACGTCCGTGAACATCCCCGCCCTGATCGCCTTCGCGAGCTGCTTGACGGCTCCGTTCACGGTGTTGTCCGGGAAGTAGCCGAGGCGGTCCTGGATCTTCCTGAAGGAGACGCGGTAGTTCCGGGCGTCGGCCCCGCCCTCCGACCACTCTACGCTCTCCCCCGCCGAGCGCCTCCAGAGCCGCCTCGACGATGGAGCGCTTCGTGTGGTTGCTGTCATCGCCGCCCAGGTTGAAGACCTCACTGGCAACTGTCTCGGCCGGCGCATCCAGCACCTTGGCGATGCCCCGCGAGATGTCAGCTACATGACAGTAGGGACGCCAGGTGTCCGCGTCGTAGACCTCGAGCGTGTGCCCAAGCGCCAGCTCGCGGGTGAACTCGGACACCGTCAGGTCGAAGCGCATCCTCGGGGAGGTGCCGAAGGCGGTCGACACTCGCAGGACTATGGCGTCGAAGGGGTGCTTGGATCCGAGCATCTCTCGTTCCATCTCCACCTTCGTCTCCGCATACAGGGAGAGCGGGTGGAGCTCGTCTTCCTCTACCGCGGGCTCGTCGTCCTTCCGCAACCCGTAATTGCTGCAGGTCGAGGCGAAGACGAAACGCTCGACTGAGGCGTCGGCGGCCGCCCCGATCACCCGTCGCGCCCCATCGAGATTCGTCTCCCGGGCGAGCTCGGGGTTGTGCTTGCAGACCGGGTCACCGACGAGCGCGGCTAGGAGGACGACATCGGTGATTCCCTCCATTGCCGCCTTGACGTCGCCGGCGGAGCGGACATCGCCATGGACGAACCCGAACCTCTCGTGGTCGGCCACCGCCCCCAGGGAATCGCTGTTGTCGTAGAGCAGCGAGTCGAGCACCCGCACCCGATAGCCCTCGGCCAACAGGGTCGGCGTCAGCACGGAGCCGATGTAGCCGGCTCCTCCGACGACGAGGACGTTCCGCTCGGCCGCCAACGCCTCAGAGGCCGCCGGAGCCGCCTCAGGCGTGGTGCTGCCGCCCGACTTCGGGACCGAGGCAGGGTAGATCACGATCTCGCCGCCGAGGCCAACCCCAGCCTTGAGGTCGAACACGGGGATGTCCGGCATTTCACCGGACTCCGGGATACGGCACCTGCGATCTCGGTCAGCGGGAGAGTATCGGCACTGAATCCCTAGCCTACAGTTGCTCCAGGTCGGTACGTTTCCCGGGTGCGCTCGGATCCGTGCAAGCTGTGAGGGAGCGCTTCAAGTTGCTCCGCCTGATCCTCAGAGTTGCGGCAGGCCCCCGAGGCGTCGGCAGGGCCATCAGGGCGGCCGCCGTCAGACGAAGCCGGACCCAGCACCCGCTTGAGCCGGTTGCGGTACCGATGCGTGCCCTCGAGGGGCAGGCCCTCTGGGTTCGTCCAGGTTCAAGCGACCTCTTGAACGCCGCCGCCTATTACTCCACGGACGCATACCAGCCACCGAGCGAAATCGATCTCTCCGGCGCCGCGACGATTTGTGAGCTCGGAACGAACATCGGAGTGCGCTCCTGACGGCCCTGGGAGTCCAGCATCCAAATGCGAGGTTGCTCGGCGTCGAAGCCGACACAGGAAATGCTGCGGTGGCTCGCCGCAACCTGGGCCGCTTCGGCGAGCGAGCGAGGCTTGTGGAGCAGGCAATCTGGAGCACCGAGACGGACCTCGTGGTGGCAACCGGGCTCGGCACACGGCGAGCACGGATTCCTGGTCCGACCCAAGGGGTCGGAGGATCCGCCGGGACTGACCGACGCTGGCCCGACGACGATCGACCAGTTGCTGGAAGACGAACTCGGGGATGGGGAGCTGATCGACTACATGCACGTCTCAATCGAGGGGTCGGAGCCCGAGGCCCTCAGGACGGCGCGAGAGAGGCCGCAGCGGGTGCGATCTCTCCGGATCGAGCTGCACCCGTACTTCGGTATCGATCGAGGAGAAGTTCCTTCGCGCCTGCAAGCAGCCTCGGGTACACCACACGGCTGGCGCCCTACCCGCCGGACAAGTGGGTCTTCGCCGTGCGCAGCGACGACCGACCGCTAGAGGCCGCCGGAGCCGCCAGACGTAGTGCTGCCGCCCGAGTTCGGGACCGGGGGTGCCGCCGCTCTGGTTCGTCGTCGTCGCGATCGTGCCCTGGGTGGTCGTCTCAGAGGTCGTCTGCGGGGCCGCGGTGGAGATCGAGCCGACCGGCACCGAGGTGGTGGTCTTGTCGTTGTTGTCGTCGCCGAGGACGATGATCAGCCCGACGACGAGTCCGATCACCAGCGCGGCGAGGATTCCGATCGTCCAGCGGGCGCGAGTGTTCACGGCGGCGATCCTAGCCGAGGGTGCGGCCGATTATCTCCAACGCCTCATCGACGTCGGCGTCGTCGATCACCAGGGTGGCAGGAGGCGAAGGGTGTCCTCGCCGATCGGATTCGCGATCAGGCCCTCGGCCAGAAGGCGCGAGGCGGCATCCTTCGCATCGATGCCGTCGAGGCGCGCGCCCAGCATGAGTCCCCGGCCGCGCACCTCCGCGATCGAATCGATCACCTCGAGGCCTCGCACCGAGCGGCTCCCCAGTTCCCGGACGCGGCGGAGCAGCTCGGGGTTGTCGATCACCCCGAAGGCGGCCAGCGAGGCGGCGGCGATCAGCGGGCCGCCCGCGAAGGTCGAGCCGTGGTCGCCGCGCTCCAGGACGTCGGCCGTGTCCGGAGAGGTCAGCAGGCGCCCACCGGCAGACCGCCTCCGAGCGCCTTTGCTGTGGTCATCACATCTGGCCGCACCGACAGCCGCTCGTAGGCCCACAGTGACCCCGTCCTGCCCATGCCGGTCTGGATCTCGTCGAAGATCAGCAGCGCGCCGGCCGCGTCGCACGCCTCCCGGGGGCGGCGGCGATCACTTCGTCGGGGACGACGTGCACACCGGTCTCTCCCTGGATCGGCTCGAGAATGACGGCGGCCGTCCGCTCGCCGACGGCGTCGCGGAGCGCATCCGGCATCGTCGCGCGGCACGGCCCGGAACCCCGGCAGGTACGGCGCGAAGTTCTCGTTCGTGGAGAGCCCAGGGGTGGCAGAGAGCGATCCCATCGTTCGGCCGTGGAACGCCCCCTCCAGGACGACGATCTCGGGATCCTCGATGCCACGCCCATGCGCGTGCTTGCGGACGAGCTTGATCGCGCACTCATTGGCCTCCGTGCCCGAATTGCAGAGAAAGGCCTTTCCACCCAGGCTCGACTCGCAAAGGCGCTGTGCGAGCCGGACGCCCCCTCCGTCAGAAACAGGTTCGAGGTGTGGGTGAGCGTCCCAGCCTGCTCGCGTACGACCTCCACCACCGCCGGATGACAGTGCCCGACCGAGCAAACCGAGATCCCGGCGAGGAAGTCGAGGTATTCCTTGCCGTCCGAGTCCCAGACGCGCGTGCCCTCACCCCGGACCAGCTCGACCGGCGCCCGTGGATACGTCTGCATGACCCAGCGGGCCTCCAGCTCCTGGAGCTCGGCGAGATTCATGCGGTGATCTTGGTGCCGATGCCCGCGTCGGTGAAGAGCTCGAGCAGCAGGCTGTGCGGCTGGCGGCCGTCCACGATGTGGGTCGCCTCCACCCCGCCCGCGATCGCATCCACGCAGGCCTGAAGCTTGGGGCGCATTCCGCCCTCGATGCTGTCGAGCGCGGCGCGGACCGCGTCGGCCGTCGCCTGCGAGATGCGGGACTCCGGGTCATCCGGATCGCTCAGCCAGCCATCCACGTCCGTGAGGAAGATCGCCTTGTGGGCAGGCATCGCCGCCGCGACCTTGCCGGCAGCCTCGTCGGCGTTGACGTTGTAGGAGGCGCCCTCGCGATCGGTGCCGACCGAGGCGATCACGGGGATGTAGTCCTCGGCGATGTGCTCGATCACGTCGACGTTGACGTTGGTGATCTCGCCGACGAAGCCGACGTCAGCGGTCCGCCCGACGGGCCTGACCTCGAAGAGCGCGCCGTCCTCGCCGCCGAGCCCGACCGCCGGCTGGCCGTGTCGGTTGAGCCGGGTGAGGATGTCCGAGTTGATCTTTCCGAGCAGCACCATCTTGGCGACCTCGACGGTCTCGGCGTCGGAGACGCGCAGACCCTCGACGAACTTCGACCTCCATCCCCATCCGCTCCATGTAGTGGGTGATCTCCGGGCCGCCGCCGTGGACGATGATCGGGTTCATCCCGACGTACTTGAGGAGGACGACGTCCGCGCGAAGGCCTCTCGCAGCTCCTCGTCGCGCATCGCCGCGCCGCCGTACTTGATCACGATCGTGCGGCCATGGAACTCCCTGATGTAGGGAAGTGCCTCGAGAAGCGTCTCGACTGAGGAGGTCAGGTCGTGTACTCCGCGTTGATCCGGATGTAGTCATGGGTCAGGTCGCTGAAGTAGACGCGGGCGCTCGCCTTGCCGCGGCCCAGGTTGATCGAAAGCTCGGCCTCGGGCAAATCGGCCGCGAGATCCCCGGCCTGGATCCGGTCGGGCCCGAGCTCCTCGAGCTCCTCTCCCGCGAGCGCCATGCCGGCGGCCTGGGCGATCCGGCCCCAGTTGGAGTCCCGGCCGAAGAGCGCGGTCTTGACCAGCGGTGAGTTCGCGATCGCTCGCGCGACCCGCTCGGCCGCGTCGGGGCTCTTTCGCTCCGGTGACCTCGGCGCGTCCGACGCGGGTCGCACCCTCGCCGTCCGCGACGATCTCGAGGGCGAGCTGCAGGAGGACGGCCTCGTAGCAGCCCCTGCGGCAGGACAGCGCCGGCGGTGCCCGTCGCCTGGAGCAGCACCGTGTCGTTGGTGCTCATCCGCCCTTGTCGACGGTGATCCGCTCCATCGAATCGGCGAGGGCAGAGCGCAGGACAGCGTCGGGCTCCTTCACCACCGCGTTCGTCTGCACGAAGCAGAGCATGGTCGCGAAGCCCGGCTCGATCATCCCAGCGCCCTTGGCCTGCGCCGAGACCGTCACCTCCCCCGCCCGGATCGAGCACCTCTTCGGCCCCGTCCGTGGTCATGATCGCCTCGGAGAAATCCTCGCCGCCAGTTGGGGACAGCCCCTGGATCGCCTCCCGGAGCACCGGCCGTGACGGCCTGGATGTCGAGGGGCACGCCGATCGTGCCCGTCTCCGCGACCGCCACGGACGCGGGGGCGACGTTGAGCGCCTCGGCCGCGGCGTCTCGCATGGCCAACGCGTCCCGGTAGCCCTGTTCGCCGGTGGCCGCGTTGGCATTGCCGGAGTTGACCGCAACGGCGCGCAGTGCGCCGGCGTCGCACTCCTGCCTACAGACCCGGACGGGTGCGGCGGCGGCGGCGTTCCGCGTCAGGGCCAGGGCGGAGACCACCTCGTCGGCGTCGCAGGCCAGCACGCCGACGTCGGTGGCGCCGCCGCCCTTCAGGCCGCATGCCACCCCCGCCGCCCTGAATCCGGGGGCGAGCTCTGCCGGGTCGAGCTGCTCGAACTCCGGTGGCGGCGTCACCCAGCGAGAGCGGAAGAACGTCTGCGTTGCAGAGCTCATGAGATCCCCTCCCCCTCGGGCAGACCCAGCATCAGGTTGAGGTTCTGAATCGCCTGCGATGCGGCGCCCTTCCAGAGGTTGTCGATCGAGGCGAAAGCGAGGACCCGGCCCGAGGCCTCATTGAGAGCCAGATGGATGCGGCAGACGTTGGTTCCGCGGACGCCGCTCACGCCCGGTGGCTCCGAGGTCACCTCGATGAAGGGCTCGTCGCCGTAGCGCTCCTCGTAGAGGGAGAGCATCCGTGCGGGGTCGACTGGCTCGGTCGTCCGGACGTAGCAGCTGACCAGCTCTCCCTGGTCGAAGGGCATCAGGTGCGGGACGAATGTGAGCCCCTCGAATGAATCCGTCGCGCCGTTCCCCCCGGCCAGCTCCGCCAGCTCCTGCACGATCTCCGGCGTGTGGCGATGCCCGGCGACCTTGTACGGCTTCGCATCGTCGGTTTTCTTGACGACGGCCATCTCCTCCTCGGCGGCGCGCCCGGCACCGGAGACACCCGATTTGGCGTCGATCACCACGTCCTGGATCAGCCCCTCCGCGGCGAGCGGTGCCAGCGCCAGGATGCTGGCGGTCGGGTAGCAGCCCGGATTGGCGACCAGGTCGGCGCCGGAGATCTGGTCGCGGTGCAGCTCGGTCAGCCCATAGACGGCCTCTCCCACCAGCTCAGGCGCGCCGTGCTCTCCGTACCAGTGCCCGTAGGTGTCGAGGTCATGGAGGCGGAAATCGGCGGAGAGATCGACGACCTTCGCGCCGTGCGCGCGGAGCGCGGAGACGACGGGCGCCGCCGCGCCGTGCGGATACGCGACGATCGCGGCGTCGACGTCCGCTCCGCCCTCCGTCGCGGGCTCCTCGAGAACCAGATCGACGCCGTACTGCGGGAAGAGCTCGTTCAGCCTCCTGCCCGCGTCGGTCCGCGCGGTGACCCGCGCGAGCTCCAGGCTCGGATGCCTTCGAACGAGGTCGGCCGCCAGCGCCCCCGCGTATCCGGACGCTCCCGCCACCAGGACGCTATTCACGGAGCGACCCCCCGAGCTTCTCGATTGCGGTCTCGATGGCACCTCTGCGCTCCGCGACCTCCTCATCGGTCAGCGTCCGATCGGCGGCTCGGAAGGTGAGCCGCAGAGCCAGGCTCTTGCGCCCCTCCCCGACCTGATCGCCTCGGTACAGATCGAAGACCTCAGCCGAACGCAGCAGATCGCCTCCGCCCTCGAGCACGGCCGAGCGGACCTCCACGGCGGGAACGGATTCGTCGATGATGACCGCCACGTCCTGGTTGACGGCCGGATAGGTGATCACGTCCTCGTAGGACTCGTCGCCCACCGGCGAGCCAGCGACCAGGGGAGCCAGGTCAACCTCGAATCCGGCGGCGGACTCCAGGTTCCACTCGCGGCAGACGAGCGGGTGAAGCTCGCCGATCCAGCCGGCATCCTCGCCCTCGACCAGAACACGACCGCTTCGCCCCGGGTGCAGGAAGAGCTCCTCGCCGGGAACGATCTCGATCGCAGCGCCGAGCTGTTGCCCGAGTGCCTCCAGCACCGCCTTGACCGAGTAGAAATCCGCCGCCACCGCCTCACTTCGCCAGGAGCCAGGCCCCAGCGGCCCCACCGCTATCGACCCGATTCGCCAGGGCTCGTAGGCCGGCGCCCGCCGCTCGCCGACGAACTTCCCGGCGAGCACGCCGTCATGGGGCGAGCTGCCCTGACGCAGATAGGCCCGGCCAGACTCGAACAGCGTGATGCGCTCCGCGCCGTGGGCGCGGTTGTAGCTTGCCGCGTCCAGCAGGGAGCCGATCACCGCGGTCCGCTCGACCGAGTGCTCCGCCGAAAGGGGATTCGAGACGCGGATCGGCTCTGCCCTCACGTCCCCGTCCGGGATCCGAAGCCGGCCGGGCATCCCGGGGTCGGTCAGGCTGAGGCCGACAACAGCATCGAAGCCCAGATCCCGCATCGCGTCCTCGGCCCTCCGCCGCAGGCGCTGTTCGCGAGTCAGCCGTCCCGCCAGTCCGCTGGTCGACGGCAGAGTCGCCGGGAGGTTCTCGGCGTAGCCATGGATCCGGCCGACCTCCTCGACCAGGTCGACCTCGCGCGTCACGTCGTAGTGGCGATGGAAGGGCACGGTCGCCTCCAGGTCGTCTCCATCGCGGTGGACCTCGAAGTCGAGGCGCTCCAGGTACTCGGCGCAGAGCTCAGGCGAGATCTCCATGCCGAGGAGCCGCGCAACCCGCTCGTGGCGCAGCCTGAGCAGATGCGCCTCAGGGACATCCGCGGCCTCGTCGATCGTCCCGGGCACCAGCTTCGCGCCGCAGAGCTCGACCATCAGCCGCGAGGCGATCCGCTGACCGCGCAGCGCCAGCTCGGGGTGAAGCTGCTTTTCGAAGCGGTTGGACGCGTCGGTGCGCAGGCCGAGCTTCCGGGAGGTGCGCAGGATGTTGACGCCGTTCCAGGTCGCGACCTCGAGCAGCACCCGGGTGGTCGTCTCCGAGACCTCGGAGACCTGGCCGCCCATGATCCCCGCGATGCCGGAGGGCCCGTTGCGGTCGCAGACGAGCACCGCGTCCTCATCGAAGGTCCGCTCGACCCCGTCGAGCGTGGTCATCTTCTCCCCCGGCTCCGCCGTGCGAACGGTCAGGGCCCCATCCGGGACCTTGTCGAGGTCGAACGCGTGCAGCGGCTGCGCCGTCATCAGCATCACGTAGTTGGTGATGTCCACGACGTTGTTGATCGGCCTCATGCCGGCGCCGATCAGGCGAGCCTTGAGCCAGAGCGGCGATGGGCCGATCTCGACCTCGGTGAAGACCCGCGCACTGAACCTCGGACAGAGATCCGGAACCTCGACGGTGACCGAGGCGTAGTCGCCCGCCGTGCCCTCGCCTGTGGCTTCGGCATCCTCGTCCCAGGGCGGCGGCGCGAGCGACTCTCCGGTGATCGCGTGGACCTCCCGGGCGACACCGTAGATTCCGAAGCAGTCGACCCGGTTGGAGGTGGGCTCAAGCTCGATCACCGGCTCGGACACCGGGATCACCTCACCGAGTGGAGTTCCCGGCGACCACCCGTTCTCGAGCACCGCGATGCCGGCTGCGTCGTCGCCGATCTCCAGCTCAGACTCGGAGAGGATCATGCCGTTCGACTCGACGCCGCGCAGCTTCGCCTTGCCGAGCTTGGTGCCGTCCGGCATCACGGCCCCGGGGAGCGCCACCGGGACTGTCTGCCCCGCAGCCACGTTGGGGGCGCCGCAGACGATCGTCCGCTCGCCGTCGCCCGCGTCGACCTGGCAGACGCTGAGCTTGTCGGCGTCCGGCGTGCTTCTCGACAGAGAGCACCTTGCCGACGACGAAGCCCTCGGGATCCGGCGCGCCGGCTTGGGTGATCCTCTCGACCTCGATCGAGTGCATCGCGAGCTCGTCCGCCAGCTCCCCGACCGTGAGCTTCGGGTCGCAGTAGGAGCGCAGCCAGGAGTCCGGCGCCCTCATCTGAATTGCTCCAGGACGCGGATGTCGTTCTCGAAGAACTTGCGCAGGTCGGGACGCCGTACTTGAGCATCGCGATGCGCTCGATCCCCATGCCGAAGGCGAACCGCTGGACCTCATCCGGGTCATAGCCCGACTCGCGCACGAAGCCGTAGACGTTCGGATCGACCATCCCGGCGCCGAGGAGCATCTCGATCCACCCGATCCCCTTGCAGAGCGGATCGCGCGAGCCGTCAGGCAGCCTGCCGCTGCCGCCGCAGCGGAAGCAGGAGACGTCGACCTCGACGCTCGGCTCGGTGAAGGGGAAGAAGCCGGGCCGGAAGCGCGTCTCTCGCTCCGGCCCGAAGATTGCACGGGCGAACTCGTCGAGCGTCCCCTTCAGATCGGACAGCGTGATGTCCCGCGCCGACGGCGAGCCCCTCGACCTGATGGAAGATCGGGCTATGGGTCGCGTCGAATGGATCGTAGCGGTAGCAACGCCCGGGAACCACGATGAAGATGGGCGGCGGCTGCGACTCCATCGAACGCACCTGCATCGGCGAGGTGTGGGTGCGCAGGACGACGTCCTCCGGGCCCGGCGGCAGCTCCTCGCCGTTCGAAGGGATGCGCAGGTCATCCCTGAGCGTTGAGGGATCGACGTAGAAGGTGTCCTGCGCCATCCGGGCCGGGTGGCCCGGCGGGTGGTCGAGCGCGGTGAAGTTGTAGTAGTCGAGCTCGACCTCGGGCCCCTCCATCACCCGGTAGCCCAGCCCGACGAAGATGTCCTCGATCTGTCGCTGGGTCCGTATGAGCGGGTTCTGAGCGCCGACGGGGAGACCGGGAGCGCCTGGCAGGGTGACGTCGATCGCGTCTTCCGCCAACCGCGTTCCCAGCTCGCTCGCGTCCAGCTCCGCGCTCCTCGATTCGAGCAGGGACTCGAGCTCGACGCGCGCGACGTTCCCCGACTTGCCGACCGGGCCGCGCTCATCCGGCGGCAGGTCGAGATCCCGCGCAGGATCTGCGTGAGTTGCGCCTTGCGTCCGAGGTAGCGCACCCTGAGCTCCTCGAGCTCAGAGGTCGTCGATGCCCCGCCGATCGCGTCGGCGGCCTCCTTCCGGATCTCCTCGATGCGCTCAACCATGATCGGCCTCGGACGCTATCCGCTGCAGGGCAATTGCAGCCGCCGCCGCGACGTTCAGTGATGGTGACGGCTCTCACGCACCGGGATGCTCACCCGCACATCGCACTGCTCGATGACCTCGCCCGGCAGGCCCTCGCGCTCACCGCCGAGGCAGAGGGTCGCCACTCCGTCGAGGGCCTCGAGCGGCTCGCCGCCGTGCGCGACCAGCGCGGCCCGCGCCTTCGGGGTCGCCTCGATTCCGCCGCGCACCAGCGGCTCGGCGAAGACGGCTCCCATGCTCGCCCGGACGGCATGCGCCCCATATGGATCGGCGCAGTCGGGTCCCAGGACGACCGATCCACCGACCAGCGCGTCCGCGGTGCGAATCACCGTCCCGACGTTCCCGGGGTCGAGACGCCGTGGAGGTAGACGCAGGGCGCCATCGGCTCGTCCGCCCAGACCTCGCGCCACACGCCGATCGCCCGCGTGCCCGAGCCGAGCTTCGAAACCTGGGCGAGCAGCGCGGGCTCCACCTCGGTGCCGCCCAGGGCTTCGCCTGCGGCGGTCAGCAGCTCGACTGGCTCGGCTCCGGCCTCGCGTGCCGCTGCCAGCAGATCCTCGCCCTCGGTGATGAAGAGCCCCTCGCGTTCGCGCGTCCGCCGCCGGCCGAGCCGGCGGATCAACTTCAGCTTCTCGTTCTGTGGGCTTGTGATCATTTGTGCGGGGTTGGAAATGGGGCCGAAACAAAAAGGGCGGCTCCGCCTCGCGGACCGCCCGGGAATCTTGCTCTGGCTGCCGTGAGCTAGGCGGCGACAGCCTCCCGGGCGAGTTCCACAAATCGGCGGAAGCCATCGGGGTCGTTGACGGCGATGTCGGCCAGCATCTTGCGGTTGACGTCGACCTCGGCCCTCTTCAGGCCGTTCATCAGCTGGGAGTAGCTCATGCCCTCCTGGCGGGCGGCAGCATTGATCCTGGTGATCCCAGAGCCGGCGGAAGTCCCGTTTGCGGGTGCGCCTGCCGGTAGGCGTAGGCGTCCGAGCGCATCACCTGCTCGTTCGCCAACCAGACGCGCCTTCGAGTGCTTGCGCCCGAAATAGCCCTTGGCGCGGCCGAGGACCTTCTTCTTGCGCCGGCTTCAGTGCGACGGCGTTGGTGGCGCGCGGCATCAGCGACCGCCCTTCACGAGCAGCTTGTTGACCCGCTTCCGATCGGCCTCGGAGATCTTCCGAGGGCCGCCGAAGCGCCGCTTACGGGCGGGCGACTTCTTCTCGAGAATGTGGCTCGAGTAGGCGCGCCTGCCGCGGAGCTTGCCCGTGGCGGTCTTCCGAAAGCGCTTCTTGGCGCCGGAGTGGGTCTTCATCTTGGGCATGGACGCGACACGCGACATTGAAGCATGTACAGCTAGCTAGATCAGGCACCAGCTGGGATTTGGTGACGCCAGCGGGCGCCGGATCATCAGGTGCGACGCGGTTGACTCCGAGCGGTCAGGTGCCGAGCGTCTGGACGAGTTCTTCCACGACCAGCCCGACCCTCGCGTCGTCGAGGGAGGCGAAGATCGGCAGGCAGAGATGCCTGTCGGCGACCTCCTCTGAGACCGGGAGCTCGCCGGGCTCCGCCAGCGAGCGGTACTGCGAAAGGCCGTTGATTGCAGGGTATTGGGTTGTCTGAATACCGACGTCCCTCAGCGCCAGGCGCACTCGGTCCCGGGTATCTGCGTCCGTCACCAGAACGGGAGCGGCGAAGTGCGACGACAGATCGACCTGCTCATCCTCAGCCCACGGGACGTCCAAGTCCGGCCGCCCGGCCAGGCGCTCGCGGTATGCGCGGGCGACGCGCCTTCGTGAGTCGACTTCGGCATCCAGCCGCGCCAAGCGACTTGATCCAAGGGCAGCATGCAGCTCATCCATTCGGTAGTTGAAGCCGATGTCGACTACGTCGTACCCATGTGCATGCCCGCGGTGGCGCTCCCAGGTGGTCGCCGTCATCGCATGGGAACGAAGGAGCCTGGCCCGCTCGGCGATCGAGTCGTCGTCGCAGAGGATCATTCCGCCCTCCCCTACCGGCACCTGCTTCTTTGCGAAGAAGCTGAAGCATCCCGCGACCCCTCCGCTGCCCACGGCGGACCCATCCGGAAATGTCGCGCCGATCGCCTGGGCTGCGTCCTCGATCACCGCAACGCCCGCGGGCTCACAGATGCGCCGCAGCCCGTCCAGGTCCGCCGGATAGCCGAACATGTGGACGGCAAGGACCGCAGTGGTCCGGTCCGAGAGCCGCCTGGCCACGTCCTCGGCGGAGAGGACCGGCCTCAGCGCACTCTCCAAATCGCAGAGCACTGGAATCGCCCCCACGCTGACCACCGCATGCGCGCAGGCAACGAAGCTCAAGTTCGGGACGATCACCTCGTCGCCGGGCGAGACGCCGGCGGACCGGAGCGCGAGCTCGAGCGCCGCGGTCCCGCTCGAGACCGCTACGGCGTGCTTCCGCCCGATGCGGCGAGCGATCTCGCCCTCGAAGGCCTCGATCCGGGGCCCCATCGTCAGCCATCCTGACTCGAGGCAAGCGGTGACTGCATCGACGTCGGCGTCCGTGACCTCGAGCTCGACCAAGGGGACTCGCCACTGCACCTCCGTGGTGCCGCCGTTCACGCAAGGACCTCCCGGAGGCTCGAGCAGACCCGGTCCAGCTGGTCGCTCGTCATCTGGTGGAACAACGGCAGGCAGACCTGCATGTCGGAGGCGAGCTCGGTCCGGGGCAGAGAGACGTCTGGGTAGCGCTCACGATAGGCGCTCAACAGATGAACACCCTTGTAGTGCACGGTGGTCTGGATTCCGCGCTCCATGAGGAACTCTCGAGCCTCCTCACGGCGGCCGTCCTCCACCAGCGCGACCATGATGTAGCAGGAGGAGTTCTCGATCGGAGCATCGGCGTATGGCAACGAAACGCCCTGGAGCCCGTCCAGCCGCTCTCGGTAGCCGAGGATCAGCCGTCGCCTGGCCTCGATCTCCGAGCCGAGTCGCTCGAGCCTGGGCAGCAGCAGAGCCGCGCGAAGGTCGTCCATCTTGTAGTTGAATCCGCGGGCGACGACGTCGTAGCTCATGGCGCGACCGGTGTGCTTGTCCATGGTTCCAGCCGTCATCCCCTGTGATCGCAGAAGCCGGGCCCTGGCGGCGATCTCGTCACTGTCCGTCGACAGTGCGCCGCCTTCCCCAACCGCCAGAACCTTGTTGGAGAAGAAGCTGAAGCAGCCGGCGTCCCCGAAGGTTCCTACCCTCCTACCATCCAGGCTCGCACTGGGGGCGTGGGCGCAATCCTCAATGAGCGCCAGACCACGCTCCTCGCAGACTCGCTTGAGCCGGTCGACGGCCGCCGGGTATCCGGCGTAGTGGACCGGGACGACGGCACGCGTCCTGTCGGTGATCCTTGCCTCGACGTCAGCCGGATCGATGGCGAGATCGTCGAGGCTCTCGACATCGGCGAAGACGGGCGTCGCGCCGGCCTGGATCACGGTCGCCACCGTGGCCACGAACGTAAACGAGGGGACGATCACCTCGTCCCCTTCCCCTACGCCGGCACAGACCAGCGCCAGGTGGAGCGCCGTCGTGCAGCTCGACGTGGCGACGACGTGCCGGCATCCCAGGTGGTCGGCAAATGCCTCCTCGAACTGCTGGACTCTGGGTCCCGTGCTCCACCAACCCGATCGCAGCGTTTCCGCGACGGAGTGGATGTCCTCGGGCTCGACTTGAAGGTCGAAGACCGGAATCAGCGGAGGCGAGCTACCCATGAGTCGCTAGCTCGCAGCGGCTTCCTTCTCCTGCCCGGCCCCGCGAGCCGGCGCGAGCAGCATCGTCATGTTCCGGCCCTCCTGCAGCGGCTCCTGCTCCATCACGCCGATCTCGGAGACGTCCTGCAGCAGCCGGTCGAGCAGCATCCGCCCTCGCTCCGGGTGGCTCTGCTCGCGGCCGCGGAACATGATTGTCACCTTGACCTTGTCCTGTTGCTTCAGGAAGCGCTCGACATGTCCGCGCTTGGTCTCGTAGTCGTGCTGGGCGATCTTCGGACGAAGCTTGATCTCCCGGACGTTCACCTGCTGCTGGTGCTTGCGGGCCTGCTTGGCCTTCTGCTCCTGCTCGTACTTGTACTTCGAGTAGTCGAGGATCCGGCAGACGGGCGGCTTCGATGTCGGGGAGACCTCGACCAGGTCGAGCCTTCTCGCGGGCGCGCTCGAGGGCGTCCGGGGTCGGGACGATGCCGACCTGCTCCCCGTTCTCGTCGATCAGGCGAACCTCGGGCACGCGGATCCGCTCGTTGATACGAGTGGTGTCGCGCTCAGGCGGACGGCGGTCGAAGCGGGAGACCGCCACTAGCTGCGCATGAGGTAGATCGTCAAGAAGGAGATGGGCGAGATTGGATCGGTGAGGCGGGCACGGGGCGCTTTAGGCGCGCTTCGTGGTGTGGGTGCCCGGCATTGTGGGCAGTATAGACGGCCCTCCCCGATCGAACCAGGGCTGATCGGTGCAGGCGCTAATCGCCGGCCTCGTCCCGCATGCGGGAGATCAGGGCGTCCAGGCCCATTGCGCCGAGATCACCGTCCCCGTGGTGGCGTACTGAGGCCTCGCTCGATTCGGCCTCCTTGTCGCCGACGACCAGCATGTAGGGGGCCTTGGAGAGCTCCGCGTCGCGGATCTTGCGGCCGACGGACTCAGTGCGGTCGTCGACCCGGCGCGAAACCCTGCTGCCCGCAGTGCGTCGGAGATCTCCCCCGCCCGCCCGTTGTGCCGGTCGGCAATCGGAATGACCACCGCCTGCACCGGCGCCAGCCAGAGTGGAAACGCGCCAGCGTATTTCTCGATGAGGTACGCGATCATTCGCACCAGCGTGCCGATGACGCCGCGGTGGATCATCACCGGCCGGTGAAACTGTCCGTCCTCGCCGACGTACTCCAGTTGGAACTGGTTCGGCAGGTGGAAGTCCACCTGGATGGTGCTGATCGTCTCGCTGTGGCCGAGCGGATCGCGCAGCTGGATGTCGATTTTCGGTCCGTAGAACGCGGCCTCACCGGGCGCCTCGACATACTCCAGCTCGAGCACGGCCATGGCATCTTTGAGGTACCGCTCGCCGCGCTCCCACATCTCGGGATTGTCGACATATTTCTCTGTGTCCGACGGATCCCACAGCGACAGGCGATACCAGTGGTCCTCGATGCCCAGCACACTGTAGACGTGCTCGATGAGCTGGACCACGCCGACGATCTCGTCCTGGATCTGGTCCGGCGTGCAGAAGATATGCGCGTCGTTGAGGTCCATGCGGCGCACGCGCGACAGACCGCTCAGCTCCCCAGATTTCTCGTACCGCCACATCGTGCCGAACTCGGCAATGCGCAGCGGCAGCTCGCGATAGCTGTGCTGCTCGTGCTGATAGATCTGGATGTGGTGCGGGCAGTTCATTGGCCGCAGGACGAGCGCTGCTCGTCGCCGGCCTGCATGATGGGGAACATCGCGTCCTTGTAGTGGTCCCAGTGGCCGGACGTCTTGTACAGCTCGACTTTGGCAACGTCTGGCGTGATGACGTGCTGGTAGCCGCGCTCGAGCTCCAGGTCCGTGACCCAGCGCTCCAGCTCGCGCCGAATCGTCGGGCGCCCTTGGGCAGCCAGAGGGGCAGGCCGGGGCCGACGAGGTCCGAGAACGTGAAGAGGTTGAGCTCCTTGCCGAGCGCCGATGGTCGCGGCGCTTGGCGTCCTCGACCGCTTCGAGGTAGTGGTCGAGCTGGTCCTGCGACTGCCACGCCGTGCCGTAGAGCCGCTGCAGCATGGGGCGCTTTTCGTCGCCGCGCCAGTAGGCGCCCGAAAGGTTGGTGAGCTTGAGCGCGCCGATCTGGCCCGTCGACTGGCAACGTGGGGGCCGCGGCACATGTCGACCCAGTCCTCGCCCGTCCAGTAGAGCGAGATGGGCTCGCCTCTTCGGGAAGGTCGTCGATGATCTCGCGCTTGTAGGGGTTGTCGTTGCCGCGCGAGTAGTGCTCGAGCGCCTACCTTCTCGACCATTCCTCGCGCCTGAACGGCTCGTCGGCCTGGATGATCTCGCGCATCGCGTCCTCGATGCGAGACGAGGTCGTCCTCGCGGACGGGGGCGGGGATGTCGATGTCGTAGTAGAAGCCGTTTTCGATGACTGGCCCGATCGAGATCTTCGCCTTCGGCCAGAGATCGAGCACCGACTCCGCGAGAACGTGTGCCGCGTCATGGCGGATCAGCTCGAGCGCCCTCCGGGCTCTTGTCGGTGACGATCTCGATCCGCTCGCCATCGTCCAAGGGCGCCGAGAGGTCCCGGAGCTCGCCATCGACCTTGAGGGCAAGCGCTGCCTTCGCGAGCCCGGGGCCGATCGCGGCGGCCGCGTCGGCGCCGGTGGCCCCGGAATCGAGCTCGAGCTCGGAGTCGTCTGGCAGCTTGACCTTGATCACGCGGCTAAATCTAGCCATGGGCGTTGCCACCCAGCATGCAGGGATGCGCAACTCGGGCGCCGTACACCAGTTGTGAGTGCCAATGGGTACCGGCAGACCCAGGTCGTTTGCGTGCGCCGTCCTGGCGCTCGCCCTGATGGCGGTGACCGCCACGTCCGCCCGCGCCGGCCGCCCCGAGGGCCAAGCACCACGTCTGGCGGTTCGGCACGCGCACGCTCGCGAAGGGGGCCACCGGCAAGGACGTCCGCTACCTGCAGCGGGCCCTCAGCCGGCTCGGCGTCGCCACGTCGGTGGACGGGGTGTTCGGCAAAGGCACCTTTCGCGACGTCGAGGAGTTCGAACAGCAGCACGGCTGGCCCGTCAACGGCGTGATCTCGAAGAAGGACGCGAAGCGCATCAGGAAGCTGCTCGCGAAGGGACAGGTGACCGGCAGCTATTTCATCCAGGGATACGTGCTCCCCACTCTGCGGCTGAGCTCGCGCAAGGCCGGGAGCGCCAAGGTCAAGGTGCTGGACTCGTACGGCAACCTCGTGCAGACGCTTCCCGGCGACTTCGGCGGCGCCGAGTCGAAGCCGGTCGCCTGGGACGGGATGCAATCGGGAGGTGGGGTCGGCGGCGACGGCACCTACCAGATGAAGCTCGCCGATCCCGGGACGGCGGGAGCCTCGGTCACGGGCGGCCAGACGCAGCCCTTCGCGATGCACCTGCACCAGTTTCCTGTGCCCGGGCCGCACAGCTTCGGCGGCCCCGACGACCGATTCGGTGCCCCCCGGTCCGGCCACATCCATCAGGGCCAGGACATCCCGGCGGCCTGTGGGGAGAGGCTCTACGCCTTTGAGAAAGGGCAGGTCAGGGTCAACTCCTACCAGGCGGGGGGCGCCGGCTACTACATCGTCATCCACGGATTGCTGACCGGGACCGATGCCGTCTACATGCATATGAAGGCGCCGAGCTGGGCCCCGGTCGGGACACCGGTCACCGCGGGCCAGCAGATCGGGAAGGTCGGCGAGACGGGCGATGCGGTCGGCTGCCACCTGCACTTCGAACGCTGGAGCGTGCCCGGGTGGTACGTGGGCGGCGCGGCATACGACCCGCTGCCCGAGCTGCAGTACTGGGACACCTACTCCTAGCCGCTGTAGTCGAACGTCCCGCCGTATCCGCAGGTGCCGCGGAAGCTGAATGCCAGCGCGTCATCCTCGACGACCAGCTCATCGGCGATCAGCTCCTCCCCGTCCCGGTCATGGCCGGGAATCACGCAGGTGACGGTCTCGGCGCCGGGGTAACGGTCGCGGATGTGGACGCTGACCTGGTCGCGGATCCGCAGTCGCTGACGCCGCCGGCTGTGGTTGACGTCGATATCCACCGGGCGCACGGCCAGCAGCTCGCTCGGCTTCCACGCCCAGGGGAAATGCTTGTCCGCGTCCCCTCCGAGCTTGCCGGTCCAGATCGCCTCGAGAGCCTTGCGCCTGGCCACGTCCGAGCTGCCGTCGAGATAGAGCACCCAGCTCCAAGGGGAGCCCTCCTCGTCATCGCTGTAGCGGATGGCCATCGCGACGGGCTCCCCGGCCAGGTCGACGCCATCCGCCTCTCCCTCGGCGATCACCCAGGAGAGGATGCCCATGCAGATGCCGTGGGTCGAGCGGCCGCCGCCGACGCCGTCGATCCGGCGGCAGGGACAGATCGCGTCGCAGTTGCACGACTCGAAATAGCTCCCCCCGACCTGCCAGCTCACCGCATCATCCCCTTGTGCGGCTCCGCTTGATCATCCGAAGTGGGCACAGCTGGGCTCGAACCAGCGACCTCCGCCTTGTCGAGGCGGCGCTCTCCCAACTGAGCTATGCGCCCGGGATGAGAAATGTAGCGCCGGGGCGCGTCAGGCAACAGGTGCCGTCGGCGCCTGGACGGTGGCCGGCGCCTCCGGAAGCAGGCCCTTGGCCCTCATCGTGATCTTGAAGGTCTCGAGCGTGTCGTACTTCGGCTGCCAGCCCGCGGTCGTCTTCAGCTTCTCGGTGGAGACGACCCACGGATAGCGGATGAAGTCGAGGTTCCCGGCGGGCGCCTCGGTCCGCGGGACGTGGAGCTTCCACATCGCGTTGTTTAGGCGCTTCATCGACTTCAGGGAGACGTTGCGCGTCTTCTTCCCGACCATCTCGGCGGCGCGGCTCCAGGTCAGCAGGCCATCGCCGGCGAGATTGAAGGCGCCGGCGTGCTTGCCATCGAGCAGCGCGATCAGAGCGGAGACGACGTCGTCCTCGTGCACCAGCTGAAACTCCTCGTCTACGCCGTCGAGGATCGGGATGAAGGGGTTGTTGCCGAAGGCGCGGACGATGTAGTTGTCGACGCTCGGACCGAAGACGATCGACGGCCGGACGATGGTCATCGCGGCGTCGGGGTTCGCAAGAGCCCAGAGCTGGGCGACGCGGTCGGAGTCCGCCTTGTGCTTCGCGTAGGAGAAGTCCGGAGCGCCGCGAACGGGCCAGTCCTCGGCGATCGGCTTCGGGTTGTCCGGGAAGGCCCCGTAGGCCGTCGCGGAAGAAGTCTGGATCACCTGCTTGATCCCGGCGTCTTCGGCGGCCTGGAGCACGGCCTGGGTGCCGTTGACGTCGATGTCGTACATCTTCGCCTCGTCACGGATCGGGTTGAGCACGAAGGCGAAGTGCAGAAGCGCATCGATCTCGTGGCGCTCGAGCAGATCCCTCATCTGCTTGCGATCCCTGATGTCGGCCTTGACGAACTCGTGCTTGGGCCAGGAGCGGGGCGGCGGGCGAAGGTCGACGTCGACGATCTTCTCGGTCTCCTCGCGGGCGGAGAGCTCGTCGGTGAGCCGGCCGCCGATGTAACCGGATCCGCCAGTGATCAGGTAGCGCACGCAGCGCATCCTATCCTGGCTGGGCGGCCAATGTCTACGAGCGGTTACTCACGGATCCCGTGGCTGTGGAAAACCCGCAGTCTTCGCAAAATTGCCCGCAATCCAACCGAGAACTGCAACCTGTGGCGATAAGTCGTGTTAGTTTCTCTTGACAGGCTCAAGTCATGGCAGCGGACCGCCGACATTGAGCCATAAGACTTGAAGGACCGACGGGCCGGCTGAAGCTCAGATTCGCCGGCGGCACGTCCTTTCGGATATAAAGGGCCCCCTCACCGGGGCCCTTTTCCGTGCTGGACCCGGCTCCGCGCATTCCGATCGCCGTGAACGCCGATCACGTCGCTTCTCGCTCCACGCTCAGGGTCAGGCCATGGACGGCCGTCACCCTGACTCGGGCTCCGACCTCGGCCCCAGCCTCGCAGTCCGCCCGCCAGATCTCACCTCGGAAGCGCACCCTGCCGCGGGGATCGCAGGCCTCGATCACCACCGCGGACGCGCCGATCAGGGCTTCCCTGCCGGTGGCGATCCGGTAGCGCCGCAGGAAACGGACCCAGAATCCCACCTCGGCGACCTCGATCGCAGCGGCCAGCGCGACGAGCGCGATTCCCCAACCGGGCGGGAGGATGATCAGTGCCAGGGCGATCGCGCCGACCAGAAGCATCGGTCGATGCTACGGGCGGCCTCGCAACGATCTCACCCCGAGGCCGCTGCGTGGTAGGTGCTCCCCCGGTGTGTGGGGATCGCGTGTTCGTCGCTGGCGACGTAGATGCCGTGGTCGTTGTTCGTGACCGGCAGGGTGCCGCAGTCGTGAATGTTGTTGTTCTCGATCACGGTGCCATTCGCGCCGTCCACGACGCTGAAACAGATGGCGGTGTGGTAGTTCGTCACGTCGTTGCCTCGGAAGGTGGCGTTGTCCCCGCTGATGGTGGGGCTGGTGACTCCGGGGCGGCCGTCCAGATTGAGGTCGGAAACGGTGGTGCCGCCGCCCTGGCTGGTGACCAGATCCTGCCCTTGACGGTTCCCCGCTCTCCCGGGTAGCTGGTCAGGGTCAAGTTGGGCGTGGAGACGTTGATCGGCCCGCTAGTGGTCCCGGAGCGGAAGCAGCCTGTCTGTCCCTTGGTGAGGGAATTGACGAGCTTCTGGCCGCTCTTGAAGGGGGCGGCGACGGTGCCGGCGGCCGAATCCGACCCGTTCGGCGAAACAAACCTGTCGCAGGTGACGTAGTTGGCCTCCACCGGCTTTCGGTGCACCTTCGCGGGTGGGGCCTGCTTCGTGGGGCCGGGGACGAAGATGCGCCCGATCTGCCTATGGCCGATGAGCAGGCCGATGAAGACGGCCACGGCGATGATGATTTTGGGCTGGTGCCCCCGTATGAAGTCGATCAAGGGATGAGAGAGGATGATCGTGAACAGCTTGGTGTGCTGGGTCGAGCGCCTAGATCCGCGCGTCGTTCAGGGAAGACAGGTCTCAGGCATCCGGTTGCCTCCAGCACTACGAAGGTGCCCCGGTGGCGGTTTGCCACGCGGCCGTTGTCAGCTTTCTTCTCTACCAGCCCTCGGGGCTTGCTGGGCCGACTCCCGGACGGTCACAGGCTCTGGATGGCTGGATCGGACTCTCCAAGAGGCGCCTACCGGAATCGAACCGGTGTAAACGGCTTTGCAGGCCGCTGCGTAGCCACTCCGCCAAGGCGCCGAGCGGATGCAAGCCTAGCGACGGTCTCCGCCTCACTCCTGTCCACAGACTTCGAATCCGTACGCTCGGGCCGCGCTCCGGAGGCTGGTGGTGGCCTCCGCGATTCGCAGTTGGAGCGCGCGAATCTGAGCTGCGTCGTGACCCTCGTAGGCCCTCGCCCACTCACGGAGCAGGTCGACATTGGCACGGACCCGCCCCAGGATCGACCCCACCCTGCCGACGTCTGCCGGGGGCGACTCCAGGCCCTGAAGCTCCCGAGCCTCAGCGGCGAGGTTGTCGGCCTGCTGACGCAGCAGGCCGGCGACCTGGCGGGCCTTGGCATTCGAGTCGAGATGACCGAGTTCGATCGTCTGGCTCTCCAGATCCTTCGTTCGGGAATCGTGATTCCTGCAGATCACGTCGCCCAGGGAGATGAAGGCCGCCTTGGTCAGCGGCTGCACCTCCCGGTGGGTCTCGACCTGCGTCGTCGATTTGGAGGATCCGCCGCCGCAGCCGGCAATTGCGATCACGATGACGAGACTGAGCGGGGCGACGACTCGCACGCACTCAAGCTAGCTGGCGAATGCCCCCGGACTAAGACGCCCCGCCGGGCGTCCCTGCCGGCGCTGGGGCGAATGAGTCAAGGCAAGCGGCTGATGGGATTCGAACCCACGACCTTCTGCATGGCAAGCAGACGCTCTAGCCAGCTGAGCTACAGCCGCAGCGACGGGCAAGTATAGGCGCGCCCGCGGGATTAACTCTGGTCCAGCGCCTCGTTGAGAAGTTCGTCTGCGCGGGCGTTGTCATCCCGCTTGACGTGTCGGATGGACCAGCTCGGCAACTCGCGCAGCGCGTCCTTCGCCTTGGTGTTGAGCGGGCGCAGATGGTCCTGCTTCACCTTCCAGTTGCCCTTCACCTGCTCGACGATCAGCTTCGAGTCCCCCACGAACTCAACCTCGTCGGCGCCCAGCTCCCTGGCCAGCTTGATCCCGAGCAGGAGGGCACGATACTCGGCCACGTTGTTGGTCGCCTCACCGATCGTTTCGCCACGCTCGGTCAGGATCTCGCCGGAGGGATCGGTGGCGACGGCGGCGATCGCTGCCGGGCCCGGGTTTCCCCTCGAGCCGCCGTCGACGTTGATCACGACCTTCACCGGCGGGCACCGTAGCAGCGGCCCTGGCGGCCTCTTGGCGCGCTCAGCGAGTCTTCGAGCGGGCCTGGGCGTAGCCGGTGATCGGCTTGGCGACCGCCCTGAACTTGCCGCCGGACTTGACCTTGAGGGTCACGGTGCACTTGCGGCCGTCGACGATCGGGCTCTTGATCGCCCGGAAGTGCCGCCCGCGGCGCCGCTCGAAGGTGACGCGCTGCCAGGTGACCTCCGGGCAGGGCTTGAGCGTGGCCGTGAGACGCACCCGGCCCCTGACGCGACGCATCCCGAGCGTCACGCGCCGCTTCAGCGCGGTGATCGTCTGGGCGGGGCCGAAGGACTGCCAGGTCCCGGCGAGTGGCTGCTGCTCCACCCCGGGCTTCGAGTAGTCGCAGACACCCTGCGGGAAGATCTGGTGGAGCCGCGTCAGCTGCGCCGGCGATGCCCCGCTGTAGTCCCCATCGGCGACCGGGCGCAACTGGCACTTGGCGACGAACGAATCGACGGGCATTCCGGAGACCAGCCGCGGCAGGCTGTGCGGTGGATACTGGGTCTCGCAGGGCCCTCCGCTGCCGATCACCGCGGGGTCGTTGATCCGGGTTCCGCTGCCCGTCCAGCACGCGTCAACGGCGTCGGCCGGCTTGTCGGCGATCACCTTCTGGGCCTGGCTCCGGGATGAGCCGTCGGTCTGGATGGAATCGAGCCACTGGCCCATCTCCTCGAGGGCCGCGTCGCGCATCGGCTGGACATTCGCGCTGCCGCTGGCGCGGAACATCACCTGGTTGGCGTGTGTGCCGTTGGTTCGATCGAGTCGCGCGCGCATGATGTAGCTGTTGATGTACTGGTGGACGTCGGCGTCGTCGTCCACGTAGTCACGGGTGTCGATGATCGGCACGTTCGGGATGCCGCCCGCTCCCTGGTCGATGCGACCGGTCCGGTACGCGATCGCCAGCGCATCCGAGTTGGCCACGGAGCGCTGGGCCACCGCGGTTCCGTCGTCGTTGAAGCCACCGACGTCCTGGTTCAGGTCGAGGAACTCGTCCATGGTGATGTCGCCGTGCTGAAGCGCCGCGAGGCCGTACTGAACGCCGAGATTGTCGAAGGTGCGCCGGGCCTTGCCGGTGGCGGGATCCGTCCCATAGACGTTGATCATCGAGTCCCACAGCGAGCAGCGAATGCCGTTGGGATTCGTGACCGGGTTGAAGATCAGTGAGGCACCGACGATGTTGGCCTGGCAGCCCTCGCTCGCGTCGACGACGTCGGCGCCGTTGCTCAGGTTGTCGCAGCTGCCCGTGTTGGCGAGCCCGGTGATCGACTCCTCCTGAGCGGCGGTCAGACCGGAGCCCGGCGATGTGGCGAAGTAGCTGGTCAGGAGCCGGCAGTCCGGATTGGTGGGCTGAGAGTTGTCGGGGAAGCTCTGCGTCGGGATCAGCCCCTGCAGCAGGCCGGGATAGTTCTGACCCGTCATCTGCGTCTGAATCGATCCGCCGGATGGTCCCTCCCCGATCGTCCAGACCGGCGCGTGGCCGAGCGCCTCGATCACGCGCTCCTTCACCATCGATGCCGTCTCGGCGGAGAGCACGTCGTTGCAGGCGGTCTGGAAGATGTTGAGGCTGGAGCTGGCGACCGCGTATCCCTCGGAGAGCTCGCGGTCGTCGAGGACCTGGCTGTTGTTGATGTCTCCCTGGTTGTACCCCGAAGCGCAACCTCCGCCGAACTTGAAGACGAGGCGCTCGTTCCACCCGTTGCCGAGCTGTCCGCCCGCCGAGAGGACGGCCCAGCGGTAAATCGAGCGGTTGATGACACCCGACTCGATGCGTACGACGTAGTCCACGGTCTGGCCGGTGCGTGTGGTCGTTTGGGCCATGTCGGCCGGACGGGAGCTCGGGTCGGCGAGCGGCTTGAAGACCCCGCCGGTCGTCCGGTACTGGTAGGCGACCGCCATCGGCGCGGAGCAATCGGAGTCGGTCGGGGCCCCGAGACCGTTGTTGGCCGTTCGGCAGACGAACGGCTCCTGGTGCGTGCCGGAGATGATTGGCCCGTTGACTGGGCTGTTGAAGAGGTTGAGCGTCGCCGGACCCCGCTGACCCTTTGCCTTGACGAGCGCGGAGATCTGGTTCGAGCCGTTTCGCATCCCCGAGACCACCCCGAGCAGCCGTCGCGGGTTCTGGGCGTCGGGACTGAATGCCGCGGTCACATCGATCCCATTGCGGCGGACCCTCACCTTGGCAACCGGATCGGGCTTCGGCACGTCGACGGCGATCAGCGCGTTGCCGCCGCTCACCATGTCCGCGCGCGAGGACTGCACGGAGAGCGCCACGGGCTGCGGCTTCGCCTTGTGCTTCTGCTTCGGCTTGGCTCCGGCAATTCCGGGCGCCACCGAGGCGATGGCGAGCGCCAACGTCAGAGTCAGGAGTCCCTTCCCCATGTCGCACGCTGAAACCCGCCGGAAATGCAGCGGTTGCGCACCTAGGCCCGGACTTCCTCCTGTGAGCCGGCCTCGGCGATGACCTTCTGGGCCAGATGCGAGGGGATCTCCTCGTGGCGCGTGAACTCCATCGTGTAGTCGCCACGGCCGCCGGTGATCTGGCGCAGGTCGCGCGCGTAGTCGAGGACCTCCGCCATCGGGACCTCGGCCTTGATCTCGGTCACGGAGCCCTTCGCCTCCATCCCCAGCGGGTGGCCGCGCCGGGAGTTGAGGTCACCGACGACGTCGCCCACGACGTCCTCGGGGACGCTGACCGTCAGCAGCATGATCGGCTCGAGCAGCACGGGGTCGGCCTGCTCCATCGCATCCTTGAAGGCCATCGATCCGGCCACCTTGAAGGCGTTCTCAGACGAGTCGACCCGGTGGTACTGGCCGTCGTAGAGGCGCACGGAGAGGTCCTTGACCGGATAGCCGGCGAGGACTCCATGGTGCATCGCCTCGGCGATCCCCTTCTCGACGGCGGGGATGAAGCCCTTCGGAATCGCGCCGCCCTTGATCTCGTCGAGGAACTCGAAGCCGCTGCCGGCCTCCGCGGGCGCGATCTCGATGTGGCAGTCGCCGAACTGGCCGCGGCCGCCAGTCTGCTTCTTGTAGCGGCCGTGGGCCTTGGCCGGCTTTCGGATCGCCTCCAGATAGGGAACGCGGGGCGGGTGCAGCTCGATCTCCGCGCCGAATCGGCTCTTCATCCGATCGACGATCACCTCGACGTGGACCTGGGTGAGCCCGGCGATGATCTGCTCTCCGGTCTGCTGGTCTCGGTGGACGTCGAGCGTCGGGTCCTCCTCCTCCAGGCGCCGGATCGCGCTGGCCGCCTTGTCCTCGTCGCCCTTGGTCTTCGCCTCGAACGCGAATGCCATCACGGGCGCGGGCAAATCAAGCGCGGGGAAGGAGATCTTCATGTCCTTGTCGGCTAGGACGTCGCCCGCGCGGGTCTCCTTCAGCTTGGCGACGGCGCCGATGTCGCCGGCCCCGAGCTCGTCGGTCTGCTCGTGCTCCTTCCCTCGCGGGATCAGGATCTGGCCGATCCGCTCCTTCGCGCGACGGGTCACGTTGTTGACCTGGGAGTCCCCCTTCATCACGCCCGAGTAGACGCGGAAGAGGTTGAGGCGGCCGGCGTAGGGATCGGCCAGGGTCTTGAAGACGTAGGCGACGAGCTCTCCGTCCTCCTCCGGGGCGATCTCGACCTCCTCGCCCTCCTCATCCAGGGCGGTCACCGGCCCGCGCATCGCCGGGGACGGCAGGTCCTCGACGAGAGCCTCGAGCAGGCGCGTGGTGCCCAGGTTCTTGGTGGCGACGCCGCAGGTGACCGGGAAGATCTTGCCGTCGGTGACCCCCCGCTTCAGCACCGTGACGATCTCGTCGTGGTCGATGTCCTCGCCCTCGAGATAGCGCTCCATCAACTCATCGGAGTTCTCGGCGACCTCGTCCATCAGCTTCTCCCTGTACTCCTGGGCCTGGGCCTGAAGATCCTCGGGGATGTCCTGCGGCGCGGGCGCGCCCCGGCCCTCGCCCTGTGCGACGAACGCCTTCATGTCAATCAGGTCGATGACGCCGCGGGTCTCGTGCTCGGAGCCCATCGGGATCTCCGTGGCGACGACGTGGTTGCCGAACGCGCTCTGCAGCGACTCGAGTGCGCGAAAGAAGTCGGCGCGCTCGCGATCGAGCATGTTGACGAAGACGAGCCGTGCCAGCCCCTCCCGGTCGGCGCGGTTCCAGAGGCGGTCGGTGTGGACCTCGACGCCCATCACGGCGTTGACCACGACGACCGCCGCGTCGACCACGCGCAGCGAGGCGACGGTGTCGGCGACGAAGCTTGGATCGCCCGGCGTGTCGATCAGGTTGATCTTGCGACCGTCGTGCTCGAACGAGGAGACCGTGGCGCCGATCGACATCTGGCGCTCCTGCTCGTCGGGTTCGTAGTCGGAGGTCGTCGTCCCGTCGTCGGCCCGCCCGAGGCGGTTGATGACCCCGGCCTCGAACAACAGTGCCTCGTGGAGCGACGTCTTCCCGGCGCCGCGGTGGCCGATCAGGGCGACGTTGCGAATCCGGTCGGCGGCCTTGTGAGCCATGGGAACGGACCCTATGTGAAGGTCAGGCCGGGTTCAACCTGTGGACTTCAGCCGCGAGCGCAGGCGCAGAACCGCCTTCGAGTGGAGCTGTGAGACCCGGGACTCGGTCACGCCGAGGACCTCGCCGATCTCCCGCAGGGTCAGGTTCTCGAAGTAGTAGAGCGCGACGACGAGCGTCTCGCGCTCGGGCAGGTCCTGGATCGCCTCGCCGAGCCGGTCCTTGACCTCGCTGGTGTCGAGCGCGACCTGGGGATCGGGCGCCGATTCATCCTCGATCGTGTCGAGAAGGGACAGCTTGTCTCCCGAGGCATCCGGTGTCATCCAGAGCTCCTCGAGAGCGAGGATCGATGAGTTGGAGATCTGGAGCAGGGCCTCCTGGAGCTCCTCCTCGGTCATGCCCATCCGCTCGGAGAGCTCTTCATCGGTCGGGGCTCGGCCCAGCTCGTGTTCGAGCTTCGAGTTCGCGACCTCGATCTCGCGGGCTCGGGAGCGAACGGAGCGCGGGACCCAGTCGAGTGAGCGCAGCTCATCGATGATCGCGCCGCGAATGCGCTGCATCGCGAAGGTCTCGAAGCGGATCTGGCGGCGCGGCTCGAAGCGCTCCATGGCCTCGATCAGGCCGATCATCCCGTAGGAGATCAGGTCGGCCTGATCGACGTGAGAGGGCAATCTGGCGCCCGTGCGGCCGGCGACGAACTTGACCAGGGGCGAATAGGCGACCACGAGTCTCTCCCGTGCGCCTGGATCTCCCCCCTCCTTATACCTGCGCCAGAGCTCCCGGAGCTCGAACGCCTTTACCTCGGCTTCCATGGACCTTTCACCTGGACCTGGGCGCTTGCGTCAAGCGCGGGGATGGCTCCGAGCGTACTGGCTTTGCAACCAGGACGGCTCAACTTGGGTGTAAACCTGCGTGGTCGAGAGACTGGCGTGCCCGAGGAGCTCCTGGATGGTCCGCAGATCCGCGCCGCCCTCCAGAAGATGGGTGGCGAAGGAGTGACGCAGGGCGTGGGGCGAGACACCGCCTGCGATCGCGGCCTCGCGGACCCAGCGCTCCAGGCGTCGCCGCACGTCCGACGGGTGCAGGCGCCGCCCGCTCTTCGAAACCAGCAGGGCCTCCTCCGAACCCACGCCCACGAGGGTGCGGCGGGCGCGCTCCAGATACCGGCTGAGCGCTGCCTGCGCAGGTTCGCCCATCGGCACCAGGCGGGTCTTGCCGCCCTTCCCTTCGATCCGCAGGCGCTCGCCGTCGAAGTCAGGTGAGTCCAGGTTGAGGTTGACCACCTCCTCGGCCCTGAGGCCGCAGGAATAGGCGAGCTCCAGCATCGCCCGGTCTCGCATCTCGAGCGGGGTTCCAGCCGGAATGCCATCGAGGAGATTCTGCATTTCCTCTCGCGAGAGAACGCGAGGGAGCTTGCGGTCCTGCTTGGGAGTCGCCACGAGGTCGGCAGGGTTCGAGGCCGCCTGGCCGGAGCGGACCAGTGCCCCATAGAAGGCGCGAATCGCGGCCAGCTTGCGTGCCACACCGGCCTTCGAGATGCCCCGCTCCGACAGCACCGCCGCGAAGCGCCGCAGGTCGCGGTGGCCGAGCGAGGCCGGGTCACGGTCCAGCGAGTCCGCCCAGATCGCCAGCTGCCCGACGTCGTTCGAGTAGGCCTTCCGGGTGGCCTCGGCCGCCGAGCGGGCAGAGAGGTCGCGGTCGAACAGCGCCAGGGCCTCAGTCCAGGATTCGCTCAGCGTGACTTGTGGGGCCGGGGCACCCATGTACATAACTTCGCTCCGAAGCGCAGGACCCCTTCGTGAGCGGCGTGGTGGCCGCTTTATTGGACGAAGATGGGGTCGCCGACCTGGACGCGGTCGTAGAGATCGATCACGTCCGGAATCGACATTCGCACGCATCCGTGCGACGCGGCCGAGCCGAGCGAGGAGAGCTCATCCGTGCCATGGATGCCGGCGCCGTCGAAGATCCCGATCCAGCGCGCCTTCAGCGGATCCGCCGGGCCGGGTGGAATCACCTGCCCTGCCAGGCTGCCCGCCCAGGCCGAGTTGGGCACATGCCAGGAGGGGTCGATCTGCTTGTCCTGGGCGTGGTAGAGGCCGGCCGGGGTCTCGAGGCCCTGCTGGCCGACGGCGATCGTGTAGCTCTTCTCGAGCTTCAGGTGGTGATAGAAACGCAGGGTGAAGTTCGCGCGGTCGACGTAGATGTAGCGCGGATACGCCTGCGCGAGATCCTTCTTGCTGACGTCCGGCTTGGTCTGGTGGACCACGGCCGGGATGGCCTGGTCACGACCGGGAGAGCGGGCCGCATGGTTGATGGATGCCGTCATCTCGCCGGCGTTGACGGCGAGGCCGGGCTGGCCCGACTCCTGACGCAACCTGCCGCCGCTCGGGACGACGGTTGCGTTGACCGGGTCCTGGTCGATCTGGTCAGCGAGCTGGTGGACGAAGCTCTTGACGGCCGACTTGTCGTAGCCGACCCGCGGCTCGAGGTTCACATTGACGTCTCCCCCGCCCGCGTAGCGCGTGAGGCGGTCGAAGATGTTGCCCTGGCGACTCCGGTCGATCGCCTCCTGGACCATGCCGTTGACGTCGGCATGCTCGTGAAGCCGCTTCGGGCTGAGCGTGTAGTCCTTGCCGTCATAGCTCACGACGACGGGCTGCTTCAGCGGTGCGACGACCTTCTTCTGGATGACCTTCCGTGCCGAATCCGCATCGCGACCGCCGATGTCCACGCCGCCGACCTTGATGCCAGGCGCAATCTGATCCTTCTGGGCATCGTCGTAGGCCCAGACGCCGACCGCGAGCAACAGCCCCATCGTGAGCAGGGCCGCCAGGGCGATCAGGACCTTCTGGTGCATTTTCAGTCTTGCGCGCATCTCTCCGCTTCGGATCAGCTTTCCCCCGTCTCGAATTCTACGTTTCGCGTCCGCTGGCTCCTTGTCCGGGCACGTTTCGCAACGGTCGTTGCGGTCATCCGCAGCGGCCTCGTCGCCAAGGTAGAGCAGCCGCGGTGCCCTTAGGATCCGCGTCGCCATGTCACCGAGCGCAACCCTCGCCTGATGCGGACCAAGGACCAGGTCCGGCGGGACGTATGGAAGGCGATGGACCGCGAGGGGGTCTCGCGCTTCCCGGGCGCCGAGGGCAGGATTCCCAACTTCGCCGGCGCCAAGCTCGCCGCCGAGAAGCTCGCCGGGCATCGTCTCTGGAAGCGCGCACACGTGATCAAGGTCAACCCGGATTCCCCCCAGACGCATGCGCGGCGCGCCGCCCTGGAGGAGGGCAAGACACTGATCATGGCCGTGCCGAGGCTCCGGGACGCACATCCGTTTCGCCTCCTCGACCCGCGAAAGTTCTCGGCCAAGCAGGTCCGCGAGGCGGCGACGATCAAGGGGGCGATGAAGCACGGCCGCGTGGTCGCCGACGAGGATCTGCCCGACATCGACTTCGTGCTCTGCGGATCGGTGGCCGTCAACCTGAGCGGCGCCCGGGTCGGCAAGGGCGGCGGGTTCTCCGACCTCGAGTACGGCCTGCTGATCCACGCGGGGAAGATCGACGAGCACACCACCGTCGCGACCACGGTCCACCCGACGCAGATAATGCGCGAGCACCTGCAGATGACGGCCCACGACCTGCCCGTCGACCTGGTCGCCACACCGCGCGCCGTGATCGAGCTCGAGAGGCAGTACTCGCGTCCCCGCGGCATCCTCTGGGACCACCTGCAACCGCCCCAGATCCGGGAGATCCCGATCCTCGAGCGGATGGGGTACGCCTAGACCGCTTGGCTCGACAGCTGCGTTCGTCCAAAGCAGCTACGCGGCGTGAATCTGCCCGAAAGCCGAGTCACCGCTCGTTCGGGGGTTTTTCCGTGTTGTATCCAGGGAGCATGTCTCAGGGACCGATCAAGAAGGCAGGCGCAGTCGCGCTCGCGGCCCTCGGCGCACTCCTGATCGCATCGCCCGCGGCCCTGGCCTCGACTGTGACGGTGACCGGCGGGAACACCCTCAGCGTCGCCGAGACAGGCGATGAGGTGAATCAGATCACGGTCAGCGTCAACGCCGAGACGAACGCCTACTACTCGGTCAGGGATACGGCAGCGACGCTGACTCCGAGCGGAACCTGCGTCGCGGCGGATGGACACTTCGCGGTGTGCCCACGCACGGGCATCAAGACGATCATCGTCCAGACCGGCGACCGCGCCGACGTGATCACGCTCGACCCGGCCACGATTCCCAGCACGATCAGCGAGACAGTCGATGGGGGCTCGGGAAACGATTACATCACCGGCGCCAATACACCCGGCACGCTCAGCGGCGGATCAGGCAACGACATCGTGCACGGGCGGGGAACCGTGAACGGCGGCGCCGGCAGTGACCTGCTGATCGGGGTCGCCGCTGGCCGACAACCTCCGCGGCGGCAGCGGGGGAGACGCACCTCGACGGCGGGTTCGGGGCGGACGACATCGCCGGCGGCAGCCAGGCCGACACCCTCGTATATTCGGGGAGGGTCAACGGGGTCAACGTGACGATCGGCTCGGGCGACTTCAACGATGGCGGTCCCGAGGACCAGACGGGCAGCCGCCGCGACACGGTGCACGGCGATGTCGAGGTTCTGTTCGGAACCGAGGGCAATGACGTGCTCGTCGGGGACCGCACGCCGGAGACGCTGCTCGGGCTCGGCGGCGACGACTTCGAAGTCGGAAACGGCGGGGGCGACTCCGTGGTCGGCGGTCCCGGGGCTGACCGGCTGTTCGGCAAGTCAGGGAACGACCACCTGGCGGGTGGCCCCGACGACGACTTCCTCCGCGGCGGAACCGGGCTCGACGTGATGCACGGCAAGAATGGGATCGACCACATCGACGCGCGCGACGGCGCAGCGCGACGTGAAGATCAGCTGCGGGCCGGGCCCGAAGCGGCTCGAGGGCGCCAAGCGGGACAGGGGCCTCGACCCGCGTCCCCGCTCCTGCTGACCGGGCGCGGATAGGCCTCGATGCGTCCTCGGCGCCGTGCAGCGTGGCGAGCGAGCGCGAAGGGCAGTGCGACGTGGAGTACGACTCGAAACCGAGCGCTAGGTCGAAGAGACTCCCAGCCAAACCCGAAATTTGATTGGGTCGCCAAGCGTTTACCTGCCATGAGAGATGGTCTGATCCCGAAGGGACGGCGCTGGCAGCCCCTGTACCGCCGGCTGCACGCTCTTTCCCTGATCGGCATGAACTATGGGGGCACCATCTACGAGGAGGGTGACCGAGTTGCCATTCGTATGACCGGTGAGCATCCGGTCGTGTTGGACGGGGGCGCCCACGTCGGCGAATACGCGCAAGGCGTCCTCGACGCACGTCCGCTGGCGACCATCCACTCGTTTGAGCCAACCGCTGACTCGTTCGCGGCTTTGGGGCGCCGCTTTCCCCACGGAGTCCACCTGCACAACTACGGCCTGTCGGACTTCGAAGGCGACGCCAGCTGGTACGTCGACGGGAAACAATCAGTGGGAGCGAGCCTCTTCCCGCAGGAGCGGAAGCATTGGCAACATCACAATGGGTTCGAGCGGGTCGGCAACGTGAAAATCCGCACGATTGATTCGGTGTGCGCCGAAGAGGGCATCGACCAGATCGATCTGCTGAAGCTCGACATCGAGGGTGCGGAGCTCGCGGCCTTGAAAGGCGCCCAGCGGATGCTGACCCGGAAGCGCATAGGACTGATTCAGTTCGAGTTTGGGCTGCCGGCTTTAGCTGCCGGCGTACACCTTCGCGACTTTTTCGACCTGCTCGACGGTTGGGACATCCACCGCATCGTCAAGGATGGTGTCGTGCCCTTGCGCTATCACGAGCGATGGGAAATCTTGTTTACTGCCAATTACTTGGCTGTTCCGCGAAGCTGATACCTCCGCGTTAAGCGCGGGCGGTTCCACGGCGACAACCGGGTCTAGTCGGTACGTTTCGTGCGTGAGAGGCGCCCTCCGTGCCTAGTCCCCGGATCCGGGAGATCCCGATCCTCGAGAGAATGGGCTACGCATGACCGTTGAGACGCCTGAGGCCGAGCATCCGGTGCGCGGAGAGCTTCGCCGGCTCGCCTCGGACACCGCCTACGCCATCAACCTCGCCCGGGGGAAGGTCGAGCTGCCACCACCGACCCCGGCCGACGGCCCGGACCCCTACGGCAGCCCCGACCCGGAGTGGCTGCGAATCGACTGGCGCGAGCATCGCCACGAGATCGACGTCGTGGGGGCACGGGTCAACTACGTGGAGATGGGCGAGGGCCCGCCGCTGCTGTTCGTTCACGGGCTCTCGGGCGCCTGGCAGAACTTCCTGGAGAACATCCCCCACTTCGCCCAGACGCACCGCGTCGTCGCCCTGGACCTGCCCGGCTTCGGCGCGAGCCCGATGCCCCCCTGGGAGATCTCCATTCCGGCGTACGGCCGTTTCGTCCGAGACTTCTGCGAACGCCTCGGGATCGACCGCTGCTCCCTGGTCGGCAACTCGATGGGAGGGTTCATCGCGACGGAGGTGGCAATCACCGATCCCGAGCGCGTCGACGACCTCGTGCTGATCTCGGCGGCGGGAATCACCTGGGCCCGAGCTCGACGCGAGCCCGCAACCATGGTCGCCGGGATGGGACGCGCGGCGACGCCGGTGTTCCTGAAGTTCCACATGGCGGGGATCAGGCGCCGGCGGGTGCGCCAGGCCTATTTCCAGGGCGTCTTCTTCGATCCCGACTCGATCCGGCGGGAGATGCTCTGGGAGAACGTCGTGCCAGCCCTGCAGAGCCCCGGCTACTACGACGCGCTGACCACGCTCTGGGGCTATGACATCCGCCACCGCCTCGAGGAGATCGAGGTGCCGACCCTGATCGTGTGGGGGCGGAACGACCGGGTGGTCCCCGTGCCGGCTGCCCTCTCCTATGAGAAGCGGATCGGCGAGAACGCCGAGCTGGTCATCTTCGACCACTGCGGACACGTGCCGCAGATGGAGAGACCGGTGCGGTTCAACCGGACGCTCGAGGATTTCCTGGCCCGCGAGGGAGACCCGAGCTAGTTCCCGGGCCGCGATCGCGGCCAGCTAAGCTCGTTCCGGTGAGGAGTAAAGAGGTCCTCTCCCAGTCGCAGCTCGACCTCCTGGCCAAGAACGGCGAGGAGCGCACTGCGGACGCCGGCGAGGCCCTCTTCGAGATCGGCGACCACAGCTATCCGTTCATGGCGATCCTGGAGGGGGAGGTCGCAATCCGGGACGGCGCAGATCACGATCTGATTCGGCACGGCCCCTCGGGCTTCGTGGGCGAGCTCAATCTGCTGACCGGCCAGACCGTCTTCCTGAAAGCGGTCGTGACCGAGCCGGTGCGCTACATCGCCGTCGAGCGGGATGACCTGCGAGCCCTTCTCTTCGACAACCCGGACCTCGCCGATCTCCTGCTCCCCGCCTTCATCGCCAGGCGCGAGCTGCTCCAGAGCGAGGACGGCCTGGGCATCGAGGTGATCGGGCCGCGCTCCTCCGAGCGGACGCGAGGGATCGTCGATTGGCTGAGAGATGCGCGGATCCCCTACACGTGGCGCGATCCGGAGCACCCCGACCAGGCGGGCGACGGCGAGGCTGTGTCCCTGATCGAGTCGCTCGAGCCGAACCGGCTCCCTCTCGTGCGAATTCCGGGGGGCCGCAAACTCGAGGGACCCAGCAACGGCGAGCTCTCTCGGGCACTCGGGATCGGGCTGCTCCTGAAGGACCGCGAGGACGTCGACCTGCTGATCATCGGCGGCGGCCCGGCGGGCCTCGGCGCCGCGGTCTACGCGGCCTCGGAGGGCCTCGAAACACTCGTGCTCGAGCGAACCGTCCTCGGCGGCCAGGCGGGCTTCTCGAGGAGGATCGAGAACTACCTCGGCTTTCCGGCCGGAATCCACGGCGGGGAGCTCACCAGCCGGGCGGTCACCCAGGCGCGCAAGTTCGGCGCGAGGACCGCGACGCCCTACATCGCCACCGCCCTCGAGCCCGATGGCGACAAACACCTCGTCCGAGTCGAGGACGGGAACGAGATCTCCGCTGGCGCGGTCGTGATCTCCACCGGCGCCCAGTACCGCCGCCTGGCCTGCGAGCACCTTCCCGAGTACGAGGGGATCAGCGTCTTCTACGCGGCGGGCCCACCGGAGGCGAGGCGCTGCGGCGGCAGCCGCGTCGGCGTGGTGGGCGGCGGCAACTCAGCTGCCCAGGCTGCGATCTGGCTGGCCCGCGGCGGGGCGCTGGTGACGCTGCTCCACCGGCGCGCTGACCTGAGCGAGACCATGTCCAGCTACCTGATCCGCGATCTCGATCGATATGGGGTCCAGGTCAGGGATCGAAGCGAGATCGCCCAGCTGCACGGAAGCGACGGCCAGCTCGAGGGGGTCACGCTCAAGGATGGCGAGCGCGTCCCCTTCTCCAACCTGTTTTTCTTCCTCGGTGCGGACCCGCACACGGACTGGCTCGGCGACTCGGTCGAGCGCGACGAGAACGGCTTCGTCCTCACCGGCTCGAGTGCAGGCAGCGAGCATCTGCTGGGTACGAGCGTTCCCGGCATCTACGCCGTCGGGGATGCGCGCTCCGGCTCGGCGAAGCGCGTCGCCACCGCCGTCGGCGAGGGCGCCATGGTGGTCACCTACGTGCACGAGCACCTCGGTCGCCCGTCACCGGTCAACGTGCGCTCGTCCGACGACGCCGGCGTCGTCAGCCCGTGACGGCGCCCTCGGAGGCGCTCGACACCGAGGCCGCGTACTTCGCCATCACCCCGCGCTTGTAGCGCGGCTCGGGCGGCTCGTAGCGCTCCACGCGGCGCGCGATCTCCTCGTCGGAGAGGTCGACGTCCAGACGACGGGCGTCGATGTCCAGGGTGATCTGATCGCCCTCCTGAACAGCGGCGATCGGTCCTCCGCGAATGGCCTCCGGGGCAACGTGGCCCGCCATCAGCCCATGCGTCGCGCCCGAGAACCGGCCGTCGGTGAGCAGCGCCACCTGGTCGCCGATGCCCTCGCCGACGAGAGCGGCCGTCACCTGGAGCATCTCCCGCATTCCGGGGCCGCCTGACGGGCCCTCGTTTCGGATCACGACGACGTCCCCGGGCTTGATGCCCTGCTGCTCGACTACCGCGAAGCACTCCTCCTCGGAGCCGAAGACCCGAGCCGGGCCCGTGTGCTTGCGCCGCTCCTCGCCGGCGACCTTGACCACGCAGCCCTCCGGGGCAAGGTTGCCGCGCAGGATCACCAGGCCCCCGGTGGGCTTCAGCGGGTCGTCCAGCGGCCGGACCACCTGCTGCGCCGGGGTCTCCTGAGTCGCGTCCGCCTCCTCGCCGATGGTCCTGCCGGTGACGGTCATGCAGTCGCTGTTGAGCACGCCCGCCTCGTCCAGGCGCTTGGCGAGCACGCCGACGCCGCCTGCCTCGTACAGGTCCTTGGCGACGAAGCGGCCACCGGGCTTCAGATCGCCGAGCAGGGGCGTCTTCTCGGAGATCCGATCGAAGTCGTCGATGTCGAGCTCGATGCCCGCCTCGTTGGCGACCGCCAGCAGGTGGAGAACGCCGTTGGTCGAGCCGCCGGACATGCACACGGTCGCGATCGCGTTCTCGAGCGACTCCTTCGTGATGATCTGGCTGGGCCGCAGATCGTCCTGGAGCACCTTCATGACCAGCTCGCCGGCCTGGCGCGCGACCTCGTTGCGCTCGTCGGCGACCGCGGGCACCATGCCGGATCCCATCGGGGTGATCCCCATCACCTCGAAGGCGCTCGCCATCGTGTTCGCGGTGAACTGGGCGCCGCAGGCGCCGGCGCCCGGGCTGGCGCATCCCTCGAGCTCGTAGAGATCGTCGTCCGACATCTCACCGGTGGCGTGCTTGCCGATCGCCTCGAAGACGTCCTGGATCGTCACGTCCTGGTCGTGCCAGCGGCCCGGCAGGATCGAGCCGCCGTAGAGCATCAGCGACGGGATGTCGAGGCGCGCCAGTGCCATCACGCATCCGGGGATGGTCTTGTCGCAGCCGGAGAGCGCGATCACCGCGTCGAACTGGTAGCCGCGGGCGGTCAGCTCGATCGAGTCCGCGATCACCTCGCGGCTGACCAAGGAGGTCTTCATGCCCTCGGTTCCCATCGTGATCCCGTCCGAGATCGCGATCGAGTTGAACTCGAGCGGCGTGCCCCCGGCAGCGCGGACTCCCTCCTTGACGTGCTCGGCCAGTCCCCGGAGGTGGAAGTTGCAGGGCATCGCCTCGATCCAGGTGTTCGCGATGCCCACCGTCGGACGGCGGAGGTCGTCGTCCCCGAAGCCGATCCCCTTCATGTAGGCGCGGGCGAAGGCGCGCTCGGGGCCGTCGAAGACCACGCTCGAGCGGGTGCGCATTCCGTTTGTCGCTATCTCCGCCATTGCCTCACCGCCTCCAGGTCGCGCCGGACCATATCCGGGTCGAGTTGGCGCCCGAGTGGATGGACGTTCGCGGTGCGGATCAGCTCGTGCTCGTCCGCGCGCAGCGCCATCCACTTGGCGAGCACGTCATCGGCGTCGGGGAGCCTCTCCCCCGCCTCCGGGTCCGAGCCGTCGCGAAAGCGGACGCAGTACTCGCTGAGCAACTCGCCGCTCGCCGCGTCGTACGCGACCAGGGGCCGGTGCGGGTAGATCAGATAGCCGTACTGGCGGTTTTCGACCGCCAGGAGGCCGAAGCGCTCGTAGGTGTCGAGTGCCTCAGCACCCGCCGCCTGGCGGAGCAGCTCGCGAGCCCGCTGCTCGGCGCGGCGGTCTCGCGCCGTGTTGCGAACGTATCTGCGCCGCATCAGCCGCCCGCCGCCTGCGGGAAGAAAATCACCCGCTCGGCCCCCGCCGGGATCTCCGAGAAGTCGCGGACCATCGTCGCCTCGCGGCTGCCGCCGGTGCCCTCGTGTGGGACCGCGGCCCACATCCCCAGGTCGAGCTGGCGGCGAAACTCGCGGACGAGGCGCTCCTCGTCCTCGGCCACCGCCGGGTCGCCCTCCGCGAGCAGGACGTCGCCCTTCCCCGGTGTCATGCGAAGCAGCTTCATGTGTTGATTATGCCCAGCGCGTCCACCGGTCCCGCCCCGGAGCCGATTTCGCGCAGCCCCTGGGCCACGGCCTCGGCGGCGACCAGGCGCGCCTCGCGGGCGGCCTCGAGCGGCGTGTCCCCCCGTGCCAGCCGTGCTGCCAGGGCCGAGGAGTGGGTGCAACCCGACCCGTGCGCGGCCCCATCGGGGTGGCGGGGGCCCTCGATCTCCTCGAGGATCTCGCCGTCGAAGAAGCGGTCTGCTCCATCCAGATGACCGCCCGTGACGACCGCCACGTCGGGGCCGAGAGCGTGAACCGCGCGGGCGAGGTCCTCGGGCGATGCGTCATCGCCGAGCCCGGTGAGCTCGCGCGCCTCTGAGGCGTTGGGGGTGACGACGGTCGCGCGCGGCACGATCCGCTCGATCAGCGCCCGCCTCGCCTCGGGCTTGAGCAGGACGGCGCCGCTCTCGGCGACCATCACGGGGTCGAGGACCACCGGGGCCTTCCCCACCTCATCGAGGGCCTCGTCCACGGCCTCGATCGTGGGCTCATCGAAGAGCATTCCGATCTTGACGGCGTCGACGCCCATATCGGTGACTACGGCGCGAACCTGGTCGAGGATGAACTGCCGCGGCAGGGTTTCCACGGAGATCACCTCATGGGTGTTCTGGGCGGTGAGCGCGACGATCGCCGAGGTCCCGTGAACGCCGCAGCGCGCGAACGCCTTCAGGTCCGCCTGGATCCCGGCACCGCCGCCGGAATCCGAGCTCGCAATCGTCATCGCGATGGGTATGCGCCGCTCAGCCGTCACCCGGGTAAGGCTAGTGACGGTCGCTACGCGGGCTCCGACGCGGCCACCGCAGTGCGCTCGTAGCGGCCGGCGGAATCCGAGCGCAGATAGCCGGCAAGCTCGAGCTGGACCAGCGCGGCGGCGAGCGGGCCCGGCCCAAGCGCCGACGCCCGGGCCAGGGCATCGGCGCTCGTCGATCCACCCTCCACGAGCGACAGCACCCGGGCCAACTCCGGCTCGAGGGCCGGACCGCGCGGAGCCCGAGCCCGCGCGGGCTCGAACCCCACTCCGACCATGGAGTCGAGAACGTCCTCGGCTCCCCTGATGACGGACGCTCCGTCGCGCAGCAGGGCGTTGGTGCCCGCGGCGGGGGAGGATCCGACCCGCCCCGGGACCGCGCCCACCTCCCGATCGAGGTCGTGCGCCATTTCGGCGGTGATCAGAGAGCCGGAGCGCTCCCGCGCCTCCACCACCACGGTCATCTCGCTGAGCGCCGCCATGATCCGGTTGCGAGCGGGGAACGTCCAGCGTCGCGCGGTCGTCCCGGGCGGGAGCTCCCCGATCACCAGCCCCCTGCTCACGATCTCCTCGTAGAGCCGGATGTGACGGGGCGGATAGGGGACATCGACCCCGCACCCGAGGACGGCGACGGTGAGGCCACCGGCCTCCAGGGCGCCACCGTGTGCGCACGAGTCGATCCCGATCGCCATCCCGCTCACCACGTCGAGACCGGCTGAGGAGAGCTCGCGGCCGAGGGTCGTCGCCATCTCCCGGCCGTACGAGCTGGCCCGTCGAGACCCGACGATCGTGACCATCCGTTCGGCGGCGAGCCCCGCGAGCCGCTCGGGATCTCCCCGGCCGAACAGGACCGCCGGAGGGTCACCGAGCCCGCGCACGGCGCCCGGATACAGCCCGTCGTGACGGCAGCTGGCCCAGGCGCGAGCTCCGGAGATCTCCTCCTGAAGGCGGCGGGGGCTCCTCCGCGCCGCGCTCGCCAGGAACTCGCCCGCGCGCGATCCGGCCATCGCTTCGGCAAGCTGATCGTCGGCGAGCGCGAGCAGCTCGTGGGCCCGGCTCCCCGCTCTGTTGTCGACCGCCTTCTCGATGTGGCCGGCGAGGTCGCCGATCAGCCAGGCCCGTCGGAGGCAGTCGGGGCAGGCGTCTGGCCGTGGGCTCACCGCTCCGGGCGCCTGCGCCTATCGAGCGCCTCCGAGACCTGCTCGATCCCGATCCGCTCCTCACCCGCCAGGTCCGCGATCGTCCGCGCGAGCCGCAGACACCGGTCCCAACCCCGGGCGCTGAGACCGAGCTTGCGCTGGCCCGCCTCCAGCGTCTGCCGAGGGGCCGCTTCGAGGGCGCAGTGGCGGCGCAGCTCGCCCGGGGTCATGTCGGCGTTCGTCCGTCCCGGGCCGAGACGATCCTCCTGCGCACGCCGGGCGCGCACGACCCTCTCCCTGACCGCGGCGGAGCCCTCGACCCTCTCATCCGAGAGCTGTTCCGGTGGCGGCGGGTCGACGCCGATGGTGATGTCGATGCGGTCGGCCAGCGCCCCGCTCAGCTTCGCGATGTAGCGGGAGACGGCGCCCGGATGGCAGTCGCACTCGCCGGAATTCGGTCCGTTGCCGCACGGACAGGGATTCGAGGCAGCGACCAGCATGAAGCGGCACGGCAGCGAGACGGTCCCGGTCGTCCTCGTGATGGTGACCGCGCCCTCCTCGAGGGGCACCCGAAGCGCCTCGAGCGCGTCGCGGCGGAACTCGCCGAGCTCGTCCAGGAAGAGGACGCCGCGATGGGCTCGCGTCACCTCGCCGGGCCGTGGCGGCGATCCGCCTCCGACCAGGGCACGCCCGGACACCGTGTGATGAGGCGCCCTGAACGGCCGGCGAACCCGGGGGCCCCCGTTCTCGCCGCAGACGCCCGCGATCCGGGTGACCTCGATCACCTCGTTCCGGCTGAGCGGCGGAAGCAGCGACGGCAGGCGGTTCAGCGCCAGGGTCTTGCCCCCGCCGGGAGGTCCGATCAGCAGGATGCTGTGGGCGCCCGCGGCGGCGATCTCCAGGCAGCGACGCAGAGCCGGGTGACCCCGCAGGTCCTCCAGGTTCGGCAGGTCGTCGGTCGGCGGATCGGGCGGCGCGGCGGGCGGCACCGGCTCGATCGAGCCGTCAGCGAGATCCCGGAGCCGGGTGGCGTGCTCGATCGAAACGATCTCGAGCCCTTCGACCAGGGCCGCCTGGGCGGCGTCGCCGGGCGCCACCGCCACCCCGCGCATCCCCCATTCCCGCGCCCCCTCGGCCATGGCGAGTGCGCCCGGGACCGGCCGGATGGCGCCGTCGAGCGCCAGCTCCCCGGCGAGCGCGTAGGTGTCGAGCACGCGCTGCGGGAGCTGGCCCGAGGCCACCAGCAGTGCCGCGGCGATCGCGAGGTCGAACCCCGGCCCCGCCTTGTGCAGGTCGGCCGGCGCCAGGTTGGCGGTGATCCGATGCTGCGGGAAGCTGAAGCCCGAGTTGACGAGGGCCGACCGGACCCGCTCTCGCGACTCCCTGATCGCGACATCCGGGAGGCCGACGATGGTGAACGAGGGCAAACCGCTGCCGATGTCGACCTCGACATGAACCGGTTCCGCCGCCACGCCGATCAACGCGAAGGTCCGGGCGACGGCGAACATGCGGCGAAGCTACGCGGCGGGGGATCGCGGCTGGCGCACCAAACGTCACGGTCTGATCGCGCCCTTGTTGCGACTGGCGCGCCGCCGGGATGCGAGCGGTCCGCACGCTCCGGCGATGACCTACGCCCGTCTCCGGCTCGGCCGCCGCGCCGAGGAGCTGGTGGCGACCCGCCTCGGCCACGCGGGATGGCGAATCGTCGGACGCAATGTCCGGCTGCCCTCCGGGGAGCTCGACATAGTCGCGCTGGACGGCTCGACCCTCGTCTTCGTCGAGGTCAAGGCGGGCCGAGCGGGGGCGGTGCGCGGGCCCGAGCGACCGGCGCACGCCGTCGGCCGGCGCAAGCAGGTCAAGCTGCGGCGGCTCGCCCGCGAGTGGATCGCGGAGCGGCGCGGCCCCTCAGGCGTCGCCGGCTACCGCTTCGACGTCATCGGGGTCAGCTTCGGAGCGGATGGCCTCGCGGATGTCGATCACATCCGCCAGGCCTTCTAGGGGCGGCGAGGCAGCTCCATCTGGAGCGGCCGCTCGCGGCCGCGACTGATCGCTGCTGCCGCTAGCCGCCCCGATATGTGGCGAAGCCGGCCCCCAATCCCCCAGATCGAGCTGTGAATACGCGACCGACGCGAACGACCGCCGGTGCAGGGGGCAGATCCCGTACCGGATGATCGCCTCGCGGTGCTCCGGCGTCGAGTAGCCGACATTCCCCTCGAAGCTCCACTCGGGATAGAGGGGCGCCACGCGGCGCATGTAGCGATCGCGCGTGACCTTGGCGATCACCGAGGCGGCTGCGATCGCGGCGCTGCGGGCGTCGCCGTCGATCACGCGCTCGTGATCGAGCTCGCAAGCGTGCAGTCGAAAGCCGTCCACCAGCCGGGTCGCGTCGACCTGCGCGACCGCGTGCATGCAGTCGGTGAGGGCGGCCATGTTCGAGACGTGGAGGCCGTTGCGGTCGATGCAGCGCGGAGAACGGACCGCGACCGAGACGTGCGCCGCCGCGCGAATCACCGCGGGATAGAGCTGTTCCCGCTCCTCCTCGCTCTTCTGCTTCGAGTCGTCCAGCCGGGCGAGGGCGAGACGCTCCGAGCGGCCGATCCGCTCCAGGTCGATCAGCACGCCGGCGGCGAGCAGCGGCCCCGCCAGCGAGCCGCGGCCCGCTTCATCCACCCCGGCGACGAAGCGCCGGCCGAAGGAGCGGTCGAAGCGAAACAGCCGGGCGGAGGTGCGGGACTTTCTTCTACCCGGCTTCGCCATCAGACCGCCGCCACAAGCGGCCGCCCATGGCAAGTCGCTTCGCGCTTTCGCGCTTCGCTCCTGAGTGCTGCGGCCTGGTGGCGGCTAGAAGATCCCGATTCGGTCGGGGGGCCAGTAGGTGGCGAAGGCCTTGCCGATGATCCAGTCCCTGGGGACCGGCCCCCAGAATCGGCTGTCGTCGCTCGACCCACGGTTGTCGCCCATCATGAAGTAATGGTCGGGCGGGATGGTGATGGTCTTCGGCAAATTGCAGGCTCCGCCGGGCGTACATGGGCGGATGAAGTCCTCCTGGGCGACCGTCCCGTTCACCACCGGGTGACCGTTCTGGACGCTCAGCGTGTCACCCGGGCCGGCGACGATCCTCTTGATGAAGTTGACGCTCGCCTCCTGCGGGGTCGGTTCGTCGCAGGCCGCGCCGCTCGAGCCGCTCGCGCCCGTCCGCGGGTCCCCGCACTCGCCCCCGGCCCCGCCGCCGTTGGCGCCCTCGGGCGGGTGAAAGACGACGATGTCCCCGATCTGGGGGTCCTTGAAGTGGTAGAGGAAGCGATTGACCAGCACACGCTGGCCGACGTCGAGAGTCGGCTCCATCGACTCCGAGGGGATCTGGTACGGCTTGACGATCCACGCCTGGATTCCCAGTGCGAGCCCGAGAGCGAGCGCGACTATGACGACGAGCTCGAGGAGCGCGCCCTGGGTGCTGTGGGGCCTCGGGACCTTCAGTCTTCTGCCTTTTCGGCGGCGGCGTCGGCCGTAGCCTCGGGCTCCGGCTCCTGGTTCGCCTCCGCCTCGTCCCCACCGGCATCCTCGCCTTCGGATGCCGCACTCTCCGTCTTGGCCTCACCCTCCTTGGCCTCGCCCTCCGTGGCCTCGGCTTCCTCCTCGGGGGGCTCGACCAGCTCGGCCTCTGCCTCGCTGACCGCGACGCCCTCGGCGTCGGTGGCCTCGGCTTCCTCCTCGGCGACGAGCACATCGTCCTCGATGCCCCAGCGTCGCTCAGCGACCCGGGCGCTCTTGCCGACCTTGTCGCGCAGGTAGTAGAGCTTCGCCCGGCGGACGTCACCGCGCGCCGCGATCTCGAGCTTCTCGATCTTCGGCGAGTGCAGCGGGAAGGTTCGCTCGACGCCCACGCCAAACGACTGCTTGCGCACCGTGAACGTCTCGCGGACGCCACTGCCCTGCCGCTTGATCACGATGCCCTCGAAGACCTGGGTCCGCTTGCGGTTGCCCTCGACCACCTGGAAGTGGACGCGCACGCGATCGCCGGCGCCGAATTTCGGGCGCTGCTTGAGGTCACGCTTCTCGAGGCTTTCGATGACAGTGCTCATCGCATGAGGATGATCGGCTGGGAACTTAAAAAAAGCACGAGCCAGAGGCGCGCGCCGCGACGCGGAAGGTTAGCGGAGAAGCTTCACTCCGCCCGGCGGCGGGCTTGCTCGAGGCGCCATTCCTTCACCCGGGCGTGATTGCCCGAGAGCAGGATCTCCGGAACCTCCCAGCCCCGGTACGAAGCCGGGCGGGTGTAGTGCGGGTATTCCGGCGCCCCCCCGAGGGCGGCGCTGTAGGACTCCTCCACGGCGCTCTCTGCGTCGCCGAGCGCGCCGGGCAGCTTGCGCAGCACGGTGTCGGCGATGACCATCGCGGGCAGCTCACCGCCGGCGAGCACGTAGCGGCCGATCGAGACCGCCTCGTCCGCCAGGTGCTCGACGACTCGCTCGTCGAACCCCTCGTAGCGTCCGCAGAGCAGGGCGAGATGAGTCTCCTCGGCTAGCTCCGCCGCCAGCGATTCGTCGAGCAGGCGTCCCGACGGCGTCAGCGCGATCTTCCGCACCTCGCCACGTTCGGAGCCGTAGGCGGTCTCGAGGGCGGCGTCCACGACGTCCACCCGCATCACCATTCCCGCGCCGCCGCCGTAGGGCGAGTCGTCCACCTGTCCGGCGCCGAGCGGGGTCGTGTCGCGGTAGTTGCGGAAACCGAGCTGGTTTCCCTGCGCGAGCGCGTTTGAGACGTGGCGCTGGCGCAGGAACCACTCGAAGTGCTCGGGGAACAGCGTGAAGACGTCGAGTTTCAACTAGTCAAGTATGTCGACGACCACGCGCTTGTCCTCGCGGGTCGCCGCGGCCTTCATCACCGAGCGCAGCGCGTTGGCGACGCGGCCGCCTCGTCCGATGACCCTGCCGAGGTCATCGTCGGCCACCTCGACCTCGAGCACGACCTCGCCGTCGATCTCCTCGGCCTCGGTCACCTTCACCTGGTCCGGATGCTCGACCAGCGATCTCGTCAGGAAGTCGAGCAGGTCGCGCACCGGCTAGCTACCGGTCGACTGGATGCCCTTGGTGCGGAGCAGAGTGGCAACCGTCCTCGTCGGACGCGCCCCCTTCTCCAGCCAGTGCTTCGCGCGATCCTCGTCGATCACGATCAGAGACGGGTCGGGCTGAGGGTTGTACTGACCGATCGTCTCGATCGTGCGACCGTCCCGCGGCGAGCGCTGGTCGGCGACGACAACCCTCCAGATCGGGTTCTTCTTCGACCCGACCCTGCGAAGTCTGATTCTCACTGACATGCGGCGGCGGAGGTTAGACGGTCGCGCAGCTCATCGCATGTTGCGCATCAGGGCCTGCGGGTCGAGCATCTTGCCCTCGGAGAGCTGTTTCATCATCTTGTTCATCTGGCCGAATTGCTTGACCAGGCGGTTGACGGCCTGGACGGTGGTGCCGGAGCCGGTCGCGATGCGCTTGCGACGGGAACCGTTGATCTCGGCGGGATGGGCCCGCTCGTGGGGCGTCATCGACTGGATGATGGCCTCGAGCCGGTCCAGCTCGCGCTCGTCGACCTGGCCCATGCCCTGCATGGCCTTCCCCATCCCGGGCATCATCTTCATGAGGTTGCCGAGGGGGCCCATGCGCCGGACCTGCCTCATCTGGGTCAGGAAGTCGTCGAGCGTGAACTGCTGCTTGCGGATCTTGCGCTCGAGGTCGGCCGCCTGGTCCGAGTCGAACTCGTCCTGCGTCTTCTCGATCAGCGACATGACGTCGCCCATCCCGAGGATCCGGCCGGCCATGCGATCGGGGTGGAAGCGCTCGATCTCATCGAGCTTCTCGCCGGTCGAGCCGTACATGATCGGCTTGCCGGTCACCGCCCGCACCGAGAGCGCGGCACCCCCGCGGGCGTCGCCGTCGAGCTTGGTGATCACGACGCCATCGAAGTCGGCGACCTCGGCGAAGCTCTCAGCGACGTTGACCGCGTCCTGCCCGGTCATCGCGTCGACCACCAGAAGCACATCGTGCGGCTTGGTCACCTTTCGCACCTCGGCCAGCTCGTCCATCAGGTCCTGGTCGACATGGAGGCGCCCCGCCGTGTCGACGATCAGCACGTCGCGGTTCTCCTGAACGGCCTGCTCGCGAGCCCACTTCGCGACCTTGACGGCATCCGTTTCGCCGGGGATGGAGTAGACGTGGGCTTTTGCCTGCGCGCCGAGCTTCTCGAGCTGCTCGACCGCGGCGGGGCGCTGCAGGTCGGCGGCGGCGACGGCGACGTCCTTGTTCTGTTTGCGCAAGAGCTTTGCGAGCTTCGCCGTGGCGGTGGTCTTGCCCGAGCCCTGCAGGCCGCTCATCAGGATGACCGTGGGCCCGCTCGGGGCGAAGACGAGGTCGCGGCCGGCGCCGCCCATCAGGGCGGTGAGCTCGTCGTTGACGGCCTTGACCACGGTTTGCCCGGGGTTGAGTGCCTCCGAGATCTCCTCGCCGGCCAGGCGCTCCTTCAGAGCGGCCGTGAAGTCCTTGACCACCTTGAAGTTGACGTCCGCCTCGAGCAGCGCGAGGCGGACCTCGCGGAGGGCCTTGTTCACGTCGTCCTCGGAGAGCTTGCCCCGGGAACGGACATCCGAGAGCACGCCCTGCAGGCGCTCTGAAAGCTGGTCGAACATCGCATTCCAGCTTAGAGCGGCGTGCCCGCCGAGGCGGACAACTCCAATCTCCCCTTTTGGCCAAACCCAATGGAACCTCCGTCCGTAGAAGAAGCAAAGTCAGGGAGATCCCAGGGGGATGGCTGGGCGCCGGAGCTCGGTTGTCGGAGGGTTTCTCCGCCCAACCGAGCCCGGCGTGCAGCCGGGTCACGAAGGAAGGAACACGATGAGGAAGCTCGTCCGAGGGCTGCTGCCCAGCCCCGCGCTGGTCGTTGCCTGCCTGGCCCTGTTCGTCGCCCTGGGTGGTGCCGGCTACGCCGCGCTCCAGGGCAAGGACAAGAAGAAGGTCCGGGCGATCGCGGATCAGGAGATCTCGAAGCAGGCCCAGGGGCTGACCGTGGCCAACGCCGGGAACGCGGCGAAACTCGGGGGGACACCCGCCTCCGGATTCCAGCGCTTCTGCAGCGCAGGTGGGATCAAGGCGACCGTGGTCGTCAACACGACGGGCGCCAGCAACACGAACTTCACCGACGTGCCGGGCTTCAACTGCTTCCAGCCCGGCAACACCACCAGCTCGGTGCAGCTGGAGCGCCTGGCGCAGGGGCAGTACTTCGTCCGGTTCGTGGGCAACTCGGGTCCGAACGCCTCCGGGTCGGCCGTCGCTTCGATGGTCGGCGCCGATGGATACGTCAACTATGTGCCGGCAGACCCATCCCCGATCCCGGGCGAGACCGTGTTCCAGGCGATCGTTCACAACGCCGCAGGGAACGTGGTCGACAACCGCACCTTCTCCCTGGTGGCGTACTAGGGACAGCGATCGAGGCGCGCGGTCAGCGGGTCAGCCCGCCGGCCGCGCGCATCGGCGTTCGGCTTGCACTTGCGCCGCCGGCCCGCGGCGTGCTCGCGTCCGATCGAGCGGTAGCCGAGCAGATACGGCGTCGGGTCCACCGGCGTGCCGAAATGCCGAACCTCGAAGTGCAGATGAGGGCCGGTCGAATGACCGGTCGAGCCGACGTAGCCGATCGTCTGGCCACCGACCACCGACTGGCCGACCGACACGGCGAACCGCGACTGGTGGGCGTACCAGCTCTCGAAGCCGAGACGGTGGCTGATCACGACGAGGTTGCCGTAGCCGCCCGTGTTGAAGCCCGCGAACGAGACCACCCCCACCCCGCCCGCGTGGATCGGGGTACCCATGGGTTCGGGGAAATCGAGGCCAGTGTGCAGGCGCCCGGGAGGGATCCAGCCGAAGCCGTCGCCGATCGGGCCCGGCACCGGCCGGAAGAAGCGAACCGGGCTGCTCGGCGGGCCGGTGGTGAGGACGGGGCCGTTTCGCAGCGCGTTGACCGTCGACGGCCCGGCCACCCCGTCCACCTGCAGGTGCGCGGCCGCCTGATAGCGCCGCACGGCGCTCGCGGTGTTCGGCCCGAAGCCGCCGTCGAAGCCGCCCGGCTCGAACCCTCGCTCGTGGAGCAGGAACTGGAGCGCCGCCACATCCCAGCCCTCCTTGCCGCTGCGAAGGAGACGTGCGCCGAGGTTCGGCTTCCCTCGCCTGCCGAGAGCGGCTCGCGTGCGTGGCCCGGCGATTCCGTCCACGGCCAGCCCGTGCTGCGTCTGAAAGGTGCGCACGGCGCTCTGCGTCCACGGGCCGCTGATCCCGTCGACCGTGTGGGGGTAGAGGCCCAGGGCTCCCATCGCCACCTGAAGCGCCGCGATGTCAGCGCTGCCGGCGCTCGCCGTGGCCGGCGCCGCCAGCGCTATCGCCCCTATCGCGCCCAGTAGGGCGAGATACCTGGTGCCCGATGGCACCCCACCAGCTTCCCCCTGCCCGCCCATTCATGTGCGAGCGCCGTTGCAGACTCGTTCAGGCGGGTCTATTCGTAGATGTAGATCGGATCCCCGAGGGAGATCCAGTCATAGATGAAGACGGAATACACCTCCGGGTTCCTCACGCAGCCGTGGCTGGCCGGGTAGGTGGGGACGGTGTAGTACCCGTGCGTTGCGTAGTTGCCCGAGTAGTAGACGGAGTAGTACATGCCCTTCTGGTTGTAGCCCGGGGACTTCTCGTAGAAGGCATAGGTCCCGGTCGGAGTGCCGAAGGCTCCCGTCGAGACGTGGAAGACGTCGGTTGGCTTGCCGTCCTCGATCAGGGCCATCACCTGGCGAGAGAGGTCGACCTCCACATAGCGGCCCGACCCCTCGTGGACCGGCTCGAACGCCCCGCGGCCGCGCAGCAGCATCTCGAAGAGGTGAGGGTCGTAGTCCTCGGTCCGGGGCAGGTCGTTGACCTTCCGCATGGCGAGGATGGCCAACCCCGTGCTCTCGTCGAAATGGTCCGAGATGTCGCCCATGTGGTATCCGGCCCCGGCGAGCAGGCGGTTGAAGAGCAGCGCCTCCCGCCCCGGTCTGAGCACGCGCGGCGCATGGACCTCGAGGCCGATCGGGGCCGATGCGTCGGTGTTGCGGAGCGCCTGCGCGATGTAGTCGCAGCACCCCTTGAGCCGGAACGAAGCGTGGAAGCGGCCGTTCTCCGGGTTGACGAGGACCGTCCTCGAGACGACCAGTCTCCCCTCCCGCCGGACGGCGAGATTCACGGTCTGGTTTACCCAGGGCACCTGGACCTTCCCGGCGAGCACGATGCGGCCGAGGATCCGCGGAGTGCTGCCCTTCTTGAGCGAGAGAGTGGTGCCGGCGAAGAGCGCCTGCGGGCTCAGATCCGCTCCCGAGGCTGCACTCGCCGTGCCAGGGAGCGCGAGAGCGGCCGCGCAGAGTGCCACGGCGATGATCGCGATCGGGCCCCTATCCGCTCCCTCTCCCACCGCCCGGGAGTCTGGCAGCGGCGGCGGCCACCGCCCGGTCGTTTCGTTGCTACTCGGCGAGCAGCGCGCGGGCGAAATCCTCGGCGTCGAACGGGCGCAGGTCCTCGAGGGACTCGCCGATCCCGATCAGCTTGACCGGGATGCCGAGCTCCGAGGCGATCGCCAACGCGACGCCTCCCTTGGCGCTGCCGTCGAGCTTGGTGAGGACCGCGCCGGTCACCTCGACCGACTTGGCGAACTCCTGAGCCTGGCGGACGCCGTTCTGCCCCGTCGTGGCGTCGATCACCACCAGCGTCTCGTGTGGCGCCTCGGGAAGCTGCTTGGTGATCACGCGGCGAACCTTGGCCAGCTCCTCCATCAGGTTGCCGTGGGTGTGCAGGCGCCCCGCGGTGTCACAGATCACCACGTCCGCGCTCCGCGCCTGCGCCGCGGCGACTCCGTCGTACGCGACCGCGCCCGGGTCGCCGCCCTCGGTCCCTCGCACGATCTGTGTCCCTGCGCGATCGGCCCACTCCTGCAGCTGATTGACGGCCGCGGCCCGGTAGGTGTCCGCTGCGGCCACGATCACGTCGAGCTCCAGCTCCTTCTGCAGATGCCAGGCGATCTTTCCGATCGTCGTCGTCTTGCCCGTGCCGTTCACCCCGACCACCATCAGGACGGAGGGCCGGTCGGGTAGATGGATCTTCGCGGCGTCCTGTCCGCCGGGCGACGCGGTTTCGGCCAGCAGCGCGATGAGGCGCTCGCGCAGCGCTTCGCCGCCGCCGAGCTCGCCCGCCTCCACCTCATCCTCCAGGCGGCGGACGACCGCAGCCGTGGTGGGCGCTCCGACGTCGGCCAGGATCAGGGCCTCCTCGATGTGCTCCCAGGTCTCATCGTCGATCCGCTCGGTGAAGCTGGAGGAGAGCTCGGCGCTGAGCGCCTGGCGACTCCGGGTCAGCCCCTCACGGAGCCGCCGGAAGACGCCGGAGCGCTCTTCCTGGTCTGTGACGTCGGGGACATCCCGGTCACCGAGGTCGAACGCCTCCTGCCAGCTCGTCGCCATGGCGGCGGACTGTACCCCGGCCTGCTCGCCGTTCTCTCCTCAACGCCGTTCGTCGCGATACATGGCGAGCGCGTGCGCTCCCGCAGGGTGGCCGCGAAACTCCCGCACGACTGACGCCATCGCGGCCGGCAGCTCCTCGGGTTGCGGCAGCGGGACCCCGTACTCGGGCGGCATCAGGACGGATGCCGCCAGCGCGGCGAAGGTCAGGTCGGCGGCGGTGAACCGATCGCCGCAGAGATATGCCCGGCCGTCGCTGAGCCGCTCCGCAACCGCGTCGAAGACGACCCGCACCTCCGTCTCGGACTTCGCCGCGGTGGCCGGCGAGATGTCAAGAAAGCGATCGATCACCCGTGTGACCACGGGATAGGCCAGCGGCAGCGACCGGCGCTCCCAGGCCGGGACGCCGGTGCAGGCATAGGCGACCGCGAGATCGCGACGTCCGCGCATCTCGTTGTACATCCACCGTCGTCCGTGAGGTCCCAGATCGGTGTCGAAGTCACGCTCCAGAGCTCGAACCTCCGCCGCCGCGCCTGGATCCTCCGGGTAGAGCCGGCGATCCTGCGGCGCCTTGGCATCGGCCTCATCGACGATGTCGGCCGAATCGGCCAGCACCCGATCGCCGCAGACCAGCACCGGAACGGTCCTCCCACCTCCCGCTCTGCGCGCAGCGATCCAGTGAATGAGCTGCAGGTGCGCCCGCTCTCGATAGGAGACGCCCGTGCGATCCAGAGCCCAGCGAGCCTTCTCGCAGTAGTGGCTGATCGGGATCGTGATCAGGACGCACGGAGGCAAGACGGGAGAGGCTACGCGGCTTCGGCTGCCGCGTCCGCCGCCTCGGGTCCGCCGGGCAGCGTCTCGAGCTCGTCGCGCGGCAGCTTGCGCGAGACGACCTTGGTGATCCCGTCGCCGCCCATGCTGACGCCGTAGAGGATGTCGGCGGCGTCCATCGTCCGCTTCTGGTGGGTGACGACGATGAACTGGGAGCGCTCGGCGAAGCGGCGAACCAGGCGCAGGAAGCGATCGATGTTGATGTCGTCGAGCGCGGCCTCGACCTCGTCGAGGATGTAGAAGGGGCACGGCCGGGCCATCAGGACGGCGAAGACGAAGGCGAGCGCCACCAGCGACTTCTCGCCGCCGGAGAGCAGCGAGAGGCGGCGCGTGGACTTGCCGGCCGGAGTCACCTCGATCTCGACTCCGCCGTCGTCATCGGGCGGCAGGATCTCCTCGTCCGGGTCGGCCGGGGCCCTCTCCTCGCCCTCCGGGGCCTGTCCGGCGAACGGCCGCGGCCCCAGATCCACCCGGCGCAGGCGCCCCCTGCCTCCCGGGAAGAGCTCGGCAACCATCTCCTCGAAGCCTCGAGCGGTTGCCTCGAAGGTCTCCTCGAAGGCGGCCGCGATCTCCCTGTCCGTGCGGCGGATCAGAGCCCGCAGCTCGGTGATCGCCTTTTCCAGATCCTTGCGCTGCTCGGCCAGCTCCGTGACGTGCTCGCGCGCCTCCTCGTACTCGCGCTCCGCCAGCGGGTTCACCGGGCCGATCTGCTCGCGGTTGCGGTCGAGCCTGGCGAGCTTGGTCTCGATCGCTTCGCGCTCCTCGTCTCCGAGTGCGTCGGCCGCCGCGCCCAGCTCCTCACCCAGGGCGGCTCCGAGACGCTCAAGCTCTGCGGTGCTCTCGTCTCGGTGGCCGCGCAGCTGGGTTGCATCGACCTCCGCGACGGTCATCGCCTCGCTCGCCTCCCGGAGCTCACCCTGGAGGCCGAACTCCTGCTGTGAGCACTCGCGCAGCTCCGCTGCCACGTCGCCCCCCTCCTCGCCTTCGTCCTCGGCGAGCTTCGCGGCACGCGCCTCGAGCTGCTCGGCCACGCGGCGCAGTGCGTCCCGCGCCTGGGCCAGGGCCGGCAGGGTCCTCTGCTCGAGGGCGATCCGCCGCTCGAGCTCCTCGCGGTCCCGCTGGCGCTTCTCGCGGGCGCGCTCGGCGCCCTCGGCGTGGCGACGCTCCGCGGCCAGCTCGGCCTCGAGCTTGGCGCGCTGGATCGCGGTGCCCGAACCCTCCCCCTCGCGCTCTGCGTGGCGCTCCGCCAGCCAGCCGGTGCGACTCGCCTCCTCCGCAGCCTGATCGAGGGTCCGGCGGGCGTCCCGGATCGCCCTTTGTGATTCCTCCTCGCGTTCGCGCGCCTCGGTGAGCGCCGACTCGGCCCGCTCCAAATCCCGCCTGCCGCGCTCCTCGGTCTGCTCGCGCTGCCCGAGCCGCGAGGCGAGCTCCTCGCGCTCGGACCGTGCGGCCAGCGCGGGATCGGTGCCCTCGCGGGGCAGCCTCCGGATCTCGCCGGCGGCGGCATCGAAGCATTCACCGTCCACCGTGACGGCCACCCCGGCGAACCCCTCGGCGAGCCCATCGAGATCGTCCACCAGCCAGGCATCGGCCAGCAGGCGTTCGGTGATCGGGGCGGCCTCGTCCCGTGCCTCGATCAGGTCGAGCAGGCGGCGGGCGCCGTCCTTCGGCGCCGGTGAAGTTGGGTTGGCCGGCCCGGAGGAGATCAGCGCGCGGGCAGCGCCCTCAGCGCCGGCCAGCCGCTCGCGCCCCTCGCCGACGGAGCCGACGATCGAGGCCCGCAGCCGCTCCCCGAGGATGGCAGAGACGGCTCGCTCGAGTCCGGAGCCCGCCTCCAGCATCCCGGCGAGGGCCTCGTGCTCGCCCTCGACCGCGGCGGCGGCAAGCTTCGCCTCGACGGCGGCGAGCTCGCCCGCCAGCGCGGCTTTCCGCTCGGAGGCCTTCTGGGCCTCGGCTCGCGCCAGCTCATGCGTCTGCGTCGCGCGGTGGAGCGCCGCGGCGATCTCCTCCTCGGCCCGCTCGAGGGGCTCGAGCGCGGCTCTGGCGGCGGCGCGCCGCTGCTCGGCCTCTGCGGCCTCACCGCGCATCCGCTCGCCCTCCTCCGAAGCGTCCTCCCCGAGCTTGGCCAGCTCGGACTCGAGCTCAGCGACTCGCGCAGCGCCGGCAGCCTCCTCGGGCTCCTCATCGAGCGCCTCGAGGCGAAGCTGCCTCTCGCCGAGCGCTGCGCGCAGGTCGCGCTCGGCCACCTCGAGGGCCTCGGCGCGGGCGCGGACGCGCTCGGTGGCTGCACGGGCCTCGGCCAGGATCTCTCCCTGGCGGCGACGCCCCTCCTCGCCGACCGCGATCCGCTCCTCGATCGCCGTGCGGCGGGCGCGCACCTCCTCGAAGCGCTTCTCCACGGAGTCCCGCGTGGCGCGCGCCTCCGTGAGCTTCGCCTCGGCGGCGGTGAGCTGCTCATGCTCGGCGCGGAGGTCGTCGGCGACGATCCGCGCGCGAAGTTCGCTCGACTGGCGCACGAGCTTGGCCGTGCGCTCGGCCGCCTCCGCCTGTCGCTTCAGGGGCCTCAGGCGCGAGCGCGCCTCGCGCTCCACGTCCATCCCCCGCTCGAGGTTGTCGCGCGTGCGGTCCAGCTTGAGCTGGGCGCTGTGGCGGCGCTTTCGGTGCTTTCCGAGACCGGCCGCCTCCTCGATCAGCAGGCGGCGGTCGCGGGGCTTCGAGCTGACGATCGCCTCGACCTTGCCCTGGCTGATCACGGAGTGGGCCTCGCGGCCCATGTTCGTGTCCGACAGAGCCTCGACGACATCGGTGAGGCGGCAGCGGGCGCCGTTCAGCCGGTACTCGCCATCGCCGTTGCGCTCAATCCGGCGCGAGATCGAGATCTCGGAGAACTCGCTGGCGGCGCGGCCCTCGGAGTTGTCGATCACCACCTCGACCTCGGCGAAGCGGCGCGGCGACTGGCCGCTGCCGCCGGCGAAGATCACGTCGCGCATCTGCTGGCCGCGGACCGCGGATGGGCTCTGCTCACCCAGCGCCCAGAGCACGGCATCGGTGATATTCGACTTGCCCGAGCCGTTCGGGCCGACGATCACGCTGACGCCCGGCGAAAAGGTGAGCCGGGTACGGTCGGGGAAGGACTTGAAGCCCTTCAGGTTGATGGCCTTCAGATACATCTCTCTCGCAAGGGTCGCAGGGAGCGAACCGAAGCGTCGCGCCTGGCTCGGACGTCAGCCGCGCAGGCGCTCGAGCGCACGGCGAGCGGCAGCCTGCTCGGCCTGCTTCTTGCTCCTGCCGGAGCCGACGCCGACCTCGTCCCCGCGGACGGTCGCGCGGATCTCGAAGCGGCGATCGTGTGGCGGCCCCGCCTCGCTGGCGACCTCGTAGTCGACGGTGTCGCCATTCCGGGCGAGGCGCTCCTGGAGCTCGGACTTGTAGTCCATGCGCTCGCGGGTGGCCTGCTCGATCTCCTCGTCGAAGGCCTCCACCACCGCCGCCGAGGTGCGCTCGAAGCCGTGGGCCAGATAGGCGGCACCGATCACGGCCTCGCAGACCGAGGCAAGGGTGCGCTCCGATGCGAGCAGGGTGTCCACCGGCAGACCGTCGCCGCCGTCCGGAGCCTGCTCCGCGAGCAGCTGTGGAAGCTCGAGCAGCCGGGCGACCTCGGCGCAGGCGCGCCCGCTGACGGCCTGATTGAGGATCTTGGTGAGCTCGCCGATATCGGCGTCGGGATGCCCCTCGAAGAGGAGCGTCGCGACCGAGAGGCCGAGGACGCTGTCGCCGAGGAACGCGAGCCGGCCGTAGCTGTCGGTTCGCTTCTCGACCCAGGATGAATGGGAGAGTGCCTGCCGGTGCAGCTCTTCGGGGGTGTCCGCGAACAGCTCCGCCAGCTTGGCGGTGCCCGGTGTCATCGGATCAGCTCGCTCGCCCCCCGGATCTAGGTCGCCGGAACGCGGGCGCAGACGAAGTCGACGGCGTCGCCCACGGTCTCGATGTCCGACGCCTCCTCCTCGCTGACCCGGATCTCGTAGCGGTCCTCGAGCTCCATGACGAGCTCGTACAGGTCGAGCGAGTCCGCGTCGAGATCCTCCCGAAATCTGGTCTCGGGCTGGATCTTCTCTGGCGCCACCTCGAGCTCGGTGCTCAGGTGGTTGCGGACCAGCGTCATCACCTCTTCTCGTTCCATTCCAGGCATTATCGCCTATCCCCCCGCTGTCCCGGACGGCTCCTCGCGAAGCGCGTTACGAGTCACACCCGCCGCCGCCAGCAGCTCTCCCGTGCGTTCGACCGCCTGCTCGCGCACGGACCGGTCGGCGAGGCGGACCGCGTTCGCGATGCCCTCCGGCGTGGAGCTGCCGTGGGCGACCACGGCCACCCCCCGCAACCCGAGCAGGATCGCGCCGCCGACCGAGTTCGGATCCATGGTCCGGCGCAGGCCGCCGAGAGCCGGGCGCAGCAGGAGCCCTCCCGCCGAGGCCAGCGGCCCGGAGCGGGCGGCTGCCCGGACCGCATCGGCGACCGCACGCGCAGTGCCCTCCAGCGTCTTCAGCGTGACGTTGCCGGTGAAGCCATCGGTGACGATCACGTCGGCCTCTCCCGCGAGCAGGTCGCGGCCCTCGAGGTTCCCGATGAAGCGGATCCCCTCGGCGCCGCTGAGCGCCTCATGGGCCTCGACCACGTCGGGCCGCCCCTTCTTCTGCTCCTCGCCGACCGAGAGCAATGCGACCCGGGGGCCGTCGACCCCGAGCACCGCTGAGCTGAACGCGGAGCCGAGGAAGGCGAACTGGATCAGGTGCTGGGGCCGGACATCGGTGTTCGCGCCGCAGTCGAGGAAGAGCAGTGGCGGACCGTCAGACCCTGGCACCGGGATCTGGGCCGCGAGCGCCGGCCGATGGACACCCTGGGCGCGCTTCAGGGCGAACAGGGCGGCGGTCATCGTGGCCCCGGTGGACCCCGCGCTCACCAGCGAGCTGCATCGCCCGTCCGCGACGGCGGCGGCGCCACGGACGATCGAGGCCTCGGGCGTGAACCGGACAGCCGCGACCGGCTCGGCCTCGTTGCCGATCCAGTCGGCGGTCGGGTCGAGCTCGACGCCGTCGGGGACCTCCAGCGAGCTCGGGCCGAAGATTCGAACGGGAATGCCGTCGGCGGCCGCCAGCCGCGCCCCCTCGACGACGACCTCCGGGCCGGCGTCCGTCCCGTAGCCATCAAGGGCGACCGCCGCCCGCTCAGGCATCTAGTCCTGGGAGGAAGACTGCGGGGCCTGCGACGCGGCGTCGGGGGCCTCGTGGCGGATCACCTCACGACCTGCGTAGGTGCCGCACGTCGGGCAGACGCGATGCGGCAGGCGCGGGCTGTGGCAGCGCGGGCACTCGTTGAGCCGCGGGGTGGAAGCCTTGTGCTGGGCGCGCCGCTTGTCGCGCCGTGTCCTCGACTGTCTCTTCTTGGGGACCGCCATCGGCGCGGGATGGTAGCGGTCACCGGGCCGTCGCCTCTACTTCTTCTTCTTCTTGCACTTCTTCTTCTTCGCGGACGCCGCCCGCTTGTGCTTCTTCTTCTTCTTGCACTTCGCCTTGGCGGGTGCCGCGGCGGCTGCCGGCGTCGAGGTCAACGTCGCCTGCACGTTCAAACGCCCGTCGGCACCGGTGCTGGGCGGGCTGAAATCGCCGACGTCGTTCCCATCGTCTGCCCCACAGCTGGGTTTCCGTGCGGAAACATCCAAGAGTCGCCTGGGGGCGCCCCCACGTAGAGCGGACTGAAATCGGTGTCGGGGCCACTCAGAATGCCGAGATGGTCGCTCGGCAGGACGGGAATGCTGACCGGATGACTGGTGACAACGCCATTGGGGAACGGCTGCTCGGGCCGATCGCGATGAGCTGGAATTCATCTGGATTGCCGGTCGGACGCCAGATTTCGAGTGAGGCCGAGCCGTCGCCTGGGCCGCCCAATGCGCTCCAAGAGGTGACGGTCCACGGACCACCTCCCGCAGGGATCTGGGGAACGACATAGGAGGCAGAGGACACGTCGTCCGTCCACTGCATGTACCGCAGCTCTGCAGCCCCGGTCGCCGGAGGACGGGGCTACTGCTCCGATCGTGGCCGTGTCCGCCGAGGCCGTCGGCGCGAGACATAGCGCCCCGATCAATCCGATCAGTCCTGCACCTGTCACGAACCGCGCTCGCATATCGCTCCCTCCCTCAGCCCCCTGACGGTCGGGTCACACTAACGGTCGAGCTTGAGGTCCCGCAACTTCGCCATCCGTGGGTCGCCGCCGGTTTCGTGGCGGTGGGCCTCCGGGTCGACGTCGTTCAGGGACACGCCGCAGACCGCGCAGAGGCCGGCGCAGTCCGGCCGGCAGAGCGGCTGCTCGGGCAGCGCCAGGACGACGGCGTCGTTCGCCCAGCGGCCGACGTCGAGCTCACCGTCGGTGACGTAGGGGCTGCGCAGCTCCTCGTCGCGGCTGCTGCGGCTGGTCGACCTCGCGGGCGTCGACTCGGACCTCCGTCGAGGCCGGCTCGAGGCAGCGCACGCAGGGCCCGGTCAGCTCGGTGGCGAAGCGGAGGCGCAGGGCGTATCCGGTGCTGGTCCGGGAGACGTCGAGCCTGGCATTGACTCCACCACCCGCCGGCTCGTAGTCCTGCCCGCCCAACTCGATCGGGTCGAGCGCGACCTCGACATCGAACGCGCGAGCCTGCCCCGAGGACAACGCCAGGCGCTCCAGATCGACGAGTCCACCTTCCGCATACACTCGGTTCGAGGGTAGCGAGCGACCGTGTGCGCACAATTTCACTGGAATCCCGAGACCTACCTGGAGGAGATCCGGGCCGAGGTCCCGCGCTATGACGAGCTGCAGCGCGCAGCGATCGAGGCGGTCCCATTTGCTCCCGATCGGGTCCTCGAGCTCGGCATGGGCACCGGGGAGACAACCCGGGTGCTGCTCGAGGCCTATCCGGAAGCCTGGGTGATCGGCCTGGACTCCGACTCGAACATGGTCTATCGGCTCCGCGAGGAGTACGACGACGTCCAGCTCGCCCGCATGGAGGACCCGCTTCCCGACGGCCCGTGGGACCTGGTGATCTCGGTGCTCTCCGTCCACCACCTCCAGGACGACGCCAAGCGGACGCTGTTCCGCCGCGTCCGGGAGCAGTCGAGGGCGCTGGTGATCGGCGACGTGGTGAAGGCCGACAAGCTGGTCACCCCGATCGAGCCTGGCTTCGACTTCCCCGACACGGCCGAGGAGCTCGCCGAGTGGTGCGACGGCGAGGTCATCTGGACGGCCGACGACCTGGCGGTGGTCAGGGCGACATACGACAACTGAGAGGAGCGCGATGACCCACCACAATCCCGAGACGCCCGGCCCACCGCCATCCGCCGACGAGGGGGTCGTCCTCTACGAGAAGCGAGACCGGATCGCCTACGTGACGATCAACCGGCCCGAGGCCCGGAACGCGGTCAGTCCCGAGGTGCATCGCGCGATGATCGCCGCCTGGGCCGACTTCGCGGAAGACGACTCCGTTGACGTCGCGATCCTGACCGGCGCTGGTGACGCATTCTGTGCGGGCGCTGACCTGAAGGAGTACATCCCGCCGATCGTCGCTGACGGAAGCATCACCGATATCCGCGAGATCGCCGAGCTCGGACTGAACGGGTTCACCCGCGGACAGCACCGGATCTACAAGCCGATCGTCGGCGCGATCAACGGCTGGGCGCTGGCCGGCGGTCTCGAGACCGCCCTCGCCTGCGACATCCGGATCGCATCCGACCGAGCGATGTTCGGCTCCTTCGAGGCCCGGCGCGGCTTCCATCACGGGGATGGCGGCATCGTGCGCCTGGTCAACACCTGCGGCACCGGGATCGCGCTCGAGATGCTGCTGACGGCGGAGCCGATTGATGCCCACCGTGCCCTGCAGTGCAACCTCGTCTCGAAGGTCGTCCCGCATGAGCGACTGATGGCCGAGGCGGAGGCGGTTGCACACCAGATCCTCCGGAACTCCCAGCGCGCGGTGCGCTCGGCCAAGCAGACCATCCTCGACACGGTCGGCAAGACACTCGACGAGCAGCTCCGCAACGAGGCGTGGAACGCCTACAGCTGCGCCGACCCGGAGGAGACCTCCGAGCTGCTCGGGCGCTTCTACGAGAAGACGGACGCGGGCCGCGCGGGGACGCACGAAACCGAGTTGTGATGAGCGCGCCCGCAGACCGCCGGCGAGCACTGGTCACCGGTGCGGCGCGCGGGATCGGCGCCGCAATCGCCGAGCGGCTTCGCGCTGATGGCATGGACGTGACGACCCTCGACCGGGACGAGGGCTGCGACCTCCGGGTCGACGTTGCCAGGGACGAGCTGCCGGACCTGGGGGAGATCGACGTCTGCGTGCCCAACGCCGCGATCACCGACACCCTCGCCCCCGCGCACCGGATGACTCCCGAGCAGTGGGCCAGGGACATCGACGTCAACCTGACCGGGGCCTTCCGCACGGTCCAGGCCTGTCTCCCGGGGATGCGCGAGCGCGATTGGGGCCGGATCGTCGCGATCTCCTCGGGCGCCGCCAAGGCCGGGCTTCGGGGCCAGGTCGCCTACTCGTCCTCCAAGGCCGGCCTGCTCGGCATGGTCAAGACGCTCGCAGCCGAGAACGCACACCACGGGATCACCGCAAACGCGGTGCTTCCCGGGATGGTCGCAACCGAGAAGGTTCAGGCGATGCCAGACGAGATCCTCGAGCGCTTGGCGCCGATGCTCCCCTCCGGGCGCATGGTCGAGCCGGCCGAGATCGCGGCGACCGTGGCCTATCTCTGCTCGGAGGAGGCCGCCCAGGTGACCGGGCAGGAGATCGCGGTCGACGGCGGCGCCGGGCTCAACACCTTCACCCTCGGCTCCGAGCGACGCGACTAGCCGTCGGCGTATCCGGGCCGCGCGATGTCCAGCTTGCGGCGAACGTGCTCCTCGAGCCTGGGAGCGAGCTCATCGATCCTGTCGTCGAGCTCGCCCGAGCGGATCCTGCGGGAGAGCTCCAAAGCGGCCGCGTGAGTGTCGTCGCCCTCCTGTCCCAGTAGATCGTTGAACAGGTCCAGGTCATCCCGGTCGGGCGCGTCTCCGGCTCGGATCTCGCGGGCGACGACCGCGCAGACGTTGGCGGCGACCAGCACCTTGAAGCGCTGCTCGCCTGAGACCTCGGGTCGAAGCTCCGCGAACAGGTACTCCGCCACCGCCTCGAGCAGCTCCGCGGCGTCTGGGCGCTCCTGCATCACCGAATCAGCTCCAGCATGTCCCACTCCGGCTCGCAGACTCGCCGGCCGAGCGAGGCGAGCTCGTGGCTGCGGCGCACGCCGGTCAGGTGATCGTGAGCCTGGCGGGCGCAGATCACGGCCCACTTGACGTTGCCGAATGCCTCCCAGTAGCGCACCCGGTCTCGGTCGACCGGCGACCCGCCCGCCGCCTCGTAGGCGGCGATGAACTCGTCGAGGCCGCCGACGCCCGCAACGTCGTTGTCGTCGTTGCCGAATCGCCAGGAGCGGATGCAGAGCCAGCCGATGTCCTCGGCCGGATCGCCAAGATGAGCCAGCTCCCAGTCGATCACCGCCGCCAGACCGTCATCGTCCACGATGAAGTTGCCCAGCCGGAAATCGCCGTGGACCACGCGGGGATCCGCGGGGTCCGGGGCGTTGGCCCGCAGCCAGCGGAGCCCAAGCTCCACGGCCGGCAGCGGCTCGCCGATCGCGTCGAGTTGGCGTTCCCACTCGGCGATCTGATCGACGGCCGGATCGTCCCCGGCCTCCGGGAGCACACCGGCCAGCTCGGAGACCTCGATCGAGTGGATGCGGGCCAGCGCCTCCCCCAGCTGGGCCGCCAGACGGGAACGCGCGGTCTCGAATTCGGGCTTGCGAAGGATGCGCGGCGCCACCGAGGTCCCGCCGACGAACGACATCAGCATCCCGTCGGTGCCGAGACGGCCGCCGGCGCGCTCGAGAGCGAGGGGCTCGGGAACGGGTACGCCGGCATCGCGAGCGCGGGCGATCAGGGTGAACTCGTCGCGGATGGGCACGAGGGACACGGATCCCTCCGGGTCGCGCCGAAGGACCCATGGCCCGCGCTCCCCCTTCACGAGCCAGGTCTCGCGCGAGGCGCCGCCCGGGATCGGCGTCAGCTCGATCTCACCCGGGTCGCCCTCCTGGACCTCGCCCAGGATCTCCCGGACCCCGGCTGCCGGCGGGTCGGTGCTCAACCCGAGCTTCGCTCCAGCCCGTAGCGCTCCCAGTGGCGCTCCGGGATGTCCGCCGGGTCCTTGTACCAGTGCCAGACGCACGGATCGCGGTCGAAGTCCTCCGGAGGCTCGGAGGGATAGACCGGGTAGCCGATCCAGTTGATCGGGCCCAGCTCGTTCATGAACGCGCAGTGCGTGCAGTAGAGCGGGAAGCCCTTGCGGCCGTAGCTCCAGTCGTGCGCCTCATCGGTGACTCCCCACCCGTCGGGCCCGTAGCGGCCGTTGCGCCACAGGCGCTGGCCGGAGCCGCAGGGATTCATCGTGAAGGTGAGCTTCTCGTCGTCCTCGGAGATCTCGAAGGCGCCGGGGTTGGGACCCACCCCACCGGTCGAATGGCCGCGCCAGGTTGCCGCCAGAGCCTGGGCGATCAGCTTCCGGTCGGCGGCGTCGATCTTCTCGACGCTCTCCTTCCAGCTTCGCTCCAGGCTCCACTCCCACGCCTCGCGGACGCCCTCGTCGCCGAGCTTCTCCTTGACGAACGAGATCAGCCCGGCCATTCCGTCCACCAGCATGTCGTGCATGAACTGGGACTCGTGCTTCTCGCGCTCGCAAAGATCCTTGGCGGTATCCGGATCGCCTCCGTCGATCGCCTCGATCGCGACGTCCATGGTCGGCCGGCTCATCTCGTCCAGCTCCTCGTCGGAGAACCATCGCTCGGGCATGCCAGCTCCTTCCCTCGTTGGGAAGGGGAACCCTAGTGACGGCGGAGTGCCCTAGCCGATCTCAGAAGGCTCGCGCTCGCGGCCCTGGAGCCGGTCGCGGCCTCGCTGCACGGCCTGCAGGAACTTCTGGAGATTGACCTCGAGCGTCGAGAGGATGTCGTCGGCGTAGTCCTCGGCGCCCAGGCGGATCTCCCGCTCGCGCTCCCGGGCCTCCTCGACGATCTCCTCGGCGGCTCGCTCGGCCTGGCGGGTGATCTCCTCGTTCGCGACGAGGCGGGCCTGCTGCTCGCGGGCCTCCTTGACGATCCGCTCGGCCTCGCGCTTCGCCTCGGCGAGCATCTCCTGGCGCTCCTTGACGATCCAGCGGGCCTGCTTGATCTCCTCAGGGATCGTGGCGCGCATCTGGTCGAGGAGGTCGTAGATCTCCTCGCGGTCAACGCGCACCTGATCCGTGAGCGGCACGGGCCGCGCGTTGTGGACCAGATCGTCGAGCTTGTCGATGAGTACTAGAACGTCCATTTGCAGTCGCTAAAGCTTACGCATCGGCCCAGTTGGCGGGCCGCGGGTTGCCTTTCTTCACCGAATTGCAAGCTCCTGCCCGGAACTCACGCACGAAGGTCTAGCGGGCAAGTCTTTCCGCAAGCGCTTTTGCAACCGGTTCGGGGACCAGGTCGCTGATGTCGCCGCCGAAGGTGGCGATCTCCTTGACTCCCGTCGAAGACAGGAAGCTGTAGTTCGCGGAGGCGAAGATGTACATGCTCTCGATGTCCGCGGCGAGCTTCCGATTGAGCTGATTCATCTCGAACTCGTACTCGAAGTCCGAGATGGCGCGGAGCCCCTTGATGATCGCCGTCGCCCCGTTCTCCTTCGCGAACTCGACCAGCAGGTTGGACATGATCCCCACCTCGACGTTTCCAAGATCCACGGTCGCGTCCTCGATGAACCGCTTCCGCTCCTCGGCCGTGAACAGGGTCTTCTCCTTGCGCATGGGGTTGTCGACGACCCCGACCACGACCTTGTCGAACACGTTCGAGGTGCGCGAGATCACGTCGAGGTGGCCGTTGGTGACCGGGTCGTAGCTGCCGGGGCAGACCGCGATGAGCGGGGCATCGGCGCTCATCGTCCCTCCCCGTGGATTCGCACGAGCGTGTCGCCGTAGGCGCGCTCGGTGATCAGCGGCAGCTCGATTTGCAGCGGATTGTCGGGGGAGGACTCGATCATGGCTCTGCCTGACTCCGCCAGCGTCTCTCGGATCAGAGGGCCGAGATCGGTCGCCAAGCGGTCGGCGAGTCTATAGGGAGGGTCGCAGAGCACGAGATCGAAGGCACCCGGCTCGGCGCGACGCAGAAACCGGGTGGCGTCCGAGCGGACGACGCGGGCGCGTTCGCTCAACCCGAGGCGCTCGACGTTCTCCCGCGCGGTTCGTGGGTGCGTATCGACCAGGGTCGCCTCGCTCGCTCCCCGCGAGAGGGCCTCGATGGCGAGGGCACCGCTGCCGCAGAACAGGTCCAGCACACGGGAGCCTGAGACGTCGGCGAGGATCGAGAAGACCGCCTCCCTCACCCGCTCCGTGGTCGGCCTGACGTCGCCCTTCGGCACACGGATACGGCGCCCGCCGAGCTCACCGCCGCTGATCCGAAGCTCGCTCACGCCGCGAGCTGTTCGACGCGCTCGTCGCCGAAGCGCCTGCGCGCCTCGTCGAGCAGCGGCCCGATCCCAGGCGCCTCGAGTGAGCCGAAGCGCTCGCGCAGCTCGAGCACGCGCCGCCGGGCCTCCAGCAGCAGAGCCGTGTCCTCCGGCAACGAGGCCGCGCGGAACCGCGGCAGGCCATGCTGACGCGTCCCGAGGATCTCCCCCTCGCCGCGGATCGTCAGATCGACCTCCGCGAGCGCGAAGCCATCGCCCTCCCCCGCGATCGCCTCGAGCCGCGCCTTGGCCGCCTCCGATTCGGGGTCACCGAAGAGGATGCAGAAGGACTCGTGCCGCCCTCGGCCCACCCGGCCGCGGAGCTGGTGGAGCTGCGAGAGGCCGAACCGCTCCGCTCCCTCGACGAGCATCACCGTCGCGTTCGCCACGTCGATGCCGACCTCTATGACCGTGGTCGCCACCAGCACATGCGCCTCACCGGATGCGAACGCGTCCATCGCCCGGGCCTTCTGCTCGGACGACATCTGGCCGTGCAGCAGCGCGACCCGGAAGTCCTTGAGCTCGCCGTTCGCCAGCCGCTTCGCCTCGGCCTCCGCCGCCTTGGCCTCGATCGCCTCCGAGTCGCTCACCAGCGGGCAGACGACGTAGGCCTGACGCCCCTCGCCCAGGCGCTCGCGGATGAACCCGTAGGCGGCCGCCCGGTGCTCCTCGTCGACGACGCGCGTCCGGATCGGCTGGCGGCCCTTCGGCAGCTCGCGCAGGGAGGTCGTGTCGAGGTCCCCGTAGGCGGTCAACGAGAGCGTCCGGGGGATCGGTGTGGCCGTCATGTGCAGGACATGGGGCAGGCGCGCGCCGGGGCCCTTGGCGTCGAGCGCCGCGCGCTGGCGGACGCCGAAGCGGTGTTGCTCGTCCACCACGGCGACCGAGAGCGAGGAGAACTCGACCGTGTCCTCGATCAGCGCGTGGGTGCCCACCACGAGCTGTGGCGTCCCGGTGGAGAGTGAGGAGAGCAGCTCGCGGCGTTCGGCGGGAGGCGTCGCGGAGGTCAGAAGGGTGGCGGGCGCGGCTTCCCGGATCAGACCCTCGAGAGTGCGGAAATGCTGCTCGGCGAGCGTCTCGGTCGGCGCCATCAGCGCGGCCTGGTGGCCCGCCTCGATCGCACGGAGCATCGCGTAGAGGGCCAGCACGGTCTTCCCGGATCCCACCTCCCCCATCAGCAGGCGCTGCATCGGCTGCTCCCGGGTGAGATCGGAGTCGATCTCCGCGAGGGCGCTCCGCTGGTCCCCGGTGAGCTCGAATGGCAGCGATTCGAGCCAGCTCGCGACATCGGCTCCGGGCGGCGGCAGCTCGATGCCCCGCTTGCCGGAGACGCGCCGGCCGCGCCTCGAGACCAAAGCGGCCTGGTAGAGGAAGAGCTCCTCGAAGGCGAGCCGCTCACGCGCGGCCTCCGCCTGGTGCTCGTCCGCCGGGAAGTGAGAGGCGACGATCGCCTCCGTGGCGCTCGCCATGCGCAGCTCGCGCCTCAGGCGGCCCGGAACGGGCTCGACGGCGTGCCGGGCCAGTGGAGACGCCTGCCAGATCCACTCCCGGAGCTTCTGCGGCCGGATCCGCTCGCTGGCGGGATGGACCGGCACGATCCCGGTGGTGTGCAGGCCAGCTGAGTCGCCGGCGCCATCCAGGAACTCGTGCTCGGAGACGTTGAAGCCGCGCTTCTCGAGCTTGCCGTGCAGCAGCAGCCGCGTCCCCGGCTGAAGGCGGTCGGCGAGCCACGCCCGGTTGAACCAGACGGCCTTCACCTTGCCGCTCCGATCCGAGACGTCGGCCTCGAGGATGGTCAGGCGGCGCCGTCGGGTGGGGCGCAGCTTGGTGCCCCTGACCTCGACCTCGACCGTCGCCTCTTCCCCCAGCCGGAGATCGCCGAGGCCGACGGGATTCGCCCGGTCCCGGTAGCTGTGTGGGAGATGGCGGAGCAGGTCTCCGAGGCTCGCTATGCCCATCTCGGAGGCTGCCTCGGCCAGCTTCGGCCCCGCTCCCTTCAGCTCGGTGATCGGTGCATCGAGCACCGACGGGCGCGGCATCGTCTTCAGGGGAGCATTCAGCAGCAGCGCCGGCTCGAGGACCTCACCGGTCGCGAACGCACGCGGGACGTAGACGGCGTCCCCTTCGAGCCCGTGCTCGAGGGCAGCTTCCATCGCGAACAGAGGCTAGGCGTAACGTTGGATGGCCCCCCGGGACCATCCGACATGAAGACGCATAGAGCAAAGGAGAACGTCTGGGACTATCCGCGGCCACCGCGGGTCGAACCCGTTGACCGGCACGTTCGGATCGTGCTCGGCGGCGAGACCATCGCCGAGAGCGACCGCGCTCTCCGCGTTCTGGAGACCGCCAGCCCTCCCACCATCTACATCCCCCGTGAGGACGTGCGCGAGGACGTCCTGATCGACGTCGAGGGCGTGGAGACCCACTGCGAGTGGAAGGGCACCGCCTCCTACGTACACGCCGAGGCGGGAGGCAAGCGAGCCAACCGGGTCGCCTGGCACTACCCGGAGCCGAAGGAGGGCTTCGAGCAGCTCCGCGACCACCTCGCCTTCTATCCGCGGCGCGTGGACGCGGCCTACCTCGACGACGAGGAGGTCATCCCGCAGCCCGGTGCCTACTACGGCGGCTGGATCACCGAGGAGATCGAGGGCCCGTTCAAGGGCGAGCCTGGATCCGAGGGTTGGTGAGCTAGGCCGCGGCGGAGCCGCCGCGGTGACGCCGCCAGGTTTCAGAGATCCAGTCGACAGCGGGGTGTCCCTTGACCGATTCCCGGAACTCGGATCTGGGCGGCTCCGGGAGCTCGTACTGGAACTCCGGGGGCCAGGCGAGCGGGTAGAGGAGCGACGCGGCGGTCAGGTCCGCAACCGTGAAGCGATCCCCGACCAGATGGTCCCGTCCCTGGCGCTCAGATTCGATCCGGTCGAGAGCGCCGACGAGGGCAGCCTTGCTGCGCTCGAACGATTCCTGGTCGAAGCCGTAGCGCCGCACGACGTACTGCCAGGCGACCGGAAGCATGACGCGCTGCTGGACCCGCGCCGCGGCACCGTGGTCGGTCGCCAGGAAGTCGGCCATGAAGGTCCGTTGTTCACGACCCTCCCAGAAGCCGACTCGTCGCATGTCGTGACCCACGTCGTCGGTGAAGAAGGCGGAGATCTCGAGGGCTCGGCGGCGCTCCTCGAGATCGGAGGGATAGAGGGCGGGCTCAGGCTGCCGGGCCTCGAGCGCGTCGATGATCCGGGCGGAGTCGACGATTCGCCTGCCGTCCAGATCCACGACCGGCAGCGTCCCGCCTCGGCGTGAGAACGCCATCGCCCGTGGGCTGCCGGGCAGCACGGACCGGCGCTGGTGACGGATGCCCTTGAAGTCGAGGGCCCAGCGAGCCTTCTCGTTGTAGTTGGAGAAGCTGTACTGCCAGAGGACGGGGAGCTCGTCGCTCACGTCACTCGGCCGCCAGGAGCCACCAGTAGTGCGGCTGCCCGCCGTCATGGACCTCGAGCTCCACGCCGTCCGGCGCATGCTTCTCGAGGTCGCCGAGCGGGATCGGCGCCCCCGCTCCGACGACGACGGTGAGGATCTCGGCCCCCTCGCCCAGCTGCGACATCGTCTCCGAGAGGGTCGAGCCGGCGCCGCCCCAGGCGACGATCTCGTCGCTCACGAACCCGACCGCGTCGCCGGCCACGAAGCGGCCCTTCGCATCGTCGCGAGCCGCCGGGGCCACGGAGCCCGCCCGGATTCCTTCGAGCGCCGCGCTGAGACGCTCGACATTCTCGTCGCCCGACGCGGCGGGGTCCAGCTCCACCAGCGCCGCGAGGCCCGCCTGCTGCGACGTGCACTGCACCACCCGGGCGTCCTTGTCCGAGAGCTCGGCCGCGCGCTCGGCGGCCATCACCACGTTCGGATTGTTGGGGAAGACCAGAACCGCCTCAGCCGGGACCTCGTGGATGGCTGCGAGCAGGTCGTAGATGGAGGGGTTGAAGGTCTCGCCGCCGTCGACCACGAACGCACCGAGCCCCTCGTAGAGCTCCCTCATCCCGCGGCCGGCCACCACCGCGACGGCCGCGCAGCGCCCGGCCTGCAGACGGGCACTGCGCTCGGCGATCTGCTCCCGCATGTCCGCGACGTCCAGCTGCGTGACCTGGCCTGTGTCGCCGAAGAGCGCGACCGCCGCCTCCGGCTCGTCGGTATGGACATGAACCTTGAGGGTGGCCTCGTCGCCCACGACCAGGACCGAGTCGCCCAGCTCCTCGAGCCGCGGCACGAAGGCGCGGGTCTCGAGCCCCGCGCCAGTGACGATGAAGTTGGTGCAGTAGCGGTAGCGGCTGTCCTCATGGTGCGGACGGGTGTTCGCCGGGGGCGCGTAGTGCGGCACCGGCGGCGAGGCATCGATGTCTCCTCGCAGGCCCGCGACGACACCGGCGAGGATCACGACGATCCCGTGAGCGCCCGCATCCACGACCCCCGACTCGCGAAGCACCTCGAGCTGTTCGGGAGTCCTGGCGACGGCCGCCTCCCCATCCCGCACCGCGGCCTCCAGCAGCTCGGCCAGCAGTGCATCCTGCTCGCTCGGCGTGGCGTCCGGCGACAGGCGCACCTCCTCCATGTGCGCGAGGCGGCGCGAGATCGAGTGGGCGATCTCGCGGAAGACCGTCAGCATCGTCCCCTCCGCCGGCTCGCGAACCGACTCGTAGGCGGCGTCGGCGGCACGGGCGAACGCGGCCGAGACCAGCATCGGGTCGACGAGCTCGCCCGGCCGGCTGGCGAGCTCCTCCGCGGCGCCGCGAACGATCTGGCTGAGGATCACCCCGGAGTTCCCTCGCGCTCCCATCAGGGCGGCGCGGGCGAGCGCGTTGACCAGCTCGGTACGGCCGAACTCGTCGACCTTCTGCCCGTCGAGGCGATCGAGCTCCTCGCTGACGGCCCGCAGCGTCAGCGCCATGTTGTCGCCCGTGTCGCCGTCGGCGACGGGAAAGACGTTGAGGTCGTTGACCTCCTTGCGCCGCTCCTCGAGGTGGGCAGCCGCCGCGGAGACCACGCGCCGAAATCGCTCTATCGATGGATCGGCCATGCGGGGGTCAGCGGAGCCTAGCCCCCGTGTGCCAGGTTCGTCAGCGAGCCTAGGCTGCCTTCGTGACCTTGTTCGACTTCAGGCACCGCGTGCAGACGTAGACGCGCGCGGTGGCGCCGCCCGGTTCCTGGATTCGCACCTTCTGGAGGTTCGGGTTGAAGCGGCGCCGGGTCGCCACCATCGAGTGGCTTCGCGAGTTCCCGAACGCGGGACGCTTGCCGCAGCTGTGACAGACCTTGGCCATCGGACGCGTGATGGTAGCGGCCCGGTGCCACGCAGGGACATGCGTCCAATCGGCGAAGGCAGTGACCTGCACCGCAATCTCGCGATCCAATTAATTGGTAGCGAGGTCTGGAAGCTGAGATGACAATCCGGCACACCACGCCGTTCCGATCTCGCGCGCGACTGGCCGCGGAGTCCCAGGCGCTCCCGGGATCCATCGCCGACTACCTCGGCGACATGGTCTCCGCACATGCCCCCGACGGGACCTACCGCTACGTGTCAGCGGCATCGAAGGAGCTGCTCGGCTACGAACCGGACGAGCTGCTCGGGACCTCCGCCTACGACCACTTCCACCCGGAGGACGCCGACAAGTTCGGAGTCGTCCATCGCAGCACGCTGGAGGGCGCTCCGATGACCGTGGCATACCGGCTGCGGCGCAAGGACAACGAGTACGTCTGGGTCGAGACGACCACCAGGGTGCTGAAGGACGAGGACAGCGACCAGGGCAGCGAGATCGTCTGCTCCACCCGCTCCCTGGTCGACCGGAGAACCGTGGAGAAGCTGAGCAGCGAGGAGCACCGCCGCTCGCTCGGCCGCATCCAGGCGATCCTGGAAAGCGAGACCATCGATCCCGTCTACCAGCCGATCTATGAGCTCAGCTCGGGTCGCGCGATCGCCTGCGAGGCGCTCTCGCGTTTCCCCGGTGACCCCGAGCGCAGCCCGGACCGCTGGTTCGCGGAGGCCTGGGACGTGGGCCTCGGCGTCCCCCTCGAGCTGCTCGCGGTGCGGATCGCCGCCACCGCCCTCGCCCGCCTGCCCGCCGGCATCAGCCTCTGCATCAACGCGTCGCCGCCGACGATCTTCTCGGAAGGGTTCCTCGGCTGCCTGGGCCGAGACACGGGCCGCGTGACTGTCGAGCTCACGGAGCACCTGCACGTCGACGACTACGAGGGGTTCACCGGCAGGCTCGGACCTCTCCGGGAGGCGGGCGGCACGGTCGCGATCGACGACTTCGGCGCCGGCTACGCCAGCCTGCGGCACATCCTCAAGGTCCGCCCGGATCAGATCAAGCTCGACATCTCCCTGACGGAGCGGATCGATGAGAACCAGGTTGCGCACGCGCTGGCGACGTCGCTGGTGTCATTCGCCGACGAGGTCGGCGTGGAGGTCGTTGCGGAGGGCATCGAGACCGAGGAGCAGCTCGACGCGCTGCTCGAGATCGGCTTCCGCTACGGCCAGGGCTTCTACTTCGGTGTGCCCGGGCCTCTCGACGAGGTTCTCGGGCAGCTCGGCTAGCGCCGCTTCTTCTTGCAGCTCTTGTGCTGCTTCGCGCTCGCCGCGCGGTGCTTCTTCCTCTTGCACTTCTTCTTCGGAGCCACGACCGCGGGTGTGGCCGCAGGGGCGGGATCACCGAGAAGCCGCGTGACCGCAAAGTCCGTCGTCCCGGCCGCGGGGCCGGTCTCCCCGGCGAGGATGATCTTGCCGTCGGGCTGCAGCGCCATCCCGTAGGCGATGTCGACCCCCGTGAAGTTGACCGTCGACTTTCCTCCGGCGCCGAAGCTCGGATCGAGGCTGCCATTCGGCATCAACCTCGCCACGGCGAATCCGTCTCCGTCGGTGCCGGCGACCAGGATCTTCCCGTCGGGCTGCAGAGCCATCGCGTTGGCGACGTCGTTCCCACCGAAGTCGATCGCCAGCTGGCCGTTGCCGTTCGGGCCGAAGCTCGGGTCATACGAACCGTCGGTCCCCACTCGTCCGACGCCGAAGTTTCCGCCACCCGGACCGGCGACCAGGATCTTCCCGTCCGGCTGCACCGCCAGCGCGTTGGCTCCCTGGGGAAGCTCGCCCGCCCCGCTCTCTGAGCGGCCGTTGTTCCCGAAGCCAGCCGTCGGGGTGCCATTCGAGTCCAGGCTCAGCAGCGCGAATTTGGAATCCGTTTGGCCGCCCGCAATGATCTTCGACCCCGACATGGCGACGGACGTGGCGTAATCGACGGTGCCGCCGGTGAAGTCCACCCGTTTTCGCCCATTGCCATCGAAGCTGTTGTCGAGCACGCCGGCCGAGGTCACTCGGACCAGCCCGAACTGATTGTCGCTGTAGCCGGCCGTCACGATGCTGCCATCGGCCTGGCGAACCAGATCTACCGCGCCGTCGGTGCCGACGCTGGCGCCGTCCACGCCTGCAAAGTCAAAGGCAGGATGTCCCCCCGGGCTCCCGAAACCGGAGTCGTAGCCACCGGCCGTCGTCAGCCGGTCGATGACGACGTCCGAGCCCATCGAGCCTGTCGTGCCGGCGAGTAGCAGCTTCCCGTCGGGTTGCAGCGCAAGGCCATTGGCGCCATGGCCGGGGTCATCGGCGAAGGAGAACACCGCTCCTCCGGGTCCGGGCGCACCGGCGGGCGACAGGCCGAGGACGACCCACCCACTGTCCTTGAGCGTGGGCGCGTCGAACACGTAGGTCGAGCCGCCGACCAGGATCCGGCCGTCGGGCCGCACGACCACATCCTTGGCTGAGTCGGTGCTGAAGACGCCCGTGTCGATCTGGAAGTTCTGAGTGAACCTCCCGTTCGTCCCGAACGAGGTGTCCAGGTCGCCCGCGGCGGCGGATGCCCAGGCCGCTGTCAGCAGGTAGACCGCGATCGCCAGGGCCGCAGCCAGGCCATAGGGCCAGGCTCGATTTCGTTGACCGATGACTACCGCGCCCGATTCATTGCGGCGAGCCTACTGCGTCCCGCCCGGTGCGAAGCGTTCAGGCCGAAAGCTCGCGAGCCAACAGCGCCATCCGCATCGCAACGACGGCCGCCCCGCGTCCCTGGTCGCGCTTGTCGCCACCTGAGCGGGCGAGCGCCTGGTCCATGTTCTCCGCGGTGATCACGCCGAAGGCACAGGGCACTCCCGTGTCCAGCTGAGCGCGCTGCGTGCCTGCGGCGACCTCGGTGCAGACGTGGTCGTAGTGGCTGGTCTCGCCGCGGATGACGACGCCGAGGCAGGCGATCCCGGCGAAGCGACCGGACTCCGCGCAGAGCTTGGCGGCGAACGGGCAGCTCGAACGCGCCGGGCACGCGGTAGGTGTGGACGGAGGCCTCGCTCACGTCGCCGAGATCGAACCCCTCGGCGGCCCCGTTGAGCAGCCGCTCGGCGATGTCCTCGTAGAAGGTCGCGACGCAGACCGCGAACTCCATGGCCTGCAGGGTCTCGCGCTCGGAGTCGGCGAACTGCTCGAAGGAGTCAGTCACCTGGCGGATAGTCCCCCGGCTCGCCCTCCTGCTCGGCGTCCTTGCGGTGCTCCTCGTAGAGCAGCTGCTCGTCGAGCGGCAGACCCTGGTGATGGAGCGCGTGCCCCATCTTGTCGCGCTTGGCGTTGAGGTAGGCCTCGTTGTGCGGGTTGGGCACCGACTGGATCGGGACCTGGTCCGTGACCGAGAGTCCATAGCCCTCCAGGCCGAGGATCTTCTTCGGGTTGTTGGTGAGGATGCGGATGCTGGACAGACCCAGGTCCACCAGGATCTGGGCACCGATGCCGTAGTCGCGCAGGTCGGCCGGCAGCCCGAGCTTCAGGTTGGCGTCGACGGTGTCGAGGCCCTCCTCCTGGAGCTTGTACGCGCGCAGCTTGTTGAGCAGCCCGATGCCGCGCCCCTCCTGGGAGAGGTACAGCAGCACGCCCCTGCCCTCCTGCTCGATGGTCGCCAGAGCGGCCTCGAGCTGCTCGCCGCAGTCGCAGCGCAACGAGTGGAAGACGTCGCCGGTGAGGCACTCCGAGTGCACCCGGACCAGGACGTCCTCCTGCCCCGCGACCTCGCCCTTGACCATCGCGACGTGGTGCTTGTCGTCGATCAGCGACCGGTAGCCGACGGCGCTGAACTCGCCGAACTTGGTGGGCAGCTTCGTCGAGACGATCCGCTCGACCAGCTTCTCGGTCCGCCGCCGGTAGGCGATCAGGTCGGCCACCGTGATCATCTTCAGCTCGTGCCTGGTGCAGTACTCCACCAGGTCGGGGACCCGCGCCATCGTCCCGTCCTCGTTCATGATCTCGCAGATCACGCCGGCCGGGATCAGGCCGGCGAGACGCGCCAGGTCAACGGCGCCCTCGGTATGGCCGGTGCGCTCCAGGACGCCGCCCTCCTTCGCCTTCAGCGGGAAGACGTGGCCGGGCTGAACCAGATCGTCGGGCCTCGAGTGGGGATCGATCGCGACCTGGATCGTCCGGGCGCGGTCCGCCGCGGAGATGCCGGTCGTCACCCCCTCGCGAGCCTCGACCGAGACGGTGAAGGCGGTCTCCAGGGGCGCCTCATTCTTTGCCGCCATCAGGTTGAGACCGAGCTCCTGGCAGCGATCGTCGGTCAACGCGAGACAGATCAGGCCTCGGCCATAGGTCGCCATGAAGTTGACCGCCTCCGGAGTTGCGAACTGCGCGGCCATCACCAGGTCGCCCTCGTTCTCGCGGTTCTCGTCGTCGCAGACCACGATCATCCGGCCGCGCCGGATGTCCTCGATCGCCTCCTCGATGGTCGAGAAGGGCGAGTGCGTCTTGGTCTGTGTCTGTTCGGTGCCCTCGGCCACTAGTGCTCCTCCTTTAAGGGTAAGAGTTGGCGCTGGACGTATCTGGCCAGGACGTCGCATTCGACGTTGAGGCGATCGCCGGGCGTGACGGATCCGAGCGTGGTGCGCTCCAGGGTCTCCGGGATCAGCGAGACCTCGAGGCCATCGTCCGTGAGGCCGGCGACGGTCAGGCTCACTCCCTCGATCGCGATCGAGCCGCGCTCGACGACGTAGGGCAGCAGGTCCTCCGGAAGCTCGACACGCAGGCGCTTCGCGAAGCCATCGGCGACGAGGTCGGAGACCGTCGCCGTGCCGTCGACGTGGCCCTGGACGACGTGACCGCCGAGTCGGTCGGTCGGCCGCAGTGGGAGCTCCAGGTTGACCGGCGAGGACTCCTCCAGCTCTCCCAGCGTGGTCAGCGACAGCGTCTGACGCATGACATCGGCCTGGAAGCTCCCATCGCCCACCGAAGTCGCGGTGAGACACGCGCCGTTGACGGCCACCGAGTCGCCCTCGGCCAGCTCCGAGGCGAGACCCGCGGCGACCCGCAGGCGGGAACCGTCGTCCGATGCATCCACAGCCTCAACGCGCCCCAGCTCCCTGACGATCCCCGTGAACATCAGCCGATCACCATTCCCGAAGCCTCGCGCGGACGAGGATGTCCTCGCCCACCCCCTCGAACCGAGTTTCCAGGGGCCGTACCCCGTCGGCGATGCGGGCCGCGCCCTCGCCCTCGAGGACGGCCCGCGCCTGCGCGGCCCCGACCAGAACCGGCGCGATGAAAAGCCTCATCTGGTCGACCTCGCCCGCGTCGAAGAGGGCGCCCGCGAACGTGGGGCCTCCCTCGACCAGCACGTCCTGGATGTCCCGGCGCCCAAGCTCTGAGAGCCCGGCCTCGAGCCGGTCGCGGGGAGTGCGCCCGGGGACGACGATCACCTCGGCGCCGGCGCCCTCCAGCGCGTCGCGCTTCGCCGACGCCGCCTCCGGGGCGCAGACGACGATCAGGGGTGCCTCGTCGATCGAGCCGACCAGCGCCGAGTCGATCGGCAGCCTGGCGCCCGAGTCGAAGACGACGCGCGCCGGCTGTCTCGCGGCGCCCTCGATTCGCGCGGTCAGCAGTGGGTCGTCGGCGAGCGCGGTGCCGATGCCGACCGCGACCGCGTCGCACTCGGCGCGCCAGCGGTGGACCAGCTCACGGCTCTCCGGGCTCGAGATCCAGCGCGAGTCGCCCGTTGGCGAGGCGACGCGACCGTCGAGCGACATGGCCGCCTTGTAGGTGAGCAACGGGCGTCCGGTCCTGGCGCGCTTGCGGAATGGCTGGTTGAGGAGACGGGCGGCGCTGGCCTCGGCCCCGTTGGCGAGCTCCACGTCGACGCCTCCGTCGCGGAGCATCCCCGGGCCGCGGCCGGAGGCCTTCTCGGTCGGATCCTCCGAGGCGTAGACGACTCGCTCGATGCCCGCCTCGAGAATCGCCTCCGTGCACGGCGGCTGGCGGCCCGTGTGGGCGCAGGGCTCGAGGGTCACGTAGATCGCAGCGCCGGCGGGATCGGCTCCGCGGGATCGGGCGTCCTCGATCGCCGCACGCTCCGCGTGCAGGCCGCCGAGCTCGGCGTGGAACCCCTCGCCGATCACCTCTCCGTCGCGCACGATCACGGCGCCGACGAGAGGGTTCGGGCTCACCAGGCCGCGGCCGCCCTCTGCGAGCTCCAGGGCCCTGCGCAGGTACGAAGCTTCCTGTTCGGTGCTGACCGCGGCGATGCTCGCCTCCTTGGGGTCGAGCTCGGTTGATTGACTGGTCAGTCAGCCAGGAATTGTACGCCAGTAATCTCCCCCGTCATGCCGAGACTGGGACGGGTGCAGGCGACGGACGAGGCGCGCAGCTACGGGCGCCGCGCCAGCCTGCTCTCGATCGGGGTCGGCCTCACCGGGCTGATCACCTACCTCTACTTCGCGATCGCCTCGCACGAGCTGTCCAAGGACCAATACGGGCAGATCGCGGTGCTCTGGTCGGCGGTTTTCATCGTCGTCTCGGTCCTGCAGCGGCCCGTGGAGCAGTTGCTCTCGCGGACCATCTCAGAGAACCTCGCTCACGGCGTGCCGATCAGGCACACCGTCCGGGTCGCTGCCACGATCCAGCTCTCGGTCGCGATCGCCTTCGACGTCGTCGCGCTGGCCCTCCGCACGCCGATCCAGGACAACCTGCTCGACGGCAACTCCACGCTCTATTGGATCGGCGTGGCGGCGGTCACCGCCTACGGGGCGAGCTACTTCGCTCGCGGGTTCCTCGCCGGCAGTCATCGCCTGACCATCTATGCGCTCCAGATCATCAGCGAATCGATCGCCCGCACGGCCTTCCCGTTCGCCGTAGCCATCGGAATCGCATCCGGCCAAACCGCCGTCGCCCTGGGCATCGTGGCCGCCCCCACGCTCTCCCTGATCGTCGTCCCGTTCGCCTTCTTCAGGCGATTCGGCGGTGCGGCGCCTACCGCGGCGGCGGCCGGGGATGCCCCCGAAGGAACTCCCGCCGAACGGCGGCCTGAGGGGGCATCCGCGGGCGACGCCGCCGTTGATTCCCCCTCGGACGAATTCACCCTGGCACGAGGCGGACGCTTCGCGGGAGGGGTCTTCCTGATCATGCTCAGCGAGCAAACCTTCATGAACGCAGGGATCCTGACCACCAAGGCGACGGCGGGCGCGGCCGCGGCGGGCTACATCTTCAACGTCCTGATGATCGCCAGGGCGCCGCTCCAGCTCTTCCAGGCGGTCCAGACCAGCCTCCTCCCCCACCTCACCACCCTGGGCTCGCGAGGCGAGGAGAAGGATTTCCGGGCCTCCATCCGGGTGACCCTGCTGGCGATCGCCGGCTTCGCCGGGCTGGTCACGCTCGCCATGCTGATCGCAGGCCCGCAGCTGATGCAGATCGCCTTCGGCAAGAAGCACGACTACAACCGCGGCGACCTGGTCGTGGTGGCGATCGGCATGGGGCTCTACCTGTCCGCCGCGACCCTCAACCAGGCGGCGCTCGCGCGCGGACAGGTGCGTCGTGCATCTTTCTGCTGGCTCGGATGCGCGATCGCGTTCGTCGTCTGGATCGTGGTGCCGATCGTCCCCAACGAGGTCACGCGCGTCGTCATCGGCTACCTCGGCGCCGCGGCGCTGCTCTGCTCGGTGCTCTACTGGCTCTACCGCCAGCCCCTCAGGCCGCGCGAGCATCGGGTCGAGCCCGGGTCGACCGAGGAGATCGAGCTGCAGCTGGCCTCGGCCGACGAGGCGGGCTAGCGGCCACCAGGCCGCTCCACTTGGAGCGGAGGGCGAAGCCCGTAGCGACTTATGTGGGGCGGCCGCTTGTGGCCGCGATCTGATGGCGAAGCCGGGCTCGGCGCCTCGGTAGCGTTTGTCGCATGGCATCCGACTACGCGATCAAGAACTTCGACGACATCGACCCCGCCGGGGCCGACGGGATCGACGGCCGCTTCTCGCGAAAGTTCCTCGATTCCACCGAGCTCGGCGTGAGCCGGTGGCGGTACGAGCCGGGCAGGCAGACGTCCGGCCATCGCCACGGGGTGCAGGAGGAGGTCTATGCGGTCATCAACGGATCGGGTCGCATCAAGCTGAACGACGAGGTCATCGAGATCAAGCAGTGGGATGTGATTCGCGTCGCCCCGCAGGTGGCGCGCGGCTTCGAGGCAGGGCCCGACGGCCTCGAGATCATCGCCACCGGAGGCAGCAAGCCCGAGGGCGGCGACGGGGAACTAGTCGAAGGGCATTGGCCCGAGGACTAGCCGAGGTCCCCGAGCACCGACCCGGCCTTCCGCGCCGGGCCCCGGGCGAACATCGCCTCCAGCTTGCGCAGGGCCTCCACGGTTCCCATCGCCACCAGCACGTCGCCCGCGCGCAGGACCGTGTCCGAGGCCGGCTGGGGATGGACCTTGCCGTCCGTGTTGCGCAGCGCCGCGATCGAGGTGGTGCCGCGCACCTCGCCGATCGTCATTCCCTCCGCCTGGCAACCCTCGCTGACGTCGATCTCCTCCATCCGGTACTCGGGCGCTACATCGACGACCCCGGTGACCTGCGGCTGGAGCGCCAGGCGGGCCATCTCCGCTCCGCTCGACTTGTAGGGGGAGATCACCCGGTCCGCGCCCGCGCGGAGCAGCTTCTTCTCCGAGTCCTCGACGCTCGCCCGCGCGACGATCGTGATGTCCGCTCGAAGCTCGCGCGCGGTCAGGCAGGTGAAGATGTTCTCGGCGTCGGAGTCGACGCAGGCGAGGACGGAGATCGCACGGTCGATCCCGGCGGCCTTCAGCATCTCGTCCTCGGAGGGGCGGCCCTGCAGGAAGGGCGCGCCCATCTGCTCGGCGATGTGCTGGTTCTCGTCGAGGCTGTCGATGATCACGAAGTTGTCTCCGCCCGTCTGCAGGTCGCGCGCGACCTGGCGCCCGACCCGGCCGAAGCCGCAGATCAGGTGGTGGCCGTTTAGATGCTCGATCTGATTCAGCGTTCGGCGCTCCTCGAGGATCTCTCCCAGGTGCCCGGCGACGAAGAACTCTGTCACCGTCACCAGGGCGTAGAAGAGCGTACCCACGCCCAGGACGATCAGCAGGACCTTGGTGATCTGGCCCGCGAGATCGGGAGGGGTCGGGTCCGATCCGACCGTCGCCACGGTGTCCAGGGTGAAGAGGAATCCCTTCCAGACCGAGACGTCCTCGGTCAGCGAATACGCGACGCTGCCCGCGATCTGGATCGCGATGATCAGGACGATCAGCGCGGCGAGCCGCCGCAGGAAGGGCTCTAGCTCGCCTCGCTCGCGACTAAGCAGCGCCCGCCGCCTCCGCTATCGCCGTGTAGGCCGCGGCCGGATCATCGGCTCCGAATACGGCCGAGCCGGCGACGAACAGGCTTGCCCCAGCGGCGGCGACCCCGCCCGCCGTGCCCGGGTCGATTCCGCCATCTACCTCGATCGTCCCGGCGCCGACCACAGCGCTCAGCCGCCCGACCTTGTCGGGCGAGTCGGGAATGAAGGACTGGCCGCCCCAGCCGGGGTTGACCGTCATGCAGAGAAAGACATCGGCGTCGTTCACGGATTCGCCGACCGCACTCACCGGTGTGCCGGGATTGAGGGCCAGGCCGGCCAGACAGCCGAGCTCGCGGATCGCGTTCAGGGTGCGGTTGATGTGGGGAGTCGCCTCTGCGTGGAAGGTGATGTTGTCCGCGCCCGCCTTGACGAACTCCTCGATGTGACGGTCCGGGTTTTCGATCATCAGGTGGACATCGATGGCTCCGCCGGCGTCATGGACGAGGTCGGCGATCGAGCCGGCCACCAGTGGGCCGATCGTGATCGGCGGGACGAAGTGGCCATCCATCACGTCGACGTGAATGACGCGCGCGCCGGCGGCCATCACCTCCTTGATCTGGGAGCCCAGCTGGGAGAAGTCGGCCGAGAGGATCGAGGGCGCGACGCGCTTCGACGCGAAGAGGTCGCGGGGGCCGGTCGATGCGGTATCGGTGGCGGCTTCCAAGGTCAGATCGAGCGAAGCATCGAGTGCCCGCAGGCCTGGCACTTCATGTCCTCGGTCCGGGTGAGGCGGCTGATCGTCCCATGCTCGCCGCAGTTAGGGCACTGCGAGACGAGCTCGAAGCGGCGGAGGCAGTAGACGCAGACGAAGCGGCCCGGCAGCTGGGCGGGACGCAACCAGGGCTCTCCGCAGCCCGGGCAATTCGGGCGCTGCAGTGCGCCCTCCGCGGAGTCGGCGGAATCGGCGGTCTCTCCCATGCCGCTATCGATTCGTTCGGCCATGTGACGAGGGTATCGAGCGTCAGACGGCGCGACGCGGTGGGTCGTATCCGCGCAGGAAATCGGCCGCGCTCATCGGCTTCTTTCCGGCTGGCTGCACGACCTCGAGGCTGAGACCGCCGTCCGACGAGCCGACCACCAGGCGACCGTTGCGGGACTCGATCGCGCCGGCGATGGGGCCGTCCTCCACCTCGCGGGCACGTCGCACGCCGAGGCGCTCGCCGCCCTCCAGCTCGAGAAAGGCTCCGATGTGAGGGGTCAATGCACGCACGATCCGCTCCAGCTCCGCCGCCGTCCGCGAGGGAGACAGGTGGCGCTCTGAGGCCGCGACCTTGTCCGCGTACGTGACCTGGGCCTCATCCTGGTCGGTGAAGGGGAGGTCTCCCGCCGAGAGCGCGTCGAGCGCCCTGACCAGCAGCTCTCCCCCGATCTCGGCCAGTCGCGCCGAGAGGGAGGCGTAGTCGTCCTCGGGCGAGACCGTGATCTCTTCGGTGAGCGCCAGGGGACCGGAATCGAGGCCCTCCGTGACCCGCATGATCGTCACACCGGTGACCGGGTCCCCCGCCATCAGCGTGCGCTCGATTGGAGCGGCGCCGCGCCAGCGTGGAATCAGCGACGGATGCACGTTGAGCATCGGGAATTCGCCGAGCAGCGGCTCCTTGATCAGCTGGCCGAACGCGCAGACCGAGACCACTTCCGGTCGTGCGGCGCGGATCGCCTCGAGCGACCCGGGCGAGTTGACGTCGGCGGTCTGGTGCAGGTCCAGGCCGAGCTCGCGAGCGGCCTCCGCGGCGGGCGGTGGGTGGAGCCTGCGGCCTCGCCCCCGCTTGCTGTCCGGCGGGGTGACCACGAGCGCCGGGCGGTGCGGGCTCTCGGCGAGACGCCGGAGCACGGTCGCCGCGAACTCACTCGTGCCGAGGTAGGCGGTTCTCACTCCTCGGTGGAGGCTTCGTCGGCATCTCCCTCTTCTTCCTCACTGTCGGGCGCGTAGGTGCCCCCTTCACGCAGGGCCTTCAGCGCGCCCTTGCGCTGGTCGCGCTCGGTGCGGTCGATCATCAGCACTCCGTCGAGGTGATCGACCTCGTGCTGGATCACGCGCGCCTCGAGTCCCGATGCCTCGATCGAGATCTGGTCGCCGTGGACATCCACTCCGCGTGCCCTGACGTGGAGCGGGCGCTCCACGTCGACGATCACGCCGGGGAGGCTGAGACAGCCCTCCTCGGCCGTCGCCCCATCCTCCGAGCGCCACTCGATCTCCGGGTTGACGAGCACCGTCGGCTCGGCCTCGGAACCGACCTGGAAGACGAGCAGGCGGCGAAGCGTGCCGAGCTGCGTGGCGGCGAGGCCGACGCCGATCGCGTCGCGCATCAGAGCGATCATTCGCTCCGCCTCGGCGGCGAGCTGGTCGTCGAAATCCGTCACGGGGGACGCTGCCGAGCGAAGCACCGGGTCGCCGTACTTGACGACCTGCGAGAGCGCGGCGGAACGGCGCTCGAGAGCCTCCTGATCGACGCCCTCGGGCTCCCTCGCCTCCTCGGCGAGCTCGTCGTCGCGCTCCTCGACGGGGGTGTTGACGTGTTCCTCAGCCACGCTTTCGAGTCTAGTCGGGCCTACTGAGGATCAACATCCACCGAGATCGCGACCTCGCGCAGAGCGCGGTCGGCGACGGCGGCGCGGACCGCATCGCGGACCGCGTCCACCGCGTGGTGGCGGCTCCCGGACTTGATCAGCAGTCGGCGCCGGTGCTTCCCGCGAAGGCGGAAGAGCGGCGCCGGGCCGAGCAGGTCATCGTCCGCTCCGAGGCGCTCCGCGACGAGCTCGCCGACCTTTCCTGCCGAGATTTCGACGCGATTCTCGTCCCCGCTGGCAAGCCCGATTGCGATCAGATGAGAGAACGGCGGGTACCGGAGCGCGCGCCGGCGCTCGATCTCCTCCGCGAGGAACCCCGAAGCGTCGTGGGTCGTGGCGTGGCGAATGCTCGGAGCGCCGGTGGCGAGCGCCTGGACGAGGACGCGGCCGCCCGCGTCGCCCCGCCCGCTGCGGCCGGCGAGCTGGGTGATCAGGGCGAAGGTCCGCTCCTCGGAGCGGAAGTCCGGCAGGCGCAGGGCGCCATCCGCATCGAGGATCACGCTCAGCGTGACATCGGGGAAGTCGTGTCCCTTCGCGACCATCTGGGTGCCCACGAGCACGCCCGAGTCCGCCGCCTCGAACCGTCTCAGCACCTCCACATGCCCGGATCCGGCGGCGCTGTCCGAGTCGAGGCGGAACACCTCGAGCGGCGCGAGCAGGTCGTTGAGCTCGGCCTCGACCCGCTGCGTCCCCGAGCCGACCCGAGCGATCGTCACCGAGGTGCACTCCGGGCACGCCTGGGGCATCGGTTCGGCGTGCCCGCAGTGATGGCAGCGCAATGTGTTGTCGCGGTGCAGGATCAGCGAGACATCGCAGTTCGGGCACTCCCAGGCGTGGCCGCAGGAGCGACAGGTCAGATGGGTCGACCAGCCGCGGCGGTTGATCAGCAGGATCGCCTTGCCGCCCTCGCGCGCCACCTGGCCGAAGGCCTCGCGCGTCCGCGGATGGAGCGGGCCCGGCACCCCGCCGCGCATGTCGACGATCTCGACAGGCGGCAGCGGCCGCCCGTCGACGCGGCTGGGCAGCTCGATGCGCTCGAGCTCGTGCCAGCTCTCGGGCCTGGGCGTGGCCGTCCCGCAGAGCAGGACCGCCCCGCTCTCAGCAGTTCGCCGGCGGGCCACCTCGCGGGCGTCGTAGCGCGGATCGCTCTCCTGCTTGTAGGAGGAATCGTGCTCCTCGTCGATCACGATCAGGCCCGGATCGGGCATCGGGGCGAACACCGCCGAGCGCGGCCCGACGCAGATCCGCGCCTCGCCCGAGCGCACCCGCCGCCACTCGTCATAGCGGGCCCCGGCCGGCATCTTCGAGTGAAGCAACGCGACCGAGTCTCCGAACCGGCGCCGGAAGCGGTCCATCGTCTGTGGGGTCAGCGCGATCTCGGGCACCAGCACGATGGCCCCTCTGCCCCGCGCCAGCGTCTCCCGAGCGGCTTCCAGGTAGACCTCGGTCTTGCCCGAGCCCGTGACCCCGTGGAGCAGGAACGAGCCGCCGCCGTCATCCTCGCCGTCCGGAAGCGAGCCCACGACGCGCTCGAGGACGGCCCGCTGGTCGCCGGTCAGCTCCACGCCCTCGGTGACCGCCCCCACTCCCGGAGACGAGTGCCGGCGCCGGCGCTCCACCTCACGAGTCCTCACCAGTCCACGCGACTCGAGCCGCCGCAGGGTCGCGCGATCCGATCCCGCCGCGGCCGCCAGCCGGCGCGCCGTCTGGGGACCGGCGATCAGGGCACGCAGCACGGCCTTCTGCCGCAAGCCGAGCCGCCCACCGCCGTCGGCCGCCGCGATGCCCTCGGGCGTCGCCTCGACCTCCAACTCGACCAGCGGCTTGATGCGGCGCGCCTCCGCGCCCGTTCCGACTCCCGGCGGCAGAACGAGTCCAAGCCCCCGGCCGGTCGTCGAGCAGTACTCCTCACCCACCCAGCGACCCAGCTCGACGAGCTCCGGCGGCACGCCGGCGTCGAGCGCTTCCAGCGGCTCGGCGAGGCGACCATCCGGCAGGTCGCTTCGCTCGGCCATGCCAACGACCACGCCGACCACGCGGCGCCTGCCAAAGGGGACCACGAGAACCGACCCGACGTCGACCTCCCCCATGGAATCGGGCAGCCGGTAGTCGAAGGGCCCGGACACGTTCCGGGTCGTCAGCAGCGGCTCCACCTTCGCAATCGGCATCGCTCTCACCCTAGGCGCGATCACGGACGCCGGGTACTAGGCTGCGGGCCATGGACCTGCAGTCCGGGGAGAAGACGATCTACCAGGGGCATCCGTCCTGGCGGGCGATTCTCGGCTTCTATCTGAAGGGAGCGCTCGTGGGAGCCGGCGCCGGGGTCATCGCCGCGTTGATCAAGACCGTCAGCCTCGGAGTTGCCACATTCGTGATCGTTCTCGCGGTGACGATCGTCGTGGGCTTCATCAAGCGCGTCGCGACGATCTACACGATCACCGACCGCCGGCTCAACATCAAGGTGGGGATCATCTCCCGGAAGGTCAAGGAGACGCGCCTGCAGCGGGTCCAGAACGTCAACTTCAACCAGGGCGTCTACGAGCGGCTCATGCAGATCGGCGACGTCGAGTTCACCACCGCCGGGACGGACGAGTCGAACTTCGTCTTCGCCGGCGTCGCGCAGCCCGAGCAGGTGGTCCAGAACGTGGAGAAGGCCACGCCGATTCTCAGCGGCCTCCAGGGCGAGGCCGAGCCCGCTTCCTAGGCACTCGAGGCCTCAATGGGGAGCATCTTCGTCTACTCGCTGATCGCGGCGGCGAACGCCACCCTGCTCGCCTCCGTGACGGTGATGCTCTTTCTCCCGAGTCCGAAGCGCCTGCTGATCGGCTTCCTGCTGGGCGGCCTGCTCGTCAGCCTGACGATCGGCTTCGTGATCGTCTTCGCGGTGCACCACTCAAGCGCGACCAGCACGAGTCAGAGCAGCATCAGCCCGGCGATGGACATCGCGTTCGGGGTGCTCTTGCTGGTGGCCGCCTCCGTCCTGAGCAGCGAGCGTATGGAACACAGGCGGGAGCGGAAGAAGAAGGAGAAGGAAGGGGTTGAGAAGGGCCCGTCCAAGGTCGAGCAGGTCCTCGGCAGAGGCTCCCCTCGGGTCACCTTTTTGGTCGGAATGGTTCTCACCCTCCCCGGCGTCTCCTACCTCGCGGCGCTTCACGAGCTCGACAAGCTGAACTACGGGACGGTCCCGACGATCCTGGTCATCCTCGGCTTCAACTTCATGCTCATGATCCTGCTCGAGATTCCGTTGATCGGTTACGTGTTCGCCCCGGAGCGAACCGTGGTGGCGGTGCAGAACTTCAGGGCCTGGCTCAGCAGGAACGGCCTGAAGGCAGGGATCTACGCCGCCGCCGGACTGGGTCTGCTGCTGATCGTCCGCGGCGTGATCGAGTTCCTCACCTGAGCGCTGCCGTCGAAGCTAGGCCGGCGCTTCGGCCTTCGTCCCCAGGCCCGCGGCCTCGCGCAGCGTGTCCGCGCGGTCCGTCCGCTCCCAGGTGAAGTCCGAGTCCTCGCGGCCGAAGTGGCCGTAGGCCGCCGTCTTCTGGAAGATCGGGCGGTGCAGGTCGAGGTAGCGCCGGAACGCCGCCGGGCGAAGGTCGAAGTTCTCCTGCACCAGGCGGGCGATCTCAGAGTCCGAGACCTTCCCGGTGCCGAAGGTCTGAGCCATCACGGAGACCGGGTGCGCCACGCCGATCGCGTACGCGACCTGCACCTCGCAGCGATCGGCCAGGCCGGCAGCGACCACGTTCTTCGCCACGTAGCGGGCCGCGTAGGCCGCGGAGCGGTCGACCTTCGACGGGTCCTTCCCGGAGAAGGCACCGCCGCCGTGCCGGGCGGCGCCACCGTAGGTGTCGACGATGATCTTCCTGCCGGTGAGGCCGGCGTCCCCGACCGGGCCGCCGATCACGAACTTCCCGGTCGGATTGACCATGAAGTTCTCGAGGAGCTCCTTCTCGGTGAAGAGCTCCTTGTACTCGGTGTGCAGCACCGGCTCGAGCACGTGCTCCCAGAGGTCGTTGCGGATCATCTGCTCCCCGGCCTCCTCGCGATGCTGAGTTGAGATCAGCACCTTGGCGATCTCCACCGGCCGGTCGTTCTCGTAGCGGACCGTGACCTGGGTCTTGCCGTCCGGGCCGAGATACGGGATCACTCCCGCCTTGCGAACCTCGGCGAGCTGGCGGGCGAGCTGGTGCGCTATCTGGATCGGCATCGGCATCAGCGCCTTGGTCTCGCGGCTCGCGTAGCCGAACATCATTCCCTGGTCGCCCGCGCCGGCGGAGTCGAGCTCGTCGGAGCTGTCTCCCTCTCGCTGCTCGAGGCCCTTGTCGACCCCCTGCGCGATGTCGGCGGACTGCTCGTCGATCGCGCTCAGGACCGCGCAGGCCTTGTGATCGAAGCCGTAGCGCGGGTCGTCATAGCCGATCTTGCGGATCGTCTCGCGGGCGATGGAGGGGATGTCGACGTAGGTCTTGGTCGTGATCTCGCCCGAGACGACCACGAGCCCGGTGTTCACCAGGCACTCGCAGGCCACCCTGCCGTTTGGATCCTCGGTCATCACCGCGTCGAGGACGCCGTCGGAGATCTGGTCGCAGACCTTGTCGGGATGGCCCTCGGTGACGGACTCGGAGGTGAACAGGTACTCGTTCTCTGAAAGCTGTCGCATGGTCCTTATCTCAGTGGTGGATGGCCAGGAAGAGCTCGGAGCGAAGCTGCTCGTCGCTCCCTCTCACGGCGAGGCCGAGAGATTGAATGTGCGAGATGTCTTCGCTGAGCGAGGCATACAGTGGATCCTCTGCCAGGCCGGCCCGCTGGGCCAACCCCAACACCTCATCGAGGTTGAGGAAGATTAGCGCCGACACACTGTCCGGGAGCTGATCCGTCGCCGCCTGGTAGGCGCTCGTCTCGCTCAGGTGGTCGCCGCCCGATCGCACCTGAGCGATGCCCTGGGGCTGCGTCGAGATCACCAGCTTGTCGTCGAAGATCGCGTAGGAGAGGTCGACCGCCGGCGAGACCTGCACCGAATGGACCACCACCCCGTCGATCTCCCTCGACTGGAACGAGGGCACCTGCTGCGGGCCCCCGGCGGCTGCCGACTTCAGGATCGGCTGCTCCAGAGATGCGAGCGCGTCGGCCGCCTTCTGTCTCGTCCACTCCGTCGACGATCAGGCTCGCGTAGGGAACCGCGTTCGTCGGCTCGGCGACCAGCGCCGCCTGGCCCCCCAGCGCCGGCAGCAGGTCCCGAAACGGATCGACCCCGGCCTGTTGCTTGAGCGTCTGCCCCAGGGTGCGGAGCGACCCAGCCAGGCCCTGTGACCCCCCACCGGCCGTCTCCAGCGCCTTGGCCACCGCCGGGCCGAGGTCGCCGACGCCGATGTAGCCGAGTGCGTTCGATCCGGCCTCGTCCGCCAGGCTGGGCTCGAACTGCGGGAGGCTCGCGAACACGGTCGGGCTCCGCTGCTCGAGCTTGGGATCGAGGTCGCTGACCAGATTCACCTCCACACCGTCGTCGCGGGCTCGCAGCGAGGCGGCCATCCCTGTCGTGGCGCCGTAGTCGACGAACGTGCCGAGCTGGCTTGCGCTGCCGGCGCGCCCGGCGAGCATCCGGCCGATGCCCGCCGGAGAGAGATAGAGCTCGGCGAGCCGGACGTCCGGGAGCTCCGACCGGGCGGCATCCTGGTCGGAGCCATCGAGGCGCGGGGCCAGCCCGGCTTTCGACATCAGGGCGGCCCGCACCGCGACGACGTTGCCGAACAGGAGCTGGTCGCCCGAACGGGCCGTGGCGAACCCGTTCGGGTAAACGCTGAGCGAAGCGTCGCCGACGCTGGACGGCGTCGCTGCTCCCCCCGGCGACAGGCTGTTGAGGAACTCGGTCGCCTTCGCGTTGTCACCGACTCCGACGATGTAGGCCTCGTCCGTGGTCTGCTTGGGCCCAGGCACGCCGAGCAGGGCGAGGTCGTCCTTGGCCCAGGGCAGGACGTCGTGCGGAAGATCGATCGGGGGGCCGCCCGGTGACGCCAGGGTGCTCGTGTCGCTCTGCAGCAGAGCGACGAAGTTGGGCAACTGGTCATGCAGGTCCTGTGCAAGCTCCCACTGGTGGCTTGAGCTGTTCACCGTCACGTGCGCGTAGAGCAGGGCATCCCGGGGGACGTAGGCGATGGTGTCGTTGGAGGGCGCACACTCCTTCGCCGCCGAGATCCCGCAGGGAACCCCGGGAACCGGCAGGAACTTGATGATCAGGTAGAGGACGACGACTCCCGAAACGGCGAAGATCCGGATCCTGGTCCCGCGGGAGCGTTTCGACCACCAGTGGCCCAACGCGCTCGCCGCCTGCTTGATCCAGCGCCAACCGGCCTGGGCCTTCTCCCTGACCCAGTAGGCCACAGCCCGCAGGCGAGTCACCAACCGGAACCAGAGGTCGCCCGTCCCGTCGGGCAGCTTCGGCTTCGAGAGGCTCGGCCTGGCGATGCTCGGCCGGGGCAGGCTGATGCGCCGAAAGCGCGCGGGCTTGCGCCTCTTCCCCTCCTCACTCTTGTCGCCGGTCTCTTCGGGGGCCTTCTTGCCCTCGGAGTCCCCGATCTCAGGGTCGCTCACGAAACGCCGGTTATACCCGGCCCGCCCGCTCCGCGCTCCGGTTCCGCCTCCCCTTGCGGGGCACGTAGTCGATCACCAGCGGGACGCCCTCCAGGGAGTAGGCCTCGCGCAGCCTGTTCTCCAGATGGAAGGCCCAGTCGCGGGTGATCAGCCGGCGATCGTTCACCTGGATCGCGAAGCGTGGCGGCCGTCTGCCGACCTGGGCTCCGTAGTAGAGCCGGAGCCGGCGCCCGTGCCGCTGTGGCGGCGGCCGATCCCCGGTCACGGTCGCGATGAACTTGTTGAGCTGCGGCGTCGGGATTCGGTCGGCTGAGCGCTCGGCCAGGACGATCGCCTGCCGCAGCACCGCCCCCACTCCGCGCCCGGTGACCGCCGAGCAGGTGAGCACCGGCGGGCGCAGGCGGTTCTTCTGGGTGACGCGGGCGCGAGCGTCATCGATGTCGGTACGCGAGGCGTCCCACTTGTTGAGCGCGAGCACGGTCGCGCAGCCTGAGCGCATCGCCAGCTCGGCGACGCGGAGATCCTCGGAGGTCACGCCCTCGGTCGCGTCGCAGACCACGATCGCGGCGTCCGCGCGGTCCGCCGCTCGCTCGGAGCGCAGCTGCGCGTAGTAGTCGACCGTTCCCGCCACCTTGGCCCTGCGCCGCAGGCCGGCCGTGTCGACCAGGACGACGCGCTTGCCGGCCACCTCCGCCTCGGTATCGACCGGGTCACGCGTGGTCCCGGCGGCCTCGCTGACGATCACCCGCTCCGACCCGAGCAGCGAGTTGAGCAGCGAGGACTTACCCACGTTGGGGCGCCCGAGGATCGTGATGCGGGGCGGTTGCTCCTCCTCGTCGTCGACCTCAACCACCGCGTGCCGGCGAAGCTCCTCGACCAGCCGGTCAAGCAGGTCTCCGGTTCCGAGCCCGTGTGAGGCGGACACCGGCAACGGCTCGCCGAGGCCGAGGGAGTTGAGCTCGGCTCCGAGTGCCTCGTCCTCCGGGCGATCGATCTTGTTGGCTGCCACCACCACCGGCCGACCGGAGCGGCGGAGAAGGTCCGCGAGCTCCGCGTCCCCGGGACCGAGCCCGGTGCGGGCATCCGCCACCAGCAGCACGACGTCCGCATCCTCGATCGCCACCTTCGCCTGGGCCTGGACGGAACGAGCGAGCTCACCGGAGTCCGCGAGGTCCACTCCTCCGGTGTCGATCAGGTCGAAGACGAGGCCGTTCCACTCGCACGGGAGGGCACGGCGGTCTCGGGTGACCCCGGGCTCCGCGTCGGTGACCGCCTCGCGGCCGCCGGCGAGACGGTTGACCAGCGTGCTCTTGCCCGCATTCGGGAAGCCGACCACCGCCACCGCGGGCCGGCCGCGCAGCATCTGGGCGGGGGGGCCGGCTTCCATCAGGCGACCCCCCGCTCGCGGGCGAGCGCAGCAATCCGCTCGACGACCTCGTCGGGGGTGAGGTCCGTGGTGTCGAGCTCGACCGAGTCGTCTGCGGCGCGCAGCGCGCCGTGCTCGCGGCCGCGATCGCGGCGATCCCGGTCGTCGATCGCCTCGCGAACGTCGTCGACGGACGCGCCGGTCTCAGCCGCTCGCCGCCGCGCGCGTTCCTCCTCGCTCGCGGTCAGGAAGACCTTCAGGGGAGAGTCCGGGCTGACCACGGTGCCGATGTCCCGCCCCTCGGCGACGTAGTTCCCGGCCGCGATCAGCTCGCGCTGGCGCTTCACCATCGCCTGGCGCACCTGTGGGTGCACCGACACCTTCGAGGAGGCGATCGTCACCTCGGGGGTCCGGATCCGCCCCTCCACCGGCTTGCCATCGAGCTGCACGGTGTCGCCGTCGAATCCGATCGCCAGGCCCCAGGCCATCTCGCCCAGCGCCTCCCCGTCGCCGAGGTCAATGCTCCGATCGAGCGCGACCAGAGCCACGCAGCGATACATGGCCCCGGAGTCGAGGTAGGTGAAGCCGAGCGCCCTGGCGACGCCTCTGGCCACGGTTGACTTGCCGGCCCCGGCGGGGCCGTCGATCGCGATCACCATGCCCGCAGCCTAGGGATAGAGTGGCGCGTGCCGATGGAGAGCTGGAACCTGAACGAGCTGCCGGTCGAGCCGCGCGCGCCGCAGGTGCTCGATTCCGAGTCCGAGGGACGCGCGATCGTCATCAACCTGCCCAAGGGCGAGCAGCTCCAGGAGCATCAGGTGCACGAGCGCGCCTGGCTGCTGGTGGTCGACGGCAACATCGAGCTCAACACCCCGAACGGCAAGTGGGCGGCCGGCGGTCCCGGCCTGCTGGCGATCTTCGACCCCAAGGAGCGCCACGAGGTGCTGGCGATCGAGGACTCGCGGATCCTGCTCGTGCTCTCCCCCTGGCCGGGTGACGGGCACCCGTCCCAGCAGCCCTCAGGCGAGTAGCGCCCTCAGGTCGCGCTCGAAGCTCGGGTAGCTGACCGCTACGGCATCGAAGCCCTCGACCTCCACGCCCTCCTCGGAGGCCAGCCCCGCGATCGCGCCGACCATCGCGAGGCGGTGGTCGCCGCGGGCGTCGATCGTGCCGCCCCGAAGGCCGCCTGTCCCACGCACCGCGAACCCATCCGGACGCGCCTCGATGTCGGCGCCGAGCCCCGACAGCCCCTCGACCACCCCGCTGATCCGATCGGACTCCTTCGCCCGCAGTTCCTCCGCACCTCCGAGGACCGTCTCCCCCTCGGCGAAGCACGCGAGCAGTGCGAGGAGCGGAAGCTCGTCGATCGCGGCCGGGACGTCGTCCGCCGTGACCTCGGCGCCATGCAGCGACGCATCCCGCACGTGCAGGGTCGCGATCGGCTCGGGCCCCGGCTCACGGATCTCACCCACTGTCATCGCCCGTCCCACCTCGTGGGCGCCGCCCATCTCAACCCCCATGCGGGAGAGGATCGCGAGCAGTCCGATCCGGTTGCGGTTGATGCCCACCTCGCGCAATGCGATCTCGCTGCCCGGGACGAGCAGTGCTCCGGCGATGAAGAAGGCAGCGGAGGAGAAATCGCCAGGCACCGGAACGTCGCCTGCCTCGAGGCGTTCGGACGGGGAGATGATCAGCGCGTCGCCCTCACGGCGGATTGAGGCGCCCATCGCGGCCAGCATCCGCTCCGTGTGGTCCCGGGTCCCGATCGGCTCGTGGATGGCCGTGTCGCCCTCAGCAACCAGGCCCGCCAACAGCAGGCAGGACTTCACCTGGGCGCTCGCGATCGGCATCTCGTAGTCGATGCCCTGGAGCGGCGCGCCGCGGACTCGCAGCGGCGGGAGACGCCCGTCGCGGCAGTCGACGTCCGCCCTCATCAGGCGCAGGGGGTCGGCGATCCGATCGACCGGGCGCTGCCGGATCGAATCGTCGCCGTCGAAGGTCCACTCGCCCGCCGGCTGGCCCGCGAGCCATCCGGGCATGATCCGGAGCAGCGTGCCGGCATTGCCGACGTCGATCGCCGCCGGTCGCGCGCCCCTCAGGCCGACTCCCTCGATCTCCACGAAGAACCCTCCGTGATCGTCCGGGTCGCCCTCGCGAACCTCAGCGCCGATGGCGGCTACCGCCCTCAGCGTCGCCCGGGTGTCCTCGGAGTCGAGATAGCCGGTGACGCGGGTTGGGCCATCCGCCATCGCGCCGATCAGCGCCGCCCGGTGGGTGACCGACTTGTCAGGCGGCGGCCGCAGCTCGCCGCGCAGTGGGCCAACGGGATCGAACCTGGTCATTCCGCGCGCGAGACGTCGTGGCCGAGTTCGCGCACCAGGCGCTCTGCCCGCTCGGTCTCCTCGTCGCCAGCGACGTAGAGCGAGATCGCACCGGAGGTCATGTCAGCCGCCGGATAGAGAGCCATGTCCTCGATGTTGACGCCCTCGCGGCCGAGCTCCAGCGCAATCTCGGCCACGATCCCCGGGCGGTTCGGCACCAGCACCCTCAGTTCGTGGAGCGGCCCGCCGGCGATCTCGGTCTCGATGAGCTCCCGCCGGTGGCGGCCGGACTGCTCGTGCCACCCGGTGACGGCCTCCCGCTCGCCCGAGCGGATCAACTCAGCCGCCTCGGCCAGCCGGACGATGGCGGCGTCGATCTCGGCAGCCACGGCCTCCCGGTTCCCGGCGAAGATGTCGCCCCAGACCGCGGGATTGGCCCCGGCGACCCTGGTGGCGTCGCGGAAGCTCGGCCCCACCTCCGGCAGGTGCTCGGCCTCCTCGCTGAGCGCCGTCGCCGCCTGCGTCACCAGGACATTGGCCATCACGTGAGGCAGGTGGCTGATCGACGCCATCAGCCGATCGTGGGTCTCCGCCTCGATCGCCTGGGGCCGCGCCCCAAGGTCCGCAATCGCCCGCTGCACGCGGTCGTAGAGCACGCCGCCGGTCGTGGAGGTCGGCGTCAGGTACCAGCGCGCGCCCTCGAAGAGGTCGGCGCGGGCGCTCTCCACGCCGGAGGTCTCCGCCCCCGCAAGCGGGTGCCCCCCGATGAAGCGGCTCTCGGATCCCAATGAGCGAATCACGTCCCGCTTCACCGAGCCCACATCGGTCACGGCGCAATCCTCTCCCGCGGCGTCGAGCGCCTCGGCCGCGAGGCCAGGGAGCGCGAGCACCGGCGCGGCGCAGAAGACCAGCTCGGCGCCTTGGACTGCCGACGCGACCGAGTCGTGCGCCGAGTCGATCGCGCCGAGCTCGGTCGCCCGGTCGAGCAGCTCCCGGTCGGGATCGAACCCGGCGACCTCGGCGTCGAGTCTGGCGCGGGCGCCGAGCCCGATCGATCCACCGATCAGCCCGACGCCGAGGACGGCGATCTTCACTGGTCAGCCGGCTTCGCGGCGCTTTCGCACCGCGGCGGCGAGCCGGTCCAGGGTCAGAACGGTCGTGTCCCAGTCCATACAGGCGTCGGTGATCGATTGCCCGTAGATCAGGTCCCGGTCGGACTCGAGGTCCTGCCGGCCGGCGACGAGGAACGACTCCAGCATCACGCCGACGATGGCTTCGTTGCCGCCCGCGATCTGATCGGCGATCTCACTGATCACCTGCGGCTGTCGCTCGTGGTCCTTGCCGCTGTTGTCGTGCGAGGCGTCGATCACGATCCGCTCCTGGAGGCCGCCATCGGCGAGCTGTTCGAGAGCGCCGCTGACGCTCTCCGCGTCGTAGTTCGGGGCGCCCTTGCCGCCGCGCAGGATCACGTGGCAGTCGGGATTGCCCTGGGTGTAGAGGATCGCCGGGGTGCCGCTCACGTCCACGCCGGCGAAGGCGTGCGGCCCGGCGGCCGCCCGGACGGCGTCGACGGCCAGCTTGACGCTGCCGGCGGTGCCGTTCTTGAAGCCGACCGGCATGGAGAGGCCGGAGGCGAGCTGGCGGTGGATCTGGCTCTCGGTGGTACGTGCTCCGATGGCGCCCCAGGCAACCACGTCGGAGATGTACTGCGGGGTGATCGGGTCGAGGAACTCGCAGCCGACGGCGAGGCCGAGATCGGTGACCTCGAGCAACAGGCGACGGGCCGTGTGCAGCCCGAAGTTGACGTCACGCGAGTCGTCAAGGTGCGGGTCGTTGATCAGCCCCTTCCACCCCGTGGTGGTGCGGGGCTTCTCGAAGTAGGTGCGCATCGCGATGCAGAGGTCTCCTCGCAGGTCCGCGGCCCGCTTGCTGAGGCGCTGCGCGTAGTCGATGGCCGCCTCCGGATCGTGGACGCTGCAGGGCCCTACGACGACGAGCAGCCGGTCGTCCTCGCGATCGAGGACGGACTTGACCTCGGCTCGATGCCCGAGGACGGCGTCCTCTCGCTTCGGCCCCAGCGACAGGTCCTCGAGGATCTCGGCGGGCGAGACCAGCTCGACCACGCGCTCGATCCGCTGGTCGCGGACGCGGTCCGACTGCTGTCGAGGTAGCTCCTTCATCTCGAAATTCATCCTGCTGGTCCCTTCTTTCTACTGGTCTGGCGATGGTCCTTGACGAATGGGTCAATCGGTCACGGCATTTCAGGTGGCCATGGACCCTGGAGGCGGCGCCCGGCGGGGGTGCTTCTGCGTCAGCGGCTAGTGGCAGCCGCGGGCCGGACGCCTAGCTAAATCGCCAAAAGTAGAAATACGCGCGCGAAGGAACCGCGGGGCGGCTCGTGGGCGAATCGATGTGCGCGCCGTGCTGCATTGCGGTCATTGAAGCAGACGTCACGGGTGATGTCGAAGGATTCAGCCCGCGATCTCGCGCATCGCGGCGAGGAAGCGCTCGTTCTCGGCGCGTGTGCCATACGTGACCCTCAGGCACCCTGGGCCGCCCAGCGGCGTGCCGGGCCTGACCGCGACGCCGGCTCGGCTCAGGGCGTCGACCACCTCTCCCTCGTCGAGATCGCCCAGCTCGATCCAGGCGAAGTTGGTCTCCGACTCGGCGGTTTCGAAGCCCAACTCGTGCAGGGCGTCCTCCACGAAGACGCGCTCGATCAGGTTCTTCTCCACCCGGCCGGCGACATCGTCCTGATGGCGGATCGCCTCCGCCGCCGCGGCCTGCGCGAGCGCGTTGACGCTGAAGGGCTGGCGAACGGCATCGACCGCCCCCCTGAATTGCGGTGAGCAGAGCGCATAGCCGACCCGCATGCCCGCCAGGCCGTGGGTCTTGCTGAAGGTGCGAAGCAGGACGACGTTCGGGTGCTTGGCCAGCAGATCGACCGTCGCGTCCGGGTCCTCATTGGTCTGGTACTCGATGTACGCCTCGTCGATGATGATCGTCGTCCGCGAGGGGACGTTCTCGACGAAGGCGCCGATGCGCTCCGCCGGCAGGTGCGTGCCGGTCGGGTTGTTGGGGTTGCAGACGATCAGCAGCTGCGTCGCCGCTGTGACCTCCTCGAGCATTGCGTCGAGGTCGTGCATGTGGTCGTCGGTCAGCGGCACGCGGATCTCCCGCGCGCCGGAGAGCGCCGGCAGGTGCGGATACATCGAGAACGACGGCCAGGCGTAGAGAATCTCGTCGTCGGGCTCGCACAGCGCCAGGGAGGCGGCCAGCAGGATCTCGCAGGAGCCATTCGAGACCGCGATGCGAGCGGGATCGGTCTCGTGGTGGTCAGCGATCGCCCGGCGGAGCGCCCGCGCTTCGGGGTCCGGATAGCGATTGGACTCCGCAGCCGCCCGGGCCACGGCGTCCACCACATCCGGGTGGGGCGGGAATGGAGACTCGTTGGAGGCCAGCTTGACCGCGTCCGCGGTCTCGGCCTTCGCCTTGGCGTCATCGAGCGAGGTCCCCGGCTCATAGTGCGGGATCCGCGAGAGCTTCTCTGAGAACGTGACGGTCATCGGCTCACATTGTTACGGGACGGCGATACCGGACCGCGGGCTGGCGCGTGCGCGCGTGGACCTTTTCGGAGCCGTCGGGGCGCCATCCGTGCCGCTCGTAGAACGCGATCGCGCGGCGGTTCTCCCTGAACGTCCAGAGCACCGCCTCCTCGTAGGGCAGCCCGGCCAGCCGGTCGAGCGCCGCCTCCATCAGAGCGTTGCCCACGCCCTGTCGCCAGCGGCCCGGGTCGACGTACATCGCGACCAGCTCCGCCGCATCCGGGTCCAGGTCGGCCTCCCGAGACGGTGCGGCCACGAAGCAGTAGCCCGCGAAGCCGCCGTCCATCTCCGCGACGTAGGTGAACGCGTCCGCGACCGGCCGGCGCAGTCCGACTCCGACCTCGTGACGCCAGCGTTCGATCGGGAGGTCGGCCAGGCGGTCCGGGGCGACGATGTCGCGGTAGCCGGTGCGCCAGCCCGCGACGGTGACCGAGACGATCGCCTCCGTGTCGTCCGGAGTCGCCTCGCGCACCTGCAGGGCTACTGCGCCGCCTTCAGGTCCGAGCGAAGCTCCTGGGCCTCACCGAGGTAGGCGTGCGCCGGGGTGTGGTCGGCCGGCGCGTAGTAGTGCAGCAGCACGCGGATCACCGAGCGCATCGCGTTCGGCACGTCGATCTCCTGGGCGCAGAGCAGCGGCACGGAGTCGAGCCCGAGCTTGCGTGCCGCCACCGCCGGGAACTCGGCGTTCAGATCATGAGTCGAGGTGAAGATGCAGCTCACCATCTGGTCGATCGAGAGGTCGTTCCGGGCAATCAGCTCGGTCATCAACTCCTCGGTCGCCTTGACGATCGTGTCCGGGTTGTTGCTGGGCGCCTTGGTGGCGCCGCGAACCGCCCACAGCCTCTTCTCATCACTCATGACGCGGCATCTTCCCAGAGCGCAGCGACCTCCCCCTCCTCGAGCCTCCTGGCCTCCCCCTGGCGGAGGTCCCCGAGCTCCAGTGGGCCGATCCTGACGCGCGTGAGCCCCTCGACCTCGTTGCCGACCGCCTCCGCCATGCGGCGGACCTGGCGCTTGCGACCCTCGCGGAGGGTCACCTCGATCTCCCGCTCTCCGCGTCGCCCGACGTCGGCTGGACCGCTCGGCCCGTCCTCGAGCCGGACACCGCTGCGGAGGCGGTCCAGATCCCTCTCGGACGGAGGACGGACGAGGCGGACGCGGTAGGTCTTCGGCACGCCGTATCGAGGATGCGTGAGCCGGTTGGCAAGCTCGCCATCGTTGGTGAGCAGGATCAGCCCGGTCGAGTCGGCGTCGAGGCGGCCAACCGGGTAGAGCCGCCGCTCGGATGCGACCAGCTCAGTGACCGCGCGGCGCTGACCCGGCTCGCGTGCCGTCGAGACCACGCCGGCCGGCTTGTTGACCGCCCAGACCTCCCGCGGCTCGGGGGCGACGGGCCGACCGGCCACCCGCACGTCCGACTTCTCTCCGACATCCCGCGCCGGGTCGGTCACGACCTGCCCCCCCACCCGGACCTCGCCGGCGGCGATCAGGTTCTCCGCCGCCCGTCGGGATGCCACACCGGCATGGGCGAGGTACTTCGCGAGCCTCATGCCGCCATTGTGGCGGCACCCCTCAGCAGGAGCCGAGCTTGCTCAGGTCGGACCGATAGATCTGCATGTCGGCGTGGGTCCAATCGCCGTGGGTCTGGCCCTGGAAGCGCGGATCGAGCTCCTTGTAGAAGGGCGATGAGAGGCTCTCGTTGTGCCCGATCACCTGGCTGACCGGGATGCCGAAGCGGCAGCGGAGCCATTGCACGAGCTGCAGGGAGCCGTTGAGCTGCGCCGGGCGGCCCAGGATGTCCTGGTCGGAGAAGCCGACGTGCTCGACTCCGATCGCGGTCCAGTTGAGTCCGACCGTGTGGCGGCAGCGGATCGTCGGCGGCACGAACTTGTAGGCCGCGCCCGAAGCGGACACCGCGAAGTGCGAGCAGACGTTGGGCAGCTCATGGAACTCGACGTCGGGCTGATCGGTCCGGAAGGTGTTGAAGATCGCGTTGATGCTGCCGGCGACGGCGTAGTGGATGACGATCGTCTGGGGGTTGTTGAGGCGCCACTTGTACTGGCCGTAGTGATGCTTCGAGTAGGCCGCCATCTCCCGCTTCCGCTTCTTCGGGTACGGGATCAGCATCTTGTGGATCGGCGGCTTGGGAGCCGCCGAGGTCGTGGCAGCGGGAGGCTGGGCTCCGGCACCCGATTCGGTGCCCGCGGCGATCGTGGCGACGACCGCGGCCAGCGCGATGAGGACGCGAATCATCTCAGCGGCCCTCCGCGACGGTCAGGGCCGCACGCGCCTGGCGATCGGCCGTGGCCCCCGTGACCTTCCCCGGAGGCATCTCGACCACGAATGCGGTGCTCCCCGGGAACGCGTGCATCTCCCACGTGATCGCCGTGCCATGCAGCCCCTTGCCCCTGCAGCTGGTGCGCATGCCGACCAGCTTGGCGTACTCCGCCGCGATCAGCGGTCTGCCCCGACAGGCCAGGACCGCCCCCCAGGGCTGGTGGTACCAGATCGACAGATCGGGATGGATCCGCCGGATGAACGCCATCACGGCGCGCGTCTCCGGCTCCGACGCCGGCCGGGGACCCGGGTAGTAGCCGTTCGAATGTGGGATGCCGTCTCGCCATCGATAGGGGTAGTTCCGGTTCAGGTCCACGCCGTGCGCGTTCTTGCGGGTGTGTGCCCCAAGCCCATCCGGATTAACCGTCTCGATCGCCCAGAGTTGCGTGCCCTGGAGCGCCGCCCGCTCATCGGCGGCGCGCCGCTTGATCGCGCCGAGAATGCGCAGCCCCCCGGGCTCGTCGCCGTGGATCACGCCGACGACCAGCGCGACCCGCGTACCTGCCGGGTCGCCGATCTGCACGGCTTCGATCGGCCGCTTCTGGACGGAGCGCCCGACGAGCACGTGCTCGTTCGTCGTCCCCGCCACCCGCTCGGCCGACGCGCCCGCCGCCGTTCCCGCAATGAGCGCCGCCAGCGCGAGACCGGCTGCCAGCCGCCCCCTCACTCGACCCGCTGCTCACCAGCCTTCAGCAGGCGCTCCCGAAGCTCGCGCTCGTCCTCGGGGGTGGGATCGAACTGGGCGGGATCGGGCAGGGCGTCCAGGCCGGAGAGGCCGAAGAGCTTCTCGAACAGCGGCGTCGTCCCATAGGTGACGGCGCCGAACTGGGTCCGCCCCCGCTCCTCGATCATCCCGCGCTCGGTCAGGGAGGCGACGGCGGAGTCCGAGGAGACCCCGCGTATGCGAGCGACCTCGGGCCGGGACACCGGCTGGAGGTAGGCAACGATCGCGAGCACCTCGGCCTGGGCCTGCGTGAGCGGCGGGGTGCGGGGCTTGGCCAGCAGGCGCCGGGCCGCGTCCTCGGCCTCCGGAACCGCCGCGAGCGCGTACCCACCGGCGACCCGGCGGAGCTGGACGCCCCGCCCGTCATCCCTGAGGCTGCGCTCCAGCTCGTCGAGCGCCTGCGCGACGCTCTCCTCATCCACCTCGATCGCCTCGGCCAGCTCGGCCGTGGAGACCGGGTCAGGCGAGAGGAAGAGCAGCGCCTCGATCGTCTGGAGAAATCCGTCGGCAGTCACTGCGCGTGCACCTCGATCCGGCCGAAGGTCTCGGTCTGTGTCCAGGTCGCCTCGCCGCGGCGATAGAGCTCGAGCAGGGCGAAGAGCGTGACCGCCTGGGTGAAGCGGTCCTCCTTGCCGAAGGCCTCGTCGAAGTCCAGCGTCTTGCGCGAGCGCAGCAGATCCCTGACGACCCCGAGGCGCCGCTGGAGCGTGACCGTGGTGCGGATGTGGCGGGTGTCGGGCGGCGGCGGGATCGTGAGCAGGTCACCGAGCGCAACCCCGACGCGATCGGGCTCGTAGACCTTGGTCGCCGCATCGAGCGCCGCGCGACGCAGCTCGGCCGGCAGGGGAGCCGAGCGGTAGAGAGCTCCTCCCTCCCGCTCCAGGCGCTCGGTGAGCATCTGCGCGGCCTCGCTGTAGCGGCGGTACTCGAGCATCCGGGCGAGCAGCTCGTCCGCGGCCTCCTGCGGCCCGAGCTCGTCCTCGCCCTCCTCTGCAGGGAGCAGGAGCCGGGACTTGAGCTCGCAGAGGGCGGCGATCAGCACCAGGAACTCGGTGACGGCCTCGAGATCGAGGCTGAGCTCGCCGTCCTCGCCCATGTGGTCGACATAGGCGACCACGATCTCGCCGAGCGGGACCTCGGACAGCGAGATCTCCTCGCGCAGAAGCACCGCGAGCAGCAGATCGAACGGCCCCTGGAAGACGTCGAGGTCCAGGTCGAGCTCGGAGACCGAGGTCACGCGCGAACCTTAGAGGGAGCTCCGGCTATCGGGACCGGGCTCCTACGCGGACCCGACGCCGATCGCCGAGCGGACCTCGGCCAGCGTGCCCGCCGCGATCTCCCGTGCCTTCTCGGCGCCCGCTGCGAGTGCCTGCTCGAGGGCGGCCTCGTCCGGCCGCAGCTCCTCGTAGCGCTCGCGGACCGGGGCGAGATATTCGACGACGGCCTCTGCCACGGCGCCCTTGAAGTCACCGTAGCCGGAGCCCTCGAACTCGCGCTCGATCTCGTCCTCGGTCGCCCCGCGTGCGACCGCGAGGATCTCGATCAGGTTCGCGATTCCCTCCTTGCCCTCGCCGCGCTTCACCTCGGAGCCGGAGTCCGTGACCGCGCTCTTGATCTTCTTGGTGACCGTCTTCGCGTCGTCGAGCACCAGGACGGTCCCCTGCGGGTTGCCGCCGGTGGTCGACATCTTGTTCGTCGGCTCCTGCAGGTCCATGATCCGGGCGCCGACCTCGGGGACCCGAAGCTCGGGCTCCACGAAGATCGGGCCGAAGCGCTCGTTGAAGCGCCTGGCGATCTCGCGCGTCAGCTCGATGTGCTGGCGCTGGTCCTCGCCGACCGGTACCTCCTCGGCGTTGTAGGCGAGCACGTCCGCGGCCTGGAGCACCGGATAGAAGAAGAGGCCGGCCGAGACCAGCTCCCGCTGCTTGGCCGACTTCTCCTTGAACTGCGTCATCCGGTTGAGATCACCGTGCGCGGTCAGCGCCGACAGGTACCAGGTGAGCTCGGAGTGCTCGCGGACGTCGGACTGTCGGAAGAGGATGCACCGTTCCGGGTCGAGGCCGGCGGCGATCAGGATGGCGGTCGTGTCGTAGACGCTCTCGCGAAGCGTCACGGGATCCCATGGAACGGTGAGGGCGTGGAGGTCGACGATGCAGTAGATGGCGGGATCGCCCCGATCCTGGCCGTCGACGTACTGGCGGATGGCCCCGATGTAGTTGCCGAGGTGCTTTCGCCCCGTCGGCTGGATGCCGCTGAAGATGCGCATTGCGGCGAGAGTATGCCCGGCTTCGCCAATGGAGCGGCCCGATGGCCGCTAGACGCCCTTGCCCGTCCACGGCCCGACCCCGCCGACCTTCTCCGGCGTCGTTCGGATCACGTAGCCGGCCGGCGGGTCGTCCATGGGCGGGAACTTCACGTCCGGCCCGAGGTAGGTGTGCGCGAGGCGCTGCAGCAGCTCGGCCGCGCCTCCCTCCTCCACTCGTGCGGTCCCGCGGACGACCAGGTATTCGATCAGCCCCATGTCGCTGACGGTGTCCGTCTCGATCGAGATCGCCACACGCCCATCCCGCTCCACGTTCTTCACCTTCTGGTTGCGGGGCAGATGAGCGCTGACGATGTCGTCGCCCTCCAACCCGACCCAGACGCAGCTCACCTGGGGGCCGCCGTCGGGATTGAGCGTGACCATGTGGGCCAGGTGGTCCGACTCGATCAGCTTGCGGGCCTCGGGGTGCAGGTCGACCATGCCGGCAGCCTATGCCGGTTCGCCCACGGGCTCGGGCTCTTCCCGCCGCCGCGGCGTGGCGTCGAGGTGCTCCGGGCAATGGGCGCACTCGCCCGCCGTCGCCGCCCCCGGTCCCTCGTACTCGCTCGTCCGGCTTCGGATTGCGCAGGCCGATGCCGGCGATCACCCCGCCCACGATCATCAAGAGGCCGCCGACCAGCACGCCCAGATGGAATGAGTCCGTGGACGCACCGGTGACGGCGTCGTCGACGGTCGTGGCCTCGACGGCCGCGAGGTCGGCCGTGTCGGCCGTACCGAGTGGCTTCTCCTTCGCCTTGCTGACGGCGCGTTCGGCCTGCGGGGAGAGCTGCTTGCCGGCCAGGTTGGTGTCGATGGTCGAGGTGAACTTGCCGGCGATCAGTGCGCCGAGGATTGCGATCGCGAGCAGCCCGGCGACACGCGAGACGCCGTTGTTGATGCCGGATGCGATCCCGACATGGCGCTCCTCGACGGAGTTGAGCGCGGTCGCGGTCAGGGGCGCGACGGTGGCGGAGAGACCGGCGCCGAAGACCAGAAGCGCCGGCAGCACCTCGGTGAGGTAGTTGGGGTTCGAGCCGACTCGCATCAGCAGGATCAGCCCGATTCCCCCGACGATCGGCCCCACAGCCATCGGCACGCGCGGCCCGATCCCGGTCGACATCTTCCCGAAGCGCGGAGAGAGAACGAACATCACCAGCGAGACCGGCGTGGTCGCGAGACCGGCGCCGATCGGCGAGTAGCCGGCGGTCTGCTGGAGGAACAGGGTGATGAAGAAGAAGGCGCCGAACAGCCCCGCGTATACGACCAGGGTCTCGAGGTTCGTGATCGCGAAGTTCCGGACCTTGAAGAGGCTGAGATCGAGCATCGCGTGGCGGTACCGCGATTCCCAGAAGATGAAGAACGCGAAGATCACGATCCCCGCGATCAGCGACCCGTAGACCATCGGGTCGCCCCAGCCGTGGGTCGGCTGCTGGATCAGCGCGAACACCGGCAGGCCGAGGCCAACCGCGGACGTCGCGATCCCGAGCCAGTCGATGTGGCGATCGGCGTCGGGGTCGACGGTCTCGCTGACGAAGCGGTGCGCGAACCACATCGTCAGCAGGATCAGCGGCACGTTGACGAGGAAGATCGCGCGCCAGGAGATCGCCTCGATCAAGGCGCCTCCGCCGGCCGGGCCCGATCACCGTCGCGATTCCGGTCCAGGCGGTCCAGGTCCCGACCGCCTTGCCGCGCTCGGCCCCCTCGAAGGTGGCGGCGAGGATCGCCAGGGATCCCGGAACGAGCAGGGCGCCGGCGAATCCCTGCAGGCCGCGCGCGGCGATCAGCACACCGCTGCTGGGGGCGATGCCGCAGAGGATCGAGGTGACGCCGAACAGGCCGAGCCCAAGGATGAAGATCCGGCGTCGGCCGAACTGGTCACCGAGCGAGCCCCCGACCAGCAGAAGCGCGACCAGCCCCAGCAGATAGGCCTCGACGACCCACTGCTGGTCCGCCAGGCCCGCGCCCAGATCGTCGCTGATCGCCGGCAGGGCGACGTTGACGACCGTCGCATCGAGGAAGACGACGATCGACCCCAGGATCGTCGCGATGACGGTGAAGCGCAGACGTCGGCGCTCGTCCTCCACTGCCACCGAGCCTAGCGAGGAGTGCCGTTCGGCCCCTTGCGCGCGAGAGCCAGGGGCGCGACACTTGAGCGGTCCGATGCAGGGCCGGGTGATTCTCATCGCTGTGGCGTCCTTGACCCTCCTCGCAGCCTCAGGCGCGAGCGCGGGGGCGCGCCGGCCTGCTCCCGGCCGGCCTCGAACCGACGGGGCGGGGCCCATCACGCCGACGGGGTGCACACACGGCGGCCGCTCCTTCGCCACGAACGGGCCGCGGGGCCGCAAGCGGATCGCGATCGGGTTCGACGACGGCCCAAGCGACTACACGTCCCAGGTGCTGCGGGTCCTGCGGCGCTTCGACTCCCATGCGACCTTCTTCGAGATCGGCCAGGAGACAGCGGGCCGCTCTGAGGTCATGAGGAAGATCCTCCGGCAGGGAAACGAGATCGGCAATCACTCACTGCACCACGAGGCCGACCCGTCGAGTGGCTCGCTCCACGAGACGAACCGCCTGATTCGCCAGGCCACGGGGTTCCGGCCCTGCGACTTCCGGCCGCCGGACGGCAACGTCAACAGCGCCCTGATCTCGCGCGCCCACGCCCTTCACATGACGACCGTCAACTGGGACGTCGACCCGCGCGACTGGGCCGCCCCGGGCGTCGGGGCGATCGTCTCCAACGTCGAATCGAACGCCCACAACGGCTCGATCGTCGTGATGCACGACGGAGGCGGCAATCGCAGCGAGACCGTCGCCGCCCTGCCGGCGATCCTCTCCCACTTCCGGCACCGCGGCTACAAGTTCGTCACGGTGGCCGAGCTGCTCGGCCACAAGTTCATCTACCCGAAGGCTCCAGGCACCTAGGCCTCAGGGGGTTCGCGCAGCTGATGCGCGGGCGTGAAGAAGTTCCGCCGCGCGAGGGTGATCGCCATCAGCGCGGCGATGGAGACCGCGCCGAGCAGCACGTAGAGAAGAATCAGCTGAAGCCGCACGGCGTCCGTCGGATTCGCCCCGGCCAGCAGCATCCCCACCATCGTCCCTGGAAAGAAGATCAGGCCGGTGGTCTTCGTCGAGTCGACCAGGGTGATCATCCCCGAGCGCAGGCTGCGCTGGACCAGCGGTGTGACGGCCTGCGACGACGTCGCGCCGAGGGCGAGGGTCGCCTCGATCTTGCGGGACTGATCGTGAACGTCCTCCCCGAGCCGGTTGAGGGCCACCGCCGCCGACGTCATCGAGTTGCCGATCACCATGCCCCCGACCGGCACCAGATAGCGCGGGGTCGCCGGGAAGATGCCCAGGGCGATCACCAGGCCCAGCGTCGCTGCGGCCGCCACGGCGAGCGCGATGAGCAGGGGCCAGAAGGCGTTCGGCACATACTTGGCGCGATGGCGGGCCGTGAAGGCGCCGAAGACGACCATCACGGTGATCAGCGCGAGCACGAGCACGGCCGAGTCCTCGTCGAAGATCACTGTGATCACGTATCCGATCGCGGTCAGCTGGATGAGGGAGCGAACCACGGCGATCCCGATGTCCTCCTCGAGACCCGCGTGCCAGGCGCGCGAGGCGATCGCCGCGATCGCCACCAGCGCGAGGGCCGCGGCAACCTCGCCGACGGTGACGTGGATCGAGGAGGCGGCGACGATCACGTCGCGTCCTCCGCAGTGGCGATCGCGGGCTCGATCTCCTGGTCGAGAACCTCGGCGATCGGTCCCTGGGCGCTTGCGCTGCCGTTTTCGATCCGCACGACGTAGCCGGCGAGCCGCCGGGCCTGCTCCATGTCGTGGGTGACCACCACGGTCGAGATCGCCGTCCGCGCGCGCAGGCCCTGAAGCGTCGCCTCCACCGCGTCGCGCGCGGTCCGGTCGAGCGCGGAGGTGGGCTCGTCGAGGAGCAGGACCCGCGGGTCGAGCGCGAGCGCCCGCGCCAGCATGACGCGCTGCTGCTCGCCGACCGAGAGCTTGGCGGCGTCGCGTTCCTCGAACGCCGGGTCCAGGCCCGCCAGCTCGAGGCAGCTCCGCGCGTCGAAGCTATGGCCGGCCAGGCGCGGTCCGTAGGCGACGTTGTCGTGGACCGTGCCTTCGATCAGCGCCGGGAGCTGGGGGACGAGGCAGACCTCACGGCGGAGCGCCAGGGGATCGAGCTCGCGAACGTCCTTGCCCTCATAGACGACCCGTCCCTCCTCCGGGTCCGCGAGCCGGTTCAGCAACCGCAGGAGCGTCGACTTGCCGCTGCCCGAGGGGCCGACGATCGAGCTGGCGCCCACCGGAAGACGGGCGCTGAGGTCGCGCAGCACGAGCTTCCCCGTTCGCGAGTAGCTGACGTCCTCGACCTCGAAGAGCACAAGTCGATTATCCGACTCGGCTGCTAAATCGACCCGCATAATCGATGCCGTGCCGAAGGAGCGCTTTCCAAGCCGGGTCGAGCCGATGCTCGCCAAGCCCGGCGAGGTCCCTGAGTCCGACTCCGAGGAGTGGGCCTATGAGGTGAAGTGGGACGGCATCCGGGCGCTCGGCTATGCCCGCCGGGGCAGGTGGTCGATGCTGAGCCGGCGTCAGGAGGACGTGGGCGTGCGCTATCCGGAGCTCGAGGCGATCGCGGAAGCGATCGGCGACCACTCCGCGATCCTCGACGGCGAGGTCGTTGCGTTGGATGACGAAGGTCGCCCCCGCTTCCAGCTGATCCAGAGCCGGATGGGCCTGTCCTCGCCGGCCGCCGTCAGAGCGAGGATGAAGCAGCAGCCCGTCGACTACGTGATCTTCGACCTCCTGCACCTGGACGGCCGCAACGTCCGCGAGCTGCCCTACCTGGACCGTCGCGAGCTGCTCGAGGGGCTCGGCCTGGATGGCCCGCGGTGGCGGACTCCCGCCTATCGGCTCGATGGAGGTGCCGACCTGCTCGAGGCCGCCCGCCGCCAGGGACTCGAGGGCATCGTCTCCAAGCGCACCGACAGCCCGTATCGACCCGGCAAGCGGACCGGCGAATGGATCAAGACCAGGGTTTGGAAGCGCCAGGAATTCGTGATCGGCGGCTACATCCCGGGCGAGGGCAGCCGTGCGAAACGGGTCGGGTCGGTCCTGGTCGGCTACTACGACAGGCGACGCTCCGAGCTCCGCAGGGGGCAACGTCAGACCCTGCACTTCGCAGGCGGAGTCGGCTCCGGCCTGAAGGAGAGCGACCTCAAGTTCCTGACGAAGGAGCTCCGCAAGCGAGAGCGCCCCGACAGCCCGTTCGAGGTCGGCGCGCCGACCGGTCCGAAGGCGCGCTTCGCCGTCTGGTGCGAGCCCGACCTCTTCTGCGAGGTCTCCTGGACCGAGTGGACCAACCAGGGAACGCTGCGCCAGCCCGCGTTCAAGGGCATGCGGGACGACAAGGACCCCCGCGAGGTGGTCAAGGAGTACGGGCGGCCACCAGGCCGCGACCGATTAGTTTCCAACCTGAGCGCGGTCACTACAGCCATGCGACGCAAGGTTGCGCCCGATTGCCGGTGGCACGCCAGGGGTAATCTCAGTTATGTCGAAGGATTCGGATCGAGGTGATTGAGCGTGGCTAGGGCCATATGGAGTGGATCGATCAGCTTCGGGCTGCTGAACGTGCCCGTGAAGCTGTACAGCGCGGTCTCCAAGCAGAGCGTGCGCTTCCGTGAGCTTCGCGAGGGCGACGGCTCACGCGTCAAGCACAAGCGCGTGGCGGAGTCCGACGGCAAGGAGGTGCCCTACGAGAAGATCGTCAAGGGCTACGAGTACGCGCCGGACCAGTACGTGGTCCTGAGCCGCGACGAGCTCTCCGATCTCGACCCCAAGAAGACCCGGGCGATCGAGATCCAGGACTTCGTCGACCTCGACGACATCGACCCCATCTACTTCGAGCAGCCCTACTACCTCGGGCCGGACAAGGGCGCTGAGCGCGCATACGCGCTGCTCGTCCAGGCGATGAAGGATGCGCGGAAGGTCGCCGTCGCCCGCTTCGTGCTCCGCAACAAGGAGCACCTCGCTGCGATCCGGCCGATGGATGACGTCCTCACCCTGACCACGATGCGATTCCACGACGAGGTCACCTCTCCCAAGGACCTCGACGATGTGTTCGAGGACGCCAAGCCCAAGAAGCCCGAGAAGCGCGAGCTCGAGATGGCCACGCAGCTGATCGAGTCCCTCACCAGCGACTTCAACCCCAACGGCTATCGCGACGAGTACCGCGAGGAGCTGCTCGACCTGCTCGAGCGCAAGGCCGCCGGCAAGGAGGTCGTCAGCGCCCCGAGCGAGGAGCCGGAGCCCACCAAGGCTCCGGATCTGATGGCCGCCCTCGAGGAGAGCCTGAACGCGGTCCGCGGTGAGGAAGCGGCGACCGACGGCAAGGCGTCGAAGCCGAAGCCCAAGTCGAAGTCCACGTCACGGGCGAAGCCGAAGGCGAAGTCGACCACCCGCTCGAAGAGCTCCGGATCCAAGTCGAAGAGCTCCAGCAACGGCCGCAAATCCACCTCGCGCAAGAAGGCCAAGGCATAGCCAAGGGCACCGAAGTAACGATCGGTCGGCGCAAGGTCAAGCTGACCAATCTCGACAAGGTCCTCTACCCGAAGACCAAGACGACCAAGGCGGAGGTCATCGACTACTACGCCCGGGTCGCCGACCTGCTCATCCCCCATCTGAGGGGCCGCCCACTGACCCTTCGCCGCTTCCCCGAGGGAGTGGGCAAACCCCAGACGTCGTTCTTCGAGAAGAACTGCCCGAAGCACCGGCCCGAGTGGGTGAAGACCACTCCGATCTACGTCGATCGCCGCGCCGGCGAGATCGACTTCTGCCTCTGCGAGAACCGCCCCACCCTGATCTGGATGGCCCAGCTCGCGGCGCTGGAACTCCACCCCTCGCTCTCCAAGTCGCGGCGCATGGAGCAACCGACCGTGCTCGCCTTCGATCTCGACCCCGGCGCGCCCGCGGGGCTGGTCGAGTGCTGCAAGGTCGCCCTGCGCGTCCGTGATCTGTTCGCCGCGTTCGGCCTCGAGGGCTTTCCGAAGGTGTCAGGCGGCAAGGGCCTCCAGGTCTACTTCCCTCTCAACACCAAGGTGACCTACGAGCAGACCAGCCCCTTCGCCAAGGCGGTCGCGCAGCTCTTGGAGAAGGAGACTCCGAAGGAGGTCGTCTCCAAGATGGCCAAGGTCGATCGCCGCGGCAAGGTCTTCGTCGACTGGAGCCAGAACCACCAGAAGAAGACGACGATCGCCGTCTACTCGCTGCGGGCACGCGAGTACCCGACGGCCTCGATGCCTCTGCACTGGCGGGAGGTCGAGCGGGCGGCCAAGAGCAAGAAGGCCGCCGAGAAGCTCCGCTACGAGATCCCGGCCGCGATCAAGCGGATCGAGAAGGAGGGCGACCTGTTCGAGCCGGTGCTCTCCACCAAGCAGAAGCTGCCGGACCTCGGCGAGCTCGAGACGGAGTAGCGCCGCCCCGATTGCCTAGAGCGGCTGGCGGACGACCGGGTTCCGGTTGGCGGCAACCTCGTCGAGACGCCGGACCGGGGTCGTGTAGGGCGCGCCCTGAGCGATCCCGGGATCTTCAGCGGCCTCGGCGAGGATCGAATCGATCGCCTCGGCGAACGCGTCCAGCGTCTCCCGGGTCTCGGTCTCAGTCGGCTCCACCATCAGGGCCTCGTCGACCAGGAGCGGGAAGTAGACGGTCGGCGGGTGCATGCCGTGGTCGAGCAGCCGCTTCGCGATGTCGAGCGTCTTGATGCCGAGCTCCTTCTTCGCGGGCGCCCCCGAGAGGACGAACTCGTGCATCGGGCGGTTCTTGAAGGCGACCGGCGTGTAGTCGCCGGCCTTTCCATCGCTCAGCTTGGCGAGCAGGTAGTTGGCGTTCAGCACGGCGGTCTCCGAGGCTTCCTGGAGGCCGTCACCGCCGAGACTGAGGATGTAGGCGTAGGAGCGGACGAAGACTCCGAAGTTGCCCTGGAAGCCGCGCAGGCGGCCGATCGAGTTCGGGCGGTCGAAGTCGAGGTCGAAGGACGGCTCTCCCCCGTTCTGCGGCTCGCGGCGCACCACCTGCGGGCGCGGCAGAAACGGCTCTATCCGGTCTGAGCATGCGATCGGCCCCGCCCCCGGGCCACCGCCACCGTGGGGCTGCGAGAAGGTCTTGTGCAGGTTGACGTGGACGATGTCGAAGCCCATGTCGCCCGGGCGGGAGCGGCCCATGATCGCGTTCAGGTTGGCCCCGTCGTAGTAGAGAGTGCCCCCCGCCTCGTGCACGATCGAGGCGATCTCCTCGATGTTCTCGTCGAACAGCCCGAGCGTGTTGGGGTTGGTGAGCATCAGGCAGGCGGTGTCGTCTCCTGCCTTCGCGCGCAGGTCGTCGAGGTCGATGCCCCCCTTGTCGTTGGAGGCGAGCTTGACGACCTCGTAGCCGGCCATCGTCACCGTGGCCGGGTTGGTGCCGTGGGCGGTGTCGGGCGTGAGCACCTTCGTCCGGCTCTCGCCACGATCGGCGTGATACGCCCGCGTGAGCAGGAGCCCGGCGAGCTCACCGTGAGAGCCGGCCGACGGCTGGAGGCTGACATGGGGAAGGCCGCAGATCTCAGAGAGCGACTGCTGCAGCAGCCACATCAGCTCGAGGGCACCCTGCGCGCGCTTCGGCTCCTGGGCCGGGTGCAGGCGCGCATGACCGGGCAGCCCCGCCACCCGCTCGTTGAGGCGCGGGTTGTGCTTCATCGTGCACGAGCCGAGCGGGTAGAAGCCGGTGTCGAGATCGAAGTTCCGGCGCGAGATCCGGTTGTAGTGGCGAACGATCTCGGGCTCCGCGATCTCGGGAAGCTCCGCCGGCTTCTCGCGCAGCAGGCTCTTCGGGATCAGCTCCTCGATCGGGCGCTCCTCCACGCCGGTCTCGGGGAGGGTCGCCGCGCGACGTCCCTCGACCGAGCGCTCGTAGATGGTGACCGCGCGGTCACGCTGCATCGGCGTCTCACTGATCTCGGGACCGAGCGGGTTGCTCACGATGCCACCCCCTCGGCGACCGGAGCGCCACGCGACTCGGCGATCGCGCGTCCGAGGACCTCGGCGAACCGGTCGATGTCCTGCCGGGAGCGCCGCTCGGTGATCGCGATCAGGAGCCCGTTCTCGTGCTCGGGGTAGTCGCGGCCGAGCGGATAGCCGGCTCCGATGCCCTCCGCGGCGCAGCGATCCAGCACCTGATCGATGGGCGCATCCACCGAGACCGCGAACTCGCGGACGACCGGCGCCTCGTGCAGCAGTTCCACGCCGTCGACCTGTGACAGGCGCTCCCGCGCATAGGCCGTACGGCGCACCAGCAGCTCCCCGAGCTCGACGAAGCCGCGCTTGCCCAGCCAGGCCAGGTGGACCATCCCGGCCAGGGCATTGAGCGCCTGGGCGGTGCAGATGTTGTGCGTCGCCTTCTCTCGGCGGATGTGCTGCTCGCGGGTCTGAAGAGTGAGCACGAAGCCGCGACGGCCGTCGACGTCGGTCGTCTCGCCGGCGATGCGGCCCGGCATGCGGCGGATGTGCTCATCGGTCGCGCAGAAGAAGCCGAAGGAGGGCCCGCCGTAGTCGAGCCGGTTGCCGAGGGGCTGTCCCTCGCCCACGGCGATGTCCGCGCCGCACTCACCCGGAGGCCGGAGGATCGAAAGGGCGATCGGATCGCAGGCGACAACCACGAGAGCGCCGTTCTCCTTCGCCTTCGCGCCCAGGGCCTCGATGTCCTCCACCGCGCCCAGGAAGTTCGGCTGCTGGAGGAAGACGGCCGCGGTCTCATCGTCGATGGCCTCGGCCAGTGCTGCGGCGTCCGTGACGCCGTCGACGAGAGGGACTTCGACCAGCTCGGTCCCGTAGCCGGCGCCGTAGGTGACCAGCGACTCGCGGCTGTGAGGGTGGACTCCACGGGAGGCGACGAGCTTCTTGCGTCCCGTCGCGCCGATCGCCAGATAGGCGGCGGAGGCGACGGCGGAGGGGCCCTCGTACAGCGCGGCGTTGGAGACCGCCAGGCCGGTGAGCTCCGACATCGCGGTCTGGAACTCGAACATCACCTGAAGGCCGCCCTGGGAGATCTCGGGCTGGTACGGCGTGTACGGCGTCAGGAACTCGGACCGGCCGATGATCGCGTCGACCAGCGCGGGCACATAGTGGTCGTACATTCCCGCTCCCAGGAAGCTGGTCTCCGCCTCGGCGTGGACATTGCGCTGCGCGAGGCCGGCCAGGCGGTCGTAGACCTCCGTCTCCGGCTTGCCATCTGGCAGCTCGAGCGACCGGCCGAGGCGCACGGCCTCGGGAATCACATCGAAGAGCTCATCGATCGACGAGACTCCGATCGCTTCGAGCATCTCCTGGCGGTCCTGATCGGTGGCGGAGGTGTATCGGCTCACAGGCAGATCATCGTAGACGGGGGCACCGATGGGCCGGACAGGCTCGTGGGCTAATCACCCTTCTCCTGCGCCCGGTAGGTGACCACCTCCACGCGCTCGAGGGTGACCATCCCGTCGCTCACCATCTCGTCGATCTTGGGCATGATCGCCTCGATCCGTTCGGCGGTATCGGCGACCTCGATCACGATGGGCAGGTCCTCGGAAAGCCGCAGGATCCGTGCCGTGTGCAGGTGCGAGGTGGCGCCGAAGCCCTCGATTCCGCGCAGGACCGTCGCCCCCGCCATGCCCTCCTGGCGAAGCATCTCCACGATCGCCTGGTAGAGCGGCTTGCGCCCGTGCTTGTCGGACTCGCCGATGAAGATCCGCAGGAGCTTGCCCTCACCCTCGAGCTTCATACCGTCCTCCCGAGGGCCAGGCCGAGAGCGGCTGCGAGCATCCCCAGGGCAACCATGCCCACGGAGTTCACCAGAGCGAGACCAACCGCCCCGTCCTCAGCGAGCTTGACGCTCTCGTACGCATACGTCGAGAAGGTGGTGAACGAGCCCAGGAAGCCGATCCCGAGCGCGACTCGCCAGTTCGGGCTGAGCAGCAGCCTCTCGGTGGTCAGGGCCACCAGGATCCCCAGCGCGAACGCGCCGACCACGTTGATCACGAAGGTCCCCCAGGGAAATTGCCCGTGGGTCAGATCGCTGATCCGCCCATCCACCCAGTAGCGGCTGACCGCCCCCGCGGCGCCGAAGATCGCAACCAACACATATGTCACTGAGGACCTCCTGGTGTCGTAGACATCGGGGTAGAGGCCATCAGCGGCGCTAACCGCGGTTAGGAGCGAGCCTCATCGCTCGGCTGGAACCGTAGCGGCTGGACCGTGGCGGGAGAGGTGCTCAATCGTGGTGACTGCTCCGCGCCGCCCTCCAGATCGAGAGGGCGAGAAGCAAGGCCACCGCAAGGGGCATCACGAACCACGCCGAGCCACCCTCGCTGACCAATGCAGTCAGTCCCAGCGCAGCCACCACTCCCGCCGCCGTTACCCAGTCATCTCCGACGACGAACTCCCAGACCCCCAAGGCTGCGTCGCGCACGCGTGTCACGCCCGGACCCCCGTGCCTTCGACGAGGTGCGGGCGGAAGAGGCGGACGAGGAGGAGCGAGAAAGCCAGAACGGCCGGGACGACGACGAGCAGAGCGGCGTCGCCCCCGGGCCAGTCCGCTCCGGCGCCCTCGGCCCCCCAGAAGATCCCGAACGACGTCAGCATCACCCCAACGCTGAACTTCATTGCGTTCTCGGGCGCCCGTGCAAGAGGGTGGTGGACCACGACCCCGACAGCTGTCACCAAGAGGACCGCCGCGGCGGCAGAGGCGGCGGCGAGACCGAGGCGGTGCTGGTTCGCGCCGAAGGTGAGGGCGATGAAGACCACCTCCAAGCCCTCCAGCAGGACGCCCTTGAAGGCGATCGTGAACGAGTACGGGTCCAGCCCTTCGGCGGGAACCCCCGCCGCCCGTGCCGCTGCGGTCTCCTCCCTGTAGATCTCGTCCTCATCATGCTGGGCCTTGATGCCGGCTGCGCGGAGGATCGCCTTCCGCAGCCATTGGAGCCCGAAGACGAGGAGCAGGCCGCCGACGACCAGGCGGAGGGTGTCGATCGGCAGTGAGGTCAGGCGAGGACCGAGGATCGCGGTCGCCGCCGCCAGGACGACGACCGCGGCGGCGGAGCCGATCAGCGCCGAGCGCCAGCTGCGGGTGGTTCCCACCGCAAGGACGATGGTCAGGGCCTCGACCGCCTCCACCGCACAGGCGAGAAAGACGGAGACCGCAAGTCCGAGGGCCTGGCCGCTCACAACGACCCCGGCAGCGCCGCCCCTAGGACTCGTCTTCGAGCAGCTTCTTGTACGCGGCCGCGTCCATCAGGGCCTCGGCGTCTGAAGGGTCCGAGAGCTTCACCTTGACCATCCAGCCGTCGCCGTAGGGGTCCTGGTTGATGTTCTCCGGGTTCTCGGCCAGGGAGGTGTTCACCTCGGTCACCTCGCCGGAGAGCGGCGCATAGACATCGGAGACCGCCTTCACGGACTCGACCTCGGCATAGGCCTCGTCCTTGCGGACCTCCTTGCCGACCTCGGGCGGCTCGTAGAAGACGACCTCGCCGAGCGCGTCCTGCGCGTACCAGGTGACACCGAACGTGGCGGAGTCCCCGTCGATGCGCGCCCAGTCGTGCTCGGGGTGGTAGCGAAGGTCGTCGGGGTAGCTCTCGTCGGCCATAACTAAACGGGTTGCCCCTCGGCTTCGCCTGCGGGGCACCCTCGCATCAAAACCTACCCGTCCTTGGAGTAGAGCGGCCGCTCGCGGATCTCGGCCTCGCGCCGCTTGCCGCGCACATCGATCTCGATTCCGGTTCCTGGCTCGGCGAGATCGGCGTGAACGTATCCCATGCCGATTCCCATCTCGAGACAGGGCGAGAGCGTTCCGCTGGTCACCACGCCCACCTCGTCATCACCGGAGAGGATCGGGTTGCCCTGCCTCGGGATCCCAGCGCCCGTGATCACGAACGGCTCGAGCACCTCCTTCGGGCCCTCCTCGCGCTCTCGGCGGCACGCCTCGGAGCCGATGAACCCGGTCTCCTCCTTGACGCACCAGCCGAGCCCGGCCTCGATCGGGGTCCGCTCCTCTGTCAGGTCGTTGCCGTAGAGGCAGTAGTTGACCTCGAGCCGGAGCGTGTCCCTGGCTCCCAGGCCCGCCGGCCCCGCTCCACCGCCGATCAGGGCGGCCCAGACCGTCTCGGCGTCCTCGGGCGCCATGAGCAGCTCCACTCCGTCCTCGCCCGTGTAGCCGGTCCCGCAGACGAGTGCCGGAGCGCCGGCGACCGGCAGCTGCGCCGTCTTGAAGCGAGGGGGCAACTCCCCGTCGGTGACGCGCTGAACGATCTGGCGCGCCTGCGGGCCCTGGACCGCCAGCATCGCGTAGGCCTCGATTCGGTCGCGGACCTCCGCCTCGAATTCGACGGCGTGTGCCTCGAACCACTCGAGGTCGCGCTCGTGGTTCGCCGCGTTGGTCACGGTCAGGTAGCGATCCTCGGCCAGCCGGTAGGTGAAGAGGTCGTCGAGGACGCCGCCGTCCTCCCGGCACAGGCACGAGTACTGCGCTCCCCCGACCTCGATCTTCGAGACGTCGTTGGAGAGCAGCCGCTGGAGCAGGTCCGCCGCCTGCGGCCCCTCGGTCTCGATCTCGCCCATGTGGGAGACGTCGAAGACACCGCAGGAGTTGCGGACGCGAAGGTGCTCGGTCTTGATCCCGTCGTATTCCACGGGCATCTCCCAGCCGGCGAACGGCACCAGCTTCGCGCCCGCGGCGACGTGCGCCTCGTACAGGGGAGTTCTCTTCAGGGTCCCGGCTTCCATCGTGGCCACGATACTGACGGTCGTGACCCTGACGAACGAGGAAATGGTCGAGCGGCTGAACACCGTCTACGAGGCGTTCAACCGGGCTGAGTTCGACGCGCTGACCAACCTGGCGGACCCGGACATGGTCGTGGGCCGCGTCGGGGGTCAGGGGGAGATCCGTGGCTGGGATGCGATCCGCTCCTGGCTTGAGCCCGACGCATTCGAATCCCAGGTACTTGTGCCGGTGTCGCATGAGATCGAGGGGAACCGGGTGCTTGTTCGCACGCGCGGCACCATGCGCGGCGCCGGGAGCGGCATCGAGATGGAGGTCGGCGCCCTGACGCTCTGGACCTTCGGCGAGGATGGCCTGATCACGCGAGCCGAAGTCTTCCTCGAGCGCGAGGAGACCGAGGCCCGCCGCGCTCTGCGCGCCGGCTGACCGGGGCTACTTCAGGAAGTCCGGGACGTCGATCTCGGACTCGGAGATCCGCAGGTCCGAGAGCGACTCGCTGCTGCGGCCCACACCGGCGGCCGGGCGGCGCTCCGCGGCGCGCGCGGTGAACTCCGGCGCGCGGGCGATCATCTCGAAGCCCTCGAAGCCCGTCGCGATCACCGTGACGCGGACCTCCTCGTGCATCGAGGAGTCGACCACGGCGCCGAAGACGATGTTGGCGTTCGAATCGGCCGCCTGGATGCACATCCGCGCGGCCTCGTTGACCTCGAAGAGGCCGAGATCCTCGCCGCCGGTGACGTTCAGCAGCATTCCCTTGGCGCCGTCGATCTGCTCCTCGATGAGGGGCGAGGTGATGGCCGCCTTGGCGGCCTCGACGGCGCGGTTCTCGCCGGTCCCGGTGCCGACGCCCATCAGAGCCGAGCCGGCCTGGTGCATGACCAGGCGAACGTCGGCGAAGTCGAGGTTGATCAGACCCGGGGATCGTGATCAGGTCGGTGATGCCCTGGACGCCCTGACGGAGGATGTCGTCGGCCTCGCGGAAGGCCTCGAGGATCGTGGTCCGCCGCTCGACGATCTGCAGCAGCTTCTCGTTCGGCACGGTGATCAGGGTGTCGACCTCCTTGCGGAGCCGGTCGATCCCCTCCTCGGCCTGCGCCATGCGCTTCTTGCCCTCGAACTCGAAGGGCTTGGTGACCGCGCCGACGGTGAGGGCGCCGATCTCCTGCTTGGCGATCTCGGCGATCACCGGTGCCGCGCCGGTACCGGTGCCACCACCCTCGCCGCAGGTGATGAAGATCATGTCCGCGCCCTTCAGCGAGTCCTTGATCTCATCGCGGGACTCGGCAGCCGCTCCGGCTCCGACCTCGGGGTTGGCGCCCGCTCCGAGGCCCTTGGTCAGGTTGTGGCCGATGCCGATCTTGACGTCGGCGTCGCAGGCCTGGAGGGCCTGCGCATCGGTGTTGACCGCGACGAATTCAACGCCGCGGAGACCCGCGTCGACCATGCGGCTGACGGCGTTCGAACCGCCGCCACCGACTCCAACGACCTTGATTACGGCCAGATATGACGTTTCCATTGTTGGTCCTGCTCCGAGCCCCTCACCGCCGATTCGGCTCCGGGGCACTACCGATTTACGAACAGGGTACGCGGTTTCCTGCCTAGCGCAAGCCTGCAGTCTCAAGTCTCCCTTGAGGGTTCCCGCTGGGTGAGTCTACTATCGAGGTCGAGGTACAGGGTTGGTTGAGGGACCGGAAACTCCCTGCAAATCACGCATTTCCGCGGAACGCCTTCAGACCGCCTCGCAGGGGCTCGGCGATGGGCTCAAGCGGCCGAAATACGTGCACGGCTCGTTGCAAACGCCCCTTCCGAGGGCCGCCGCAATCCCTCAGCCGCCGGAGACCGGCCGGTCGGGGACGCTGACGTCGAGATAGGACGGGGTGCCGCGCTGGTCACCTGAGAGCACCGCGACCGCGGCCTCCCACTTGTCCTGCGCGCGCAATCCGTCTCCGAAGCGCACCTCGGGGCCGTCCCTCAGGTCGACCACCACTCCCCCCCTCTGATCGTCCCAGGTGGAGGTCGTGATCCGGTTCTTGAGCGGGCCCGGCGTCGCTCCGAGGATCGCCGCCTGGGCGGCCGAGTCCTCGCCAAGACGCGCTCCGCGCGCGGTCGCCCCCTCGATGCGAGGCAGCGCCTTGGCGTCGAAGTTCGCACCGGCGAGCAGGTAGCCGTCCGCCGACACGGCCGTCTCCTGGCCCCTGATCTGGGCGAACGCGACCGGCAGCCGCTCGGTCACCGTCACCTGCAGCCCGTGCGGGAAGCTGGTGCTGGCCGCCACCGACGCGACGGTCGGGAAGCGGGCGACCGCATTGCGAAGCTCGTCGTCCTTGATGTGGAGGGTGGTCATATCGCCGGCCACCCGCTCGACGGCCGACTTGATCTCCCGCTCATTGGTGGTGGCGCCCTTGATCGTCACGCCGTGGATCGCGAACAAGGAGAGATCGCGGAACCAGAGCATGTACCCGCCGTAGAGGGCCAGCGCGATGACCACGCCGGCGAGCACCCTGCGGCGGATCACGGCCCGGCGCCCGGTGGGCCGGGCGCGTATTCGGGCACGCGGCGGCGCGACAGGCCGGCGCGGGTTCAGTGCTCTGGTTGCCATTCCTTCCGATTCACCGCTCGAGGCTCCATTCCTCCGGCCAGCTCACCTCTCCGAGGATCTGCACCTCGGGCTCGAGCGTCACCCCGAAGCGCTCGTGGACCTTGCGGCGGGCCTCGGCCATGACGGCGAGGATGTCCGAGGTGGTGGCTCCGCCGGTGTTCTCGACGAAGTTGGCGTGCTTCGGCGACAGGCGGGCTCCGCCGATCTGGAGACCGCGGCAATCGGCCGCGTCGAGCAGCTGCCCGGCTGACCGGCCGTCCGCGCGGGGGTCATCGGGATTCATGAAGGTCGAGCCGAAGGTCTTGATCCCGGATGGCTGCGCCTCCTTTCGCCTGCGCCTCATGTCCGCCATGGTGTCCTTGACGTCGGCCGGATTCGCCTCGCGCAGCGCGAATGTCGCCTGGGCGACCACCTCGCGGTCCCCCAGGTTCGAGCCGCGATAGCGGAAGCCGAGTTCACCCGGGCCGCGTTCCTCCGACCCGCCGGGCGTGCAGATCACGACCCGGTCCAGCACCCGTCCGAGCTCGCCACCGTAGGCGTTCGCGTTCATCCGGACAGCCCCCCCGACCGTGCCCGGGATGTTCACCCCGAACTCGAGCCCCGTCAGGCCCCACCCCGCCGCCTTCGCGGCGGCCGAGGGCAGCCGCGCTCCGCCTCCGCAGACCACGTCGCTGCCGGCCTGCTCGATCCGCGTGAGCGCCCCGTTGAGCTTCATCACCAGGCCGCGAAAGCCGTCGTCGGAGACCAGCAGGTTGGACCCCGAGCCGATGATCCCCACGGGGAGGTCCTCGGAATCCGCCCAGGCGAGCAGCTCGACCAGGTGATCCTCTGTCTCCGGGCGAGCGAAGTACTCCGCGGACCCTCCTGCCCGCACGGTGGTCAGTCGAGACAGCGGGTAGTCCCGCTCCACCCCCTCCGGCAGGCTCATTCCGGCTCGCCCCCGTTCACCAGGGACTCGGCGAGCTTGTAAACGTCGCCGGCCCCGATCGTGATCAGGACATCCCCCTCGCCGATGCGAGGGCCCAGGGCGCGGGCGGCGAGATCCGCCGTGGGCAACCACCAGACGCGGCGGCCATGTGCATGGTCCGCGGCCGCGCTGGCGATCATCCTGCCGCTCACACCCTCGAGCTCCCCGACGGGCTCCTCGCGGGCCGGGTAGACGTCCAGGACGGCGATCTCGTCGGCGGCGGCCAGGGCCGCGCCGAACTCGGAGGCGAGGGCCTTGGTGCGCGAGTAGAGATGGGGCTGGAAGGCGACCAGCAGCCGCCGCGGCCGGAGATCCCGCGCCGCCTCCAGCGTCGCCGCGACCTCCGTCGGGTGGTGGGCGTAGTCGTCATAGACGCGCGCGCCACGGACCTCTCCCTTGAGCTCGAGCCTCCGCGCGACGCCCGGGAAACCCGCGAGGGCCCGTGCGCACCCGTCGACGTCAGCCCCGGCCAGCGAGAGGCCGCCGAGGGCGGCGAGCGCGTTGGCGACGTTGTGCCGTCCCGGGACCTGCAGGGAGACATCGGTGTCGATCTCCCCGCCAAGAGCCCGGAACCGGATTCCGCCGTCCTCGGCGGCGATGTCCGTGGCGAGCAGCTCTGCGTCCTGGGCAGGCTGCCCGGCCGCCGGCTCGAGGGCGAAGCGCAGCAGGCGCTGGGCCTCCTGGCCCGGCAGGCGAACGTCCGCGCCCAGGACCAGCCCGCTCGCCGCGGCGGCGAAGGAGGCGAAAGCCTCGGAGAGCTCGGCGAGGGAGCCCCAGCGGGAATGATGGTCGAGCTCGAGGTTGGTGACCACCGCGACCTCGGGCCGGAGCTTCAGGAAGCTGGCGTCGCTCTCGTCCGCCTCCGCGACGACCCATTCGCCATCCCCCCAGCCCGCGTTGGTGGGCGCACCATCCGCCCCGGCGCCGGGCAACTCTCCCCCGAGAAAGAAGGCCGGATCCGCCCCGGTCTCGCGAAGGGCCCAGATGCACATCGCCGCCGTGGTGGTCTTGCCGTGGGTGCCGGCGATCGCCAGCAGGCGGCGCTGCGCGCAGAGCTCGGCGAGCAGCTCGCCGCGGTGGATCACGCGTTGGCCGCGCTCGCGGGCCTGCGCCAGCTCGGGGTTGTCCTCGGGCACGGCGGTGGAGACGACCACCTCCGCGTCCGGGGGAACCTGGGCGGCGTCGTGCCCGAGGTGGGGGTCGATGCCGGCCGCCCTCAGACGCTCCATATATGAGGACTCGGCGCGGTCGGACCCGCTCACCTCGGCGCCGAGCCTGCGGCAGACGAGGGCGAGCCCGCTCATTCCGGCTCCGCCGATCGCGATGAAGTGGAGCCTGCGCCCGCTGATCGGCTCAGCCATCGGCGGCCCTCAGGACCTCGCTCGCGATGCGCTCTGCCGCGTCCGGCTTGGCCAGCCGCCGCGCCGCGACGCTCATCTCCCGCAGGTGGTCCTCGTCCCCGAGGAGCTCAGCGATGGTTGCGCTCAGCCGGTCAGCGGTCAGGTCGGCGTCCGCAATCACGACCGCCGCGCCGCCGTCGGCCACCCAGCGGGCGTTCGTGGTCTGGTGATCGGCCGTCGCATGCGGATAGGGAACCAGGATGGCTGGGCGGCCGGCCGCGGCGATCTCCATGACCGAGCCCCCGGAGCGGGCGACCACCAGGTCCGCGGCGGCCAGTACGTCACCGAGATCGGGCTCGTACTGCAACAGCGTGTACCGCTCCGGCCTGCCCGCTTCATCCCAGCGGCGGCGCAGCTCCGGATAGTCGCGCCGGCCGACGATGTGGAGCACCCAGGGCTGTCCCACGTGGTCGCCGTGCAGGCGCGTGAAGGCCTCGAACGCCGCCAGGTTGATCGACAGCGCGCCCAGGCTGCCTCCCACGACCGTGACGCAGTCGGCGGGCTCGGGGATGCCGAAGCGCCGCCGGGCGACCGTCGCGTCGGCCTCCAGGACCGCGCGGGGCACCGGGCGGCCGGTCACCACATAGGGGCCGCCGTCTCGGCCTGGGATCGGGAAGGCGAGACAGATGCGCTCGGCGCGTCGGGCGAGCATCCGGTTGGCGAGGCCGAGGTGACTATCCGACTCGGTCAGAACGAGGGGCAGACCCATCCGGACGGCGGCCAGGCCCACGGGACCGGCCACGTAGCCGCCGCCTCCCAGCACGACATCCGCCCCTCGGCGCTTCAGGACGCTGCGGGCGGCGCCCACGGCGCGACCGGCGCGCCAGGCCGCGCGCACCGCCTTGAGGGGATTCCGGCGGTCCAGGCCGCTGACGCGCAGGAAGTCGATCTCGTACCCGGCCGCGGGAACGAGATCCGCCTCGGCGCGCTCGCGCGTCCCGAGGAAGCTGACCTCGGCGCCCTCAGCCCGAAGCGCGTCGGCGACGGCGATCGCCGGTACGACGTGCCCCGCCGTGCCGCCGGCCGCTATCACGACTCGTGCCACCCGCGCGCTTTCTCCTTCTGTCGTTTCCGCCGTCGACAACGCGCAGTCTCGCAGGGCTCGCGGCCGTGCCGCGGCCGGAGCCGGACCGCGAAGACGCCTGCGCGGGTCGGCGCGCCACGTTCAGGATCAGTCCCGCCGCAGCGAGCGTGATCACGAGACTCGTCCCTCCATAGGAGACGAACGGCAATGGAACCCCCGTGAGCGGCGCCAGGCCGAGCACGGCGAACAGATTGAGGGCCGCCTGGGCCAGGATCAGGGAGGTGAGGCCCGCGGCGAGCAGCTTGCTGAAGCGATCGCGCGCCCGGTGCGCTGCGCGCAGGCCCGCGTAGCCGAAGATCCCGAAGAGTCCGACGAGCACGAACATCCCCACGAGTCCCAGCTCCTCGCCGATCACCGCGGCGATCATGTCGGTGTGGGCCTCCGGCAGGTACGAGGCCTTCTGGACGCTCTCCCCCAGTCCCACTCCCGTCAGCCCGCCGGAGCCGATCGCAATCGTCGCCTGCTTCGCCTGGAACCCGGCGCCGCTGGTGTCGCTGTTCGGATGAAGGAAGCCGGTGAGGCGCGCCTCCTGGTAGGGGTGAATGGCGATCATCACCACGGCGAGGAACGCGATCAGAGCGCCGACCGGCGCCAGCGTCCGCGGCTTGACGCCTGCGAGGAAGAGGACGCAGCAGACGCTGGTGGAGACCACGATCGCGGTGCCCAGGTCGGGCTCCTTGGCGATCAACAGGACGGACAGCCCGACCATCAGTAGGTACGGGCCCAGGCCGGCGAGCGTCCGGACGCGCTTCGGCTCGGTTGAGAGCAGGTAGGCGCCGTAGAGGACGATGGCGATCTTCGCGAGCTCGGAGGGCTGGAACTGCACGAAGCCGCCGCCGATCCAGCGCTGCGCGCCGTTGACGGTGGTGCCAACGCCGGGCAGCAGCACGGCGAAGAGCAGGATCAGGGAGCCGACCAGGATCAGCGGGGTCAGCGGCTTCGCCGCCGCCACTCCGCGCACCGACGCGACCCGCATCACCAGCAGGCCGATCGCGCCGAAGATCACGGTGCGCTCGAGGTAGTAGAAGCCGTTTCCGCCGCTGTTCAGCAGCGAGCGCGCCGAGCTGGCGCTGAAGACCATCACCGCGCCGAAGGCGAGCAGGCAGAGAGTCGCCGTGAGCAGCAGCGAGTACTCCAGCGGCGGTGGCGCCGGCTGGCGGGTCTTCGTGGTGTTCGCGCTCACCTCAGCCCCTCCACCAGCGCGCGGAACCGGTCGCCGCGCTCCTCGAAGTCCCTGAAGGCGTCAAAGCTCGCGCAGGCGGGCGAAAGCAGGACGACCTCGCCCCGCTCGGCATCGGACCGGGCCTCCGCCACGGCGGTCTCGAGCGTGCCCGCCTCGGAGATTCGAACTCCGCGCTCCGCCGCCGGCGCGAGGTCAGCCGCCAGGCGCTCGGCCGCCTCTCCGATCAGATAGACGGCGACGCAGCGGTCAGCGACCGCCTCCGTGAGCGGAGCGAAGCTCTCCTGCTTCGCCCGGCCACCGGCTATCAGTCGGACTCCGTCGTCGAACGCCCGGACGCCCGCCACGGCGGAGGCGACGTTGGTCGCCTTGGAGTCGTTGACGTAGAGGACTCCGTCGAGCTCCCGGACCCGCTCGAGCCGGTGGGCGACTCCGCGGAAGGTCCGCAGCCCCTCGGCCACGGCGTCGCGCGGGAGCCCGGAGGCGAGCGCCGCCGCGGCGGCCGCCATCGCGTTCTCGACGTTGTGGGAGCCGAGCAGCTGGAGCTCCTCGGCACGAAGCAGCGGCTCGTCGGCCGCGAAGATGACGCCGTCCCGCATGCTGAGCTCGCAGTCCGGATCGGCCGACTCTCCCTCCACCGGGCAGAAGCGGATGCGGCGCGCGCAGCCGCCGAGGTCGCGGTCGCGGAGCTCCGGGGTATCGCCGTTGTAGACGGCTGCGTCGTCGTTGCCCTGGTTGGCGAAGATCCGAAGCTTCGCCTCGAGGTATGCCTCGAGGGTGCCGTGACGGTCGAGGTGGTCAGGCGCGAGATTGATGAAGACCCCGCACTCCGGCGAGAAGTACTCGGTGTCCTCGAGCTGGAAGCTGGATGCCTCGCAGACGACCGTCGCGTCCGCATCGATCGTCCCGACGAGAGCGGCGAGCGGTGTGCCGACGTTCCCCGCCACCGCGACCGGGCGGCCCGCGGTTCGATGCAGATGGCCGATCAGCTCGGTCGTGGTCGTCTTGCCGTTGGTGCCGGTGACGGCGCAGAAGGCGTTCGGGATCAACCGCCAGGCGAGCTCGAGCTCGCCGGTGACCTCGGTCCCGCGCTCCCGCGCGGCCCGCACCACGGGTGCGTCCTGGGGCACGCCGGGGCTCTTCACCACCGTTCGGGCACGATCGAGTTGCCGTGTTCCGTCCACGCCCAAACTGACTTCGACGCCCACGCCCTCGAGCCCTGCCGCCTCCTCGGGCGCGCCCGAATCCACCCCGATCACGGTCTCGCCACGCCCGGCGAGCACACCCGCGATGGCCGCACCGGAGCGCGCCAGGCCCACCACCAAAAAGGGCCCTTCGGGCAGCGGGGGACGCGGCTTCTCGCCTGGGTTCACATAACCATGTTCGCCCTCGGGAGCTCACTCCCTTCGTGCGTGAGCCCGCCTGGCGAAGGGGAAATCCGGGCGATTGGCGACTTACTGGCGCTATGCGACAGGAACTCGCCAATTCCATCCTTCTTGGCGTGTTCCCGCGGAATAGCCGAGGAAAGGCGCCAACCGTGGCGAGACCCGCCGGCCGGACCGCTGCTTTCCAAGGGGACTGTCTCGGAGCCTACGTCCCGATCGACTGCTGATACAGCGTGAAGCCGATGCCCGAGCAGACCGCGGCGATGATCCAGAAGCGGAGCATGATCTTCGTCTCCGACCACGCCATCAGCTCGAAGTGGTGATGGACCGGGGCCATCAGCAACACCCGGCGGCGGAACGCCTTGAAGGCGGCCACCTGGAGCGCGACCGAGAGCGCCTCGATCACGAAGATGCCGCCGGTGATGATCAGCAGGATCTCGGTCTGCGTCATCACGGCTAACGCCCCGATCGCACCACCCAGCCCGAGCGAGCCGGTATCCCCCATGAAGATCGATGCCGGGAAGGCGTTGAACCAGAGAAAGCCGATGCAGCCGCCGACGAAGCAGGCGGAGAGCAGCGAGAGGCTGTGCTGGCCCGTCGTGATGAAGGTGATCGCGGTGTAGGCGAGCAGGACGATCGCGCAGCAGCCCGCAGCCAGGCCATCGAGACCGTCGGTGAGGTTGACCGCGTTGGACGACCCCGCGATCACCAGGAAGACGACGATCGGGTAGATCCAGTCGGGGATGTCGAGGGAGGCGTGGGAGATGCGCAGCTCGAGGCTCGACTCGAGGCCGACCGAATGCCGCGCGACGTACCAGAGTCCCACCGCGAGCGCCGCCTGCATCGCCAGCTTGTACCGGGCGGAGAGGCCGAGCGAGCGGCGCCGCGTGATCTTCAGGTAGTCGTCCGCGAAGCCGATCAGCGCGCAGCCGAGCGCCACGCCGAAGACCGCGAGGCTCTGCGTGTCGCGGTTCGAGAGGACCAGATAGGGAATCGCGACCGCCGTGAAGATGATCAGGCCGCCCATCGTCGGCGTGCCGGCCTTTTCGTGATGCTCCTCCGGGCCCTCCTCGCGGATCTGCTGGCCGAACTCGCGCAGCCGCAGGTACTCGATGAACTTCGGGCCGAGGAAGATGCAGATCAGCATCGCGCCCATCGCTGCGATCAGGATCTCGCCGAGCATTAGCCCTCCTGCAGCTTCTCGGCGACCCGCTCGAGGCCGACCGCCCGCGAGCCCTTGACCAGGACGGCGTCGCCCGGGCCCAGCGCTTCGGCGAGGGCGTCGGCGGCGGCCTCGGCGTCGGCGACGTGCCGGTCGGGCTCATAGGCCTCGGCCAGCTCGCCGACCCCGATGATCAGCTCCACCCCGCGCTCCCGGGCGTGCCTGCCGATCTCACGGTGGTACGCGGCCGCCTCGGGCCCCAGCTCCCGCATCTCGCCCAGCACCGCGAGCCGCCGGCCCCCCGCGTCCAACGTGGCGAGGTGGTCGAGCGCCGCCCGCATCGAGACCGGGTTGGCGTTGTAGGAGTCATTGATCAGGATGGCGTTCCCCGGGAGCTCCACCAGCTCCCCACGGAGGCGCGAGAAGACTATCCCGGGCGCCCGATCCGCCATCTCAGCCAGTGGATATCCGAGCGCCAGCCCCGCCGCGATCGCCGCCAGCGCATTGTCGAGGTTGTGCGCCTCGACGAAGGGGAGCTTGAACGCCTGCTCCCCCTCGGGCGTGCGTACGAGGGCGTCGGTCTCCCCCGCCTCGGCGAGGACCCAGGTCGCCTCGACGTCGCCGCCGGCGCCGAAGCGAAGGAGCTTCGAGGCGCGCTGCAGGTGCGACTCGAGCGGCCCCGGATCCGCGGGGACGACCGCGGTGCCTCCTTCCCGGAGCCCGTCGATGATCTCTGCCTTCGCCGCCGCGATCGCCTCGATCGAGCCGAGGAGCTCGACGTGGACCGGCCCGACGTTCGTGATCACGCCGACGTCGGGAGCCGCGATCGCGCAGAGCTCCGCGATCTGGCCCGGCCCCCGCATTCCCATCTCGAGCACCAGCACGTCGGTTCCCTCCGGGGCCGCCAGAACCGCGAGCGGCAGCCCGATCTCGGTGTTGTAGTTCTCCGGGCTCGCCTGCACCTCGGCCGGGAGCAGGGTCCGGCAGATGTCCTTGACCGACGTCTTGCCTGTCGAGCCGGTGATCCCGACGACCTGCGCGTCGAGCTCGGTGCGCCAGCCCCGCGCGAGCGACTGGAGCGACGCGAGGGGATCGGCGGAGCCGAGGATCCACCCCGCCCCGTCGAGAGCCGCACCGGCGCGGCGCTGGGCGGCCAGCTCGCGCCCCCACTGCGCGCCGACGAGGATGCCCCAGGCCCGGTCCCGGAGCGCTGCCGCGCCGAACTCGCCGCCGTCCGCTCGCTCGCCTGGAAGCCCGACGAACAGATCGCCCTCGCGAACCTCGCGCGAGTCGATCACCGCTCGGGTCGGGCCGCCCTCGTCGCCTTGGGCAAGCACCTCGGCCCCCGCCATGGAGGCGAGACGGTCGCCGTCGAGGCCTATCAAGTCGCCGAGCCTGTCCTGAGCTTGCGGAGCTCGTCGCGGGCGACGTCGCGGTCGTCGAACGGGATCTTCCGGCCGTCCTCGAACTCCTGGCCCTGCTCGTGCCCCTTGCCGGCGATCACCACCAGGTCGCCCTCCTCGGCCCGGCCGAGCGCCGAGGCGATCGCCGCCCTGCGGTCGGCGTCGATCAGCACCTCGGCGTGAGGGCTCTCGGGGATCCCCTCGCGGATCTGCTCGATGATCGCTCCCGGGTCCTCCGAACGCGGATTGTCCGAGGTCACCACGGCGACGTCGGAAAGCTCAGCCCCCGCCCTTCCCATCAGCGGCCGCTTCTCGCGATCTCGATCCCCCCCGCATCCGAACACGGAGATCAGCCGGCCGCCGGTGAGGCGCCGGGCGGCACCGAGGACGTTCTCCAGCGAATCCGGCGTGTGCGCGTAGTCGACGATCACGCCGAAGGGCTGTCCCTCGTCGATCGACTCGAACCGGCCGGGGACCTGCTCGGCGGACGCCAGGGCCGCCGCGGCCTCGCGCAGGTCAAGCCCGAGGGCGTACGCGACGGCCAGCGCAGCGAGGGCGTTCGAGACGTTGAAGTCACCCGGAAGAGGCGTCTGCACCTCGATCTCGCCATCCGGCGACAGGCAGAGAAATCGCGAGCCGCTCGGGTCGAATGTGACGCCGCGCGCGCTCAGGTCGGCGTCGCCGCCTGCGGCAGAGAAGGTGACGCAATCGCCGCCGTCCCCGGTGGAGAGCTCGCCCGCGAGCCGCTGTCCATAGGAGTCATCGAGATTGACGACGGAGATGCCGCCCTCCAGCTCGATCAGCGGCGCCCCGCCCTCCCCCGAGAAGAGCAGCCGCTTGGCCGCGAAGTAGTCCTCCATGTCCGCGTGGAAGTCGAGGTGGTCCTGGCTCAGGTTGGTGAACACCTTGACCGCGAAGTGGATCGCGTCGGCCCGGTGCAGGACGAGCGCGTGTGAGGAGACCTCCATGGCACAACCGTCGTCGCCCGACTCGAGCATGCGCGCGAACGTCCGCTGGAGGTCGATCGCCTCGGGCGTCGTCCGCTCGACCTCCTCGACCTGGCCGCCGACGATCTGGCGCACCGTCCCGAGCAGCCCGCACTGGCGGCCGGCCGACTCCAGCAGGTGCCTGACCAGGAAGGCCGTCGTGGTCTTCCCGTTGGTGCCCGTGATTCCGACGACGGTGAGCTCGGAGGTCGGATCCTTGTTGAAGGCCGCGGCGACCGGCGCCATTGCGGCCCGGGCGTCCTCCACCTGCGCCTGCGGCACGTCGAGATCGAGCGGCCGCTCCACGACCAGCGCCGAGGCGCCGGCCTCGACCGCGGCGGGGGCGAAGTCGTGGCCATCGGTCTTCTCGCCCGGGAAGCAGAAGAACAGCGTCCCCTCGGCAACCCGCCGGCTGTCGTAGGCGAGATCGCGGACGTCCACGGACGGATCGCCGCGCAGATCGGCGGCGACGCCGGCAGCTCTCAGCAGCTCGCTCAGCTCCATCCCGACGCGATTCTAGGATTTGTGCGGTGAGGGACTACAACGCCGACGAGAAGATCGACTGGCACGACTACTACCTCGAGGCGCTCACCCCCGTCCAGACGGTCAGCGTGAGGCTCGGGAACGTCCTCTTCACGCCGATCTCGGCGCTCCTGCACACGATCTGGTTCGCCCTCTGGTTGTCCCTCGGGCTGGACATCAACCTGCTCACGCTGATCGTCAGCCTCGAAGCGATCTACATCACCCTCTTCATCGGCCTCGGCCAGAAGCTCCAGGACAAACGCTCTGCGATTGAGGCACAGGCCGACAAGAAGACCGCCGAGCACGCCGAGGCTCATCGCGAGCAGCTCGCCGAGCAGCAGGCCGAGATGCTCAAGCAGAACACCGAGATCACCGAGCGGATCGACAAGCTCACCGAGCAGATCCACCGACACCTCGGCATCGAGGGCAAGCCGGGCGCCGGCTAGTTCGGCGAGATGCCCAGGTAGGGCAGCGCGAACGACGCGATCTGGCCGAAGACCGGCGCTGCGACCTGGCCGCCGACGTGGACGTACTGGGGCTCGTCGACGACGACCGCCACCAGCAGCTTCGGGCGATTGGCGGGGGCGAAGCCGACGAAGGACGCCACGTAGCGGCTGTCGGAGTACGTCCCGTTCTCGACCTTCTGCGCGGTACCCGTCTTGCCGGCCAGCGTGTAGCCGGGGACGCTCACCTCTGACGCCGTTCCGCCCGGCGCGAGGACACCCTCGAGCATGTGGCGAAGCTGGGCCGCGGTCCGCGAGGTGATCACCCGGTGCGGGTCGGTGCTCCCGTCGAGCGGATGGCCGCCGACGCTGCTGACCAGGGTCGGGCGGCGCAGGATCCCGCCGTCGGCGATCGCCGAGTAGGCGGTTGCAATCTGCATCGGGGTCACCGACAGGCCCTGGCCGATCGGCAGGTTGCCCATCGTGGAGCCGGAGTAATCGCGGAGGGCCGGCACGATCCCGCGCTCCTCGCCCGGATAGCTGACGCCGGTCGGCCGGCCGAAGCCGAAGCGGTTGATCCACTGCGAGAAGCGAGTTGCGCCCTCCTTCAGTCCGATCGTCACGGCACCGACGTTGGAGGACTGGGCGAGGATCTGGGCGGTGGTCAACGTCTCCGGCGGCCGGGCCTCCGCCTCGCCGATCGTCCGGTCATAGACGTGGATCTCGGACGGGAGAAAGAAGCTCGAGCTCGGGGTGACGACGTGGTCCTCGAGCGCCGAGGCGACGGTGAACGCCTTGAAGGTGGAACCGGGCTCGTAGGTGAAGCCGGTGGCGCGGTTCTCGAGCTCGTTCGACGTCGCGTTCGAAAGGTCCGACGGGTTGAAGCCCGGCGTGTTGGCCATCGCGAGGATGTCGCCGGTGTTCGGGTTCATCACGATCGCGGTTCCGCCCTTGGCGCCATAGTGTTGGACCGCCGTGTTCAGGGCCTGCTCTGTCTTGTCCTGGATCGCGGCGTCGAGCGTGGTCTGGACGTCCTGACCGATGCTGGCGGGCTTGACGGTCTCCATGCGGAGCGGTCGGCCGACCGCGTCGTGAACGATGTCCTCCTCGCCATTGGCGCCGCCCAGGGCGCTGTTCTGTGAGTGCTCGAGTCCGGTGAGGCCCTGGTTGTCGGTCCCCACGGCGCCGATCACCTGCGAGGCCAGCTCGCCCTGCGGATAGAGACGCTTGCTGGTCGGCACGGTCGAGATGCCGGTGATGTTGAGCTGCTTCACCTCGGCGGCGATGTTCGGATCGACCTTCCGGGCCAGATAGGCGAACCCCGAGCTGCGGTCCGACAGCGCGTTCAGCAGGTCCGAGGTCGGCACGCCGAGCACCTGATGAAGGCGCATCGCGGTCTGGCCGGGGTTGTTCACCTGGTACGGCGTGGCCACCACATCGGCGGCGTCCTCGGAGGCCGCCAGGACCTTGCCGTTGCGGTCGAGGACGCGGCCGCGCTCACCCGGGATCGTCACCGTGGTGACCTGCTGGGTTCGGGCCTCCGCGCGGAGGGTGCCCCCCTTCACCCCCTGCAGCCAGAACGAGCGCAGGAGCACGAGCGAGAAGAGCAGGAAGAACGCGCAGAAGAGCAGTCCCAGCCGGCGGTCGATGAGCCGCATGGCCAGGCGCTCCTAGAGCCCCACGCCTCCGGTTACCCCTCCGGATGCGCCTCCGGATGAGCCGGAGGACGAGCCGCTGCCGCTGGAGCTGCCGCTGCCGGATGTCCCGGTGGTGGACGGAGCCGCCGGGGCGGGGGTGGCCGCCGGGGACACGGTGGTGGTCGGCGCGGGGGTTGAGCTGGTGCTCACCGGCGCGTAGGAGGTGCCCGGCGCCGGATAGCTCGAAGGCTGGCTCGGCGCGGTCAGGAAGCTGTGGGTGCCCAGCAGATGAGCGAGGCGGGCCGCGTTGCCATCTCCAGCGTCCAGGTAGGTGATGGCCTTCGGATCCGGGACGGCCAGCCCGAGCCGCGTCGCCTCCCCCTCAACCCTCGCCGCGGAGAGCCGCTCGTCGATCTGGGCGTGCAGCGCGGAGATCTCGGTCTTGAGCTCATCGATCTGCAGCGAGGTGGCGCCCGCGCCCGCGGTCAGGCTGAGGCTGACGACGTTGAGCGCGACGATGCCCACCAGCAGGGCCCCGAGCACCGCGATCCAACCTCGGCCGCGGGTGAGCCGCATGATCAGGGTCGAGTCGGAGATGTCCCGGACCGCGCCGGCGCTGCGAACCGCGGCCTGCGGGAAGAGGGCGGCACCGGCCACGGCCGGGCGCACGAGACGGGCGGCCGGGGCCTGGCGGGACCGAGCGCGGGGCGCAGGGCGCGCCCTGCGCGGCTTGGCGCGGGGCGCCGGACGCGGGGTCTGAGCCTTTCGTGCGGTGGCAGCGGCGGCCATCAGCCGGCGTCCTCCGCCTCGCGGATCTTGAGCGCGGCGCGCAGATGGGCCGAGGAGGCGCGCGGGTTCCGCTCCAGCTCCTCGGGACCCGGCGCGATCGCTCGCTTGGTGAGCAGGTCGGCCTCGGGCTCGCGGCCGCAGACGCAGACGGGCAGCTCCGGCGGGCAGATGCAGCCGCGCGCCCGGTCCGCCATGAAGCGCTTCACCCGGCGGTCCTCCAGCGAGTGGAAGGAGATCGCCCCGAGGCGCCCACCGGTCGGCAGGATCGTCCAGGCGAGCGGCAGCGCATGATCGAGGGCATCGAGCTCGCCGTTGACGGCGATCCGGATCGCCTGAAAGGTGCGCTTGGCGGGATGCCCCCGCCCGAACCGCTCCGACGGCGGAATCGCGGCCTTGATCGCCGAGACCAGCTGGGACGTGGTGTCGATCGGGCGGCGCTTCGTGATCTCTCGCGCGATCGAGCCGGCCCGGCGTTCCTCGCCGAGCTCGCGGATCACGTTCGCCAGGCGATCCTGCGGCCAGTCGTTGACGACCGTCGCGGCCGACAGGCTCTGGGTCGGGTCCATCCGCATGTCGAGGGGCGCGTCGTAGGAGTAGGAGAAGCCGCGCTCCCAGGCATCGATCTGCATCGAGGACATGCCCAGGTCGAAGACGATGCCGTCCGGGCGGATGCCCTCCCCGCGCAGGCCCTCGAGGGCCGCGACGAAGTCGGCACGCAGGAAGCGGGAACGTGACGGAGAGTGCACCGCGAATTCAGCCCAGCGCTCCTCCGAGGACGGATCGCGATCCACAGCGATCAGCTCGCCCTGCGGCCCGATGCGCTCGGAGATCAGGCGGGCATGGCCTCCACCGCCGAAGGTGCAGTCGACGAAGGTCTCGCCGGGCTTGGGGTCGAGGACGTCGACCAGCTCGATCGCCAAAACGGGTTCGTGTTCCTGTGGCACATACGAAAGGTTCGCGGACTCGGCAAGGGTTCCCACCACTCTGTGTGTTGCGGTCGCCATCTCAGCCTCCTCGTCCCTCTTCGGAGAGGTTCTCCGCGACATCGGAAACCTCTGCGTCCATTTCCGTCTCGTACTCGGCCCAGCGCTTGGCGCTCCAGATCTCGAACCAGCTGTCGGAGCCGACGATCATGCACGGGCCCTCCCCCAGGCCGGCGTGCTCGATCAGCTTCTTCGGCAGCCGGATGCGGCCGGCGGAATCGAGCTTGTCGTCGAAGGCTCCCCCGTGGAAGTGGCGGCGCAGCATCCGGCCGCGCTTGCCGAGCGGGTTGGTCTCGCCGAGAAACTGCTTCGAGAACTCCTCGTAGCCCCCGGGCGCGAACACCCAGACGGAGGGGTCCAGGCCCCTGGCGAGAACGACTCCATCAGCAAGCGCCGCACGGAACTTCGACGGGACCGTGAGGCGGTCCTTCGCGTCGAGATTGTGCTCGTACTGACCGAGAAACGACAAAGTGGGGGCCCTTGAGTTCGGAGCGGGCCGGGGTGGTGAGGTGGGAGGAGCCTCATCACCCCGGCCCTATTGACCAACTCTGATTTGCCACGCTAACCCACTCTGTCCCACTTTGCAACACAGATTGGGCAGGCGCATTGCAGCCGATCCGTCGGACGGAAGTGCTACCCGGGTCGGCCGAAGGGCTGAAATCCGCATTCCGATGCGGTTTGCGGGCTCGGTGAGCGCGCCCCCGAAGTCCCTCGGATCGGCCCGTTCCTGCAATCGCGGTTGCAGCGAAGAGGACCGCGGCCGGAGATCTCCCACTTCGCCCCCCGCCGGGCTCGAGCCGCCCCGGAGCTGGCCGGCCAGCTGCCGGACGCCGACCGGAACGCGTCTCACGGACCGGCCGGCCCGCGCGTTGATTCCCCGAGCAGGCATCTGAAAGGAGAAACCATGGACTTCGAAGAGCGCTACCGGGCGATGGAGACGAGGGACGAGACCCATGCCGGCGAGTTCTTCGCCGCCGTCACCTCGACCGGGATCTACTGCCGGCCGGGCTGTCCGGCGCGGACCCCGAAGCGCGAGAACGTGCGCTTCTACCGGACAGCCGACGCGGCACGAAGCGACGGCTTCCGGGCGTGCCTGCGCTGCCGTCCGGACGAGGTCTGATCAGAAGCCGGCCATGAAGCGGTCGACGTTGGCGAGCAGGCCGGCGGCGATCATGAGCAGCACCGACGGCACCAACAGCAGCGCGACCGCGAGCTGGATCTTCGGCGCCGCGCGCGCAGCCTGCTCCTCGATCCGTCGCCGCTGGACCCCTCGCAGCGCCGTCGCCTGCTCGCGCAGCTGATCGGCGAGCGGGGAGCCGTAGCGGCGGGAGCGCTCGATCACCCCGCACATCGCCGCCACCTCGCGGACGGGAGCACGCCGGCGGAGCGAGCTGAGCGCCTCGCTCTGCGGCAGGCCACAGGAGCTCTCCGCGGAGAGCATCGCCAGCTCACGCGCCAGCGGACCCTCCCCCTTGCCGAGCTCTCCGAGGCCAGCCAGCGGGCTGCGCCCCGCAGCCGTCCCGACCGCGAGCAGATCGAGCGCGTCCGGGAGCCCGGCCCGCAGCGCCCTCAGCCGCCGCCGCGCAGCTCGCTCGAGCCAGGCATCCGGGCCGAGGAAGCCCGCGGCGGGAAGGCCCAGAGCCACGACCCAGGCGAGGCGGCTCGGCGCCGCCGGAGCGAGGACCATTCCCCAGAGCACGCCGGCAAGCGCACCGCCGATCTTCGCGGCGAGCAGGGCCCGGACCGAGATCCGCTGGCGGAGGCCCGCCCTCGTGAGACGAGCCGAGAGGCGCAATCTCGCGTCCGCGGTCGCCAGCAGCGACCATGGATCGGGCGACCGGGGCGATCCGCCGGCTTCGGAGGGCTCGGCGGCCGGCCGACGTGGCGGCACAATCTCGGCCATCGCCGCCAGGCCCAGCACGACGGCGCCGATCGCAAGCAGCAGGGCGCCGGTCAATCCGCGGGCCTCCCGAGACGCCGGATCACGGCGAATCCCAGAGCCTGCAGGCCGGCGGCGGCGACAAGCATCGCCGCCGAGGCGGGCTCCGAGAGCACGCGCGAGACAAAGCCGGGTTGCAGCAGCTCGGCGAACAGCGCCGCCCCGGCGGGCAGGGCGACGACGAGGAGGCCCGTGAAGCGAGCCTGGGTGGTGGCCGCCCGAGCCTCGTCTGAGACGCGGTCGCGGTCCGCGGCCGCGGCCGCGAGACGGCGCATCAGCGCGGCCACGTCCCCGCCGGCGACCTGCTGGCTGAGCAGCGCGGTGGCCAGGGAGTCCACCCGCTCCGAGCGGAGTCGCGATCGCATCGCGGCAAGGGCCTCGCCGGTTGAGGCGCCCAGCTCGAGGTCCGCCGCGACCCGGGCGAGCTCGGCGGACGACGGGCCCTCGAGCGAGGCGGCGGCGGCCGCCACCGCCCCCCTGACGGAGTGGCCGCCCGAGATCGCGTCGGCGATCGCCGAGGCGACGTCCGGGATCGATCGCTCGACGGCGCGCCGATAGCGCTCGCGGCGACCCGCGACCAGGACGCCGACGCACCACGGTCCCGCGGCTGCGGCGACCGCCAGGGGCCCCGGGCCGGCGACCAGCAGGGCCGTCCCGGCGATGGCCCCGCTGCCGAGCAGGGCCAGGCGGCGCTGCTCCTCGGCGCTCGGCGCGTAGCCCTCTCGTGAAACGCGTCTCAGAGGTGCAATCGATGCCTGCAACCAGCGCGCCGCGCCGGGCACGGAGATCACGGCCTCCCGAGCCCCGACCGCCGCCAGCCCACCCGCCAGCGCGATCAGTGCGATCAACGCCGCGCTGCCCACCGGCGTTCCTCCCTGTCCGTCCCCAGCCTGAAGAGCTCCCGGACACCGACCGACCCGGCGGTCCGCACCACCTCGGCCACCTCCACGACGCGACGTGACCCGTCGCTGAGCCGAGCCAGGTGAACGACGAGATCGAGCCCGCGGCCGAGCTGCTCGCGGATCGCTTCGTGCGGAAGGCCGACCCCCGCCATCAGCGCCAGCGTCTCGATCCTGCGAAGCGCGTCCTCGGGTGAGTTGGCGTGGACGGTCGAGAGAGCACCCTCGTGACCCGTGTTGAGCGCCATCAGCAGATCGAGCGCCTCGCCGCCTCTCACCTCGCCGATCACGATCCGATCGGGTCGCATCCGCAGGGCGCCGCGCAGGAGGTCACGTATCTCGACCCGACCTCGCCCCTCGACGTTCGCGGGCCTGCTCTCGAGGCGCACGACGTGCGGTTGCCGCAGACGGAGCTCGGCGGCGTCCTCGATGGTGATCACCCGCTCGTCCGGATCGACGAACGCCGAGAGGGCGTTCAGCAGCGTCGTCTTGCCGGACCCGGTGCCGCCGCTGACGAGGATGCTGCGGCGCGCGGCCACCGCAGCGGCTAGCTCGTCGTGGAGCTCGTTCGTGATCGTGCCCAGCTCGACGAGCTCTCGCGGTCCAGGCCGGACGGCCGAGAAGCGGCGGATCGACAGCGACGGTCCGTCGACCGAGAGCGGCGGGATCACGACGTGGACGCGGGAGCCGTCCTCCAGGCGCGCATCGACCATCGGGCTGAGCTCATCCACCCGCCGTCCGAGCGGCGTCAGGATTCGCTCGATCGCGTCCCGCAGCGCCTGCTCGGAGGGGAACCGGATCTCGGTTCGCTCGATCCTCCCGACTCGCTCGACATAGACGCACTCGTGCCCGTTGACCATCACCTCCTCCACAGCGGGATCGGCGAGCAGCTCCTCGAGCGGACCGAGCCCGACCGCCTCCCTGAGGATCAGCTCGCAGAGGCGCTCGCGCGTGGGCGCCTCGAGGATCGCCGCATCCTCGTCCACGAGCTCGCGCACGGCCTCGGGCAGCGGCCCCATGGCCGCACCGCCCGAGGCCGCCTGAGCGCGGCGGCGCTCGACCAGGCGCCGCCGCAGCTCGGCGGCCAGCTCGTCCAGGTGTCTGCGGCGGACGCGCTCGTCCACCCTTCATCAAGGCCATGGAGTCGCCCACTCGCCCCCCGGCGAGTGAGCCGAGGAGCGCCGGTAGCCTCAGCCGATGGCGGAGATCGAGATCAGGCAGGTGGACATCACCAAGCTCGAGGTCGACGCGATCGCCAACGCCGCCAACACGCAGCTGCGCCATGGCGGCGGGGTCGCCGGAGCGATCTCCCGCGCCGGTGGACCCTCCGTTCAGGCCGAGAGCGACGAGCGAGCGCCGATCGGTCTCGGGGAGGCCGTCGAGACCACCGCGGGCGAGATGCCGGCGCGCTGGGTGATCCACGCCGCGACCATGGAGCTCGGCGGCCCGACCTCCGCTGAGATCATCCGCATGGCCACCGCGAGCACGCTCGCCAAGGCAGACGAGCTCGGGGCCACGAGCCTTGCTCTCGTTGCCTTCGGCACCGGTGTCGGGGGCTTCCCACTCGATGAGGCCGCCCGGATCGAGGTGGAGGAGGTCCGCCGCCACCTCGGCTCGGGCAGCGGGCTGGAGCGCGTCGTCTTCGCCGTGCGCGGCGATGATGCCCAGGACGCCTTCGATCGGGCGATGAGTCAGCCGGGCTGAGGGAGTCTCATTGATCCGACCATGGCCTTCGCCCATCCAGCACGACATCTGCTGCGCGCCAAGGATCTCGCTGACGCGCGCTACCCGGATCCGCTCGGGGTCGATGACATGGCCGACGCCGCCGGGCTCTCGAAGGCTCACTTCAGCCGCGAGTTTCGCCGCGCCTTCGGCGAGTCCCCCCACCACTACCTGCTGAGCAGGCGACTCGAGCGCGCCGCCGCCCTGCTGCGGATGACGGACTGGAGCGTCGCGGAGGTCTGCTTCGAGGTGGGGCTGCGGAGCGTCGGCTCGTTCACCACCTCCTTCAAGCGCGCGTATGGGCAGACCCCGATCGAGTACCGGGCCGGCCAGCCGCCAGCCGCAACCTTCGCCAAGGTGCCGAGCTGCGTCCTTCGCACCTATCTGCGGCCCCAGACAGCACGTTTCAAGAAGACAACGAATGGGGGCGGGACTAGCTTGGCCCCGACGGTGAAATCAAGCGAAAGGAAGCGCAAATGATCACGGTGTCGAACGGGCAGGTCTGGGTGCACGACCAGGAGGAGGCCCTCGAGTTCTGGACGAAGAAGGTCGGTTGGGAGGTCCGCTCCGACATCACGATGGAAGAGCTCGGCGGCTTCCGCTGGCTCACGGTCGGAGCGCCGGGACAGGACTTCTCTCTCGCCCTGATGGAGATCCCGGGCCCGCCGGTGATGAACGAGGAGACGAAGAAGCAGGTCGAGGACCTGATGTCGAAGGGGTTCGCGGGAACGGTCTTCCTGACGGCCGACGACGTCCAGGCGAGCTACGAGGAGCTCAAGGGCCGCGGCGTCGAGTTCACCGAGGCGCCCGCGGAGCAGCCATACGGGCTCGATTCCGAGTTCAGGGACCCGTCGGGCAACAAGTACCGGCTCGGCAAGCCGACAGTCGGCTGATCAGCCGCGAGGCAGCAGGCGGATCTCGCGCCCGGCGCTCTGCGCGCCGATCAGCGAGAGCGCCTGCTGCTCCGTGACCGCGAGGGTCGCCGACCAGCCCTCTCCAGGATCAGCCGGCCCGGCGAGCGCAAGGAGCCTCACCCCGGTCGCGGCGATGCGCGCGGTCGCGGAGCGCCCGAGCCCGGCCTGCCGCGAGACGACCACATCGACCGAGCTTCCCTCGGGCGAGCGGCCGTCGACGGTGAGCGCGTCGGCGCCCGCGACCGAAACCTCCACCGGCCGGAGGCCCCGTGCGACGCCCGTCGAGCGCGGCGCGCCGCTCCTGGGCACGGCCAGCTGAGCGCCGAGGACATATGAGCCGGGCGGGATCGTCGCGCTCGGGGCGCGACCGATGGCCTCGGCCGGGCTGACCAGGGCGCCGGGAGGGACGAAGCTCGCGGGGACACGTCGCACCGCCAGCGCCGATCCCAGACGCTCCGGCGCGATCGGCTCTCCCGCTCGAAGCTCCACGGTGGCGACCACGACAGGCCGCAGCGGCCCGTAGCGAGCATCAACGCGCGAGCGGTATCGCCCCGCAACCATCGTGGCCAGCAGCGCGCAGACGAGCGCCGCCGCCAGGAAGAGAGCCGCGCGCCTGCGGCGGCTCACGCCGCCAGCGCGTAGCCCGGCTCCGCCAGCGGCAGTTCGAGTGCCGCGACGCAGCCCCCGCCGGTGCGGCAGAGCGCAAAGCGGCCGCGGTGGGCGCTGGCGACCTCCGAGACCAGATCGGTGCCGTGCCCGCGGCGCGGGTCGCCCTTTCGACTCGCGACGCGCCCCGGCGCGCCATTGGCGATCGTCACGCGGATGCGCGCCGCCACCCGGGCTCCGGTCACGACCACCGGCGGGCCGCCGTGCTCGAGGGCGTTGGAGATCAGGTTGTCGAGCGCCTGAGCCATGCGCACGGCATCCCCTTCGACCGGAGCCGGTCCCGCGTCCCAGTAGACGCGAATCCCGCCCATCTGCGCGGCGAGTGGGCGCCAGCGCTCCAGGGCCGCGAGCACGACTTCCCGGCATGAGAAGCGCCCGGGACGTCTCGACGGAGCCTCCCCGTTGACCGCGCCGTCCAGGTCTCGCAGAGCGCTGGCCGCCACCTCGAGCAGACCGCGCCGGCTGGCGGCCGGCGGCGAGGCGGCCGGCTGAGGCGAGTCCCCCTCCATCAGCACGAGCGCCTGCAGCGGGCGGCGGAGCTCGTGGAGCGCCCGGTTGAGCGCACGCTTGTGGGCGGGGGTGATCATGAGTCGAGCAACCTGTAGCCGACTCCCCAGCAGTTGAAGACATAGCGCGCTCCCTCGGGGTCGAGCTTCCGCCGCAGGCGGCTGGCGTGGGAGTCAAGGGTCCGCGTCCGGCCCTTCGAACGGAATCCCCAGACATCACGCAGGAGCTCATCCTTGGGGAAGACCCGCCGCGGTTCGGCAGCCAGCGCCCGGAGCAGCGCGAATTCCTTGTTGGCCAGCTCCACCCTGCGGTCGCCGACCATCACCCGGCGAGTGGCCGGGTCGACCGTCAGGTCCCCGAGCCGGATCGGTCCGCGACGGGCTCCCGAGCGCCGGCGAAGCACGGCCACGATGCGGGCCAGCAGCTCCGGATAGTGGAAGGGCTTCGTCAGATAGTCGTCGGCCCCCGCTTCGAAACCACGCAGCCTGTCGGCCTCGCTGGAGCGTCCCGAGAGGACCAGGACCGGCAGCTCCGGGTCGAAGCGCTCGCCCGCCGCGCGGATCTCTCGCAGCACGTCGATCCCGGGAGCGTCCGGGAGACCGAGGTCGAGCACCATGATGTCCGGCTGGTTGTAGCCGCAGAGCCGCAGCGCGTCGGAGGCGCTGGGCGCCGGCAGGGCCCGGTAGCGATCGGCGATCAGGTGATCGCAGAGGAGCTCGCGAGTGGCGTCATCGTCCTCGCAGACGACGACTGTGGCGATCTCCTCGACGTTGGGCAGCACGCCCCGTTAAGCCCGGGCCGCCGCACACTCTCCCCCGCCCGCGCTAGAGGTGAAGCCGGCGGCGCTCGAGCCGGTGCTCGGGATGCTCCTCCGGCTTCGGGTGATCCTCGCCCGTCCGCCTGACCAGCGCCCAGGTGAGCACCGCGCCGACCGCCACCAGCCCCACCAGGACCCAGGTCGAGTCGGCCAGGGCCGTGGCGAAGGCGCCACCGACATCGCCGGGATGCAGTTCGAGCTGATCCGCCTGGATGCTCTGGAAGATCGCGGACATCACCGCCAGCGCCACGGCGCCCGCCGTCACCCGGATCATCGCCAGCACGCCCGCGGCGATCCCCGCCTTCTCGCGGGGCATCGCCAGCATCGCGGCCGTCGACATCGGTGCGTAGACCAGGCCGAGCGAGATGCCGAAGAGCAGATAGCCGGGAAGGAGCGCGCCGTAGGAGCTGGATGCGTCGATCCGCGTCAGCAGCGCCAGTCCCACGGCCCCGCAGACCATGCCGAAGGTCATCAGGGCCCGGGGCCCGAAGCGCTCGATCAGCGGGCCGCAGAAGGGCGAGATGAAGACCATGGGCGCGGTGATCGGCAGGACGAGAACGCCGGCCGCGACCGGGCCGTGACCGAGGACCTCCTGCAGATACTGCGGCTGGAAGAAGATCACGCCCCAGTAGGCGCCCACCAGGGCGAACGCCGCCGCCGAGGCTCCGAGGTACGGGCGGTTCCGGAACAGGCTGAAGTCGACGATCGGGGAGCTGACCCGATGCTCGATCACCCAGAAGGCCGCCAGCAGGATCGCGCCCGCCGCGAGCAGGCCGAGCGTCCTGGCGGATCCCCAGCCCCAGTTGTCCGAGCGCACCAGCGCGAAGACGACCAGGAACAGGCCCGGGGTGAAGGTGGCCAGGCCGGGATAGTCGACCTTGGAGCCGGACGTCTCGTCGCGCGACTCGTGCGCCGCCCAGCGGGTGATGACGATGCCGGCCGCGCAGATCGGCAGGTTGATCCAGAAGATCAGCCGCCAGTCGACCTCGATCAGTGCGCCGCCGACCAGCGGGCCGATGGCGAGCGCCAGCGCGGAGACGGCGGCCCAGATCCCGAGCGCCTGACCCTGCTGCTCGACCGGGAAGGCGTGGCTCACGATCGCCAGCGACAGCGAGAGCATCGCGGCGCCGCCCGCCCCCTGGACCGCCCTGGCCGCGACCAGTACCGCATCGTCCGAGGCCACCGCGGCCAGCACCGAGCCCACGCCGAACACCGCCATCCCGATCAGGAAGATGCGGCGCCGCCCGAAGATGTCGCCGAGTCGCCCGGCGGTCACCACCAGGACGCTGATCACCAGCAGATATCCGTTCAGGACCCACTGGACGTTGTCGGCGGAGGCGTGGAGGTCCTTCTCGATCGTCGGCAGCGCGAGCGCGACGACGGTCGAGTCGAGCATCAGGATGAACAGCCCCAGGCAGGTGCCGACGAGAACCCACCACCGGCGCCTGGATTCGGCGGACGAGGTCACGCTAGGGAGAGGGCAGCTCGAGCACGGCCATGGCGCTCGGGCAGCGTATGAGCCGGCACGGCGGTACCGCGCGGCGCAGCTCGATCACGCGATCGGCCTCGTCGAGGAAGAGCACGTCGATCGGGAAGCGCATGCCGAAGGTGTGGACGCTCCGGCAACCGGGGATCAGCAGGCCCTCTCCAGCGCGTTCGCGACGCAGAACCGCCAGGCCGAGCAGGCGGCTGCGGAGCGTCGTCGCCACCGGCACGGCGACCCCGAGGATCTCGGCGCGCTCGAGGCCGTTGAAGCGGGCAGGCGTCCCCACCCTCGCATAAGCTTCCGGCCGCATGGAGTACGCGGCACAGCCACCCGTCGCAGTTGCGCGCCCCGACTCGACCTTCCTCCAGCGGGTCTTCGTCTGGATGTTCGTCGGGCTCGCCGTCACCGGCGGCGTCGCGGCCGCGATCGGCTCGTCCGACAAGCTGCTCACCGACATCACCCAGTCGCCGGGGATCGTCATCGGCGTCGTGATCGCCCAGCTCGCGCTGGTGCTGCTCCTGGTCTTCCTGCTCCCCCGGATGTCGGTCCCGATGGCGACCTTCCTCTTCCTCCTCTACTCGGCGACGGTCGGCATCACCTTCGCCTTCCTCTTCGAGCTCTATTCGACGCAGTCGATCTTCACGGCGTTCCTGATCACCGCCGGCATGTTCGGAGCGCTCGCGGTCTGGGGCGCCGTCACCCACATCGACCTCTCCAAGGTCGGCTCGATCGCGTTCATGGCCCTGATCGGGCTGATCCTGGCGACCTTCGTCAACATCTTCTGGGCCAACTCGACGCTCTACTGGATCACCACGTACGCCGGGGTCGGGATCTTCGCGGCCCTCACCGCGTACGACATGCAGAAGCTGGCGCAGATCAACAAGCAGGGGCTCACCGGAGAGGCCGAGGGACGCGCCGCGATCATGGGCGCCCTCGCGCTCTACCTCGACTTCATCAACCTCTTCCTGTTCCTGCTGCGGATCTTCGGCCAGAGCCGCTAGCCGTCTCGTTCACAACGTCGTTTCAACCTGAATCGACCTCGTTGTAGGGTCAATGGCCCTCAGCGAAAGGACTCGACTCATGGCTGATTCTCCGAACATCGTCCTTGTCCACGGGGCCTGGGCGGACGGCTCCTCCTGGAGCGACGTCATCGAGCGCCTGCAGGCCGACGGCTACACGGTCACGGCCCCTCAGCTCCCGGAGAACTCGCTCGCGGATGACATCGCGAGGGTTCGCCTGGTGCTGAGCCGCCAGAGCGGCCCGACCGTTCTCGCGGCCCACTCCTACGGAGGGCAGGTCATCACCTCCCTCGGCACCGACGCACCGAACGTCGCCGCCCTGGTCTACATCGCGGGCTTCGGGCTCGACGAGGGCGAATCGATCGGCGGCCTGCTGCAGCAGGGTCCTCCGCCGCCCGGTGTGGCGAATATCGACGTCGACTCGCAGGGCCGCGGCTGGATCCCCGAGGACGACTTCCTCGGTCACTTCGCCGCCGACATCGACCCGGTCAAGGCGAAGGTCATGTACGCCGTGCAGCAGCCGCTGACGATGTCGGCGTTCGAAGACGTGATGGGGACCCCCGCCTGGAAGTCACTGCCCTCCTGGTATCTGGTCGCCCAGAACGACGAGGTGATCCCACCCGATGCCGAGAGGCAGTTCGCGGAGCGGATGGGCGCCGACACGATCGAGGTCGAGAGCGGGCACTGCGCGATGGTCTCCCACCCGGAGGAGACGTATGAGCGGATCGTGACCGCGGCGAAAGCCGTCGCCTCGTCCGGATAGCGCGTCTTCCGATATTTTCGGCGGTGTCGTGGAAGGCACGGAAAAGCCGCGCATCTTCCTGGGCTCCTCCGGCAAGCAGGAGAAGCTGCTCAAGGCGCTGACGCGCGGACTCGAGAGCGTCGCGGACGTGGAGCCCTGGACCACTTCCTTCAATCCGGGGACGACGACATTGCAGCGGCTGATCGACCTCACGGGTGAGGTCGATTTCGCGGCGTTCGTCTTCGCGCAGGACGACTGGACGGCCGAGAGCGACCCCGCCGCCGACCCCGAGGAGCCCGGACAGGCCTCGCCGCGCGACAACGTGGTCTTCGAGGCAGGCCTCTTCGGCAGCGCCCTCGGATTGCGCCGCACGTTCATCCTGCACGCGAACGGCGCCAAGCTCCCGAGCGACCTCCTCGGCCTCACCAGCGTGCGCTACGACCCGGCGACCACCGCCGCCGAGATGAGAAGCGTCAACGAGAAGCTCCGGAACGCGATCGAGAGCGAGGGCCGCCTCGCCCGGATCGAGGGCGCCTGGTGGCAGTTCTCCCTGACGGCGCGCACCTCGGAGGAGCCTTCTGCAGTGAGCCTCCTGCGGATCTCAAGAGAGCGTGACGGCACGTTGGCGATCGCCGGCCGCTCTTGGCAGGAGGACGGCACGCTGTCGGCGCGATATTGGAGCGAGGCGCTCGAAGGAGAGGTCGGACCCTTCGGGCATCTTCTACTACTTCAATGGAGAACGGCCTCGGGACCCGAACGCGCCACAGATCGATGGCACTGGAGAGATCCTGATCGAGACGACGGATCGCGCGACGGGGTACTGGACGACTCGATCCGAGACTTCGGCCGAAATCCACGTGCGAACGTCCGGTGACTATGTGCGTGCCGATCCCGAGGACGCGAGCATCCTCGAGGGAGGCGACGACCGCCAGCGCTCCGAGCTCATCGCGGAACGGCTCGCACACTGGAAGTCGCTCGCGAACACCTGAACCAGGGTTATAGGATCGGCCGACCAGCGAGCAAGGAGGTTTCGCAATGGCAGCCAGCACGGTCCGAGACGCCATGCACGAGGGCGCTGAGTGCATCGGGGAGAGCAAGACGTTGCTCGATGCGGCGAAGCGCATGGCGGAGCTCGACGTCGGATCGTTGCCGATCTGCGGCGACGACGATCGCCTCAAGGGCATGCTCACCGACCGCGACATCGTGGTGAAGGCGCTCGCCCAGGGCCGCGACCTGGGCAGCACCTGCGGCGAGTTCGCCCAGGGCACGGTGCATTGGATCACCGCCGACGCGTCGTTCGACGAGGCACTGAGCACGATGCGGAAGCATGCGGTCAAGCGCCTGTGCGTCCTGGATGACGACAAGAAGCTGAACGGCATCATCACCGAAGCCGACATCGCCACCAACGCCTCAGCAGACACAACCGGCCAGTTCGTTGAGGCGATCGCCGCCGAGCCGCCCCAGCATTTCTAGATCGGGGGATCCACCGACGCTGTACGAGTGGGCCGGAGGGCGCGAGGCATTCGAGCGCCTGATCGAAGCCTTCTACGACCGCGTGGAGAAGGACGAGCTGATCTCCCCCCTCTTCCCGGGAGGCGTGAGCCGCGAGCACCGCGACCACGTGATCCTCTGGTGGTGCGAGGTCTTCGGGGGCCCCGCCGAGTACACGAAGGAGCTGGGCGGCTACCACCGGATGGTCACGAGGCACAGGGACCTGGGGATCACGCCGGAGCAGCGGCTGCGGTTCGCGACACTGATGAGCATGGCCGCGGACGACGCCGGACTGCCCGATGACCCGGAGTTCCGCTCGGCCTTCATGGCCTACGTCGAATGGGGCACCCGCCTCGCACAACACAACTCCCAGCCGGGCGCCACCGGGGTTCCGCAGGAGGCACCCACGCCGCGCTGGGGCTGGGGAGTCGCACCGCCCTATGACCCCTGAGCCCGCAATCGCCGAGGGCCCCGACGGCAGGGCGCGCTGCTGGTGGAGCGTCGGCACTCCCGACTACATCGACTACCACGACTCCGAATGGGGTCGGCCCCTCCACGGCGAGTCCGAGCTGTATCAGCGGCTGGTGCTGGAGGCCTTCCAGTCAGGGCTCTCGTGGCTCACGATCCTGCGCAAGCGCGAGAACTTCCGACGTGCCTTCGACTCCTTCGACATCGAGAAGGTCGCCGGCTACGGCAAGGGCGACATCGACCGCCTGCTCTCGGACGAGGGCATCGTGCGGAATCGCAGGAAGATCGAGGCGGCGATCGCGAACGCCCGGGCCGCACGCGAGCTGCATGCCGCAGGCGAGAGCCTCGACGAGCTGATCTGGAGCTTCGCGCCCGATCCCGGGACGCGGCCGGTCCCCAGGGCCCGCGAGGACATCCCGGCGATCACCCCCGAGTCCACCGCGCTGGCCAAGGAGCTGAAGCGACGCGGCTTTGCCTTCGTCGGACCAACCACCGCCTACGCGACCATGCAGGCCGCCGGGCTGGTCAACGATCACCTCGCCGGCTGCGCTTTTCGCTAACACACGTCGACGTTCGCCGTGGGTTCCCTTTTGCTGCAACGGGTCGTTCAGGGGGGCCTCATGACTGGCGACGACCCCGCTCATGCGCCAAGATGCTCGAACCGCCGTGGACGAGACCGCACGCAGAGGAAATTACGAATCGGGCGCCGACTACGTGCTCGAGTACGGAGAGCTCCGGTTCTCCTTCAACGAGCGCGACTTCGCCCAGCGAGTCGAGCAGGCGGCGGTGAAACTCGACTTCGTGCGCCAGGGGCTTGACGAGCACGAGCTGGAGGACCTGCTCGAGCTCGCGGTGAACGGTGAGATCCGCGAACCCTGCTCCCCGCTCGGCGGCCACGTCAATGAGAACTGGGATGAGCTCGTCGGCCCGTCCAACAAGAGCCTCGTCCACTGGCTCCGCCGCCTCGTCTTCCGCGGCGCCTGGCTCGACCAGCGCGTCAAGGAGGGCGAGCTCGACATCGTCTTCGACGAGTCGACCCAGACCTTTGGATATGTCCAGCCGGACCGCGACTCCGAGCTGATCGAGCTCTCAGCAGAGCCCTCGTGGGGCACCGTCGCCTACGGCGGCCGCGACCGCGCCTAGCGGCCACCAGGCCGCTCCACGTTGGAGCGGAGGGCGAAGCCCGTAGCGACTCATGTGAGGCGGCCGCCTGTGGCCGCGGCTTTATGGCGAAGCCGGCTTGGCGCAGCCTAGAGCCGGCTGAGCAGCTCCGCGTTGCTCCCCGTGGCGACGATCTGGTCCGAGAGCGCCTGCGCGGCCTCGTCCGGGGCCATCTCCGCGAGCTCGTCGCGCAGCCGGCGGATCTTGTCCATCTCGTCCGCATCGCGCAGCTGGTCCTCGCCGGATGCGCGACTGTCGGCGATCACCAGCGCGGGGACGATTCCCTTGGCGGCCAGAGCCTGCATCGAGGCGCAGCAGCAGGTTCTCCGTCGTCTCGAGCGCCTCGCGCACCTCCGCGCCCCGGTCGTCGGAGTCGAGGACGGTCGCGATCACGGTCAGCGAACCGCTGCCCTCCTCGTCGAGCTCACGGCCGGCGCCGAAGATCCGCTTGACGCGGGCGGGGTCGCGGTAGCCGAGGGCGAGCCGGCTGAGGGAGTCGATCAGGACCACCACGTCTTCCCCGGCCTCGGCCAGGCGCTTCGCGTGTCCCATCGCCAGCTCGGCGGCCCGGATCTGGTCGCGGGACTCCTGGTCCGCGGTCGCGGCGAAGATCTCAGCCTGCGGGAGGGCTCGCTCCCACTGCGGCACCTCCTCGGGACGCTCGTCCGCGAGCAGGACGCAGAGGTGCGCACCGGCATCGGCGATTGCCGCGCCCAGGGCGCGCAGAAGCGTTGTGCGGCCAGAGCGCGGCTGGGCGAGCACCAGAACCCTCTGCCCGAATGCCAGCGGCCCGAGCAGGTCCACCGCGCGCACGAGGGGGTCGCCGATCGCGTCCGCGGAGAGCAGCCGGCGGTGGGGCGGCGCCGCGGTCAGATCCTCGAAGTGCTTTCGCTCCCCCTCCGGGCTCTGCCCGTTGACCTTCTCGACGCGTACGAGCGCCCGGTGCCGCTCCCCGCGGCGCGGCTGCCTGGCGGGACCGCTCACCTGGTCGCCGGGGCGCAGCTCGCAGCGCCGGATCTGGGAGGCGGAGATGTAGACGTCTCCCTCGGTCTCGCTCATCCCGCTCAGTCGAAGGAAGCCGTATCCCTGGGGCATCCGGTCGAGGACGCCTGTCACCTCTTCGGAAGCCTCGTCGTCATCGGAAGCCTCGTCGTCATCAGAAGCCTCGTCCTCGCCGCCGCCGACCTCCTCCGAGAAAGGTCCTCGGTCTCGGCGGCGGCTGCGGGCGCGGCAACCTCCTTGCGCGATGCCTGTGAGGACGCTTCGACTCGCCTCCGCCATCCTCGATCGCCTCGATCAGCTCGTCACGGGTGAGCATCCGGTAGCGGGGCACGCCGAGCTCGCGTGCCCGCTCGTGCAGGTCGGCCAGATGCAGGTCCTTGAGGGCCATAGACGCGGGCATGCTAGACGCCTGGATCGGGCGACCGCGCTACGCGGTGAGGACCCTGCCCGGATCCAGGCCCTCGGCTTCGGCGACTGGGCCCCATGCGTCGGCCTCCTCGTCGACGCGGGATGGGCTCCAGCCGAGCTCGGCCCCGAGTGTTTCTGCGACGGCCCGCACGCGGGCGCCGTCGCGAAGCTCCGAGGCGGCCACCAGGCCGAGCCTCGTGCGCCGCAGCAGCACATCCGCGACCGAGCGGGCCTGCTCGCGCCTGGCGGCTACAACCACCTCGGCCATCAGGTCCGGATGGCCGGGGACGATCGGGGCGGCCAGCTGCGGGTTCGCCTCGCAGAGGTCGAGGACCGCGCGCGACGCATGCCCGTAGCGGAAGGCGAGCTGGTCCGTCGCTCCCGCGGGAAGCTCCTCGCTCGTCTCCAGGTCCTCCGGGCGCGCGGGCATCCCGAGGGGGATGTCGTCGGTACGGGACTCAGCCACGCGTCCATCGCGCTCGACGATCCGGTCGACCACCTCAGCGGCCATCCGGCGGAACGTGGTCAGCTTGCCTCCCGTGATGGTCAGCATCCCCGAGGAGGTCTCGTACAGCTCGGCCCTGCGCGAGATGTCGACCGACTTCTTCGGGTCGCCGGAGGAGATCAGCGGCCGGACGCCCGCGTAGGCGCCGGTCAGGTCGCCGAGGTCGACGCTCGTCCCGAAGTACGTGTTGAGCGCGTCGAGCAGGTATTCGACATCGTCGGCGGCCGGCGGCACCCGGTCGATCTCGCCCTCGTAGTCGTTGTCCGTGGTCCCCACCAGGACCCGCCCGTACCAGGGCAGCGCGAAGATCGTGCGGTCGGCCCCGGCCGGGACGATGCAGGCGGCGGTGCCGATGTCGAGATCGTCGGTCGAGAGGGTCACATGCGATCCGCGACTCGGCCGGATCTTCGGGATCTCCTCCTCGGCGAGCAGCTCACCGGGTCTGATCCGATCGGCCCATACCCCCGTCGCGTTGACCACGTTGTCGGCGTGGACCTCGACCCGCTCTCCCGACTCGGCATCCGTGAAGGCGACGCCCGTCGCGTGGCCGCCCACCTCGAGGACCTCCGTCACCTCCGCGCCGTTGACGACCACGGCGCCGAAGCGCTCGGCCTCCCCCAGCACCGTGAGCACGAGCCGCGCATCATCGGTCTGGCAGTCGTAGAACATGTAGGCCGAGCTCGGCTCCATCGGCTCGAGGGCCGGGATCAGCTCGATCGCATCCTCGCCCGAGATCGTGCGATGGCGGTCGGGCGCCCAGAACTCGGCCTCGTCGCGGTGCTCGTTGCGCTGGCTTCGCCCCCGGCCGATGCGCGAGGTCGCCATCACGTCGTACATGTTGAGGCCGAGCCCGAGCGCCCGGCTCTTCCGCTCCCCGCCGAGAGCGGGGACCAGGAACGGCGTCGGATAGACGAGGTGCGGCGCGAGGCGGACCAGCAACTGGCGCTCGAGGAGCGCCTCTCGGACCAAGCCGAGATCGAAGTTCTGCAGGTAGCGAAGGCCGCCGTGGACCATCTTGGACGAGCGGCTCGAGGTGCCCTGCGCGAAATCGCCCCGCTCGACCAGAGCGACCGAGTAGCCGCGGGAGGCGGCATCGAGCGCCACCCCGGCACCGGTGATGCCGCCTCCCACCACGACGACATCGAACGTGTCCTCCTGCATCGCCGCCGCTGCCTGCCGGCGGGAGATCATTCGAGGAACTCCACGACCTGGTCGGCGGGGAGCCTCTCCGGAGGCTTCTGTTCCTGAACCGGCGTGCCGAGGTGGATCAGGCCGACGAAGCGCTCGCCCTCGGGCATCCCGACGGCGGCCTGGCCCTCGGGTGTCCGCAGCACCTCCGGCGTCCGCCAGTAGGTGGCGAGCCCGCGGCCATGCCCTGCCAGCAGCACGATGTAGGCGGCGCAGGCCGTGGCGTGCAGGTCCTCCTCGTCCTGAATCGGATCCCCGGTGAGCGCGCAGGTGACGACGACGAGCGTCGGGGCACGATCGAGCTTCGAGGCCGACTCGGGCCCCGCAGCCTCCTTGAGGCGCTGCAGCGCCTCCGTGCCGATCACGCGGAAGCGCCACGGGTTGGTCAGGTTGTGGTTCGGCGCCCAGCGGGCCAGCTCGAGAATCTCCTCGAGCAGCTCACGGTCGACCGGCTCGGGCCCGTAGGCCTTGTGGGTCCGGCGGGTGCGGATTGCGTTCTCGACTTCCATACGAGAAACGTAGCTGTCGCTACTCCGAGGGCAGGCGGCGGCGATAGCGCACCCAGCCCGCCCAGACGATCGCGCCGCCCAGCGCCACGATCCCGAGGCCGATCAGCCAGCCGGGGACTCCCCCGTCTCCCCCGTCGCCTGAATCGCCCGAGGAGACCGGAGCGATCGGGACCGGCTGCTCCTGCTCGGGCGCCTGGGTCGCGGCGGAGCCCTCCTGCGCGGGCTTGCCGGCCCCCTTCGACTTGGACCCCGCCGAGCCGCCGCTGGCCGCCCCGGCGGCACTGCCGGAGCCTCCCGTCGCGCCGCTGGCCCCGGAGACGTTCGACACCGCCCGCGGCACCGGATTGAGGGGGAAGGCGGCACCGCTCACCGCCATCAGCGCCTGGCCGGTGACCCAGACCGGGGTCTGGTCGCTGGTCGTCGAGTATCGGTAGTGGCCGTCCCGGGCTTGGGTCGAGGCCAGGTAGCTCAGCGGCGTACCGCCGCTTCGCACGGACGCCGGAGAGATTCCCGCCGCCAGCAGGCCCTGCGCCGCCCAGGCCGTCGACTGGGCGTTGACGGGGCCGCCCGAGAGCGCGAAGCCGCCACCCGATCGCTGCACGCCGCGCAGATACGAGACCCCGCGCTGGATGCCGGATCGATTTCCCGCGGCACCCAGTGCCTGCAGGACGGCCCCCGTGCTGTCGGCGTCGCTCGCCGTCTTCGACGCGAACCCCCAGCCGCCATCGTCGTTCTCCACGCTGCGCAGCCACGACGCCGAGCGGGAATTGCCCCCCGTCGCCCCGGCGGCCTTCAGCGCGAGGATGCCGAACGCGGTCGGGTTGACCTGCTGACCCCACGAGCCGTCGCCGCCGCGGCGGGCGAGCAGCCGGCTGACCAGGTCGCGACCCTGGAAATGGCGGGGATCGAGACCCGCTCCTCGCAGCAGCAGGATCGTGCGCTCGAGATCGCCGGTCGTGCTGATCTGGCCCATGGTCCCGGCGAGATAGCTGATCGGTGTCGCATCCCCGTGATCCACATCGAGTGGATTGACCCCGGCGGCCTCGAGGCCGAGCACCGCCCAGCCGGTCATCGCCGGGCTCGAATCCTCACCGCGAGCGAATCCGAAGCCGCCATCGCCGTTCTGGGAGGCGCGCAGCCACGCGACCGCGGCCGATGAGCCACCGGCGGAGGCGTCCGCTCGCGGGCCACCGACGAGAGCGGGCGTGGCGATCAGCAGGGCGGCGAGCAGGCAGACTGCGCCCGTCGCCACTCCGCGCGGCGGCCGGCCGTCGGCCCCAGCCGGCTTCCAGGCGAACTCGAAGCGCCTCCGGTAGCGGGTGAGCATCCTCACCATGGCCGGCCCGGCGACCAGGGCGAGCGCCGCATTGCCGGCGGCGTGCGCGATGTTGAAGGGCAGGCCGCGAGCCGAGATCGCCAGGTAGCGGTCCAGCGACTGCTCACCGCCGAAGCCGAACATCACCGAGAAGTCGAGCAGCGCCCCGTAGGCGAAGCCGGCGAACGCGCAGACGGCGGCGAGGCTGAGCCGGCCCATCCGGCGGCCGGTCACCACTGCGAGGAAGGCGCCGAGGATCCCCGTGAGCCCCCAGCCCGCCATCTGCCACGGCGTCCAGGGCCCCTGCCCGAGCCAGAAGTTGGAGACCAGGCCCGTGAGCGCTCCGACGACGAAGCCCGGCGCGCCCCCAAGCGTGTACCCCGCGATCAGGATGATGTCCGTGCTCGGCACCACGTTCGGTATCGGCGAGAAGGCGACGCGACCGGCGACGGAGATCGCGGCCAACGCCGCGACCAGGGCGACGATCTGCGAGGGCGGACGGGATCGCTCGTACCAGGCAAACCCACCGAGCAGGGTCACGGCGAGCATCGTGATCACGGCCGCCTGCCAGCTCATCGCTGTCCTCCCGCTCGGGCCGGCGGGCCGGCCCGCGGCGAAGCTCCGCGCAGGGCAGCGATTCCGTCCTCCACGGTGATCGCGGACCCATCGAGGATCCGAGCGACCTCGCTGGAGAAATACCAGCCCCCCGCGAGCAGTTCCGCGGCGCTCCCGTCGGCGGCCACCTCTCCGCGCGCGAGCAGGATCACGCGATCGGCGAAGGTCGTGGCGAACTCGACGTCGTGGGTCGCGATCATCACCGCGGTGCCCGCCTCGGCGAGGCTGCGGCCGAGCTCGGCGAGCTCGGCCTTTCGGGCGCGGTCCATACCCCGGGTCGGCTCGTCGAGCAGCAGCGCGCCGGGCAGCTCGCCCGCGCCGCTGTCGCGCCCGGCGACGACGATCGCCAGGGCGAGGCGCTGGCGCTCCCCGCCTGAGAGATCGCGCGGATCGGCGTCGACCATCCCGTCCAGCCCGAAGCGCCGCAGCGCCTCCTCGCCGTCGGGGCTGCGCAGCTCGTCACCGACGCGCTCGTGCACGAACAGGTCACCGGGCCTCTGCGGCAGGAGCGCCACCCCTGAGGGCGCCTCGACGCGCCCACGTTGCGGCTCGACGAGACCCGTCGCCGCACGAAGGAGCGTGCTCTTCCCCGCCCCGTTGCTCCCCATCAGCGCGACGCGCTCGCCCCTTGCGATCTCAAGCTCCGCGCCCCGGAGTGCCTCGGTGCGCTCCTCACCCGATCCCAACTCGACCCAGACGTCGCGGGCGGCGAGCGCGGCAGTCTCCCGGCGCCTCGGACGCGGGGGCGAGGCCTCGGATGCCTTGCCGGTTCCCGCGATCTCGATCCCCGACCGCATCAGCGCCCTCCGCGCCTCCCGGACGCTCGGCGGCGGTGGCAATCCGACGGCGTCGAGCAACCGCGCTCCGGGCGTGGCCAGCACCTCGTCGTGCTCCATCGCCCAGCCGAGGAACTCTCCCGGCGGCCCATCGAAGGCGATCGCGCCATCCTGGAGGGCGATCACGCGATCGGCCGCCGCCAGGCAGCGCTCCAGCCGGTGCTCGCCGAGCAGCACGGCAACCCCCCACTCCTCGTTCAGGCGTCGCAGCAGGGAGATCAGCTCGTCGCCGGCAACCGGATCGAGCTGAGAGGTCGGCTCGTCGAGCAGCACCAGCCTTGGCCGGGTGGCGAGGGCGGCCGCCAGCGCGACGCGCTGGAGCTCGCCTCCGGAGAGCGTGTCCGTGGTGCGCTCGAGCAGGTGGTCGATCGCCAGCGCGAGAGCCACCTCTTCGACCGCCCGTGAGCGCGCGGCGGGCGCCACTCCGCGCAACTCCAGGGGCAGCTCGATCTCGGCCCGCACCGTGGTGCTGACCACCTGGGTCTCCGGCTCCTGGGCCACCATCCCGACCGCCTCGGCCAGCTCGGCCGGCCCGTGCGAGCGCACGTCCATCCCGGCAACCTCCAGCTCGCCCTCGATCGCGCCGCCATGGAAGTGCGGTACGAGGCCGCAGCCCGCGCGGAGCAGCGTGGACTTCCCCGACCCCGAGCGGCCGGCGAGCACAACGAACTCGCCGGGCTCGATGGTCAGCTCGATCGCCCGGAGCGAGTCGGCGCCCGCCTCCGGATAGCGGTAGGAGAGCCCGGTCGCCCGCAGCACAGCGTCAGGCACGGGCCCGCCACCTCCTCACCCCGAAGGGGACAGTGGCCAGGACGATCAGAGTGACGCACAGCGCCAGCGTCAGCGGGCCGGTGTCCATGGCGATCCGCGGATAGGTGTCGAAGCTGCCCGCTCCCGCGAACCGAGCCGCCAGCCCCGCAGCGAGGATCGCAACTGCCGTCAGATAGAGCGGAAGATCGTCGCGAGAGCGCTGACGCCGCAGCCGCGGGCGAATCCCGAGCGAATGGCCTCGAAGCTCCAGAGTCGCGGCCACATCGACGGCCCGGTCGAGCGATCCCTCGACGAGGCGCCGCGCCATCGCCGGTCGGCCGACGGGCTCGGCGCCCGGGCCCCGCAGCGCGATGGCCTCGCGCATCCGCGCCCCGTCCGCCGCCGCCAGCGGCACCATCCGCGTGACCAACCCGGCCGTCATCGCGGAGCGACGGGCGATGGGCCGGAGCGCGCGCAGCACTCGATCGGGATCCACGCACGCCGAGTAGACGCCGAAGGCGAGCACGACCGCGACGACGCGCAGCCCGATCGCGGCGCCGGCGGCGAGCGACTCGAGCGTCACGTCGGTGTTCCCGAGCACCGGCAGATCCCAGCCGCGGACCAGGATCGTCTCGCCACGGTGAGCGACCAGCGCGTTGACGACGATCATGAAGACCAGCAGGGTCAAGCCGAGGCGAAGGGACGCCCTCACCGCTCGGCCGGCCCCGGCCGCGATCCCCGCGAGCGCGGTGGCGGCCGTCGCCGCGACCAGCACCAGCGGGCTCGAGTAGATGAATCCGACCAGCGCCAGTGCGCCGAGGTAGGCCATCGCCGCGCCCGCGTTCGCGCGATGAAGAGGGCTCCGCCCAGGTGTATAGGCGAATGCCGATCTCACTGTACGGGCACCCCGATGGCCCCGGCTCCCGGCTGCGTGGCGACCGCGTAGTGGTTTCTCAGCGCCGGGCCGAGCAGCCTGGCTGCGGCGGCCACCCCCTTGGCGTCGGTGCCGGTGACGACCCAGACCGGCGGCCCGTCCCCGGGGTGAAGCGCTGCAATCAGCCCGCCGCCCTTGCCGATGCTCCCGGCGGGCTGACCCTGCTGGTTCAGCAGTTCGAGCAGGGGCTTCTGTTCGCCGACGAAGCGCGCGAAGACGCCGCTCTGGCCGGGGCCTCCCGTCAGCAGGTCGACGTCGGGATCGTGCCGGATCCCGCTCCACATCCCGACCTCCACCCTGATCGCCTGGCCCGTGACCTGGTCGCTCGGTTTCGGCTTTGCCCCGGCCGTCACAAGCCGTTGCGAGACGTCCGCGCACACCGAGCTCGCCGCCCGGCAGTCGACCGACGTCGCCCAGCGCTGGCCCTGGAACCCGTGCACGAACGGCTCCGGCCAGGAGCCCACCACCGCCGGGACCCGCATGGCGGCTGTCCAATCCCGGTAGTCCCACCAGATCCGGTCCCCATCAGCCAGGTCGTAGTCCGTGGAGCCCACCGGCGACTCGATTCCGTTCACGTAGAAGAACCAGTCACTGGTGCGCCCGCCGCTCGCGGTGCCCGAGAGCCCGTCGATCGACTGGACGAAGCCGCCGCCGTAGCGCGTGGTGATGTCCGCATTGCGGTCGAGCACGCGGAGAACCGTGTCGGACTCGTGGATCGAATCGGTCTTCTGGACGAGGACCTTGCTGCCGTAATCCTGGGTGACGGTGAGTGAGACATCGCCCTCGTCCTTGCCGGGGCCGAGCCCGCAACCGGCGACCGCCGTGGCGCCGAGCGCCAGGGCGGTCGCCAGGATGCGAACGGGATTCACTTCTGGTGCTTCCCCTTGCCGTGCTTGTGGTGCTTTCCACCCTTCGACTTCTTGCCGTTGCGGATGCGACGCTCGCAGTTCTTCGCGAACTTGTCGCGCTTGTCGCCCTTGACCAGGTCGACGCCGCCGCCGCAGTTGACGCGGTCCTTGCCGCCACCGCGGACATCGATGATGTCGTTGCCGGCCAGGGCCCTGACGCCATCGTCACCCGCGCGCGGCTTGATCACGTCATCTCCGGCCGTGCCGACGATGTCATCGGTCTCGTGGCTTCCGACGATCAACATGCCACGGTCTGCCGTGCAGCCGCTGAGCACGCGCGCGACGCAAACGGACAGCGCCGGACTCGGGATGTCGTTGTAGTCCTTGCTCGCGGCTAGCAAATGCGAACCCTCGCTCGAGAACGTAACCGTCGCGTTGCCGGCACCGTCCGTCGTCACGGGCGCGTCGCCGCCGGATACCGTCGCGCCGGCCCCAGGCCCAACCGTCCCATCGCTCTTGTATGAGCGGACCTGAACGGCGATCGGCGTGCCCGGCGTCGTCCGCGCGGGTGCGTCGAGGGCCAGCTCCTCGTCGCTGGAGAAATCATCCGGCGTTCGGTAGAAGAGCAGCTGGTCGCCAGGCTGGATGAACGTCTGATCAGCGCCGCTCGTGGTCGACACGTGGTTCTGCTCCAGGAGCCAGAAACCCGGTGGCGTTCCCGCCCCGATGCTGCACACGCTGAGCGAGCCGAACGACGCAAAGTCCGCGTCCGAGACCTTGAACGGCTGCAGTGACGGCGTCGCGTCGGACGCCTCCTCCACGGCGCTGAGCATGTTCGGCGCCGACTCCGTGTACGTCTGCCCGCTGCTCTGCTTGAACGGGGGCGTCGGGTCAAAGCAATCGTCACCGGCGTACGTCTTCACCGTGGCGGCCGAGGGCGCGTACTGGCGAAGATTGGCCAGCTGTGCCCCGTCGTTGGTCACCACATGAATGTCCACCGGCACACTGGCGCTCGCCTCCGCCGCTCCCAACGCGGCAACGGCGATCAGCGACGCCAGCGCCGCAATCGAGACAGTGATTCTCATCTGTGAGCCACCCCTTCCTCGAGGGTCGTGTTGGCGGGCCGGGGACAGGTCTCCTGGCTTCCGGGCTCGACTGAGGCGCCTTCCCAGAGAGTCGTGGACTCCCCAGTGGTCTAGTGCGACAGCATCGCCCGGTCACAGTGGCGGGACCGCGCCGGCTTCTCACCGGACTTCCCTTGACCACCGGCCGTTATCGATGGGACCAGCCTAAAGAAAAGGGGCGGCCCGAAGGCCGCCCCTTTCACAACTTCAACTGGCAGAGGTCCTACTTCTTCTTCTTGGACTTCGCCTTGCACTTCTGGGTCGACGTAGCCGTCTGCGAGCTGCCGTCGTAGAAGGTGGTCGTCTCGCTGCTGACCATCTTCTTCTTCTTGCTCTTACAACGGGCCATGACGTAGAAATTCTTACCGCCCGTCTTGACCTTGGTCTGCGTCGTGTCGAACAGCGTCAGGTCCGTGCCCGGCGTGTTCGGGAGACCCGTCACGTCGAGAGTGTTCGGGCCTGCTGCGTACTGACCGTTGAGCACCAGGGTCAGTGCGTTGGCGATGCGGGTCCAGACATAGAGAGTCGTCGGACCGCCGCTGACGAGCAGCACCGGGTTCGGCTGCGTGAATGCCCCGGTCTTGTTGTTCACCTCATTGGTGCCCGAACCCACGATGCTTCCGCCACAGGCGGACTGAACCGCGGCCGTGGTGGTCGCTGCATTGAGGGTCGAGATCGAACACGCGGGAAGGTTCCCGTTGACGAACTTGAGCTGCTTGTCCAGCGTGAACTTCGTCTCCTTGGCGGCCGGAGACCCGTTGAAATCGCTGTACTGCGTCGCGATGATGTTGTGCAACGAAACGCCCTTGAACGTCTTTGCATCCAGCTTTGTGGGGGCGATCGTTGCATTCAGGGTCTGGCCTGTCGGAGCACCCGCGTAGGCAGTGCCCGAGACGGCGAGCGCCCCGGCCACGGCCAGCGTGGCTCCAATCAGATACTTGCGCTTACGCATACCACTCCTTTTCCGTTGGGCAATTTCCCTGGTAGCTACCCGTATTGCGGCGCCACCAGCCCATGGATTTGCCTTCTCTCGCTGAACCTAACACAGCAAATTGGGCGTAGTTGTGCGGTTTGTTCGCGTGAATGCACGCGACCCGACTAATCGGTAGCGGCTCCCCGGAGACCGCCAGGCGCCTAGGGGTTGGCGTAGACGTGGGTGTAGTCGCTCATCTCGGCGATCTGCCCGATCGAGGGCTGCTGCGGCTGCTTCGTGCAGGCCGGCGAGGGCAGCCCCGCGGTGGTCGTCTGACCGCTGAAGGGGAACTGCTTGATCGTGTCGAGGAGCTGCTGCGGGGTGTCGAAGGTCGCCCGGTTCGCGAAGAACGGGTTGCCGGTGTAGCTGGCGTCCGGTCCGAGCGTCGCGACGATGCCGGGCGGGCTCGCGCAGGGCCGCGTATCGAATGTGTCGAGCCCAGTGGCGACCTTGAGCGCGCTGTTGGGCGCGATGTAGGGGTTGGTGCGGGAGTAGGCGAGGCGGTGGGACGTGAAGTTCGCGAACGATTCGGGGTAGGTGGGCGCCGAGCTGCGGATGTAGTGCCCTGCGCCGCCCGCTTCGGTCGTGCCGACGGCGTTGGTGGCGACGGCGAAGTTCGCGATCAGGCCCGTGATGTCGCTCTGGTAGCGCCCGATCCCCGAGATGATCGGCGTGAGCTGCTGGGTGAACGGATGGAGCTCGGTGAGCAGGGGCGGGAGATCGCTGTTGAGCAGCGTCTGGAGGGCCGGCAGCCCGGTCAGGCCACGCTTCTGCGTCTTTCGCAGGCCGACGAAGAAGCCCTTGAAGTCCGGCGTGACCTTCGCGATCGGCTTGAGGTCGGCACTGAGCTGCCCTCGCCGCTGGATGGAGGTGGGTGATGACCGGATTGGCCAGTTGCGAGAAGCTGGCGAGCCGGTTCAGCGTCAGCTTGGACTCATCGAGGAAGGTCGGGAGCGCCCTGAACGTGGCCTCGAGGTCCTGGTTGCGCACGGCCGTGGTGTGGAAGACGATGCCCGAGTTTCGGATCAGGCCCGCGAGCTGACCCTGCCGCTCGCTGAGGGCCCCGAAGACCTCGCCCGTGTTGCGAACCAGCTGCTGGACCGCGCCCTGCTGGGTATCCAGCACACGCAGCACCTTGTTCGCGTCCTCGGCGAAGGGCGCTAGGTTGGCGATCGCGGCCGAGATGTCGGCACCGCGCCCGTAGCTCGCAATGGCGAGCTGTTGCATCCACGTCTGGAACGCGGCGCGCGTCTTGGGATCGAAGGTCCTGAAGACCTCGTCGAGCTGCACGGACGGCTCCACCTGCGCCCTGGGCAGGGTTCCTCCCTCCGGGAGCTTCGGCGCGTTTCGGTCCCCCTGCGTGAGCTCGACGTAGGTCTCCCCCAGCAGCGTCTTCTGCCGGAGCATCGCCCGCGTGTTGACGGGAATCGGGGCATACGGAGTGTCGATCTCGAGGGTGGCGAGCGCGAGGTCCCTGTTGGGACCCGAGTTCTCGAGGGTGATGGACTTGACCTTGCCGACCGAGACGTTGTGGATGCGCACGTCGGATTCCTGCGCCAGCTGTGTCGCCTCGCTGAACGGGACCTTGATCCGGTAGCCCTCCGGCTTCAGGGGCACTGGGCCGCCGAAGGTCGCCCACAGGAAGAGGAGCAGGCCGAAGCACGAGAAGGCGAAGGCGACGGCTACCGCGATCTGACCGGCGGTGGGTGCTCGCTGGCCCATCAGCTGCACCCCGGAATGTTGGTGAGCCTGGGCTGCCCGGTGAGCTGGTAGAGCATGCGCAGATACGGCTCAGAGCGCAGCACGCTGTCCGCGGTCCGGGCGGTTCCGCAGCTCTCGAGGACGATGCCTCGCCTGATCGGCCCGTACGCGTCCTGGAGCAGGTAGGTCGCGTTCAGGTCGTGATTCAGCCACGGGACGTAGAACAGGAAACCCTCCTGGTCCCCGGGCGGGTTGTAGGCGAGGGCGTTCAGCCCGGAGTTCAGGTTCGTGAAGCCGGTGCGCAGGCCGGGCGAGGCCTTGCCGAGGCCCTGAGAGATCTGAGCCAGATGCGTGACTGGGCTCGCGACCTGCTGCGTGAACGGCCTGATCTGGTTCTCGATCGGCCCGGCTGTCTGCTGGAAGAACGGACGGAGCGCCCTCAGCGCCGGCGCTGTGGCCTTCGCACCCGGAATGGACTTCTTGAGCGCCGGGCCGGCCTGGAGGGCGAGGTTGTTCGCGCTGGTGAGGGCGCCCTTGGCCCCCTTCAGCGTCGCCGGGAGCTCGCGGATGGAGCTGCGGATCGACGCCTGCTCCTTGGCGAACGAGGCGAGCACGGCATTGGAGGAATCCACGAAGTTGACGAGGTCCTGGTCGCGGTTGCCGAGCTCGGTCGAGAGGAGCTGGAAGTTGTGGATGGAGCTTGCGATGTTCGCGCGCCGCGTCGCGAGGGCGCCGGAGATCCGCCCGATGTCGCGGGCGAAGGGGTCTAGGCGGCGCAGGGCGTTGGAGAGCTGGACGTCACGGCCCTGGGCCGGGTCGAGCGCCTCCGCGCCGTTCGCGAGCAGGAGCTTCAGGAACTGCTGGGTGTCCGCGTCGAGCGTGGCCAGGAACTCGTCCGGGTTCACCTGGGGCTGCGTCGAGGAGAGCGGGATCGTCGAGCCCTCCTTCACGTTCGGCGCCGACTGGGTCCCGGGGTCGACCTCGACGACCATGTCGTTGAGGCCCGTCTTCGGCCGCAGCAGGAGCGAGGAGTTGGTGTGGATGAGGGACGCGTACTTGTTGTCGATCTCCATCCCGACGACGGCGTGGCCGTCCTGCAGCGTCACGCTGCTGACCTCGCCGACCTTGATGCCCGCGATGTCGACCGACTGTCCCTGACCCGGGGTGACGGCCTGGGCGGTGGAGAAGTCGGCGCTGAGCGCGAAGCGATCCGTACCGATCAGCGGCACCCAGCTCGGCAGCACGGCGCGCTGGTTGATCAGGATCACGGTGACGGCGAACAGGCCGGCCAGGATCAGCCCGGCAATCGCCAGCACGTCGCGCAGGTGGGTTCTCAGGGCGTGTCTCATGGGTACGGGGACGGGTCAGGCGGGCCCTGGTTGGCCGCCGGCCCGTTCAGATCGGGGATGGGATTGCTCTGACAGGTGACGTCGGTCCGGAAGGGAGGCTCGGAGCTGGTGACGGGCCTCGTGCCGATCGGCGGAACGGTCGAGCCTCCCCACAGGGCCTCCTGCGGCGGGGGGCCGCCGGTCGACAGCCGCAGGTTGGGCACCGGGCCGCCCGGCGGGACCGCGCCGCCGGCGGAGAAGAAGCGGAGCGACGGGCCGTTGCCGTCGAACGGCTGGGATTCGCCGGCGAGGCCGGTCACCGTGTAGCCGAACTCCTTGAAGTTCGGCACGCCGGTCGTGAAGTTGTAGCCGCCGCCCGAGTCGTTCAGGACGACGTTTCCGGTGGGAATCAGGACGTTGTCCACGCATCCGCTCAGCAGGCCGATCTGCGAGAACAGTGGCCTGCCCTCGTCGGTGGACTTGCCCGCTCCCGGGCCTGCGACCCGCAGCTGGCTGGCGATGTATCCGAGCTCGTTCTTGCCGAGCAGGGCCGCCGTCTGGTCGATCCAGGGCTGGGAGGCGGCGATGGTGGCGGGGAGCTCACGGATCCCCGGGGTGAGGTCCAGGGCGAAGGTCCTGAGGTACGGCAGCGTCGCGTTCGTGTGGCGCAGGGAAGGCTCGGCGATCTTGAGCGTCGGGCCGAGGAGCTTGATGGTGCGCTCCAGGTTGTCGGACTCGGCAGCGAGCGCGCCGGTCACGGTGTTGAAGTTGGAGATCAGGCCCTGCAGCTGAGACTCGTGACCGTTCAGGGAGCCGAAGACCTTCGCCTGCGCGGCGATCAGATTGGAGAGGTCGTGCGGGGCGGTGCCCAGAAGCGCCTCGTTGACGATGGCCGAGTCCCGAGCGGCGGTCTGTCCGTAGTCGAAGGACTTGTTGATCGCCTCGGCAGCCGTGAGGCCCTGCACCTCGGGATCCTGCGTCGCGTTGTCGGCGGCGGTCGGCTTGTGGGTGAGCGTCGTGCCGTATCCCTCGAGCAGCTTCTGCAGGTTGGCGCGGTCAGGGGCCTGCAGGGAGGTGAGGATCTGGTCCAGCTGCACCGCCGTGGCGGTCTGGGTGACCGGGATCGTGTCGCCGTCCGAGAGCGAGTGAGCGCTCGGGCTGCCCGGGGTGCACGTCGACGAAGAAGTTGCCCTCCAGGAAGATGCGCGGCCGGATCTCGATCTGCGCGTCGCTGTGGATGGGCTGACCGTTGTCGTCGACCGTGAAGGTGACCTCGGAGTAGTTGCTCGCGCAATTCCCCGTCAGGCCGTTGTCGCAGACGCTCTTCACGCTCTCGACCTTGCCGACGTTGACGCCGGCGATCCGGACCGGCGAGTCCTTGCGGATGTTGGCCGCGTTCTTGAAGACCGCGTGGAGCTCGAAGTGGCTCTGGAACGGAATCGACTTGGTCCATGCCAGGTAGGTGCCGACGACGACCAGGGCGATCAGGATCAGGGCGTTGCGGACCCGGTGCGGCGGGTGCCCCTTGCGGTAGACCCGCTCGTCGTAGTCCTTGCCGTGCACCTCGACGGGCGGCTTGTTGGCGCGCTCGTCCGTCACTTCTTGCCCTTCTTCTTGGACTTCTTCTTCTTGACCTGCTGGAGGATCTGCCCGTCCGTGTGGATGCCCTGGTTCCCGGGGACGTTGCCGATCGTCTGACCGCCCGGATAGCCCTCGTTCCCCGACTCGCACTCATGTGTCTGCCCCGGCGCAGCGGTGTTCGGGTAGGGGTTGTAGTGCAGGAAGTTCGTGGTCTGGCCGCCGCCGTTGGCGGGTCCGGAGCTCGGGCCGATCTCGCTGTTCGGCCCGATCGGCGGCTGGAGCACGATGAACCGCTGGCTGGTCCCGATCCCGTCGGCCGACCCCAGGAAGCTCGCCACGTTCCTGAAGAGCAGCGTCGCGTAGTTGCAGACCGACTGAGCGGGAGTGATGAACGACAGCGGCGGCCCCAGGGTGTTGTTGAACGTGTTCAGGTCGTTGATCCCCTGGCGGGCTCCAGCGTTGTTGGAGAGGTTCAGGACCGCCTGGGCGGTCGGGTCGAGCTGCGCGTTGAACGCCGGAGACAGCGCCAGCGCCTTGACGCCCTCGACGATCGAGTTGCCGAGGTCCTTCTGGACTGGCGCAATCGCGTGGAAGCCGGGCCGCAGCTCGCTGAACAGCTTGGCGGTGTTGGCGAGCAGCGGCCGGATCGTCGGCAGGGTCGCGATCGTGGTGTCCTCGGTCGAAGGCGACTTCGAGATCGCCTCCTGGATGAATGGGCGCGAAACGCGGGCGAAGGCGCCGAAGGTGGTGTCGAGGTCGACGAAGAGCTGGCCCTGGATCTCCGCGACCGGCGCGACCTCGGCAGCCGTGGCCGAGAGCGAGGAGACGAAGTTGCCGAGCCCCGTGTTCGGGTCGGCCAGGTTACGCATCACCGGCGTGAGCACCTGGACCAGCGGCTTGAGCTGGCCGATCGCCTCGTTCAGGTCCACCCCGCGCCCCGCCAGCGCGTTTCCGAACTCGAGCAGGTTCGACTGGATGGCCGTCCTGGTCGGAGCGTCGAACATGTTGAAGACCTGATCGATCTCGACGGGCTCGGGCCGTGCCGCGGTGATCGGGACCGTCGATCCGGGCTTGAATCCCTGGCTGGAGTTGCCGCGGTTGATCTCCAGGTACTTGAGGCCCAGTGCCGACTTCGCTCGGACCACCAGGGTCGAGTTCTCGGGCAGCGGGTTGATGTCCTGGTTGAGCTCCATGTCGACCTTGGCCACCTGCGTGGTGCACTGGCGGGTCGGGTCGTTCGGACACGGAGCGTTGTCGACGGTCTCGGGCTGGATCGACTTGATCTGACCGACTCGGATGCCGCCGATCCGAACCTCGTTGCCCGCCACGAGGCTGGCGGCATTCGGCAGCTCGGCCGAGATCTTGTAGGTGGGGACGAAGGGCAGGCCCTGGTTGGCCTGATAGGAGAGGAAGACGGCGACCACGACCACGAGCACGGTCACCGCTCCGACGAGCGTCGGGCTGGCTGCCAGGCTGCCGACGCGCCCGCCCCTCATGCGCCGTCTCCGAGCAGGAACTGGAGGAACATCTGGGCCTGGCTCATCGAGACCGCCTGGGAGTTGGGCGAGTCCTTGCCGCTCTGGCCGCTATCGGGCGTGGTTGTGGTCGTTCCGGAGTCCGTGCCCGAGCCGGTGCCGGAGTCCGTGCCGGAGCCCGTGCCGTCAGGCAGCGTCGGGGTCTGCGGCGGGACGAGCTGCGGGATCAGGTCCTGGATGTTCGGGACGTTGACCTGGGGCAGCGGCGAGGCGTTGTGGATCCCCGACTTGGAGATCTTGGCCTTCTTGCCCTGCTTGGCCGGAGCCGCAGTGCTTGCCGCCTTGAAGGACGACTGGCAGACGTCCTGGAAGGTGTCCGAGACCTCGACGCAGCTCGTGAGCTGGAGGTTCGAGCGGAGGAAGTGCCCGTACGAGTCGAAGCCGTTCGCCGAGCCGACGGAGTTGTAGATGAAATTCATCAGGTTCTGGAAGCCCTGGGTCTTCTCGAAGGTGTTCAGGAACGCCGAGAAGTTCTGGCCGATCGAGACGGAGGAGTTGGCCGTGTTGGCCAGGTCGCTGAGCATTCCGTCGGAGGCTGCGAGCTTCGGCCCGGCGGTCTGGGCGGCGTTGCCGAGGCTGGTCAGCGCCGGGATGCCCTCCTTGGCGAAGGCCGGCAGGTTCACGGTCGCCTTGCTGAGGCCGGGCGCCGCGATGTTGATGTCGGTGAAGAGCGGCGTCCCCTGATCGGCGAAGTCCTTGAGCTTGGTCATCGTCAGCCGGACCTGGTGAAGGGTCGCCGGGAACTTCTGTAGGCCCGCCTCGAGGGCCGCGCTGCGCTCCGCGGTGGCCTGGCCCGAGATCGCCGCGTTGTGGAAGAAGCCCGTGATGTGGGCCCGCTCGCGCGCGAGCGGCGCGAGCACCTGGTCGCCGTTGCTCGCCAGGCTCGCGAGCTGCTTGTTCTGCTCAGCGAGGATCGCCAGGACTCGGTCGGTCTGCCGCAGGGCCGGATTCGCCCGGTCGATGACGGCGCCGAGGTCCTGCCCGCGCCCCGCCAGCCCGGCGCCGAGGCTGTTGAGGATCAGCCGGAAGCGGTCGGCGTACGGCAGGCGCTGGATGTTCTGGATCAGGTCCAGGTCGACCGTGGTGCCGTTGTTCTCCAGCGGCAACAGGTACTGGCCGGCCCCATCCTGGCCGTCGGGAATCTTCTGCAGCGGAGGCGGCGGAGGCGTCCCGGGAGCTCGCGGCTGGGTCGGCGTGCAGTCGATGAACTTCTCGCCGATCAGCGACTGCGGGCGGATCAGGCAGCTTGCGTCCTGGCGGAAGTCCTTGAAGCCCGAGTCGTCGATCTCCATGACGACGACGGCCTTGCCGGGGACCGCGTGCGGGCCGCCCTGGAGGCTGGCCGTCTCGGTGTCGTTCGAGACGTCGACCGAACTGACGACTCCGACATTCGCCCCGGCCACCCGCACCTGCTCGCCCGAGACCACGAAGGAGCCGTTGTCGAAGTAGCCCCGGACCAGATAGGTGCCGCTGGTTCCGTTCGAGCCGATCGCGGGCAGCGCGATCAGCAGCGCGGCGAGCAGCAGACCGGCGACTATCAGGGCGATCCGCCTCATGGCCCGGGCACCGACTGGTTGGAGTTACAGGACGAGGGGCTGGCGGGCGCGCCGTTGGGCGGACCGAGGAAGGCGCCGGCCGGCGAGGGCGTGGCGAACGGGTTGCTGCCGAGCACGACGGGCGTGGAGGCGCCCGGACAGCGGCGGAACAGGTTGTAGGTGGGTCCGCCGAATGCGCCGAAATCGGCGAACGGGGTTGCGGAGTTGGCCGCGGTGAGAGGTGTGGTCGCCTGGAAGACGCTCATGCCCGCCGGCTGCACCCGGACGTAGTGGCCATTGGCGTCGTAGTAGCCGGCGGTCTGGTTGAGGTGCGCGATCCCGGCGGTCAGGTCGGGCGTGTAGGGACGGAAGAACCCGAGGATCGGCTCCGAGTCCTGCATCGCCTTGACCGTGATCGGCACCGCGTCCGCGGCCCGCTTCTGGAGAGCCACGAGGTAGCCGGTGGCGTCGGCGAGGTCGTTCGACTTGCCGTTCAGATTGAGCGCGCGGTTCAGGTCACTGAAGACCGGGACCGAGCGGGTCAGCACCGGGTGGAGCTGCCGGAGGAACGGTGCGAGGTTCTTGGTGCTCGTCTTCGTCGCGTTGATGAGCGGGGTGAGGTCGTCGAGCGCTGGGCGGAGGTTGTGGAAGGTCGTGTTGGCCTGGCGGAGCGTGCCGGGCAGTGCGACAAGGGCCTGGTCGAATGAGGTGTTCTCGTTGGCGATCGAGCCCAGGGCGACGTTCGCGTTCTGCGTCAGCGAGGAGAGATCGGCGCGGCGCGCGGCGACGGCGGAGACGACGTTCGCCCCGTTGACGATGAAGTTGGTGAGAGTGCCCTCGTCCCGGTCGAGCTCCTGGAGCAGACGGTCGGTCGCGACCAGCGACGGGCTCAGGTACTTGTAGGTCTGATTGGCCTGCGGGCCCTTGCCCGCGTACACGGTCGCGGAGCCCTGGATGACGTTCCTGAGCGCCTGGCGCTCGGGGCCGCGGAGAGTGTTGAAGAGCTGATCGAGGTCGACCGGGGTGGTCGTATCGCTCTCGGCGATGATCGCATTGCTGGCGAGCTCGGGATTGTTGTCCGGCCCGGGCTGGATCGAGATGTAGCGGTTGGCGATCCCGGAGAGCGACGTCGCGCGGACGATCGCGGTGCTGCCCTCGTGCAGCGGCCGGTCCACGGAGATGTCGACCTGCGCCTGCCCGTTGTCGTTCAGCTTGACGTCGTCAACGCTCCCGACGGGAGCGCCGCCGATCAGAACCTGGTTGCCCTTGACCAGCTGGCCGCCGGTCTCGAACAGGAGGCGGTAGTGGTTCGAGTTGCCGCCGCTGGAGAGCAGCAGCACGATGATCGCGATCGCGATCAGTACCAGTGCGCCGATCGCCGCCAGGCGCGCGAACCTGCCGCCGCCTCGTACGCGCCCTCCCCCACGGGGTGTGATCGTCCCTTCGCCAGGGCTCACATTCGCTCCACCCGGGAGCAGGCCCATTGCGAGCCATGAGCGTCCGTTCGGGCCCCTATGACGGTCCCATCCTCCAGCAGCTCCTCACCTGCTTCCCAGCAGCTTCTCTCTCCTGCCGCACTCCAGCAGCTCCACCGCCGATCCTATCTAGGACCTCAGGCGCCGACTCGGTATTTGGCCGTACTTTCCGAGGTGTTAACGGCTGCTTAATCGCCTCGATTTCGACTCATTTCGGAGCTTCCCTGCCGATCCGGGACCCGAGACCTTCCCGACGAAGATCGTCCGGTCCGGGACCTCGTCGAGGACCAGGACGCAGGGCGCGACGAACGGGTCCTCGAGAACGATCCGCCGCGCCTGGCCTTCACATTGCGCGCCGGCGCTCCCTCCGGCCCCTCTGAAATACTGAACCAGATGGTTCAGAATCAGGGAATTGACCGTAGTTTGAGCGCGATTGCGGACCCGACCCGCCGCCAGGTCCTCGAGCGCCTCGGCGAGAGCAGTGCGACGATCGGCGAGCTTGCCGAGCCGTTCGGGATCACCCTGACCGGAATGCGAAAGCACGTCCAGGTGCTGGAGGACGCCGGCCTGGTGGCAACGGAGCGGGTCGGCAGGACCCGGATCTGCACGCTCGGCCCCGAACGACTGGACGACGTGGACGCTTGGATCGCGGATTACAGGCGGCTGCTCGCGGAACGCCTCGAGAGGCTGGTGCGACAGCTCAAGCAGTCGCGTCGCTGAGAGAGTGGCTCAGTAACTCGGCAACAGCGGGATGGCGGTGAAGTCCGACGGCGTCATCTCGCAGTCGATCAGCACGTCACCCGGATCCGCGGTGAACACCTGATCAAAGCCCTTGCCGCAGCGAATCCGGTCGAAGAAGCCGTCGGCGGCGTAGATCTGGTCGTTGCCGCGGCCGCCGAGGATCAGGTCGTTTCCGGGGCCACCGTCGATGATGTCATCGCCGGGCCCGGCGATGATCGTGTCGTTGCCGCCGTCAGAGCGGAGGTCGTCATTTCCCACTCCGCCGACGATGCAGTCGTCGCCGCCCTTGCCGAAGCCGATATCGGAGCCGCCCGCCAGATTGACCCGGTCCCGTCCGGCGCCACCCTCGAACGTGTTGTCGCCGCGGCGCAGGCGAATCCGATGGATCAGACCGGCCAGGCAGCCGCGGGCTCCGGCGCCGCCGGGCGCGACGGCGGATGAGAAGGCCTTGCCGGCAGGCGCTCGCATGCCGAGAGCCTCGAGCGCGTCTGCTGCGAGGGGCTGCGAGTAGGCCGCGATCACCGGGTTCTTGTCGTCCTGGGCCAGGGTCCGCGTCCGGTTGGTGCCTGCATACGCGGCCGGGCACATCGTCGCCTGCTTCGGCTTGTTGGCGCAGATCTTCGAGTCGTTCCGGTTTTGGTAGTGGTCGCCGGTCCAACCTTCCGAATGCCCGAGCTCGTGCGTCGCGACGGACTGAAGGTCGAGCTTCTTCGCGGGCGGGTCGCCCGCGCCGACGTAGAACTTCTTCTTCTGGTTGAACGTCTGGCGGAAGCCGACAGCTGCCCGGTGTCGGTATTGACGCAGCTGCGGTTCTCGGCCAGCGTGGTACTGCCCGCAACCTGGCCTCGGAGGATGCCGCCGATCGGGACGCCGTTCAGTTCGGCGCAGGGATCGGAGTTGAGTGCCACGCTCGGCGACTTGTGGACCTCGAAGCGCTCGCCAGCGGGAAGCTTGTTCCAGGTGGCAGCCGCGGCGGCGATCCGCGCGCGGAACTTGCCGCCCGGCGCCGACCCATCGAAGTAGATGTTGCGGACCTGGTCCCCCGGCGCATAGCGGGCGATGATCGGATCAGCGGCTCGCGCCGGCGCCGCGGCCAGGACGAGAAAACACACCAAGGCGAACATGGCCCCCGCCCGCGATCGGCTCGCACGGGGTGACGCCACCTTTGCCGCCGCGGCGGCAATGGAGAGGAGGGCGACGTAGCGCGTCCTGCGGGCCATCCCCTGCCAGTTTGGGCGCTAGGCTCGCGTACTACACAGAATTCGGCATCTTTGGACGAATGTTGGGTAGGCGAGCGGAGCACAATACGAGGGCGGGCTCCAGCGGCCGGTTAGCCCTTCTTCTTCTTCACCAGCTTCAGGCTTTCCGACTTCGTGGCGCCACTGCCGCCCGTGGGGGTGAACGTGACGTCCACGGTCACGCCCGCCTTGCCCCCGCCCTTGAGTTTCTTGGCGAGCTTGCCCTTCGGAACCACCTTGAGGGCGAGCGTCCCGCCGGCGGCGGTCCCGAACGACGCTGATTGGCCCTTCACGCCGTTGCCGGTGAGCGTCGCCGAGCCAGGCCCCGGCAGGTTGACCGTGACCGTCGCCTGACCCTTCTTCTTGTTCTTCGTCAGTCCTGCGAAGCCGAAGTCGTTGGACGGGTCGAACTCGGCCGAGGTGTTCAGCCGGTTCCCCGGATTTGGGTTGACGGTTCCCGACTGGCCGTCGTCTGGCGGCGGGTTCGGGAAGGTGGTGAATTCCCCCGTCTCCCCCGGCACCGCGAATCCGCACTGGGTCGGGAAGTTCGTGCCGATGCCGGGATTGAGGCCGAGGACGTCCCCGGCCTTGACGGCGAGGTTCACCTGGAACGTGTTCAGCGTGGAGGCGGTGAGCGGATACGGCCCGTCGTGGGTGACGGTCTGATAGGTGCTTCCGCCGAACGGACGGAAGATGAACAGGGCGACCTGCTGACCCGCGGTGGGGAGCGCGCGGGTGCTCCACGACCTGATCTTGCCGGCGGCGGGGACGACGTATGAGCTGCCCGAGGTGACGCTGGCCTGGAGGTAGGCACCCGAGGTCGGTCCGCAGTTCTGCGGGGTGTCGGTCGCTTGCGGAAGCTGCCCGAGGGTGACCGTGCCGTACGCCGGCGAGGCCACAACCAGGGCCACGAGCGCTGCCGGCACGAGCAGTAGGCGCTTCACACCGCAAGCCTTTCACGAACCCTGGCCAGCGACAAGCGGGTGGGGCAGGCGTCGGCTGCCGCGGGCAGTGGGGCCAGGAACGTGCTGTCTCGCTCGCGAGGTCAGCAATGCGTTCGATGCCTGGCCAACGGGCATGGTGCCTCCGATCCGCGTGAAGCGCTCCGAGGTCTGAATGGCTCCTGGCCTAGCCGCGCAGCCCGGCGGCTTCGAGGGCATCCTTGCTTGGTGTTTTCGAGACGGGCCGGACCAGGAGTGCCCGGCCCATCCCGATCACTCACCCTTAGTGGCTGCTCAACTGGAAGCAGGCGACGTCGTACTGCGCGACGGCGTGAAAGTTGCCGTTCGCCGCCGAGGGTGTTCCCTCACTGCCCGCGTAGTGTTGCTCCGCGTTCGCGAATCCGGCGCTGTCTGTGAATCCCCGGGGCTCGACAGGCGACTGGCCGGGGTCGGTGCCGCACGCCTGGTTGGGCTGGCCTCTGTTCCCCGTCGAGGTGGCGGCCGCCGGGACCCCGCGAACGCGGCGATGACCAGGGCGGCGAGCACGGCCATGATGAACTTGCGCATGCCAACTCCTTCCATTAGGGGCGGTTTAAGGCGCCTCACGTGGCAGGCGCCCGCTTCTCGACTATCCGAGTCGGCTCTAAACGCCTCGTAAGCGCGTCGATGACCCTCCACGTTCTCCTCCGACATCGCCTACTCCGACAGGCCGTCGCTTTTGGCGGTCGTTTACCGGCTCCGGGGCGGATACGGTCTTCGAGCGCCTTCCGTAGAGCTTCTCGTAGACGTCCCTTTCCGAATCGAGGTCTTCCACCCTCCGCGCTTCGGTTGCCCGCGATGGGCGCAGCAGCGCCACGGACACCACGGCGATGACGGCAACTCCGAACAGGATGAGAACAACCAGCAACAGCACGGGGCGCCGATCTTCTCGACGTTCTCCTGCGAGATGGCCTACTCCGACAGCCCGGCGGCTTTGAGGGCATCGCCGCGGTCCGAGTATTCCTCGATACGGCGGAGCTTCTCGCCCCGAAGCGTGATGACGTGAGCCGAGCTCCAGGTCGATTGGAACCCCGCTTGCTGCAGCGTGGCCCGAGAAGCGAACCCAGACGAACGCCCGATTGCCGTTGGTCTGGATCTCAAGCGGCTCCAACTGCAGGTCGGGATAGGACTCGACCCAACGCCATATCTGCTGCCTCACCGCCTCGATGCCCCGGTGGATGCCGGGATCAGGGTCGCCGGCGGAGTTCACGTACAGGCCGTCCGGATGCCAGACATCCAGCGAGGCGAGCTTCTTGCTCGTCAACGGGATCTGCGTTCGGCCCGGTTGAACCTGGCGTATCCCGGCGCGAAATCTTCGACGTTCTCCTCCGACATCGCCCACGCAGTATCTCGCGTGCGGAACACCGCTTTCGATCAAAGCGGCGCCTTTCGACCGCCTACCGTCAGGCTCCGGGAATGGGCTGCCTGGCGACACGTCGCGAGCAAGAGTTTCGGAGTCTGCGCCACCTCACGGCAAAAGAAAACCCCCGCAATTACGGGGGCTTCTGAGGCACCGCTACCGGGATTCGAACCCGGGTTTCCGGACTGAGAATCCGGCGTCCTAGTCCCCTAGACGATAGCGGCGAGTAGGTGCGGCGGCGGCGTTTGTGGCCGCCGTTTGTGCGGGGGGGAGTGTAGCCAGGCTCAGGCTAAGCTTCGCGAGCCCCGCGGCTGTGGCGGAACTGGTAGACGCGCAGGCTTCAGGTGCCTGTGTCCTTCGGGACGTGGAGGTTCGACTCCTCTCAGCCGCATCGACCGCTGCCCGCGCCGCAGGCGGATTGGAAGCTACGCGCCGGCGGCGGTCAGCGACTCGAGCGACTCAGGTGGCCCGAGGGCGTAGCCCTGGGCTTCGTCGATGCCGAGGTTCTCGAGCAGCTCGAGAGCAGCAAACGTCTCGACCCCCTGGGCGATCACCCGTTGGCCGGACCGATGAGCCTTGAGAACGGCGCTGCTCACTGCGCGGCGCCTACCGCGATCCTCGGTCAGGCCGTCGATGAACTGCGAGCCGAGCTTCACGTAGGTGACCGGGAGACGCCGGAGGAGGAACGACTCGGGGCCGCCCTTGACGAATCCGTCGAGCGCGATCCCGCAGCCGATCTCCGCGGCAGCGTTGACGAAGGCGCGCGCCTCGTCGAGACCCTCGGTCAGCTGGGCCTCGCTGAGCTCGAGGACGAGATCGGCCGGATCAGCGCCGGTCTCCTCAAGCCGGTCGCTGATCAACTCGATCATGGCCTCATCCGTCGACCTCACGCTGAGGTTGAGGTCCACCGGCATTCGGGAAGCCGCCACCTCGATCGCCTGCGCGACGACCCAGTGGTCGATCTCCCTGATCGATCCGAACTCCTCCGCCGCCATCACGAACTCGCCGGCCGGGATCAACCGGCGGCGGTCGACCATCCGCAGGAAGAGCTCGTGGCGCACCGTCTCGCCGCTGATGACGTCGACGATGCGCTGGCCGTGCAGGACGAAGAGGTCCCTCTCCAAAGCCTCTTCGATCCTGCGCGACCAGTCCAGCGGGTGCAGCACCCCCCCCGGCCCCAATTCCTCTCCAGAGGTCATGTCCAAGGTTCCCCCGATAGCGAGACACGCGCAATGTGACGAAATACTGGATGAACGCGGGGGAAACTACGGAAGGCCGGGCGCTCAGCCGAGGTGACGGAGCGCCGAACGGGCCGCGTTGTAGCCGTTCATCCCGTGGGCGCCGGCACCCGGTGGCGTGGCGGCCGAACAGATGTAGACGCCGTCGATCCCCGTGCTGTACGGGTCGATGGCGAAACGCGGGCGAATCAGGACCTGGACCGGGCCATTGGCTCCGGTGATGATGTCGCCGCCGACGTAGTTCGAGTTGTGGGCCTCGAGGTCGGCGGGGGTACGGACGAAGGTCTCGGTGATCCGCTCGCGAAATCCCGGGGCGAACCGCTCGATCTGCCCCAGCATGGATTCGGTCGCATCGCCCGTGTAGCCGCGAGGGACATGCGCGTAGAGGTACAGCGGGTGAAGGTCTCCCTTCGAGCGGCTCGGGTCGGCGAGGTACTGCTGGGCGACCAGGATGAACGGACGCTCGGGCATCTCGCCGCGGTTGACGGCCCGCTCCGCCAGCACGATCTCCTCGAAGCTGCCGGCGACGTGAACGGTCCCCGCCCGCCTGCACGACTCGTTGGTCCATGGGACTCCGCCCTCAATCGCCAGATCGAGCTTGTACGCACCCGGGCCGTGCCGGAAGCGGCGATAGGAACGCGCAACCCGGTCCGGGAGCCGGTCGCCCGCGATCTCCGCCACCGCCGACGGGGCAAGATCGAAGACCACCACGTCGGCGCCCGCGACCTCGTCGTAGGACCGCACCCGACGGCCGGTCTCGATGCGCCCTCCGTACTCACGAACGATCGCGGCGAGGGCGTCGGGGATCGCTTGTGAGCCGCCCTTGGCCGCCGGCCAGCCGAAGGCGTGGCACGCATCGATCAGGGCACAACCCACAGATGAGCTCATCGGCCGAGTCAACGGAGCGAAGGCGTGGGCGGCCACGCCGCCGAACAGTGCCCGGCCCTGGGGCGTGCTCCACGAGCGAGCGAGCACCGTGGCCGGGGCCACGGCCGGGATGCCGAATCGGGCGAGCCGCACCGGGTGCTTCGGCAGATGAATGATCGGGGAGAGCATGTCCTCGAGCAGCTCCTCGAAGTGGGCGGACGAGGAGCCGAAGATCCGCCGCCAGGCGCGGCCGTCCTCGCCGAGTCCGCGCGCCGTCTCCTCGATCGAGCGGACCATCACCCCGGCGCTGCCGTCGTCAAGCGGGTGGGCCAGGTCGACCTCGGGTAGGAGCCACTCGAGGCCGTGCTTCGCCAGATCCAGGGAGCGCAGGAACGGAGACCCCGCCGCCATCGGGTGAATCGCCGAGCAGTCGTCGTGGAGCAGACCCGGGGCGGTGAGCTCGCTGGTCCTCGTGCCCCCGCCGATCCGCTCTTCGGCCTCGACCACCGTCACCTCCACCCCGTTCCGGGCGAGCTCGACCGCGCAGGCCAGCCCGTTCGGCCCGGAGCCGACGACGATCGCGTCGCTCAAGCGACCGGGACCGGCGCTTCGCCGCCGACGGCGCGGTCGACCTCGACCGGGACGTCATAGCGCTCGTCGAGCCAGGGCTGTCGCGAGACCATGTCCCTCACCGCCACCGAGCCCTCCTGGATCAGCCCGTCGACCGGATCCCAGACCTGGAAGCGCTGACGGCCGCGGCCCCAGCCGGTCGGCTCGGATTCCAGCGCGAGCACCCGCACGTCGCCGGCCGCGAAGGAGCAGCGCTCCTGGACCGCCGCCAGAAGCTGGCGTCCGTGGAAGTGTGCGTCGCCGAAGTTCCAGCCGTTGACGATGTTGGAGATCAGCTCGCCCTCCCGGACGTCGTAGTCCTCGACGTCATCGACGGCATGGGGCAGCAGGCCGTTGAGCGCCCGGCCGTGGGAGTGCATCGCCCTGAAGGAGAGCCCCTTGTTGAGCAGGAACTCCGCCGTCTCGGGGTCATAGATGTCGCCCACCTGCTTGACGATGATCCGGGCCGGCTTCTTGATTTGGGTGTCGAGCTTCTCCTCCGCCCCGCTCCCCTTGCGGAAGAGCCACTGGGTCGTCGCCCAGTTGCCGGCGTAGTAGCGCATCGACGGAAGGAAGGAGATCTTCTCGGGGAAGAGCCCTCCGAGGATCGGGAGGGCAAGGCAGGGGATCGCCAGGAATGCGATCAGCAGCGGATCGTCGAGGGTCGAGAGCGGCACGTCCCCGTTGTGCCCGAAGAGGAAGAGAAGCCCGAAGATCATGAACAGGTTCCACTCGAGCGGGACCGCCAGCGGGAACATCGAGGTGATGTTCAGGTGGAACAGGATCATCCCGATGATCGCGATGGTTCTCACGGTGTTGTTGTCGACCGTGATCAAGAGCAGCGGCCAGCCGAACTCCTGGACGGTGCCGAGGTGGGCGATCACCGAGGCGAGCTTCGACGGCCTCATGTCCTCCGGGTAGTCACGCCAGAGCCTTCGCTTCAGGGCCTTCGAGCCGATCAGGGGCGCGTTGCTCATCATGGTCGAGACGACGAACGGGAAGTGGTGATTCAGCTTCGACGACGCCGCGCCCCACCAGATGAAGAGGAAGACGAACTGCCACGCGACGATCCACTGGTCGACGGGAAAGAGCCCGACGGCCAGGATCGTGACGTAGATCTCCGGGCGAGCCCCGAGGAACGAGACCTTGTCCCGCAGCCCCAGGAGCCCGAGGAAGGCGAACAGCACTGCGAGGCCGGCCGGCGGCAGCTTGCCCGCCGAGCCCGCGGCGGAGTCGACGCCGGTGGCGGCGAGCAGGAAGACGCAGGAGGCGAGCACACCCGCGTAGAGCCCGACGTCGACGAGCGTCCGGGTGGACCCCTTGGTGAAGGGAACGCGCTCCGGCCAGGGCGGCAGCCGGATGGTCCCGGGTCGCAGCCAGTAGAGCACGCCGCCGATCGGCGGCACGAAGCGGAAGCTGAGCGGCATCGAGCCGGCGCCCAGGCCGAGGATCTCCCAGAGCAGCAGCCAGACCGCGAGCTTCTGGAAGACGATCGGTTCCGTCCACCAGTCGGAGAGGTTGCCGAGCGTTCCGAGGCCCGGAGTCAGCGAGATGACAAAGAGAGCGCCGACGCTGAACAGGACGAGCTTGAGGACGTAGATGAAGTAGACGAAGGTCGGCGAGCCGAAACCGTTCAGCCCCCAATCCTGCACCAGCGGCTTGAGCCGCGTCAGGTGCGGCTTCGCCTTCCACTCCTCCAGCTCGAACGGCGGCGGTGAGGGTTCGAAGAATCCCATCTCCCAGAACGGGAGCCTATTCCCTGGAGCCGCAACTTCGGCCGCCCGCCCTAGTTATGTTCGTTTGATGCCAACCCGGGCGGTCAGGGCCGGATTGCTGGTGGCGGGCACCGCGTGCCTCTGCCTGCTCGTGCTGCTCGCACGCGGCGAGACCTCGCGCGCAGCCAGCAGCAAGCCCAACGTGATCATGTTCACCACGGACGATCAGACCGTCCGGGACCTGTCCGTGATGCCGAAGACCCAGGCCCTGATCGCCAACGCGGGCGCCAGCTTCCTCCACGCCTATGCCTCCGATCCGCTCTGCTGCCCCTCGCGCGTAACGGTCCAGACCGGCGACTACGCGCACAACACCGGCGTCCTCGGGAACACACCGCCGCAGGGCGGCTACGGCTCGTTCAACGACAAGAACGACCTGCCGGTCTGGCTGCAGTCCGATGGCTATCGGACGATTCACATCGGCAAGATGCCGAATGGATTCGCTGACCCGAACGTCGGCGGCCCCACCTACGTGCCTCCCGGCTGGGGGCCCTTCGCCGGCGGCACGGGCGCCGGCTCGAAGGGCGAGTTCTACGGCTTCATCGGCCCGCCGTCCTCCTACACCGGGTTCACCCTCGACGAGAACGGCACGGACAAGACCTACAGCCCGGACGACTACTCCACCGACGTCTACGCCAACCTGGCGGTGGACCGGATCAACAATCACCTGGCGAACTTCCCGAACAACCCGCTCTACATGCAGGTCCAGTTCTTCGCGCCTCACGATCCCGCCACGCCGGCCCCGCAGTACGCCAACGCCTTCGCCACCGCCCCGCTCCCGATCGACGCGAGCTTCAACGAGAAGAACGTCAAGGACAAGCCCGCCTGGATCAGGCGGATCAGGCGCTTCGGTCCCGGCCTGATCGCGAAGATCCAGACCCGTTACCAGCACCGCCTCGAGACCCTGCTCTCGGTCGACGACGCCGTCGAGAAGATCGTCAACGACCTGCAATCGCACGGCGCCCTCGACAACACCTATCTGATCTTCACCTCGGACCAGGGCTTCATGCAGGGCCAGCACCGTCTGCATCAGGGCAAGTTCGTCCCCTACGACCCCTCCACGCAGGTGCCGCTGCTCATCCGCGGGCCCGGCATCCCGGCCGGCTCCCAGCCGAGGAGCCTCGTCTGGAACGGGGACATCACCTCGACGATCCTGCAGATGACGGGCGCGAAGCCTGGCCTTCCTCAGGACGGCCAGTCGATGCTCCCCTTGGCGCAGGACCCGGCGCAGAAGTCGACTCGCCCGATCCTGTTCGAGACGGGACCCCCCGGAACGACCTTCGAGCCCGGAATAGGCACGGCGGCGGCGGCGAGCGGAAACCACAGCCCGGTCAAGATCGGCACCTACGTCAAGAACACCGACCTGGACCACACGGCCCAGCTCTCCCGCGCGATCGTCGCCCCGCGGTACCGCGCGATTCGCACGGGCCGCTACCTGCTCACCAAGTACTCCGACGGCGGACGCGAGCTGTACGACATCTCCAGCGACCCGCTGATGCTGAACTCGGTCTGGAAGAACGGGCGCTACGCGCCGGTCAAGAAGTTCCTCCTCAAGTCGCTCGCGAAGCTCGTCCACTGCAGCGGCCCCCCGTGCACGAAGCAGATCGGCAAGCCGCCGAAGCCTCTGGCGAAGCCGAAGAAGCGCAAGAAGAAGCCCGTCACGCCATAGAGTCCGCGCCATGGCGCGGAGGATGAGCGCGGACGAGACACCGCCCCCGCAGTTCGGCGACTACTACCGCGAGATCTACGCGAAGGGGATGCTGGCCGGCGAACGCCCGACCCTGCCGATGGCCTGGGCCGAGCTCGAGGCCAAGACACGCGAGTCGCTCGACGAGCGCGCGATCGCGTACATCTTCGGCGGCGCGGGGTCCGAGGACACGATGCGCGCCAACCTGGAGGCGTTCAGGCGCTGGCGCATCGTTCCGCGCGTGCTTCGCCAGGACCTCTCCACACGCGACCTCTCGCTGGAGCTGCTCGGCACCGAGATGCCGGCGCCGCTGCTGCTGGCGCCGATCGGAGTCCAGACCCTCCTTCACGAGGAAGGCGAGCTCGCCTCCGCCCGAGCGGCTGCGGGGCTCGGGCTGCCGCTGATCACCAGCACGGCCTCCGCCACCGCGATGGAGGAGATCGCCGAGGCGAATGCCGACGGGCCTCGCTGGTTCCAGCTCTACTGGCCCAACGACGATGAGATCGCGGCGAGCCTGGTGCGCCGCGCCGAGGCGGCCGGATACTCCGCGCTCGTTCTCACGGTCGACAACTACGTGCCTGGTTGGAAGCCCCGCGACCTGCAGCAGGCCTATCTCCCTTTCCTGGAGGGCGTGGGGATCGCCCAGTACCTCTCGGACCCCGTCTTCCGGGCGGGGCTCGAGAAGACCCCGGAGGAGGACATCGGCGCCGCGGTGGGGCATTTCCTCGGCGTCTTCGCCAACCCGAACCTGACCTGGGAGCGGCTCGAATGGCTGCGAGGTGAGACGACGCTGCCGATCGTGCTGAAGGGCGTCCTCCACCCCGAGGACGCGCGCGAGGCGCGCGAGCGAGGCATCGACGGGATCGTCGTCTCGAACCACGGCGGACGGCAGATCGACGGCGCGATCGCGTCGCTCGACGCGCTGCCGCCGATCGTGGACGCGGCCGGAGAGGGGATGGCGATCCTGCTCGACAGCGGAATCCGCTCCGGGGCTGACGCATTCAAGGCGCTCGCCCTCGGCGCCGACGCCGTCCTGATCGGCCGGCCCTACCTCTGGGGGCTAGCGCTCGATGGTCAGAACGGGGTCGAAGTGGTGCTTCGGTCGCTGCTTGCGGAGCTCGACCTCACGATGGCCCTGTGCGGGGCGACCACGCTCAGCGAGGTCGACTCCGGGCTCCTGCGCGCGATCTAGTCGATCTGCGGCACCTCCAGGCGCGGAGGCGTGGATCGAGACGGTGCAGCCGGGCCCGTTGCGAATCTCGACCGCGTCGGAGAGCATCCGGGCCAGCCAGATGCCGCGACCTCCGATGCCCTCCAGCGGAGGAATGAGCTGGCCGGCGAGCGGGTCCTCGATGCCGGCCCCGTAGTCGCTCACCTCGCAGACCAGATCGCGACTCGCCCGACCAGACCCGCAGGGTCGCCGGCGGACTCCCATGCACCACGGCGTTGCTGGCGATCTCGTTGACCGCGAGCACCAGCCCCTCGGCACGCGCGCCCGAAATGCCCACGGCTGCCGCGGCGGAGCCGACCAGTGCGCGCACCCCGTGGAGTCCGGTGAGATCGAAGTCGACGGCGGCGTCAGGCTTCCCGCCGATTGGCCCGATGCGGGAATCGAGTCGCCGGCAGAAGTCGTCCGGCTCCTGGTAACGGTCGCTGGCGGAATGCCCACCCGGCTGGGCGAGCACCGGATGGGTGCGCGCAGCGTGCTCGAGGATCTCCGGTGGGAGCGCGCGCGCGTCGTAGGCGCAGATGAAGTCGACTTCCATGCTCTCGAAGGCCACGTTCGTCACCGCCTCGTGCCGGGCCCAGTCTCGAACCCGCGCCTCGCTCCCGGTCGGCCAGGGCGGCTCCACGAGCACGCGCGGCCGGCCGGTCCCGCTCTCCTTCGCCCAGCGGACGAGCTTGTCCCGGGTGCGGGCCGAGGTCTCGAACCACTCCTCGACCGTCAGCAGGGTCACTCCGTCGGGCTCGCTGCCGAGAGCGGATCGCAACCCATCGACGTTCCGTCCCTGCACGGCGACGAGGACGAGCTCCTCAGTGGCGGTTCCCTCCTTGAGGAAGGGAACCGCGACCTCCGCGAAGCGCATCATCGGACCCGTAGATCAGGGCCGAATGAAGGAATCCTCGATTGGGGGCGGACGCTTCCCCGTCGCGCAGCATCACTCTGCCTTTACCCGGTTACGGCCAATTGATGCCGACCTGCGCCCGAAGCCGCGCGCTCCGATCGCCTCCGGGGCGGGTTGCAGAATCCAGGCATGAGGACGAGCGCAAGAAAGACAGTGGCCGCCGCCATCGTCGTGCTCTGCGCGACGGCGATCGCCATCGTGCCGGCCTCGGCGAGCGCTGGAACCAAGGCCATGGGCATCGACGTCTCCCGCTTTCAGGGCCCGATCGACTGGCCAACGGTCGCCACGACGGGCGCCATCAGGTTCGCCTTCGTGCAGGCGAGCCGAGGCAGCGGCACGGACTGCACGGTGAAGCCCGGGCAGTGTGGAGCCGACCCGTTCTTCGCCACGAACCGGGTCGCTGCGGAGTCCAATGGGATTCGCGTGGGCGCCTATCACCGCGCGTTCGCGGCGGGGGGCACCTCCGCGGATGCACGCGCGGACGCGATCGCCGAAGCCAACGTCTTTCTTGCCACTGTCGGCTCCCTGCAGAGCGGCGAGCTGGTGCCGGTGCTGGACGTCGAGACGCCGTTCACCGGCATGACCGCGGCGTCGCTCCGGACCTGGATCCGCGTCTGGGTCAAGAAGGTGAACAAGCGGCTGGGCCGCAAGCCCATGATCTACACGAACGCCACCAGCTGGGCCGCGACCGGCAACACCCTCGAGTTCGCAAAGGCGAGGTACCCGCTCTGGGTCGCCGAGTGGGGTGTGTCGCGCCCCTCGGTTCCGGCGTCGAATTGGGCCAGGCACGGCTATTCGGTCTGGCAGTACTCCAGCTCCGGCTCGGTGCCGGGGATCTCGGGGAACGTCGATCAGGACCGGCTGGGCAAGGGCATCGCCAAGATCACCGTGCGCTGACGGCGCTGGAAGTTGAGGGATGAACGGGGACCCCCCGGAAGCCTTGAGGTCACGGCGGGCCGGCGATCTGCGTCAGCTGAATGAGCGAGAAGAGAAGCATGGCGCCGCCGACGGTGACCAGCGCGTATCGGACCCCTCTGATCGCAAACTGGGTGCTGATCCCGACCAGGAAGAGGACGCTCGCCAGGAAGACGGTCACGCGCACGTACTCGTCGGAGGTCTCCCCCGCGTCCGATCCGTCCGCGAAGGCCTTCGTGGCCTGGGCGTCGAGTGCGTTCGCCACCTGCACCCTCGGCTGGCGGTACTGAGGCATGTAGGTGGGTCCCTTGGGCGCCTGGGGATTGTGCTCCGGATCCGTCGCACGCCAGGCGTCGAAGGCAACGCGGAACTCGGGCCGGAAGCGGCGCTCGGCCAGCGCCATGGCCTGCTTGTTCCCGACCGTATAGGCGGAGAACCACGCGTCGAAGGTGGTCGAGTCGAAGTTGCGCAGGCTCATGGCCTGGAGGTTCGCCCGGTTGGCCTGGGCGCGCTTGGTCGAGGCCGAGGCGAGATCGACGCGTGATTCGGTGTTCCACTTCGCAGCCGCGTACCCGGACCAGGCTGCCATCAGCGCGACGACTGAGAGCAGGATGGCCTCGATGATCGAGACCCTCCGGAACTGGCGACTCCCGTCGTCGTCGGGCCGCTTCCCGGCGTGTTCGCTGATCTCCTTGCCGACCTCTTGTGGAGAGAGCCCCTCCGGCATTCGGCGGCCAGTATCCCAGTGTTCCGACGTGAACTGGCCGCGCCATGTGGGTAGCCTCGGGACTTACATGGAAGCTCACCTCAGCAATCACCATCGCGACACGGTCGAGAAGATCTTCAGGCACCCCGCCAGCGGCAACATCGAGTGGCGTCAGGTCGAGTCGCTGCTGGAGCGCATCGGAACGGTGGAGCACGAACACAACGGGAAGCTCAGGGTCACGCTCGGCCCCGAGACCGAGGTGCTCCCGCCGCCCCAGGGCAAGGACATCGACGTCCAGATGGTGGTGGACCTGCGGCGAATGCTGACCCAGGCGGGATTCGCACCTGATGGCGCGCCCCCAGTCCCAGACGAACGGTCCCGGGACCACGGCGACAGCCGACGGGGCGAGCCGTCGTAGCCGGGCCCCCTGTGCTTACTTCTTCTTCTTGCGGCCGTCCTGGTTTCGGGGGTGGCGCTCGAACCAGTCCGCGTAGCGATCGGCCAGCGGGGCGGCCGTGAGGCCGTGGGCGAAGACCGAGAGTCCCACGGTGAGGTATACCGCGAGGACGATCAGGTGCTCGTGAGGAAGCTGGGAGTCCTCGATGACGATCACCGCAAAGACGATCGAGGCCAGGCCGCGGGGGCCGAACCAGGCGAGAAACCCGAGCGTCGGCAGCCGAACGTGTGAGTCGAGCATCGAGATCGCAACTGGGACCATTCGCACCACCGTCAGGCTGAGGACCGCGTAGAGGACGAGCTCCCAGCTCAGTTCGCCGAGCGCCGGCCCGAGCAGGATCGCCCCGAAGACGACGAAGGTGACCCCGCTGAGCACGTCCCCGACCTCCTCGGTTAGTCGGTTCATCTCCCCAGGGTCGCGATTGATCACCGCCCTGAAGACCATCCCGGCCACGAAGGCCGCGATGAACCCCGATCCGTGCAGCGCTGCTGCTGTGCCGTAGGCGAGGACGGCGCCGGCGGCCGGGATCACCTGGCGCCAGGCACCAGCAATCAGATTCCTCTCGCCCGCATAGACGACCACGGCTCCGACCACCAGCGCGGCGACCACCCCGCCGACGATCCCGTAGCCGACCTCCTCGAACAGAAGCGTGGCCCCGGTTCGTCCCCCGGAAATACCCGATTGGACGTCGGCGGCCGCCACAGCCGCGAAGAGCAGCGGGACGCAGATCCCGTCATTGAGCCCGCTCTCGACGTTCAGGCCCTGGCGGATCCGGGTCGGGACGCGCGGCTCGGTGACCACCGCCTGGCCGAGGGCGGCGTCGGTCGGCGCCAGAACCACCCCGACGATCACCGCCTCCCAGAAGGTCAACTCGCCGAAGATCACGGCGGCAGCGAGCGCTCCGAATGCGATCGTCAGCGGCAGCCCGATCCCGAGCAGCCGCAGCGGAACCGACGCCCCACGCCGCAATGCCCTGAGGTCGATGCTCGAGGCGTCGGAGAAGAGGACGAGCGCCAGCGTCGCCTCGGCCAGTGCCCGTTCGGTCGAGCTGGTGCTCGCGATGTTGATCTCGTCGAGGACCTTGGGGCCGACGATCAGCCCGATCGCGACGAACACCATCGCGGGCGTGACCGGCGATCCCGACAACCGCTTCGAGACCGCGGCAACGGCGATCAGCGCCAGCGCCACGGTCGTCAGTGACCAGTCCATTCAGATCCGTTCGACCTCGGTTGATCCCCCTGCTCGCAGCCTAGTCGAGGGTGTGGCCTTGGGCTGACATCCACTCGGCGCCGGTCTGCTCGCGGTAAGCGTCCAGGGCACCCTCCAGGGTCCGGAAGAAGTGCGCCGGGTCCAGCGGACCGACCAGCTCGTAGCGCTCGAGCTTCGCCTTCACCGGATCCTTGAGCTCGGCGAAGACCAACGAGGTCCCCTCGGCGTTGAGCTCCTCATCGAGTTCGGCGAGCATGTCCGCCGCCGTGGTGTCGACGTCGGTGATCGGCTCCGCCGCGACGACGATCCAGCGCGGCCGCGGGTCAGCACCTGCCAGGCGTCGAACCTCCTCACGGAAAGTACGTGCGTTGGCGAAGAACAGCGGCGCGTCGAAGCGGAGAATCACCAGGCCCGGCAACTGCTCGGCCTCGGGATAGAGGCGCCGGTCGTGCTGCCCCGGCATGCCGGAGACGCGACCGAGTGTGGTTCGGTAGGGCAACCAGGCTCGCCGAAAGACGTTGAGGATCGAAAGAGCGACGGCGACGGCGATGCCGGGGAGCACGCCGAGCAGCGCGACACCGAGGAAGGCTGCCATCGATAGCAGGAACTCGATTCGGCGCTGCTGCCACAACCGGCGAACACCGGAGATGTCGGCCAGCGACAGAGACGCCGCGATCACCACCGCACCAAGCGTCGGCTGCGGGAGGCTGCGCAGGAGCCCGGGCACCAGGACGAGCATCAGGATGATCGCCGCCGCGCCGACGAGCCCCGTGACTTGCGTCTTCGCACCGGCCTGCTCGGCGACGGCGGTGCGGGAGCCGCTGGTGCTAACAGGGAAGCCCTGGAAGAACCCTGCGCCGATATTCGCGGCGCCGATTCCGATCATCTCCCGGTTCCCGTCGACCTCCTGACCCGTGCGGGAGGCAAAGGACGAGGCGGTCGAGATCGTGTCGGTCAGAGAGACGAGCGCGATGCCGAGCGCTCCTGCCACCAGGAGCGGCAGATCGGAGACCGGGTTCGGCCAGGTGAGGGAGGGAAGGCCCGCCGGAAGGGTCCCCACGAGCGACACGTCATGGTCGCCGAGGTTGAACGCACCTGCGGCGGCGATCCCAACCACCACCGCGAGCAGGACGCCCGGTATCCGAGGCCGCCAGCGCTGGATCACCAGGATCAGCGCGAGACTGACCAATCCGATCGCTGCAGCGGCCGCCACCGCCTCGCCCGACGTGACCCCGTCCACGAACGCGCGTGTCTCGTCGATCAGCCCATTCTCGTCGGTCGAGAACCCAAGGAGCTTCGGCAGCTGACCGATCAGGATCGTCAGGGCAAGCCCGTTCATGTATCCGATCTGCGTCGGCCTCGAAAGAAGGTCGGCGATGAACCCCAGCTTCCCGATCCCCGCAACGATCGTGATCACGCCCACCAGCAGGGCCAACATCGACGCCAAGGCGACCGCGCGCTCGGGATCGCCGCCGGATCCGATGATCGGCAGGATCGTCGCCGCGATCATCGGGCCCAGGGAGGAATCCGGCCCCAGCACGAGGACCCGCGAAGGCCCGAACGCCGCGTAACCGATCAGGCAGAGGACCGACGTGTACAGCCCGGTGATCGCCGGTAGACCGGCGAGCTGGGCGTAGGCCATCCCCTGGGGCACCAGCAGCGTGGTGAGCACGAGACCGGCGACGACGTCCCGCCGCAACCACGACCCTCGATAGGACGCGAGCATCTGGGCACCGGGCAGTCCTCTGAGCAGCTTCATTGACGGTTCACATTCCACGCTCCCATAGGGGATGCTTACCGTACGTAGGTGGTACCGGGAAGGAGACGATGGTGACTGAGTCCGGCACGGCAAACCTCGAGAAGGTCGATCACATCGTCGTCCTGATGCTCGAGAACCGCTCCTTCGACCACATGCTCGGGTATCTCTCGCTCGAGGGTGGTCGGGGCGATGTCGATGGCCTGCGGGCGGAGTTCGCCAACGAGCATGACGGGCGCTCCTATCCGGTCCACCATCTCGACAGCACGGTGATCGAGGACGATCCCGATCATTCCGCCAGCGCCGTCGACCTCCAGCTCGGGGGCGGCAAGATGGATGGCTTCGTACAGAGCTACGCCGAGACGCTCTCCGCCAACGACCTCCCCGACGCCGATCCCAGTCGCGTGATCGGTTACTACAACGCCGCCGACGTCCCGGTCTACGACCACCTGGCGAGCGAGTTCGCGATCTGCGATCGATGGTTCAGCTCGGTGCCCGGGGCGACCTGGCCCAACCGCCTGTACGCGATCTGCGGTCGTGCCGCCGGCAGTCGCGATGACCGGCCGCTCCACCTCCCGCCGATGTACAACCAGCCCTCGTTCGTGCGGCACCTCGACGCCAACGACATCTCGTGGCACTGGTACTCGTTCGAGGCGGGCACCCTGCGCTTCGCCGACGGGCACTACAAGCTCGGCCACCACCACAACTTCGCGTTCTTCAGCGGTACCAACCTGAATTGGAGGACCAGCCTCGAGCTCAGGATGGACGCAACAGCGCCCAGCTTTCTCGAAGACGCCGCCAACGGTTCGCTGCCGTCTGTCTCATGGATCGACCCGAACTTCAGCAACTTCAACCCGATCGGCTTTCAGCCGAACGACGACCATCCGCCCGCCGACATCAAGGACGGCCAGGAGCTTGTGCTCGCCGTCTACCACGCGCTTGCAACGAGTCCCCAGTGGGAAAAAACCCTCCTCATCATCTTCTACGACGAACACGGCGGTTTCTTCGATCACGTCGCGCCGCCGGCGGCGCCCGATGATGACCCGGACGCATTCGGGCGCTACGGCGTGCGGATACCGGCCCTGGTCGTCTCGCCGTGGGTGGAGCCGGCGTCTGTATCCAAGACGCTCTTCGATCACACCTCGATCATGAAGACGATTCTCCTTCGCTTCTGCCCTGAGGCCCTCGACGAGCCGAAGCGGCACCAAGGGCTCTTTGCGCGGCTCAGAAGCTCAGGGCACCCCCGCCACATGGGAATGCGCGTGTCGCAGGCCAATGACCTCGGAGAACTTCTCACCCGCACCACGCCGCGTCCAGCGACGGACCGCTACGCGCTGATTGAGGACGCCGCGGAGCGTGCCGCCGTAAGAACGGAGGGCACCTCGATCGAAGGGGAGGACCCGCTCGATCGCCGGCCGGCGACGGAGCTCCAGATCCGGGTCGCCGCCGCGACGCGCGAGCTGCGACGCCGAGGGCATCCGGCAGACCGGCCGTAGCTGAGGGGTCGGGGGATCGTGGTCTAGCTCGAGCGCAGCCGGCGCAGCGTGCTTTTCACCCGGCGGAAGGCCGGCTTCGGCGAGAGGTCCCTGTGAAGGATGCCGCTGCGCAGGTCCCACGCTGGATTTCGGTCCTGCACGTCCGCGTAGTCGCGCATGGAGAAAGCTGTCAGGCCCTTGATGTAGCGGTAGCGGGCGGCGACCCGGTAGCTGCTGGCCAGGTAGCTGGCGGCGCGTGAGTCGCTCAGGCAATGCGGCTGGGCCGGGCAGGTGGCGAAGCCGAACTCGGTCAGCCAGAGGCCGCCGTGGTCGTGGTTACGGACCATCACCCGGTGCGTGTTTTCGATCGCACGGCGGAAGGGCGAGCGGCGGGCGCTCGGGTTGACCCAGGCGCCACCGGATGCCATCGAGTAGGGGTGCAGCGAGATGCCGTCCTGGCCGTGCATTCCGGCGTCGTAGAGCTGCTGCAGATAGCTCGACCCATCCATGAACAGGCCGGCGGCAAGGACCTTGGTGCCGACGCCCGCCTCGTTGGCGCCGGCGACGGCGGCGTTGACGGTGGCCGCGAACTCGGCGGGGCTACCCACCCAGAATGTGCCACCACCCAGGTTGGGCTCGTTCCAGACCTCAAAGGCGTAGAGGCTTGGGTATCGCTGCAGCAGGTATCTGGTGGTGGCCTGAAAGATGTCGGGCCGCGGTGCCGAGAACATCACGTCGCGGCTCAGCGGGCAAGAGGCACCGGAGGCCGGAGCCCAGCAAGGGGTGCCGACCAGATTGAGGATGACCTTGACGCGATAAGCGGCCGCCCAGGCCATCACCTGATCGACACGGTCCTGATAGCTCTGGTCGACACGCATCAAGGCGTCCGGCATGAGCCGCGACCAGTCGAGGTGGAAGCGAATCAGGTCGCCCCCCATCGCGGCAACGGCTGCGATCTCGTCCCGCTGCTGCTCGGGTGTGATGGTGAAGAGGGAGTCCTGAGTCGACCAGTTCGGGGTGATCATCGCCCCCCGCAGTTGGCGGGAATTCACCTGGGTGGGCGGCTGCGGGTGGTGCTTCTTGCCCGAGGCGGCGGACGCCGTATCCGGCAGGGCGATGCAGAGCACAAGCGCGGCTGCAGCCAGACCCCGGAACCAGGACAACGCTTTCTTCTCCCTTCAGCATTGGCTTGCTGAGACGGGATGAGCGTCGTTCCGGGAAGGCCGGAGAACATCGGCCAGATGGCGTATATCCCCTGCTCAGAGGGGGATTTTGGCCTGCCTGCGGGGTCGATTCCCCGCGGAATGTCAGGAGGCTGTCTTGCGCCGCGCGGCGGCTTGCGCACTGAGCTCGGAGCGGCTGTGGACTTCGAGCTTGGGAAAGATGTGGGCGAGGTGGGTCTTGACCGTCGCCCGGGAGATGAACATCCGCTCGCCGATCTCCGGGTTGGTGAGCCCTTCGGCGACCAGCTCGACCACCCTGGATTCAGTGGGGGTGAGCGATGCCCAGCCCCCGGGCGGGCGCTTGCGCGGGCCCCGTGCCCGGCGCGCCCACTCGAGCGCGTCTTCGATGGTCAGCTCTTCGCCCTGCCCCCGCGCAGCTTCGTATTTCTCTTCCCCGAGCTCCTCACGAAGCTTGGCTTCAATATCCGCCCAGTGCTGCGTCTCGGGCGGCACCCGCACGATGCCGATCTCGGCTCGAGCCTGCTCAGCGGCGGCGAATAGACGCACCGCGTCCTCGTCGGCGCCGAGCCCCGCCGCCACCTCGGCGAGCGCGTCCAGACTGCCTGGCACGTAGGTCGCGTGGCCGCCCTCGACGCGGACGTCGAGGGCGGCGAGCGCGTGCTGCTGAGCGTCCATCCACTCGCCGCGCGCGGCGGCCAGGCGGCCGAGAGTGAAGCTGGCCTGGCCGAACTGCCCGCCGCTCGCCTGCGCCTCGAGCGCGGCGGCATCGGCGCCGGCGTCCCCGAGCAGGCGCCGCGCCTCCGCGAGCAGGCAGAGCGCCCATGTCGTTGTCGCGGCGCCGCGCCCCTCCATCAGTGCGAGCAGGCCATCGAGCCGCTCGCGAGCCCGCTCGGGCCGGTCGGCGGCGAGCTCGGCGAAGGCGAGCGCGATCAACAGCAGTGGCACGGGATTGCCGGCGCCGAGCCTCAAGGTGTGTTCCAGCCGCCCCGGCAGGCGCTCGAGCGGACGCTCGGGCTCGCCCTGCCAAGAATCTGCAAGCCCCTCGACAACATCCGCGTTTGCCTCGAAGACCGGCTCCCCGATATCCGCCACCGCCGCCCGCACCCGCCCGATCGCCTCTCGTGCCTCGGCAAAACGACCGTCGACGTGCGCCGGCAGGGCGACGAACAGCCAGCGCCGGGCAATCTGGAGGGGGTCGCCGAGGCGCTCGGCCAGCGCGGCCACCTCCTCGTTGGCGCGGTTGGCCTGGGCGTGTTCGCCTTGGAACAGGTAGCTGAGAACCGTTGCCTGTTTAGAGAGAACGAGCGCCCGGTCGTCGCCCGCCGCCAGGGCGAGCTCGGCCGCGCGCGCGAGCTCGCCTCTCGCCGCGGACGGGTCCGTGAAGCTCATCGCGCTGCCGAGATCGCGGCGCGCCAGCGCGGCGGTCCGCTTGTCCCCGACCTCCTCCGCGAGCGCCAGCGCCTCGGTTGCGTACTCCTCCGCCGCCGCGAAGTCGCCCACCCAGAGGGTGAGGTCGGCGCGGCTTTCGATGGAGCGTGCGCGCAGCCCCGGCTCGCGGTCCCCACAGGCGTCCAGCGAGCGCGAGTGCACCAGCTCGGCTTCCGAGGAGCGACCGCGGGGACGCCACCAGCCACGGAGCGCCACGCAGAAGCGCAGGGCGAGTGGTGGTTCGCTCCACAGCGCGTAGTCGATGGCGGCCATCAGGTTCGCCGACTCGGGATCGAGGACCTCGAGCCACTCGAACTGGCGGCCGGTCTCGAGGTGAGGACGCGCTTCTTCGGCGAGGGCGAGAAAATGATCGCGGTGGCGGGTGCGCACCGCCTGCTCCTCGCCGGCCTCCGCCAGCCGCTCGAGCCCGTACTGGCGCACCGTCTCGAGCAGCCGGTAGCGCACGCCCCGATCTCGCTCGTCGGCAATCACGAGCGACTGGTCGAGCAGCGATCCGAGCAGGTCGAGCAGTCGATCGCGCTCCAGTCCGTCACCGGCGCAGACTTGCTCAACCTGCTCGAGGGTGAAACCACCCGTGAACACCGCCAGGCGACGCAGCAGCGTCTGCTCCTCGGCAGAGAGCAGGTCGTGGCTCCAGTCCAAGGACGCCCGCAGGGTCTGGTGGCGCTCCAGCGCGGTGCGCGGCCCGCCGGTGAGCAGGCGGAACCGGTCCGAGAGACCGCTCGAGATCTGCTCCGTCGAGAGCATTCGCAGGCGTGCCGCCGCCAGCTCGATCGCGAGCGGTATCCCGTCCAGGTCGCGGCACAGCCCGGCCACAGACTCGACGTTCTCGTCGGAGAGGGCGAAGCCGGGACTCACCTTGCGGGCGCGCTCGACGAATAGCCCCACCGCGTCAGAGTCGGCGAGCCCCTCGCCCTCCTCATCCGGAAGAGAGAGGGGCGGAACCCGCCAGTCTGTCTCGCCGGCGACGCCGAGCGGCGCTCGGCTGGTCGCCAGCACCGCGATCTCCGGACAAGCTTGCAGAAGCGTCTCGACGACCTCGGCGCACGCCTCGAGCAGGTGCTCGCAGTTGTCCAGCACGACCATCGCCCGCCGCGAGGCCAGGTAGGCGCAGACGGCCTGAAGCTCAGTGAAGCCCGGCAGCGGTCGCACCCCCAGGGCCTCCGCCACCGTAGCCGCGACCAGCCGCTCCTCGGCGAGCGGCGCGAGGTCGACCCACCAGACGCCGTCGGGGAAGCGATCCGAGAGCTCCGAGGCGCACCGCAGCACAAGCCGCGTCTTGCCGCAGCCTCCGGGACCCGTCACGGTCAGCAGCCGGGTTCCCGCCAGCTCCTGGCGTAGCTCGCCCAGCTCCTCCTCCCGGCCGACGAAGCTCGAGAGGGGGACCGGCAGGTTCGGTACGTCGGCGGCGTCCCCGACCGCGAGGGTCGTTGAATCGCCGCTGCCGTTCGATTCCTCCCCGCGAACGTGGGTCATTGCCCGTACCAACGTATCGTCGGGAAGACGACTAGGTCGACCCAGGCGGAGGGTCAGACCCCGGACACGACGGCGACGTCGCCTGACGAGACGGCGTCAGCCAAGCGCTGGTGGTCGAGCTCGTTTTGATCGGCGTACGCCGCGGAGAAGCGCGCGATCGCCTTGTCGAAGTTCGAGCCTTTGCCCAGGTAGGCGGCGATCGCCAGCCGATCGCCGGAGCGGGCGTGCGCGCGGGCCAGGGACCACCCGCAGGCCCGCGTGTATGCGTGCAGGCCCGATTCGGTCATCACCGACAGGTCGATCGACGCCTTCCAGTCCCAGAGCTGGCGTACATAGAAGTCGTGCTCCTTGCCGTCGAGGCCCTCGCTTCGCTGCCAGCCCAGGAAAACGTCAAGCGCCGCATGTGAGATCCGCTGGCCACGGACGACCCGCTCGCCGTGGTTTTCGAATTCGCTCGCGCCCAGGTAGGGCTCGAGCACCGACGCCCTCGCCTCCTTCGCCTGCAGGACGAGCGGGTCCTTCCCATCGCGGCCGACGAACAGGAATACCCAGGCGCGCGTGCCGACACTCCCAACGCCGACGACCTTGCGCGCCATGTCAACGAACCGGTACGTCCCGAAGAGGTAGTGCCGATCTTCGTCGAGGCTGGCGGCATACTCATCCAGGAGCTCCCGAACGTATTCGGTCTCGTCCCGAGCGTCGGCCGGGTCAAACAGCTCACGGAGCGGAACCAGCAGTGGTGGGACGCTGCGGAAGCGCAGCTCGCCGTCGACCCGCTCGGTGAGTTTCTTGACCGCTCGCAGGCTCGTCTTGCGCCGTGCCTTGGCGAACGGTTTCGCGAACACGATCCGGCCCTTCTTGCCCAGCTTCCCGCCGAAGCGATCGACCAGCTCACTGGCATTGAGGCGGTCGTACCAGACGTCCAGGTGGCTCTCGCCCGCAAAGCCGCGCATCCCCTCCCGGTATTCCCGCACGCAGGCGGCCACGATCGCCTGCCGACGGTCGGCCGGGAGCCCGACGTCGCGGCCGGCGATCTCGGCGCTGGCGGCCATCCGCTTGACGTCCCACTCCCACGGGCCGGGCAGCGTCTCGTCGAAGTCGTTCGGGCCGAAGACAAGTCTGCGGTCCTGAGCTGCAAATCCGCCGAAGTTCGAGACATGGGCATCGCCGCAGGCCTGCACGACAATCCCCGAATCCGGCGTCGCGGCGAGGTCGGCCGCCATCACGGCCGCCGCACCGCGGTAAAACGTGAACGGCGAGACGAGCATCCGCCCGTGCCGAATCGGGACGAGCTCCTGCACACGCGAGGCCGCCTGGGCACTGAGCACCGCGACAGGATCGGGCCGGTCCGGCGCCGGGGACCACTCGCCGTGAGCTGACCGGGGAGTGTTGCGGCGGGCAGCTCGCCCACGCTCGGCGGACTCCCCGGACTGCAGCGTTGCATGAGCCGGGACGGCCACGCGAACGCTGGACAACGCTACGGCAGACTCACGAAGTTCGCCAGGAACGAGCGTGCCGAGGGCGTGTCCAGGCGGTAGTCCACGTTCGTCGAGCGGCATGGGGAGTCCCCCGTGATCGTGGTCGCCGCGATCACCCTCGTCTCGCTTGCGCCGGCACCGAGGAAGTTCGGGCCGCCCGAATCTCCGAAGCAGGTGCCGCCGTCGCCGTGCGAGCCATTCTGCGAGATGCGCAGCCAGCTCTTCGTGATCGAGTTGAGCGTCCCCACAGCCACGTGACGCACGTCGTCGATCGGGAAGGTGTGCCCTCCGGGACCGTTCACCGCCTCGCCGGTGCCATAGCCGACGGAGGTGAACTTCTGGTCCTTGGGCAGCTTGTCGTTCGAGCCGGCCGCGGGCAGCAGGGCCGGCGCGATGCCGGGCGAGCTGTCGAGCACGATCACGGCTATGTCGTGCGGATCGCCCTGCGACTGGCTGAACGCGGGGTCGGCATGCCAGGTGCCGGTGAACGTCGTCCCGGGGAACTTGAAGGCGGAGTCGAAGGTGACCTTGACCTGGGTGGCGCCGGGAATCTCACAATGAGCCGCGGTCAGGAAAACCGTCGAGGAGATCAGCGTGCCGGTGCAGCGGGTCCAGGTGCCGTCGCTGTGGACCTGCGGGGCGAGCATCATCCCCACCTCGGGATGCGCATTGCCGTCATTCGTGCCGTTCGTGATGGCCGCCGCGGGCGTCGCAACAACCAGCAGGGCGATGGTGGTCAATGTCCCCGCAACCAGTTTCCGCATTACGTCCCTCCTGTGCCCCGTGCACCGGTTCCGAAACTTGCGGCGCGAGCATACTCCTCGCAAGGTCTAGTTGAAGGGGACGTTGACCGGACCCGGCAGACGCCGGTAGACCGCGAAGAAGTCACGGTCGTCGGGGCTGAGGTAGCGGCTGGCGGACTGCATCGGATTCGGCCCGACTTCCGTCGGGCCCAGCCCGTGCCGATGGTCGTAGGTGATCAGGGTGTGCCACTCGGGGTTGATGTCGAACTCCATCGCGCGAACCGCGCCGGCGCGCTGGAGGATCTGGGCCAGTGTGGTGACCGTCTGGCTGTCGGCGGCCGCGTAGATCAGGTTGCCGCGGCGGTCGATCCCGACGCCGGTGCGCCAGACGCGGACGGAGTTGCCGAGCGTGTAGCCCCACTGTGAGCTGTCGTTGAGCGCCGGACTGAGGCGTCCGTTCCAGACGATCGGGGGGAGGCTCTGGCGGGACCAGGCGACGTCCGGTCCGGCGTTGGGGCCGCCGCTCCAGCGCACGATCGCGACCCGGCCGTCGCGGTACCCGAGAAGCGTGGCGTTGCCCTTTGCGAGTGGCTCGTTGACGAGGCCGTTGTCGGTGGAGCCGTTGTTCACGTCTCGGTAGATGAAACCGCTGTTGAACGTCGCCAGCAGTCGGGAGCGCTGGCTGTTCGGGATCATCGCCGGCCCGCGTACGGCGGCGCTCGGCGGCTCGTAGCGACCCGGATAGAACGCGAGCGCCGTGCGTGTGTGGTCGAACCAGGCCACGTAGGCGACGTTCCGTGGATAGTCGGTCTCGGGACGGAAGGTCGTCACCAGCACCGGTGAGCCCCCATTGACTGGCGGGCCGGTTGGCTTCCAGACCCCCTCGCCTCTGAGCGGATGCGCGAAGACGGGCTTGATCCGCGGCGGCCAGGGTGCGTTGTTCCCTGACGCGTTCGCAGTCTGACCGGCCGGCGGCAGGTTGCTCAGCTGCGGGCCTCCCTTCGACGGCGCGTTCCACGTGTAGTAGGTGTGCTCGATCTGATCGACCACCTGATTGCCGAAGGGGACATCGGCCCTCACCCACTCAACGCTCCGCGCGAAGAACGGCATGCTCGATGGCCGCAGCATCCAGCGCGCATACGAATAGACCACCGGCGTGAGCAACACGACGATGCCGATCAGCGCCAGGATTCGCCGGCGTCGGCGCCTGAGCCGCAACTCGGCCTCGCGCCTCCGCTCGCGATGCCTCGCGATCCCGGCGAGCGTCTCCGAGCCCGACGTTGGGTCGGCCACATCCGGCAGATCAATCACGGCAGAACCGGCGCCGGAGCGTCGCATCCGAGCCATGCGCAAAACGTAGGCCTGACGAACCAAAGCAGGCTAAAGCGGCTATGAGAATGCGCTTAGGCCCATGCGCGCTTGAACGAGCCAGGTCGAAGGCCGGACGATGCCAGGCTCTCCGCCCCCTCTCATCAAATCCTTCGGAAGTTTTTCTCCCGCCTTTCAGGAGCGGGAGGAGGATCACTCCGACAATCACCGGCGCTTGGAGGCATCAGATGAGCAGTCAGCACACCAACCGAGATGACCACTACCTCGCCGCCCAGATCCGGCTGGACGCACATCGAGCCTGGCGGAGACCGAGGTCGCCCTCCCGACTGACCGTGGACAGGAAACAGAAGTACGGCCGGGTCAGGAATGGGGCGATCCCCCGCGGGCATCTCCCCCGAGGCGCGCTTGCCGCCTAACCGAGCTCCAGGCGGTGATCGTCGCAATCGGCGCGATCGCCGAACTCGATCATGAGCAGGTGGTCCGCTCGGTTCATCGGCGGTCGCTTTGCGCCGGTCGGGACCCTAATCGAACGCGCGTCGACAGGTCAAAGCTTGCGGACATCTCTCCATCGGAAGCCGCCACGCCACCGTCAGACGGGCTCAGGCATCGTCCTTCGTCCGGAGGGACGGGACAGGCGGGTCGTCGAGGAGGTCGACCGTCGGTACGAAGAACAGGTTGCCCGTGACCGCGGTGGAGAAGTCGAGGATCCGGTCGGTGTTGCCCGGCGGTTTGCCGATGAACATGTTCTGGAGCATCTCCTCGATCACCGCGGGCGTTCGGGCGTACCCGATGAAATAGGTCCCGAACTCATCCGCGCCGACCTTCCCGAAGGGCATGTTGACACGCACGATCTGGCGCTCGTCCCCGTGTTCGTCGACGATCGTGTTCAGTGCGACGTGCGAGTCGGCGGGCTTCTGATCGTCGGGCATTTCGATGTCGTCGAGCTTCGTCCGGCCCACCGCCCGCTCCTGTTCTGAGACCGGGAGCGCTTCCCACGCTTCGATGTCGTGCACGTACTTCTGAACGATGACGTAGCTGCCACCTGCGAACTCCGCGTCCTCATCGCCGATCAGGACCGCAGCCGGCGCGGCCTTGCCTTCGGGATTCTCCGTGCCGTCGACAAAGCCGAGCAGGTCACGCTCGTCGAAGGAGCGGAACCCGTGCACCTCGTCCACGACTCGTGCGAGGCCGCGGAGCCGGACGGTCAGGCGCTTGGCGAGCTCGAAGCAGAGGTCCATCCGATGGGCGCGGATGTGGAAGAGCAGGTCCCCCGCCGTTGCGGGGGCCGTGTGCTTGTCGCCCGTGAGCTCCTGAAACGGATGGAGCTCGGCCGGTCGCGGCTCACCGAAGACCCGATCCCAGGCCCGAGCGCCGACGCCCACTACGCAGCTCAGTTCTCCCTCGGGGAGCCGGAAGCCGACCGATCGCTTCAACCCGGTGACCTCCGAGAGCAGATCCGGAAGCCCGTCCTCCTCCCCCTCCTCCAGGACCACGGTGAGGAAGATCGCCGCTTCGGTGATCGGAGACAGGATGGGCTGCGGGTCAGCCGAGCGGCTCATTGAGCGACGGTGTAGAGGATGACGGCACGCATAGATCCATCCTCGCTATTCCGGTTCGCCTACGCAAGGCTCATTCACTCAGTGCGCGCTGCGCTTGCCCGCAAGCAGCTCCAATGCATGTGGAAGCGCTGCACCGATTGCCTCACCGGCCTCACCGATGCTCTTCGGGCTGCCAGGGAAGTTCACGATCAGAGTGGCGCCCCGGATGCCGGCGACTCCCCGAGAGAGCATCCAATGACGGGTGTGCGGCCGCGATGCCGCCCGCATCGCCTCGGCGATACCCGGCGCCTCACGCTCGATCACTGACCGCGTCGCCTCGGGAGTCAGGTCGTTGGGGCTGAAACCGGTCCCTCCCGTGGTGAGCACCAGATCGCAGGCGTCCTCGTCGGCCCAGTGGACCAGGCGTTCGGCGACCAGCTCCCGATCGTCCCGGAGCACCTCGCGCCCGACGACCTCGATCCCAAGCGTGGACGCGAAGTCCGCCAGCGCATCGCCGCTTTCGTCGGCTCCGTCCCCCGCCGCCCGCGACGTCGAGATCGTGAGGATTGCGGCCCGCACCGCTCAGGACCCGCCGACGCCCTCGTCGCTGACCCCCGATTGACGGCGCCATTCTCCGCTTCGTCCGCCGGATTTCTCGATCAGCGAGATCCTCTCGATCGTGACCCCGCGCTCGATGCCCTTGACCATGTCGTAGACCGTCAGCGCGGCTACGGCACAGGCCGTCATCGCCTCCATCTCCACCCCGGTCTGACCGACGATCCTCGCCTCGGACGTGAGCACCACGAGGCCCGCGGTCGCGTCGATGCGCGCCTCGACGCCGACGAAGGTGAGCGCCAGTGGATGGGCAAGTGGGATCAGGTCCGGCGTTCGCTTGGCCGCCTGGATCCCCGCCAGCCGAGCCGTCCCGATCACGTCACCCTTCCGCGAATCGCCCCTCGCAACCGTCGCCGCCGTCTCAGGCGACATCCGCACGAGGGCCTCGGCTCTGGCGAATCGCTCGGTGACCTCCTTGTCCCCCACGTCGACCATCCGGGCCGCGCCATCGTCGTCGAGATGCGGCAGGTCGCTCAAGGCGTCGGACCCTCGCCGCTTGCCTGCCCGGATGGAGCGACCCCCTCCACCCAGCGACCACTCTCTCCATCCCCGGTGGTCTCGACCTCCCGCTTCCAGATCGGCGCTTCGGCCTTGATCCGATCGATTGCGTCGCGAGCACCGGCGAATGCCTCGGCGCGATGGGCGGCTGAGACCGCGACGATCACGCTCGATTCACCCAGCGGGACAGAGCCAACCCGGTGCTCGGCGGCCGCCGCCTCCAGCCCGTGACGCTCGATGCACTCGACCAGGATTTCCTCGATCCTCTGCTCCGCCATTTCGCGGTACGACTCGTAGTCGAGCCTGTCGACCTCCCGGGTCTGGCCCTGAAAGCTGACGATGGCGCCCGCACTGGGTCGCGTGACCAGCCTCGAGAGCTCGTCGACCGAAAGCGGATCCTCGGTGATCCTGACGTGCACCCCGCCGCTCGACCCGCCGCTCACCGGTGGAACCAGAGCCAGCTCATCACCAGGTGCAAGCGCCGTGCCGGGTTCCGCGTAGTCGCGGTTCACCGCCATTCTGACCGGCATCCTCGTCAACAGATCCCCCAGCTCCGGGCGGGCGGACAGCTCCTCGAGCAGGTCCGCCACCGTTGCGCCCTCATCGAGCTCCACCTCGAGTGAGTTCGTCCCGGCGCGCTCCCGCAGGATCGCGAACAGACGCACGGTGACCGTCATCGAGGCGATCCTAGACCCCATCCCGCGGGCAGCATTTCCACTTCCACCGCATCCCCCGCCACCGGAGGGTCGGCGTCGCTGGGCACGATCGCCAAGGCGTCGGCGCCCAGCATCGACGTCAGGATGTGCGAGTCCTGGCCCCCGGTCGGAGAGGCGTGCCAGCCGTCGTCCCGAAGCTCCAAGCGGCAGCGGACGGCGTGCGCTCGGCCGGGCGGCTTCGGAAGATCCTCATCGAGCGTCGCCCGCAGGCGATCTGATCCATCGGGCGCCCCGAGCATGGCCCTGATCGCGGGGCGCACGAAAAGCAGGAACGTGACCATCGCCGAGACCGGATTGCCGGGCAGGCCGAAGACGAGCGTTCCGCCGGGCGCGGTGCCGAACCAGGTCGGCTTTCCGGGCTTCAGCGCGACCCTCCAGAAGACCTCGTCGACGCCGAGTGAGGCGAGCGCGCTCTTGACGTGATCGTGTTCGCCGACGGATACGCCTCCGCAGATGACGGCGACTTCGCCTTCCAGCATGTGCTCGATGGCCGTGCGGGTCAGATCGGGATCGTCAGGGACCGTCTCGATCGCCGTCAGGTCCGCACCGGCCGCGAGGGCGAGCGACGGGATCGTGTAGCCGCTGGCGTTCCGGACGCCACCCGGCCGCCAGGCGTCACCAGGCTCGAGCAGCTCATCACCGGTGGTCAGCACCGCCAGCCGCGGGCGTCGGGCGCAGCCCACCTCCCCCACGCCGACCGAGGCGATCACCCCGAGCTCCGCAGCGCCCAGCGTGGCGCCGCGCTTCACCACCGTGACGCCGGACTGGATGTCATCGCCGGCATGCCTCACGTTGTTCCCTGGGGGAACCTCCGCCCGAATCTCCACCCTCCCGTCGAGCGCGCTGGTGTCCTCGACGCGCACGACCGCGTCGGCTCCGTCGGGCATCACGGCGCCCGTTGAGATCGCGATCGCCTCACCGTCCCCGACCGCCCTGGCTGCGGGCCGGCCGGCCCGGGACTCGTCGACGACGAGCAGGCTGGCCGGCTCTTCTGCGGTCGCTCCCCCGACGTCCCGGGCCCTGACGGCGAACCCGTCCATGGACGAGTTGTCGAAGCCGGGAACCTGGTCTGTGCTTTCGACATCAGCGACGAGAACGCGGCCAAGTGCCTCACGCAGTGGCACGCGCTCCGGCACGGGGGGACCGGCGCGCTCGAGCACGAGGCGCCGGGCATCGGCGATCTCGATCGGTCTGTCCGCGGTCGCCGGCGTCAGCGCCGCTTCACTCCACCGCGAGCATCACGTCACTCGCCTTCACCAGCGCGGTCACTTCGCTCCCGGGGGCAATCCCGAGCTCTCGAACGGCTTCCACCGTGATCGAAGCGACCAGCCTCATCCCACTGACCTCGAGCTCCACGTTCGCGATGGCCTCGCCCTCCGTGACGCTCTTGACCTCGCCCGGGAGCTTGTTTCGTGCACTTATCTGCAAGGGCTCCTCCTCCGTATGGGGCCTCTTGGACCCTCTTTCGAGCCTAGATCATCCCGGTCGCGCGCAACGTGCGCCGCTCGGCGCCAGACAGTCTTTCTGCATAGGCAGAACCAGGCGGTGGCATACTGGCGCCATGGGCGATCTCAGCCTCGGAGAGGCGGCGCGGGCGATCGGCGTCAGCGTCGACACGCTGCGCCGTTGGGACAGCGCGGGGAAACTCCGCACGACTCGGGACTCCCGAAACCGTCGACAGGTGCCGGCCAGCGAGGTGGAACGGCTTCGGCCCGCGCCCACGCGTCACCGAACCCAGGACTCATTCTCGGCGCGAAACAGGTTCCCCGGGACGGTCACCTCCGTCGAGGTCGCCGGGGTCATGGCGCTGGTGGAGATCCAAGCCGGACCGCACCTGATCACGGCTGCGATCACCAGGGACTCCGTCGAGGAGCTGGGACTTGTTGAGGGTGCTCGAGCCACCGCCACGGTGAAAGCGACCTCGGTGATGATCGACCGATCGGACTGAGGCTCCTACCTATGTAGTGCATATGTAATGATCGGCGCGCGAAATGCGCTCCGTCGAATCAAGAGCCAAGCGCCGCGCACCTCGCCCTGCTCGCTGTTGCGGCAGCCTGCCTGGTGGGGATTTCTGGGTGCGGGGGCGGCGGCGACAACTCCGATCAACTGGTCGTCTCCGCCGCGGCATCCCTCGATACGGCCTTCAACGACTACGTGGACGCCGCCGGTATCGACGCCAAGATGTCGTTCGCCGGATCGGACGAGCTCGCCGCCCAGATCCGCCAGGGGGTCAAGCCGGACGTCTACGCGGCGGCAAATACTTCCCTGCCCGACCAGCTCCACAAGGAGGGCCTGGTCGGAGTGCCGACGGTGTTCGCCACCAACACACTGGTGCTGGCGGTCCCGAAGGACTCGCAGATCAACTCCCTCGACGACCTGACCAAACCGGGCACCTCGATCGTCATAGGCGATCCGACGGTTCCGGTCGGGTCGTACACGCGCGAGGTGCTCGACCGTCTTCCGGCGGACCAGCGGAAGGCGATCTACGACAACGTGCGCTCAGAGGAACCTGACGTGAGCAGCATCTCGGGCAAGCTCACCCAGGGAGCGGCCGACGCGGGCTTTGTCTACATCACCGACGTGACCGCGAGCAGCGGTCAGCTGAAGGCGATCCAGCTGCCCGCGGATCTGCAGCCGAACGTCGCCTACGGTGCGGCCGTCGTCACTGGAGCAAAGAATCCGGAGGGAGCCCGCAAGTTCATCGACGGACTGCTCAACGGGGACGGGGCCGCTGCGCTCAAGGAGGCCGGCTTCAAGCCTCCGCCGGGCTGATGCGCAGAACAGCGTTTGCCGCCGGGCTCTTCCTCGCCCTGTTTCTCGTTCTCGCCTTCCTGACCCTGCCGATAGTCGCGATCTTCGTTCATACCTCCCCGCGTGACCTGATCAAGAGTCTCGGCGAGCAGGATGCCAGGGACGCTCTCTGGCTCAGCCTGAAGACGTCCCTCGCAGCGCTCGCGATCATCGTGATCGTGGGGACGCCCGCTGCCTACCTGCTTGCCACGCGGCAGTTTCGCGGTCGCTCGGTCGTGGTGACGCTGATCGAGCTCCCGCTCGTCCTGCCGCCGGCCGTCGCCGGCATCGCCCTGCTCGCGTCCTTCGGTCCTCACGGTCTGTTCGGCAGCGCGCTCGATGACGCGGGAATCCAGCTGGTGCTGCAGACGGCGGGGGTGATCGTCGCGCTCACCTTCGTCGCGGCTCCCTTCTACCTGCGCCAGACGCAGGAGGCCTTTGCTGCGGTGGATCGCAACCTGATGGACGCGGCCCGTACCTTGGGGGCAACCGAGGCGCGTGCCTTCATCCGGGTGGCTGTGCCATCCGCGGGCCAGGGCATCGCGTCTGGGATCGCGCTGGCCTGGGGACGGGCCCTGGGCGAGTTCGGAGCGACACTGATGTTCGCCGGATCGTTCCAGGGGATCACTCAGACGGTGCCTCTGGCCATCTTCGCCCGCTTCAGCGACGACTTCACCGCCGCCCTGGCGCTCTCGGGTGTGCTCGTCATCGTCTCCGCCGCCCTGCTGCTCTCGGTCAAGTTCCTGGGACGGTCACCGATTCTCGGCGGCGGCGCCCCATGACAGGCCTCGAGGTCAGGGCACGCGATCGCCTTCGCGACCTGGAGCTCGACGTCGAGCTGAAGGTCGATGGGGATGGCTGCGCTGCAATCGTCGGGCCATCAGGCGCCGGCAAGTCGACCGTGCTTCGCATCATCGCCGGCCTGCGGCGCCCCGATCCCGGACGGGTGGTGTTGGGAGAAGAGGTTTGGCTCGACTCGGGTCGAGGGATCGATCTCCGGCCGGAGGAGCGCGCCTGTGGGTTCATGTTCCAGGACTACGCCCTCTTCCCGCATCTGAGCTCCTGGAGAAACGTCGCTTTCGGAATGCCCGGCCCGCGCCAGGATCGCCGCGGGCGCGCCCTGGAGCAACTCCGCCGCTTTGGCGTCGAAGGGCTTGCTGACGCCCGCCCCACCTCCCTTTCCGGAGGCGAGCGCCAGCGGGTGGCGCTGGCGCGATCACTGGCCCGCGACCCGAGCGTCTTGCTCCTCGACGAACCCCTGGCCGCTCTCGACACCCGCACCCGTGCGCACGCCGGCCGCGAGCTCGTCCACGCACTGAGAGGGACGAGTGCGCTCGCGATCGTGGTCACCCACGACTTTTCCGAGGCGGCCATGCTGGCCGACGAGATCTTCGTCATGGACGCGGGACGCATCGTGCAGCGCGGAACGCCTGCGGAGCTGTCGGCGCGACCGGCAAGCGCTTTCGTCGCTGACTTCGCGGGCTCGGTGGTTCTCAACGGCACGGCGAGACCCAGCGCCGACGGACTGACGCAGGTCGAGATGGATGGTGGGGGCATGCTCCACAGCACCGACCTGATCCAGGGACCGGTCGCGGCCCTCGTCTTTCCCTGGGAGATCAGCCTCGAGCCGGGCGGCGCCGAGCACGAGAGCTCGGCCCTCAACCGTCTCGCCGTCGAGGTCACCTCGGTGACCGAGATCGGCAACCGCGCCCGGATCGGATTGTCCTCCCCGCAGCCGCTGGTGGCGGAGGTGACCGTGGAGTCGATTCGCTCTCTGGCCCTGCGTCCGGGCGCCCGGGTCACCGCCAGCTGGAAGGCGACCGCGACCCGGCTCGTCCCGCGCTAGCTAGCCGCCGATCTGGCTCATCGAGCGCGGCGGCCGGCGAAATCCGGGCTCGTTGACGCGGTGCTTGAGCTCCTTGCGCCAGACGGCGTCGCGGATCAGCTCCACAAGTTCGTCGTCATCGGCGCCCGAGCGCAGCGGGGCGCGCAGATCGGTCTCGTCGATGGAGAACAGGCAGGTGCGAAGCTTTCCATCGGAGGTGAGGCGGACCCGGTTGCAGTCGGCGCAGAAGGGCTCTGACACCGGGTTGATGAAGCCGATCTCGCCCGCTCCATCGGCGAAGCGATAAACCCGGGCGGTCGCGTGCGGCTCGCGGGGCACCTCCTCGAGGTCGTGGACGGACTCGGCGATCGCCCTGATCTCCGCCCCGGTCAGCACCGCGTCCGGCGTCCAATTGCGGTCCGCGTCGAGCGGCATGAACTCGATGAAGCGCACCTGGAAGTCCGTCGAGCGCGCCAGCTCGCAGAAGCGCAGGACCTCAGGCTCGGTGAAATCCCGCATGGCGATCGCGTTCACCTTGATGGGCCGGACCTCGGGGTAGGCGGCGATCGCCTCGAGCCCTCGCATCACCTGCGCGAGCGCGTCGCGGCGGGTGATCTTGAAGAAGGCGTCCCGCGCCAGTGAATCCACCGAGACGTTGAACCTGTCAACCCCCGCTTGCACCAGCGCCTCGGCGTCGCGCTCCAGCAGATAGCCGTTGGTGGTGACCGAGATCTCGCGCAGCCCCTGGATGGGGCGCAGCATCGAGACCAGCTTCGGGAACTCCGTCCGGACCAGTGGCTCCCCGCCCGTCAGCCTCAGCTCCGCGACCCCCATCGAGGCGAACAGCCCGACCAGCCGCTGGGTCTCCTCGAAGGTCAGGATCTCGGAGCGATCGAGCCAGGGGAGCCCATCGGCGGGCATGCAGTACTGGCAGCGGAAGTTGCAGCGGTCGACCACCGAAAGGCGCAGATCGCCGATCAGCCGGCCGTGTCCGTCGACGAGGGGGTCGCGCGCGGTCATCGGGGGATCCGACTCGGGACCCGGCGGGCCTTGGACCTGCGCCCCGAAAACCGTTCCATGCGATTCCGCAGGGACGCGCTCGCCACTCTCACCCCGAGGAAGCCGCAGGCGAGTACGCCCGGCAGGACCTCTTCGACCGGGACACCGGCCACGTGCGCGACCAGGATCGTGTCGACCGGCACGCTGCTCACCCCGCCGGCGCGGCTTCGCGATCGGGGGCCGCGTCGTGGATCCGGCCCTTGACGGTCTTCAGCCGGCCGCCCTCACGGCCTCGGCGCACCGCGGTGATCTCACCGAGGATCGAGATGGCCGTCTCCGCAGCCGACAGGGCGCCGATGTCGAGCCCGATGGGTGCGGCGAGATGCTCGAGGTCCTCGTCCGTCAATCCCTCGGCGAGCAGGCGCTCGCGGCGCTTCGCCTGGGCGCGGCGGCTGCCCATGGCGCCGACGTACTGGGCCTCTGACCGCAGGGCGATCTTGAGCACCGCGTCGTCGAGCTTGGGATCGTGGGTGAGGACGGCGATCGAGGTCGCCCGGTCGATGCCGCCGAGCTCGGGGATCGCCTTGTCGGGCCACGCCGCGATCACCCGCTCCGCCTCGGGAAAACGCTCCGGCGTCGCGAAGCGCTGGCGCGGATCGACGACGAAGGCTCGCCACCCGGCGAGCTTGGCGGCCGCGGCCAGCTGGGCCGCGAAATCCACGGCCCCGAAGATCATCAGCCGCGGCGGAGGGGCCACGACGTCGACGAACAGCGTCGTGCCCTCATGCTCGTAGAGCTCGCTGCGCTCCGACCAGATTGCGGCTCCGGCCGTTTCGGCCGCAACGGCATCGAGTGCCGGATCTCCGAGAGAGCCCACCCTGGTTCCGTCCTCCAGGAGAAGGAGCTTCGCCCCGACGTTGTCGGGGCCCTCGAGGACGGTGGTCAGTGCTCCACGCCCGCCCTGGAGGCCCAGCTCCCTGAAGCGTCCCTGCAGGCCGTCGTCGTCGTAGGTCTCCACCCAGATCGAGATCTCACCGCCACACGGCAGCCCGACGTCCCAGGCGTCCTCGTCGGCGATCCCGTAGTTGAGGAGCTGCGGAGCGTCGCCCTTGAGGATGCCCTCGGCCACCTGGACGACCTGTCCTTCGACGCAGCCACCGGAGACCGCCCCGGCCATCCTGCCCGCGTCGTTGATCGCCATCTTGGTTCCGGGCGGCTGCGGAGCCGACTTCTTCGTGTCGACGACCGTGGCCAGCGCCACCGGATCGCCCTCGCTGATCCAGTCCTCGACGACTTCCATGACGTCCTTCATCTCGATCCGTCTTCCTCAGACATCGGATCCGACCAGCCAATCGAGGCCCCGCTCGGCTATCTGCTCCTGATCGTCACGGTATTTCAGCACCGACCCCAGCGTACGCTCCGCGGCCGAGGAATCGAGGCGCTCGACGCCGAGCAGCTCCAGCGCCGCCACCCAGTCGATCGTCTCGGCGATGCCGGGCGGCTTCTGAACGTCGCTGCCTCGCAGCCTCCGTACCGCCTCGGCGGCCTCGGTCGCCAGGTCCACTGCCGTCCCGGGCACGCGACGACGCACGATCTCGACCTCGCGCTCGGGGCTCGGGTAGTCGATCCAGTGGTACAGGCAGCGGCGCTTCAGTGCGTCGTGCAGGTCGCGGGTTCGATTTGAAGTCAGGATCACGGCGGGAGGCTGCGCGGCCGTGATCGTGCCGATCTCGGGGATCGTGACGCTGGACTCGGCGAGCAGCTCGAACAGGAACGCCTCGAAGTCGTCGTCGGCGCGGTCGAGCTCGTCCACCAGCAGCACCGGGGGCAGCGGGCCGGGGTGCTCGATCGCCCTGAGCAGGGGGCGGGCGGTCAGGAACTCGCGGCTGAAGAGCTCCTCCTCGTGCAGCTCGGTCCCTGCGGACTCGGTGGAGCGGATGCGCAGGAGCTGCCTCGGGTAGTTCCACTCGTACAGCGCCTCGGAGGCGTCGATCCCCTCGTAGCACTGGAGTCTGATCAGGGGGGTGTCCAGCGCGGCCGCGAGGGACTTGGCGGCCTCGGTCTTGCCGACCCCGGCCTCGCCCTCGAGAAGCAGCGGCTGGGGCAGGCGCAGCGAGAGGAAGAGCGCGGTGGCAAGCCCGCCGTCGGCCAGATAGTCCGCCTCGTCGAGGCGACGCTCGAGCGTCTCGATGTCCGGGACAGCCTCACCGATCGCGGAATCGGCCGTGGACCGGACCGGTGTCACGCCGGGGCCATCCCGGCGGCGGCGAGGACGGCCTCGTAGTCATCGCGGGTGTCGATGTCCGGTGGGATCGGCCCGGCGACCGGGACCTCGACGACCTCGTTCTCGTAGCGGTCCATCAGCTTCCAGACCGCCTTGTCGCCGTGCAGGTCTCCCAGTTCGGGAAACAGCTCGCGGCCGAACGCGAGCGGGTGCCCCCGCCCGTCGTCATAGCGGCAGACCGTGAACTTCGCCCCGTCCGGGCGCCCCAGCAGCAGGCTCTCGACGGTCGCGGCGCTGACGCCCGGCTGGTCCCCGAGCATCAGGACGAGCACCTGGGCGCGCTCATCGACGGCGCCGAGCGCGGCCGCGATCGACGACGAGCAGCCCTCTCCGAAGTCGCGGTTTTCGACCGTCTGCGCCCCCGACAGGTCCACTCGGCCGCGCACCTCCTCGGAACTGCCGCCCAGCGCGACGATCAACTGGTCAAAGCCACAGTCGCGGGCGGTCGAGAGCGTGTGGCCGAGCAGGGTTCCATCGCCGTAGGGCAGCAGCTGCTTCGGCTCGCCGAGGCGGCTGGATCCGCCCGCGGCGAGGACGAGGCCGGCGACGAACGCCCGGTCACCCTCAGCTGACTGCGGCACCGTGTGCTCCCTCGGCGGCGAAGCTGTCGCGGCAGCCCTCGGAGCAGAAGTAGAAGCGCTCCCCGTCGCGCTCGAGCTGGATGCTCGCCGGGCTCAGGGCGACCTCCATGCCGCAGACCGGGTCCAGCGCGACCTCGACCGGAGCCGCGGGCTCGTGATCAGGCTCCACGTGGGAGTCAGCCGCGGCGGCGGGCTGAGCTGCCCCCGCGCGCTCGGGCTCCCCTGGAAGGAGGCGCCGCGCGGCGGCGTCAGAGGGCCGCAGCGCCACGACCTCAGCGAGGATCGACAGCGCGATCTCCTCCGGGGTCTCGGCTCCTATCTCCAGTCCGGCCGGGGTGTGCAGCCGGTCGAGCTGCTCCTCGGAGAGGTCGAGTGACTGTTTGACGGCATTGCCGCGTTTCTCGCTGGCGACGAGGCCGACGTATGGGACCTCGTCGCGAAGGGCGGCGGTGAGGATCCGCTCCTCGTCGTGTCCATGCGAGGCGACGAGGACGGCGGCGTCGTCGGCACGCGGCTCGGTCCCCTCGGCGGAACCCTGCTCGACCGCGTAGCCGAGCCTGCGGCCCAGGTCTGCCAGGGCCTGGGCGATCGGGGTGGTGCCGACGACGCGGAGGGTCGCGGCGGGAAGGCGCGGTTTCAGGAATATCTCGAGGGCCCCCCCGCTCAGGCAGGGGTTCTTGACGGTCACGGCTCCGTCCTCGACCGCGGGCTCGCCCTCGGCGCCGCTCGGCAGGATCCGCAGGAGCACGGGGTCGCCGGACTGGAGCGAACGCAGCGCATACAGGCGCACCGAGGCCTCGGCGCAGGCGCCGCCGACGAAGCCGTCGATGCTCCCATCGGCCCCCACCTTGGCGAAGTCGCCGGCCCGAACGCTCGTGGGGCTCTGCGCCCGCACGACAGTGGCCTCCACGTAAGCACTCAGACGCTCAATTTGGCGTTGCTCCATCGGCTCAGACACTCAAATCCCTCGGTTTCAAGGGTACTCCGGCGCCTTCCCCGTCCACGGGCGCGCGCGACCGGCGCTCAGCCCGCGGGCTGAGGGGCCCCGAGCTTGTATGTGGTCTGGGCGTCGAGCGAGCCGTCGAGGCCGTCCGGCATCTCGAAGGCGCCGAAGGCTCGCGCCGCGACCGCCTGGATCCTGACCCCCTCCGGATCTGCCCCCTCGGCCGTCCAGTGGCCGTTGTCGTAGTCGAGGGAGTCGGGGCGAACCTCGAGCATGGCTCCGGCCACGATCTGTGCCTTGTCGCGCAGCTTGCGCGCTGTGGTGGCGACGTTCGCGCCGACCTCGTCGCTGGGCGCCGAGTTGAAGCTGTTGCCCTCGCCGAAGCGGTCGTCATCCTCGTGGACGACCTTGACGTCCTCCGGCGGGATGCCCAGTTCGTCGCCCGCGATCCTCGCGAGCTCGGCCTCCGTGCCCTGCGACGCCTCGCTCAGGCTGAGCACGACCTTGCCCGTCGGGTGCATGCGGATGAACACTGCGCGGTATACGGCGTCGTCAGCCATCTTTCGACCCCTTCTTGAAGGCCGGCAGGTCGAGCCTGGCGGCGGTGTCGGGCGAGGCATCGCCCTCGCCACGCCTCAATGCCCGGTAGACGCTCTGGGCGTTGTGATCCGGATCGTCGCAATACCCGGTCACGTGCGGCCCGGCGTCCGAGACGGGCCCGAGCACGACCTCGCAACCCGGGAATGCGCACGTCCGCTGCTTCGGTTCGGTCATCGAGCCCTCCTCGCGGGCAATGTTGTCACGGGGTCGTCCTTCCTCGCTTGGGGCTGTACCCGCTGGGCATCGGCACCGGCCGCTGCGCCTCGGTCGGCTCGGCGCTGGGCCATGAGGGCGCCTCGTCCTCCGCCGGCGGCGACCAATTCATCCATTCGGCGGCCGAATCGCCTCCGGCCATCGCCTCGGCGACCTCGTCGAGGGCGTCGAGGCAGTCGCCGCTGACCAGTGCGTCGCAGTGCGGCAGTGCCGCCGCCATGCCACCGGCGGAAGGGGTGAACCCGGGGGCGCCGGCGCGGGGGTTGACCCAGACGATGCGGTGGGCGAGCCTCGCCAGCCGCTCCATCTCGCGCCCGACCAGGCTGGGGTCGGCTCGCTCCCAGCCGTCGGAGAGGATCACGACGACGGCACCGCGGGCCATGCCGCGGCGCCCGTAGGTGTCATTGAACGTCCGCAGCGCCTCCCCGATCCGTGTTCCGCTGGACCAATCCGAAGTTGCCTCGGCGGCGCGCTGGATCGCGAGGTCGGGGTTGCGCCCTCCGAGCGCCCTGGTCAGCCGGGTCAGGCGCGTCGCGAACACGAAGGCCTCGGCCGGGGCGCCGCTGGCGACCGCCGAGGTCATCAGGTGCAGATAGGCGCGGGCGTAGGGCTCCATCGAGCCGGAGATGTCGCAGATCAACACCAGTCGCCGTGGCCGGGTGCGCCGGCGGCGCTTGGCCAGCGTCATCGGGTCGCCGCCGGTCCGGAGGCTGCTCCGCAGGGTTCGCCGCAGGTCGAGCTGCTCGCCTCTGCGCGCGCGGCGCCTGCGCCGCGAGAGGCGCCGCGGCGCAGCCAGCTCGAGCTCGGACATCATCCGCCGGATCCGGTCGAGCTCGTCGGGCTCGAGCTCCTCGAAGCGCTTTTTCCCCAGGCGCTCCTCCTCGCTGGCCATCGAAAGCGGCACCTCGATCTCGCGCTCCTCCTCCTCGTCGGAGCTCGGCTCCGACGAGGAGCCGCGCATGCCTCCCGAGCGCTCGATCTCCTGCTCTTCGGGGACCGAGCGCGCTCGCGGGTCGGGCGCGCGCTCGCTGGGCCGCGAGCCGCGCAGCGTCGGCGTGTAAGGGTCGCCGCGTTCCTCGTCGGGCTCCAGGGCCGGGTCGAAGACCGCCGCGAAGACCCGGTCGAATATCGGCAGCTGTGCCTGTGAGGAGACGAAGACAGGCAGCGCCGTCCAATAGAGGTCGCTGCGCCGCTGCGGCGCGACGAGGGCCAGCGCGCGGGCGAAGCGCGCCGAGCGCTCGGGCGTGACCGGGACCCCCGCGGCCCGCAGCCGCTGGCCCAGCGCGGTCGCCAGGCCCGGAAGGTCGATCCGGTCCACGTCCATCACGCCTCCTATTGGGGCGGCTCGGCCCTGCCCTGCATCGCGGCCCAGACCCGCGCCGGGCTCAGCGGCATGTCGACATGGGCGACGCCGTGCGACTGGTACAGCGCGTCGCAGACCGCGTTCACGATCGCGGGCGGCGATCCGTTGGTTGCGGACTCGCCGACGCCCTTGGCGCCGATCGGGTGATGCGGGCATGGGGTGACGGTGGCGCCGAGCTCCCAGTCCGGGCACTCCAGCGCCGTCGGGATCAGGTAGTCCATCATCGAGCCGTTCAGGCAGTTGCCCTGGTCGTCGAAGGTGATGACCTCCATCAGCGCGATGCCGACTCCTTCGGCGAGGCCGCCCATGATCTGGCCGTCGACGATCATCGGGTTGATGCGCACGCCGCAGTCGTCCACCGCGATGAAGCGCCGGACCTTGACCTCGGCCGTGTCGGGATCGATGTCCACGACGCAGATGTAGGCGCCACACGGGTAGGTCAGGTTGGGCGGGTCATAGACGGACTGGCCGTCGAGGCCGCCCTCGAGGCCCTCTGGCAACGGCGCGTCCCCGTACGCGGCCTCCGCCACCTCGTTGATCGTCGCGCCCTTCTCGGGGTCGCCCTTGACGTACCAGCGGCCCTTCTCCCAGACGAGGTCGTCGGGGGAGGTCTCGAGCATGCCGGCCGCGATCAGCCGCGCCTTGTCCCGCGCCCGGCGCGCAGCGACCGCGGCAGCGGCGCCGGAGACCGGCGTCGAGCGGCTGCCGTAGGTGCCGAGCCCGAAGGGCGTGCGATCGGTGTCTCCATGGCGCACCTGGATCTTGTCCGGAGAGATGCCGAGCTCCTCCGCGACGATCTGGGCGAAGGTCGTCTCGTGGGCCTGGCCCTGGGTCTGGGCGCTGATGCTGAGCACGGCGCGGCCGTCCGCGTGCACGCGCAGGTCGGCACCGTCGCCCATGCCCTGGCCGAGGACGTCCATGTGCTTCTTGGGGCCGGCGCCGACGACCTCGGTGAAGAAGCAGACCCCGATGCCCATCAGCTCGCCGCGCTCGCGCTTCTCGGCCTGCTCCTTACGGAGATCGTCGTAGCCGGCGATCCTCATCGCCTCGCGCATCGTCTTCTCGTACTCGCCTGAGTCGTACGTCCAGCCCGTCTTGTTCTCGTACGGGAACTGCTCGGGCTGGATGAAGCTCTTGATCCGCAGTTCGGTCGGATCCACGTCCATCTTCAGCGCCAGCTCGCCGACCAGCCGCTCGATCAGGAAGATCGCCTCCGTGACGCGGAACGAGCAGCGGTAGGCCACACCGCCCGGCGCCTTGTTCGTGTAGACGGCCTTGACCGAGCAGTGCGCGGCCTCGAGGTCGTACGAGCCGGCGAAGACGTGGAAGAACCCGGCCGGGAACTTAGAGGGCTGCGCGGTGCTGTCGAAGGCACCGTGGTCGGCGATCACATCGACCTGGGCCCCGGTGATCTTGCCGTCCTTGGCGCAGATCCGGCCGCTCATCACGTAGTCGCGGGCGAACCCCGTCGACATCAGGTTCTCGGAGCGGTCCTCGACCCACTTCACGGGCTTGCCCGAGACGATCGAGCCGACGATCGCGCAGACGTAGCCCGGGTAGATGGGGACCTTGTTGCCGAAGCCGCCCCCGATGTCGTTGGTCATGATCCGGATCATCTGCTCGGGCAGGCCGGCGACCTGCGCGTAGACCGTCCGGTGGAGGTTGGGGGCCTGGTTGCCGTTGTAGAGGTCGAGCTGGCCCGTCTCCGGGTTCATGTCGGCGATCATCCCGCAGGTCTCCAGCGGGGCCGGGTGGCAGCGGGGGTAGATCATGTCGCGCTCGACGACGACGTCCGCCTCGGCGAAGACGCGGTCGCACTCCTCCGCGTCCCCGGCCTCCCAGACCGGGTTCGCGAGGTTGTCCTTCTGGTCGGGCTTGTCGTCACGGATCAGCGGCGCGTCGGCATCCAGCGCCTTGCGGGCGTTGACGAGGGCGGGCAGCGGCTCGTACTCCACGTCGATCAGCGGCAGCGCGTCGCGCGCGGAGTAGCGGTCCTCGGCGACGACGAAGGCGACCTCCTGGCCCTGGAAGCGGACCTTGTCGCCGGCCAGCACGGCCTGGGAGTCGTAGGAGAGCGTGGGCATCCAGGCGAGCCCGAGGGTCTCGAGGTCCTTTGCCGTGATCACGCGCAACACCTTGGGATGCTCGAGCGCCTTCGACGTGTCGATCGAGAGGATCTTGGCGTGCGCGTAGGGGCTCCGGAGGATCGCGCCGTGGAGCATCCCCGGCAGCACGATGTCGTCGAGGTAGGTCCCCTGGCCGCGGATGAAACGCGCGTCCTCCTTGCGCTTCATGTTGCCGAAGCCGAGCGGTGTCTCCTTCGCAGCGGTGGTCGCCATCGTCATCTCCTCGCTTCGGCGCCGTCGTGCTCGGCCGCCCAGCGGACGGCCCTCACGATGTTGGAATAGCCGGTGCACCGGCAGATCGCGCCCGAGATCGCGGTGCGGATCTCCTCCTCGGAGGGATCCGGGTTCTCGTCGAGCAGCGCGCGGGTGGTCATGATCATGCCCGGCGTGCAGAAGCCGCACTGGAGTCCGTGCTCCTCGTGAAAGCCCTGCTGGACCGGGTCGAGGCGACCATCCACCTCCATCGACTCAATGGTGCGGATCTCGTGACCCTCGCAGCTCGCAGCGAGGGTCGTGCAGGACTTGACCGGGCGACCGTCCATCTGGACGACGCAGGCGCCGCAGTTGGAGGTGTCGCATCCCCAGTGGGTGCCGGTGAGACCGAGGGTGTCGCGCAGGAAGTGGACCAGCAGCAGGGCCGGCTCGATGTCCTCGGTGTAGTCCCTGCCGTTGACGTTGACGGTGACTTGCATCAGGCCTCCTGGTTCAGTGCGCGTTCAGCGGCGCGCCGCAGCGCCCGCTTCGTGAGCTCGCCCGCGAGGTGGCGCTTGTAGTCGACCGGACCGCGGCCGTCGGCGCTCGGATTGCAGTCCTCGGAGGCGAGCTTCCCGGCCTCCGCGAAGAGGTCCTCGGAGGGCTTCTGGCCCTTCAGCGTCTCCTCCGAGCGCGTCGCGTGGATCGTGGTCGGCCCGACGGCGCTGAGCGCCACGCCCGCATCGGAGATCGTGCCCCCGTCGACCCAGATGGCGGCTGAGACCGCGACGATCGCCCAGTCGCCCGCGCGGCGCTCCACCTTCACGTGGGCGCTGCCGGCCCCGGGCTTCACCGGGATGCGGACCTCGGTCAGGATCTCGGCGTCCTGGATGGCCGTCATATACGGGCCGATGTGGAACTCGTCCATGCCGACCGTTCGCTCGCCGTCCTTGCCGGCGATCACGACGGTGGCCTTCAGTGCCGAGCAGACCGCCGACAGGTCCTCCGCGGCATCGGCCTGGGCGAGGGATCCGCCGATCGTCCCGCGGTTGCGGACCACGGGGTCGGCGATCACGTTCTCGGCGTCGACGAAGAGCGGATAGCGCTGGGCCAGCAGCTCGGACTCGAGCAGCTCGCGGTGGCGAGTCATGGCCCCGATGCGAATCTCGCCGTCCTGCTCGTTGATGTAGGAGAGGTCCTCGATCTCGTTGATGTCGATCAGGCGCTCGGGATTCGCGAGGCGCAGCTTCATCATCGGAAGCAGGCTGTGGCCGCCCGCGAGGATGCGGGTCTCCGGGCCGTACTTCTCAAGCAGATCGATCGCGTTCCTCACGCTCGTGGCCCGCTCGTACTCAATCGGTCCTGGGGTCTGCAACCTGCCTCACCTCCTCCGTTCGTCGACTCCTGCCAGATCCATGCCTCGGGAGCTTTCAGCCGGGCTCTCCCGAGCCGTCCTCATCGTCCTCGGCCGAGGACATCTTCGGAGCGTCCGTGCCGATCGTCGGCGATCGCGGGGTGTACCGCGGCCCTTCGGGCTCGTCACTGGTCGGCCCGGAGGGGTTGTGGTACAGGCTGCGCGCGGCAGCGCTCGAGTACTCCGCGTCCCGGATCGCCGGCCCCGTCATGGCCCCCGCCCCGATCGGGCTCTCCCCGCCCAGCCGCACGAGCTGGACCGCGCCGCGCGTGTAGACCTCGTCGATGTTCTTGACCTCGCCGCTCCGGCCCTGACGCTCCAGGACCGAGGCACCGGCGCCCGGGTAGACCGATTCGACCAGCCCGGCGGCGTCGTCCTGACCCGCCTTCTTGTCGAGCAGGCCCTCGAGCAGATCGGTCCCCGCCGAGAGGTCCTTGTTGATCGCCACCACCACGCCGTTGACGGGCTCGCTCTTGCTGACGATCCCGCCGACCGCGCCGATGACGGCGTCGAGGCCGGCTGTGATCTTCCGCAGCTCCAGGATCACCGAGACGAGGTAGAAGACCAGCGCCAGGATCACCAGGACGACGCCGACGAGCAGGACCGCGACGGCCGGCTCCATCAGGCGTCCTCGAGGATCTTGTCGAGGGATCCGCCGTAGTCCGCGACGACGCCGACCACCGCGCTGACCTGCTTCTGGGTGGTGTCGAGCAGCTCCACCGCGTCGAGGTCCGTCGAGGCCGCCTCGGCGACCGGAACCAGGGCATCGACCGTGGGCGTCACCGCTTTGGCCGCGTTCAGGACGCCGCGCAGCAGGTAGACGACGACCGGGACCAGGACGACGATCAGCACGATGTCCCCGATCCAGACGAGCGTCACTTGCCGTTCTCCGTGTGCTTGGCGACGATCGCGGCCTTCTTGGCGACTCCCGGCATCAGGGCGATGATCCCGTCGAACTGTGCGTTGATCGCCTCCACGGCCGGGCGCAGCGGCTTCAGGTGCTCCTCCTCGACCTGGGTGAGCGCCCCGCCGAGCGTTCCGAGACCCTTGGCGATGTCGAGCAGGCGGCGGCGGATCTCGATCAGCGCCAGCGCCAGCACGACGACGAGCACGACCGCCTCCGCGACGCTGAGGATGTAGAGCGTCGTGGTGCTCATTCGGGCTCCTCGTTGTATCCCTGCGAGAGCGCGTTCATGTAGCCGTCCTGGACGACGCCCTCGCTGGCGATCTGGGCCAGGACAGGGGCTGTCGCCTCGAGCTGCGGGATGTTCGCTGTGTTCTCAGCGACCTTCCCGGCGGAGTCGAGCAGGCCACCGACGGCGCTCTGGATCCTGCGCAGCAGGTGCAGCAACATCAGCAGCATCCCGGCCACCACCAGGGCCACGACCAGCCCCACCGCCAGAGTCACGTACCAGAGCGATCGCTCGGAGTGTGCGAGCGCGAGCACCACGGTCATCAGTGCCCCACCGCCGTCTTGCGAAGGGCACGGGCTGCGTGCAGGATCCGCACTCCCGAGTCGTTGATCTTGGCAACGCCCGAGAGCTCGTCCGTCTGGGCCTTGATCGCGTCGACGGCACCGACCGCTGTCTCGGCCTGCCCTGCGATGCGGTTCGCCAGCACGAGGATCGTGACGACGATGATCACCGCGACCACGACCACCACGGCCCCGAGCCCGAGCCCGATGTACCACGAGGTCGTATCAGCCGCGATCAGCAATCCGTTACCTCTCCAGCTCCTTTGAAGCTCCCCTGAATCAGTGTCCGATCGAATATTACATCCGGCCTGAAACCGGCTCGGCCGCGCGCGCCTCAGAGCTCCGCGAGGTTCCCCGAGAATTCCTTGATCATTCCCTCGGTCACCGCCGAGATCACGCCCTCCCCCATCTGCGCCGCTTTGCCGGTCACGTTGACGACGGAGTGCAGCGACACCTCGGTTCCTGCGCCCTGCTCGCTCAGCTCCATCGTCACCTTGGCGTCCGCGTTGCCCTGGCCGCCGGCCTCCTTCGCCTGCGCCGTCATCACGGCCCTGTGGGCCGCGTCGTCCTTCTCGACGATCTCGGCGGGGCCCGAGTAGTTCATCGACATCGACCCGAGCTTGATCTTGACCCCGGCCTTGACCGCATCGTCTCCGGTCTTCTCGAGGATCTCCGCACCGGGCACGGCCGGGATCACGCGCTCGAGGTCGGTCATCGTGCTCCACACCTCGTCGATCGGCTTGTCCACGGTGAACGAATTGTCGAAGTCCATTGGTCCTCTCCTCTGATCGGGTCGAGCCGGCCCGGGTAGGTTATGGACATGCCGATCGCGCCGGGCACACACAGGCTCGGCCCGGAGAACGGAAAGCTCCGGATCGAAACCACACGAAGGGGTGCCGCCGCCAAGGCGGGGCACGACCTGGAGATCGAGGTCGCCTCCTGGGAGGGGTCCCTGTCGGTCGACCAGGATCGGCAGGAGATCAGCCTCGAGCTCGACGCCGACACCGGATCCATGCAGGTGACGAAGGGGACCGGCGGGGTCATGACCCTGAGCGAGGAAGACAAGGTTGAGATCAAGAAGACCCTTGAGTCCGAGGTGCTCCCGGCCGAACGGGTGAAGTTCAAATCGACCCAGGTCAGGGCATCGGACGATGGAGGGCGTCTCGAGGTCAGTGGCGAGCTCGATATGAACGGTGGCAGCCATCCCCTCCAGTTCGAGCTTGACGTCGCCCCGGACGGCAAGGTCTCGGGGCAGGCCAACCTCAAGCAGTCCGACTGGCGCATCAAGCCCTACTCGGGCCTGTTCGGAACTCTCAAAGTCAGGGACGATGTGCTGGTGACCGGAGAGGCAACGCTCCCCATCGAATGAGCGAGTTCGTCTCAAGGGGCTTCACTCACCGCCGCCGCGATCCCGAGGAGGTGGCCGAACGGCTTCCTCCCGGCCAGTACGCCGAGTCTGGCTTTCCCGTGCTCACCGCCGGGCCGACGCCTGACGTCCCGACCGAAGAGTGGAGCTTCAAGATCGACGGCATGGTCGGCCAGGAGCGCGAGTGGACCTGGGACGAGTTCGCTCAGCTCCCCTTCGAGATGATCCCCTGCGACATCCACTGCGTCACCAAGTGGTCGAAGCTGGGAACCAGCTTCGGAGGGGTCTCCCTCGACACACTCCTCGAGGAGGCCGAGCCACTCGACGCATTCGCGATGGCCTACTCCTATGGGGGCTACACCACGAACCACGCGATCGAGGACCTCACCGACGGAAAGGCGTGGGTAGTCACCGAGCACGAGGGCGAGCCTCTGCCTCGGCAGCACGGCGGGCCGGCGCGGCTCCTGGTGCCACATCTCTACTTCTGGAAGAGCGCCAAGTGGGTGAACGGGCTGCGGATCATGGACCACGACGAGCCGGGCTTCTGGGAGAGCAACGGCTACAACAACCACGGCGACCCCTGGAAGGAGCAGCGCTATTGGACCGACTGACGGCGGAGCCGCTCGGTCCCGTTGAACAGCGCGCGCCTGGGCGCTGGCAGATCGGGACGGTGACCGCCATCAAGCGGGAGACGCCGACCGTCAAGTCCTTCGTCATCGAGCTCCCGATGTGGGTGCCGCACCTTCCGGGCCAGCACTACGACGTCCGGCTGACGGCGCCCGACGGGTACAGAGCGCAGCGCTCCTATTCGATCGCCTCCTCTCCACTGGACGAGGGTCAGATCGAGCTGACCATCGATCGACTGGACGGCGGCGAGGTATCGCCCTACTTCCATGACGTCGTTGTCGAAGGCGACAAGGTGGAGGTCCGCGGCCCGTTCGCCTCCTACTTCGTCTGGCATGGAGAGAAGCCGGTGCTCCTGGTCGGCGGCGGGTCGGGCGTCGTCCCTCTGATGGCGATCCTGCGCCACCGTCGCCGGACGATGCCCGAGTTGCCCATGCGTCTGGTCTATTCGGTTCGAAAGGCGGACGACGTGATCTATGAGGACGAGCTCGGAGACGATGCGGTGCTGACCTTCACCCGCGAGCCACCCGAGGGCTGGCGTGGGCATACGGGGCGCATCGACCGCGAGCTGGTGGCAGCGGCCGGCATCGATTCCGGCACCGCGTTCGTCTGCGGCTCGAACGGGTTCGTCGAAGCCGGGGCCGAGCTCTTGCTGGATGCCGGCTTTGAGCCGCATCAGGTTCGCACTGAGCGGTTCGGTCCGACGGGTTGACCGAC
>CAWHQR010000003.1:0-626075 GCA_963831605.1 uncultured Solirubrobacterales bacterium
ACACCCCGCATAAGGAAACCCGCTAGCCCCTGCCAGATGGCGAAGACGAGGGCACAGCGAAAGGCCGAGCGGCGACGCCGCCAGCAGGCCGAGCAGCGCGGCCAACAGCCGGGCCGCGATGACGCTGAGCGCGAGGAGGAGGGCCGCGCCCAGGAGGCGACCCGCGAGGGCGTCTCCGGCGAGGTGGCCGAGGTCGAGGCGGTGATCGAGACCGGCGCGCGCACCGAGGACTACGGCGAGCACACGGTCGATCCTGAGATCCGGGACGAGGTCCAGGGCGGCGGCTCACCCGTCCCGGGTGTGGTTCCCGCCCCCGTGCAGCCCGAGACCGAGATCGAGGCTCCCGCCCCCTCCCGAGCGGACGTCGGCCGAACCAAGGACGGCGCGGCAGCGGAGGCCGAGCCGAAGGAGAGCCGCCGGGACCGCCGCCAGCGCGAGAAGGAGGAGCGCCGCAAGACTCGCACCAAGGAGCTTCAGAAGAAGGGCCAGGCCGAGAAGGCCGAGAAGCGGCGCGGCCCGATCCTCGGTTTCCTGCTTTCCTGCTGGGCCGAGCTCAAGCGCGTGCAGTGGCCGGACCGCGACACCCTGGTCCAGGCCTCGGCCGTGACCTTCATCTTCGTGGCGGTGATGGCCGCCTATCTGGGCGCTCTCGACGCCGCCTTCAACTGGTTCATCAAGCAACTGCTCTGAGTGAGCCGAGGGAGACCGACTGAATGTTTCGCTGGTATGTGATCAACACCTACTCCGGGCACGAGAACAAGGTCAAGCAGAACCTCGAGCACCGGGTCCACACGATGGGCCAGGAGCGCAACGTGCGCCAGGTCGTCGTCCCGACCGAGCAGATCTCGGAGATGAAGGACGGCCAGAAGGTCCAGTCCGAGAAGCGGACCATGCCCGGCTACGTGCTGGTCAACATGGAGATGACCGATGACGCCTGGGGCCTCGTCAAGAACACGCCCGGGGTGACCGGCTTCGTCGGATCGCGGAACAAGCCGATCCCGCTCTCCAAGGTCGAGGTCGATCGCCTGCTCCACCGTGAGACGGCGGAGCGCCCCAGGACCCGAGCGCAATTCTCGATCGGCGAATCCGTCAAGGTGATCTCCGGGCCGCTCGCGGACTTCTCCGGCGAGATCGCCGAGATCAACGAGGATGCCGCGAAGCTCAAGGTCCTGGTTTCCATCTTCGGCCGGGAGACCCCGGTCGAGGTCAACTACGACCAGGTCAAGAAGATCTAACTTCCAGAACGCATGGCCAAGAAGGTCCTCACCCAGATCAAGCTTCAGATTCCCGCCGGCGCCGCGAACCCCGCGCCGCCGGTCGGCCCTGCCCTGGGCCAGCACGGCGTCAACATCATGGAGTTCTGCAAGGCGTTCAACGCGCAGACCCAGCAGGACGCCGGCACGATCATCCCGGTCGAGATCACGGTCTACGAGGACCGCTCGTTCGACTTCATCACCAAGACCCCGCCCGCGGCGGTCCTGATCAAGGAGATGGCGGGGATCGACAAGGGGTCGGGTGAGCCGCACTCGGAGAAGGTCGGCTCGATCACCGTCGACCAGGCTCGCCAGATCGCGGAGCGCAAGATGCCCGACCTGAACGCCAACGACCTCGATGCCGCGACGAAGATCATCGCCGGCACCGCCCGCTCGATGGGTGTCACGGTGGAGGGGCTCTGAGCGTGAAGCGGAGCGGAACGCGAAGGAAGGTGTGATGGCTCACGGCAAGAGATATAGGGAGGCCTACGAGAAGGTCGACCGCACCAAGGCGTATCCGCCGGCGGAGGCGATTCACCTGATCAAGGAGACCGGGGCTGCGAAGTTCGACCAGACCGTCGAGCTGCACATCCGGCTGGGCGTCAACGTCCGCCACGCCGAGGAGCAGCTGCGCGGCACCCTCGCCCTGCCGAAGGGCCTCGGCAAGAACGTCACGATCGCAGTCTTCGCCGAGGGCGACGTCGCCCGCCAGGCCACCGAGGCCGGCGCAGACTTCGTGGGCTCCGACGACCTCGCCGAGCGGATCGAGGGCGGCTGGACCGACTTCGACGTTGCGATCGCCCACCCCTCGCAGATGCCGAAGGTCGGCAAGCTCGGCCGGGTGCTCGGCCCGCAGGGCAAGATGCCGAACCCCAAGGTCGGGACCGTCACGGAGGACATCGCCAAGGCCGTCGACGAGGCCAAGGCCGGCAAGATCGAGTACCGGACCGACAGGCAGGCGATCGTCCACCTCGCGATCGGCAAGACCAGCTTCTCGGAGGAGGACCTGCTCGAGAACTACGCCGCGGTGATCGAGGAGATCATTCGCGCGAAGCCGGCCGCCGCCAAGGGCCGCTACATCATCTCGATCACCGTCACCACCACCATGGGCCCCGGCATCAGGGTCGACTCGTCCCGCATCCGTCGCGGCGAGATCATGATCGGCGCGGGGGCCACGGCGAGCGAGGACGGCGACGCCGAGGCGCCGGAGAGCGAGGCTCCCGAGGCCACACCAACTGAGGAAGCGGAGGAGCCGGCGACCGCCTAACATTGCGCGCCCGAACAATGCCGCCCCAGACCGTCGGCGGGACTCTCCGTATATGGAGATCCAGAAGTCCGGCGCAGGTGAGCGAGAGTCATCCGGTCTCGTGACCGCCAGCTCTTGGCCCGCCTGTGTGCGGGTCTTTTCTTTGGGCGCAGCGGACCGAACGAAACGAAATGGACAGAGAACAGAAAACAGCCGTGGTCGACGAGCTCGCCTCGGACCTGAAGGATTCGACGGCGATCTTCGCCGTGGACTACCGCGGGATCAGCGTGCCCCAGGCCGCCGAGCTGCGCGCCAGCCTGCGCGACGCCGACACCCGCTTCCGCATCGTCAAGAACCGCCTCACCCTCCGCGCGGCGGACGAGGCGGGAACCGACGGCATCAAGGACTTCCTGAGCGGCCCGACGGCCCTGGCGCTCGTCAAGGGCGACGCCGCCCTGGCCGCGAAGACGCTCAACCGCCTCGGCTCCGAGTGGGAGTTGCTCGAATACAAGGGCGGGCTGATGGACGGGGAGGCGCTCGATCCCGACTCGTTCACGGCGATCGCCCGCCTGCCCGGCCGCGACGCGCTCAACGCCCAGCTCGCCGGGATCGTTGCGAGTCCGCTCACGGGCCTGGTCCGTGGCCTGGGCTCGATGATCCAGGGCCTGGCCCTCCAGCTCGGCCAGATCGCCGAGCAGGGCCTGGTCAGCGGCGAACCTCCCAAGGAGGAAACGCCGAAGGAGGACGCACCTTCTGATGGCGAAACCCCAGCCGACCCTGAGCCCACCGAGTCACCGGAGGAGACCTCGGAGGAAGAGGCTCCGGAAGGCGATGAGGATGCCGGCCAGGATGAGCCCACCGAGACCGGAGAGGGCGATCAGGACATCGGCGAAGAGCCGGCCGAAGAGGCCGAATCCGGCGATGACACAACTTCAGAATCAGAAGACTCTGACGAGAACAAGGAGGACAGCGAGTAGATGGCCACCACCACACAAGACTGGATCGAGGAGCTCAAGGGCATCTCGGTTCTGGAGCTTTCCGAGCGCATCAAGGCGCTCGAGGAGGAATTCGGCGTCTCCGCGACTGCCGTCGCGGCCGCAGCCCCCGCAGCGGGTGGCCCGGCCGGTGACGGTGCGGGCGAGGAGGAGTCGGGGACGGTTGACCTCGTCCTGACCGGTTCCGGCGACAAGAAGATCGGCGTGATCAAGGTTGTGCGCGCCGCGACCGGACTCGGCCTGAAGGAGGCCAAGGCCCTCGTCGACGAGGCTCCCAAGCCCGTCAAGGAGGCGATCGAGCGCGAGGAGGCCGAGGGCCTGCTCAAGGAGATCGAAGAGGCCGGCGGCACCGCCGAGATCAAGTAACAACGAGTCACAAACTGCTCCAAACCGCCAGATTCAGAGTAAGATCCCGGCACCTGCCCCCCCGGGGCGTGTTAGCAACCCTTGACCAAAAGGTTGCCGTGCGTTACTATGCACGGTTCGCGCGCCCGGTGAGCCCTGCTGCCTGATTCTTGCGCGGTCTCACAAGCCTTCTAATACTTTGAGGAGTCGCCGAGTTGGCTGGATCCAACGCTGTCGCCGCAACCCGTAGGAGCTTTTCTCGCCTTAAGAACCCACTCGAAGTCCCACACCTGATCGATATCCAGCGGAAGTCCTTCGCGAATCTGGTTGACCCGAAGGAAGGCCTGCTGCGAGCGACGATCGACGACATCTCCCCGACGGAGGACTACACGGGGAACCTCGCCATCGTCTTCGGGGAATTCGAGTTCGACGATCCACCCAACACGGTGGATGAGTGCCGCGAGAAGGACATGACCTACTCGCGTCCTCTGAACGTCAAGGTCGCGTTCCAGAACCGGGAGACCGGTGAGATTCGCGAGCAGACCGTCTTCATGGGCGATTTCCCGTGGATGACGGACCGAGGCACCTTCATCATCAACGGCACCGAGCGCGTGGTCGTCACGCAGCTGGTCCGTTCCCCCGGCGCCTATCTGATGGAGCCGAAGGACCGCGAGAAGCAGGTCTTCATCGCGAACCTGATGCCGGCCCGCGGCTCCTGGCTGGAGCTCGAGATCGACAAGAAGGGACGCGTCTACGTCCGCATCGACCGGAAGCGCAAGCTGCCGGTCACCGTCCTGCTGCGCGCGATGGGCTACGTCGAGGACGAGAAGCTCCTCGAGATGTTCGACAACTCGGTCTACATCCGCCACACCATCGCGTCGGACACCGACGCGACGAAGGACGAAGAGGGCGCGCTGATCGAGCTCTTCAAGAAGCAGCGCCCGGGCGAGCCGCCGTCGGTCGACGCCGCCCGCGCCCTGCTCGAACAGCTCTTCTTCGACCCGAAGCGCTACGACCTCACCAGGGTCGGCCGCTACAAGCTGAACGCGCGCCTGGACCTGGACATCGATCTCGACACCCGGGTCCTGACCCACGACGACATCATCGCCCTGGTCAAGGAGCTCGTCACGATCCCGAAGCTCCTCGGTGTTCCCGAGGAGATCGACGAGGAGAACCCGATCAAGGACTACGCCGCGGAGGCGATCACGTACCCCCGCGAGCCCATCCACGATCACCTCGACGAGTACGAGCACTTCGGCAACCGCCGTCTGCGCACGGTCGGGGAGCTGATCCAGGAGGCCTTCCGGATCGGGCTCTACCGGATGGAGCGGGTGGTCCGTGAGCGCCTCACCACCGAGGACGCCGACGCGATCACGCCTCAGACCATCATCAACATCCGTCCCGTCGTGGCTGCGCTGAAGGAGTTCTTCGGCTCTTCCCAGCTCTCACAGTTCATGGACCAGACCAACTCGCTGTCGGGGCTCAGGCACCGGCGCCGCCTCTCGGCGCTCGGCGCCGGCGGCCTCACTCGCGAGCGCGCTCCGATCGAGGTGCGCGACGTGCACGCGACCCACTACGGGCGCATGTGCCCGATCGAGACGCCTGAGGGCCCGAACATCGGCCTGATCGGCTCCCTCTCCTCGTATGCACAGGTCTCGGAGCACGGCTTCGTCACGACTCCGTACCGGGTCGTCAAGGACGGCGTGGTCACCAACCAGGTCGTCCATCTCGATGCCACCCAGGAGGAGGACGAGACGATCGCCCAGGCAAACGCCGAGGTCGATCCGAACTCCGGCAAGCTCAAGGGCCAGTACGTGATCTGCCGGCGCCGCGACGACGAGGCGGTCGCCGTGGCACCGAAGGACGTCACCCTGATCGACGTCTCTCCGACCCAGATCTGGTCGGTGACGACGGCGCTGATCCCCTTCCTCGAGCACGACGACGCCAACCGCGCGCTGATGGGCTCGAACATGCAGGCCCAGGCCGTGCCACTGCTCAAGCCCGAGCCGCCGCTGATCGGCACGGGGATGGAGCGGCGCGTCGCTGAGGACACGGGCGACGTCGTCATCGCTGACAACGACGGCGAGGTCACCACCGTCGACGCCGAGCAGATCGTGATCACCCACGGCTCGAAGCGCGACGAGTACCAGCTCCACAAGTACATGCGTTCCAACCAGGGAACGCTGATCCATCAGCGCCCGATCGTCTCGGTCGGCGACAAGGTGAAGGCCGGGGACGTCCTCTCGGACGGCTCCTCGACCGCCGGCGGCGAGATCGCGCTCGGCAAGAACTGCCTGGTCGCCTTCATGTCCTGGGAGGGCTACAACTTCGAGGACGCGATCATCATCTCCGAGCGCCTCGTCAAGCAGGACGAGCTCACCTCGATCCACATCGAGGAGTACGAGATCGACGCCCGCACGACGAAGCTCGGCGACGAGGAGATCACGCGCGACATCCCGAACCGCTCGGAGGAGAGCCTCAGGAACCTCGACGAGCGCGGGATCGTCCGGATCGGCGCCGAGGTCGCCGCCGGCGACCTGCTGGTCGGCAAGGTCACGCCGAAGGGCGAGACCGAGCTGACGGCGGAGGAGAAGCTGATCCGCGCCATCTTCAAGGAGAAGGCACGCGAGGTTCGCGACACCTCCCTGAAGGTGCCGCACGGCGAGGGCGGCGTCGTCATCGACGTCCTCACCTTCAGCCGTGAGGCGGGCGACGACCTGCCGCCGGGCGTCAACGACCTGGTGCGCGTCTACGTCGCCATCAAGCGCAAGATCGCCGAGGGCGACAAGCTCGCCGGCCGCCACGGCAACAAGGGCGTGATCTCGAAGATCGTGCCCGAGGAGGACATGCCGTTCATGGAGGACGGCACGCCCATCGACGTGATCCTGAACCCGCTCGGGGTGCCCAGCCGAATGAACATCGGGCAGATCCTCGAGACGCATCTGGGCTGGGTCGCGGCCAACGGCTGGTACGACGACGGGTCGCAGTCCTACAAGGAGGCGCAGCGCAACGGCGGCCGCGTCAACGTGGCGACGCCGGTCTTCGACGGCGCCACCGTCGAGGACGTCGACAACGCGCTCGTCCAGTGGCAGGACGAGAACTCCGAGCGCGGCATCGACCTCGGGATCGACAAGTCCGAGCGTCCCGGCAGCCGCGCCGAGGGCAAGGTCCAGCTCTACAACGGCCGCACCGGCGAGCCCTACAAGGGCAAGGTCACGATCGGCTACATGTACATCCTGAAGCTGCTGCACCTGGTCGACGACAAGATCCACGCACGGTCGACCGGCCCCTACTCGCTGGTCACCCAGCAGCCGCTGGGCGGCAAGGCGCAGTTCGGCGGCCAGCGCTTCGGCGAGATGGAGGTGTGGGCACTGGAGGCGTACGGCGCCGCCTACACCCTGCAGGAGATGCTCACCGTGAAGTCCGACGACACCGTCGGCCGCGTCAAGGCCTACGAGTCGATCGTCAAGGGCGAGAACATCCCCGAACCCTCGATTCCAGAGTCATTCAAGGTCCTGCTCAAGGAGATCCAGAGCCTGGCGCTCGACGCCAATGTGGTCTCCGAGGAGGGCGACGGAGTCGAGATGGGCGAGGAGGAGGACGACCTCCTTCGCGCCGCCGAGGAACTCGGCATCGAGCTGTCCGGAGTGCGCGCGGATGGCGGGAACGGCGCCGGCGACAAGGACAAGGACAAGGACAAGGCCGCCGACGAGCAGGAAGAGCAGGTCGTCGCCGAGGGCGACGGCGGTACTGATGCATCGGATGCCGAGGAGGCAGCAAAGAAGTGATCGACATCAACAACTTCGACGCGATTGAAATCGGGCTTGCCTCGGGCAAGAAGATCCGGGGCTGGAGCTCCGGCGAGGTCACCAAGCCGGAAACCATCAACTACAGGACGCTGAAGCCGGAGAAGGACGGCCTCTTCTGCGAGCGCATCTTCGGTCCCACCAAGGACTGGGAGTGCTACTGCGGCAAGTACAAGAGGGTCCGCTACAAGGGCATCGTCTGCGAGCGCTGCGGCGTCGAGGTGACCCGCTCCAAGGTGCGCCGTGAGCGCATGGGTCACATCGACCTGGCCGCCCCCGTCTCCCACATCTGGTTCTTCAAGGGCGTCCCCTCGCGGATCGGCTACCTGATCGACATGGCTCCGAAGGAGCTCGAGAAGGTCCTCTACTTCGCGGCCTCGGTGATCACCTGGGTCGACGAGGAGGCACGGTCCAAGGATCTCGGCAAGCTGGAGAAGGAGGTCGAGAAGCAGGCCGGCGAGTACGAGCGCGAGCGCGAGCAGCGCACGCAGGAGCTCAACGAAGCTCTGGTCCGCCGTCTCGCCTATCTCGGCGTCGCCGCCGAGAAGGATGCCGAGGCGCCGCCCGCCGGCACCACCGACGGATTCAACGACGACGACGAGCTCTGGGCCGACACCGTCACCAACGTGAAGCGGATGAAGGCCGAGGACCGCGACAAGATGGCCAAGGAGCTCCGCAAGACCTTCGAGGCCGAGATCTCCGACACCGAGGCCTATCTCGATGAGGCCGCCGAGCGCATCCGCGAGGTCTTCAAGATCTTCTCGGAGATGAAGCCGAAGGACGTGATCAACGACGAGACCACGTTCCGGGAGCTCAAGGACCGCTTCGGTTCGCCGTTCGGCTGGGGCGAGTACTTCCGCGGCGGCATGGGCGCGGAGTCGATCCGCGACCTGCTCGAGCAGGTCGAGCTGGAGAACGAGGCGGAGCTGCTCGAGGAGACCATCAACACCTCGAAGGGGCAGAAGCAGGCCCGCGCGGTGAAGCGGCTCAAGGTCGTCGACGCATTCCTCAAGTCGGCCAACAAGCCCGAGTGGATGGTCCTCGACGTGGTCCCGGTGATCCCGCCCGAGCTGCGGCCGATGGTCCAGCTCGACGGTGGCCGCTTCGCGACCTCCGACCTCAATGACCTGTACCGGCGCGTGATCAACCGGAACAACCGGCTGAAGAGGCTGCTCGATCTGGGCGCCCCCGAGATCATCGTCAACAACGAGAAGCGCATGCTGCAGGAGGCCGTCGACGCCCTGTTCGACAACGGCCGCCGCGGCCGTCCGGTCACCGGACCGGGCAACCGGCCGCTGAAGTCGCTCTCCGACATGCTCAAGGGCAAGCAGGGCCGCTTCCGGCAGAACCTGCTCGGCAAGCGCGTGGACTACTCCGGTCGTTCGGTGATCGTGTCCGGTCCCTCACTGCGACTCCACCAGTGCGGCCTGCCGAAGCTGATGGCCCTGGAGCTGTTCAAGCCGTTCATCATGGCCCGGCTCGTCGAGCGCAAGCAGGTCCAGAACATCAAGGCCGCCAAGAAGATGGTGGACTCGATGATTCCCGAGGTCTGGGACGTACTCGAGGAGGTCATCCACGAGCACCCCGTGCTCCTCAACCGCGCGCCGACGCTCCACCGCCTGGGCATCCAGGCGTTCGAGCCGGTCCTGGTCGAGGGCAAGGCGATCCAGGTCCACCCGCTGGTCTGTCACGCGTTCAATGCCGACTTCGACGGCGACCAGATGGCCGTCCACCTGCCGCTCTCGGCGGAGGCCCAGGCGGAGGCGCGCATCCTGATGCTCTCCTCCAACAACATCCTCTCGCCGGCGCACGGCGCGCCGCTGGCCACCCCGACCCAGGACATGGTCCTCGGCCTCTACTACCTGACCTACGCGAGCGACGACGTCGAGGAGCTCGACGCGGCGAAGCTCGACGAAAAGCCGCATCCGTTCAGGACCGCGCAGGAGGCTGAGCTCGCCTACGAGAACGGCATCGTCCAGCTGCACGACTTCGCGGAGTACCGCCGACCCGGTCACGAGCACTTCCTGACCACGGTCGGGCGGATCATCTACAACGACCGCGTCGAGCGGGCGATCGCGGATGCCCTCGGAGACGAGTACGACCCCGAGAAGTACAAGTTCGAGAACCGCTCACTGAAGAAGCGCGACGTGAACGAGATCGTCAGCGGCCTGGTCGAGGCCTACGGCGCCCCGGCGGTCTCGCTGGTGCTCGACTCCTTCAAGGAGCTGGGCTTCCACTTCGCCAGCGAGGCGGGGATCACGATCTCCAAGAACGACGTCGTCGCCCCTCCCGACAAGGAGGAGATCCTCGAGCGCTACGAGTCGGACACCGAGGAGATCATGGGCCAGTACGACGACGGCTACATCACCGCCGAGGAGCGCAAGGAGGCCGTGACCTCCAAGTGGGACTCAGCGACCGAGGAGGTCGGGCAGGCGATGGAGGACAACCTCGACGAGCTGAACCCGATCTTCATGATGGCCAACTCGGGAGCCCGTGGCTCGTTCAAGCAGATCCGCCAGCTGGCCGGCATGCGAGGCCTGATGGCGAATCCGAAGGGCGAGATCATCGAGCGGCCGATCAAGGCCAACTTCATGGAGGGCCTCTCGGTCCTCGAGTACTTCATCTCGACCCACGGCGCGCGGAAGGGGCTGGCCGACACGGCGCTACGCACCGCGGACTCGGGGTACCTGACGCGGCGCCTGGTCGACGTCTCCCAGGACGTGATCGTGCGCCTGGAGGACTGCAAGACCAAGGACCACATCGAGATGCCGGTCTACCGCGACCCGAACGAGGTCAACCCGAACCTGCTCGGCCGGGTGGCCGCCAAGAAGTTCACCACCAAGCGCGGCCGCGAGCTGCTCAAGCGCAACCAGCTGATCGACAAGGCCGAGGTTGCCGAGCTCAAGGAGGCCTTCGCGGACGACCAGCAGGCCACCGTCCCGGTCCGCTCGGTGCTCAAGTGCGAGGCCGAGTCCGGGGTGTGCCGACAGTGCTACGGGGTCATGCCCGCGACCGGCTTCCTGGTTGAGATCGGGGACGCCGTCGGCATCATCGCCGCGCAGTCGATCGGCGAGCCGGGCACCCAGCTCACCATGCGGACGTTCCACACCGGCGGCGTCGCCGGCCTGGACATCACGCAGGGTCTGCCGCGCGTCGTCGAGCTCTTCGAGGCTCGCAAGCCGAAGGGCCTGGCAAAGCTCGCTGGGGTCGCCGGCAAGGTCACGGTCGAGGAGACCGACAAGGCCGTCAAGCTGACGATCACCGACGACAAGGGCGAGGAGTACGCGGAGTCCTTCCCGCCCCGGACCAACATCCTGGTGGAGCCCGGCAAGGGCGTCGAGCGTGGCGACCAGCTCAACGAGGGGTCGCTCTATCCGGCCGAGATCCTCGAGATCAAGGGCCGCACTGCCACCGAGGTCTACATCGTGGCCGAGGTGCAGCGCGTCTATCGGACCCAGGGCGTCGACATCAACGACAAGCACATCGAGCTGATCGTGCGCCAGATGCTGAAGAAGGTGCGGGTGGAGTCCAAGGGCTCGACCGAACTGCTGCCCGGTCAGCTGGAGGACCGCCTGGTCTTCAGCGCGATCAACGAGAAGTTCAAGGGCAAGAAGACGAAGACGCCGGCGAAGGCCGAGGAGGTCATCCTCGGGATCACCAAGGCGTCGCTCGCCACCGAGTCCTTCCTCTCGGCGGCCTCCTTCCAGGAGACCACGAAGGTGCTCACCGACGCTGCCCTGGAGGGCAAGCGGGATCGCCTCATGGGCCTGAAGGAGAACGTGATCATCGGCAAGCTGATCCCGGCGGCCACGGGGCTCAAGCACTATCGCTCGCTGCAGATCGAGCCGGTGGAGCCGGCCCAGCCTCCGGTGGAGGAGTTCTCCGAGGAGGAGCTGGCCAAGGAGCTCGACCTCGCCGGGGACGGCGAGGGGGGCGCGTCTTCCCTCGAGGGATTCGGCCCGTCGTTCGCGGAGGAGCTCGAGGAGCTTGCCTCCGAGATCGAGACGCCCGAGGCTCCGGCCCAGGCCGAGAAGTCCGAGTCGGAAAGCTCTTAGGGACTAACCGTCTGGAGGGCGGGTCCAGCTCTAAGAGCTGGGCTGCGCCTGCACCAGGCCCACCAGGTGGCCTTCAGGGTCGTTGAAGAGGCCGATCGTCAGGTCCTCGGTCATCGTCTCCGGTCCCATCATCCTTGTGCCGCCGAGCTTCTCGACCTGATCGAGCGAGGCGCCCACGTCCGGGACCTCGATGTAGAAGGTGACGTGACCCTCGTAGCCATCGGGCCCCACTCCGATGCCGCCGCCGATGCCGACGCCATCGGGATTGGTGTTGGCTGACTGGGGCACCATCGCGTACGGCGGCACACCCTCCTGGCCCGCCGCCGGCGCCTCCTCATAGCTCCAGCCGGCGACGTCCGAGTAGAAGCTCTTCAGCTTGTCGAAGTCCTTGCCGACGACCTCGAAATGCACCACGGGATGTCCCATGCGGTTCCCTCCTGTTGGTTGTTGTGAGTCGGTGCGCTAGCTGCTGGCGGGGGTGTGCTCTCGGCGCTCGTGGGCGGCCGTGCCGGGGGCCAGACGCGGTTCGATCAGCGGCGTTCTCTTGCGGCCGCCCGGTGGGCAGTCCGGCTCCGCCTTGGCCGCACCGCCGTGCGGGCCGCGGCGCGGGCCCTTTGGCTTGGTTGGACTGCGGCGGAAACGGCGGAAGCTGTGATCGTCGGCCTCGTCCGGCAGGTCCTCGAGCTCGGGCTCTGCCTTGACGGCCCAATAGATCAGCCACATGCCGTAGAGGACCGGGATCTTCAGGATCACGGCCAAGAAGATGATCGGCACCACCTCTCCCATCGCGCCGAGTCTACCCCCGATCGGGCCTGTGAAAGCCGTCTTTGGCCCAGCCCTCGATGACATCGACATGGACGTCGAGGAGCCCGACGTCGGACTCGGTCGGGATGAGCAGGGTGGGGGCGGGGCGGTTCTCGGACCACTCGTAACAGCTGACGTCGAGGCTGTCGTCGATCCAGGCCAGCGGGCGTGAGCCGGCGTACTCGTCGAGAGCTTCTAGCTTCCAGTGGGCGGTGCCGAAGCTCGCACGTCCGTCGAAGGTCAGGTAGGGGAGCTCTGGCACGCCGAGGATGTTGGGTAGGTGGTCGTTGGCCCGTTCCTCCCAGCCGCTCGCCCAGATCAGCTCGTAGCTGTCGGCCAGGCGGTTCAGCCGCGGGCCCGTCTCGAGAGCGATGCAATGCAGCATTCCGTCGATCAGGCGGAACTGCCCGGGCGCGTCATCCGGTCGGGCGTGGCCGGGCTCGGCCTGGTCGAAGCCGAAGAGGCTGATCACTCCGTCGATGTCGACGGCGAGCACCGGTCCGTTCCCGGTCGACTCCTGCCTCTGCTTCAAACTCGGCATCGGCGGCAAGCGTAGTGACACATCTCAGCTACCATCACGCGCCGTGCCCAACACCAATCAGCTCGTCCGCAAGGGACGAACCCACAAGAAGAAGAAGATGTCGACGCCGGGCCTGAAGTCGGGCCAGGGTCGCAAGAAGCGCGTCGCGGCTCCGCAGCGGCGTGGCGTCTGCACCCGCGTCGCCACGGTCACACCGAAGAAGCCGAACTCGGCGCTTCGGAAGATCGCCAGGGTTCGCCTGACGAACGGGCTGGAGGTCACGAGCTACATCCCGGGCGAGGGCCACAACCTCCAGGAGCACTCCGTGGTCCTGGTCAGGGGCGGGCGAGTCAAGGACCTTCCGGGCGTCCGCTACAAGGTCGTTCGCGGGGCTCTCGACGCCGCCGGTGTGTCGGACCGCAAGCAGGGCCGTTCGCTGTACGGCGTCAAGGCTACGTAGATGCCCCGCCGCAATCAGGCCACCATCCGCCTGCTCGAGCCCGACTCCGTCTACCGGAGCCGCATCGTGCAGCAGTTGATCAACAAGGTGATGAGCGACGGCAAGAAGTCGGTCGCCGAGACGATCACCTACGACGCCCTCGCTCTCGTCGGTGAGCGCACCGGCAACAACCCGGTCGAGGAGCTCGAGGGCGCGATCAAGCAGTTGACCCCGGTGCTCGAGGTTCGCTCACGCCGCGTCGGCGGCGCCACCTACCAGGTGCCGGTCGAGGTCCCCGCCCGCCGGGCCCGCACCCTCGCCGTCCGCTGGCTTGTCGAGTTCGCCAGGGCCAGAGGCGAGAAGTCGATGGCCGAGCGTCTGGCCAACGAGATCCTGGATGCGTCCAAGCAGCAGGGCAACGCCTGGAAGCGCAAGGACGACATCTACCGCATGGCCCAGGCCAACAAGGCCTTCGCCCACTACCGCTGGTAGCGGACACCAGGCCGCTCTCTATGGGAGCGAAGGGCGAAGCCCGAAGCGACTTATGTTGGGCGGCCGCTTGTGGCCGCGATCTGATGGCGAAGCCGTCCCAGCGCTGCTAGTCCCCGCGGGTGCGTTCCAGATGGGGGGTCGCCGGCTCGGCGACGGTGCTCTCGTGAGTGCGGCCGCCGTGCACTTCGGTCGTCTCGCTGCGGCCCGGGCGCATTGTGGCCAGGGCCGCTCCGCAGACGGTCAGCACCAGGGCGCCGATCAGCTCGAGCCAGAAGCCCGCGACGGGCTTCGCCTCCGCGTCGATGAAGGACTGGCGCGGATCGTCGAGCGTTCCGACGTTGTTGACCTTCGGCAGATCGCCGATCAGGAAGATGAGCAGTGCGACGACTCCGCAGACGGCGATCGCAACCGCGGCGACCTGACCGAGCTGTTCGCCGCGGGCCGCAATCGCGATCACCAGGAGAATCAGGGCGAAGACCGCGAGAACGAGGGTCGCGTAGCCATGCTGGTCGGAGGCCTTGATCGCCTTCAGCGCCTCACCGCCGGGCGGAGTCAGATGGAAGATGTCGGTGAACTGCGAGACGCCGAGCATCGCCGCCGCGGCGGCGCAGGCGAGAACGAGAAGCGTCTCCGTGCGAGGCAGCTTGCTCATGGTTCCGTCTGCAGCCCGGGCGAGATGCCGCCGTCCTTGCGGCTCGCCCGGTCACGCGCGGCGACTCGCTCCGATCGCCCTCTCCTCGCTGGGGCCACCCCGCGAGAGTAGTGGGCGAGGAGCACGCCGCAAAGGACCAGCACCGCCGAGCAGGCGACCTCGGCCCAGAAGCCCTGCAGCAGCTCTGCCTGGGAGCCGCTGAAGGCCAGTCCGGGCCGGCCGGCGTCGAGGCCCTGAGGAAGGTCGATCGCGAGCGCCACAGCCAGGCCGACGAGACCGCAGAGGGCCACCGCTCCGGTAAGTCGCCTGTCGCCTGCGAACGCTCCGATGATCAGTACTACGGCCCCGACCGCGACGGGGATGAGCACCCAAAGGTGGGCGCTGCCCGCGGTCTCCGTCCCGACGACGGGCGCAGGCGCGGTCGCCCCGACCGAGCCCGCGTAGTTCGGGGCGTCCACGGCCACGCCGTGGTAATCGAAGAACTGAGAGACGCCGAGTCCGATGGCGGCCGCGATCCCGACGAAGGCGACCGTGGAGAGTGGCGTGACATGGCGGCGCGTGAGGCGTGCAACTGCGTTCGCCAGCCTCCTGGTCCGATCGGTGAGCCAGCGGGCACTCACCGCACCCAGCTCGGCCAGCAGCGCGATCAGGGCGGCGAACAGCTTGATGACGAACATGAGCGCCCCGGTGACGAGCGGGGCGATCCAGGAGGCGAAGCGGCCGAGGGGCGCGAGCACGGGGCCGAGCCTTCGCGCCTCGGCGCGCCGCCTGCGCGATAGCTCGCGGCCCTCACGCCGGGTGCGCTCGGTGAGCTCCTTGACTCGTCCGGAGGGTCGCTTTCGGCGGGCGGGGCTCATGCGTGTTTCCTGCCTGAAAGCCCACGGACCGCTGCTATCATCGTCCGTCGCTCGGGGGTGCCCCCAGAGGCTCTCGTGGGCGTTAACCGTTTCAATGGAGAACGGCGCGACATAGGAGAAGTTCGGGTCGAAGAGACGCTTTGCGCTCTGGCCCGCAAGGGCCTTTTTTCTGCGCTAATCCGAACTCAGACTAGCCGTTCCGCATCTCCCTCACGCCAGTACGACCGGACAGGATCATGCCCCGCAGCTTTCCCCTCGAAAAGACCAGGAACATCGGCATCATCGCCCACATCGATGCCGGTAAGACGACGACCACCGAGCGCATCCTCTACTACACGGGCCGCACCCACAAGATGGGCGAGGTCCACGAGGGCGCTGCCGTCATGGACTGGATGGAGCAGGAGCAGGAGCGCGGTATCACGATCACCTCGGCCGCGACCGCCTGTGAGTGGAACGGCCACCGCATCAACATCCTCGACACCCCCGGCCACGTCGACTTCACGGTCGAGGTCGAGCGCAACCTGCGCGTCCTCGACGGGGCGATCGCCCTTTTCGACTCCGTAGCCGGCGTCGAGCCGCAGTCCGAGACCGTCTGGCGCCAGGCCGACAAGTACCACGTGCCCAGGATCGCCTACGTCAACAAGATGGACCGGATCGGCGCGGACTTCTTCAAGGCGGTCGAGACCATGCGCGACCGGCTCGGCGCCAACCCCCTCCCGATCCAGATCCCGATCGGCGAGGAGGCCGATTTCACCGGCGTCGTCGACCTGATCGAGAACAAGGCCCAGGTCTGGAAGGACGAGCTCGGCACTGAGTTCGAGTACACGGACATCCCTGAGGATTTGACCGACCTCGCCCACGAGCACCGCACGCATCTGATCGAGGCCTGCGCGGACTACGACGACGAGCTGATGGAGGCCTACCTGAACGACGAGGAGATCCCGCATGATCGGATCGCGAAGTCGCTCCACCGGGCGACCCTCGACATCAAGGTGACCCCGGTCCTCTGTGGATCCTCCTTCAAGAACAAGGGCGTGCAGCCGCTGCTCGACACGATCGTCGAGCTCCTTCCCTCGCCGCTCGAGGTTCCCGCGGTGACCGGGCTCGAGCCCGCGAAGAAGGGCGAGGATGGCGGGCAGACCGAGGCCGAGCGCCCCGCGGACGACAACGCTCCCTTCGCCGCGCTCGCCTTCAAGGTGATGGCCGATCCGTACGTCGGCAAGCTGACCTACTTCCGCGTCTACTCCGGCAAGCTCACCGCCGGTGGCCGCGTCCTCAACGCGTCGAGCGGCCGGACCGAGCGCATCGGTCGCCTGCTGATGATGCACGCCAACGATCGCGAGGAGGTCGAGGAGTGCTACGCGGGCGACATCATCGCCGGCGTCGGCCTCAAGCAGACCTCCACTGGCGACACGCTCTGCGCGCCGGACGCTCCGATCGAGCTCGAGCACATCGAGTTCCCGGAGCCGGTGATCGCGGTGGCGATTGAGCCGAAGACGAAGGCCGACCAGGAGAAGCTCTCCGAGAGCCTCGCCAAGCTGGCCGAGGAGGATCCCACCTTCCAGGTCACATCCGATGAGGAGACCGCCCAGACCCTGATCCACGGGATGGGCGAGCTGCACCTCGAGGTGCTCGTCGACCGGCTGCTCCGCGAGTTCTCCGTCGAAGCGAACGTCGGCCGTCCTCAGGTCGCCTACCGCGAGACCATTCGCGACCGCGTCGAGAAGATCGTGTACCGCCATGTGCGGCAGACGGGCGGCAAGGGCCAGTTCGCCCACGTCGTCCTGAATGTGGAGCCGGCACCCGGCGAGGGCTTCGATTTCATCAACGAGATCAAGGGCGGCAAGATCCCCACCGAGTTCATCCCGGCCGTGGAACAGGGGATCGAGGAGGCACTCGTCTCCGGCGTCAAGGCCGGCTACCCGATGGTCGACGTGCGAGCGGAGCTTGTGGATGGCTCCTTCCACGACGTCGATTCCTCGGAGATGGCCTTCAAGATCGCCGGGTCGATGGCGCTCCAGGACGCGGCTCGCAAGGCAAAGCCGGTGCTGCTCGAGCCCGTCATGTCCGTGGAGGTCGTCACTCCAGAGGAGTTCCTCGGTGATGTGATCGGCGATCTCTCCCGGCGCCGCGGCAAGGTCCAGGGTCAGGAGCCCCGGGGCAACGCTCTCGCCGTGCACGCGTTCGTGCCGCTCGGCGAGATGTTCGGATACGCCACCGACGTGCGGTCCTCGACCCAGGGCCGCGCGAGCTACACGATGCAGTTCGAGCGCTACGAGGAAGTCCCGAAGAACATCGAGGACGAGATCGTCGAACACCGCTCGGGAGAGCCCGTGGGAGCCAGCGCGTAGCTATATTCCCCAGGTTGGTCAGCAACCGAACCACTTTTCGCAAAACCCACTTACAGACACCAACTAGACCCCCAAAGGAGCGAGATGTCCAAGGAGAAGTTCGATCGCGATAAGCCGCACGTCAACGTCGGCACCATCGGCCATGTCGATCACGGCAAGACCACGCTGACCGCCGCGATCACGAAGACACTCGCCGATAAGGGCGGTACCGAGGTGAAGTCGTTCGAGGAGATCGACAACGCGCCCGAGGAGAAGGAGCGCGGGATCACCATCGCCACCTCTCATGTCGAGTACGAGACCGACAACCGGCACTACGCCCACGTCGACTGTCCGGGCCACGCCGACTACGTCAAGAACATGATCACTGGCGCCGCCCAGATGGACGGCGCGATCCTGGTGGTCTCGGCGCCGGACGGCCCGATGCCGCAGACCCGCGAGCACATCCTGCTCGCGCGCCAGGTGAACGTGCCGTACGTCGTCGTCTACCTGAACAAGGTCGACATGGTCGACGACGAGGAGCTGCTGGAGCTCGTCGAAGAGGAGGTCCGCGACCTGCTCACCGAATACGAGTTCCCCGGAGCCGACGTCCCGATCATCAAGGGTTCGGCGCTGAAGGCGCTCGAGGGCGACGAGGAGGCCAAGCAGTCCATCATGGACCTGGCCGCCGCGCTCGACGAGTACATCCCTGAGCCCGAGCGGGACCTCGACAAGCCCTTCCTGATGCCGGTCGAGGATGTCTTCTCGATCACCGGCCGCGGCACCGTCGCGACCGGCCGCGTCGAGCAGGGCGTCGTCAATACGAGCGACGAGGTGGAGATCGTCGGCATCACCGACACCAGCAAGACCGTCGTCACGGGCGTCGAGATGTTCCGCAAGATCCTCGACGAGGGTCGCGCCGGCGACAACATCGGCGCACTGCTGCGAGGCACAAAGCGCGAGGAGATCCAGCGCGGGCAAGTGCTCTGCAAGCCCGGCTCGATCACCCCTCATACGAAGTACAAGGCGGAGGTCTACTGCCTGAAGAAGGAGGAGGGCGGTCGTCACACCCCGTTCGTCTCCGGCTATCGGCCGCAGTTCTACTTCCGCACGACGGACGTCACCGGCGTCGTCCAGCTCCCCGATGGCCGCGAGTTCGTGGCGCCGGGTGAGAACGCCGAGATGGAGGTCGAGCTGATTCAGCCGATCGCCATGGACCAGGGCCTCCGCTTCGCCATTCGAGAGGGCGGGCGAACCGTCGGCTCGGGTGTCGTGACCGAGGTAGTCGAATAGCTGTGACGGGCCTCCGTTCGGGGGCCCGTTCGTAGTAAGGCCCTCCCACAAGGGCAAAGGGCCAAGACAACTGTCAGACATACGACCAGGGCGCGGCCCTAGCTCCACAGGGCGGCGCCCTATCTGCGCGAAAGACCAGCACCAATGGCCTCATTGACATCAGGAAAGATCAGGATCCGGCTCAAGGCGTACGACCACGACGCCATAGATCGGGCTGCCCAGGAGATCGTCGGGACCGCGGAGCGGACCGGCGCGACCGTCGCTGGGCCCATCCCGCTGCCGACCGACAAGCACGTCTACTGCGTGATCCGGTCCCCGTTCAAGGACAAGGACTCTCGCGAGCACTTCGAGATCCGCACCCACAAGCGGCTGATCGACATCCACCAGCCGACCCCGAAGACCGTCGATGAGCTTCAGCGGATGGAGACCCTCCCCGCAGGTGTCGACGTGGAGATCCGTCTCTGATGGCGGCGATCGTCGGCAAGAAGCTGGGCATGACGCGGATCTTCCTCGAGGACGGCAGCGCCGTCCCGGTGACCGTCATCGAGGCGGCGCCGAACCGGGTCACGGCGATCCGCAAGGCCGACCGCGACGGCTACGACGCCGTGCAGCTCGCGGCGATTCCGGTCGCCGAGGACAGGGTCACCATGCCCGAGGCGGGCCATCTGAAGAAGGCCGGCGCGGCGGGACTGAAGACCCTGGTCGAGTTCAGGGGCGTTGAGGTCGGCGGCCAGGCCGGTGGCGAATCCGAGGGTGAGGGCGAGGCCGATGAGGGTGCCGAGGCTTCCTCAGAGGGCCCGAAGATCGGCGATCAGGTCACGGTGACGAGCTTCGAGCCTGGCCAGCAGGTGAAGGTCTCGGCCGTCTCGATCGGCAAGGGCTTCCAGGGCACCATCAAGCGACATAACTTCAGCCGTGGGCCCGAAACCCACGGTTCCCACAACGTTCGTGCCCCCGGCTCGATCGGCGCAAGCGCCGATCCCGCCCGGGTGTTCAAGGGCATGCGAATGCCGGGCCAGATGGGCTCGCGACGGGTGACCCAGCGCGGCGCGAGCATCGTCGAGGTCGATGCCGAACGCAACCTTCTGCTGATCCGAGGCTCCGTCCCCGGTGGCAAGAACGCCACGGTGGAGGTGCGCAGCGATGGCTGAGGCCACCGAGAAGCAGGCCACCGAGAAGGCTCCAGCCAAGTCGACCGCAGGTGTGAAGGCGACGCAGCTCGGCAAACAGGCGAAGGCTGACCTCCCCAAGGAGATCTTCACCGAGCCCTTCCACGAGGCGCTCGTTCATGAGGCAGCCCGCGCGGACCTGAACAGCCGCCGCCGCGGCACTCACTCCAGCCTGACCCGCGGCGAGGTGTCGATGACCACCGCCAAGGCCTGGCGGCAGAAGGGGACCGGCCGCGCCCGCGCCGGAGCGCTGAGCGTCCCGCACCGCTACGGCGGTGGCGCCGCCTTCGGCCCGAAGCCCCGCCACTACACGGTCAAGGTCAACCGCAAGGCGCGGCGCAAGGCACTGCGCGCGGCCCTCACCGTGCACGCCGAGCGCGGCACGGTCGCTGTCCTGGACGGTTCCACCTTCAGCGAGCCCGCGACCAAGCAGGCCGCCGATGTCCTCAAGAAGTGGGGGGCCGACTCGCCGACGCTGATCGTGGTCGGCGGCGAGGAGGACGCGGTCGCCAAGAGCTTCCGGAACATCCCCGCCGCCACGGTCGCGCAGGCGAGCGCCGCCGGAGTCGCCGACGTGGTCGGCGCCTCGTCGCTGGTCATCACCGAGGCCGCGCTCGAGGAGCTCAAGGGGAGGGCCGTCTAGTGGATCCCCGCCAGGTGATCGTCCGCCCGGTCGTCTCGGAGAAGAGCTACGCGCTGATGGCCGAGGGCAAGTACACCTTCCGCGTCCACGACCGGGCGCACAAGCTCCAGATCGCGCACGCTGTCGAGGAGATCTTCGACGTCCACGTGAAGGCGGTTCGGACCTCCAAGGTGAAGTCCAAGCCGAAGCGGCGCGGGCTGCACTCCGGGCGCTCGCGCTCCTGGAAGAAGGCAATCGTCCAGCTCTCGCCGGGCGAGCGGATCGAGCTGTTCGAGGGCGCGGCGGTGGAGGGCTAAATGGCGAATCGCAAGACACGACCGACCAGTCCCGGCAGGCGCTTCGGCACCTATCCGATGCGCGACGAGCTCACCGGCGCTGAGCCGACCAAGAAGCTCACCAAGGGCAAGACGTCGAGCGGCGGCCGCAACTCCAACGGCCGGGTCACGGCGCGCCACCGCGGCGGCGGAGCCAAGCGCCGCTACCGCCAGATCGACTTCAAGCGCACCAAGGACGGGATCCCCGCCAAGGTCGCCTCCATCGAGTACGACCCGAACCGCTCGGCGAGCATCGCGCTGCTCAACTACGCCGACGGCGAGAAGCGCTACATCCTTGCTCCGCAGGGGCTCCGGGTGGGCGCCGAGATCGTCTCGGGCGAGGCCGCCGACATCACCCCGGGCAATTCGCTGCCGCTGGCGCGGATCCCGACGGGAACGGTCGTCCACAACGTCGAGCTGATCCCCGGCCAGGGCGGCAAGCTCGGTCGCTCGGCGGGCACGGCGATCCAGGTGGTGGCAAAGGAAGGCCCGATGGTCAGCCTGCGACTGCCCTCATCCGAGGTCCGAATGGTCCGCGGCGAGTGCCGCGCGACCGTGGGGACGATCTCGAACGCCGAGCACCAGAACGTGAAGATCGGCAAGGCCGGCCGCAACCGCCACAAGGGCAAGCGGCCGCAGAGCCGCGGCGTCGCCATGAACCCCGTGGACCACCCGCACGGCGGCGGCGAGGCACACCACACGCCCGGCGGCCACCCCGTCACCCCCTGGGGCAAGCCGACGTTGGGTTACCGGACCCGCAAGAAGGGCAAGCGCTCGGACGAGCTGATCGTGCGCGGCCGCCGCCGAGGAAAGAGGAAGTAGATGGGACGCTCGACGAAGAAGGGCCCGTGGGCTGAGGAGCGCCTGATGAAGCGCGTCAACGCCATGAACGAGTCGGGCCAGAAGCAGATGCTGAAGACCTGGTCACGCCACTCGACGATCTTCCCCGAGATGGTGGGGCACACCATCGCCGTCCACGACGGCCGCAAGCACGTGCCCGTCTACATCTCGGAGTCGATGGTGGGACACAAGCTTGGGGAGTTCGCCCCGACCCGGACCTTCCGCGCCCATTCGGGCGCCGGCTCGGCGAGCGAGAGGGACTAGCCGGTGGCTGACGAGAAGAACACCGAGAAGAAGGACGAGGCGAAGAAGCCGGCTGCCAGGAAGCCGGCTGCGAAGCCCGCCGCGAAGAAGCCGGCGGCGAAGAAGCCGGCTGCCAAGAAGCCCGCCGCCAAGAAGCCGGCTGCGAAGACGGCCGCCAAGGAGACTGCTCCGAAGAAGCCGGCCGCCAAGAAGCCCGCCGCCACGAAGCCGGCGGCCAAGAGCGAATCCAAGCCGAAGCCCAAGGCAGCGCCGAAGCCGAAGGAGCCTGCCGAGCGTCCCGTCGTCAATGCCCGGGCCCGCTTCGTCCGCGTCGCACCGCGCAAGGCGCGCCTGGTCGCCGACCAGGTGCGCGGCCTGCCGCTGGAGGACGCGCTCCCACTGCTCCGCTTCTCGACCCGCAGCGCGGCCCAGGACATCCGCAAGCTGCTCGAGTCAGCCGCCGCGAATGCGGAGACGAATCACGACCTCGTCGCCGACGACCTCTTCATCAAGGACATCCATGTCGACGAGGGCCCCACGCTGCGCCGCTACCGGCCGCGGGCGCTGGGACGAGCGACGCGGATCAACAAGCGAACCAGCCACATCGCCGTGGCGCTGACGCCGGAGGACTGAGGCACCATGGGCCAGAAGATCCACCCAGAGGGCTTCCGGGTCGGCTACATCCACGACTGGAAGTCGAATTGGTACAACGAGAAGGAATTCGCGGATTACCTGAACGAGGACCTGGAGATCCGCTCCCACATCGAGAACAAGCTCTCGCATGCGGGCCTGTCGAAGATCACCATCAAGAAGGGCTCCGGCGAGGTCGAGGTCGACATCTCGACCGCCCGCCCCGGCATCGTGATCGGCAAGTCCGGCACGGAGGTCGACGCGCTGCGCCGCGAGCTCCACAAGCTCACGGGCAAGCCGGTCAAGGTCAACATCAAGGAGATCAAGCGCCCGGAGCTCGACGCGAAGCTGGTCGCGCAGTCGATCGCCGAGCAGCTCCAGAACCGCGTCGCCTTCCGCCGCGCGATGAAGCGCGCCCTGACCTCCGCCATGCGCTCGGGCGCAAAAGGCGTGAAGGTCCAGGTCTCCGGCCGGCTGGGCGGCGCCGAGATGGCGCGCACCGAGGGCTACTCCGATGGCCGCGTGCCACTGCACACCCTGCGCGCCGACATCGACTACGGATTCATCGAGGCCAAGACGACCACCGGGCGCATCGGCGTGAAGTGCTGGATCAACAAGGGTGAGGTCATGCCCGAGGGCTTCCGCTCAGATCTCAGCGACGAGGACGGCCCCGCGCCGCCCGGCGGCTCACGGGGGGGTCGTTCCTGATGTTGATGCCGAAGCGGGTTCGCTATCGCAAGCAGATGCGTGGACGGCGCCGTGGCTACTCCAAGGGCGGGACCACCGTCGCCTTCGGCGAATACGGGCTCAAGGCCCTCGACCGCGGCTGGATCACCAACCGCCAGATCGAGGCCGCCCGTGTTGCGATGACGCGCAAGATCAAGCGTGGCGGGAAGGTCTGGATCAACGTCTTCCCGGACAAGCCGATCACCAAGAAGCCGCTCGAGACCCGCATGGGCTCGGGCAAGGGCAACCCCGAGGGCTGGGTCGCCGTCGTCAAGCCGGGCAAGGTCATGTTCGAGCTGGCCGGCGTCCCGGAGGACCTGGCGAAGGACGCGATGCGGCTCGCCGGGCACAAGCTTCCGATCAAGACCAAGTTCGTCCGCCGCGAGGGCACCGAGCAGCAGTCATGAAGGCTTCCGAGGTGCACAACCTCAAGGACGACGAGCTGGTGGAGCGGATCCGCCAGACGCGCGACGAGCAGTTCGCTCTGCGCCTCCAGCACGCCACCGGCGAGCTCGAGAACACGTCGCGGATCACCGACGTGCGCAAGGACGTCGCCCGGCTGCTGACAGTGGCCAAGCAGCGCGGAATCGATCTAGAGCAGGAGCTGAGGGTCTGATGGCAGACGAAGAGCGCAACGAGACGACCGAAGAACAGCAGGAAGAGCAACCCCAGGCCGAGGAGACTCCGGCCGAGGAGCCCCAGGCGGAGGAGACTCCGGCTGAGCAGGCCCCTGCCGAGGAGGAGGCTCCCCCTGAGGAGGAGGCGCCCAAGGAGGACGCTTCCTCCGATGAGGGTGATGAGCTTGAAGGCCTCGACTGGAAGGCGCGCAGGCGCCTCGAGCGGTCGCGGCAGCCTGGCGAGGCGCGCCCCCAGCAGAGTCCCGAAGAGAGGGCAGCCGCCCGAGGTGAGGACCGCAAGAAGGCTGCCGGCCGCCGCTCGGCCTACCGCGTCAAGAGCCGCACCAAACATGAGGCCGGCGCCGGCACGCCGCCCGCCGATCGCGAGACCGCGGGCCGCAAGACCAGGCAGGGCCGGGTCGTCTCCAGCAAGCCGGACAAGACGATCACCGTCGCGATCGAGAGCGCGAGGCGCCATCCGCAGTACGAGAAGATCGTGCGCCGCTCTCGCACCCTGCACGCCCACGACGCCCAGAACGAGGCTGGCGAGGGCGACCTCGTGCGCGTCATCGAGACGCGGCCGATGTCGCGGACCAAGCGCTGGCGCCTGGTCGAGATCCTGGAGAAGGCGAAGTAGCGTGATTCAGCAGGAATCAAGACTGAGAGTGGCGGACAACTCCGGTGCCCGGGAGATCCTCTGCATCCGCGTCAAGGGCGGGTCCGACCGCCGCTACGCGCGGATCGGCGACACGATCACCGCGACCGTCAAGCAGGCCACTCCGCGAGGCGGCGTCCGCAAGGGCGAGGTCGTCCAGGCGGTCGTGGTTCGCACGCGCAAGCAGCTGGGCCGAGGCGACGGCACCTACATCGCCTTCGACGAGAACGCCGCCGTGCTGATCGACGACAACGGCGCCCCGCGCGGCACCCGCATCTTCGGCCCGGTCGCGCGCGAGCTGCGCGACAGAAACTTCATGCGAATCGTCTCCCTCGCCCCGGAGGTCCTCTGATGTCGAGGATGCGGGTGCGCAAGGACGACAACGTGATCGTGATCGGCGGCAAGGAGCGCGGCAAGCGAGGCAAGGTGATCCGCACCGACCCGAAGAAGAGCTTCGTCTTCATCGAGGGCCTCAACATGATCAAGCGCCACCAGCGCCCGCGTTCCGTCAAGGACGCGCAGAAGGGCGGCGAGGTCGGCGGGATCATCGAGCGCGAGGGCCCGATTCACGTCTCGAACGTGATGTTGCTCGACCCCGAGGACAACAAGGGCACGCGGATCAGGATTGAGCGGGCGGACGGCAAGCGCAAGCGGGTCGCCGCAAGGACCGGAAGGGATCTGGACTAGTGGAAGCGGCTACCCAACAGCAGAAGCAGGCAGCTCCGCCGCCTCGGCTGCGTGAGACCTACGAGAGCGAGGTGAAGCCCGCGCTGACCGAGCGCTTCGGCTACTCGACCCCGATGGCCGTGCCCACACTGGACAAGATCACCCTGAACATGGGTCTGGGTGAGGCGAAGCAGAACACCCAGATGCTCGAGGCCGCCACCGAGCAGCTCGCGACGATCGCGGGGCAGGCGCCGAGCGTGCGCCGCGCGAAGAAGTCGGTCGCCAACTTCAAGGTCCGCGAGGGCATGCCCGTCGGCGTCGCCGTGACGCTTCGGCGCGCCCGGATGTGGGAGTTCCTGGACCGGCTCAACTCCATCGCCGTGCCACGGATCCGCGACTTCCGCGGCCTCAATGCCCGTTCCTTCGACGGCCGCGGCAACTACTCGATGGGGATCCGCGAGCAGATCATCTTTCCGGAGATCGACTACGACTCGATCGACGAGGTCCGCGGCCTGGACGTGACCATCACCACGACCGCCAAGACCGACGAGGAGGCGTTCGCGCTGCTCGATGGCCTCGGGATGCCGTTCGCCCAGGAGGGTCGTCCCGGGCAGGCCGACGTCGAGGAAGAGGAAGAGGAGGAGCGCCGCAAGGAGGAGGCCCGCGAGCGGGCCGAGGCCGAGGCGGCCGCCCTCGAGCAGCTCAAGGAGGAGAACCCCGATGCCTACGCCAAGCCCGAGAAGCCCGAAGAGGGCGAAGAGGGTGAGGAGGGCGCCGAGGGTGAGGGCGGCGGCGAGGCCAAGGCCGAGTCCCGCGAAGGCGGGGACTCGGAAGAGACTTCAAGCAAGGAAGAGGAGTAATGGCGAAGACATCGCAAAGGGTCCGGCAGCGCCGCGACCCGAAGTTCAAGACCCGCGGATATCACCGCTGCCGCCGCTGTGGCCGGCCGCGTGCGTACTACCGTAAGTTCGGCCTCTGCCGGATCTGCCTGCGCGAGGCCGCGCACAACGGGTACGTGCCCGGGATGACCAAGTCGAGCTGGTAGAGATGCTGACCGACCCGATCACCGATTACCTGAACCGGATCCGCAACGCGCTCCTCGCCGACCACGAGGACGTGGAGATCCCCGCCTCGCGCCTGAAGCGGGAGATGACCCGCATCCTCAAGGAGCAGGGCTACATCGCCGACTTCAAGGTCGAGCCGGGACACGTCGGCGAGGTGATCAAGGTTCGCCTCCGCTACACCCAGAATCGCGATCCGGTGATCAGCGGCATGGACCGCGTCTCCCGCCCGGGCCGGCGCCGCTACGTTCCCAAGGACGAGGTTCCTCGGGTGTTCGGAGGCATGGGAACCACGATCATGTCCACCTCGCGCGGCGTCATGACCGGCCACGAGGCTCGGCAGAGAGGCGTCGGCGGAGAGGTCGTAGCGCACGTCTGGTGATCCACTGATGAGCCGAATCGGAAGAAAGCCAATCGAGATTCCCGAGGGCGTCGAGATCGACGTCAAGCCCGGCACCGTCTTCGTCAAGGGCCCCAAGGGGGAGCTCAATCAGCACGTCGACACCGACATGAAGGTGGCGATCGACGACGGCACCCTTACCGTCGAGCGGCCCACGGACCGCGGAGAGCACCGTGCCCTGCACGGGCTCACCCGAAGCCTGATCGCGAACATGGTCGAGGGCGTCACCGACGGATTCGAGAAGCGGCTGGAGATCCAGGGCGTCGGTTACCGGGCCAATCTGAAGGGCAAGAGCCTCGAGATGGCGCTTGGCTACTCGCATCCCGTCGCGATCGACGCGCCCGAGGGAATCGAGTTCGAGGTCCCGCAGCCGACGGAGGTCGTTGTTCGCGGGATCGACAAGCAGCTGGTCGGCGAAACCGCGGCGCGCATCCGCAAGACTCGCCCGCCCGAGCCTTACAAGGGCAAGGGTGTCCGCTACGCCGGCGAGCACGTCGCCCGCAAGGTCGGGAAGAGGGCCTGATGACCGTTCTTACCAAGCCCCAGCAGAGGCTTCGCCGGCGTCGCCGCGTCCGCGCGCGAATCCGCGGCAGCGCCGAGCGCCCGCGCCTGTCGGTCTACCGCTCGAACCGCGGGGTCTTCGCCCAGCTGATCGACGACGATGCCGGCCGCACGGTCGCCTCCGCCTCCTGGACCGAGGACGAGCTCCGCAAGCTCGGTTCGATGGAGCAGGCCAAGCGCGCCGGGGAGCTGCTCGCCGAGCGCGGCAAGGCCGCTGGAGTCGAGACCTGCGTCTTCGACCGCGGCGGCTACCGCTTCCACGGCCGCGTTGCGGCGATCGCCGAAGGCGCTCGTGAGGGAGGCCTGAAGTTCTGATGGCCGCCCAGGCAAACCCGCTACCTTCGTCCGTCCGATGGCTGTAGAGAGCGTCTCACCCAAGGGCCTCGACCTGCAGGAGCGGGTGATCGAGATCAACCGCGTCGCCAAGGTCGTGAAGGGCGGCCGGCGCTTCTCGTTCACCGCCCTGGTCGCGGTCGGCGACGAGGATTCCGTGGTCGGGATCGGTTACGGCAAGGCCCGTGAGGTCCCGCTGGCGATCCAGAAGGCCGTTGAGGACGCCCGCAAGAACCTGATTCGCGTCCCCAAGTACGGGCAGACGATCACCCATCGCGTGATCGGTCGCTTCGGCGCGGGGCACGTCGTCCTGCGCCCGGCGAGCCCCGGTACCGGCGTAATCGCCGGTGGCGGCGTTCGGGCGGTGCTCGAGCTCGGCGGTGTCCGCGACGTGCTCACCAAGAGCATCGGAACCCAGAACCCGATCAACCTGGTCAAGGCCACCATGGAGGGCCTGGTGAGCCTCCGCAGGCCAGAGGACGTGGCGAAGCTGCGCGGCATCTCCATCCGCGAGGTGCTCGGCGTCGGCAACGGCAACGGCGCCGCGAAGGACGAGGAGCGCCCAAGGACGAGACGCCCAAGGACGAGACGCCCAAGGACGAGACGCCCAAGGACGAAGCGCCCAAGGACGAGACGCCCAAGGTTGAGACGCCCAAGGAGGTTGAACCGCCCGCAGGCGGCGGCGAGACCGAGGCTCCTGAAGATGCGGTCGCCGCCGCCGAGGACGGTTCTTCTGATGGCGAAGCCGTAAGCTCCCGCTACTCCGGAGGAGCAGCTCCTAATGCCCGACGTCGCCCTCAAGCAGGTCCGATCTTCCAATGGCGCTTCCGGCGTGCAGCGCGACACCCTGCGCTCGCTCAGGCTCGGCCGAATCGGCAGGGAGGCGAAGCATGCCGACACTCCGCAGCTGCGGGGGATGATCCGCACCGTCAGCCACCTGGTGGAGGTCGACGGTGGCTGACGAGAAGAAGGCGGATCAGGTCGGCCTGCACTCGCTGAAGCCCGCTCCGGGCTCCCGTCGGCCGCGCAAGCGGCTTGGGCGCGGTCACGGCACCGGGCACGGCAAGACCTCGGGCCGCGGCCACAAGGGCGCCGGCGCCCGCTCGGGCAGCAAGCGCAAGACGGCCTACGAGGGCGGTCAGAACCCGATCCATATGAGGATGCGGAAGCTGCGCGGCCCGAACAAGAAGATGTCGATGCCGTTCGAGAAGTTCCGGACGCGGACCCAGCCGGTCAACCTCTCCGATCTCGACGCCCGCTTCAAGGCCAATGACGAGGTGACGCCCGAGTCCCTGCGCGAGGCCGGGCTGGCCAAGCGCCGTGACCCGGTCAAGATCCTCGCGCGGGGCGATATCTCGAAGAAGCTGACGGTCAAGGCGCACGCGTTCAGCGCCCAGGCCAAGGAGAAGATCGAGGCGGCAGGCGGGACCTGCGAAGTTATCTAGATGCTCCAGACGATTCTCAACGCCTTCACGGTCCAGGAGATCCGCAAGAAGCTGATCTTCACCGCGGGGATCTTGGCGCTCTACCGCCTCGGTGCCTACATCCCGTCGCCCGGCGTCGACGCGCAGGCGATCAAGGACGGGGTCAACAACGTCGGGGGTTCGAACATCCTCGGCTTCCTCAACCTCTTCTCGGGCGGAAGCCTCTCCCGCCTCTCCCTCTTCGCGCTCGGGATCATGCCCTACATCACGGCCTCGATCATCCTGCAGCTGCTGACGGTGGTCGTGCCCTCCCTGGAGCGCCTCCAGAAGGAGGGCGAGGTCGGCCAGCAGAAGATCACGCAGTACACGCGCTACCTGACCGTCGTCCTGGCCTTCGCCCAGTCCCTGGGCTTCGTCTTCCTGTTCAGCTCGTCGAGCGTCGGGGGCCAGAACGTGATCGGCGAGCGCACCTTCCCGAAGGTCTTCCTGATCGTGGTGACCCTGACCGCCGGCTGCACCGTCCTGATGTGGATGGGGGAGCTGATCACCCAACGCGGAATCGGGAACGGGATCTCACTGATGATCTTCGCCTCGATCGTCTCGCGCATCCCCGAGGGCATCACGAAATGGTGGAACAACCCTGATCAGGTCTTCGTCGTGATGATGCCGTTCATCGCGCTCGCGGTGGTCGTCGCGATCGTCTTCGTCCAGGAGGGCCAGCGCCGGATCCCTGTGCAGTACGCGAAACGAGTGGTCGGGCGCCGGATGACGTCCGGAGGATCGACCTACCTGCCGTTACGCGTGAACATGGCCGGAGTGATCCCGGTGATCTTCGCCGCCTCGATCATGGCGTTCCCGCCCACCATCGGTCAGCTCATCAACACTCCCGCTGCGCTCGACTTCGCCGCGTTCTTCAGCCCCAACAGCTGGCACTACGTGGTCGGAGAGGTCTTCTTCATCGTGATCTTCACCTACTTCTACACGGCGGTCACCTTCAATCCGGTCGACCAGGCCGACAACCTGAAGAAATACGGGGGGTTCATCCCCGGCGTGCGGCCCGGACGACCTACCGCCGAATACCTGGACCGGATCCTCTCCAGGCTCACCTTCCCCGGCGCCCTGTACCTGGGCGCGGTCGCGGCGTTGCCGACCATCCTGATCAGCCAGACATCGGCAAACTTCTTCTTCGGCGGGACCTCCATCCTGATCGTCGTGGGCGTCGCCCTCGACACCGTGAAGCAGCTGGAGGCCCAGCTGATGATGAGAAATTACGAAGGGTTCCTGAAGTAGGAACCGGCGCCGCGAACCGCCCGTCCGCGCCGCGGGCACAAACAGATCCCCGATGCCAGAGCTCAATCTCATCCTCCTCGGACCTCCGGGCTCCGGTAAGGGAACGCAGGGCGAGCGCCTGCAGGAGGATTTCCGGCTCCCGTACTACGCGACGGGTGACATCCTGCGCGCCGCGGTGAAGGAGGGCACCGAGGTCGGAAAACGGGCCAAGGAGTTCATGGACCGGGGCGACCTGGTGCCGGACGAGGTCATCATCGGCGTGATCGCGGAGCGCCTCCAGGGAGAGGAGGCGGCCGACGGCTTCATCCTCGATGGCTTCCCCCGTACGGTTCCGCAGGCCGAGGCCCTCAGCTCGAAGATGAAGGAGCTCGGGCGCAGCCTCACGGCGGTGATCCTGATCGACACCCCGGAGGACGAGGTGGTGCGGCGGCTTGGCGGGCGCCGGACCTGCGAGGAGAACCCGAGTCACATCTACCACCTCGACTTTGACCCGCCGAAGGAGGAGGGCGTCTGCGACATCGACGGCGCCAAGCTGGTCGTCCGGGACGACGACAAGCCGGAGGTGATCAAGAACCGTCTCGGCCAGTATCGAGAGAAGACCGAGCCACTGATCTCCTACTACGAGGACCATGGCATCCTCAGCAAGGTCGACGGCGCGCAGTCGCCCGACCAGGTCGAAGAGAGCATCCACGGGATCCTCGCGACGCTACGTCGCGAGGAAGAGGAGGGGATGTGAGACTGGCATGTTCCGCGGCATGATCATCCGCAAGACCTCTGAGCAGATCGACGCGATGGCCGAAGCCGGCAGGATTCAGGCCCGCTGCCTGCGCATGCTGCGCTCCAAGGCCCGCCCCGGCGTCACCACCAAGGAGCTCGACGAGGCGGCAGAGAAGTTCATCCTCTCCCAGGGCGCGGTCCCCTCGTTCAAGGGCTACCGGGGGTTCCCCGGCTCGATCTGCACGTCACCGAACTCGATGGTCGTCCACGGCATCCCCGGTCCATACGAGCTGCGCCGCGGCGACATCCTCTCGATCGACGTCGGCGTGACCTACGAGGGCTGGGTCGCGGATGCGGCGATCACGGTCGCGGTGGGGGAGAAGCCGGAGGGTGCCGAGCCGCTGCTCACGGCCACCAAGGACGCCCTCTTCGAGGGCATCGCCGAGGCGGTGCAGGGCAACCATCTCAGCGACATCTCGCACGCCGTCCAGCAGCGGGTGGAGCGCGACGGGCTGTCGATCATCCGCACCCTCGTCGGCCATGGTGTCGGCCGCGAAATGCACGAGGATCCGCAGATCCCGAACTTCGGGGATCCCGGCAAGGGGCCGGAGCTCGAGATCGGCATGGTGTTCGCGATCGAGCCGATGGTCAACGCCGGCGGCGCCGACGTCCGCATGGGCTCGGACGGCTGGGCCGTCTATTCGGCGGACGACTCGCTCGCGGCTCACTTCGAGTTCACGGTCGCGGTCACAGAGGACGGCCCGCGCGTCCTCACCCCCTGGCATTTGGAATAGCGCCCACCAGGCCGCGAGCTGATGGCGAAGCCGTCTAGCCGGACTCCGCCCCGACGAGGTTCGCGGGCTCGACGCCCTCGGCGTAGCTCCCTCTCGCGCGGGGAATCGCAAGCGCGGCCAGGATCGCCAGTACCAGGGAGACCGCGATCACGCTGAACGCGACGACGAACGACTGCTCCGTGGGGCTTCCGCCCCCGGCGATGATCGTGGCCACGATCTGTCCGCCGAACGCACCGCCGATGGTGCGGGTGATCGTATTCACGCCCGTCGCCACGCCCGTCTGATCGGGCGGCACGGCCTCCACGATCAGGTTGGCCATCGCCGCGAAGGCAAGTCCGATGCCGATTCCGAGCAGGGCGGCGGCGACGTAGACCTCCCACGGCTGACTGTGCGCGACGGCGAGCATCGCGAAGGCGGCCGCCGCGAAGGCGCAGCCGACGATCAGGGGCAGGCGGGAGCCGTACCGGCCCTGCAGTGGCCCCGCCAACGGCCCGATGACCATCATGGCGATCGTCAGCGGGACCATGAAGAGCCCTGCGCCGGTCACCGATGCGGCGAAGCCAAAACCCGTGCTGGTCGAGGACTCGACGAACTGGGGCAGGACGATGAACGACGAGTACATGCCCGCTCCCAGGAGAAATGCGACGAGATCCGTCGTCCAGACGGGGCGCGAGCGCATCACCGACATGTCGACCAGGGGGTCTCGAGCAACCAGCTCGACGCGGACCCAGGCCACCAGGAGGACGATGCCGGCCGCGATCAGGCCGATCGTCTTGGGAGATCCCCAGCCCCAGGTTGACGTTTCGCTCACCGCCAGGAGCAGCGCGGCGAGCCCGGAGGAGAGGAGCGCCGCGGCGCCCCAGTTGATTCTGCTCGGAGCCTTGATCGGCGATTCGGGAACGAAGGCCCAGGTCAGCACCGCGGAGAACACCACCGTGACGAGCGGGACCCAGAAGAGCCAGTGGTAGGAGAGGTTCGTCACGATCGGTCCCGCGAGCACGATTCCGAGGCCGCCGCCGACGCCCAGAATCGCGGACATCAGGCCGATGCCGCCCGCCACCCGCCGCGGCGGGAACTCATCGCGAATGATCCCGAACGCGAGGGGGAAGATTCCGCCACCGGCTCCCTGGATCACGCGGCCGATGATCATCACACCGATCGAGGTCGCCAGGGCCGAGATCAGCGTGCCGAACGCGAGGACGACGAGGACGACGAGCAGGCTCTTCTCCTTGCCGTGGATGTCGCCCAGCCGCCCGATGATCGGTGTCGCGACCGACGCGCTCAGCAGGTAGGCCGTGAGGATCCAGGCGACGGTGCTCTCGCTCGTATTCAGGGTGTGCTGGATGTCGGGCAGGGCCGGCGCCACCATCGACTGCAGCAGCGCGAATGACAGCCCGCCGATTGAGAGCACGGCGAGGGTCAGGCCCGGGCTGCTGCGCTTCGCTTCCATCAGGCGCTCCTCGGTGTCATCGGAGACACCGGGTTCGCGACCACGGCTTCCGGCTTCCTGCTGGGCTCGGCGCTCGGTCCCACGATCAACACCGGGAGCGGACTCAGCCTGAGCATGTCGCGTCCGAGGCTGCCCAGCAGTGCCGAGCGGATGACGCCGCGGCCCCGCGAGCCCAGAATGAGGAGATCGTGCTTCCCGGTGGCGGCCTCCCGGAGCACCGACTCCCCCTCGGCATCTCGCATTTGGGTCCGCCGCACCTCGTCGACCGCCTCGGGCGCTGCGCCCGAGTAGGCCAGGAATGGAATCTGGGGTGTGGCGGTCAGGACGGTCAATCGGCCGTGGGCGGCCGAGGCGAGCTCGATTGCGAAATCCAGGGCAAGGTCGGCTCCCGGCGAGCCGTCATAGGCGAGCAGCGGCCTGTGGCAGCGCCGTGCGTCAGCGGGATCGATGCGGCCGGCCGCCCGCGTGGTCAACGCCTCAGCGCCTCCAACATCAGGGTGAGAACCCTGTCCCGCCCCCCTGCCTCGACCTCGTCGGCGGCCCGCGCCGCAGCGAAGACAAACCGCAGGTCCGTGACGGTCGCATCGCTGCGGACCGTTCCCTCCTCCCGAGCCCGATCGATCAGCTGCTGCCAGGCGAGGCTCAACTCACCGAGCGCCACGCCCACGTCGCGCCTGTCCGAAATCAGGCCGAGAGCTCCGCTGAGCAGCTTGTTGGTGGCCTGCCGGTCGGCGATCCGGCGGACGCTGTGCTCAATCGCGCTCCAGGCATCCTCCTGCTCGGCGGCGGCCGAGACCTCTGCCTGCAGGAGACCAAGCTGCCGGATCACGAGCGCCGCTACGAGATCCTCCTTGGATCCATAGCAGCGGTAGAGGCTCCCGACCCCGATTCCGGCAGCCGCGGCCACCCGGGGCATCGTCGCCTCCAGCCCCTGCTCGGTGAAGACGTCCTTGGCGACGTCGAGCACCCGCTGGCGCTTCTCGTCCGCACCCAGATCTCCCCACGGCGCTGGGGTCTTGGAGGGCGTCGCTACAGCTGGCGGAACCAACGTTCCGCCATATTACCGGCGGGGTCCGGAATGTCTATTCCGGGCTAGGCCCCGATGATCTTCGCCTTCTGGGCCGCGAACTCCTCATCGGTGAGGGCGCCGCTCGCATGCAGCTGGGCGAGCTTCTCGAGCTGCGCCGTCGAGTCGCCGCCGCCCGCGGCCGGCTGACCCGGCATCTGACCCATCTGCTGGATCGGCACGCCGCCGATCTGGACATTCGGCGTCGCCGGCGCGTCGCCGATGAGCTCTTTCGCAACCGCCTGGCTCGCCTCGTCCTTGGCGATTTGGAACCGCGTCGGCTGCCCTGACGCTCCCGCCTGCGCCTGCATCTGGGCGGCGGCGGCGAGGTACTTGTTCTTGGACCCATCCAAAGGGAGGTAGAGGGTGATGACCTCGCGGTCCTCGGGAGTTCCCGAGACGGCGCCCATCACCTGCGCGGCGTTCATGCTCGCACTGACCTCATCGCGGTTCCACGACTTCAGAACCTTGCCCGCGCGGAGATTGCCCTTCTTGTCCTTCTCCTCGAGGGCGTGGATCTGGTTCGAGGTCACGGCGAGAATGAAGTTGTCGGGCAATCCAGCGCCGCGAAGACCCTTGGCCATTCCTCCGACGCTGGGCATCATCCCTTCGCCGAGCTTCGTGCCGAACTTGGCCATTCCACGGGTGGCGCCCCCGATACCCGCTGCCTTCAGCTGCTGGTCCTGCGTGACCTGCTCGAAATGACACGCCGCGACGACCGAGTCGTTCAGCACCTCGGTGGCGACGCTGACCGCCTGCTCGTTGACCTGCTCAGCCGGCAAGCTCATAGCTGCTCCTTCTCCTCATGTTTTCCCCAGAAAAATGCTCCCTGTGGCGTACCTTATCCGCGAGGGGCCGGGACGATCGGCTAGCCGCCCGTAGGCACGGCTCACGCATGGACGCTGCTATCCTTTTCCGAGTCGGTTCACGCCTAGCGTGGCCGGCGTTTTTCACGCCTGTAGGCCCGACTCCTGGGGCCGGCGGGCCTACTCCCAGCAAGATACGACCCCGTGAAAGAAGGGGAATGAAGGTACGAGCGTCTGTCAAGCCGATGTGTGAGAAGTGCAAGGTGATCCGCCGTGGCGGAGCCGTTCTCGTGATCTGTCCCAACCCTCGCCACAAGCAGAGGCAGGGCTAGATGGCGCGCATCGCGGGAGTCAACCTCCCTCTCAACAAGCGAGCGGAGATCGGCCTCACCTATGTCTTCGGAATCGGCCGCTCCACGGCCAACGAGATCCTCAAGGACACCGGTGTCGACCCCAACACTCCGGTCAAGGACCTGACCGAGGACGAGATCATCAAGCTTCGAGACGCGGTCGAGAACCACGAGGTCGAGGGTGATCTGCGCCGGGAGCGCTCCCAGAACGTCAAGCGCCTGCAGGAGATCGGCTCCTACCGGGGACTGCGCCATCGTCGCGGGCTTCCGGTTCGGGGGCAGCGCACCAAGACCAACGCGCGCGGCCGCAAGGGCCCGCGCCGGATGAGCGTTGCGGGCCGCAAGAAGGCCCCGCAGCCCAAGTGAGCCGGGGAGGAACGCGCTAGATGGCAGCTCCGAAGAAGGGTCGCGCGCGCCGCAAGGTCCGGAAGAACGTCACCTACGGCCAGGCCCACATCAAGACTTCGTTCAACAACACGATCGTCACCCTCACCGACCCCGAGGGCAACGTGATCGCCTGGGAGTCCGCCGGCTCGGCCGGGTTCAAGGGCTCCCGCAAGTCGACTCCGTTCGCCGCCCAGGTGACCGCCGACGCGGCCGCCAAGAAGGGGATGGAGCACGGCCTCGAGAAGGTCGAGGTGTTCGCGAAGGGTGCAGGCTCCGGCCGAGAGACCGCCATTCGGTCCCTGCAGGCCGCCGGCCTCGACGTGACGACGGTGAAGGACGTGACGCCGCAGGCCCACAACGGCTGCCGCCCCCGCAAGCGGAGGCGCGTCTGATGGCTCGTGACACCGGAGCACAGTGCAAGCAGTGCCGCCGCGAGGGGCAGAAGCTGTTCCTCAAGGGCTCCCGCTGCTTCACCGACAAGTGCGGTGTCGAGCGCCGCTCGTATCCGCCGGGCGAGCACGGCCGAGGCCGCATGCGGCAGTCCGAGTACCGGGCGCAGCTCCGCGAGAAGCAGAAGGCGAAGCGCTACTACCAGGTGCTCGAGAAGCAGTTCGCGACTTATTACGACAGGGCGAGCCGGCAGGAGGGCGTCACGGGCGAGAACCTGCTGCGGCTGCTGGAGTGCCGGCTGGACAACGTCCTGGTGCGCCTCGGCTTCGCTGCCTCGCGCCGCCAGGCCCGCCAGCTGGTCGGCCATGGCCACTGGACCGTGAACGGCCGCCGTGTCGACATCCCCTCCTACCAGGTGAAGCCGGACGACGTGATCACGATCAAGTCGACCAGCGCCGCGTCCGACGTGGTGCGGAATGCCACCGAGCTCACCTCGGGAGTGCCGGCCTGGCTGCAGGCCGACTACGACTCACTCAATGCCAAGGTGCTGAGGCTCCCTGAGAGGAGCGAGATTTCAGCGCCGGTCGAGGAACAGCTCATCGTCGAGCTGTACTCGAAGTAACCCCCCAGAGAAGGAAGTAGATACCTGATGGAAGCCATGATCACCCTGCCAGATTTCCAAATCCCGAAGATCGCGGGTGAGGATGCCGAGGACAACAAGGGCACCTTCACCATCGAGCCGCTCGACAAGGGCTTCGGCTACACGTTCGGCAACAGCCTCCGCCGCGTGCTGCTCTCCTCCCTCGGCGGAGCCGCGATCACGAGCGTCCGCATCGAGGGCGTGGCTCACGAGTTCTCGACCATCCCGGGTCTGAAGGAAGACGTCACCGACCTGGTCCTCAACCTGAAGGACGTCGTCGTGCGCATGCACACCGACGCCGATGAGGTCGAGACTCCGCTGGTCGCCACCGGCCCGGGCGAGGTCAAGGCCAAGGACATCGACCTGCCCGCAGGTGTCGAGATCCTCAACCCCGAGGCGCCGATCGCGACTCTCGAGAAGAAGACCAAGCTCGAGATGTACCTGACGATCGGTCGCGGTCGCGGCTACTCGCCGGCCGACGAGAACAAGTCGGACGACAAGCCGATCGGCGTGATCCCGATCGACGCGATCTTCTCGCCGATCCGCCGTGCGGCCTATTCGGTCGACTCCGCCCGAGTTGGACAGCGGACCGACTTCGACAAGCTCAGCCTCGAGGTCGAGACTGACGGGTCCATCGAGCCGGGCGCCGCGCTGCGTGAGGCGGCCGAGATCCTGATCAAGAGCCTGGCGATCTTCACCACCGCCGACCGCGTCGATGAGCTGCGGGGCGAGGGCGCGATCGCTGCGGTCGATGGCGGCGGAGGCGGCGGCGACGCCGCGGCCGTCCCGGGCGCCGACGGGCTCGACGAGATCCTGATCGAGGAGCTCGAGCTGGGCGTTCGCTCCTACAACTGCCTGAAGCGCGCCGGCATCCAGACCGTCGGCGAGCTCGTGCGGAAGTCGGAGTCGGAGCTCAACGCGATCCCGAACTTCGGTCGCAAGTCGATCGAAGAGGTCCAGGAGACCCTGCGCGCACGCGGCCTCTCGCTGCGGGCCGACTAGGGCAACTAGAGTTCCTCGCCGGAGCGGATAAGTGAGGCACCAGCGCAAGAGATCAAAGCTGAGCCGGGACGCGGCTCACCGCAACTCGATGCTTCGCACGATGTCGAAGCAGCTGATCGAGCATGAGCGGATCCGGACCACTCAGCCGAAGGCGAAGGCGCTCAAGCCGGAGTTCGAGAAGCTGATCACGCTCGCCAAGAAGGGCGGTCTGCACGCCCGCCGGCAGGCGCTCTCGGAGCTGCACAACGACAAGTTCGCCGTGCACAAGCTGTTCGAGGAGCTGGCGCCGCGCTACGCGCAGCGGCCTGGCGGCTACACGCGGATCGTCAAGCTAGGCCCGAGGCGGTCGGACTCGGCCGAGATGGTGTTCCTCGAGCTGGTCTAGCGGCCGCTTCGTGGCCGCGCATCCTGATGGCGAAGCCGGTTAGCGCCCGGTCTTGAAGCTCGAGCCTGATCCGCGCCGGTTCGGGCCCAGCGCGAACATCAGCGCGAAAGTGAAGGCCACGATCACGCCGAGCACGACCCACTGCGCCCAGTTCTCGATGGTCGAGAGCGCCACGACGCAGAGCGCGATCCCGACGATCAGCGCGATCACGCTGTAGATCGCGGAGCCCTTCTCCGAGCCCCGGCGGATCCCCTCTCCGCCGGCGAGCAGATCGCTCCTTTCGTACTGGGAGCGCTGCGTGATGTCCGTGTTCGCCATTCTCTCCTCCTCCGCTGTTCAGCCGAACCCTACGCTCCGGGCCCGACCCGCACCGTGAACCTCGTCACAGCGATCATCCGTCCCGCCGGTGCGGGTTGACGGCGATCATGAAGCCGATCACCGTCACGACGATCGCCGCGAGCACCACCCACTGAGACCAGTTGTCGATCGAGTCGACGGCAATCGCGCCGCCGATGATGCCGAGCACGATCGCGATCACCTCGTAGACCTCCATGCCGACCTTGCTCGGGCCGTGCCCGAAGAGCTCCTGGCGTGCCTCTTCGTTCGAGATCGAGGCTGGTTCGTCCGAGCCGGGCAGGGCCATCGCTGGGTAGTGTCGCGCACTTATGGCGACCGTGCGCATGAATTTGGCCTATCAGGGCGCCCAGTTTGCAGGCTGGGCGACGCAGCCGGGCATGCGGACCGTCCAGGGCGAGCTGGAGGACGCCCTGGAGCGGTTGGTCGGCAGGCCGGTGCCGCTGACCGTTGCGGGCAGGACGGATGCGGGCGTGCACGCCTGGGGGCAGGTGGCGAGCTTCGACCTGGACGGAGAGCCGCCCGAGGAGCTGGGCCGGGCGCTCAACTCCCAGACGGGTCCGGACCTCGCCGTGCTCAGCGCGGGGCCGGCCGCCGGGGGCTTCGATGCGCGCCGGGACGCCAGGTCACGGACCTACTGCTACCGCGTGCTCTCGGACCGGACGCCCAACCCGTTCGAGGCGGGTGTTTCACTCTTCTGGCCGCACCGGATTGACCGTGCCGCGCTTGCGAGCTGCGCGGACGCGCTGCGCGGCACCCACGACTTCACCGCCTTCACTCCCACGCAGACCGAGCACGTCCGCTTCGAGCGCGACATCTTCCGGGCGGATTGGCACGAGAAGCCCGCGGTCCTGGGCGAGGGCAGGGTGCTCGAGCTCTGGATCGAGGCCGATGCCTTCATGCGGAACATGGTCCGAGTGCTGGTGGGGACGATGCTCGAGGTCGCGGGTGGGAGGCGAACCATCGACGACTTCCAGTCCCTGCTGGAGGGAGCGCCGCGCGAGCGCGCCGGCGACACGGCCCGGGCTCACGGCCTGCACCTGGCAAACGTCAGCTACTGATCCAACTTCGGCGAACGGACGTAGTAAGCAGCGTCTTGGGCACCTTCGCAATCACCCGGTGTGCTCTCGCCTGGGCCTACCTGCGCGAGAAGCTGCGCGCCTGGCGCTCGCGGCCGCCGAAGCGCAGGCCTGCCACCTCTGGGGCATAGCCGCAGTTCTCCCGACCTTAGAATCGGTGGTGATGCGAGTCCTGATCACCAACGACGACGGGATCCAGGCGGCTGGGCTGAACGCCCTCCGCACCGAGCTGTGCAAGATCCCGGAGCTCGAGGTTCACGTGATCGCTCCCGACTCGAATCGGAGCGCGACCGCACGCAGCATCACCACCCGCTCGCCGCTCTGGGTGGAGGAGATCCCGTTCGATGACGGCTCCAGCGGCTACGCGACCGATGGAACCCCCGTCGACTGTGTTCGCTTCGCCGAGCTTGGCCTGGTTGGCGAGCGGCCCGAGCTGATCGTCTCGGGAATCAACCACGGCTCCAATCTGGGCGACGACATCACCTACTCGGGCACGGTCGCGGCCGCTCTCGAGGGGATCGTGCTGGGCATCCCGGCGATCGCGCTGTCCCAGCAGTCGGCGCCCGGGGGCCTCGACTACTACGCGCGGCGGGACTATGACTTCTCGGCGTCGGCCGCCTTCTCCGCAGAGCTCGTGCGCCGGACCGCGGAGGACCCGCTCCCCGCCGACACCCTGATCAACGTCAACTTCCCTCCGGGCGAGCCCAGCGGAGTCGAGGTGACGCATCTGGGCAAGCGGCTCTACAACGACGAGATGCAGCTGGTCGACGAGGATCCGGAGAGCGGCCGCCTCAGGTACCGGATCTACGGCTTCGAGCCGTCCTTCGAGGACGAGAAGGGGTCCGATCTCTCCGCGATCGCTCGGGACCGCGTCTCCGTGACCCCGGTCCACTTCGACCTCACCGACCGCCCGAGCCTGGACCGCCTCAAGGAGTGGGACTTCGCGGGAATGCTCTCCAGGGCCCAGGATGCGGTCGACCGCGAGGCTCCCACCCAGCGGTGAGTCCGGCGAAGGGGGCAAAGAAGCGTGCAAGCCGCCCGAAGGGCGGCGCCGCAAGCCGGGCGAGAGAGCTGCGCCGGGAGATTGAGAAGCACGATCACAGCTACTACGTGCTCGACGACCCGACCATCTCGGATACCGACTACGACGACCTGCTCCGCGAGCTGCGGGAGATCGAGGAGGCCAATCCCGAGCTCCTCACCCCCGACTCGCCGACGCAGCGGGTCGGCGGGAAGCCGCTGGCGCGGTTCAAGCAGGTCACCCACCACGAGCCGATGCTCTCCCTCGCCAACGCGCGCAACGAGGACGAGCTGCGCGCCTGGGCCAAGCGGGTGGAGCGACAGCTCGAGCGGCTCGACATCTCCGGGCGGGAGATCCGATACGTCACCGAGCCGAAGGTCGACGGCCTGGCGATCTCGCTCACCTACGAGAACGGGGTCTTCACGCGTGGAGCGACTCGCGGCGACGGCCGGATCGGCGAGGACGTCACACAGAACCTGAAGACGATCAAGGCGATCCCGCTGAAGATCGAGGACCCGCCGGAGCTGGTCGAGGTGCGGGGGGAGATCTACCTGCCGATCGCGGGCTTCACCAAGGTGAACGAGCAGCGCGCCCAGGACGGGGAGGCGACCTTCGCCAACCCGCGCAATGCGGCGGCGGGCTCGCTGCGGCAGCTCGACTCCTCGATCACGGCCACGCGCCCGCTCTCGATCTGGTGCTACGGCGTGGCAGCACTGGAGGGTTGGGAGCCCAAGAGTCACTCCGAGTCGCTCGAGTGGCTGCGCGAGCGCGGCTTCAAGGTGAACCAGGACATCTCGATCCTGCACGGTGTCGACGAGGTGGCCGAGCGCTGCCGGTGGTGGGAGAACCGCCGCGATGCCCTCGACTTCGAGATCGACGGAGTGGTCATCAAGGTGGATGACCGCGGACTGCAGCGAGAGCTGGGCGTGGCTGGACGCGAGCCCCGGTGGGCGGTCGCCTGGAAGTTTCCGCCGACGACCGCGACGACGAAGCTCAACAAGATCGTCTGGAACGTCGGGCGCACGGGGCATCTGCTGCCCTTCGCGATGCTCGAGCCGGTGCACGTCAGCGGCGTCACGGTGAGCACCGCGACTCTCCACAACGAGGAGGACCTGGAGCGCAAGGACGTCCGCGAGGGCGACGAGGTGGTGGTCATGCGCGCCGGCGACGTGATCCCACAGGTGGTCTCACCGATCATCCAGCGACGCAGGAAGGGGACGCGAAAGCCGAAACCGCCAAAGAAGTGCCCGCTCTGCGGCACGACGACAGTCAAGCCCGGCGACGGCGTCTTCACGATCTGCCCCAACCGCACTGGCTGCCCCGGCCAGCAGTTCCAGCACATCAAGCATTTCCGCGGTGCCCTGGAGATCGAGGGGCTCGGCGAGAAGAACGCGTATCGCTTCCTCCAGGAGGGCCTGATCTCCGACGCGGCGGACATCTTCGACCTGACCGCCGACCGGATCGCCGAGCTCGAGGGGTTCGGCGAGATCTCCGCCGAGAACCTGGTCGAGGAGATCGAGAACGCGAAGAAGATGCCCTTTTCGCGGGTCCTGTACGCGCTCGGCATCCCGGGGATCGGCTTCGTCAACGCCGAGTCGCTTGCCGAGCACTTCGGCACCATGGACGCGCTGTTGAAGGCCGATCCGGAGGAGATCGTCCAGGCGGAGGGGATCGGGCCCGTTCTGGCCGAGCAGATCTACGAGGAGCTCTCCGAGGAGCGGACGAGGAAGCTGATCGAGCGGCTGCGCAAGGCCGGCCTTCGGATGGAGCTCGACCCGTCCGAACGCCGCAAGCAGGGCGGCCCGCTGGACGGCAGGACCCTGGTGCTGACCGGGACCCTGCCCAACCTGAGCCGCGAGCAGGCAACCCGCCTGATCCGCCTCGCCGGCGGCAAGGTCGTCAACTCGGTCTCGAAGAAGACCGACTACGTGATCGCCGGTGACAGTCCGGGCACGAAGCTCGCCAAGGCGGAGGAGGTCGGTATCGAAGTGATCGACGAGAAGGGTCTACAGAAGCTCGTCGGTCAGGATGGGGCAGTCAAGAAGCGGAGCGCGCCTCCGCGCGGCCGCGTCTAAGCCCGAGCCTGCACGAGATGACCCACGCGACCTGGCTGTTCATCCAGGCCTGCTGGATCGTCTGGCTGATCATCTGGGTGGGGATGGCATTTGCAACGAAGCGAACGGTCGAGCGGGGAGGGATCGTCGGGTACCGCCTGGTGGCCGGCGCCCTGATCCTGGGGGCCCTTGCCATTGAGCGGTCTACTCACGTCTCGTCGCATTCTCAGCTCTGGAGCACTCCCCTGGTGCTCGGAATCGCGACCGACCTCATCGTGGTGGCGGGATTCGCGTTCTCTGTCTGGGCGCGGATCGTGCTCGGCCGGAATTGGAGCGGCGAGGTGACCTTCAAGGAGGGCCATGAGCTCATTGAGTCCGGACCCTACGCGTTGTCTCGGCATCCGATCTACACAGGCCTCATCGTCATGGCGCTGGGCACGGCGCTGAACTACGGGCGAGCCTTCGGCTTCGTCCTCCTGGCGGCACTTTGCAGCGGGCTCTGGTGGAAGGCGCGGGATGAGGAGCGACTGATGAGCGCCCACTTCCCGGACGCCTACGCCGAATACAAGGCGCGCGTCAGCTCGATCATCCCGTTCGTCCTGTAACGGGCTCAGTGGGAGAAGCGCGCGATCAGGGCCGCCATGCGGTCCTGGACGACGTGGGCGCGATTCACGTCCACGTTGTTCATCAGCAGGGAGAAGATCACCGCGTGATCGGCGTCATTGCCGCCCCGGAAGCAGTAGCCCGAGAGGGCGCTGACCCGGGTGAGCGTGCCGGTCTTCAGGTGGCAGTTGCCTGCCGCGGCCGTCCCCCTCATCCGGTCGGCGACCGTGCCGCTGCGCCCGGCCACCGCGAGGGAATCGACCCAGGCGTCGCGGAGCTTCTCCTGAGCGGCCTGGTCCTCCGGTGAGCCATTCGTGTCGACCTCGAGCATCGAGTCGAGCAGCTTCACGATCGACGCGGGCGATGCCTTGTTGCGCCTGGTCAGCCCCGAGCCGTTCTCGCCCACGAACTTCGCGCCCTGCTCGGCGGCGAACTGCCTGACGACGGAGATGCCGCCGGCGGTGGACCCGTTCCCGCCGAACTGGGAGCCGACGTCCTTGAGCAGCATCTCGGCGAGGTAGTTGTTCGAGGGAACGAGCGTGTCCTGGACGATCTCGGCCATCGTCGGGGAGTCGAAGTCGGCGACCTGAAGGGCACTCGGGGAGACGGTCCCCGGGGTGACGCTGTTTCCGATTGAGACCCCGTCCTTGCGGAGCGCGTCCTCGAAACGCTGGGCGGCGGTCTTCGCCGGGTCGCTGGGTGAGCCGCTGTCGATCTGCAGGCCGGAGAGGTGGCCGACGCTCTCGAAGGTGATCCCGTGCTCGGGAATCCCGCCTTGGCTGTCGAGGTATGTGGCGTCATAGCGGAGCGGGCCCTGAACCGTGGACACACCGGCCGCGCGGACTCGGTCGGCGAGCCTGGTCAGGCCCGTGGTGCTCAGCGTCGGATCCCCGCCGCCCCGCAGGTAGAGGCCCTGGCTGACCCCGTCGCTGATCGGGTCACTTGACCAGGCGGTGGTGTGCAGCCTGCCCGTGGGACCAAAGCGGGAGAGGGCGGTGGAGGTGGTGAAGAGCTTCGAGTTCGAGGCGAGGATCCGCATGCGCCCGCCCTTGCGCGCGAAGAGCACCTGGTGGCTGCTCGGGTCGAACACGAACGCGCTGCTCTTGCCGACTCGGCGAAAGAGCTTGGCCAGGCCGGCCGCGAGCTTGGAGCGCGAGACGGAGGTATGGGCTGCCGCCGCACCGTGCGCGATCGGCGTCCTGAAGGCCTTGTCGGGCCCCAGCTGCCGTGCCTGGGCGGCCGGCACGGCGAGCGCCACCGCGAGCAGCGCAACCGCAATCACCCCTCTGAGCCTGAGCATGAACCCCATGAAACAGCCCAGGCGGGACAAGGTAGCGGTGTCTAGCTGGCCGACCAGCCTGAGCCGGTGCCATACTCCTCTTTCCAATGGGGAAAGTCGTCCAGCTCGACGGCCCCGACGGCAAGCGCAGCAGCAGTTCCAGAGGGAGGAAGCGCCGCGGTCGGGGCGACAAGACTGCCTTGGTGCTCGGCGGCGGTGGGTTCACCGGCGGCGTCTACGAGATGGGGGCCCTGCGCGCCTTCGACCTGCTCGCGGTCAACCGCACCGTCAACGATTTCGACATCTACGTCGGGACGAGCGCTGGCGCCTTCGTGGCAAGCATGGTCGCCAACGGCGTCACGCCCGAGGAGATGTTCCGCGTCCTCGACAAGGCGCTGCCCTCGCCGATCGAGAACGCGTCGCTGCGGACGCTGCTGCGGCCGAACTACCGAGGGTTTGCGAACCGCCTCGCCGCGCTGCCGCTGAGGGTCGCCGCCACCGTCCGCCGGCTGGCGGGGAACATCGGCGAAATCTCAATGGTCGACGTGGTGATGGGGCTCGCCGAGGGCCTTCCCACGGGGGTCTACCACAACCGCGGAATCGAGCAGTACATGCGCAACGTGCTCTCCGACCCCGACCGGACCAACGACTTCCGCGAGCTCGACGCCGAACTTCTAATCACGGCCACCGACCTCGACACCTGCGAGCGGATCGTCTTCGGCGAGGGGGAGTGGGACAACGTGCCGATCTCGCGCGCCGTGGCGGCCTCGGGCGCCCTGCCGATCGTCTACGAGCCCTATGAGCTCCGCGGCAGGCAGCTGGTTGACGGAGGGATCGTCTCGACCACCAACGTAGACGTCGCGGTGGAGGCCGGTGCCAAATTCATCGTCGTGGTCAACCCACTGGTTCCGTACGTGAACGACTTCGAGACCCAGATCCCGACCGTCTTCGGTTCCCGCGTTCGCCGCGTCTCCGACATGGGCATGCCCGCGATCGGCAATCAGGCCTTCCGGCTGATGGCTCATGCGCGGCTTCACCTAGCGGTCCAGTCCTGGAACGAGCGCTTCCCGGACGTCGACATCATCCTGATTGAGCCCGAGTTCAACGACGAGCTGATGTTCGGGACCTCGATCCTCGACTACTCGGCCCGATTGCAGATCGCAAAGCACGGCTTCGAGTCGGTCACGGTAAGTCTGGCGCGCGACTACCAGCGCTACAAGGAGGTCGCGGCACGCCACGGCATCGAGATCTCGGCTCGCCGCGTGCAGCGCGTGATCGAGACCGTCGAGGAGGAGGAGAGGGGAATGTCGGTCTGGCGGCGCGTCCTCGAGCAGACGACCGGCGCCCTGCTGCGGCAGTCGGACGAGGCCGAGGCGGCGTCGCGCGACTAGCCGCGATGGACGTCGCGAGCGGTGGCCTGGGTCGTCGGCTTGATCGATAGGTAGTCGACGTCCACGTGGGATGGGCGCGTGACGACGTAGGCGATCGCGTCCGCGACGTCCTCGGCGCTCAGCGGCGTGGTGCCCTCGTAGACCTTGGACGCCTTGGCCTCGTCACCTCCGAAGCGGGTGAGTGAGAACTCGGTTTCGACCATTCCGGGAGCCACCTCACTCACGCGGATCGGCTTGCCGAGCAGCTCGAGGCGAAGGGTGCGGGCCACGGCGTTGGCGGCGTGCTTGGCGGCGGTGTAACCGGCGCCGCCCGGATAGACCTCGACGCCCGCGACCGAGCCGATCACGACAACATGGCCGTCGCCGCTGCGCTCGAGGGCGGGGAGGAGGGCCTTGGTCACCCGCATCACGCCCAACACGTTGGTCTCGTACATCTGGCGCCAGTTCTCCTCGTCGGCCTCGGCGACGGGCTCGAGGCCCAGCGCGCCGCCCGCATTGTTGACCAGCACCGAAACCTCGGGGAGCGCCTCGGCCAGCTGGGCGACCGAGTCGGGATCGGCGACGTCGAGCCGCAGCGCCCGACCCCCGACGTCGTGCGCCACCTTCTCGCAGCGCTCGAGCCTCCTGGCAGCGGCGACGACCTCGAATCCGGCCGCTGCCAGCGCGCGCACCGTCGCCTCGCCGATGCCGCTGCTGGCTCCGGTCACCAGCGCCACCCCTTTCGTCTCGCTCATCGCCAAGAAGCTATCGCGGCGCCACCGACCCGGTCACCGGTGATAGCGTTCCCGGCAGGACCGGGGAGGTCCTGAGGGAATGGAGAGAGGAGAGGGATTGCTCGAGGGTCGAGGGACCGGCCGTCGCGGGCTCATTGGGCTCGCTCTTGGACTCTGCCTGCTGGCCGCGCTCGTGATCATGCCCGCCGCGCCGTCGATCGCCAAGAAGAAGGGCAAGGCGGTCTCCATCAAGTTCAAGGGCGCCCAGAGCGACGGCGCCCTGCTCGCCTCGGGGAGCGTCAAGGTCGTCGCTCAGTCGTCGAAGCCTCGCAAGGCCAAGCTCTCGGTGACGTCGTTCCAGGGGGGGCCGGCTCTGACCGACGTCAAGCAAGTGAAGATTCCCAAGGGGGGCAGGAAGGTGGCGCTCACCCTCAACACGAGCGGCAGGGAGGTCCTCGAGGGGTGCGCGGCGAGCCGCCTGACCGTCACGGCGACCAGCGGTGGCAAGAAGAAGAAGAAGGGCAAGAAGAGCGGAAAGAAGCCGCTCGCGCGCTCGAGTGCGTCGGTGGCGCAGTCGGTGCCGCAGTGCGCCTCCCTGCAGAACGCCGCGCGCTGCGAAACGATCGCGAGCCCGGGGACGAACTGCCTGTTCCCCTGGCCGAGCGACCACTACACCGTCGATGACGCCACCGCACCCACGGGCCGGCGGGTCAACCTGAGCATCGACTCGGCGCCCGCCAACGCCCAGGGCGTCCACATCGACCCCTCCGGCATCAACCAGAGCGACGGTTTCAGCCCTGGCGAGAGCATCGTCACCAGGGTTCCCGGGCTCGACAACCCGACCGCCTTCCAGAAGACGGGGGCCGTGCCGCTGACGGACATGGACCAGGCATTCGCCCCGAACCAGCCGATCGTGCTGATCGATGCTTCGACGGGACAGCGCCAGCTGATCTGGTCGGAGCTCGACGCGAACGCATCCAGTCCGGCGAACACCGACCTGATCATCCGGCCCGGCAAGAACCTGATCGAGGGCCACCGCTACATCGTCGCGATGCGCAACCTGAAGGATGCGAGCGGCAATGTGATCCCGGCACCGCCGGGCTTCGCCCTCTATCGAGACGGAGTGACGACCGACCTGCCGGCCATCGAGAGCCGCCGCGCCCACTTCGACGAGCTCTTCTCCAAGCTGCAGCAGGCCGGGATCGGCCGCGGCGATCTCTACGACGCCTGGGACTTCACCGTCGCGAGCACCCCGAACATCACCGACCGGATGCTCTCGATCCGGGATCGGGGCCTGGCGGACCTCGGTGACACCACTCCCGGCGACGGCATCATGCAGGGGAACGCCCCGGCCTTCACCGTGACCAGCGTCCTCACGAAGGATGATCCGACCAATCCCCTCAACAACGGCCACGAGGCCCAGAACGTGCGCGAGGTCACCGGCACCTACCAGGTGCCCTGCTTCCTGAGCACGGGGTGCAGCAACGGCAGCGGGGTGTACCAGCCGGGCGGTCATTTCAATCTCGACTCCAACGGAGTGCCGCAGCAGAACGGGACGATGACGGCGCGGTTCACGTGCAACATCCCCTTGTCGGCGGTCACCGAGACCAGCCCGGGATCCGGCGTCTGGAACGTCACCCAGCCGGTTCGCCCCTCGATGTACGGGCACGGCCTGTTCGGCGACTACACCGAGGTGCACACGACAGACGTCAGGACGCTGGGCAACGATCACGGAGTGCTGACCTGCGCCACGGACTTCACGGGGATGATGGAGGACGACGTCGGCGCTGCAATCCAGGCGCTGCAGGACCTCTCGAAGTTCCAGTCCATCCCCGACGGGCTGCAGCAGGGATTCCTCAACTTCATCTACCTGGGCCGGCTGCTCATGTACTCGGACGGCTTCTCGAGCGACCCGGCCTTCCAGTTCAACGGCGGGACGTCGGTCATCGACCACGGCTCGGGTCTCTACTACTACGGCAACAGCCAGGGCGGCATCGCGGGCGGCGCGCTCACCGCAGTCGAGCCGGACATCACCCGGGATGTTCTCTACGTGCCCGGCATGAACTACTCGACACTGCTCACACGCAGCGTGGACTTCAGCGACTACGCGTCGATCCTCTACCCCTCCTATCCGAACGAGTCGGAGCGCCCCTTGCTGCTGGCGATGATCCAGCTGATGTGGGATCGCGGTGAGCCCGACGGCTACGCCAACCACATGACCTCCAACCCGCTGCCAGGCACGCCTGCCCACCATGTCCTGATCGAGATGGCTTACGGAGACCACCAGGTCTCGAACGTGACCGCCGAGGTGGAGGCGAGGACGATCGGGGCGCCGCTCCGCTATCCGACGCTCGATCCGGGGCGGACCCCCGGCTTCGTCGACTTCTTCCCCGATATCCCGGCGCTCCAGCTACCCGCGGGCGCGAACGGCAATGGGATGTTCGTCTGGGACATCGGGCCGAAACGCTCCGGCGGGACGCTCGGCACCGACCCCGCCCCGATCACGAACACCGCCCCAGACGATTCCTTCGGGGTCGATCCGCACGACACGGTGATCCGACAAACGCCGGAGGTCCGCGCCCAGATCGCGAGCTTCCTCGATCTGAACGGCACGATCACCGATCCCTGCGGCCCCCACCCGTGCTACGCAGCGGGCTGGACCGGCCCACCCTGATCCGGACGCCTACCCCGCGGGATCCGCGATCAGGGCAGCAGCGTCGCTGATCGCGTCTGGCGTCCCTGCCTCGCTCACCGATGCGATCCCACGCCGATCTGCTGTGGCCTCGTCCACGGCGCTCGAGCCCGCGATCACGTGCACGGGCCGCCTCGCCTCCCTGCCTCGCCGGGCGACCTGACCGACGAGCTTTCCCTCGAAGCTCTGTTCGTCGAAACGGCCTTCGCCGGTGATCACGGCATCCGCGCCCTCCAGGCTCGCGTCGAAGCCGATCACCCCGAGTACGAAGGCCGCTCCCGGGACCAACCGGGCACCGAAGACCGCCCAGAGCCCGCCGGAGAGGCCGCCTGCGGCGCCGGTCATCGCGTGACCCCGTGGATCGCGCGGCAGGGTGCCCGCGAGGGCGATCAGGCGCGAGCTCAGGCTCGCGACCTGCTCCTCCGAGGCTCCCTTCTGCCCCGCGAACTCCTCCGCCGCCCGCTCGAACGGGACCGAGGTGTCGCAGAGCACCTCCAGAGTCGCGTCCCGGGCCCCGTCGGTCCCCTGGAGGGCCTCGATGGCGCCACGCCCTCCGTCCGTCGTCGCCGTGCCCCCGGCGGCGACCAGGACCCGGCGCGCGCCCGACTCGATCGCGGCAGCAATCAGCTCTCCCGTGCCGGCGCTGCTCGCCCCCTGAGGGTCGCGCTCGCCCTCGGAGACCAGCGAGAGGCCCGATGCCGCGGCAGCCTCGACGATTGCGGTGGAGCCGTCGCGCACCAGGGCGAACCGCGCCTCGATCGGGCGACCGAGCGGATCGTGCACCTGCGCGGTGCGCCACTCTCCGTCCATCGCCCCCAGCAGGACCTCGCCCGTGCCCTCGCCTCCGTCGGCAGCGGGGCAGAGGTCCGCCCGCCCGCCGACCCGTTCGACGCCGCGGCCGATCGCCTCAGCGACCTCCCCCGCGCTGAGGGTCCCCTTGAACGAATCCGGAGCGACTAGAAAGGTCGCCAAATCACGCGTACAGCGCGTCGACGTCCTTCTCGAACTTGTCGGCGACGACGTTGCGCTTCACCTTCATCGTCGGCGTCAGTTCCCCGGTCTCCTGCGAGAGGTCATGCGGCAGGATCTCGAACTTCTTCACCTGCTCGACCCGGGCGAACTTCTCGTTGATCTGGTCGATGTGCTTCTGGATGATCGCCCGCATCTCCTCGTTGTGCCGGAGCTCGGCCGGATCGGTGGGCCAGCCCTTCTCCTCGCACAGCTTGGCGCACTCCTCCATGTCGAGTGTGACCAGGGCGACCAGGTACGGCCTGCGGTCCCCGATCACCACGCACTGGGAGACGTAGGGACTCTGCTTGATCTCCGCCTCCAGATTCGCCGGCGTGATGTTCTTGCCGCCCGCGGTGATGATGATGTCCTTCTTTCGACCGGTGATCGAGAGATATCCGTCCTCGTCGAGCTCCCCGATGTCGCCGGTGTGGAGCCAGCCGTTCTCGAGGGTCTCCTTGGTGGCCTCCTCGTTCTTGTAGTAGCCCTGGAAGATGTTGGGCCCCCGGACGAGGATCTCGCCGTCATCGGCGATCTTGATCTCGCAGCCGTGGAACGCGCGGCCCACCTTGCCGAACTTGAATGCATCCGGCCTGGCGACGGTGGCGGCTGTGGAAGTCTCGGTCATGCCCCAGCCCTCGAGGATCAGGACGCCGGCGGCGTCAAAGAAGCGCAGGATCTCGGGATTGATCGGCGCCGCGCCGGTGACGCAGTTCTTGATGTTGCCGCCGAACAGTGCCCGGATCTTGGAGAGAACCTGCTTGTCGGCGATCTCGTACTGCTTGCTCAGGAGGAACCCGATCGGCTCCCCGGCGCGTTCCTTCTGGCGGACCTTCTTGCCGACGCCGATCGCCCAGTTGAAGACGAGCTTCTTGATGCCGCCGGATTTCTCGACCTCTCCGGTCGCAGCCGTGTAGATCTTCTCGAAGATGCGGGGAACCGACGGGAAGTAATCCGGCTTCACCTCGAGCAGGTTCGGGATGATCTTCAGCGGGTCGCGCTCCCAGTAGGCGATGTTCCCGCCGAGGTCGAAGCTCAGGAACTGGATCAGCAGTGCGAAGGAGTGCGCCAGCGGCAGGAACAGGTAGGTGGTCGTGTCGCTGTCCAGGACGCTCTCGTCGAGGGCCATGGTGACCATCGAGCGGTAGTTGCCATGCGAGATGACGCAACCCTTCGGCGGCCCGGTGGTGCCGGACGTGTAGATGAAAGTGCAGATGTCGTCGGGCGTGACGGATTGCCAGCGTTGCTCCCATTCAGAGTCGGAGCGGCCGGAGCCAGCTTCGATCAGGTCGTCCACCGAAATCGCCTTGCCGCCGGAGCCCTCCATGCGGATCACGTGCTCGAGCTTCGGGACCTGGTCACGGATCTCGTCGATCTTCGCGAGCTGCTCGTCGTCCTCGACGATGACCGCCTTGGCATCGGAGTTCTCGATGACGTACTGGCACTCCTCGGGCGAGTTCGTCTGGTAGATCGGGACGACGGTCGCTCCCACACTGAGCGCGGCGAAGTCGAAGTAGGTCCACTCGGGACGGGTGTTCGCGAGGATCGAGACCTTGTCGCCCTTCTCGATCCCGAGCTCGATCAGGCCGAGCGCGAGCTGCCGGACGATCTCGCCCACCTCGCGGTAGGTCTTGGAGACCCACTTGCCGGACTCATCCTTGTAGGTGACCGCCGCCAGATCGGCATGGCGTTCGGCGGCGAGCGGCACCAGGTCGGCACAGGTCTTGCTGTTCGTGCCCGTATCCGACGCGGACCCGGCCGCGGCGATCGTCGCGCTCTCCATGGTCTGGAGTGTATTAGGCGCCTGGCTGAGCGGCCAAGACGTCTCTGGGAACCGTGAGCCTAGGCCGTGGCCTGCGACTTTTGAGTCTGGAACGCCCGCAGGGAGGATGCGAAGAGGGTCTTGTCGATTCGACCCTTGAGGACGGGCACATTCATCTCGATGCACTTGGTGAGCACATCGCGCCGCTTCATGTGCATCTCCTCGGCAAGCTCAGTGGGCGTCAGGTGAACGGACATATAGGGCACTCCTCTCCTCGTGAACGCCTTGTTCTGGCCGCGTCTCGTATGGCGACCAACTGTGAACGCATATATATCGACTCACGGCGACGTGTCAACTGTTTCTCCGCAATTAGCTGGGATTTCTAGACCGGATTCGGCACGTCGACGAACTCGTGCTCGATCTCGAACCGCTCCGCGACCAGCTCCCCCAGCCGCTTGATCCCGAAGGTCTCGGTCGCGTAGTGGCCGCCGGCGAGGAAGTGGACGCCGTACTCCCTCGCCTCGCCCATGACCGGCTCGCTCGGTTCGCCGGTGACCAGCGCGTCGAGCCCCATCGGGCCGGCCTCTCCCAGCGCGAAACCGCCCGAGCCGGTGACGATCCCGACGCTCGAGATCCGCTCGGGGCCGGCGTCAAAGACGAGTGGCTCCTGGCCGACGGCCTCGCCGAGCCGCCTGCGCAGCTCGCCGAGGGCGATCGGCTCCGTGGCGCGCCCGACCACCCCGACCGCCGAGCCCTTTGCCCGGCCGAAGGGACGCTCGTCGGGCTCCAGGCCGAGTGCGTCACGGAGCAGGGCGTTGTTGCCGATCTCGGGATGTGCGTCGAGGGGCAGGTGGTAGGCGCCCAGCGAGACGTCTGCGCAGAGCAGCGCACGGAGCCTGGCCGCCATCGGGACCGTCAGCGGCGAGAGCGCATCGCCCCAGAGCAGGCCGTGGTGGGTCAGCACCAGCTGCGCGCCCGATTCAACGGCTCCGCGCAGCGTCTCCAGGTTCGCGCTCACCCCCGTGGCGATCCTGCTCACCTCGGAGGCCCCCGGAACCTGCAGGCCGTTGGGCGCGTAGTCCTCGAACGCATCGACGTCCAGCAGCCCGTCACAGAAGGCGAGGATCTCGTCGCGCGCTGCCACCGATCGCAGCGTAACTACCATTCCGCCATGAATTCGGGCGAGCAATCGGTCAAGCCGGGGACGGATCCCTTCATCCAGTCCCTGATGGAGACCGACCTCTACTCGATCGGCGCCTACTTCTGCGACCAGCACCCTGGTCTGGTCGACGAGGTCGTCGAGCGCAGCGAGGCGATCGAGAGCCGCGGTCTGGAGAGCTGGGCCGCCGAGACCGAGACCCCCCTCGAGGAGTGCTTCCGAACTCTTCTCACGGGGCTCGCCGTGCGCTACTACAAGGCCGTCGCCGGGTGAGCGAAGAGGCACCCCGGAGGCGCCCGCGGATCGTCGGGCTCATCGTGCTGGCGATCGTGGTCGGCCTGATCGGCTTTGCGATCGTGAGCATCGCCATCGGCACAGGGACCGAGGAGGGCAATGACGTCCAGATCACCGGGGCGGCGGAGATACAGAGCCTGCTCGGCGGGATCCAGCAGGACGGGCCGCGCCTCGGCAACCCGGATGCTCCGGTGACGGTTCAGGTCTTCAACGATCTCCAGTGCGATCCATGCTCGGACTGGAACCGTGAGGTCGTCGTCCCCCTGATCGCCGGCCCCGTCCGCAGTGGCGATCTCCAGCTGATCTACCACAACTTCCCCATGACCGAGTCCGGCTACTTCCTCGGTGCCTACGCCGCGGCCGCGGCCGCAAAACAGGATTACGAGTGGCAGTTCGCGGAGCTCTTCTTCTTGAACCAGGACGAGGCCAAGAAGCACGGCGCCAACCAGGATTTCCTCAACAACGTCGCGCGCGGTGTGGGCGTCGCCGGCTTCAACGTCGAGCAGTGGCAGCGCGACATGAACGGGGATGACATCACCGCGACACTCCAGGCAGACGAGAAGATCACCGCCGAGCGCAGGCTGCCCGTCGGGCCGGCGGTCGTGGTCGGCGGCCCGAATGGGACGCGCCAGCTGACGGAGTCGCCCTCGCTCGCAGAGGTCCAGCAGGCGATCGCCGAGGTGCAATGAGCCCGGGCGGTACGAATCGCCTCGGGCATTGTTTGAGGGGAGTGCTTCCGTTCCCCTTCAGGCGAAGCCTTGCCCTGCCGAGCGCCGCGGCGCTGGGCCTCGTCTGGCTGGCCTGCGCGCAGCCCGCGGGCGCGTCCGTGACGATCGGCCAGCTGTCGCCCGGGGTCCCCGCTGCCAACTGCACCACCTCCGGGCTCGACTATCTGGAGCCGAGTGTGACCGGCGGGAACCTCTACGTGGCGAAGGAGGCGGGGACGATCACCTCGTGGTCGACGAATTCGTCGGGCGCGGGAGCGACGTACGTGGTGAAGGTCTTTCGGCGCACGACCGATCCCGACTCCTTCCAGGTCGTGGGCCACTCGTCTCCACACGTGGTGACCAACGGCCTCAACACGGTTCCGGTCAGCCTGTCGGTCAAGTCCGGCGACATGCTCGGCTATCACGAGACCGGGCCGCCCAACTCCTGCGCGTTCTCCCAGCCGGGAGACAACGTCCTCAATCGCCTCGGCGATCTCTCCGACGGAGACTCCGGCGTCTTCACCCCCCAGAACGACGTCCGGCTCAACCTGTCGGCCGTCCTCGTCCCGGACAACACCTTCACCATCGACAGCATCACGCCGGACCGAAAAAGAGGAACCGCGACGTTCACCGTCACGACGACCAACCCCGGGATAGTTTCGATCGCGGGCAAGGGGATGAAGAAGCGCGCGTCCAAGCAGCTGGCGGTGGCGGGTCCGGTCACCTTCTCGGTAGCCACGACCGGCAAGACGAGGCACAGGCTGGGGCGCAAGGGCAGGATCGGGTTGACGGTCCGCGTGAACTTCTTCCCCAACGAAGGAGATTCTTCGACGCAGGCGCTCAATTTGAAGCTGCGACAGACCCGGCCGCCGCCCTCAATTCCGTCGCCGTGATCGCCTCTAGACTCGATTGCCGATGAAGCGTCAGCTACTCGCTGCGGTGCTCCTCGTGCTCGCGCTGGTGGTTCTCGTGGCGGTGGGATGCGGAGGCAGCAACCAGCAGAACGCCGAGGCCACCAAGGGGAAGCCCATAACGGGAGGTCGGTCGGTGACGCGGAGCGTCGCCTGGATCGAGGCCCATCGGGGGCCGGAGCCACAAGAAGCTCTCCAGGAGCCTGACGTCGAGGGGTCCGGCAGTGACGCCGGGGCCCAGCGTGAGGCGGCTAGGCTGCCCTCCGGCCAGAGGATCCAGGAGAAGCCAGAGCCGCAGGAGGAGGGTGGGCCGCCTAAGAGAGCCTCCGCGCAGACGGTCCCGCTGCAGCGCACCGGGAGAGCCGCGATCGGGCCGAGGTCCTCGCTGGACGAGGGGACCAACTTCCTGGGAGCGGATAGCAGTGCTTCCGGGTTCGTCCCGCCGGATTCCATGGGGTCGGTGGGGCCCACCCAGATCGTCGTCTTCGTCAACGGATTGATCAGGGTCTACGACAAGCAGGGCAACGTTGTCGCGCTCGACAACGTCTCGGACGCCAACTTCTGGGCTCCCGTTCTCAGTCCGGGCGCCGAGCCGACCGATCCGGGTGTCGAGTACGACCGCCTCGACCAGCGCTGGATCGTCTCGGCGGTCAACACCAAGAGCACCAACAACCGCGTCATGCTCGCGGTCAGCGATGGGCCGGAGATCACCCACGCAGACCGACTTCACTTTCTTCTTCTTCAACGAATCCGTCCCCGCTCGGTGGACCTCGCGCTTCGCCGACTATCCTCAGCTCGGGGTCGACGCGAACGCGGTCTACATCGGGGTGAACGTGTTCACATCGACCAGTGGCAGCTTCGCGGGCACGCGCGGCGTACGTGATCCGGAAGTCGAGCGTGGAGACGCCGGGCACGCCGGTCGTCACGGGTTTCCGCAATCTCGTCTCGGGCGACACCGGCATAGGGCTGGACAGCCCGCAGCCGGCGACCGACATGGACCCGAGCGTCGCCGACGGCTACATCGATCGGCCCAGACAACCAGCAGTTGGGCAGATCGACCTCAGGCGGATCACCGATCCGGGCGGAACGCCATCGATCTCTGCCAACCAGACGTTAACGTGCCCTCCACGTCGGCGCCGCTCGCCGTCCCGGCGCAGGGCACGACGGGCGGGCTCGACGCGCTCGATGACCGCCTCTTCGAGGCGATGGTCGGCCCGCGGTCCTGACGGGACCGACACTCTCTGGACCGCGCACAACATCCGCGTACTGGAGCGGGGTGGGGACGGATCCAGCGGCAATCGGGATGCCGCCCGCTGGTACCAGATCGGCGACCTCGGGTCGGATCCACCGACCCTCGCCCAGTCCGGGCACGTCTGTTCGACACCGCGGCCTCCAATCCGCGCGTTCTTCTGGATGCCGTCGATCGCGATGAACGGCCAGGGACACGCTTCGCTCAAATGCAGCACGGCGGGCTCCGGGCGTCAGCAGAGGTCGCTTCCTCGGCTCACCTGGCGAGCGATCCACCTGGGCACCACCGAAGGCCTACGACCTCACCCAGTCGAGCAACAGCAACTACGACCTGGGCTCGTCCTCGCCGAAGCGGTGGGGCGACTACTCCCAGACGGTCGTCGACCCGACGGACGATCAGACCTTCTGGACCTTCCAGGAGTACGCCAACTGCGACCAACTCCTGGGGTGTGCGGGTCATCCAGCTGAAGGCGCCTCCACCGGCGACGCCCCGCGCGGCCTCCCCGAACACCATTCAGTCCGGGCAGGCTGCTCGGTGCAGGTGCAGATCACCGGGACCTCGACGGATGGCTCCGGGTTCTTCGATACGAGTCCGACCCGGGCCCGCCCTATCCGCCCTTCGACCACATCACAGCCTCGGTGAGCGGCGGGGTGTGGTCAACGGGCGTCACCTACATGGACCCGACCCACGTGACCCTCGACCTCGATACGACCGCAGCGAGCACTGGCGCGCAGGATCGGTGACCATCACCAATCCGGACGGCCAGTCGACGAGCTGGCGTCCCACTGGTGATCGGAACGGACGCGGATCGACGCCGTGCATGACGGCCGACCGGATTCGCCAGCCAACGACCACTCCGGGATGCCTGGAAACAGCCGATCCCGGACCCACTGGTAAGTTCGGATACGAATGCCGAGCTGCGGGTCGACCGGAGCCTCGACAGGGACGCGGGGTGCACCGACCTCGGGATCCCGGTGACCGGCAGTGCGACCACGTTCACGTCCTCCCGGACCGCCCCGATCGGGACAGTGACTCGGCCAGTACCACGACGCTTCTGGGCGTCGAGCTCGGCCACCTACGTCGCGGACAACCCATCCGACGTGCGTCACGGCGGGCCTCCGAGACCAACGTGGAGGACTCGATCCAGCGCCACCGATGGGGTCGGTCCCGTGACCTTCGAGTGCTCGATCGACGCCGGTGGTGAGCGTCGACAGTGGCCCGAGCGGAACGACGACGGCAACGACACCGACCTTCACCTTCAGCGCCACCGATGCCGTCGGCCCGATCACCTTCCAGTGCTCGATCGACACCGGCACGCCGAGCTTCGGCGCCTGCTCGGGGCCTGGCAACAGCGACACTCCCTCGAGCCCGCTCGCCGGCGGTGCGCACATCTTCAGGGTCGAGGGCACCGATGCGGCGGGCAACTCCGCGGTCGCGACGCGCGCGTTCACGGTTCAGATCCCGCAGCCTCCGCAGCTCCGGACACGACGATCACGAAGGGGCCGAAGAAGAAGACCACCAAGCGCCGGCCGAAATTCAAGTTCACCTCGACCCAGGCGGGTTCGACCTTCCAGTGCAAGGTGGACAAGGGGCCGTTCGCATCCTGCCCGTCGCCGTTCAAACCGCCCAAGCTCAAACTCGGCAAGCACGTCCTGAAGGTGAGGGCGATCGGCCCGACGCGGAGTGGCCGATCCGGCCCCGGCAGTCAGGAAGTTCAAGGTCGTCGCCTAGCCGGATTTGGGTAAGCGAGGCCCCCGGCGGAGGGGTTAGGCTCGCTTCATTCCTCGACTCGCGAAGACCGGGATCCTGGCTGTGCTTGCGATGGCGGCTTTCGCCGCGCCGGCGGCGGCGTCGGTGACCCTCGGGCAGCTCGGTCCCGGACGCGTGGGATCGGCACTGCGCCAACGCTCGACATCGCTCAGCTCGAGCGTCAGCATCCGGCAACAGCTACACCGTGCCGGAGAACGGCACGATCACGCAATGGAGCCACAACGCCTCGACGGGTCCCAGCCAGATGCTGACCATGAAGGTCTTCCGCAAGGTTGCCGATCCGCGATCTTCTACAAGGTGGTCGGACATGGACGGTCCTCGGCCCTCAGCCGGCGAACCTGCTCAACAGCTTCCCGGTCGAACATCCCGGTGCAGGCGGGTGACCTTCTCGGTCTCGACGCCGCCACCGGCGTCGGCTACACGACCTGTCTCTTCACCGGCGTGCCCGCCGACGCCTTCCTGGCCAGGATCACGCCGCAACCTGACGCCTGCGCGATGCGGGCGGCTCGTTCGCGTCCAACACTGGACGGACGCCTCAACGTCTCCGGCGGTGCTTCCAGCCGAGCAACACCGTCACCGTCGGCTCGACGGCGCTGAACAAGAAGAAGGGAACGGCGACCGCTCAACCTGACCCTGCCGAACCCGGGCAACCTGACCGCCTCCGGCAGCGGGCGTCAGCGCGTCCTCCGCCGGGCACGCGTGATCAGCAAGGCCGTGACCGCCGGGGCCGCCCAGCTGCTCGTCAAGGCGACCGGCAAGCAGCGCAAGACGCTGAACGCGAACGGCAAGGTGACGCTCAACGTCACGATCACCTTCACGCCGACCAACGGCGACCCCGGCACTCAGACGGTGAAGGTCAAGCTGAAGAAGAAGACGAAGAAGTAATCGGGGCGCCCGGATTTGAACCGGGGACCTCACCGACCCGAACGGTGCGCGCTACCAGGCTGCGCCACGCCCCGAAGGGCAGAAGGATAGAGGCGCGATAGCGTTGCGGCATGGCCGATAACGCCAAGCTGATCGAGGGTCTCTACGCCGCGCTTGATCGCCATGACGGCGAGGCGATGGCGAAGCTCTACGCCCCGGACGGGCGTTTCCACGATCCGGCGTTCGGTGATCTGACCGGCGCCGAGGCGGGGGACATGTGGCGGATGCTCACCGGGCGATCGGAGGACCTGAGGGTCGAGCTGGCGGACCACGAGTCGCACGGCGACGAGGGGAGCGCCCACTGGATCGCGACCTACACGTTCCGCGGGGGCAGGCACGTCGTCAACGACATCCACGCCAGGTTCCGATTCAGCGACGGGAAGATCGTCGAGCACGACGATTCGTTCTCTTTCTCCCGATGGGCACGCCAGGCGCTCGGGCCAGCCGGGTACGTGCTCGGGCTCCCGCCGATGAGCCTGCTCGTCCGCCGCAAGGCTCGCGCGGACCTCGCTGAGTTTCGCGAGCAGAGCTGATCAGTCCGTGCCGAGGTGCGGGAGGAGAAAGCGCGCGCCCGCGATGGCCAGCAGCAGCGCACCGCCACCGATCCAGAGAACCGGGTCCTCCACGGAGAAGCCCTCGAGCTGGCTGCCGACATAGGTGAAATACGCCGTGATCGGCGCGTAGCCGACGGCGGTCGTCCAGGTGAAGCGCCAGAGGGGGACCCGTGCTGCGCCGGAGACGTAGCCCATCAGGCTGAAGGGCATGATGGGGATCAACCGCACCGCGATCAGCGCGAGCGCTCCACCCCTGTGGATGATCCGCTCGATGCGCACGAAGCGCTCCTCTCCCGCGATCCGGTAGAGGAGGGGCCGGGCGAAGTGCCTTCCGATTGCGTAGGAGGCGAGCCCGGAGATCAGCCAGCACGCGAGCACGAGCGGAAAGCCGACTCCGAATCCGAACACGTAGCCGGCGGCCGCATCCAGGATCTCCGCCGGATACCAGACGATCACGTGCACCAGGGCGAGCCAGAGCACGAGGAACGCCCCGGCGGCGTTCCCGTTGAGGTCGTCGCGCAGAGCCGCGGTGTCGCCATGGAACGCGTCGCTCATGGCGCCGCGCAGTGACGGGATCGCGAACGCCACACCGACGCCGATCAGGATCCCCACCACCGTCACGGCGATGCCGGTCCAGGTTCCTCCGCCGGGCGGCCCGCGGTGCACGATCGTTAGATTAGAAGCCGCAGGCCACCGCACCCCTAAGGAGGGCAGATGGCATTCGAGGTACCGGAACTTCCATACGACTACAACGCGCTCGAGCCGCACATCGACGAGCAGACGATGCGCGTCCACCACGACAAGCACCATCAGGCCTACGTTGACAAGGCCAACGCTGCCCTGGAGGGCACCGAGTGGGCCGACAAGGACGTCAACGAGGTCCTGAAGAACCTCTCCAGCCTGGGTGACAAGGAGACCGCCGTGCGCAACAACGCGGGCGGGCACTCCAACCACACCTTCTTCTGGGAGATCATGAGCCCCGACGGAGGTGGCGGCCCGGACGGCGACCTCGCCTCCGCGATCAACGACAAGTTCGGGAACCTCGACTCCTTCAAGGAGGACTTCAAGAACGCGGGAATCGGCCAGTTCGGCTCAGGCTGGGCCTGGCTGGTCCACGACGGATCCGGCCTGGCCGTGGTCTCGACCGCAAACCAGGACTCCCCGATCTCCGATGGGCAGACGCCGATCATCGGCTGCGATGTCTGGGAGCACGCCTACTACCTGAAGTACCAGAACAAGCGCCCGGACTATCTCGACGCCTGGTGGAACGTCGTCAACTGGGCCAAGGCCGCCGAGCACTTCAGCTCGGCCGGCTAAGCGACTGGAACCTTTGCCGGACGGGCGGCCTCGGGCAACTTGGGCAGCTCGTCCGGCGAGGCGTCCGCCTTCGGCGGCACCTGCGCCATCGCGTGCTCTGCGAGCGCCGTGATGGTGAGGCTCGGATTGACCCCCGGATTGGCCGGCATCGCGGCGCCGTCGCAGACCATCAGGTTCTCGTAGCCGTAGACGCGGTTGCGCGCGTCGACGACCCCGTGCTCGGGTCCGTCGCCGATCACCGCGCCGCCGAGGATGTGCGCGGTCGTCGGGATGTTGAGGCTCGACTCCGTGATCCCGGACTGGGCGATGCCGCCGGTACGGTCGGCGAACCACTCCGCCACCCTGGCCGCGGCCGGTATGTACGTCGGGTTGGGGCGCTCCGGATCCTGCTCGGTCTGCAGACGGATGCCGCGGGAGAAGCGCCGGCGCTTGGGAGCGAGCCGCATGGCCGCGTCGGTGGTCTGCATGACGAGCAGGATCACGGTGCGGCGCGACCAGCCGAACGGCCAGAGCAGCCGCAGCGTCCGCAGGGGATGGCGGAGCATCGCCCCGATCCACTTCAGCGGACGGGTCACCCGGGTGCCCGGGCCCGTCATGACGGTGAACAGCCCGCTCATCAGGTCGCCGCCATGGCCGTAGGTGACCACCTCGACATGGGTGTCGGGATCGGGATAGATGCTCGAGGTGATGGCGACGGACCGGGCGAAGTCGCGCTCGTCGTCCCGGGCCGTGACCGCCTGAATCGACTCCGAGTTGCTGCGCACGACATGGCCGATGCGATCGCTCAGCCGCGGCAGAGAGCCGCGGTGCCGGCAGTCGGCGAGCAGCTTGTTGGTCCCGAGGGCGCCCGCGGCGACGATCACGCCCCTCGCCGTCAGTGTGCTGGGCCTCGGGCGCGTCAGCCAGGAGCCGGCGCGGCGGCTGCTCACCCGGTATCCGTCGCCTCCGTCGTCGGCGCCGAGAGGAGCGATGTCGGTCACCTGCCGCTCGGGCAGGATCTCGACGCCCAGCTTCTCGGCGAACCAGAGGTAGTTCTTGACCAGGGTGTTCTTGGCGTTGTGCCGGCAGCCGACCATGCAACTGCCGCAGCGCACACAGCCACTTCGCCGCGGGCCCTCGCCGCCGAAGTAGGGGTCGTCCACCTCGACGCCGGGCTCGCCGAAGAAGGCGCCCACTCGTGTCGGCTTGAAGGTGTCCCCGACGCCGATCTCCTCGCCGTACTCGCGCAGGAGGTCGTCCGCCGGGCCCTTGTCCGGGTAGGGCGTCACCCCGAGCATGCGCTCGGCGGTGTCGTAGTGGGGGGTGAGCTGGGGCTCCCAGTCGGCGAGCTCCCCCCACTGGGGGTCCCGGAAGAAGGCCGGGCGGGCCCGGTAGAGCGTGTTGGCATAGCCGAGGCTGCCTCCGCCAACCCCGGAGCCGGAGACGATGAAGAGGTCCTTGAAGGCGGTCATCCTGAAGACACCGCGCAGCCCGAGCTTGGGCATCCAGAAGTAGCGGCGGAGGTTCCATGCGGACTCGGCGAAGTCCTCATCCCGGTAGCGGCGGCCGCACTCGAGGACCGCGACCCGGTAGCCCTTCTCCGCCAACCGGAGGGCGGAGACCGATCCGCCGAACCCGGACCCGATCACGATCCAGTCGAAGTCGAAGTTTCCTGACGAGATGTCAGACACGGTGTCGGACACTACGCGTTCGCCGGGCGATCGAGGGGTGGTGTCCGTCTATGCGGAGGAGGCGCTCCTGCTGCGCATCGCGGCCGATCGACGCTCTCGCTCCCGTCTGGACCGCCGCGCTCTATCCGGGCGTGATCCCGGCCGGGCAGCTCTCACCTCGCCGCGCTTAATCTGAACTCAACCCTGGTGAACCCCCGGAAACCGCTTGGGAATGCGGAATTCGGGCCCTCGGCGACGGTTCCCCTTTGACACCCCTCGAACCCCCCTGAAAGTATTAGGTAGATGGCCGTGCCTGGGCGGGGTACCCCGGCACGGACCACAGGTCGACGGGTAGGTAGAGGATCCAGTTGCCAACAACGAGCGCTGTCGGACGCATCGCTGCGATCGTCGCCTTGGCCGGCGCGGTGCTCGTGGTCCTGCTCCTGGTGCTCGGCGGAGGCTCCAGCTACACGGTCACGGCGGAGTTCGAGAACGCCTCCCAGCTGGTCACCGGCAACAACGTCGACGTCGCCGGAGTCCCGGTCGGGTCGGTCAAGGAGATCTCCCTCTCCGACAACGGCCAGGCCCTCATCAAGCTCGAGATCTCCGACTCGGCCTACACCCCGCTGCCCGCGGGCACCCACGCAACGGTCCGCTCGCAGTCGCTGTCGGGGATAGCCAACCGCTACGTCGACCTTTCGCTTCCCACCCACTCCGGCGGGGGAACGATCTCCTCCGGTGGCGACATCACCCAGGCCGACACCACGTCCGAGGTCGATCTCGACCAGCTCTTCAACACCCTCAACAAGCCGACCGTCTCCCACCTCCAGGAGGTGATCCGCGGCTTCGCCCGCTCCTACGACGGTGTCGGTGCCAAGGCCAACCGCGGCTTCTACTACCTGAACCCCTTCCTCTCCACCTCCCGGCGGGTCTTCGGGGAACTGAACTCGGACCAGGCCAACCTCGATGGCCTGGTGGTGGATGCCGCCGGGCTCACATCCACCCTCGATGCCAAGTCACCCCAGATCTCCTCGCTGGTGGCGAACCTCAACGGAATGCTCGGCACGATCGGATCCGAGCAGTCCTCTCTGGCATCGGCGGTCGGCCAGCTGCCCGACTTCATGCGCCAGTTCAACACCACCGCGGTCAACCTGCGCGCCGCCCTCGACGACGTCCAGCCCCTGGTCGATGCCACCCGCCCGGTGGCGCGCAAGCTCCAGCCCTTCGCCAAGCGGCTTCGGGGCTTCGCCCGCGATGCGGTCCCCACCGTCAAGAACCTGAACCAGGTGGTCAACTCGCCGGGCCAGAACAACGACCTGATCGAGCTCACCCGTCTGCAGGATCCTCTGGCCCAGATCGGGGTCGGGCCGGTGGACCGAAACGGAGCCTCTCGCCCCGGCGCCCTGCCGGCCTCCGCCGATTCGCTCAACAACTCCCTCAACCAGATCTCCACCCTGCGGGCCTACAGCCCCGAGCTCACCGGCTGGTTCGATGACTTCGGACACTCAGGGTTCCCGGATGCCTTCGGCGGCATCGGCCGCATCTCGACCACCCTCAATGCCTTCAGCCTCGGTGCCCCGTCGGCCGGCCTCCCCTGCAACAGCCTCGTCGAGGTCCTGCAGATCCCCGGCGGCACCAGCGCCTGCCAGCTGATCAACCCGGCCGATCTCACCCACAACCTCGGCATCAAGGACCTCCAGCGCTGCCCCGGCTCCAACGAGCGCGGCCTGAGCTCCGACCAGCTCACCCAGGGCGGCACCGTCAACTGCGACCCCAGCGAGACCCCGATCGGACCATGAAGAGGCTCCTGCTCATACTCGGCCTGCTTGCCGCGGTCCCCGCCTATCTGGTGGCGGGGGCGGGCGCGTCCGGCAGCCACACCTACCAGGCGGAGCTCTTCAACGCCTTCGGCCTGGTCAACGGCTCGGAGCTGCGGGTCGCCGGTGCCAAGGCCGGGACCATCACCAACCTCGACATCACTCCGCAGAAGACCGCGCTCGTCACCTTCGAGGTCGACTCGGGCTTCCCCGAGTTCAAGGCGGACGCCAGCTGCTCCTCGGAGCCCCAGTCGCTGATCGCGGAGTACTTCCTGGACTGCCAGCCCGGCACCTCGGCTCAACCCCTCACCGCACCGATCCCCGCGGCCCGCAACAAGACCACGGTCCAGCCCGACCTGGCCCAGAACACGCTCCGCGAGCCCTTCAAGGACCGGCTCCAGCTCCTGATCAACGAGTTCGGGACCGCGCTCGATGGCAACGCCGAGAACCTGAACGCCGCCATCCGGTCCGGCGCTCCGGCCCTCCAGCAGCTCAAGCAGGTCCTCAACATCCTCGGCCGGCAGAACACGACGATCGCCGAGCTCAACACCAACGCGGACACGATCTTCCAGCAGCTCGCGAACCGCAAGGAGGATGTCGTCCACTTCATCGACAACGCGGGCCGCACCGCCGCGATCTCGGCGCAGCGCTCGAACGACCTGGCGCAGAACTTCCATCTGCTCGACGACTTCCTCGCCCAGCTGAAGCCGACCATGTTCCAGCTGGGCAACCTGGCCGAGCAGCAGACGCCGCTCCTCACCGACCTGCATGCGGCCGCGCCCGGCCTCAACAAGCTCGCCGCGCATCTGCCCGCCTTCAACAGCGGCACCGAGCAGTCCCTGACCTCGCTCGGCGGGGCGGCGCACATCGGCAAGACCGCCCTCGCCAACAGCCGGGACGAGATCAGCGCGCTCGATCAGGCCAGCACCAAGGCCTACCCCGCCGCTGATCAGGTGGCCCAGTTCCTCCAGAGCGCCTCCGATCCGAAGAACGCAGGCGAGGAGGACGCCTGCGCCCGATTCGACCTTCGCCAGCAGCCCGGAGAGGCTGACCGCCGGGTCCAGCTGCTCGACCAGAAGCTGAGCGGCGATCCGACCTTCACCGGCCTGCACGGCGATCAGACGGTGTCGTGCAAGTGGGCGAACGGCGCTCCGTCCGGGACCGACCCGAACGGCGGCAACCCCGGCTACACGGGCTTCGAGGGCCTCCTCAACTACGCCTACATCCAGACCAACTCGCTCAACCTCTACGACCAGCTCGGCCACGCGCTCGGCATCACCCTGATGGAGGCGCCGGGAGTGCCGTCGAAGTGCGGCTATCAGACCGGTCCGCAGCTCCCGGCGAAGGGCGGCGGCAGCACCACCGACCCGAGGAACTTCGCCGAGTGCGCGGGCCTGCTCGGCGACCGCCAGCCGGGCATCAACTATGCCCGGCAGCCGAGCGGACTGTTCGGCCACCTGCCTCGCTACGACAACTCGGTCTGCCCGGACGGCAGCACCGTGCCGGCGATCTGCGACGAGAACATCAGCACCCACACCGCCGCAGGACTGAAGGGGGCGACCCCGACCCCGGCCCCAGCGGCGCCGCAGCCCCAGCCACAGGCGACCACGCCCCAGCAGCAGAAGGACATCCAGAAGATCCTCAAGGGCGTCAACCCGAACAAGATCCCGAACGACGTCCGCAAGAAGCTCAAGGACCTGGTTCCGGGCGTGCCGCTCCCGCAGCTGCCCCAGCTCCCGCAGCTGCCCCAGCTCCCGCAGGGCCTCGGCCTGAACAGCAGCGCTCCGAGCGGCTCCAGCACCCAGGACCTCCTCAACTTCCTCCTCGGCCAATGACCAAGACCACCCCTACATATAGGGAGCAACGATGAACGGCCGCGCGCGCATGGGATCGCTGGCGGCCTCGCCGACCATGGTGGGCGCAATCACGACGCTGATCGTGATCGTCGCCGTCTTCCTCGCCTACAACGCGAACAACGGGCTGCCCTTCGTGCCCACCTACCGGGTCTCCGCGGAGATCTGCGACGCCGCCAGGCTCGGCCCCAACAACGAGGTCCGGATCGGCGGCAACCGGGTGGGCGTCGTCGAGTCGATCGACACCGTGCAGGCGCCGCAGAACAGCGGCTGTCAGACCGCGGACGGATCGAGCGCCTCCACCGTCGCCAGGCTCAACCTGAAGCTGGACAAGAGCGCCGACCCGCTCCCGGCGGACTCCACGATCCGGATTCGCTACCGGTCATCGTTCGGCCTCAAGTACCTCGAGATCGACCGCGGCACCAGCGAGAGCGGCCTGCCCGCGGGAGCCACTCTGCCGCTCTCCCAGTCGAGCCAGCAGGTCGAGTTCGACGACGTCTACAACACCTTCGACACCGCCACCCGCGCGAACAGCCAGCGCGTGCTGCAGGGATTCGGCGACGCATTCGCCGCCCGGGGTGCCTCTCTGAACGAGGCCATCGGGGCCCTCAACCCGCTGTTCGCCAACCTGAAGCCGGTCTCCGCCGCCCTGGCGGATCCGGCCACTCAGCTCGTCCGCTTCTTCCCGGAGCTCGCCGACGCGGCCCGCATCGTCGCCCCCGTCGCCGTCGACAACGCCCAGCAGTTCACCAACGGCGCGATCGCGTTCGGGGCGATCTCGTCAGACCCGCAGGCCCTGCGCGACACGATCTCCGGCGGTCCGCCCGCGCTCGAGGCGGGCATCCGCGACCTGCCGCCGCAGCGCCCGTTCCTCGCGGACTTCGCAGAGTTCTCGCGCCTGCTGCGGCCCGGCATCAGTGACCTGCGCGCCGCGCTGCCGGAGCTGAACCAGACCGTCCTGCTCGGATCGAAGGTCCTGCCGCGCACCGTTCAGATGAACAACGACCTGGGCGACGTGATGTCCAACCTGAACGACCTGGTCGCGGACCCGTCGACGTTGACCAGCCTCACCCGCCTCTCCGACACCTTCAATCTGGTCCAGGACGCCGGCCAGAAGATCGTCCCGGCCCAGACGGTCTGCAACTACTTCACCTACTGGACGACCTACCTGACGAGCCACTTCTCGCTGCCGACGCCGTTCGGCTATTCCGAGCGGGTGATCGGGCCGGCGATCGCGGGGTCGACTGATCCGGCCCACCTGCCGCGCAACCCGATGGACAACTACTCGGGCGGCCAGGGCGACGGCCGCTTCTCGAGCGGCTCGCTGACCTCCCCGAGCGACCAGGGCGTCTTCAGCCCGTTGAACAGCGCCCCCGATGCCCACGACGGGATCCCGATCCTGCACGGCAATCCCTATGGGCCGACGACCACCGACGGCAAGCCGAACTGCCAGTCGGGCCAGACCGGCTATCCGCTCGGCGAGTCGCTGATCCCCGGCCAGAGTGCCGACAACCCGACCTTCGGCCCCTCGAACGTCACCAAGGCGGGTGGCGTCCCGCCACTCGGGAAGGACGACCTCTTCCTCACCCAGGACGGCAAGCGCATCTTCTGGGACTCGGCCAACAACCCCCCGGAGAACCCGTGAACCGCCCGAACCAAAGCCGCCGCCTCTCCAACCCGCAGATCGGGCTGATCGCGGTCGTGCTCACGCTGTTCGGGTTCTACCTCGCCTTCACGAAGTCGATCCCGTTCGCCGGACACGGCTATCAGCTGAAGGCGGTCGTCGGCGACGCTCAGAACATCCGCGCCAAGAGCCCGGTGCGGATCTCCGGGGTGGACGTCGGCGAGGTCAGCGACGTCCAGCACCTGACCGACGCGAACGGCAAGGGCCAGGACGCCTCGATCGTCACGATGGACCTGAAGGACACCGCCCTGCCCATCCGACAGGACGCGACCCTCCAGCTGCGGCCTCGCCTTTTCCTGGAGGGCAACCTGTTCGTCGATCTCCACCCGGGCAGCCCGGGCGCTCCGGAGCTCCACAGCGGGTCCATGATCCCGGAGACCCAGACCTCGAGCTCCGTTCAGTTCGACCAGGTGCTGACCTCGCTGCAGGCGCCGGTGCGGGCGGACCTCCAGGTCTTCCTCAAGGAGTTCGGCGGAGCACTCGACAAGTACGGCGGCGCCAAGGGCCTCCAGGAGTCGTTCCGCACCTCGCCGCCGGCGTACGAGTACACCTCCCAGGTGAACCAGGCGCTGCTCGGCACGCAGCCCGGAGACCTGGCCGGCTTCGTCTCCAACCTCGATGTCGTCGCCCGGGAGCTGAACGCGAACAGCACCGACCTCCAGGGCCTGATCACCAACTTCGACACCGTCAGCGGCGACTTCGCCGCGCACCAGGCCTCGCTCCGCGACGCGATCGTCGAGCTTCCCAGGGCGCTCGCCGTGGGACGCCCCGCGCTCCTCAAGCTCAACCAGGACTTCCCGGCGCTCCGCGCGTTCGCACGCGAGGCCCTGCCCGGCGTGAAGTCGGCCAACTCGGCGCTCGACTACGCGAATCCGTGGATCGGTCAGCTCCGCCAGCTGATCTCGGAGAGGGAGCTGCGCGGCCTCGTCGAGGACCTGCGCCCGACCGTGCCGGACCTCGCCGCGCTCAGCAACGACTCGCTGCCCTTCCTGGAGCAGGTCAGGGCCCTGTCCTCATGCTTCAACAACGTCGTCATCCCCTGGAGCAACACCAATGTCCCGAACTCCGACAGCGATCCGGCGGCGGGGACGGTCTTCCAGGAGACCGCCTACGGGCTGAGCGGCGTCGCGGGGGAGAGCCGCTCGGGCGACGCCAACGGACAGGAGTTCCGCGTGCTCGGCGGCGGCGGCGGGAACAGCATCGCGCCGTTCAGCACCCCCGACGTGGCCGCGCCGCTCACCGGTGTGACGCCCTTCGGCTTCCTGGGCTCCCAGCCGGCCAAGCAGTCCTCGGCCAAAACTCCGTTCCGCCCGGACGTGCCGTGTGAGACGCAGGATCCGCCGGATCTCCGCAGCGAGATCGGCCCGGCGCCGGCCTCGAAGGCCACGGACAAGAGCCCCGTGTCGGCCACCCCGCGCGAGAACGCGCTCACCTCTCGCTACGCCGACATCCTCTCGCAGCTCACCGATGTGAAGCAGCTCCAGGCGGCGGGCAAGGACACCGCGGCGAAGCAGTTGCTCGACACCGTCATGACGCAGTTCTCCGGCTGGGAGCAGGATTGGACCGCGTTCCAGCGGGCCAACGGGGTCAAGGCGCCCACCCCGCCGAAGGGGGCGAACGGCTGATGCGCAAGGCGATCCGAGACCACCTGCGCGATTTCCTGGCGATCCTCGGCCTGCTGACCGTCGGCCTGCTCGCGACCTACATCATCGTCCAGAACCAGCGGCTGCGGATCCCGATCCTCGAGGACAAGCCCTTCGAGCTGAAGGCCGACCTGTCGACCGCGCAGGCCGTGACGCCCGGCCAGGGCCAGACCGTCCGAGTGGCCGGTGTTCGCGTCGGCGACATCAACGCCGTCGACTACGAGAACGGTCACGCGGTGGTGACCATGGCCATCGACCGCAAGTTCCTCCCGATCTACAAGAACGCAACGATCCTGCTCAGGCCGAAGACGGGCCTGAAGGACATGTTCCTGGAGCTCGACCCGGGCACGAACTACGACCCCAACTCCAACAACGACGAGTTCCAGAACGGCGATGAGATCCCCGTCGCCAACACCGCACCCGACACGAACGTCGATCAGATCCTCTCCGCGCTCGACGGCGACACCAGGGCGTACCTGAGGCTGCTCCTCACCCAGGGCGGCCAGGGGCTGAGCGGCCGCGGCAAGGACCTCGGCAAGCTGCTCGGCAGCCTCGGGCCGATCAACCGCGGTCTCGCGCGCGTCAACACGGAGGTCGCGAAGCGCAAGACGAACCTCGCGACGCTGATCCACAACATGAACATCCTCTGGGGCCGCGTCGGCCAGGACGGACAGGGCATCGAGCAGCTGGTCTCGGCCTCCAATCAGGCTCTGGGCGCGATCGCCAGTCAATCGCCCGACGTCCAGCGATCCGTCGGGCTGCTCGGCCCGACCCTGCGGACCACCCGGGTGGCGCTCGCCAAGACCGACCAGCTCGCCACGATCCTCGGCCCGGCCGTGAACAGCCTGCGGCCCTTCGCCCGCAAGCTCAAGCCGGTCAACGACTCGCTCGCCAGCCTGGCGAGGAACACCTACGACCCCGTGAAGCAGGAGATCCGCCCGTTCGTCGTCAACGCCCGCCAGCCGGTCCGCGACATCCGGCCGGCGGCCCAGAACCTGGTCCACGCGACCCCGCGCCTGACCACGGTGGGCTCGAAGCTCAACGAGCTCTTCAACATGGCGGCCTACAACCCGAACGGCGCCGAGGCGCCCGGCACGCCCGGCCGCGACGAGGGCTACCTCTACTGGCTGGGCTGGCTGGCCCACGTCGGCAACAGCACGTTCAGCTCACAGGACGCCCACGGCGCCTACCGCCACGTCTTCCTGCTCGCGACCTGCAACACGGTCAAGTCGATCCTCGCCTCGAGCCCGGCCGCACCGGTCGTCACCGGGTTCGGACAGCTGCTCGGAACGGCGTGTCCGCCATGACCCGGACCAACGGAGAAGTGATCTAGTGGCCAAGCAGGCTCCCTCGGTAGGGCGGATCCTCGTCGCGGTCGGCTTCACGCTTTCCTGCTTCGGCCTGCTCCTCTTCCTCTGGGTGACCTTCGGTGGCCCGGTGCCCTTCAAGCCCCAGAGCTACAGGTTCACCGCCGACTTCCCCGAGGCGATCACCCTTCAGAAGGAGGCCGACGTCCGGATCGGCGGTGTCTCCGTGGGGAAGGTGAAGGACATCGGCCTGGCGCCGGAGAGCGAATGCCACACCGATCCGACCGTCTGCAACACGACGCAGGCGACGATCGAGATCGATCCGCAGTATGCGCCGATCTCCTCTGACGCGAGGGCGATCCTCCGCCAGAAGACGCTGCTCGGAGAGACCTACATCGAGCTCACCAGCGGGAGCCAGGTGCAGCCCGGCCAGACCGCTGGGGATGTGCACGCTCAGTCGAGCTCGATCGACGTCGGCCAGGTCTCCGGCGGCGACGCCCCTCAACCGATCCCGGAGGGCGGCCACCTGGCGCAGACGCAGGTCCAGAACGAGACCCAGATCGACGAGATCTTCCAGGGCTTCGACAGGCCCACGCGCGAGGCGTTCCAGTCCTGGATGCAGAATGCCGGCCTGGCGGTCAACGGCCGCGGCCTCGATCTGAACGATGCGTTCGGGAACCTGGGCCCGTTCGCGTCGGACGCGAGTGACGTGCTGGGCACGCTGCGCAGCCAGGAGCAGTCACTGCGCACCCTCGTCCACGACACCGGCGACGTCTTCGGCGCCCTCACTGCGCACGACCAGGCACTGGCCGGGGCGGTCGTCGGAGCCAACCGGACCTTCGGCGCGCTTGCCTCGCAGAGCCGGGCGCTCTCCGACACCTTCAAGATCTTCCCGACCTTCGAAAACGAGAGCCGCCTCACACTCGACCGGCTGAGGACCTTCGCCGTGGATGCGAGGCCGGTGTTCCACGATCTGAGGCCAGTGGCCCGCGACCTGAGCCCGACGCTGCGCGACGTCCGCCATCTCACCCCGAAGGCGCACAAGCTCTTCCAGAACCTCGATCCGCTGGTCAAGGCCTCGGCGACCGGGCTGCCGTCGCTGAGCAGCTTCCTGCGTGAGCTGCGCCCGGTGATGGACGGACTCGATCCGTTCCTGTCGAACTTCAACCCGCTGGTCCGCTGGCTCGACTACCAGTCCCCGGTGGTCACCGACTTCCTCGGCAACATCCCGAGCGCCACGTCCGGGTACCTGCCGACCGAGCCTGGTCAGAGCGCGCCGCTTCACATCTCGCGGCAGATGCTGATGCTGACCCCCGAGTCGCTCTCGATCTATCCGACCCGCCTGCACACCAATCGCGGCAACGGCTACCTGCAGCCATTCGCGATCGGCAATCAGTACTCCAGCAGCCAGGGCGAGATCTTCCCGAACCACGACTGCAGCAACACCTTCGGCGGCCAGCCGGTCCTGCACGTCCCGCAGGGGAACACGCCCCCGGCGGGCGGTGCGCCGGCGTCGGAGAGCGGCCAGTTCCCGCTCTCGTCGATCGTCAGCCCGACCTCGCCCAACTTCGTCGCGCCGAACTCCGACATGAACGCGAACCCGCTGCCCCCGGGCGGCCCGTCGGCATACGCGCCCTGCACGATCGCCCCGAACTTCCCGTCGCTGTTCGGCGGCGGCAAGATCCCCCAGGTCCTGCCCGATCAGTAGCGGCCGCCTGTGGCCGCGATTTTATGGCGAAGCCGTCCCGCGAATAGGATCGACCCATATGCCCTACTTCAAGGACGCTCAGGAGGTCTACGACACGATCGGCAAGCTCTTCGCCGGGATCGCCGAGGACCCGGAGCTCGGACCGAAGTTCAGGAAGGCGAACACCATCCTCCAATACGAGTATCGCGAGCCGGATTCGAGGATCACGCTGCGGCTGCAGGAGGACGGCCCGGCCGACGTCGACTTCGGCGAGACCGACATGGAGCCCGATGTCGTGATGAGCATGGAGGCCGACACCGCGCACCGCTTCTGGCTCGGCAAGGTGAACGTCACCACCGCGCTCGCCCGCGGCCAGATCAAGGCGAGCGGCCCCGTCGCGAAGATCCTCAAGCTCGTGCCTCTGACCAAGCCGGTCTACCCGCGCTACAAGGCCCAGCTCGAGGCCGAGGGGCGCGACGATCTGGTCGACATCGATTGAGCGGGAACGCCGACGCTGAGGAGTGGGCCGGGATCGTCTCGGGATTGGCCACGGAGCGTGGGCTCCGCTACGAGCCGATCGGCGGCATCAATCCCAAGGAGGGCCCGGTGGCTCTCTGTCCGGGCGGCACCAACCGTCTCACCGGTGAGCTCAGCGACGGCTTCTTCGGCTCTTCCTGCGACGCCGACGAGCACGAGGAGGGCGGCTTCCTCAGCAAGGCGATCGTTCCGGGCGCGGTGATCGTCAAGGCGCACATGCCGGACCTCGCGACGGTCGTCCCGGTGTTCGACGTCGAGTCGATCGAGCGGACGCCCGGCGACATGGTCGACAAGCACTCGCGCAAGCGGGTCGAGTTCGAGAGCATCGACTTCAACAAGCGCTTCATCGCGACCGTGCCGAAGGACCACGATCCGGTCGCGCTGCGGGAGCTCTTCAGCCCCGGGTTCATCGACTGGATCACCCGGATCCCGGCCGAGGTCGACTTCGGGATCACCGAGCAACAGCTCTTCTTCCACTGGTGCCTTCGCGAGCGGACCAGGGAGGAGCTCAAGGAATCCCTGCACTCGGCGGGCGGCATCTTCGACCGCCTCCACCGCGAGATGGAGGAGAACAACCTCGACATCTACAAGCCCGGGCCCTGGAACGCTGGCCTGGAGCCGTTTCCGCCGAGACCCGGCTCCTAGCTCTCGCGCTCCTTCATGCGCTTGCGGTAGGTCCGGTAGAAACCGGGCCCTTTCTTGATGAAGTCGCGGAAGCGCGTGAACCGCCCGGGTGGGAGCTCGAACCCGCCGACGATCCGGCGGGGCACCAGACGCCATCCACCCCCGTCGGACTCGAGGGTGCCGCGTACCTGCATGTTGCGCTGCCAGGTGAAATCGGGCGAGTGCTGATGGACGGTGAGACAGGCGCGGCCCTCGAGAATCGGCAGCCCCGCCGGAACGGCATCGACCGAGATCGATCTCCCCGCCGCGTCGGCCGTGAAGGGCACGCGAACGGAGATCGGGAAACCGTCGGGCCCCATCCAGCTGAGCACGCCGGTGTCGTGTTCGGCCAAATAGTCCATACGGCTGTCCCATACCGGCGGGGCCTGGGGAAGCTTGCCCTGGTCCGCCGCCGGCCCCTCGACGTGCCCGGAGCGGACCTCCTCCAGGTGCGCGTCATGGATCTCCGGCTCCTCGGCGAGGTTTCCGTCGCGCCAGACGAACACCCGCTCCGGGCGCACCTTGATGTAGACACGGGCGTAGTACCAGTTGAACATCGGGCGAATCGCCTTCGGCGGATTCATCTTCTTCGTCGCAGGCAGCTTCTCCCCCGAATCACGGACGTAGCGCGCCGCGTTCGCCTTCAGATCCTCATCGTCGATCGTCGCCGTCCCCTGGACCAGCACCCGGAGGCCGTTGTCGATTCCAGACCCGGTGGGATCGGAGAAGAGCAGCGAAACGCTCGGGTGGGCCCGCGCGTCATCGGCCTTCTTCGGGTAGCCGAGGCCGGTCGTCAAGTCGATGCTCGGGCCGCCCTCCTCGTAGTAGGGAGTCACCGGCCAGGTGATCGGCTGCTTGGAGGAGTCGACCGTGGTGAGCTCGCAGGTGACGAAGCGCTCGAACGCCTCGCGCACCTCGGGCGGAAGGGTGCTCGTCATGCCGCAAAGATAAATCAGGGCAATTCGTCGGGCAAGACGATCCGCTGCTCGTCGCCCTCGCCCTCGACGCGGGGCTCGACCGTCTTCACGACCCGGCGGCGGGCGGCTTCCAGGGCCTCCTCGGCATTGGCGAACCCTACGAGCGACTCCAGGTGCTTGATCGTGGGGAAGACCAGTGGCAGATCTCCGGCGTGATGGCGGTCGAGCGCATCCTGCGGCCCGAACCAGGCGGCATCGACCGTCTCCGAGCCGTCCGGCTCGGGCGGTGAGTGGGCGGGGGCCAATGCCAGGTAGAACCGCGTGTCGAAGCGAATCGGCACGATGCGGGGGGTGATCCAGCGCGAGTAGGCGATCAGCTCCTCCGCCGCGACCTCGATTCCGGCTTCCTCGGCGAGCTCCCTGACCGCTGCGGCGCGAGGAGCCTCCTCGCCGTCCCCATCGGCCGCGTCCACCGCGCCCCCCGGGAACACCCAGACGCCCGGCATGAAGCGCGCCTCGGGGTTGCGCTGCACCAAGAGGATCTCCAGGCTCCGCTCGGCATGCTTGCCGCCGCGGCGCAGGAGAATCACGGTGGCGGCGGGTCGAGGGACAGCGGGTTCCACTTGCGGCGAGCCTACTCGTTACATTGCCGCTCCATGACTACCGAGACCACCACCAAGCAGCTCTACATCTGCACCTCCTGCGGGTTCATCTACGACCCGGACGAGGGGGACCCGGACGGCGGCGTGCCGCCGGGAACCGCGTTCGCCGACATTCCGGACGACTGGTTCTGCCCGGTCTGCGGGGCGCGCAAGGCGGACTTCGAGCCGTACGCCGAGTAATCAGGCGGCTTCGAGCAGCGCTGCGTCGAGGCGGCCCTTGGCCCCGGAGTCCAGTTCGGCGACCGGATAGGCCGCGCGGATCGACTCGGCGACGACCTGCACCAGGCGCCGGAGGTCCTGCTTGGAGATGGAGAGCGGCGGCATCAGCACGATCACGTCCCCGAGCGGTCGCACGATGACCCCCCGGCGCCGCGCCTCGAGCACCACGCGGTGACCCAGTCGCAGCTCCGGGTCATGCTCGCCGAGGTCGATGCCGGCCATCAGGCCGCGCTGCCGGACCTCCTTGACCTCGCGCATGCCCTCCACCTGCGCGAGCCAGCTCGCGAGCAGCCGGATCTTCGGCTGGATCCGGACCAGGGTCCGCTCCCGCTTGAACAGGTCGAGGGAGGCGATCGCCGCCGCGCAGGCGAGCGGATTGCCCGTGTAGGTGTGCCCATGGAAGAAGGTCTTGTATTCGGAGGTCGCGCCGAGAAAGCCCTCGTAGATCCTCTCGCTCGCGAGGGTCGCCGCGAGCGGCATATAGCCGCCGGTCAGCCCCTTGGCCACGCAGAGCAGGTCGGGGGAGACGCCCTCCTGCTCGCAGGCGAACATCGTCCCGGTGCGGCCGAAGCCGGTCGCCACCTCGTCGCAGATCAGGAGCACGCCGTGGCGGTCGCAGAGGCGCCGGACCGCTCGCAGGTAGCCCGGCGGGTGGGTCAGCATGCCCGCGGCGCCCTGGACGAGCGGTTCGAGCACGACCGCGGCGACCTCCTCCTCGCGCATGGCGAGCAGGCGGGCCATGTCGTCGATGTTGCCGGGCTTGGCACGGTGGGTCTCGAAGAGCAGCGGGCCAAAGGCCGAGTGGAAGAGAGACATACCGCCGACCGAGACGGACCCGATCGTGTCCCCGTGGTAGGCGTCCTCGAGGCAGATGAAGGAGGTCTTCCGGACGTGTTGTCCGCCCCGGTGCTGCCAGTACTGGAAGGCCATCTTGAGGGCGACCTCGACGGCGGTCGAGCCTGAGTCCGAGTAGAAGACCCGGTTGAGGCCCGCCGGGGCGATCTCGACCAGCCGGGTGGCGAGCTCTGCCGCCCCGGGGTGGGAGAGGCCGAGCATCGTTGAGTGTGCGACGCGATCGAGCTGGTCGCGAATCGCCGTGTCGATCGCCGGGTGACGATGGCCGTGGACGTTGCACCAGAGTGAGGAGACGCCGTCGAGGTAGCGGCGGCCGTCGGTGTCGATCAGCTCGGCCCCCTCGGCCGACTCAATCATCAGCGGTTCCTCGGCCACCCAATCGCGCTGCTGCGTGAAGGGGTGCCAGACGTGATCGTGATCGAGCCGGGCAGCGTTCTGCATTCGCCGCTGGCCAACATATGGCCGGCGCCGGATGGACTCGCGTGTGTGACCCACCTCACAGATCGTTGCGGTTTCGAAAAGGTTGCACACATGTAACCTTTTCTCATATGGAAGCGGCAACCGCAACCGGCAACGACCTGGCACTCAAGCTGAGCGCCCTGGTCGTTCGCTGCATGGGCCCTCGGGGCAACGAGGTCTTCAAGGTCATCGACGAGAGCGGCCTGACCTTCGCGCAGATGAAGGTGCTCGTCGAGCTGCAGGTTCCCGACGAGGAATCCCGGACGGTCACCGCGATCTCCGAGGAGCTCGGAATCTCCGTCGCGTCGGCCAGCCGCGCCACCGATGGGCTGGTGCGGAAGAAGCTCGCGACCCGGGTCGAGGACCCCGATGATCGCCGGGTTCGGCGGCTGACGCTCACCCCGAAGGGACGCCGCCTGGCCGATCGGATCATCTCCGCGCGCCTCGCGACCCTGAAGGACTTCACCAACTCGCTCGAAGCGGACGAGCGGCAAAAGCTTGAGTCGGCCCTCGACGCGCTCCTGGAGCGCCCCGAGCTGGCCGAGATCTACGCCAATCATGAAAGGAAGGTGAGCCGATGACCCGATACCGGCACCTGATCACGGACGACAACCGCAAGTGGTGGACGCTCGGCGCGATGTGTTTCGCGCTCTTCATGGTGATGCTCGACAACACCGTCGTGAACGTCGCCCTGCCGTCCATCCAGCGCGATCTGCACGCGCAGATTTCGGGGCTGGAGTGGGTCATCAACGGCTACACGCTTACCTTCGCCGTCCTGATCGCGACCGGCGGACGCCTGGGGGACATCTTCGGGCGGCGGCTCATGTTCCTGGCCGGCGTGATCATCTTCGCCGTCACCTCGGCGACGGCTGGCCTTGCGCAGGACCCCGCGATGCTGATCGGGAGCCGCGCGGTTCAGGGCATCGGCGCCGCGCTGATGATGCCGGCGACTCTCTCGATCATCACGAACACCTTCCCCGCCGCCGAGCGAGGCAGGGCGATCGGCATCTGGGCCGGCGTTTCCGCGCTGGCCCTCTCGATCGGCCCGGTCGTCGGCGGCGCGCTCACGGAGTACGTGAGCTGGCGCGCCATCTTCTTCATCAACCTCCCGGTCGCGGTCGCCGCCGTGGCTGCCACGGTGTTCGCCGTGCGCGAGTCGCGTGACGAGACGATCGACCGGCGGGTGGACTACCCGGGGATATTCGCTCTGACCGCCAGCCTCACGGCGATCGTGCTGGCCCTGATCGAGGGCAACAGCTGGGGCTGGACCTCCACCTCGATCGTGTCGCTGCTGGCCGGCGGAGTGATCGGCCTGGCCATCTTCGTCGCGATCGAGCTCCGGGTCTCCGCGCCGATGGTCGAGTTCGCGCTCTTCAAGACACGCCAGTTCATCGGCTCGAACCTGGTGGCCTTCATCATCACCTTCGCCATGATGGGCACGTTCTTCTTCATGGCCCTCTACATGCAGGACATCCTGGGCTTCAGCGCTCTCGAGGCCGGGATCAGGTTCCTGCCGACGACCATCGTGATCGCGGTCGTTGCGCCGATCTCCGGGCGGCTCGCCGACAGGCTTGGGCCCGCGACCCCGATGAGCGCCGGTCTGGCGGTGCTCGCCGTCTCGATGTTCCTGTTTGCCGGCATCAACACGGGCACGACCTACGCCGGGCTGGTCATCCCCTTCGTCCTGATGGGATTTGGGATCGCTCTGGTGATGTCGCCGATGTCGACCGCCGCGATGAACGCCGTCAGCGCTCAGAAGTCCGGCGTCGCCTCGGGCGTCCTGCAGATGTCGCGCATGATCGGCGCATCGGTGGGCGTCGCGGCGACGGGTGCGATCTTCCAGGCCCAGCTCGGTTCGGGATTCGATCCGGGGAGCCTCGCCACAGCGCCGGAGCAGGCACGGGCAACCTTCGTCGATGCCCTGTCCAGCGCGATGCTGCTGGCGGGGTTCGTCGTGGTCGCCGGCCTGATCGTCGCCCTGACACTGGTGCGCGGTGCCCGAGACAAGCGGGTCGACTCTCATGAGGCTGCGGAGGAGTCGGTCGCAGCGGTGCCGGTGGCCACCGTCGCCGAGGACGTCGCCTCCGCCGCTTAGCTAGGCGGCTTCGCGCAGGCTGCTCGTCGCTCGCGGCGTGCCCACGGGCACGTGAAGAGCGGGCCATGAATCGGGTTTGGTGAGATCGAGGTGCGGGAGCGTCTCGACCTGCACGGAGCCCAGTCGCGCGACCGTGCTCAGATTGGAGCGCTCCATCGCGGACGGCTCCTCCGGCCAGGGTGTGAGCACCACGGCGGCGAGCTCGAGTCCCGCCGCGCGGACCGCCTGGATGGTGAGCAGGGTGTGGTTGATCGTCCCCAGGCCCGGCGAGGCGACGACGACGACCGGCAATGCCAGATCCTGGGCGAGGTCCCGGACGAGGTAGTCGGTCGTCAGCGGAACCAGGAAGCCGCCGACTCCCTCGCAGAGCAGCAGGTCCGCGTTCTCAGTCGCCTCGAGCGCCGCGCCGCGGAGACGATCGGGGTCGATGCTCTCGCCGTCCAGCTCCGCCGCAAGGTGGGGCGAGACCGGCGGCCCATACCGATAGGGCGCGATCTCCTCGTCCCCCTGGCCCGAGCCCGCCGCGAGCCGGAGCAGGACGTGATCGGGGAGCTGGGCCGCGCTCTCCCAGATCTCGGGCGCGAGCGGATAGTCGTCGAGGCCGCTGACGGCGGGCTTGAACGCGGCGACCCGGGCGCCCTCCGCACGCGCCGTGCGGGCGATCGCCGCGGCCACGACGGTCTTGCCGACCTCTGTGCCCGTGCCCGTGATGAACAGCCCGCGCAATTCAGGCGGCCTCTTGCAGGGCGGCGTGGCCGTGGGCGGTGTTTGCCGGCCTGCGGGACAGGCCGAGCTCACGGGCGACGGTGCCGACGGTGCGCGCCGCGTGCCGCAGGTCCGCGACCCGGTGGGTCGCCATCACGGTGAGCCGCAGGCGGCAGGTGCCGGGCGGGACTGTGGGCGGCCGGATCGCCTGGGCGAAGATCCCCTCTTCGAGCAGCCGCTCGCAGAGCGCCATCGCCTCGCCGGCCTCGCCGATCACCAGCGGGACGATCTGCGTGTCCGATCCGATCGGCTCCAGGCCCTCGGCCCGAAGCCCCTCACGGAGGACGGCCGCGTTCGACCGCAGGCGCTCCACCCTCTTGGGGCTCTCGGCGAGCAGCTCCAAGGCCGCCGATGCCGCCGCCACCGCGGGGGGCGGCGGGGCGGTCGAGAAGATGAACGGGCGGGCGGTGTTGATCAGGAAGTCGGTCAGCTCCCGCGAGCCACAGACGTAGGCGCCGTAGCCACCGAGTGCCTTGCCGAGGGTCCCGACCATCAGGTCGACCTCGCCCGTCAGGCCGGCGGCGGCGACCGAGCCCCTGCCGCCGGGCCCGAGGCAGCCGGTGGCGTGGGCCTCGTCGACCATCAACCGGCATCCATGACGCCCCGCCAGGACCGAAAGTTCCTCGAGCGGCGCGATGTCCCCGTCCATGGAGAAGACGCCGTCGGTGACGATCAGCGCCCCCCGGCCCGCCGCGTGCCGCAGGCCCCATTCGAGGTGATCGGTGTCGCGGTGCCGGTAGACGAAGGTCTCGGCGCCGGCGAGGCGGCAGCCGTCGATGATGCTGGCGTGGTTGAGCTCGTCGGAGAAGACGACCTCGCCGCGGCGCGCCAGCGCGGCGATCGCGCCGGTGTTGGCCAGGTAGCCGGAGCCGAAGAGCAGCGCGGACTCCGTGCCCTCGAACTCGGCGAGCTTTCCCTCGAGTTCCCCGTGGATCGACATCGAGCCTGAGATCAACCTCGACGCGCCCGAGCTGGTCCCCAGCCCGAGGGCGGCGTCGGCGGCCGCGCGCCGCAGATGGGGGTGGTCGGCCAACCCGAGGTAGTTGTTGGAGCAGAGCAGCAGAACCGGCTTGCCCGTCGAGCATGACCTCGGCGCCCTGCGGCCCGTCGACCACGCGCAGGCGGCGGCGCAGCCCGCTCGACTCGAGCTCGGCGAGGCGCTCCTGGAGGTCCAGCACTAGTCGCCCCAGCCCGCCGGCTGAGGCTCCTGATCCTGGGGCGGGGGGGTGGGGTAGGCGGGCACCTTGCCCTTCTTCTTGACCACCCGCAGCTGGGTGGACGGGTCCCAGAAGTTGGCCTCGGCCTGACGGTCGATCAGCTCGTCGATCGGGGTCTCCGGCGTCTCGCCCTCGAGCCAGCCGGAGCGGTTGTCCGGGCGCGGGTTGGCGCCGTTGTCGGGCTGCCTCGCCACGTTCAGGCCGAGCTCCTCGAACATCTCCCGGTCCTCGCTCGGTTCGACCCCGAGGGTGGTCAGGAAGTTGCCCATCATCACGCCGTTGAGCCCCGCCTTGACGGCGAGTGGCGCCAGGTCCTGCAGGTTCTCGACCCGGCCGCCGCAGAGGCGGAAGAGGGCGTCGGGGAGGATCAGGCGGAAGATGGCCACCCACTTGACCACGTCCCAGGGGTCCATCAGCTCGCGGTCGCCGAACTTCGTGCCGGTGCGCGGATTGAGCAGGTTGATCGGCACGGAGTCCGGGTTGATCTTCGCCAGCTCGAAGGCCATCTCGACCCGCTGTTCGGGCGATTCCCCCAGATTGAGGATGCCGCCGACGCAGGTCTCCAGGCCGGCTTCCTTGACGGCGTCGATCGTCCGCACCCGCCCCTCGTAGCGGACCGTGGTGGACACCTCCGGGTAGTACGACTTCGACGTCTCCACGTTGTGATGGACGCGCTGGATGCCGGCCTCCTTGAGCTGGCGCGCCCGTTCGGCCGACATGTGGCCGATCGAGGCGCAGCGCTTCAGGTTGGTGTGCTCCGAGACCAGGCGGGCGCCCGCGAGGACCTTGGCGAAGTCGCGCTTGGAGAGCCCCTGCCCCTGGGTGACCATGCAGAAGCGGTGGGCGCCCGCCGCCTCGGCAGCCCTGGCGTGCTCGAGGATCTGATCGGGCTCCATCATCGCGTGCATGGGCGTGTCCGCCTCGGCGTAGCGAGACTGGGCACAGAATCCGCAGTCCTCGGCACAGCCGCCGGACTTCGCGTTGACCAGCGAGCACATGTCCGTGGAGTCCCCGAAGCGGTCCTGGCGGACCTCCCAGGCCCGCTCGACCAATGCACCGATCTCCTCGTGGTCTGCGAGGGCGCCGAGCTCGAGCGCCTCTTCGAAGCTGATCAGGGGAGCCACCCCCAAAAATTTATGAAGGGTCCGGACGACCCGGCTTCGCCATCAGGATCGCGGCCTCGTGGCCGCTAGTCCCAGCTGAAGTCCTGGACCATCTCCGCGTCGCCCTTGGCCCTGGGACTGAAGACCACCAGGACGAGGTCATCGTCGCCCGCCTCGAAGGCCCGGGTCACGGATGGGTCGATCCGGATCGCATCGAGCGCCCCGACGTCCTCCACCTCGTCGTCGAGCTTGACGCGGCCGCTCCCCGAGACGACCACGTAGATCTCCTCCATTTCGCCGTGCTTGTGGGCGAACGGCTGCCGCTGGCCGGCCTTGACCACCTGGTAGGAGATGCCGCTCGTCTCCGAGTCGAGGTCCTCGTGGGCGAAGTGGGCCTCGATGGACTCCGAGATGCCGGCCTCGGCGGCTGAGTCCTTGACCTCCCGGAGGTTCTTGATCGTGTACGCGGCCATCCGTGCTCGACGTATACCCGTCTCGCCCGGCTCTATGCGGCGTCGCGCAGAGCCTCGACCTCGCGCGTCTGTGCGAGACGGCTGAGGCCGCGTTCCTCGAGCTGCTTGACCTCGCTGGGCTTCAATTCGAGCCGGCGTGAGGTCTCACGCAGCGGCGTCGGCTCGTCCCCGTTGATGCCGTAGCGCAGCTGGATCACCTTGCGCTCGTCCTCGGGAAGCTCTTCGACAGCGGTCCTCAGGGTCGTGTCCGCAAGGCTCAGCTGAACCTCCTCCGCGGGGCCGCTGCGCTCGTCCTGGATGAACTCGCCGAGCGACGATGCGTCCTCGTCGCCGACCGGCCGGTCGAGGCTCGTGACCACCCTGGTCAGGTCGCGGATCTCCTCCACCTGGGCCGGCTCGAGCTCGGCCGCCTCGGCCACCTCCTCGGTGGTCGGGTCCCGGCCGAGCTTGGTCGCGAGCTCCCGCTCGGTGCGCATCACCTTGCGCTCGCGTTGGGCGACCTGGTTGGGCACTCGGATGGTGCGCTCCTTCGATTCCAGGGCGCGCTGAATCGCCTGGCGGATCCAGAAGGTCGCGTAGGTTGAGAACTTGTAGCCCTTGCGCCAATCGAACTTCTCGGAGGCGCGGATCAGGCCGAGGATGCCCTCCTGGATCAGGTCGAGGAGGTTGAGGTCCTGGCGCATGTAGCGCCGTGCATTCGAGACGACGAGCCTGAGGTTGGAGTTGATCAGGCGGTTCTTGGCCTCGAGGTCGCCGCGCTCGATGGCCTGCGCGAGCTCGATCTCCTCCTCCTTGGTGAGCAGCGGGTACTTCCGCATCTCGTTGAAGAACAGCTGCAGGGCGTCCGTCGTCTGCTCGGCGAGCTCGTCGTTGCGATAGCCCGCCTGATCCGCCGCCTGCTTGCCACAGTCGTCCTCGACGGAGAGGCCGGCGGCCTCGATCCGCTCGTGCACAGCGTGCTCCTCTTCGTCGGTGAGGTTCATCTCCTGGACCAACGAATCGACCTCCGAGAGATCCACGCAGTCCGCGGCACGGCCTCCCTCGATCAGGCCCTTGACGCGTTCCTCGACGCCTTGGTCGAGCTCAACTGCGGTCGGGTTCATTTCCTCAGCCATGGTTGCCCTCCATACAGGGTGTCAAACGGGGCGAATCGTTAGTGTGGCGACCTGAGTTTGAGTCCGTATCCAGGGGGACGCGGGCCGTAACGGGAAATAGGCACGACACGGAGGTCCGTTGAGAGGTCTCGCATCGATAGTCGCGGGTCGACGCACCAAATGGGTGGTGCTCGTTGTCTGGATCATCGCCGCGGTCGCGATGTCGCCCCTCGGGTCGAAGCTCTCCGACGTCACCACCGACAACACGGAGTCCTTCCTCCCGTCGAATGCCGAGTCGACGGAGGTCGTCCGGACCCTGGACCACCAGTTTCCGGCCAAGGAGACCTCGCTCGCGCTGGTCGTCTACCAGAACAAGAACGGGCTGACCCCCGCGAACTTCGCCAGGATCCGCTCCGACGCGGAGAAGATCAAGGCCGAGCCGGCAAAGATCCCGCTGATCCAGAGCCAGCCGCCGGTGCTCCCCGCGCCCGTCGGTCCAACCGCGAAGCTCGTCTCGCCGAACCACCAGGTCGCGTACGCCGTCTACACGGTCCCGACCGACTTCGACCACCTGCACGAGTGGGGCAAGGCGATTCGCGACATCACGGACACCAACACCGGCGACCTGAACGTCTACGTCACCGGCGACGTCGGCTTCAACACCGACGCCCACGACGTCTTCAGCAACATCGACACCAAGCTTCTCCTGGCGACGACCATTCTCGTCCTCGTCCTGCTCGGCGCCATCTACCGCTCGGTGCTGGTGGCCGTCTCCCCGCTCATCGTCGTCTTCCTCGCCTACCAGTTCGCAACGGGCCTGATCTACCTCTACGCGAAGTCAGGGGCCACGGTCTCCTCGAACAGCACCGGGATCCTCGTCGTCTTGATGTTCGGCGTGGGAACCGACTACTGCCTCTTACTGGTTTCCAGATACAGAGAGGAGCTCCGCCGGCTCGAGGACAAGCACGACGCGATGCAGCGCGCCGTCCGGAGGGCCGGCCCGGCCATCCTCGCCAGCGGCCTCACGGTCACCCTGGCGATGCTCGTCCTCGTCTTCGCCGAATCGGGCAACACCAAGTCCCTCGGCCCGGTCGCGGCGATCTCGGTCTTCTGCGCGATGCTTGCGGGCCTCACGGTGCTTCCGGCGCTGCTCACGATCTTCGGGCGCAGAGGCTTCTGGCCCAGGAAGCACATCGTCGACTACGACCCCCAACACGCGGAGGTCATCCACACGGGGCTCTGGCGGCGCTTCGGCGACAAGGTCCTGCACCGGCCCGGCCCGGCGCTGGCGATCACCGCCGGTGTCTTCCTGCTCGGCTGCCTCGGGCTGATCGCCTACAAGGTCGACTACTCCAGCACCACGTTCTTCAAGAAGTCCGTCGAGAGCGTGAATGGCTTCAAGGTTCTGAGCCAGGACTTCCCGGCCGGAACGCTCTCGCCGACCACCGTGTTGGTGGAGCGGCAGGGCCGCCCCCCAACCGATCAGGACATCGCGCTCGTCGCGGCCAAGCTGAAGACCGTCAATGGTGTCGCGGCGGTCGTGCCCACCCGTCAGGTCTCGATCGACGGTCAGATCAAGGTGGTCGACGTGATCCTGAAGGGCGACCCGAACGACGTCTCCGCCCTCGATCTCGTTCCCAAGATGCGTGACTCGGTGGCGAACCTGAAACCGGGGGTGACGGCCCTCGTCGGAGGCGGCACGGCGATCAACTACGACTACAACAAGGCGACGGAGAGGGACCTGAAGGTGATCGTGCCGCTGGCGCTGCTGGTGATGGCGATCATCCTCGGGATCCTGCTCCAGGCGGTCGTCGCTCCCCTCGTCCTGCTCGCGAGCGTGGTCCTCTCCTTCGCCTGCACGCTGGGGATCTCGATCCTCTTCATCCGCTTCGTCGTCGGCGACGCGGGCTTCGACGCTTCGATCCCGACCTTCGCCTTCATCTTCCTGGTCGCGCTCGGGATCGACTACACGATCTTCCTGATGGCGCGGGTGCGGGAGGAGGCCCGCAAGTTCGGGACCCGGGAGGGCATGCTGAGGGCAATCGCCGCGACGGGCCCGGTGATCACGAGCGCCGGGGTCATCCTCGCGGGCACCTTCTCGGTGCTGATGACCCTGCCGGTCACCTTCACCTTCGATCTCGGCTTCATGGTCGCGCTGGGCATCCTGCTCGACACCTTCATCGTCCGGACGATCATGGTGCCGGCGGCCGTCGAGCTGATCGGCGACAAGATCTGGTGGCCGTCGACCGCCCAGGGCGGCGGGCGGGTGCTGCACGAGGACACCGGCGAGCAGCCCCTGCCGGAGCCCTCCGAAGCCGGCTGAGGGCCTAGCGGCCCTTCCAAGCCGGCTTGCGCTTCTCCGCGAAGGCTGCAATCCCCTCACGGAAGTCCTCGGAGCCGAAGCATGACTCGCGCAGCTCGATCAGCTCGCTCTCCTGCTCGGGGGTCAGGCGGGAGAACGAGTTGAGCGTGTCGATGGCGTGCTTGTTCCCTCGCGTCGAGAGCGGAGCATTGGCCGCGATCTCGGCCGCGAGGTCGACCGCCGCGCTCTCGAGCTCTGCGTCGTCGACCACCTCCTGCACCAAACCGATGTGCTCGGCGCGCTCGGCGTCGAGGTTGCGGCCCGTGAGGAATAGTTCCTTGGTCCGCGGCGCCCCGATCGCGTCGATGAAGCGCTGCAGTCCCGTGTGGCCATAGATCAGCCCCAGCTTCGCGGGCGGCATGCCGAGCTTCGCTCCACGCGCGCAGATGCGCAGGTCACAGGTGAGGGTCAGCTCGAGGCCGCCGCCGAGGGCGTGGCCGTTGATCGCGGCGATCACCGGCCACGGATGAGCGGCGACGGCCTCGAGCGCCGCGTGAAATGGATGCGCGACCAGCGCCTGCGCGTCTTCCTCGAAGGAATCCGATGGAATCGCCGCGATGTCGTACCCAGCCGAGAACGCCTTGCCCGCGCCGGTGAGCAGCACGCAGCGCACCTCGATGCCGCGATCGAGCGATGGCATGGCGGCGGCGATCCCGTCGAGCAGCTCGTGGTCGAGCGCGTTCCGCGAATCGGGACGGTTCAGGGTGAGCCGCGCCACGGCCTCGGCGGGCTCGTCCAGCAGCAACCCCCCGCCAGCCAGGCTCGTCATATGGCGACTCCTCCGCTTCGCGTCCGGGGTCGCCAGCTCATCGGTTGAGGCTATTCGAGGACGACGAGGACGTCGCCCTCGGAGACCGACTGGCCCTCTTCGCAGCGGATCTCTGCGACCTTGCCCGGGTCCTCGGCCTCGACCGGCATCTCCATCTTCATCGACTCGAGGATGAGCACGGTGTCGCCCTCGTCGACCTGGTCGCCGACCTTGACCTCGATCTTCCAGACTGTGCCGGTGATGTGCGCCTCTACGTCAGCCACGCCGCGGCACTCTAGTCGCCCGTGACGCCGGAACCGGCGCGCGTGGCGATCGTGGCGGCGCAGAACGAGGCGGAGCGAATCGGGGCCGCGCTCGACGCGCTCGCCGAGGCGCTCCCCGGCGCCCGGCTGATGGTGGCCGACGACGCCTCCACGGACGGCACCCAGGCGGAGGCGATGCGCCACGGAGCATGGCTCGTCGGCCGGCGCCGCCCGCATGGCAAGGGCGGCAATGTGACCGCGACGGCGGAGGCGGCCGCCGGTGAGTTCCCGGCCGAGGCCACGGTTCTCCTCTGCGATGCGGACCTGGGCGCGAGCGCGGGTGAGCTGGTTGCGCTCGTCGACGCGATCGAGGCCGGGCACTGCGATCTCGCAATCGCGAGGTTCGCGCAGCCCGAGGGCGCCGGGTTCGGCTTCACCGTCGGCTACGCCCGGCGGGCGGTCGAGCGCCTCACGGGCGAGCGGCTCCGGGCGCCCCTCTCGGGACAGCGCGCGATGAGGATCTCGACGCTGCGGGAGCTGATCCCCTTTGCGCCCGGCTGGGGACTGGAGGCCGGGATGACCGTCGATGCACTCCGGGCCGGATTCCGGCTCGAGGAGGTCGAGTTGCCGCTCACCCACCGGACGACGGGCCGGACGCCCGCCGGCTTCCTCCACCGGGCCCGCCAGCTCCGCGACATCCGCCGGGCAGTCCGGAGCCGCTCCGGATAGCGTCCCGCCCGATGATCCTGGCCATCGACCAGGGGACCACGGGGACCACCTGCATCGTCTTCGACGAGCAGGGTCGTCCGCGTGGCCGGGCCTACAGCGAGTTCGAGCAGTATTTCCCGAAGCCCGGCTGGGTCGAGCACGACGCGGCGGAGATCTGGGACGTCACGCGCAAGGTCGCGGTCGGGGCGCTCACCGACGCGGCGGTTCAGGGATCCGACCTGAAGGGGATCGGCATCACCAATCAGCGGGAGACAGTGGTCGCGTGGGATCCCAAGACGGGCGAGCCGGTGCACCGAGCCCTCGTCTGGCAGGACCGTCGCACCGCGGTTCGCTGCGACGAGCTCCGGGAGGAAGGAAACGAGCAGCTGATCAGGGAGCGCACCGGGCTCGTCATCGACCCCTACTTCTCGGGTACGAAGATCGAGTGGCTCATCCGAAACGCCGAGCTCCCCGCCGGCGTCGTCTTCGGAACGATCGACTCCTGGCTCGTCTTCAAGCTCACGGGCCGCCACCTGATCGACTACTCCAACGCCTCACGGACGATGCTGTTCGACATCCACAGGCTCGGCTGGGACGAGGAGCTCTGCGGCCTGCTCGGGGTGGATCCCGGGACCCTGCCGGAGCCCGTGCCCTCCTCGGAGGTCTATGGCACGACCTCGGTGTTCGGCGGCGAGGTCCCGGTGGCCGGGATCGCCGGCGACCAGCAGGCGGCGCTGTTCGGCCAGGCGTGTCAGCGGCCGGGCGAGACCAAGAACACCTACGGCACCGGGAGCTTCGTCCTGCTCAACACCGGAGCGGAGGCGACCGAGCCGGGGGAGGGGCTGCTCGCCACCGTTGCCTGGGGCCTGGGCGGCGAGGTCGCCTACGCGCTGGAGGCGGCTGTCTTCGTCACGGGAGCCGCGGTGCAATGGCTCCGGGACGGCCTGCGGATCATCACCCACGCGGCCGAGACCGAGGACCTGGCCGCTTCGCTGGAGTCGAACGACGACGTCTATTTCGTCCCTGCCCTGACCGGGCTGGGCTCACCGCACTGGGATCCGTATGCCCGCGGCACGATCGTCGGCCTGACGCGGGGTGCGACGCGCGCTCACCTCGCCCGCGCCGCGTTGGAGGCGATCGCCTACCAGACGGTTGACGCCGTCAGGGCGCAGGAGGCCGCGGCCGGAGAGAGCGTCCCGGCGCTGAAGGCCGATGGAGGCGCCGTCGCCAACACCTGGCTCATGCAGTTCCAGGCCGATGTGCTCGGCGTGCCGGTGATCGTCCCCGAGGTCGCCGAGACGACCGCGCTGGGGGCCGCGTATCTGGCCGGCATCGCCACGGGCCTCTGGACCGCGGAGCAGGTGCGAGAGATGTGGCGGGAGGCGGCGACCTATGAGCCCGCGATGGCCGAGGGCGAGCGCGCAGAGCTGATCGGCCGCTGGCGGGAGGCGGTGGCGCGGTCTCGAGGCTGGGCGGCGCCTGGGTAGGGTTGATCGGAGCGCGTAACCCCGGCGTAACCGGTGGGTAGGAATCAGCACGAGCCGCCGTCCAGGACGGCGTTTTTCGTGATCACAGGGCGGAAGAGATGGCGAAGGTCAACCCCAAGGACATGAAGCCGCAGGTCTATAAGGACCCGCGCCCGGCGGAGATGTTCACGCAGTTCCACCGCAGCGCGCGCAAGGGCGTCGGCTGGATGTACGACTTCGTTCGGGTGATCCTCACGCTCCCCGTGATCGTCTTCTACCGGTCGCGTGCGATCGGCGTGGAGAACGTCCCGCCGACCGGTCCGGCGATTCTGGCCCCCAACCACTTCAGCCAGATGGACCACTTCTTCGCCGCCGTCTATCTCCCCCGGAAAGCCCAGTTCATGGCGAAGTCCCAGCTCTTCAAGAACCCGATCATCAAGTACATCTTCAAGCACGGTGGCGTCTTCCCGGTCAGGCGCGGCCATCATGATGCGGAAGCGTTCGTCACCGCGAACATCGTCCTGGATCGCGGCGGCACGATGTTGATGTACGCGGAGGGCGGCCGCTCACGCAGCGGCGACCTGGGCGAGCCGAAGCGCGGAATCGGCAAGATCGCGCTCGAGTCCGGCGTCCCGGTGGTCCCCGTCGCCATCCACGGCTCCGCGCACGTTCGCGGTTGGAAGCGGTTCCAGTTTCCCAAGGTGACGATCCAGTACGGCGAGGCGGTGACCTTCCCGGTCAACGCCGCTCCGGATCGGGAGCAGCAGCAGCTGGTCGCCAACCAGATCTTCGACCGAGTTCGCGCGATGTACGTCGATCTCGAGGAGCACGGCCGCCGCGACGTGCTCAAGCGAATCCGCAAGGGCCTGCCGACTCCCTCGGCGGAAGCCCCCGACTACTCCTCGTAGCGGGGCTCGAGCTTCCCCCAGAACTCCGGATCGTGCCCGGGGACCATCAGCGCGTACGGATAGGTGCGCCGGTAGGCCTGTAGCTCCCGCAGCGAGCGCCGCCAGTTGTGCTCGTCGGCCATCATCAGCGGCTCAGACTCGCCGTCGAACTGCTTCCAGTCGTACGCCGCGTCCCCGATGACGACGAAGTCGCGGCGTGGCAGGCGGAGGATCACCGAGGTGTGGCCGGCGCTGTGCCCCGGCGTGTAGGCGAGCCGGACGGAGCCGTCGCCGAAGAGGTCGAAGGTCCGCCCGAACGGGCCGTAGGACTCCACGGAGTCGCCATCGAAATCGACGGTCGCGAACTCGAACGCGAAGTCGTAGTGAGTCGGGTGGTAGCCGCGGAGCAGCGGCAGGCGGCCGGTCGTGGCGGCCTTCCACTCCGTGTCGCTGAGCACGAACTGGGCCTCCGGGAACAGCTCCATGGCGGAGGCGTGGTCCTCGTGCAGATGCGTCATCACGACCACGTCTATGTCGCTCGCCTCGAGACCGCGCTTGCGCAGCTGCGAGACCACGTCCTCGCCCTCCTCGACCCTGTAGTGCCGTCCCGAGAAGCGGCCCAGGTTGTCGCGCGGATCCCTGGCGATAGAGGGATGCAGGCCGGAGTCCACGAGGATGTTCCCGGCGCTGGGATGGCGCGCGAGATAGACGGGCACGGGACGTGACTCCCAGTCCTCGGGCTTCGAGCCGATCCCGAGGGCGCGCAGGCGTGAGATGGGTCCCCGCCCGCTGCGGTTGAAGAAGGAGGCGGGCCAGAGGGCGTCTCCCGTGTACACGGGCTCCACGATCAGCGCTGCTCCCTCGGTCCCGCCCGGGAGCGGCCCCTCGAGCGGGATCGGCTCGGCGTTCACGCTCACGCGAGCCAGCTTATGCTCACGGCCGTGAGTTCACGAATCTTTGCGCCCGGCCTGCTCGATGGGCAGGTCTGCGTCGTCTCCGGAGCCGGAACGGGCCTCGGCAAGGCGACCGCGCTCGAGCTGACCGGTCTCGGCGCCACCGTGATCGGCTGCGGCCGCCGCACGGAGCCGCTTCAGGGGATGGCCGACGAGGTCGCCGGGCGCGGAGGCAAGGCCGATTTCGAGGCGCTCGACATCCGCGACGACGAGGCCGTCGACCGCTTCATGGACGGCGTGGTCGAGCGTCACGGCCGCATCGACCTGCTGATCAACAACGCCGGCGGCCAGTTCCTCAGCCCGGCCGAGGCGATCAGCCCGAAGGGATTCCGGACCGTGATCGAGCTCAACGTGCAGGGGACCTGGCAGATGACGCACGCCGCTGCCACGAAGGCCTTCATCCCGCAGGAGAGCGGCAAGGTCATCAGCATCACCGTCTCCCCGCACATGGGCTTCCCCGGCATGGTCCATACCGGCGCGGCGCGGGCAGCGGTCGAGAACATGATGCGGACGCTCTCGGTGGAATGGGCGCGATTCGGCATTCGCCTGCTGGCGGTGGCGATCGGGCAGTTCGACACCGAGACGCTGCGGACCAAGTACCCAAAGGCGATCGTCGACAACGTCGCCGCGACCGTCCCGCTCGGCCGCCTGGGGACCGAGGACGAGATGGCGTGGCTGATGGCCTACCTGGCCTCACCCGCCGGCGACTTCTTCTCCGGCAGCGTCCTCACCCTGGATGGCGCGCGCGACAACTGGTTCGGCGCCTGGCCCCCGGGTGGGGCCGCCGGCGAGGGCGGGGAGCCGCTGGCCGAGGAGCGGCGGAAGGACTAGCCGCTTCTGCCGGCGGCGATGGCGTAGAGGTGCCGGATCACGAGGCCCTCCTCGGTCCGGGTGGCCTCCAGGCCGGTCGGGGGGCCGCCATCGGCCTCGGCCTCGAGGGCGGTGAGAACCTCTCGGGCCGCAGCCTCGGCCGGCTGTCCCTGCTCGAGCCAGCGGGCCGCGTCGAGCGTCCGGTGCCGCTCCGCGACGAGATCCGCCGCGATGCCCGCGTCCTGCAGCAGTCCGACCAGCTCATCGAGCGCAAGCGCTCGGGTGTGGCTCGGGTCGCGGAGCCGCTCGAGCTCGTCTCGACGAGCGGCGACGGCACTGTCCTCAGCCGCCATGTCGATCACCGCGACGAGGCCGCCAGCCCTGCACACCCGCGCCATCTCCCGTGACGCCAGCCCGGGGTCGTCCAGATGGTGGAACGCGAACCGGCTGACCACCACATCGAACTGCGCGTCGGCGAACGGCAGCCGGGTGGCGTCGCCCTCGGCGAAGAGCACGTTGCGCGCTCCGTCCTCGGCTGCCGACGCCGCGCCGGTGGCGAGCATCTCCGGCGTCAGGTCGGCGATCACCGCGAATGCCGCACGCTCGGCCAGATAGCGGCCGAGTCTCCCGCTGCCACCGGCGACATCGAGTACGACGTCGGCCTCGGAGACCGGGACATGCGCCCCGATCCACTCCAGGAGATCTCGATCCCGGAAGATCGATCCGGCGGCCTCGAACGAGGCCGCCTGTTTGGCGAACTCGCGCTTGGTGGTCGCCCGGTGTGTCGCCTCGGGTTCGCTCAGGAATACATCCCGGTGAATTGGCCGCCGGTGACGTTGATCACCTGGCCGTGGATGAAGTTGGCGTATTCCGAGCAGAGGAACGCGATCGGGCCCGCCGCGTCGGAGGGCTCCGCCGGCCGCCCGAGCGGGATCGTCATCCGTGCCATCTGGCGGAGCTGCTCGGGGATGCCGAGGGAAACCTCCTGCTCGCTCTCTCCGGCGGCCTGCATCGTCTCGCCCTTCTCCTTCGCCTGGGTGAGCCGTGTCTCGACGAAGCCGAAGGCGACGGCGTTCGAGTTGACCTTGAACTGCCCCCACTCCTTGGCGAGGGTCTTGGTCAGGCCCGTGACGCCCGCCTTCGCGGACGAGTAATTCGCCTGTCCGGCGTTGCCCATCGTGCCCGAGATCGACGTGACGTTGACGATCTTGCGGAACACCTCCTCGCCGGCCTCGGCTTCCTTCTTTGCGGCTTCACGCCAGGACGGGGCGATGGCGCGGATCATGCGGAAGGGGACGATCGTGTGGATGTCGAGCATCGCCTGGAACTGCTCGTCGGACATCTTGTGGATGACGCCGTCCCAGGTGTAGCCGGCATTGTTGACCACCGCATCCACCTGGCCGAAGGCGTCGATCGCCGCCTGGACCAGCTGGTCCGGGACGTTCGGCTTGGTGAGGTCCCCGGCGAAGACGGCGGTCTCGCCATCGATCTCGTTGGCCGCCTCCTCGGCGACGTCCCCGTCCAGGTCGTTGATCAACACCTTGGCGCCCTCGCGCACGAACAGCTCGGCCGTCGCTCTGCCGATGCCGCGCGCGGAGCCGGTGATGATCGCGCTCTTTCCGTCAAGGATTCCCAAGGTCTTCCTCCTGTCGTGGTGAGGCGGGCATTCTTACCCAAAGCGGTAAGTCGCGATCCCGTGGGCGACCACCGTGCCCTCCGGATCGGTGACGCTCACCTCGCAGAAGCTGAGTCGCCCACCTCGCTTGGCGACGCGGGCCTCCGCGCGCAGGTCGACGCCGCTCGCTGCCGACGCGTAGTTGACCGAGAGCGAGACGGTCGAGCCGGCGACGCTCTCGGGCACCTCGTCGGTCGCCCAGGCGGCCGCCATCGCCGCGGTGTCGATCAGCGCGCCGATCGCCCCGCCGTGCACCACCTCACCGATGGTCGCCAGCTCGGGCTTGAAGGGGAGCTCGAGCACAGCCTCGTCGGTGCCCAGGGACACGACCCTGATCCCGAGCTGCGTCGCGTGCGGCGAGTTGGGGATGAACGCCTTGATGATCTCCCGGCGGGTCGGCGTCTCGTTCACAGCGGGACCGTACGCAACTCAGAAGCCGAGCAGGGCGGGGCCAAGGGAGAAGGCCGAGCGCGGGTTGACGTGGTGCTCCTGCTCGAACTGGTGCTGCAGCCGGTCGTCGAACAGCGCGAGCAGGAGCTCCTCCCGGCTCGAGCCGAACTGGCAGGCCGCGCGGTCGAGCGCCGCCAGGGATTGGTCCTGGAGGAAGCCGGTGATGCCGCCCAGTGTCGGGGAGGCTTCGGTCCTGGCAGGGATCGCGGATCGGCACGGTCTCCTGGCCCTTCGCCGCGAAGACGATGCCGTACCCGGCGAGCGCGGCGATCGACGCCACGGCGGCTGTCGCCAGCGCCGGGCGGGCGAGCGCGGCTCCGAACCCCTCGGAGAGCAGGATCAGCGCGGCGAGGAGAGCCATCACCGCCGTGACGATGAACGTCGGGCGGAAGGCTTGCCGGACGGCTCCTGTGACCACGTCATCGAGCTGCTCGCCGAGGCGGTTGAGCTCCGGCACGTCGCCGGAGTTGACGTCGGAACGGGCGCTCTTCACCGAGTCCTGAAGCTGTCCACGCGGATCGTCCGTATTGAGGCTGCCGAAGAGGTCGGGGGCGATCGCGATCTTGTCCTCGGGTGGCAGGTGGGCGTCGAGGACCGCGGCCGTGCCCTGCTCGCGGGCGGAGTCGATGGTCGAGGTGAGGTTCGATGAGATCAAGGGGGCCAGCGCCGCCAGTGCGAGGGCGATGCCGGCGGAACGGATCGCCAGCAGCCGGGCGACGTCGTGGCGGGTGCGCTCGGGCATCAGCTCCCCGGAGAGAGCCGGCAGCGCCATGCCCATCCCGGCGCCCGCGAGCACCTGCGGCACCACCGTCCACCAGGCGGAGGCCGCCGGAAGCAGCGCCAGGCAGCCGACGCCGCCTGCGACGAGCAGACATCCCGCGATCGCCCGGGTCTGAGGGCTCCCCGGCAACCGGGAGGAGAGGATTGCCGCGACGGGCAGGACGCTGACGGCGAGCGCAGCGGCAAGGGGCTCGATGCTCCAGCCCGAGACCAGCAGCAGGACGACCAGGAAGATCACGGCCGTGAGGGATGCGGAGAGCAGTCCCAGCGCGAGCGACTCCCGGAGCTTGAACGGCCCGGTCGGGCGGTCGGGATCGCGGCCATCGTCGGGCACCACGCGCTCTCCGCGCGCGGCCAGCAGGGCGACCACCATTGCGGGCAGTACGAGCGGCGCCTGGGCGAGGAAGATCGCCCGCCAGTCGAACAGCTGGGTGAGTGCGCCGCCGAGCGCCGGGCCGACGGCGATCCCGAAGACCGACGCCGCGACCCACATCCTCCGTCCGGCGCCGGGCCTGCCGGCGTCGAGGAGCTCGAAGGAGGCGACGAGCAGAGCGGCTCCGCCGAGGGCCTGGATGCCGCGCAGCGCCAGGAGGAGGCCAAGCGAGTCGGAGGCGCCGCAGCCGAGCGAGGCCGCAAAGAAGAGGGCCAGGCCGGCTGCCCCGACGTGCGCGTCCCCGAAGCGGCGGCAGAGCCAGGCGGCGGGGAGGAGCGCCAGGGCCAGGACGGCGGTGTAGACGCCAAGGACGAGCGCGACCCCCTCGACGGTCGCGTGGAGCTGGACCAGGATCGAGGGGAGGCCCAGGGTGACGATCGATGCATCCGCGAGGGCGACGCCCGCGGCCACCGCTATGAAGATCCGCCTCACGCGGCCAAACTAGCGCGAGGGCCCCACCGGTTCGACCGGCAGGGCCCGTACGCGCTTGGGGATCGGCGGAGGGAGAAGGTCCGCCGAGCTCTCAGCCCTCGGCCTCCCCGGTGGCGACCCTCCGGGGCAGGGAGGGCTCCACGCGGAGCAGCCGTGCGGGCCAAGTGGGGAGCCACCAGTTCCAGCGGCCCATCAGCGAGATCACCGCGGGCACGATCAGCGCCCGGATGATCGTCGCGTCGATCAGGATCCCGGCCGCCAAGCCGGTCGCGAACATCTTCACGCTGGTGTCCGGTCCCGACGCCATCGAGGTGAACGCCAGGAACAGGATCAGCGCGGCGCTGGTCACCAGCCTGCCGGTCCGCCCGATTCCCTGGACGACGGCGGTGTCCGTCGACCCGGTGCGGTCGTACTCCTCCCGCATCCGGGAGAGGATGAACACCTCGTAGTCCATGGAGAGGCCGAACAGGAAGGCGAAGATGATCAGCGGCATCCACGACTGGATCGATCCGGTCGCCTGGATGCCCCAGATCGCCTCCGAGCCATGTCCGTCCTGCCAGACGAGGACGAGCACGCCCCAGGCCGCGGCCACGCTGAGGATGTTCAGGATGATCGCCTTCAGCGGCAACAGCAGCGAGCGGAACGCTCGTGCCAGCAGGATGAACGTGGTGATCGCGATCAGGGCGATCATCAACGGGAACGCGCCGTAGACCGCGTCGATGAAGTCCTGGTTCGCGGCTGGGCCGCCGCCAACCCGGACCCCGGGGCCGGCCGAATGGGCCGTATCCCGGACGCCGTCCAGCGTGTCGTGGCCCTGGGGGGTCCCGCTGTCGGGGACCGGGATGGCCTCGACGATGTGAGTCCCGCCGCGGTTCCACTCCGGCCCGCTCGGCGCGACCGCGCCGTGGATGCCGTCGACCTTGTTGAGATCGGCGGCGACCGTGGACGGGTCGGTGTTGCCCTCGACCAGGATCTCGTGAGGCAGGATCGAGCCCTCACCGATCCCGGCGCTCTCGAGCTGCTTCAGGCCCTGCTCGGCGGGGCCGCCCTTGGCGATCGTGTTGGCATCGGCGGCACCCAGCTGCAGGTTCGTCGCAGACAGTGCGAGGGCCAGGATCACGGCCATGCCGGCGCCCGCGGCGACCCAGCGGCGCCGTGAGACGAGCTGTGCCCAGCGGGTCCAGGCCCGGCTGGCCTTGTCATCGGTGCGCCGATGCGGCCAGTCGAGCTTCGGCCCCGCCTTGGCCAGGATCACCGGCAGGAGCGTGATCGCCACCAGCGTCGAGACCAGCGGGATCAGCATCCCGCCGTATCCCATCGAGCGCAGGAATGGCAGCGGCAGGGCGATCAGCGCGAGCAGGCCGATCGCGACAGTGATGCCGCTGAAGACGACGGCGCGGCCTGCCGTCTCCATCGCTCGCTGAACCGCTTCATCGCCCGTGTGGCCGTGCGTTCGCTCCTCCCGCCAGCGTGAGACCACCAGCAGCGAGTAGTCAATCGCCACACCCAGTCCGACGAGCGCAACCAGGAACTGAACGATCGGCGAGACGTCGGTGAACGTCGTCAGGCCGAGCAACAGCAGGAAGGTGGTCATGATCGAGCAGATCGCCATCCCGATCGGCACGATCGCCAGGAACGAGGCGAAGACGAAGGCGAGCACGATCAGCGCGCCGAATCCGCCGATCAGAGCCTCCAGGAGGACCCCTGGCCCGTCGCCTCCGCCGGTCGACTGCTGGAGGGCGTCGAAGCCGGTCACGTGTACCGGCGACCCGGCGACGGTCATCCCGGCAACGGCGTTCTTCACATCCGTGGCCGCCTGCGGGTTGTCGCCGAAGCTCGAACCGGGATCGGGCTTGGGGTAGACGATCGCGTAGGTCGTGTGGCCGTCATCCGAGACGAAGGCCTTGTCGCCGGTCGACGCGTATGAGGCGACGCGCGAGCCCGGCAGCGTCTTCGCCAGGGTGTCGTCGAGCCTGTTCAGGCCGCGCTTAACCTGGGGCGAGTCCACGGACCGCCCGGCTGGAAGCGTCACCACCGGCAGCAGGGGAGAGGTGTCCCCGCCGGTGCCGTTGTACTTGGCGGCGATCGCCTGGTTCGTTTCCCATCCCTCCTTGTTGGGGACGGAGAACTTCTGGTTGAGCGCCTTGCTGGCGGGCCCGGCGGCCATGATCCCGGCGATCGTCAGCAGGATCCATGAGATGACGACGGTCCGTTTGTGAGCCAGTACCCAGCGGGTTAGTGGTGCCACGAGGTTCCCTCCTGTATTCGAATCTGGTCGGTGCCTTTACGACGGTTGTGAGGCAGCAGAATGGACGCCGCCCGCACTTCCTTCAATTGGGGATGACCCCTATTCAGCCCCCAATTCATCTCTAGGTGTGTGACGTTTGACCAGGAGGTCGCGTGACAGCGTCATCCGATCCGAAAAGCACGAGTCGGTCGTTCATGTGTATAGTCCGCACGACCGTTCGTACTAACTAGGAAAGGACACAAGATGAGCACAGAGCTCCAGATGTATTCGATCCGCCGCAACAACGCGTGGGGATCGCCGGACGAGCTCGAGCAGGTCGCGGCCCGCTCCAAGCAGGTCGCGGACGAGGAGTTCCCGACCGACGTGCGCTGGATTCGCAGCTACGTGATCGCGGAGGAGGACGGCACCCTGGGCACCGTCTGCATCTACCAGTCGGTCAGCCCCGAGGCGATTCGCAAGCACGCGCAGCGCGTCGGCATGCCGGCCGACGAGATCTGGGCCGTGGCCGACACGGTCGTGATCCGGCCCGACCCCGTGAAGGAGCCGGTCGCGTCATGAGCCGAGGGCGGCGGGCGGCATCGTGATCCGCCCGCCGTTCCGAGGTTCCTAGGCCCGGGCGGCCTCGAGCCGGCGCTCGATCGCTCGCCGGGCGCGCTTGATCGGCTCGGCGTCCTGGGCGATCGTGAACTGGGTGTTCGCCAGCAGCAGCGAGCTCTCGAGCTCGAAGGCCAGCTGCCCGGGGTCCTCCCCCTTGTCGATGTCACCCTCGCGCTGGGCGTCGCGGATGGCCGCCTCGAGTCTCCTGAGCCAATCGCCCATGAAGGCCATGAGGCGATCGCGCACGGGACCCGGCTGCATGCTCACCTCGACCAGCACGGTGGCGAAGAAGCAGCCCCCGGGGAAGTTCTTCGCCTCGACGTAGTCGAGGTATCCGTCCACCAGCGCGCGCAACCGCTCGAGCCCGCCCGATGCCTGGGCCGCTCTCTCGATCACCTGCTTCTCGAAGATCCCGTCGGCGGTCTCGATCGTCGCCAGCTGCAGGTCCTCCTTGGAGCCGAAATGAGCGAAGAGACCGCTCTTGCTCATCCCGACCTCCTCGGCGAGGCGGCCCAGCGAGAGCCCGCCGATCCCCTCCACGGTCGCGAGGCGGGCGGCCTCGTCGAGGATGGCCGATCGGCTGCGCGCACCGTCGCTGCGCTGCTTGCGCTCGCGAGGCTTCGCTGAACGGGTCGCCGACTTGGCCATGACCTAAAGTTAGCACGACCGGTCGTAGTGACTGGGGTGCGCGGTGCCGGGCTAGAGCCCGAGCTGCTTGCCGAGGATCTCCTTCATCACCTCGTCGGTGCCGCCGCCGATCGGGCCGAGGCGCGCGTCGCGGTAGGCGCGCTCGACGCCGTACTCGCGCATGTAGCCATAGCCGCCGTGGATCTGGATCGCCTCGTCGGCGACTTCGCACATCGCCCGCTGCGTGAAGAGCTTGGCCTGGGTGACCTGGCGGAGCGTGTCCTCGCCTCCGGCGAACCTCCGCAGGCAGTCGTAGGTGAGGGCCCGGGAGACCTCGATCTTCACCGACATCTCCGCGAACTTGTGGCGGATCGCCTGGAAGCGACCGATCGGGCGACCGAACGCCTCGCGCTCCTTGGCGTACTGCAGCGTCATCTCGAAGACCTTCTGCATGCCGCCGACGGCGCCCAGCGCCATCGTCAGCCGCTCCCACTGGAAGTTGGCCATGATCAGCCTGAAGCCCTCGTTCTCCTCGCCGAGCAGGTTCTCGTCGGGTACCTCGACGTCGCTGAAGGAGAGCTCGCCGGTATCCGATGCGTGCCAGCCCATCTTCTCCAGCTTCGAGACGACCTCGTAGCCGGGCATGTCCCGCTCGAGCACGAGGAAGGAGATGCCGTGGTGGCCGCCCTCCTGGGTGGTCTTGACGGCGCAGACCAGGAAGTCCGCGCGCACGCCGTTGGTGATGAAGGTCTTGGACCCGTTGACGACGTAGCCGCCGTCCACCTTGCGCGCGGTGGTGCGCAGCGAAGCGACGTCGGAGCCGGCGCCCGGCTCCGTGATGCCGAGGGCGCCGACCAGCTCGCCCTTGATCCCGGGGACCAGCCAGCGCTGCTTCTGCTCCTCGGTGCCGAACTTCCAGATCGGCGGCATGGCGATCTCGGCGTGGGCACCGAGCCCGGCAGCGACGCCGCCGCTGCCCCCCGAGCGGGAGAGCTCCTCGACCCAGACCGCATCGTGCACGTAGTCGCCGCCCTGGCCGCCGTACTCCGTCTCGAACTTGAGCCCCAGGAAGCCGAGCTCGCCGCAGCGGTTGTAGAGCTGGCGCGGGAACTCGCGGGCCTCCTCCCACTCCTCGACATGCGGCGCGATCTCCTTGGTGACGAAGCGCCGCACCGACTCGCGCAGCTCCTCGTGTTCCTCGGTGAACGGTGGGAGGAGCGCTCGCGCTCCACTGTCCTTGATCACGTCCACGGGCGGAGCCTAGACCGCCGTCAAGCCTTGGCGCGCTCCTCCATCAGGATCGCGAACGCGCCCAGTATCGAAACGTCGATCAGGATCAGGAGGATTCCGAGCCAGGGAACGTCGCTGATGAACATGGCTGCGAAGACGATGTGCGTGACGACGGTGAGCACCCCGATCCAGAGCGCCACGCGATTGCCGGCGAGAATCCCGCCCGCGGCCCCAAGCTGAATCAGCGAGAGGATCAGCCACAGCCAGCCCGCGGGACGCGCGTCGCCGACCAGCCAGCTCGCCGTCGTGATGAAGATGTTCGAGCCGGCCAGGACGGAGATCGCATAGAAGAGGTTGAGCACCGCGATCAGGCCGACGTAGCTCGCCGCGCCGAGCAGAATCCCGATTCCCTCGAAATCCGGGCGCTCGGTGTAGACGAAATTGTTCGGCGAGGTGCGGTTCAAGGCGTCGGCGCCTTCCAGTCTTCCATCATCGTGTAACCGCGGCCTGCGTGGTCGAAGCCGAGCAGGTCGCCCTGCGGGTTCTTCTTCCCTCCATGGTCGCGCAGCTCCTCGTGCTCCTCCGTGAAGGGCGGGAGGGGGGCGCGAACGCCTTGGTCCTTGATGACGTTCACGCCCCCCATCCTCCCAGCTACTTCCTGGTGCGGGTTACTTCTTGTGCTTCTTGTGCTTCTTGCACTTGCTCTTCTTGTGCTTCTTCGCAGCGGCAGCGGACTTCTTGCCGTGCTTCTTCTTGTGCTTCTTGCACGTCACGGGCTGCGGCCAGTTGGCGACGGTGGCCGACTCGGCCGGGGTCATCCCCTGATAGATCGTCGTCAGCGGCGCCGCCTCATAGGAGTTGGCGACGGCGGCTGCGCTTGCCACGTCCGTGGGAGACGAAAGCGACGCATCGGCCTGCTGCACCTCGAACGACATCAGCCCGACGGTCCGGTGGGCCGGAATCGTCACGGTCCATCCCCAGACGACGTTGTCCTCGGGTGCGCTCTGCGTGCCTCCACCGATCTGGAAGAGGTTCGCCTTGAGGACGCCGTGTCCGTCGATCACATGCGCGAGCGTGTCGTCGCTGGTCGTGACCGGGTCGTCGTTCGTGACGGCCCAGTAGTCCGGCGGACTGGCGATCGTGTCACCGTTCGACGACGCGCGTACCGCGGTGTCGCCATCGGAGCCGAGATCGTCGTCGTTGCTGCCACTGGTCAGGTCGCCGACCTGCACCGTCGTGGTGATCGGCACCGTGGTCGGATTCGAGAGCAGGTTGAGAATCCGCGCCCCCGGGAGCGGTCCTGTCGGGCTGACGTAGATCTTCCGCTGCACGTTCAGCCCGGCCAGCGGCACCACCGGATAGTCGTGCTCACCGGCAGCCGGATCGCTGCACGAATTGTTGTCCGCGGAGAAATACAGGTGACCGTCATCGGTGCCGCCGACGAACAGCGCTCCGAAGTCGTCGTAGCTGTCGCTGTTGTCCACCGGCCCCGCAGGGCTGCCCGCCGGGCCGTTCGAGCCGCTGTCGTACAGCGACGCAAACGGGTCATTGTGATCCGGTGCCAGGGCCTCCGACTTACCGAAATCGAAGAAATAGCCCTGCGAATCGAACAGCTTGGTGGTGCCGTCGTCCCCGCAGGTGCTTGCCGATGCCGCTGCGGGATACAGCATCAACCCCGCGGCGATCGCGGCAGCGATCGTCCATCGCTTCACGTCGTACCTCCTCCGTTGAGATTCTGTGCGGCGCACCCCTTTGCGCGCCGTTTCCAGGTGTTGGCGCGACCATACCTGACCCGCCGAGCTCAATTCAACCGGCCGGCGGCTTCCAGTCCTCCAGCGTCGTGTAGCCGCGGCCGGCGTGGTCGAAGCCGAGCAGGTCGCCCTGCGGGTTCTTCTTGCCGCCGTGGTGGTAGGCGCGGACCTCGGCGATCTTGCCGTCCCGCATCAGGAACCACTCCGTGCCGCGGTCGAGGCGCTTCTCGCCCGACTTCGGGTCGCGCCAGGTCATCGTCCACTCGATCACGGCCTCGTCGCCCTGCTCGATCCCGTGTTCGAGGTACCACTGGCCCTCGATCGCGTTCACGCCCATCTCGGAGTTCTGCCCGATCCGCTCGGCGCCCTCGTGCGGGCCGAGACGCGTGTAGTAGTGGACCGCGTCGTCGGTGAAGTGGGAGGCCACCAGCTCGGCGTCGCCGGTGTTGAGCGCCTCGTAGTAGGAGCGGATGTGGTCGAGGTTGCCCATGAGGCTCAGCGATTCTCGCCGACCCGTGTCGATTTCGTCATGACGCGTTCGTCGTCAGGTTGAATGCGGCGAACAGCGCCGCCGGCAATCAAGGAGGAAGAGATGAAGTACCTGCTCGCTTTCGTCCGCGACGAGGACCGGATGTTCGAAGGAACCGAAGAGGAGATGAAGTCGGCGATGGACGCCTGGAATGAGTTCGATCGTGAGGCGATCGAGGCCGGCGTCATGATCGCGAACGAGGCCCTCGAGCTGCCGAAGACCGCCAAGACCGTGCGCGTTGAGGAGGATGGCCATACCGTCACCGACGGGCCGTTCGCCGAGACCAAGGAGCAGCTGGGCGGCTTTTGCCTGATCGACTGCGAGAACCTCGACGAGGCGATCGGCTGGGCGAAGAAGGTCCCGATGCGCCCGGACAGCTCCGTCGAGGTGCGGGCGGTCATGGACCTGAAGCCATATGGATACGAAGGCGTGACCGTGGGGCCGACCCAGGCAAGTGCCTAAAGCCCGTAGCTGCGCCCGATCACCTCGAGCATCACCTCGTCGGTGCCGGCACCGATTCGGTTGAGACGGGCATCGCGGTACGCGCGCTCGACCTCGTACTCCTTCATGTAGCCATAGCCACCGTGAATCTGGATGGCGTCGTCGGCGACCTCCTCGATGACCCGTGAGGCGTACAGCTTCGCCTGCGTGATCTCGCGGACCGGGTACTCGCCGTTGGAGAAGCGCCACGCGGTGGCGTAGACCATCTGCTTGGCGGCCTCGATCTTCACCGACATCTCGGCGAACTTGTGGCGGATCGCCTGGAAGCGGCCGATCGGACGACCGAAGGCCTCGCGCTCCTTGGCGTACTCGAGGGTGCGGTCGAAGACGCGCTCGGCACCCGAAACGCAGCCGATGGCCGCGACCAGCCGCTCGCCCTGGAGCTCCCAGCTGATGTGGTAGAAGCCCTTGCCCTCCTGGCCCAGCAGGTTCTCCGCCGGAACCCGGACGTCCTGGAAGGAGAGCTCGCCCGTGTCCGAGGCGTGCATCCCCATCTTCTCGAGCTTGCGGGAGACGGAGAAACCCTCGGTCTCCTTGCCGTCCTTGTCGCGAATGTCGACGATGAAGAGGCTGATCCCGTCGTGGCCGGCGTCGGGATCGGTCTTCGCCACGAGGACGATGTAGTTCGCCCGGAGCGCGTTGGTGATGAAGGTCTTTGACCCGTTGATCACCCACTCGTCCCCGTCGCGCTTGGCCGTGGTGAGGATGCCCGCCACATCGGAGCCGGCCCCCGGCTCGGTGATCCCCAGGGCGCTGATCAGCTCGCCCTTGATGGAGGGGACCAGGTAGCGCTGCTTCTGCTCCTCGGTGCCGAGCAGATGGATCGGCGGCGTCGCCATGTCGGTGTGGACCGCCATCCCCATGTTGAGGCCGCCGCAGCCCGAGTAGCTCATCGCGTCGGCGCGGACCAGCGAGTAGAAGTAGTCGCCCCCCTGCCCACCGTATTCCTCGGGGTAGCAGAGGCCGATGTAGCCCAGCTCGCCGGCACGGTGCAGCACGGAGTCGGGCCAGAGGTTCTCCTCCCACTCGAAGCGGTGGGGGGTGAGCTCCTTCAGTACCCACGACTTCATCGACTCGCGCAGCTCCTCATGCTCGTCGTTGAAGATGAAGTGCTTGCGGCTGGCGCCGTGATCGGGCTTGATGACGCTGGAGGTCGCGGTGGCCACTGCTCGTTCTCCTTGTCCTCAGGGATGGAGCGGGACGCATCCGGCGCGTCCGGCAAAGTGAATAGTAGGACTTCCTACTTCCTACTGCAAGGTTCCCGATGAAGGAATCCTCCCACCAGCCCGAAATCCACTAATGCGGATTTGTATTGCTACCCGATCGTGCCTAAAGTCCCGAATGGACATTCGTACTAATTAGCGAGTAGGCGCATGGAACTCTCAACCGTAGCCTCGCCCCTTGGGGGGAAAACAGAGTCAAATCACGGCGGCCTGCCACCCGGGCCGCACGCCCCGGGATGGATGCAGACGTCGCAGTGGATGTTCCGGCCGATCGAGTTCATGAACAAGTGCAGGGAGCAGTACGGCCCGATCTTCACGCTTCGACTCGGCCCTGCTCAGAACGTCGTGATGGTCGGTACCCCCGATCTGGCCAAGCGGGCGCTCTCGGAGGACCCGGACATTCTCAGGGCCGGGGAGACGAATGGCATCTTCCGGCCGGTGGTCGGGTCCAACTCGATCCTGCTCCTGGACGGCGATGCTCACATGCATCAGCGGCGCATCCTGCTTGCGCGGCCTTGGAGCCTCACACGCAGCCCAATTCGTTGACCAGGTCCGGGAGATCGCGGCCAAACGGATTGATGGCTGGGAGACAGGTCAGAGGCTGAAGCTGCACGACGAGATGGAGGCGATCTCGTTCGCATCCATCATGAGAGTCGTCTTCGGGGACTACTCGGATGACTCGCATAGTGAGCTTCGCGAGCTGATCCCCGAGATGATGGATCGGTGTGACTCACCGTTCACGCTGATGCCCTGGTTCCGCCGAGAGCTTGCCGGGAGCTCGCCGTATGCGCGGCTGATGCGAGTGCTCGACAAGATCGACGAGATCCTCTTCGAGGTGATCTCCGATCGCCGGGCGGATCCGATGACCCAGTTCCGTGACGACACGGTCTCCCTGCTCATTCGGGGCGAGCACGAGGATGGGTCGCCGCTGAGCGACCGCGAGGTGCGCGACGAGATCCTGACCATGATCATGGCCGGCTACGAGACGACCACGAGCGGATCGGCTTGGGCGCTCGAGAGACTGCTTCGATCGCCCGAGAAGCTCCAGCGACTCACCGCAGAGATCGAAGAGGGGGGCAAGGACGACTATTTGGAGGCGGTCGTCAAGGAAACGCTCCGGGCTCGACCGGTGGTGCCAGTCGTTGCCCGTCACGTCAGGCAGCCGGTCGAGCTGGGCGGCTACATGATCCCCACCGGTTCGATCCTGATGGTCTCCATCTATCTCGTCCACAGCGATCCGGACACCTATCCGGAGCCCGACGAATTCCGACCTGAGCGGTTTCTCGAGGGCACACCCGAGGACGCCGCCTGGATCCCCTTCGGGGGCGGAGTTCGCCGCTGCCTCGGTGCCCGGTTCGCCGAGCTTGAGATGAAGGTCATCCTCACCGCAGGTATTGACGACTGCACGACTACGCGCGGCGGGGCGGAAGCCTGAGGATTTCAAGCGCAAGCGGTTCACCTTCGCGCCCGAGGGGGGTGCGTCTGCCGAGGTCGAGGCACTCGTGCCGCCGCAGAGCCCCTTGGGCACGAGACGTTTCGTCAGGCGAGCGGCGCAGGTTTCGCCGGCCAAGGCGTAGAAGTAACCCGTTAGCGGCTGAAACCCTGCGCCCCAACGGGCTGGACCTCTCGTGACATCCCGGTTAAAGGTGGCCCGGGGTACGTGAAAATGAGGCAAAATGGTTCGGTACCGAATTCTGCCCTCGTAAAGTGTCCAATGTGCGCCGAAACTCTTCAGTAATCCATGGGGCTAGTAGCAGCAGTGGGAGGTGTGCCGCCGGATCCCGAGGCTGAGAAGTCATCGGATCGGTTGAACGACCGACGCCTGCGGTCGCATAAGCCGCAGGAGTTGCTTGCAGGCCCCGCCGCGGGCCGCCCAATCGCGTTGGCGCAGGCGTATCTCGGCGCTGGAGCGGCACTAATCGGAGCAGTCGGCGTGCTGCTGCCGCATCCGGAGTATTTCAACGTGCCCGCCATCCTTGCGGTCGACGCCCTGGCACTGATCTGGGCCGCCTGGATGTTCCGGACGGCGGGGCGCATTCCGTTCTGGCTCCTCCGGCTTGGACCGGCGCTGGCGACGTTGATGACCTCCTTCGCGGTTCATTTCAGCGGCGACGCCACCAGCGGATACGCCCTCTTCTATGTGTGGGTCGGGCTGTACGTCTTCTACTTCCCCATCACGAACAAGGATGCGGCCCTCAATGTGATCTGGGCTCTCGCGAACTACGGGGTGGTCATCGCCATCACCCCGATCGACCCTCCGGGTGGCTCGAACGTCGTGATCCATCACATCGTGATCACGGTGGGAACGCTGGTCACGGCCGCGACGCTGCTGACCTACCTGCGAGGCAGGGTGGAGAGGCTCCTCGGGCGGCTCACGGATGCCGCTCGTACTGACCCACTGACCGGGATGCCGAACCGCGTCGCCCTGCATGAGGTGCTGGAGAGCGAGATCGATCGCGCCCAGCCCCACGGGCGCCCGGTGAGCCTCATCGTCCTCGACCTGGACCGCTTCAAGCGCATCAACGAGAGCCTCGGACTCGCGGGCGGAGATAGGGCCCTTCGCCAGGTGTCGAACTTGCTCGACGAGGCAGGGCGCCGAATGGACTTCGTCTCGAGGTCCGGCGGCGAGGAGTTCGCCGTTGTCCTGCCGGAGACGAACCAGCATCAGGCCTTCCTGTTCGCCGAGGAGCTCCTCGACAAGATCCGCGAGACCTCCGTGGCGTCCGGTATGAAGTTGAGCGCGTCGGCCGGAGTGGCGGTGTTCCCGGATCACGGCGGCGATCTCGAGACATTCACGGCCGCGGCGGACCGCGCGCTGCACGCGGCCAAGGCCCTCGGGCGCGACCGGGCGGTGATCTACAGCCCCGAGGTCACCACCGTCCTGGGCGCGGTCAGCGGGCGTCGAAACGTCGAGACCCAGGCACATCTCGCGACGGTGCTGAGCCTTGCCGAGGCACTCGACCAGCGCGACTCCGGGACCGCGAGGCACAGCCAGACCGTCGGCCGCCTGTGCGAGATGATGGCCGAGGAGCTCGGATTCGACGACGATCGTATTGAGCGCCTCCGGCTGGCGGGGATCCTTCACGACATCGGCAAGATCGGTGTGCCCGACTCGATTCTCTGCAAGCCAGGTCGGTTGACGACCGAGGAGATGCAGCAGATGCGGCGGCACCCGGAGCTCGGCGCCCGGATGCTGTCGAGCAGTGAGCTCGATGACGTACGCGAGTGGATACTCGCTCACCACGAACGGCCCGATGGCACCGGCTACCCATTGGGCCTGACCAAAGACGAGATTCCGGTTGAGGCGGCCATCCTGTCGATTGGCGACGCTTACGAAGCGATGATCAGCGACCGCGTGTACCGCTTGGCCATAGGCCCGGATCGAGCGCGCGAGGAGCTCCTGGACGGCGCCGGCACGCAGTTCTCCGCCGTCGTCGTTGAGGCATTCCTCCGCGCCATCGATCGAGCCGGTCTGCCCGTCAGCTGAGCCTCGGCTGCTCCCTACGGCCAAGCCACCTCGGCGACCACCAGGCGATCTCGCCGAGCAACCCAAGAATGGCGGGCAAGAGAAACGCTCTGACGATCGTGGCGTCGACGAGTACGGCGACCGCCGCTCCGACTGCCACCTCTTTCACGTAGATCAGGTCTGAGAAGACGAACGCTCCCAACGCCACGGCGAACAGCAAAGCCGCGGCGGTGATCACCCGGCCGCTGGAGACCAGTCCATCGGCGATCGCCGCGTCCTCCGTCTCGGTACGCCGGCGGGCCTCTCCGATGCGTTGAAACAGGAATACGCCGTAGTCCGTGGAGAGGCCGAAGACGACTGCGAAAAGCAGAATCGGCATCGACGTGTCGAGGGCGGACTGGCTCATGTAGCCCAGCGTGCTTTCGAAACGGCCGTCCTGAAAGATGAACACCAGCACGCCGAAGGCGACACTCACGGTGAGGGTGTTCATCACCAGGGCGATGAGTGGCAGTACGACGGATCCGGTCATCAGGAAGAGGATCAACACCGTCGAGACCACGATGAACGCCAGGGCCACTGGCAGATGCGTCGCCAAGCTGTGCCTCTGATCGACCAGATCGGCCGGTGCTCCCGCGATGAGCGCCCTCTTTGCCCAGGGCTGGTTCCGGGCGTTCCGCACCGCGTCGAGGGCCGCGTTCGAGTACGGATCGACAGCCAGGAGCGCGTCGACTCGAAACACTCCCCGAGCGACCCGGATCGGTTTTTCCACGCTCGCAATCGCATGATCACCCTCGAATTCGCGTACAGCGGCCCGGGCGGTCGGTTGGTTGGGCGTGACGACGATGATGCGGTCGGCGGGGTTCGAGGCAAAGTCTTTCGCGACGGCGTCGTCGACCTGCCGGGCACTCGCGCTCTGGGGCAGGATCCGAGCGTTCGCCTGGGTCAGCTCGACCCGCAGGATCGGCAATCCGGCGACGACCATGATGGCGATTGCGACGAGGGCGACGCTGACCGGATGGCCGAGCACGAACCGGGCGAGTGCGAACCATCGCCGGCGACTCGGGGTCCCCTGCAGGGAAGGTGGCGCCAGGGCGTTCACCTTCGTCCCGAGTAGCGCCAGGAGGGCCGGCAGGAAGAGCAGGCATACAGCCGCGGACATGAGTGCGACAAGGGCCCCTCCGATCCCGATCGAGTAGAGGAATCGCTGGGGAAAGATGCACAGCGCGACCAGGGAGACCGCGACCGTCAGCCCGCTGAAGACGATCATCCGTCCGATTGCCTGAGTGGTGGCCACCAGCGTCGCCTCGATCGTCTTCTTTGTCTCGAGCTCCTCTCTGAAGCGGGTGACGAGGAACAGGCTGTAGTCGATCGCGAGCCCGAGTCCCAGTCCGGTCACGATGTTGATCGCGAAGGTGTCGATGTCGACCAGGGGTGTGAGCGCGTTCAGCAGAAGGAGGGTGGTGAGGATCGAGAGCGCTCCGACGGCCACGGGCAGAAGCGCCGCCACAAACCCACGGAATACGAGCAGGGAGAGCAGTAGGAGCAAGGGCAGCGCGAACAGCTCGATCCGCTGCAAATCGTCCTGCGTGGTCTTGGTCAGCTCGTCGACCGTGACCGCCGCGCCTCCCACCTTGACCGCGGAATCCCCCGCGAAGCGGTCACTGACAGCCTTCCCGACACTGGAGATGTCGTCGACGTCGGCGGAGATGAAGGCGAGCAGCACGCCCTCGTGGCCATTCCTCGAGACGAGCTCCGGATTCGAGGAGGGGGTGATGATCGTGCGGATCCCCGGCACCTCGCGCAGCCTGGTCTCAGCTTCGCGCGATGCGGCGAAGAGATTGCCCGAATGCGGTTTAACCAGGATCTCCACCTCGGGAATCGGCCGTTGACCGGTGGCATCTCGAAGGTCCGTGTACGCGCGCGAGCTCTGCGACGCCGGGTCCTGGAAGCCGAACGGCTTGACGTTGTTGAAGACGGAAGCGCCTCCGAGCGCGCTCGCGACAGCGACGAGTCCCGCCGCGATCGTTAGAGCTTTCCTCCTCCGGTAAGCGAACTGCCCCAGCTTCCGCACTAAGCCGATCCTATGCGCGGTTCCGGGTATCTGCCTATGGGGATTTTCCGTAGCCGGGCGTGGTGCATCCCTGAACAGTAGACAGTAAGACGTAGCACTTCCCATTTGCGCCACTTTCCACTAGGGTGGCGAGCCCATGGCCGACGAGCTTCTCTACGAGGTGAGGGACGGGGTGGCGACCGTGACCCTCAACCGCCCCGACCAGCGCAACGCCCTGAACGGCGAGCTGCTCGCGGCGCTCGTCGAGGCGATGAAGTCCGCTCGCGACGACGAGGCGGTGCGCGCCGTCGTCCTCACCGGCGCGGGCGAGAAGGTCTTCTGCGCCGGCGCCGACCTCGGCGGGTTCGCAGCGGACGTGCCGCTCGTGCAGAAGCACTTCGGCTCCGACCTCTTCCTCGAGTTCTTCAGGCTGATGCCCCGGCTCGGCAAGCCCTCGCTCTGCGCCGCGAATGGGCATGTGCTGGCGGGCGGCATGGGTCTGGCGCTGTCCTGCGACCTGCTGATCGCCAAGGAGGGAGCGCGCTTCGGGACCCCGGAGATCAACGTCGGCGCCTTCCCGTACATGATCATGTCGGTCATCTACCGCAATGTCCCGCGGAAGAAGGTCAACGAGATGATGCTGCTGGGCGAGCAGATCTCGGCGGAGCAGGCGGTGGAGTACGGGTTGGCCAACAAGGTCGTCCCGGAGGGCGAGTTCCAGACAGCGGTTGACGAGTGGGCCACCAAGCTCGCCTCGAAGAGCCCGGTCCTGATGCGGCTCGGACACGACGCGATGTATCGACAGCAGGACATGGCGCTGGACGACGCGCTCGAGTTCCTGCGCTCACAGCTCTCGCTCACCTTCACGACGGAGGACATCCAGGAGGGCGTCAAGGCGTTCTTCGAGAAGCGCGAGCCCGAATGGAAGGGGCGTTGATGGCAGCCACCGACGAGACCAAGCACCAGGGCGAGGCGCCCGAGGCCCCGGACAAGGTCGAGGGGGGCGAGGAGACCGGGATGAAGGGCCTCACCGAGGACGTCCACGCCCGGCGGGATCAGGCGAAGCTCGGCGGCGGCGAGGAGAAGATCGCCGTGCAGCACGAGCGCGGCAAGCTCACCGCGCGCGAGCGGATCGACCTGCTCTGCGACCCCGGCACCTTCGTGGAGCTCGGCATCCACGGCCGGCCACATTTCTCCCAGCGCAACATGGAGGGCAGGGACGCTCCCGCCGACGGCGTGGTCACCGGCTGGGGCGACGTCGACGGCCGCCGCTGCTGCATCGCCGCCTACGACTTCACAGTGATGGCCGGCTCCATGGGGATGACCGGCGAGCTCAAGGTCGGGCGGCTGCGCGAGATGGCCCTTTCGAAGCGCATGCCGTTCATCTGGCTGCTCGATTCCGCCGGCGCCCGGATCCAGGAGGCGGCGGGCTCGCTGTTCGCCGGTTCAGGCCAGCTCTTCCAGGAGGAGGTCGTGATGTCGGGTGTGATCCCGATGGTCGCCGCGATGCTCGGACCCTGTGCGGCCGGGACCGCCTATATCCCGGCGCTCTCCGACTTCGTGCCCATGGTGGTCGGCCAGGGCGCGATGGCGCTCGCTGGCCCGCACCTGACCAAGGCCGTCACCGGTGAGGACATCTCGATGGAGGACCTGGGCGGCGCCAAGGTGCACTGCCGGAAGTCCGGCGTCGGCGACCTCGAGGTGAAGGACGACGAGGAGTGCATCCAGGTCGTCAAGGATTACCTCTCCTACTTCCCGGCGAACTGCGAGGAGACGCCACCCGTGAGGGAGGCTCAGGACCCCGAGGAGCGGATGTCGGAGAAGCTGCTCGACATCGTCCCCGAGTCGCCTCGGCATCCGTACGACATGTACGAGGTGATCCGCGAGATCGTCGACGACGGGGTCTACTTCGACATCAAGCCGAAGTTCGCGAAGACGATCATCACCTGCCTGGCGCGGTTCGGCGGACAGCCGGTCGGCATCGTCGCCAATCAGCCGAAGCAGCTCGGCGGCATCCTCGAGAACGACTCGGCCGACAAGGCCGCGCGCTTCATCAATCTCTGCGACGCCTTCAACATCCCGCTCGTCTTCCTGCAGGACGTGCCGGGCTTCATGGTCGGCTCGAAGGTCGAGCACGCGGGGATCATTCGCCACGGCGCCAAGATGCTCTACGCCGTCTCGCGGGCGACGGTGCCGAAGGTCACCGTCGTGGTCCGCAAGGCCTACGGCGCCGGCTACTACGTGATGAATGGCAAGGCGTATGAGCCCGACCTGATCGTCGCCTGGCCGTCCGCCGAGATCTCGGTGATGGGCGCTGAGGGCGCCGTCAACATCATCGGCCGATCCGCGATCGAGGCGTCGGATAACCCGGAGGAAACGAGGGAGAAGATGCTCGAGGCCGTCCGGGCGCAGATCGATCCGTACATCGCGGCGGGTAACGCGATGATCGACGACATCATCGACCCGCGCGAGACGCGCCCGACGATCGTCCGCGGCCTGCGGATGGCCGCCGGCAAGCGCGTAGACCGGCCCTGGAAGAAGCACGGGGTGATGCCGGTATGAACGAGGCACCATTGGATGTCGCCCGCCGGGGCTATGAGCGCTGGGCGGCGGGCGACTTCGACGGGATGCTCGAGCTGACGACGCCTGACTTCGAGTTCGTCCCGGCCATCGCCGCCGCAGTCGAGGGCGGTTCGATCAAGGGCCACGACGCGTTCCGCCGTTTCTTCGCCGACCTGGACGAGACGTGGGAAACCTTCCGGATCAGTGCCGATGATTTACGCGAAGCCGGCGGACGGGTGCTGGGGATTGGACGGCTCACCGCCAAGGGCCGAGGCAGCGAGCTCGAGCTCGACCAACCGATCTACACGGTCCTCTGGTTCCAGGGCGATCGGATCGCGCGAATGCAGAGCTTCCTCGAGGAATCCGCAGCTCAAGCCGCGTTCGAGGAGAGCACGCCAGCATGAGCGATCGCATGACGGTCGTGACGAGCCTGGGGGTGCTCTCCTTCGACGGAGAGGTGATCGAGTCGTTCGGCTACAGCCTCGACCGCCCGATGCGCGCGCACGTCGCGATGCTGGAGAAGGTCGAGGTCGACGAGGGCGGCCGCTTCAGCGACCCGGGCGTCACCTTCAAGGCCAAGGGCCAGCCGTACAGCCCGCACGCGCACTTCACAGAGGAAGAGGCGGCGAGCCCCGAGGTCGGGAAGCTGGTCGATGCGGTCCGGGCCGCCTCCCCGAACCTGGAGAAGGGCTGATGAGCGGCGTCAGGGTCGTCCTCGCCAACGAGAACGTCGCGTATGCGGGAGTGGTCAGCTTCGACGGTCAGGTTTTCGAGGCGCTCGGCTTCGCTGATACCACCGCCTACCGCATGCCGATCGAGCTGATCGACGAGGTGGAGCTGGACGGCAACTACCTGAACGTGTTCAGCAACCCCGCGAAGGGCGACTCGTACGGGATCCAGCTGCCGATCAAGCCGAGCGACGAGGAGATGACAGCGCTTCAGGATCTGGTGGCCGCCATTCAATCCGCGATCGACGAAAGGGGAGGCGGATGAGCCGCTTCGAAGACCCCGTGATCATCAGCAATTCGATCTCGGGGGCGATCGCCAACCGCGACCAGTGTCCCGCGATCCCCTACACGCCCGAGGAGTACGCCGCCGAGGCGCGGCGTTCGGTGGACGAGGGCGCCTCGCAGATCCACATCCACGCGCGCACACCCGACGGCACCCCCTCGTATGAGATCGAGGACTTCCAGGCGATCACCGAGGCGATCAGGGCCGAGGTCGACGACGTGATCATCAACTACTCGACCGGCGCAATCGGGGTGCCCATCGAGAAGCGCCTGGAGTACCTGCGCGCGCTCCGGCCCGACGTCGCGGCTCTGAACATGAGCTCGATGAACTACGCCAAGTACTCCCGCCGCCGCAAGGACTTCGTCTTTGCGGCGGTCTTCGAGAACAGCTTCGACACGATCACCGCAGTTCCTCACCGAGATGAACGAGCTCGGAATCCAGCCCGAGCACGAGTGCTTCGACGCCGGCCACGTCGCGAACCTCGATCCATATCTCGACATGGGCCTGCTCGAGCCGCCGCTGCAGATCTCACTGGTGATGGGCGTCAACGGCGGGATACGGCCGAACGCCCGGAACGTCGCCTTCATGTCCGAGCAGATCCCCGGCGGCGCGGACGGCCCGAACAACTGGCAGGTGATCGGGGTCTCGCGCGACCAGTGGAAGCTGCTCGCCGCCTCGCTCAACCTCGGCGGCAACGTCCGCGCCGGCCTCGAGGACAACCTCTACCTGCCGGACGGGGAGATGGCGAAGTCGAACGGCGAGCTGATCGCCAAGGCACGCCAGATGGCCGAGGACGTCGGGCGCCGCGCCGCGACCGTCTCGGAGGCCCGCGAGCTCCTCGGCCTGCGGAAGAAGGAAGAGGCGAAGGCATGAGCCGGCCGCTGGAGGACGTCAAGATCCTCGACCTGACCCGCCTGCTCCCCGGCGGCTTCTGCACCCTGCTGCTCGCCGACCTCGGCGCCGATGTGATCAAGGTCGAGGACACCGGCCAGGGCGACTACGTGCGCTGGGCGCCGCCCTACTACGGCTCTGAGGAGCACACGCCGCTCGGCACCCGCTCGGCGATCTACCTCTCGCTGAACCGAAACAAGCGCTCGGTACGCCTCGACCTCAAGCAGGAGGGGGGTCGCCGGGCCTTGATCAAGCTGGCCGAGTCCGCCGACGTGCTGGTCGAGAGCTTCCGGCCGGGCGTGCTCGACAAGCTCGGCGTCGGGTTCGACGTCCTGAGCCAGGCGAACCCCGCGCTCGTCTACTGCCCGATCACCGGTTACGGCCAGGATGGCCCCAACCGCGACCGCGCCGGCCACGACATGAACTACCTCGGCCTGAACGGGATCCTCGGCCTGACCGGCGAGGCCGGCGGTTCGCCGATCCAGTCCGGTGCACAGATCGCCGATCTCGGCGGCGGCGGGCTGATGGCGGCGGTCGGGATCCTCGCGGCCCTGCAGGAGGCTCGGCGCAGCGGCCAGGGGCAGATGGTCGACATCTCGATGACCGACGGCTCGCTGGCCTGGCTGGCGATGGAGGCGGGGCGCTACTTCGGCTCGGGCGAGGTGCCCGAGCGCGGGAACATCATGCTGAGCGGCGGGATCATCTGTTACCGGCCCTACGAGGCGTCCGACGGCTGGGTCACCTGCGGGGCTCTCGAGCCGAAGTTCTGGGCGCGCTTCTGCCAGGCCGTTGGCCGCGACGATCTGATCCAGCATCAATTTGAAAAGCCAGGTTCCGAGGCGCATAAGGCGGTTGCGGAGATCTTCAAGACGAAGAGCCGCGCCGAGTGGAAGGCCTTCAACGACGATCACGACGCGATGATCGAGCCGGTCCTCGACCTCGACGAGGCACTCGAGTCCGAGCTCGTGCGCGAGCGCGAGATGGTGGTGAGCTACGAGCAGCCCGAGATGGGCGAGGTCAAGCAGCTCGGCTTCCCGATCAAGCTCTCGCGGACGCCAGCGAGCATCGAGCTACCGGCGCCGGCTCTCGGGGAGCACACGGAGGAGCTGCTCACGGAGGCCGGGTACTCGAAGGAGGAGATCCAGGCGCTTGAGGAATCGGGTGCCGCCAAGGGCCCCGATGTACAGGCCAAGCAGGAGCAGTTCCTCGCATGAGCGCGGCCAAGGCACAGACCACCGAGGAGATGCTCCGGATGGGCGAGCTGGCGCGGGCCTCCGGCGTCTCGGCGGCGACCATCAAGCACTACCTCCGCGAGGGGCTCCTCCCCGAGCCCGTCAAGACCTCGCGCAACATGGCCTACTACCCGGCGGAGTTCGTCGACAGGATCAAGATGATCAAGCAGCTCCAGGAGGAGCGCTACATGCCACTCCGCGTGATCAAGGACCTGCTCGAGGAGGATCCGGACCGCGCCAAGGCCCTGATCGAGCTGGGCGACAAGCTGCTCGAGCACGCCCTGGCAAGCGAGAGCGAGCGCATCAGTGCCGCCGAGGTCCGGGGTCGCTACGACCTCCCTCAGGACGTGCTGGACCGCCTCGCCGAGCTCGGGGTGCTCACCCCGGACAAGAAGGGCTACTCGCCGAGCGACATCCGCATCATCGAGGCGATCAGCCGCTTCCGCGCGGGAGGCTACGAGGAGCGAATCGGCTTCACCGTCTACGACACCCTGCGCTACAAGGACGCGATGGGCGAGCTGGTCAAGCAGGAGGTCGACGTGATCATGGAGCGCCTGGCCGGCGAGATGGATCCGGACGAGGCGATGGCGCTGATCGAGGCCGGCAACCAGCCGCTCAACGACCTGCTCGCCGCGATGCACACCAAGGCGCTGGTCGCCGAGCTGGAGGCAAGGCGCGGCGCGGAACCCGACTCGAACGGCAGCGGCGACAAGTCGAAGTAGTGGCTGATGGCGAAGCTCGCCGCCGTCATGCTGGTCGTGTTCGTGGTCTTAACGCTGTTCGTGAGGGTGGCGATCCAGCTGCGGCGCACCGGCGGCACCGGGCTGATCGGGCTCCGCAAGGGAGCCGGTCCCCTCGAGTGGCTCAGCGGTCTCCTCTTCCTCGGCGGGATGGCGATCGCGATCGTCTCGCTCCAGCTCGTCCTGAACGACACCCTGGACCCGATCGACGCAATCGACGTCGACGCGCTCCACGTGCTCGGCATCGTGCTCGCGACGATTGGAGGACTCTCCGTCTTCGGTGCCCAGCTCGGGATGGGCGCGTCGTGGAGGATCGGGGTCAGCGACGACCAGGGAACCGACCTCGTCACCGGAGGTTGGTTCTCGTTCTGCCGGAACCCGATCTACACGGCGATGATCGTCGGGTGGACGGGCTTTGCCCTGATGGTCCCGACCTGGCCGGCGATCGCTTCGGTCATCGTGATCGCTGTTGGGCTCGAGCTGCAGGTCCGTATCGTCGAGGAGCCCTACTTACTGCGAACACATGGCGATGAATACGGGCGATACGCCTCCGGGGTCGGCCGCTTCCTGCCCGGCGTGGGCCGCCTCCGACGGGGAGCCGGTTGGTGACTTTCCCACCCCCGTAGGTGGGTAACCCACCAACTCAGTCCGTCTCGAGCAGTCCCATGGAGTCGAGGGTCCTGCGGACTCCCTCATCGAGCGGTGTCGTCGTCCAACCCAGTTCGCGCTGCGCCTTGGACGAGTCGGGTCTCGCCTGCCAGAGGATGTAGGTGAGCTGGCCCTTCGGCAGCAGCGGCGGCCGGCGGGTCATCCGTGAGAGTCCGGCGCCGAGCGATGCGACGGCCTTCGCGACCGGGGTGGGCATCCGCGGGGGGATGCGCCCGCGGCCCGCGATCCGCTTCGCCGTCTCCGCCAGCTCGCGGAAGTCGGCGTAGCCGTCGGCCAGGATGTAGCGCTCGCCGTCCTTTCCCTTCTCGGCCGCCAGCAGGTGCCCGGCGGCGACCCCCTCGACGAACGCGTAGCCGGTGCCGCCCGGCGGTACGGCAGGCAGGCGCTTCCGCACCACGGGTTCGAAGACCTCGTTCTCGAAGGAGGGAGTGGCGGATGGGGTGGGGCCGTAGACCCCGGACGGGTTGAGGATCACCACCTCCATCCCGTCACGCTCCGCCAGGACCAGCTCCTCGGCGTGCTGCTTGGAGCGCTCGTACGCGGTGCCCTTCGGGTAGTCGGCCAGCATCGTCTCGTCGAAGGGCTGCCCGGTGTCGGCGTGAAAGACGTCGTGGGTGGAGGTGTGGACGAAGCGCGTCACCCCGGCCCTCCGAGCCGCGGCGGCGACATGCCCGCTGCCGACCGCGTTGACCTGATCGAAGATCGATTCGTCCTTGACCCACTGCTCGGGCATCCCCGCCGAGTTGAAGACCACGTCGCAGCCGTCCACGGCCGCGGTCAGCGTGCTCGGATCCGTGACGTCGCCCGGAATGGGTTCGATGCCGGCCGGAAGGACGGTGGCCGCCTGCTTCGGATCGCGCACCAGCGCCCGCACCTGATCCCCCCGCTGGAGGAGGGCAGAGGCGATCGCATATCCCACCTTCCCGGTCGCCCCGGTGACGAGAGCCCGCATCGGCGCATCCTATGCGGGGGCGGTACCCCCGACGGTCACACAACTGAACGCATTCAGGCGATCCTGCCGCTAGATTGACTGGTCAGTCAGCCGAACCCGGATTCGCACCAAATGCCGGGCTGCGCCAGGAGAAAAATGCGCGCCGCCGCCGTACAGCTCAACTCCACTGACGAATACGACCGCAACCTCGAGGTTGCAGAGCGCCTTGTCCGAGGGGCCGCCGCCGAGGGCGCGGAGCTGGTCGTGTTGCCGGAGAAGTGGACCGTGCTGGGGTCTCCCGAGGCGATCCGCTCCTGTGCCGAGCCGCTGGACGGCCCGGCGCTGAGCGCAGCCGCCGGCTGGGCTCGGGAGCTCGGGATTCATCTGGTCGCCGGGAGCGTCCCCGAGATCGTCCCCGAGCAGGAGAAGCTCGCCAACACCTCCGTGATGTTCGGCCCGGACGGGGAGCAGCGAGCCGTCTACCGCAAGCTCCACATGTTCGACGTCGAGGTCGGGGACGTCGAATACCGCGAGTCCGCCATCGAGCAGGCCGGCGATCAGATCGCGATTGGTGAGGCCGGGGGGGCAATGGTCGGGATTGACCATCTGTTACGACCTGCGCTTTCCCGAGCTCTACCGGATCCTCGCCCTGCGAGGGGCGCGCGTGGTCAGCGTCCCGGCTGCGTTCACCGAGCGGACCGGCCGCGACCACTGGGAGGTGCTGATCCGCGCCCGTGCGATCGAGGACCAGGTGTTCGTCGTCGCGGCGGGACAGATCGGGTTCGCGGCGCCGCACTACCGCAGCTACGGCCGCTCGATGATCGTCGACGGGTGGGGAGTGGTCATGGCGCAGGCTCCCGACACGGAGTGCTTCATCTCCGCCGATCTCGACTTCACCATCCAGAACGAGATGCGGAACAGCCTGCCCTCCCTCCGTCACCGCCGCCCGGATGCGTATCGCTGGCCCGAGGGCGGCGAGGAAGCCGTCGAGGAGTCGTCCGCCGAGCCCGCCACTTCGACCGGAGCCCCCTGATGGCGCAGGCTCCCGCACCCGACAAGCGGCGCGCGATCCTCGACGCCGCGATCACGGTCTTCGCACGGCAGGGCTTCCACAGCGCCCGCGTCTCCGACGTGGCCGCCGAGGCCGGCGTCGCCTACGGCCTCGTCTACCACTACTTCGATTCCAAGGATCAGATGCTGAACGAGCTCTTCTCGGAGCGCTGGGCGCTGCTGGTGGAGGCGAGCAAGGAGGTCCAGCAGAGCGAGGCCCCGCCGCGCGAGAAGCTCGCCGGCGTCGCCAACTTCATCATCGAGTCCTACCGGCACGAGCCCGAGCTGATGAAGGTGATCATCGTCGAGGTCACCCGAGCCGCCAACTCCTTCGGCCGCACCCACCTGCCCGAGATCCGCCAGGCGTACGACCTGGTCGCGGAGATCGTCGCCGACGCTCAGAAAGCAGGCGAGTTCCGGGACGACGTGGACCCCAACTTCGCCGCCATGGTCTTCTACGGCGCCATCGAGCAACTGCTCACCGGCTGGATCTTCGAGTCCATCCCGTCCGCCGACGAGGACTACGAGCGCGCCAAGCGGCTGGTGGTCGAGACCATCTGCGACGGCCTCGAGCCGAGGCCCGTCGGCGACGCGGTCGCCGGTTAGCTGCTCATGTGGGAGGGGCTGGCAAGGACGGAGCGCCAGGACCGTGTCCTGCACGGTGGCGCCAAGCTCGCCAACGTCCTGCTCGGCATCGTCCTGCTGCCGCTCTGGATCTTCGGCCAGCTGATCGGCGGCCGCCTCCGCGACTACCTGATGGCGCTCGAGCGCCGCTCCAAGCGGTCGCTTCCGGTTCCCCCCGAGCGCGAGCGCACGATGGACGCCCTGATGGTGGATCTGGACGCGATTCCGCAGCACCTGCGCCACTCGGATCTCGCCGAGCTCCGCAGAGGCTTCGCCGACATCTCCAACTTCGTGGTTGCGCAACACCGCGAGGGCGCGGTGATCGGCTATCGCTATCCGGGGCAGTTCATGGACCACATCGTCGAGGGTGCCGACGGCGAGCGGATCGCCGCTTCGATCGCCCTTCAGGAGGCCGCCCGGCCGTCGCTGATCGTCGTCCACGGCCTGTTCACCTCGAGCCGCTTCGACTACGTCCGCCAGATCGCGGTCAGGGCCTTCTACGAATGGGGCTTCAACGTCGCCGCTCTCGACCTGCGCAGCTTCGGCATGACCGAGCTGACCAGCCCGGCGCCCTCCACCGCCGGCTGGAAGGAGGGCCTCGACATCCTGGCCCTGGCCCGCTACATGAAGGAGCTCGGCAGCACGAGCGTGGGTGCCCTCGGGATCTCGCTCGGCGGCAGCTCGGTGCTGAACGCGTCCGACCAGGAGGACACGGGCACGTCGCTCGACGGCGGGATCCTCGCCGTCTCACCCCCGGCCGTTCCGAAGCTCGCCTGGGAGCGGCTCTCCGAGCCGGTGCCGAGGGGCCACCCTCGCTATCCGATCCACAAGGCGTTCGAGGCGGCGCTCATCTCCCGCGTCCGCTCGGGCCGCTGGCCGCCGGAGGCCGAGGACATGCTGAACGTCATGGAGTACGTCTCGGCTCCGTACTACCGCGTCGACGCCGAGAAGATCTGGACGGAGGCGAGGGGCATCGATCATGTCGCCAACGCCAAGGTGCCGCTGCTGGTGTTGCATCCCGAGGACGACGGGATCATCAAGGTCGATCACGCCCGGATGCTCCGGGAGGCGGCGGAGGGCAACGACCTGGTCCGCGTCTGGATCCTGCCCGCGGGATCGCACGGGCTGCTCGAGGCGGCCGATCCGAGCTGGACGCATGCCGTCTACCGGACGTTCTTCGAGCGCTGGGCGACCTATGCGGAGCGGTCCACGGCGCAAGCCAACGGCCAAGGCCCCGACTTGGTTTACTCCTCGCACCAGTCTGGCTAGCGCGAACCCCGGAGAGGAGGCCACGGAATGGACAGCGACATCTTCAGACGATTGATCTGGGCGGGGCTGCTGGCCGCCTCCGGAGCGCTTGCCACCGTCGCCGCTCACCGGCTCTCGGAAGTGATCTGGCGGCGGGTCTTCAACGAGGAGCCACCCGAATGACCGACGGCGAGGGAACTGGCCCCACGCAGACCCCTCCGTCTCCGCCGGACTCGGAGCGCCCGGTCGAGGACATGACGGTGGGTGAGCTCGTCTTCGAGGTCACCGACCAGGCCTCGGTCCTGATCCGCGAGGAGATCGAGCTCGCCAAGACCGAGGTCACGGAGAAGGCCAACAGCCTGCTGCGCGGGTCCGTCGCCGGACTCGTGGCGGGCGTCTTCGTGCTGCTCGCCCTGGCGCTCGCGATGCACGGCTTCGCCTGGCTGCTCAACGACCTGCTCTTCAACAACCCGTGGGCCGGCTTCTTCGTCGAAGCGGTGATCTTCCTGCTGGTTGGGATCGCCGGCGGCCTGTTCGCCTATCGCTCCTTCAAGCGCGCGGCGCCGCCCACGCCCGACATGGCGATCGAGCAGGCCAAGGAGATCAAGGCCGCCTTTGAGGGACACAACGGAAAGGAGGACGGACCATGAGTACGCCCACTCGCGAGACCGTTTCGACCGGGGGCAACGGGCGTCGACCCATGCCGCCTCCAGGCACTCGCTCCTCGCACCAGATCCGTCAGGACATCGTCCAGCAGCGCCAGGAGTTCTCGCGCTCGGTCGACGCTCTGCGGAACCGCTGGGTTCAGGTCACCGACGTCCGCCGCCAGATTCGCGAGCACCGAAGCGAGCTCGCCGTCGGCGCGGCCGTGGTGGGCTTCCTGATCGGCGGCGCGATCGCGCTGAGCCGCCGCCGCGGCTAGAACTCGATCCGGGACCTCGGCACACCGCCGACGCCAAGAAGTCCCGGCCCGACGTGGGCCCCGATCACGGGGCCGACCTCGGAGGTGAAAACGGGGTCGCTGCCGAACATCGGCCTGCACGCCTCGACCAGGCGCTCTGCGTTCTCGGGGTCCTGCACGTGCTGGACCACCCAGCCGTCCGCGCCGTCCTCATGACGCTGGCGGGCGTAGTCGACCAACCGCTCGAAGGCCCGGCTTCGGGTTCGGACTCGCTCGATGGGGGTGATCTCGTCCTCCAGGGTCAGGATCGGCTTGATCTTCAGCGTCGTCCCGATCCAGGCGCGGGCCGCGCCGATTCGGCCGCCTCGCCGCAGGTAGTCGAGCGTGTCGACCGAGAACCAGATCTTGAGCTCGCTGCGAGCGGTCTGGGCTCGCTCCTTGGCCTGGGCGGCGCTCTCCCCATTCTCCGCGGAGCGTGAGGCGGCCAACACCATCAGGCCCATGCCGCCGGCGCCGGTCCGCGAGTCGCAGACGACGATGCGCTCTCCGCCCCTGCCGTCGGCGGTGAGCCGCTCCCGAGCCTGCATCGCCGACTCGTAGGTGCCCGAGATCCCGGAGGAGAGGTGAATGGAGACGATCTCCTTTCCCTCTGCCAGCAGCGGCTCGTAGACCTCGATGAAGTCGCCGACGGATGGCTGCGAGGTGGTGACCGTCTCGTCGGACGCGCGGAGGCGTTCGTAGAAGGCGTGGAGATCCGTGATGTCGGCCTCCCGATCCTGCTCGCCCTCGATCCCCACATAGAGGCTGACGAGCTTGACGTGGTGTTGCTCGATCAGTTCCGGCGGCAGGTAGGAGGTCGTGTCCGCTACCACGGCGGTCGAAGGCATCGGGGCGTTCTACCATGCCCGCCCTATGACGAAGACGCTCGTCACCGGCGGGACGGGCTTTGTCGGCCTCCACGTTGTCCGGGAACTGGCTCGCCGCGGCGACGATCTGAGGCTGCTGGTCCGCAAGGAGAGCAACACCAAGCCTCTCGAGGGTGTCGAATTCGAGCGCGCGATCGGCGACGTCACCGATCGCAAGGCCGTGCGGAAGGCAATGAAGGGTGTCGAGCGCGTCTTCCATGTCGCCGGCACCACATCGATGCGAAGCCGCGCGCGCGACCGGGTCTTCGAGGTGAACGTGGAGGGAACCCGGAACGTGATGGAGGAGGCGCTCCGCGCCGGAGTCGTCAAGGCGGTGCTCACCTCGAGCTCGAGTGCCGTCGGGGCGGCGAGGAAGGGGGAGACCATCGATGAGGACTCCCCGTTCACCGTCGGGCGGCTCGGGATCACCTACATCAACTCCAAGCACGAGGCGGAGCTGGTCTCGATGCGCGCGGCGGCCAAGGGGCTGCCCGTGACGATCGTCAACCCGTCGTTCGTCCTCGGGCCAGACGATCCGAATCCGAGCGGGACGTCCAACGCTCTCGTCCGCCGGCTCCTGCTCCGGCGGGTGCCGGGCTACCTCGACGGAGCGATCAACATCGTCGACGTCCGCGACGTCGCCAGGGGCCACGTGCTGGCCGACGAGCGCGGCGAGGACGGCGAGCGTTACCTGCTCACCGGCCGAAACTTCACGCAGCAGCGCCTCTTCGCGGACCTCAGCCGGATCGCCGGTGTGCCGGCCCCTCCGGTGCGGATGCAGGGGCACCTGGTTCTCGCCGGCGTGGAGATGATGGAGCTCACCGGGCTGCGCCTGCCGACCTCCGCTGACGAGGTCCGGTCGGGCACCCAGTGGTTCACCTATCGCAACGACAAGGCGCGCGAACAGCTCGGCTGGGAGCCCCGCCCGCACGAGGAGACCCTGGAGGACACGGTTCGCTGGCAGCTTGGTGAGCTCGGCAAGCGGGCCGAAGGCCATCGCCTCACCGATCTCGCGCTGCGCGGCACCGGCCGCGCCCTCGGCCTGCTTCCCTTCAGCTGATGAGCGAGCCTCGCCGCGTCCTCTACCGCTGCGGCACCCCCACGAACTTCCTCTGTCCCTGCGGCGCCGTGGCCCGGCGGCTCAAGAAGCTCGGCATCGAATACCGCACCGAGCGCGTCGAACGCCGGCGCTCACGGCGCCCCGAGATCGTCGAGCTCACAAAGCTGCCGTACGTGCCGGTTCTCGTCGACGGCGAGGAGGTGGTCAGCGACTCGCGCCGGATCATCCAGTACCTGGATTGGGCCTACGGAGCGGAATCCGGGCAAAACCCTGAGGAGTCCGCGCGCGAGGCCTCTACAATGCTTGGCGATGAGTGATTCGACACAGCCCATCACGCTGACCGACAAGGCGGCGGGCAAGATCAAGGAGCTGCTCGGAGAGCAGGAGAACGGGGCCGAGCAGGCCCTTCGCGTCGCGGTTCGCGGCGGCGGTTGCTCCGGCTTCCAGTACGCCCTTGCCTTCGACGCGCCCAAGGAGGACGACCACCGCTTCGAGAATCAGGGCGTCGCGGTCGTAGTCGACAAGACAAGCATGCAGTTCGTCTTCGGCTCCGAGGTCGACTGGGTCGATGGCCTCCAGGGCGCCGGCTTCGCGGTCAACAACCCGAACGTCGTCGCCGCCTGCGGTTGCGGCTCTTCCTTCCAGGTGAAGGAAGACGCGGCCGAGCAGACCGCCGCGGTCTAGCCCGGCTCCTCCGAGCGACTAGCGCTGGATCTGGATCGGAGGGCTCTGCTGCGGGTCCGCCTGCAGCTCCTGCTTGGCGGACATCGCCGGCCGCTCGGGCTGCTCGACGCCGAGCAGGCCAGCCAGCTCGCCGGACTCGTCCATCTCCTCGACGATGTCGCAGCCGCCCACCAGCTTGCCGTTGACGTAGAGCTGGGGGAAGGTCTGCCAGTCGGAGATCTCGGCGGTCACCTCGCGCAGAGGCTGGAGCGCCGGGAGGACGTCGACAGCGCCGTACTCGACCCCGTAGGACTCGAGCAGGTTGACGACCCGCATGGAGAAGCCGCACTGAGGCGCCTCCGGGTTGCCCTTCATGAAGAGAAGGACCTGGTTCTCCCGGATGAGCTCCTCGACCTTGTCCTTGAGTGTGGGTTCAGTCATCGCGACCATCGTAGCGAGACGCTACTCCGGCACCGACGTCTTGACCGAGAGCGCGTGGATCGAGCCGTCGTCGAAACGGGTCTGGACTGCCTTCTTGACCAGCTTGTGCTGTTCGATTCGCGAGAGGCCTTCGAACTGGGGGGCCGTCACGGTGGCACGCAGGTGGTCCTGGGTGCCGGTCTCGTCGACGACCTCGACCTGCGCGCCGGGGAGGGAGGCCTCGATCATCAGGCGGACTTCATCGTTGGAGATCGCCATGGGCGGGTGATTCTAGGACTAGTGCTCGAGTAGCCCGGCGAGCGCGCGCTCCACGACCTCGATGCGGCCGCGGCCGCGATGATCGGCGGTGATGAAGGGGCTGCCGATGAAGAGCGAGAAGGCGAGCAGGCAGCGGGCCTCCGCCTCGTCCTCGTCGCGGCAGATCGCGTCGAAGAGGGAGCGCATGTAGTCCATCCGCCGGTTGTCGACCCGCTGGACGCGCCGGGCGACGGACCGGTCGCGCCTCGCCCAGTCGCGGATCGCGAGCTCGGCCTTGAGCAGCCCGGGTCCGGAGGTGGCGATCGCGAAGAGGCGCTGCAGCCGGGCCTTGGGGTCCTCGCCCGACTCCTCGACCCGCTCGATCACCTCGTCGACCATCGTCCGTTCCCAGGTCTCGAGCATTTCTTGAAGGAGGGCGCGGCGGTCGCCGAAGTGGCCGTAGAACCCGCCCTTGGTGACCCCCAGCGAGCGCGCGAGAGGCTCGATGCGGACGGCGTCGGGGCCGCCGTCGGCGAGGGCGTGGAGGCCCTGGTCGATCCAGCGATCACGCGGTGTCAGCGTCGGTGCAGCCATCTCATATATACGCTACCGTATACATACTCACCCGGACGGACGGAGGTCCACGAATGAGGCTCCCCAACACCGCGCACACCTCCCGGCCCTGGCGGATCCACGAGATCGCCCCAGAGTTCCGGGTGGAGGACGTCTGGGCGCTGCCGACTCCGGGCGGGCCAGACGACTTCCACCTGCTGGTCGAGAACTTCGCTAAGGCGGACACGGACGAGAGCTCTTCGGTCGCGGTCCGGCTCCTGTTCGCACTCCGCTGGAAGCTCGGGAAGCTGTTCGGTTGGGACAACGACAACGGCGGGATCGGCTCGCGAGTGCCGACGCTGCGAGATCGCCTGCCCGACGATCTGCGACAGGGCGAGCGCGGCCCAGACCACGAGTCGCTCCCTTTCGAGTCTCTCTATCTGCTCGACGACGAGTGGGCGGCCGAGATCGCGAACCGGACGATGCACGGCGTGATGCATCTCGGCTGGGTTCCGGACGGGACCGGCGGCTACCGAGGCCAGATGGCCGTTCTGGTGAAGCCGAACGGCATCAGGGGCGACGCGTACATGGCGGCGATCAAGCCGTTCCGGCACCTGCTCGTCTATCCGCGCATGCTGGGAGACATCGAGCGGCGCTGGCAGGAGTCAGGCGAGCCGACGCCGGCGCACACCTAGCGCGCGGCCGTTACGAGTCGATCCGGGGAAGGGCCGCGACCCTCGCGTCGCGCGCGACCAACCCGATCTCGCGTGGGACCTCGGCCAGATTCACACGCAACGCGTAGTCCTGCGGCTTGCCGAGTGGGGAGAAGAAGTTGTCGTAGTGCGTCGGTACGACGACGCCGGGATCGAGCTTCGGGAGGATCCGCTCCCAGTAATGCGGGGTGACGCTGCGACCGGCAACCCCCGCGAGGAAGAAGTCGACCGGACCTTCACGCAGCTCACCGTCGTCGAGGTTGGCGCTGCCCTGGTGGTAGAGAGACGTCCCGGCGACGTCGATCCGGATTCCGAAGACGTCGCCGCACTTGTAGCTCGTCGGCGAAAGGCCGTGCAGGTGATCGCAGGTCAACTCTCCGTCCATCGGGACCTTGCGCCCGAACAACAGCTTCGAGTGGCGACTCGGGACGAATCGCACGACGAACGGGCCCAGCTCATGGGGCTGGTGGGGAATGACCTCGACGGCGAGATCGCCGAGACCGTGGAGCCGCATCAGGTGCGCAAGCGAAGCGGACCCGTATGCCTTGGCCCCAAAGCGCCTCGCGAGGAACGGCGCATCGACTGCGTGGTCGAAGTGGGTGTGCCCCACCAGGATCCCGGCGACCTCGCCGGGTGCCGTCGCATAGCGCCCGATCATCTCCGGATTGGGGAGGGCTCGGCGCCGGAGGAGAAATGTCCGCAGGGGAACTCGGGAGACGTATGGGTCGATGAACAGCGAGACACCCTGGTAGGTCAGGCGATAGCCGGAGACTCCGAGCCACTTGATCTCCAGGCCTCGAGGCAGCTCGATCGGGAGCCTCTCCAGCTCCCGTGCTGCGTCGGCATCGTCCATGCGGATCAGGCCGCGGTCTTCGCGGCCTTCGAGGCCTCGACCATCTCCTCGGTGCGGCAGAACTTGACGCGCGGGCGGCCGTGCGGCTTGCCCGCCTCGACCTCCGCCGCGTCGATCGCCTGCCAGCCCTCGAAGGTGACGTGGTCGGGCTTCCGCTCATTGAGCAGGGCCTCGATCGAGCCACGGTCTGCGGCGAGCTCGGCCTCGGGGACCCGGTCGGCCTCCAGGTCCTCGAACAGCCTGTCAACCGTCTCCTGAGCGTCTTTCTTGTTCGTGCCGATCACGCCGGAGGGGCCGCGCTTGATCCAACCCACGGCGTAAAGGCCGGGGACCTGATTGCCCTCACCGTCGTGGACGCAGCCGCAGTCGTTGTGGATCAGGCCCCTGCCGTCGTCGAACGGGATGCCCTCGATCGGGATGCCCTTGTAGCCGATCGAGCGCAGCACCATGCCGCACTCGATCGTCTCCCGCTCACCGGTGTCGACGGCCTTGATGCGCCCGCTCCCGTCGCGCTGCAGTTCGTTCTTGCCGACCACGATGCGCTCGACCTTGCCGTCGCCCTGGATTTCGATGGGGGAGCGCAGGAAGCGGAGCGTGATCTTCTGGGCTTTGCCCTCGGGTTCGCGGCCGGAGAAGTCGGTGAAGATCTCGACGTTGCGCCGGTTGGTGGGATCAGCGTCGTCGGAGTCCAGCCACTCGCGGCTGATCTCGTCGAGCTCCATCTCGCCGGCGTCGATGTCGATGTCGGCGTTGACCATCTCGCCGAGCTCGCGGACCTCGGGATTGGTGAAGGCCGCCTGCGCCGGCCCACGGCGGCCGAGCACGAGGATCTCCTTCACGCCGCTGTCCGAGAACGCCTCGATCGCGTGGTTCGCCGTGTCGGTCTCCGAGAGCTCCTCGCGGGTCAGCGCCAGCATCCGGGCGACGTCGGCGGCGACGTTGCCGTTGCCGATCACGACGACCCGCTCGCTGCTGAGGTCGAACTCGCGGTCGGCGAAATCGGGGTGGGCGTTGTACCAGTTGACGAATTCAGTGGCGGGGTGCGAGCCGGGGAGGTCCTCGCCGGGGATGCCGAGCTGTCGGTCGGTTGCGGTGCCATACGCGAAGACGACCACGTGGTAGCGCTCACGGAGCTCGTCGACGGTGATGTCCTTGCCGACCTCGACGTTGCCGAAGAACCGGAACTCGGGGCGAGCGGCGGTCTTCTCGTAGACGCGGGTCACCGACTTGATCTTCGGGTGGTCGGGCGCCACTCCGAAGCGCACGAGCCCGTACGGGCTCGGCAGACGGTCAAACATGTCGACCTCAGCGTGGGTGCCCTCGTGCCTGAGCACGTGCTCGGCCGTGTAGAAGCCGGCCGGGCCGGATCCGACGATTGCGACGCGGAGCGGCTTGTCCTCGGTACCGATCACAGCGAGCGGAAAAGGGTAGTGGGTGCGCTATGCGGTGGTGACGGCAGTCGCGGCCGTGCCGTCGAGGGCGTCGAGGGCGCGGCCGAGCGACATCGAGACGCAGGTGAAGATCGGCGTGTCGCGCAGCGTGTAGGCGCTCGACTCGGTCGGACGCAGTTCCTGGACCAGATCGAGGAACTCGCCCGGCTCGTCGCCCTCGAAGGAGACAACGAACTCCTGGTCGTCGAGGCCGAAGGAGTAGGCGGTGTTGATCGAGATCTCGGGGTGGCGGCGGCCGACCTCGATGTGGTTGGCCATGATCCGCTTGCGCTCCTCCAGCGGCAGGCCGTACCACTCGCGCTTCTTGTCCAGGGGGTAGATGAAGAGGTACTTGCGGTCCGAGACGCAGATCTCCTGTCGAGACTCGCTGTCCGAGTAGGCCGACGGCTTGGTCATCGCCAGGTAGGAGTAGGGAATGGACGCCCAGCGGGCGAGCCCGCTTTGGCTGAGGACCACGTGGAACGTGTGGATGTCCTCCAGCGTGGGGCTCTGGGTGAGCAGCATCAGGTCCGTGTCGCCGCGGGTGCCGACCGTCGAATACGCTCGCAGCGAGCGATCCTCGGCGAAGTCCTCGCAGGCTGCCTGGAACTCGGCCTTGTCGGTCGCCCGCTCCTCGGCGGAGCGCCGCCGCCAGGCGGGGTCGAGCTTGAAGAACGTGAACTTGACGAACGTGCGGCCGGCCACGAAACGAAGAGTAGTGGCCGCCGCTCTCGCGGCAGGGGCACTGGCGTGCGGGTGGGCGACGCCCGCGGCGGCCATGGGGGTGGAGAAGCCGACGATCACCCGCCTCTCGCCCGACGTGATCGTGATGGTGCTGCCGCCGGACACGACAGTCGGCCAGCTTGCCGCCGCCGGTCTCTCCCCGGGCGTGATGAGTACCGGCATAGGCGAGGTCCCGCGTGAGCAGACCTACCTGGACATCTCGCAGGGGAACCGGGTCGACGACGGCCTCTATGACCGGCCGTTGCCGGGGCTCAGGAGCTTTCTCTTCCGGGTGCCGCACTGGCAGGACATCGTTCAACGGGCTGAGAGCGCCCCCTCCGAGATCGTCCCCGGGCTGCTGGCGTCGAGTCTGCTGTCCGGCGGAATCCGATCGGATGCGGCGCCGGCGGCGGAGTCCGCCGGGCTGATCGCCGCGCGCCGCGACGGAGCTGTCGGCGTGTCCAACTTCGGCAGGTTCAGCGTGTTCGCCTCAGGGGTCCGTGGGGTCCGCACGGCGATGCGGGGGATGCCGGCTGACGACCTTCTGATCGCGTTCGTGGAGCCGTCCGGCGGCCGCCAGCTCGTGCCGATCGGGATTGCCGGAGCAGGGTTCCACGGAAATCTCACGTCGGACTCGACGCGCACCGGCGGCTACGTGCTCTCAGCGGACCTCGCGCCGACTGTCCTGCGGCGGTTCGGCATACGGATCCCGGATCAAATGGACGGTCAGCCGATTCGCACCTCCGGAGGGATCGATCCCACCTCCATCGAGGATCTCGCCGATCGGATGCAGGTCATTCCCGACCGGCGCGCACCGGTGGTGATTCTCAGCCTGGTCGCCTGGATCACGGTCGCGGTGCTTGTCGGCCTGTTGTTCCCCGACGCACGTAGGCGTGCGTCGGCCTGGCTCGCCCTCTCGTTCGCCTACATGCCGCTGTTCCTGCTCGTGGGGGCCGCGATCGAGGCGGGTGCCCTGGCGGAGGGACTATTGGTGGGATTCGGCGCCGCCGCGGCGGCGGCGGCGACGCTGGCGTTCGCTCAGGGGTGGTGGGCATTGGCCGTCGCCTGCGCGATCACGGTGGTCGCGTATGCGATCGACGTCGTCACCGGGTCCGAGCTCACGAGACTCTCCCTGCTCGGACCGAACCCGATCTTCGGTGCCCGCTTCTACGGGATCGGGAACGAGCTCGAGGCGCTGTTCGCGGTGATGGTCCCCGTGGGAGTGGGGGCGGCGATGAGCGCCTGGGCCGACACCCGGAAAACCGGCAACGAAGGAGCGGCCGTCGCTTTCTTGGGCATCGGTCTTCTCGTGGCCGTTGTTTTCGCTGTCGGCCGCTTCGGAGCCGACGTCGGCGCGGCGATTGTGCTCCCTTTGGGTGCTGCCGTCGCGTCGGTATCGCTATTCAGCGGGACGGTGCGGGGTAGTGCCGCTCCCGGCGGCCGTAATCCGCACCGTTTTGCTCTGGCGGCCGTGATTGCGGCGCCAATCACGGTGCTGGCTTTGATTGCCTTCGTCGATCTGGTTTCAGGCGGGAGCTCGCACCTGACGCGCACCGTCCTCGACACCGGTGGCGCCAATGATCTCGCCGAAGTCGCCCAGCGCCGCCTCGAGCTCTCCGCGCAGGATTTCGCCCAGGCAGCCGGCAACCCGCTCTTCTGGCTCGTCATCGCCGGGGTTTGCGCCTGCATCGTCAGGTGGCGCCAGATTGACGGCCGGCTGCGGGCCGTCCCCTTCGCCCGGGCGGGGTTCCTGGGCGCCTGTGCTGCGGTCGCCGTGGGCGTGCTCGTAAACGATTCGGGGGCGACCTTTCTCGTGCTCGGATCGCTCGCCCTGGGCGCCGCGCTCGCCTTCACCTGGGCCCAGGCGCCAGGCACGGATCCGCAACCCCCGCGTAATCGGGAAACCCCAGGCGGGTAAGTGAATGAGGTGTGACCTCCGCCACTAAGCACAACCAGCACTACCGGTACCCTGGCGCAATGCGCATTGCGCTTGTTTCGCCCTATTCCTGGACCTATCAGGGAGGTGTGAACAGGCACGTTGAGGCGCTGGCGGAGCAGTTCATCGCCCGAGGAGATCACGTTCGCGTGTTGGCCCCGTGGGATCCGCCTGACCGCATCAGCAGCCGCCTGCACCGCTCCCAGCCCGAGTTGCGGGAGGCGCCCGACTACCTCGTTCCGCTCGGGCGGACGGTCGGCGTGGGCGCGAACGGCGCCGTGTCCAACCTCTCCGTCTTCCCGGATGGCCCGGTCAAGCTGCGCCGCGAACTGCGGACCGGAAACTACGACGTCGTCCACGTGCACGAGCCGCTCGCGCCGCTGGTCGGCTGGGACGCGATGGTCTTCCGCGGCGCGCCCGTCGTCGGCACCTTCCACGCCTACTCGACCAAGGCTTTCCCGAATCACACCGCGTCCCTGCTCGGCGCCCGCCGCCGCTTCAATCAGCTTTCAGCCCGGATCGCCGTGTCGGAGGCGGCCGCCTGGACGGGACAACGCTGGTTCGGCGGCGAGTACACGATCGTCCCGAACGGCGTAGACATCGAGGCCGCGCCGCTGGGGCCGAAGGCACCCAGCGACGAGCTCCGGCTGCTTTTCGTGGGCCGCGCGGAGGAGCGCAAGGGCCTACCCGTCCTGCTCGCCGCCTTCCAGGCGCTGGTCGAGCACGTGCCGTCGAGACTGACGGTGATTGGTGCGGATCCGGAGGAGATCTCCCGCAGGGTCGGCGACCCGGACGTGATGAACCACATCGACGTGCTCGGCAAGGTCTCGGACTCGATTCTCTGGCGCCAGCTCGGCGAGGCGGACCTGCTCTGCGCGCCATCGCTGGCCGGCGAGAGTTTCGGCATGGTGCTGATCGAGGCGATGGCGGCCGGCACCGGCGTCGTCGCCTCCGCGATCGCCGGGTACAGCGACGTCGTCACCAACGGCGTCGACGGCATCCTGGTGCCCCCGGCCGACCCGCAGGCGCTCGCCGAGGAGCTCCAGCTCCTCGCGCACGAGCCCGAGCGGATTCGCGCGATGGGCGAGGCCGGCCGCCGCAGCGCCGAGCGCTACGCCTGGCCACGGATCGCCGATGAGGTCACAGAGGTCTACGAGCGCGCGATCGAGCCCGTGCCTACGGCGATCTGGCCTCCGGAGGCCTACGCCCGGCGATCCGGAATGGTGCGGATCGACGGTGGGCCGAAGCGCCCCGCGAAGCGGCTGCCGTCCCTGGAGCCGGCTGCGCACGACACGGGCGGGCGAGGAAAGCGCGTCGCCCGCAAGGCGGGTGTCGCCGTTGCCAGCGTGCTCGGGCTCGGCCTGACGGCCTTGGCCGCCCGGCGCATCGGTGTCGACCAGGTGGCGAGCAACATCATCGACTCCGACCTCAAGTGGGTGCTGATCGCATGTGCGCTCATGGTCGGCGCCATGTTCGCCCGCGCCGCCTCCTGGATCGCAATCACCCGCGCCGCGCTCCCCCGCTACCACGTGCGCCGCCGCGACGTGACCTCCGCGACGATGATCGGCGTGCTGATGTCGGCGACCTTGCCGGCCAGGCTCGGTGAGCCCGCAAGGGCAATGGTGCTCTCGCGCCACATCGGCCGGATGCGCGAAACCTTCCCGGTGCTGATCGGGACGCTCGTCTCGCAGACCGCACTCAACATCTTGGCCCTGGCCCTGCTCGGCGGAATCATCGTCTCGACGACCGACCTCTTCCAGGCGAGCACCCAGAAGCTCTTCCTGGTCTCGACCGCTCCCTTGGTCGTCCTGCTGGCCGTGCTGATGGCACCGTCGGTGGTCAAGGTGAACGGTCAGGGCCGCATCGCCCGCGGCATCAAGGCCGTGAGAGCGGCGCTACAGCAGGCGCGGAAGGGCCTGACGGTCTTCCGCGACCCGCGCAAGGGTTCCATCGCCGCGGGCGCGCAGCTCTTCGCCTGGTTCCTGCAGCTGCTCTCCTGCTGGGCGCTGTTCGCCGCGCTCGGGCTCGACCACCAGGTCGCCATCGGCGCCGCGGCGGCCTGCCTCTTCGCGGTCAACGTCACCGCGGTCGTGCCGGCCACCCCGTCGAACATCGGGATATTCCAGCTCGCCATCATCAGCGTGCTCCATCAGGGATTCGGGGTCAACGCCGCGGATGCGCTCGCCTACGGCGTCATCCTCCAGGCGGTCGAGATCGCGACCGCGGTCGCGCTCGGTGTCCCCGCCCTGGTGCGCGAGGGCGTCACCTGGTCGGACATGCGCATGCGCGCCATGTCCGCCGCCCCGGTTCAGTTGCCCGAGCGCCCACAGCGCGCTCGCGAGCGCGAGGCTGACCGGATCTCCGCCTAGCTGCACGGCTCACCACCTTTCGACTGCGCGAAAATGCAGCGATGGCTGCGACGAACGCCCTCTGTCCGGTTCTGATCCGCCGCGACGACGAGCTGGCCGTGCTGGAGGATGCGCTGCTGGCCGCGCGCCGCGGCGAGAGCGGCTTCGTCGCGCTTGCCGGTGAGGCGGGCATCGGCAAGACCAGGCTCGCGCGCGAACTTGCGGGGGAGGCCCGCGACCTGGGCTGCACGGTTCTCGCGGGAGCCTGCAGCGACGCGGAGCTGACTCTGCCGTACCTGCCCTTCCTCGAGGCGATCGGGAACTACCTCGACGTGAGCGACACGGATCGGCTCACCGACGAGCTGGGGCCCGGCGTCGCGGATCTGGCTCAGATCTTTCCGCGGCTGGCGTCCGGAGCCGCCTCGGAGCCGTCACCCGATCCCGGCCAGGCCAAGCTGCGGCTGTTCGAGGCGATCGTCTCGCTGCTGGCGCTTCCCGCCCGTGAGAGCACCCTTCTGCTGGTGATCGAGGACGTCCACTGGGCGGATGCGTCCACCAGGGAGCTGCTCGACTACCTCGCCCGGCGCCTCACCGATCTCCCGTCGCTGATCCTGGTCACCTATCGCCGGGACGAGCTCAACCGCCGACACCCCCTGATGCCGGTCCTTCAGGGCTGGCGGCGATCGGGGGTGGCCGACGTCGTCGAGCTCGAGTCCCTCTCGGCGGACGGCGTCGGTGAGATGCTCGCCGCGACCCTCGGACAGGAGGCGGTCGACGCCGAGCTGCGCGCTCTCATGGTGGAGCGCAGCGGAGGCAATCCCTTCGTGCTCGAGGAGATGCTGCGTGAGGTGGTCGACGCCGCCGACCGGCCCGGCGCGGCCAGGGAGCTGAGTGGCACGCCCCTGCCGGAGACCGTGCGTCACGCGATCCTACTCCGCGTTCAGCGCCTCGAGGACGATCAGGTGGCCGTGCTTGAGACCGCGGCGATCCTCGGCCGGAGCTTCGACGCGGAGACGCTGCTGGCCGTTTCCGGCCAACCGGAGTCGGTGGTCCATACCGCCCTGGACGCCGCGATCACCCTGCAGCTGCTCGAGGAAGATCCCTCGCGGCCGGGTCGCTACCGCTGGCGGCATGCGCTGACCCAGGAGGCGATCTATGCCGAGACGGTGACACCCCGTCGCCAGGCGATCCATTCGCGAGCGGCCGATGCCCTGGCCGCGAGCGCCGATGCTCACCCCGTCGAGCTGGCCAACCATCTGCTCGGTGCGGCTCGCTTCGAGGAGGCGGTACCAGTCTGTCTGCGGAGCGCCGAGGAGGCGGAGGCAACCCTCGCCTTCGGTGAGGCGGTCTCGATCCTGGAACGTGCGCTGCCGTACGTCTCGGATCCGCTCGAGAACGCGCGCATGCTCTGCCGGATCGGAAGCGACCATCAGCGCAACGGCGAGCCGGCGACGGCCGTCGGCTACCTGACCTCCGGCGTCGAAATCCTGGAGGAACACGGGGAAGACCTCGAGGCGTCACACCACCGCCTCATCCTCGGACGATGCCACTGGGAGTCCGAGCGCCCCGACGCCGCGCGCACTGAGTACGAGCGCGCCCTGGCTGTGCTCGAGCCCGCCGGGCCGTCGGCCGACCTGGCAATGGCCCACCAGCGCCTCGCCGGGATGGCGGCATTCGAGCTCGACTACCGGGGCTGTCTGAACTCGGCCAAGCGCGCGGTCGAGATCGCGGAGCAGGTGGGCGCGGACTACGAGCGCGTCTGGTCGCTGGGGTTCGTCGCGCTCGGCTACATCGATGGAGTCGAGCAGGCGCGCGGCCTGGCACTGATGGACGCCTGTTTCAGCGAGGCCCGTGACAAGGGGTATTCCCAGATCGCGAGCAACACGGCCTGGAACAACATCTGGACCCGGACTCACATGATGCTCCCGGAGCTCGAGGACTGGCTGGAGCGACTCGAGTCGCTGCCGTTCTACGCCCGGTTCGGCCGGCGCTCCGGCGATCTCCTCTGTCGCTGCTACATCGAGACCGTTCGCGGGGACCTGGAGAGGGCGCTTGCCGATGGCGAGGCCGCCGGCCGCCACCACGGGCGACTCGGCTTCGGGAAGATGGAATGGAGGGCGCACATCCAGACCGCGCAGATCCTGGCCGAGCTCGGCCGCGGCGAGGCGGCCGCCACCGTGCTGCCCCCGGTGTCGACGAGGACGGAGCTCCAGGACATCATCTACGACGCGGCCGCCCGGATCCGGGTGGCGGAGAGCCTTGGCCGGCCCGAGGATGCGCTCGAGGTCGCCGAGGAGATCGCGGAGAACGCGGCGGGCCTGGCGACGTTCCGGGAGACGCTGTCGCTGGCTGCCCAGGTGCTGGCCGCTTTCGGCCGACATGACCGGGTCGAGGGTCTCGTCGCCGCAGCCCGGAACCATCCCACCGAGACAGGCGCCGCCTATCTCGATGAGATCGAGGGGCTGCTTGCGCTGGCACGGGGGGACGCGGAGCAGGCGGGCGAGCGCTTCGACGTCTTCGTGCGCGCTGCCGCCGACGCCGGCTACCCGCTCGTCGAGCTGCGCGGGAGGACGGAGCGCGCGAGGGCCTGGGCCGCCGCCGGACGTTCGGAGGAGGCCGCGGACGAATTGCGCGCGATCGTCGAGGAGGCGGAGCGAATCGGTGCGCTGCTGATCGCCCGCGAGGCTCGCGAGGAGGCGGCCGGCCTCGGCGTGGAGCTTCCGCCGCCGCCTGAGGTGGTGGCCGATGCGCCCCCCGAACCGGTCGTGCCGCACGGCGAGCGTCTCGTCACCTCCCTGTTCGCCGACGTCCGCGGTTACTCCGAGCTCAGCTCGACCCTCCCTCCGGAGGCGCTCACCGAGCGGATGCGAATGCTCTACCGGCTGGCGCGGGTCGCGGTGGAGCGGCGCAGGGGGATCATCGACAAGTTCGCGGGGGACGCGGTGATGGCGACCTTCAATGCCTCCGGAAGCCGCATAGACCACACGCTCGACGCGCTGCAGGCGGCGTTTGCCATCCGCGATCGCGCGGCTTCGATCGACCTCCCGCTCGGGATCGGGATCTCGGTGGGGCCGGCGATCCTGGGCAGGGGGGTGTCCGACGCCAACATCTCCGTCAGCGGAGAGGCCACCAACCTGGCAGCCCGGCTCCAGGCGGCCGCGGGCCCCGGGGAGATCCTGTTGAGTGCCGACGCCCATCGGCGCGTCTCGTCACTGCTCGCCGAGCGCAATCTGAGGGCGACGGAGGAGCGCCTCGAGCTGAAGGGATTCCCGGAAGGGCAGATCGCCTATCGCCTCGGAGCGGATGACCGCGCCGCCGTCGGCTAGGCCGGCTGCGGCTCGCCGGCGTCGCTCGCCTCGGCGTCGACCGCGCCGTCGCGCGGGTCGGACTCCGGCGGCAGTTCGCCGCCGCGGTCAGTGCCCGCGATCAGCTCGTCGGGAGCCCGCTCCTTCGGAATGAAGCCGGACTTCATGCCGAAGTAGACGGCCTGCGGATGGTGGGCGATGATCGCCACCGTCGACTGCTCGGGCATCACGGCGTAGCCGCCCGACAGCGTCATCCCGATCTCCTCGAGGCCGAGCAGCCGCCAGACCTTCTCGTGCTCGGACTGGTCGGGGCAGGCGGGGTAGCCCCACGAGTAGCGGCGCCCCTGGTCGGGGTCGATGCCGAGCTCGCTCCGGACCCGTGAGTGCATCCACTCGGCGAGCCCCTCGGCCGACTGCACGCCCAGGCCGTGCACGTAGAGCTGCTCGGCAAACTCGCCGTCGGCCTCGAGCTTCGCCATCAGGTCGGTGACCTCGGGGCCGACCGTGACGCCCTGCAGGGCGACGACATCGCGCTCGCCGGGACTGAGTTCGTCGAGCGGCCGGAAGAAGTCGGTCAGGCAGATCCGGTCGTGCCTGGGCTGGCGGGGGAAGACCAGGCGCTCGAGCTCGCGCTCGGGGTCCTCGCGGTCGAAGACGATCAGCTCGTTGCCCTCAGCGGCACAGGGGAAATAGCCCAGGCGGGCCCGGGGACGGAGGTAGTCCTGCTCGCGCCACATGCGCTCGAGCCGGGGGGCGAAGCCCTCCTCGCCATCGTGTCCCTCGACGATCTGCCGCCACTCCTCGCCCTTCTTGCCGCGGCCGCCCCAGTGGAGCTTGAACAGCACGTGACGGTCGAGGTAGGGGAAGACTTCATCGAGGTCCACCTCCACCTCGCGCGGGCCCCAGAACGGCGGCTCGGGAATCGGGGCGTCGGTTCGCGCTGTGGAGCGCACGCTGTCGTCGGTGGTGGGCGGAGCGTCGTCGACCTTCTCGACCTGCTCGCGCAGCTGCTTCGCCTCTGAGTGGATCCGCTCTACCAGTGCGGAGCGCGCGTCCGCGTCGACCAGCTCGTCCATCGTGTCGAGGCCGGCGAAGGCGTCCTTGCAATAGAAGACGCCGGGCGCGTAGACATCGTCGGATTCCTTGCCCCCCGGATAGAGGAGGCGGCGGCCGAAGTCACGATTGATCGCGGCGCCGCCGACCAGCACCGGGAACTCGAGGCCCCGCTCGTGCAGCTCCTGCACGCAGATCGGCATCTGCTTGGAGGTCGAGACCAGCAGCGCGGAGAGGCCGATCGCGTCCGCCTCGTGCTCGACGGCGGCGGAGATGATCGTGTCGACGGGGACCTGCTTGCCAAGGTCGACCACCGTGTAGCCGTTGTTGGTGAGGATCGTGTTGACGAGCGACTTGCCGATGTCGTGGACGTCGCCGAACACGGTCGCGATCACGACCTTGCCCTTGGTGTGGCCCTCGATGCGCTCGAGGTAGTTCTCCAGCTGCGCGACCGCGCGCTTCATCACCTCGGCGGACTGCAGGACGAACGGCAGGATCAGCTCGCCGGCTCCGAACTTGTCGCCGACCTCCTTCATCGCGGGCAGCAGCACCTCGTTCAGAGTCGGGACGGCGCCGATCTTCTCAACCGAGCGGTCGATCCACTCCTCGACGCCGTCCTTCTTGCGGTGGAGGATCATCCAGTGAAGCGCCTCCTCGGGCTCCATGCCCTCGGTCGGATCGCCGGCGGTCTCCTCGACCTCGTCGCCCTTCTCCTCGAAGTGGGCGATGAATTTCTCGAGCGCGTCCTCCGAGCGGTTGAAGACCAGGTCGTCGGTGAGCTCTCGCTCCTGATCGGGGATCTCGGCATAGGGCCTGATGTGGTTCGGGTTGACCATCGCCAGGTCGAGGCCCGCCTCGACGCAGTGATGCAGGAAGACCGAGTTGAGCACCGCGCGCGCGGGCGGCGAGACGCCGAAGGAGACGTTCGACACCCCCAGCGACGTCTTCACGCCCGGGATCTCCGCCTTGATCCGCCGGATCCCCTCGATCGTCTCGATGGCGGAGGGCCGCCACTCCTCGTCCCCCGTCGTGAGTGTGAAGGTGAGGGCGTCGAAGATCAGGGCCTCGGGATCCAGACCGTGCTCGTCGCAGCAGAGATCGCGAATCCGCTGGGCGACCTCGAGCTTGCGATCGGCGGTCTTGGCCATGCCCACCTCGTCGATGGTGAGCGCGATCAGCGCTGCGCCGTGGGCCTTGGCCAGCGGGGCGACGCGATCCAGCTTGTCGCGGCCGGCCTCGAGATTCACGGAGTTGACGATCGCCCGCCCGGGGATCCGCTCCAGTGCCGCCTCGATCACCTCCGGCTCGGTCGAGTCGACCTGAATCGGCGACGGTTGGGTGAGCGAGATCCGCTCCACCACCGTGCCCATCTGCACGTCCTCGTCCTGGCGCTCGGTGAGCGCGACGCAGACGTCGAGCACGTGGGCGCCCCCCGTCACCTGGTCCTCGGCGACCTGGACGAGGCCGTCATAGTCGTCGGCGAGCAGCAGCTCCTTGGCCGCGCGGGATCCCTGTGAGTTGACTCGCTCCCCGACCAGGGTCGGGCGCGGTTCCTGGACCAGAGGAGTGGAGGTCATCATGCTCGAGACCTCGATCGCCCCCTGCTCGGGGCGTTCGGCCGGAGCCCGGCCGTCGACCCGCTCGCGGATCGCCCGAATGTGGTCCGGGGTCGTGCCGCAGCAGCCGCCGACGATCCCGACGCCGTAGCGCTCCACGAACTCGCCGAGTGTCGTCGCCAGCGGCCCGGGCTCTTCCGGGAAGATCGTCTCGCCGTCCGGTCCCTGCAGGGGAAGGCCGGCGTTGGGAATGCAGTGGACCGGGAGGGGGGAGGCTTCGCCCAGGAAGCGGATCGCGTCGCGCATGTCCTCGGGGCCGGTCGAGCAGTTGAGCCCGACCACCTGGACGTCGAGGGCGGCGAGGGTCGTCAGGACCGCCCGGATGTCGGTCCCGAGCAGCATCTTGCCGCCCTGCGGCAGGAGCGAGACGGAGGTCTGTATCGGCAGCTCGCGGCCGGTGAGCTTGAACGCCTCGCGAGCCCCGAAGACGGCCGCCTTCACTTCGAGGATGTCCTGGGCCGTCTCGATGATGATCAGGTCCGCGCCGCCCTCCACCAGGCCCTGGGCCTGCTCGGTGAAGACCTCCACGAGCTTCTGAAAGGAGATGTCTCCCAGCGTCGGGTCGTCGCTGGCGGGCAGGAAGCCGGTCGGCCCGATCGAGCCGGCCACGAAGCGGTCGGATCCCGCGGCCTTGCGGGCGATCTCGGCGGCCACCCGGTTGATCTCGGGCGTGTGCTCACCGAGTCCCCACTCGTCGAGCTTCAGACGGCTGCCCTGGAAGGTGTCGGTCTCGACGACGTCGGCGCCGGCGTCGAGCATCGAGGTGTGCACTCCCTCGATCACGTCGGGGCGGTTGAGCACGAGCGCCTCGTGGCATTTGCCCTCGAGGCCGCCGTAGTCCTCCTGGGTCAGGTCGAATTGCTCGAGGGTTGCGCCCATGCCACCGTCGAAGACGACGACACGCTCGCGGACCGCCCCCAGGTAGTCGCGCTCAGCCATGGCCCGGGCAGGGTAGCCAGGGCGGGGGTCCGGCGACGGAGCGTTTCGCCCTTTGACGGCCTCGGTAGGGTTGATCCATGGCCCTCTCCAACGTCTCCGGATTCCCCCGCATCGGCCGCAATCGCGAGCTCAAGTTCGCGACCGAGGGCTATTGGCGGGGCGAGAAGTCCGCCGACGAGTTGGCGGGGACCGCCAGGGCGATCCGGGTCGAGAACTGGAAGCTGATGCAGGACGCCGGGATCGACCTGATCCCCTCGAACGACTTCTCGTTCTACGACCAGGTGCTCGACGCGATCGCCCTGGTCGGCGCCGTGCCCGAGCGCTACGGCCATGACGGCGGGGACGTTGATCTCGATACCTATTTCGCCATGGCTCGCGGGCGCCAGGACGCCACCGCGATGGAGATGACGAAGTGGTTCGACACGAACTACCACTACATCGTCCCCGAGCTGGGCCCCGACACGAAGTTCTCGCTGTCGGGCACGAAGCCGTTCGACGAGCACGCCGAGGCGATGGAGGAGGTCGGTATCGACACGATCCCGGTCCTGATCGGCCCGGTCAGTCTCCTGCTGCTCTCCAAGCCAGCAGATGGCGCTCCTGAGCGCTTCGACGCGCTCGATCTGGTCGAGCCGCTGGTCGAGGTATACGGCGAGGTGATCGAGCGGCTGGCCGAGCAGGGTGCGACCTGGGTGCAATTCGACGAGCCCTGCTTCGTTGAGGACCGCACGGAGAAGGAGCTCGACGCGCTCCGCCTCGCCTACGAGGAGCTCTGCAAGGTGCATGAGCGCCCCCGGATCCTCGTCAAGACCTACTTCGACCATGTCGGCGACGCCTACGGCGTCCTGCGCGACCTGCCGATCGAGGGCGTCGGCCTGGACTTCACCGGCTCGGTCCATGGACCCGAGCTCGGCCCCGACGTCCACGAGCATGGCGGCCGCCACAACGCCGAGTTCATTGCGAACCAGGAGGGCCTCGAGGATCAGTGGCTCTTCGCCGGCATCGTCGACGGGCGGAACGTCTGGATCGATCATCTCGAGCACTCACTGGATGCCCTGGAGGGCTTGAAGACCCACGCCGCCCAGCTCGTCGTCTCGACCAGCTGCTCCCTGCTTCACGTCCCGATCGATTTGGACGCAGAGCCGGCCGGCGTGGACGCCGACCTCGACGACGAGATGCGCTCCTGGATGGCGTTCGCCGTCCAGAAGGTCGGCGAGGTGGCGACCCTGGCGAAGGGATTGGGCGACGGGCGCGAGGCGATCGCCGAGGCGCTCGACGCGAACGACAGGGCGCTCGACTCCAGGCGCGAGTCGCGCCGGACCAGCAACGCCGAGGTCCGCGCGCGGATCGAGTCGCTGGACGACGAGCACGACCGCCGTTCGAGCCCATTCGAGGAGCGCAGGCAGGCGCAGCGCTCCCGCATCGACATTCCCGAGCTCTTCCCGTCGACCACGATCGGCTCGTATCCCCAGACCGGCGAGATCCGCCAGACCCGTCAGAAGCTCCGCAAGGGCGAGATCGACTGGGCCGCCTACAGGGAGGCGATGGAGAAGGAGATCGAGAAGGTCATCCGCTTCCAGGAGGAGGTCGGCCTCGACGTGCTCGTCCATGGCGAGCCGGAGCGCAACGACATGGTCCAGTACTTCGGCGAGCAGATGGAGGGCTACGTCTTCACCGAAAACGCCTGGGTGCAGTCGTACGGCTCCCGCTACGTTCGGCCGCCGATCATCTTCGGCGACGTGCTGCGGCCGTCACAGATGACGGTCGACTGGATCGGCTACGCGCAGTCCCTGACCGACAGGCCCGTCAAGGGCATGCTCACCGGGCCGGTGACGATGCTCGAGTGGTCCTTCGTCCGCGCCGACCAGCCGCTGGCGGACACCTGCAAGCAGCTGGCGCTGGCGATCCGCGACGAGGTGGAGGACCTCGAGAAGGCCGGCGTCCAGATCATCCAGGTCGACGAGCCCGCGATCCGGGAGGGCCTGCCCCTGCGCAAGGAGCGCTGGGACGAGTACCTCGGCTGGGCGGTCCACTGCTTCCGCCTCTCCACCGCCGTCGTCAAGGACGAGACCCAGATCCAGACCCACATGTGTTATTCGGACTTCGGCGACATCCTCGAGCAGATCCAGGCCATGGACGCCGACGTCACCCTGATCGAGGCGGCTCGTTCGCGGATGGAGCTGCTGGCGGACTGGGAGAAGACCGGCTACCGGAACGACATCGGCCCGGGCGTCTACGACATCCACTCCCCTCGAGTCCCGACCGTCGACGAGATGACCGAGCTGCTGCACGAGGCGACGCGCGTCCTGAGGCCAGAGCAGATCTGGGTCAACCCCGACTGCGGCCTGAAGACCCGGACCTGGGACGAGGTCGATCCCAGCCTGCGGAACATGGTCCAGGCGGCGAAGCAGCTCCGCGAAGAGCTCGTACCGGCGGGATAGCCCCGTCCTCTGCGCCCGGATCGCAAGTTGCGGGCCTTTCGCAACTTGTTAACGATTCTTTAGCGCCGTGTTAGCGGTTGCTCGCATACTCGCGACTCGAGACGACGCCAAGAGAAGAGGGGAACGAGATGGAAGCCAATGGAGTGCATGGAGTGCATGGAGTGCAGGTGGGCGGACGCGAGCCGAAGGCGCTGCTGATGACCGACGGGACGCGGCTGGCCCTCGAGGACGATGGCCCAGGCGGACGAGCCGACTGGATGCTGCTCGGTGACGACGGCGCCTCGGAGCAGGAGCTGAGCGTCGCCGACGCGATTCGCGTGGCCGGCGATCAGCACGCGGACTACGTGCGGATCAGAACGCGGTCCGAGGTCGCCTGGTTGCGCGTGGTCTCAGAGTGGTTCGAGGACGAGGCCCGTCGCCTCGACAGCGAGCTGTCCGCTGCGAGTTAGCGGCGGCTATCGATTCTTGCCGAGGCGCCGCTTCCAGTCGCGAGCTGCGAAGAAGTCGGTGACCTTTCGCAGCTGCTGGCGGCGCTTCTCGGTGTACGGGAAATAGAGAGGTTCGCGCGCCTGGCCGAAGCGGCTGATCACGATCGACTCGGGGCGCACGAACTTCTTGATCCCGTACTCGCCGTGCCGGAAGCCGATGCCCGAGTCCTTCCAGCCACCCATCGGCACGTCGGAGGCCAGGAACCCGACCAGAACGTCGTTGACGTTGGCCGTGCCGACCTCGAGCCTGCGCGCGACGGCCTCCGCTTCGCGCTTCGAGCCGAAGACCGAGCCGGCCAGCCCGTAGCGGGTGTCGTTGGCGAGGCGAACGGCCTCGTCGGCGTCACGCACCTTCATGATCCCGACGACGGGGCCGAAGGTCTCGTCGCGCATCACCTTCATCGAGTGGTCGACGTCGGTGAGCACGGTCGGTGGGTACCAGTCGCCGGGGCCTTCACCGCGCTGGCCGCCGGTGACGACGGTCGCGCCGGAGCTTCTCGCGTCCTCGACGTGGTCCTCGACGATCTGGGTCTGGGGCGGGAAGGTCATCGCGCCGATGTCCTTGCCGTGCTCCCGGCCGTCCATGCCCTGGTTCAGGTTGCGGACCTCCGCTGTGAAGCGCTCGACGAACTCGTCGTAGACGGGCTCCTCCACATAGAGGCGCTCCACGGAGATGCAGACCTGGCCGGAGTTGGCGAAGGCGCCCCAGGTGGCGGCATTGGCCGCTCGCTCCACGTTCGCGCTCTTCAGGACGATCATCGGGTCCTTGCCGCCGAGCTCGGCGCTCACCGGCGTGAGCGTCTCCGCAGCCTGGGCGAGGACCTTCTTGGCGGTGCGATCGGAGCCGGTGAACTGGACGAAGTCGGCCTCGTCGACGAGGGCCGAGCCGGTCTCACCCTTGCCGTTGACGACATCGAAGACGTCGGGGCCGCCGATCTCGGTCTTCCAGGCCTCGACGATCTCGCTCAGGCCGAGCGGTGTGATCTCCGACGGCTTGATGACCACCGCGGCTCCCGCGATCAGGGCGGGGATCGCGTCGCCCAGCGAGAGGATCAGCGGGAAGTTCCAGGGGCTGATCACGCCGACGACCGGATAGGGCCGGTACTGGACCTTGAGCTTCTTGACCTTCATCAGCGGCGAGTGTGCGGCGACCTTCTCGTCGCCGATGAACTTGTGGCCCTTCTTGCCGTAGAAGTTGATGAGGTCCGCCACGTAGACGTGCTCGCCCGCTGCCTCGCCGCGGACCTTGCCGGTCTCGCGCTGCATGGTGTCGGCGATCTCATCCTGGTGGTCGAGGATCCAGTCGCGGAGCTTGTAGAGCCACTGGGCCCGGCCCTTGATGCCGAGCGCCTCCCAGGCGGGCTGGTTGGCACGTACGCGCGCAACGGTCTGCGCGACCTCGGCGGGCCCGTCGAGCGGCACGTTGGCGATCACCGATCCGTCGGCGGGGTTGACGACCTCGAAGCTCTCGCGCGAAGCCTGTTCGGCGCTCTCGGTGACGGTGTCGATGGCCATGCTCGCTCTCCTCGTAGTAGGGACCGGACTCTAGCGTGGACTGGCTGCCCAGCCAGTCGCACCCGACCGCTTGGAGCAAGGCCTGCGCGGGATTTTCGACAGAGGGCCAAAGACCCGCTGCCCATCCACGCCTACGGTGTTCCATGACAGCTGTCGCCGTCCTCCCGGGGGGAGTCACCCGTGAAGAAGATCGAAGCGTTCATCCGCCATGAGGCGTTCGAGCCGATCCGCTCCGAGCTGCTCGACAAGGGATTTCCGTCGCTCTCCATCTCAGAGGTGAAGGGCTCCGGACGCCAGAAGGGGCTGGTCGAGGCGTACCGCGGCTCCACCGTCACGGTGTCGGTGCGGCCCAAGCTGAAGCTCGAGGTCGTCGTGGACGATGGCGAGGTTGGGAACGTCGTCGAGACCGTCATCCGGCACGCTCGCTCTGGCGAGATCGGCGACGGCAAGATCTTCGTGCTGCCCGTCGAGGATGCGATCCGCATCCGGACCGGGGAGCAGGGGGAGGTCGTCCTCCAGGCCCACACCGAGGAGGAGATCGCCGCCGGCGCGGCGCAGGACGAATGACCATGCGGGAGCTGAGTACGCGGATGATCGAGGCCGTCCTCGACGGCGAGGGCCTGCAGGGGGTGGCCGAGCTCGCCGCGGCTGAGGCCGGAGGCCCGGTGGCGATCGTGCTGCCCCCGCGCGGCCTCGCGGCCCGAGCGCCCGGCGGCGGGGAGCTCAACGGGCTCGCCGAATACGCGAAGGCGCGCGTCGCCCAGACCAAGGCGACGACACCCGCCCCGATCGTCCTCGAACGCACCATCGAGGCCGGCGGCAGCACCGTCGGGATCGTGCTGCTGCTCGAGGCCGAATCGGCCGATGGCGACGGCCCGGTGCTGGTGGATCGCGATGAGGTGCTGAGGGCCGCTGCCCTCGCGGCGCTCGCCGAGGTCGCGGTGGCCGACGCTCGCGAGGATGCCGAGCGGAAGATGCGCGGCGGGCTGATCGAGGAGCTCCGCTCCAGGGAGATCGACACGGCCGAGACGACCAGCAAGGCGGCTCGGCTCGGTTGCGATCTCGCCCGCGGAGCGATCGCGCTGGTGGCCGAGATCGAGTCCGCCAGCCCGAGCCACGCAACGGCTCTCGTCGAGGCCGAATACGAGGGGTCCCTGGGCGAGATCTCCGAGGGCCGGCTCTTCGCGATCCTGCCCGCCCGCGGTGGCGACGACGCTCCCGAGAAGACCCTCCAGGGCGCCGGTCGGATCGCCAACCGGCTCCGCAAGCACGGCACGGTGGCCGTCTCCTCGTTCTATCCCGACCCCGGCGAGCTTCACCGGGCGATCAAGGAAGCCGAGCTGGTCCTGGACGTGATCACCCGCGAGCCCGAGATCGCCGAGGCGCTCGAGGAGGGAATCGCCGCGAGCGGGGTCTACAGGTTGCTGTTCAGGGCGCTGATCTCCGATCCGGACGAGGTGAGGAGCTTCTACCGGGACACCGTCGAGCCCCTCGTCCGCTACGACGACCAGTACCGCTCGGACCTGCTCGGCACCCTCGAGGAGTACCTGGCGAGCGACTGCAACATGAACGCGACGGCCCGGGCGATCTTCGCCCACCGTCACACCGTCGCCTACCGCCTGGAGCGGGTGAAGGAGCTGACCGGGCTCGACCCGCAGATCTCCGAGGACCGCGAGCGCCTCGGCCTCGGCATCAAGGCCTATCGGATCCTGGCGCCCGCGCTCCCACGCTAGTCCGGCACCGGATCCCGGTGCGGGACGAGGCGGTAGACGGAGCCCAGGGTTGCCTTTCCCTTGTGGTCGGGACCGCGAAGCGTGAGCAGGTAGATGCGCCGCGCGTTGTCCTGCCCGATCGAGGCCAGGTATCGGGTGCCCAGCCTGAAGGTGCGCTGCTTCCCGGCGCGCCTCCCGGCCCTGGGCCGGAACCCGTAGAGCTTGCCGGTGCAGTAGTCGCCGAAGACGTAGTCCCCGAAGATCTCCCTGCCGCGGATCCGCGCGAGGTGTGGATCCCGGACGAGATAGCCGCCGGCGACCAGGCACCCGGGCCTGTGGCGGTATGCGATCGCGGGGAGCACCGTGTCGTGGCGGGGGACGCCGCCAGCGAAAAGCGCGAAGGCCTCGAAGGCCGGCCAGCCGAAGTTCGCTCCACGGGAGCGGGCGATCGGCAGATAGTCGATCTCCTCGTAGTGATCCTCGCCCGTATCGGCGATCGCGATGTTGTGGGTGGTCCGGTCGAAGGAGAGGCCGCGCGGGTTGCGCAGGCCGTATGACCAGATCTCGTCGCGGCCCGGCTTGCCGACGAACGGATTGCCGGCGGGGATCCCGTATCCGGCGGGAACCGGGTCGATGCGCAGAACCTTGCCGCGAAGCAGCTCGAGGTTCTGGGCAGCCCGCCTCGGGTCACCCGCAGGGCCACCGTCGCCGGTGGCAATGTAGAGGTGCCCGTCCGGGCCGAAGGCCATCAGGCCGCCGTGGTGCCCGGGGGTGGGCTCGGGGATCCGGAGGATCGTGCGACCCGAGTTCGGATCCGCGACCAGCGGGTCGGCACTGCGCTGGTACTGGGCCACGACCAGGCCGCCGCGCCGGTCGCTGTAGGAGACGTAGAAGAGGCCGGTCCGCTGATAGTCGGGTGAGAATGCGATGGACGCCATCCCCGGCTCCCCCCGCACGCCGTGCGCCTCGACCCGGTCCGAGATGTTCAGGAAGGGGCGCCGGAGCAGGTGGTCGTCCGAGATCACGCGGACCGCGCCCCCCGCCTGGACTACGAAGAGCCGCTGTCCCGCCTCCGGCGGCTGGGTCAGGAAGACGGGATTCTTGAGCCGCGCGATGCGCTCGATGGAGACGAACTTCGGCCCGAGCTCACGGGCAGCCTCGCGATTCGCGATGCCGACGATGCCCGCGGCGACGGCGACGAGGGCAGCGACGATGGTTTCGATCCGGCGGCGATTTACTTTCGGCATGGGCTCAGCGCCTGCGAACGAACCGGTATACCGGTCCGTCCAGCGAGGTGGCATAGAGGGCTCCGGTCGCCCCCTCGCCGAATGAGCTGAGGTCGCGCACCCGGACACCGGTCGCCTTGTCCCGGCGGGCGCCGCTCGTATCCGGGATCAGGGAGCGGACCTTGCCGGTGCAGAAGTCCCCGTAGACGTAGCGGTGAAAGAGCGAGCGCAGCCGGGTGTCGCGGACCACGTAGCCGCCGACGATCGCGCAAGCCCCGCCGGCGTGGCTGTAGGTCTTGATCGGCCTCACCGTCTGGCTCGGCGTGGGCGGATGCGCCCCGGGGAAGGGGCTGAACCCCTCGAAGTCGTTCCAACCGAAGTTCGCGCCGTCTGCCGCCGAGAGGGACAGGTAGTCGATTTCCTCGAACCGGTCCTGGCCCACGTCACCGATCGCGATGCGGGGGTGTCCGGGGTCGCTGATCAGGTCGAACGAGAAGCGGTACGGGTTGCGAAGCCCGATCGAGTAGATGCCGACCGCGCCGGTGGACGGATCGATTCGCAGCAGCTTGCCGAGCCGTGAGCCGGGATTCTGGGCGTTGTCCGGCTCATCGCCCGCGCCGCCGCCGTCTCCGGTCCCGGCGTAGAGAAAGCCGTCCGGCCCGAACTGCAGCTGGCCGCCGTTGTGGTTCGAGTGGGTGGGGTGCGGGACGATGACGACCGGTTGCAATGTGGAGGGATCGGCGTGGAGCCCGTCCGGATCGGCGTGGAGCGTCGCGATCTCCAGGTCCCCCGAGCCGTTCGTGAAGTAGACGTAGAGGACTCTCGAGGTCGCGTAATTGGGCGCGAAGGCGACGGAGAGCAGGCCCCTCTCGCCCCCGGTGGAGACGCCCGAGATCGTGGTGAACGTGCGCCGCTTGCGGCCCTGGACGAGTCGAATCCGCCCGGCGCGCTCGACAACGACCACGCCGGGGATCCCGGGGGCAGAGGTCACATAGGTCGGGCTCTGGAACCGGCCGATCCGCTTCAGCTTGACGCCGCGCTTGGCGTCGGCGGTTGCTGAGCCGAGGACGAGGGCTCCGAGGACCGCAAGCGCGAGTGCTGTGGTCAGTCGCCTCATTGGACGAGACGGTAGACGGGCCCGTCCAGCGAGACGACGTAGATGTGACCCTCGTTGTCCTGCCCGAACGAGGAGAGTGAGTCCACATGTAGGCCGAGCGCCCGATCGTCCCTCGCATGGGGGATGGCCGGTTCGAGCGCGTGCAGCTCGCCGGCGCAGAAGTCGCCGTAGACGTAGCGGCCGTAGAGCGCCGGCAGGGATTGATCGCGGACGACGTAGCCACCGGTGATCGAGCAGCCGTGGTCGTGGCTGTATTCGAAGATCGGCGGGACGGCGTTCGGGGCGTTCTGATCGGCGTTGAACCGGTTCGTCCCCTCGAACGCCGACCAGCCGAAGTTCGCGCCTCGTCCGTGCCCCTGCTGGGTGTAGTCGATCTCCTCCAGGGTGTTCTGGCCGACGTCGCCGATCGCGAGGGCGCCGGTCTTTCGGTCGAAGCTGAAGCGCCATGGGTTGCGCAGGCCGTACGAGTAGATCTCCGGCCTGGCTTCCTGCCGGCTGACGAACGGGTTGTCGGGCGGGATCGTGTACGGCGGCCCCGATGCACCGGTGGCCGGGCGGATCCGCAGGAGCTTGCCCAGCAGCGAGCCGAGGTTCTGACCGTTCCGGTGAGGGTCATCCTCGAGGCCGCCGTCGCCCGTTCCGATATAGAGGTCACCGTCAGGCCCGAACTGGAGCTGGCCACCGTTGTGGTTCGGTGCGAAGTCGTCCATGTGGAGGATCTCCCGAGCGCTGCTCTCGTCGAAGGAGCCGTCCGCGCGCACCGAGTAGCGCACGACGTGCTGATCCTGGTCCTTGCCCGTGTAATAGGCGTAAGCGAGGTGGGAGCTCTGGAAGTCCGGCGGGAAGGCGACGGAGAGGAGCCCCTGCTCACCACCTGAGGTCACCTCGTCGACGATGTCCAGGGCCGGCGTCGAGACGATGCGCCCGCCGCGCACGATGCGGATCGTCCCGCCCTGCTCGACGACGTAGAGGTCATCGCTGCCGGGCGGCTGGGCGACGTAGTCGGGCTGGTCGAAGTCGCCGACCTTCTGGAGTTCGACCCGGCCGTTCCCCTCTGGCTGCCCCGCGGTGGTCGTCGAGCCCGCGGTGGTCGTCGACTCGCCGGTCGAGCTCGAGCCGCCGCCGCAGCCTGCGATCAGGGCGCCGGCGGCCGCCAGAACGGTCACGACGGAGAGCCGGCGTCGAAGGGTGCTCATACGGGGATAAAACACGGGGCCGGAGCGCTCGGTGCGCCTCGCCCCTACTGCCCGTTGAGCTGCGACTTCTGCTTTTGGGTCCCGGCCTGGCCGACGGTATCGCTGGGGCTGATCGGCACGACCCTGCCGGCGGAGTCGACACGGGTCTGGGGCGGGGCGCTCGAGATGCGGACCACGAACTCGCCCTCCGGGACCGAGCCGTCCGCGGTGACGGCCTTGGCCTTGCCCTCGAGCCCGGCGGCGACGCGATAGTGCACGGTGTAGGTCCCGGCCTGGACCGGGGTCACGTTCCAGACCATCCGCCGGGTGTCGTGGGCTCGCAGCTCACCGAAGGCATAGGTGTCGGTCTGCGCCGCCTCGGCTCCTGCCGAGGCGGTCTCGCCCTCCAGCTTCGGATACCCCGACTCGAGGATCCAGACGGGGCGGAAGGGGATCGCCAGGCCCTCCTGCTCTGAGCGGACCGAGAACGATCCCTGCGCGGTGGGCAGCTCCTGCGAGGTGCCGGTCGTGCCGGTGCCCGTCGTCCCGGTCGTGGTGGTGGATGCCCCCGTGCTGGCGTTCGAGGTGGTGAAGATCGTGATCGCCAGGTTCGGGATCGCCTGGTCGCCGGAGTTCTCGACCGCCAGGGTCAGGTTCGTGTTGTCGGCGAGCTTCTGCTTGCTCGGGAAGTCGGCGCTGACGATGGAGACGGGGAAGTTGCCCTCCGGCTCGTTTGCGTCCTGCCGGGTGCCGCCACAGGATGCGACACCCGCCGCCAGGAGCGCCCCCAGAATCCCGATCCCGATCCGTTTGCGGGCCTTCAGGGGACGGGCTGTCGTAGCGCTCTCCTCCAAAGGCGCGGGCAACATACCACGCACCCTACCCTCGCCAATCCGGCTCCGTATCGCGAGTAGCGGGGATTTCTTGGGGGGAAGTTACGCCTGGCGGTTGTGGGTGGCGAATAGCGTCCCCATCACATAATCTTCCCGGTGCGTCTATTCGGCGGTCAAGTGTGTGATCGCCGTTAACGTGCTGTGCGGGGCCGCGCCCCATGAGGGGGATCGGCTCCGGAGGAGAGCAAATGGTCAGATCCGTAGCCGATAGGGCGTTCCTCCCGGCCAAGTCTCTATTCGAGCAGGTCGGGGACATGATGATCCTGACCGCCAAGACAATCGTCTCGGCGATCAGGCCCCCGTACCCGTACGGCGGCGAGTTCATCGGGCAGTTCCTCTTCGCCCTCCAGCTCTGCTGGTTCCCGATGATGATCTCGACCCTGGCCTTCGGCTTCGGGGCGCCGGGCCTGCAGGCCGCAAACTTCCTGTCCCTATTCGGCGCCCTCGACCGCCTCGGCGGGTTCTTCGTCCTCGCATCGATCAGGGAGTTCGCGCCGTTCGTGACCGCAGTGGTCGTCGCCGGCGTTGCCGGCACGGCGATCACCGCGGACCTCGGCGCCCGAAAGATCCGGGAGGAACTCGACGCTCTCCAGGTCCTCGGCGTCGACCCCATCAAGAACCTGGTCGTCCCGCGCTTCCTGGCCCTGATGCTGATCACCGGCCTGATGGACATCTACGCCCTGATCTTCGGCATCGTCGGCGGCATCGGCGCGGAGCTGCTCTACAACGAGCCGCTGGGCGGGTTCTTCGCCACGCTCTTCAACAACGCCTCCGTCACGGACCTCTGGGGGTCGGTCCTGAAAACGACCTTATTCGGGGCGATCATCGCGATCGTCTGCTCGTACAAGGGGATGACTGCGTCCGGAGGCGCCGAGGGCGTGGGTAGGGCCGTGAATGAGGCGGTCGTGATCGCCTTCATGGGCGTGTTCGCGTTCAACTACGTCTTCACGCAGACCCTGCTTGCGACGCATCCCGAGCTCCAGGTGATCAAGTGAACGCAGGCTGGTTGGCGGTCCCGCGGGGCTGGCTCAACTCGATCGGCGAGATCTTCGGATTTGCGACGAGGGTGGCCGGCCTGGTCTACACGGGCCGCGTCTTCCAGTTCTTCGGCGAGGCTCTCCGCCAGACCGGCATCCTGATCCTGGGCTCGACGATCGTGATCTGGGGCCTGGTCTTCATCCTCGGTCTCCAGTGCGGGATCGAGGGCGCCTACTTCAACCGCTCGGTCGGGTCCCCCGCGTACGCCGGTGTGTTCGCCGCCTGGTGCGACCTGCGCGAGGTGATCCCCTACGCCTTCGGCTACATGCTCGCTGCCAAGGTCGGCACCGGGATCGTTGCCGAGCTCGGCGCGATGAGGATCTCCGACGAGATCGACGCGCTCGAGGTGATGGGCGTGCCGCCCGTGACCTTCCTGGCGGCCACCCGCCTGCTCGCCGCCTGGGTCGCCTTCCCCTTCATGTACCTGGCCGCGGTCGGGATCGGCTACTTCGCCAGCTGGCTCGCCGTCGTCGAGCAGATCGGCGACGTCTCCTCCGGCGGCTACTTCCTGATCTTCTGGATGTTCCAGAACCCGCCCGACCTGTTATTCAGCCTCATCAAGGGCATGGTGATGGCGACCGTCATCGTCCTCGTCGGCTGCTACTACGGCTACACCGCATCCGGAGGACCGGTGGGCGTCGGCACGGCGACCGCGAAGTCGATGGTGCTCAACATCGTGCTCGTGCACATCATCGGAATGATGGGAACCCTGGTCTTCTGGGGGGCTAACCCGAGAGCGCCGATCGGCGGGTAGGCCGAGGCTGTTTCCTACACTTGTTGTGAACTCCAAGGAGGCGTGATCGGTGGCTGAGACAAAGAAGAGCAGTGGGGCCGAGGACCCCGAGAGCACGACCGCCGACGAGTCCCAAGCCGCCTCCGAGGTCGAGGAGGACGTCGAGGGCGATCCGCTCGCGGCGCAGGGTTACGGCGAGGAGGACTTCTCCGGGCGTAACTACACCATCCCGGGTGTCGACGCCGACGACCCGGACCCCTACAAGTGGCATACGGGCGAGAAGAAGGATCACGGCGGCGAGGACGCGATAGAGATCATCGACCTGGTCAAGCAGTTCGGCCGCACCCGCATCCTGAACGGCTGCAACCTCGGTATCCCGGACAACATGATCTCGATGGTCCTCGGGCCATCCGGCACCGGCAAGTCGGTGCTGATCAAGCACATCGTCGGGCTGCTCTACCCGGACGCGGGCGACGTGCTGGTCCACGGCGAGTCGATCCCGAACATGACCGACGACGAGCTCTTCGAGGTCCGCAAGAAGTTCGGGCTGCTCTTTCAGGACGGCGCGCTCTTCGGCTCGATGAACGTCTACGACAACACCGCATTCCCGCTTCGCCAGCACACGGACAAGGGGGAGGAAGAGATCGACGAGATCGTCTCCCGGCGGCTACGGGAGGTCGGCCTCGCCGAGGCGATGTACAACATGCCCAATGAGCTCTCGGGCGGGATGCGCAAGCGCGCCGGCTTCGCCCGGGCGCTTGTACTCGATCCGGCGATCGTCATGTTCGACGAGCCCGACTCCGGCCTCGATCCGGTACGCACGGCGCTGCTCTGCGAGCTGATCCGCGAGATCCACGAGGAGAACGGCGGCTGCTACCTGGTGATCAGCCACGACCTCGGCACCGCGCGCCGGATCGCCGACTTCATCGCGGTTCTCTGGAAGGGCCGGATCGTCGAGTCGGGCCCCTCGGACGAGCTCTTCAACTCGCGCAATGAGTTCGTCAGCCAGTTTCTGAACGCGGACGTCAAGGGCCCACTCTCGATGGACTAGGGCGGGCCCGGCGGCTCGCCTGTCTATGGACTGGCCGCGCCGGCGGCTCGGCGAAGTGGCTCGGTAAGAGCCGGCTCGGCAGAGGGCGCTCGGAAAAGCGGCAATGAAGGGGGGCCGGGCCGACAGCGGCGCGTCGTGCCCGACAAAGCGCGGATTGCAGCCTTGAGGGGGCTATGGCACCTATAAGGCTGCGAACGGCCCCTTCGGGCTCCGTCGGCTTGCGTTGTGGAGAGTTTGGGGGCCCATAGACCCCCAAACTCTCCAATCCACGCATCGGGCGCGCCTCTAGGCCTCAGGCTCTCCTTCATTGCCGATGTTCATCCCTCCGTCACCGTCCCGTCCCCCGAGGCCCGCCGCCACCCACCCAAACGATTAGCGCGGCTCTAATACTCGCTCCCTAACCTCCGGCTCGTGAACGCGGGGAGAGGGTTCTTCGAGCGGGTGGCGGGTGTCGCGGTGCGGTGGCCCTGGCTGCTGATCGCGCCGATCGTGCTGCTGACGGGCGCTGGGATCTTCGCCGCCACCCAGCTCGATACGAACGCCGGCACAGACACGCTGGTCAGCAAGGGGTCGTCCGAGTACCAGGCGACCCAGGACTTCCACCAGAAGTTCGGCGACGAGCCCGTGATCGTGCTGGCCAAGGAGGACCTGCGAAAGCTCGTCCTCACCAAGGATCTCGAGCCGCTCTTCGAGCTCGAGGAGTGTTTCGCCGGCGGCACCCAGCTGGCCGCGTCCCTGCCGCATCGCAAGAAGGAACCGCTTCCGCCGGTCTGCGACCAGATCGCGAAGCTCCATCCCAGCCAGTCCGTGTTCGGCCCCGGGACGTTCCTCTACCTGAGCGTCGCGGGGATCCAGGAGGCCCTGCGCGGGCAGATCGGGGGCGCCAGCCAGGCGGCGCAGGTCGCGGGCCGGCGCGCAGCGCGTACAGCGGCCAGCCATGGGGCCTCAACGGCACAGCAGCAGCAGGCGGCCAACGCCGCCGCTCAGCAGATCCTCGGCCAGTTCCAGAGCCAGCTCGTCCAGGTGGCCCTGCAGTACGGCATCACCTCGGTCCCCCGCCTGGACGATCCGAACTTCGTCAGCCGCGTCGTCTTCGACCAGTCGAAGCCCGCGGGGACGCCCAAGGAGAGGTTCGGCTACCTCTTCCCGAACAAGGACGCGGCCCAGATCATCGTGCGGCTGCGGCCGAACATGACGGATGCGGAGAGGCACGAGGCGATCGGCCTCTTCCGGCAGGCCGTCTCCGACCCCCGCTTCAAGCTCAGCGACGGAAGCTACCTCGTCACCGGTGCCCCGGTCGTGGTCGACGCGGGCGCCCGCGACCTGCGCAACCAGACGCTCCTGTTGCTGGCTGTGGCCGGCCTGGTGATGGCCTTGACCCTCCTGCTGATCCTGCCGCGGCCTCTGCGGCTGTTGCCCCTCGGGGTCGCGGTGGCGGCGGGGGCGATGACGATGGGGCTGGTCGCCCTGTTCGGCGGCTCCCTGACCGTCGGCGCCATCGCGATGCTGCCGGTGCTCGTCGGGCTCTCGGTGGACTACGCGATCCAGTTCCAGGCCAGGTTCAACGAGGCCCGGGCGGAGGGAGCGGCGCCCGGCCGGGCCGTCGCGATCGCGGCCAGCGGCGGGGGGCCGGTGATCGGCGCCGCCTGCGTGGCGACGATCGCGGGCTTCGCGGCCTTCGCGCTGTCCCCGAGTCCTCTCGTTCGCTCCTTCGGCCTGCTGCTCGTCGTGGGTGTGGCTCTGGCCTTCGTCGTGGCACTGACCGGCGGCCTCGCCGCGCTTGGCCTCTCGGGCTGGCGCGGGTCGCCCGATGTCCCGGCCGTGCCCGAGAGGCCCCGCCGGTTCGCCGGCGCCGCGGCCCGCCTCCAGGCCATCGGCGTCGGAGCGATCGCGATGGCGCTCGCCAGTCCCAGGCGGGTGCTCGCCGCCGGGCTGCTGCTCGCCGTCTGCGGCTGGGCGGCCAGCGCGGGGACCGGGGTGGTGACCGACATACGCGACCTGGCCCCGCCGCATCTGGCTGCTCTCAAGGACCTGAACGAGCTCGAGAAGCAGACCGGGATCTCCGGCGACGTGAACGTGACGATCAAGGCGCAGGACCCGACGAGCCCGGCGGTGATCTCATGGGCGGAGGGGTTCCAGCAGCGCGTCCTGGCGCGCCACGGGTTCTCGGGGGCCAATCCAAGCTGCGCGCAGGCCCAGATCTGCCCTGCCCTCTCGCTGACGGACTTCTTCGGCGGAGCGAGCGCGTCGTCGAGCGCGGGCTCAACCGGGAGCTCCACCGGCGGTCAGAGCGTCGGCGACGTGCACGCCCTGGTCCAGGCGCTGCCCTGCTTCATCTCGCAGATCGTGATCAGCCATCGCGGTGAGTGCAACCCGTCCGCCGGCGCGACGCCGATCGGCGACACGGCCGACATCGCCTTCGGCATCCGGGTTCAGCCGCTCTCCGATCAGCAGAAGCTGATCGATGACATTCGCGCCCAGGTCAACCCACCCGGCGGCCCAGACCCGCCGCCCGGGACCACCGTCCGGTTGGCGGGCCTTCCGGTGCTGGCGGCCCAGGCGAACACCGACCTCTCCCACAGCCGCTGGTGGCTTCCGCTGGTGGGAATCCTCGCCGTCGGGATCGTCCTCTCGCTGATCTATCGGTCAATCCGCCGCGCCGTCGTGCCCCTGATCCCGGTTCTGATGGCCACCGGCTGGTCGGGCCTCGTGGTTGCCGCGCTCGGGATCTCGCTCAACCCGATGTCAGCGACCCTGGGCGCCCTGGTGATCGCCATCGCGACCGAGTTCAGCGTGATCCTCTCCGCTCGCTACACGGGCGAGCGCGCAGCGGGCCAGTCCGTCGGCGAGGCACTCCGGCGCACCTACCTGCGGACGGGCGCGGCGGTGCTCGCCTCCGGCGTCACGGCGATCGCCGGCTTCGCGGTGCTCGCGATCGCCGGTCTGCCCCTGCTCGACGACATCGGCCTGATCTCCGTCGCCCCAGTCCTCCGTGACTTCGGCCTGGTCACCGTGGCCGACCTGCTGGTCGCGCTGGCCGGCGTGATGCTCGTCCTGCCGGCCGCAATCGTCTGGGCGGAGGAGGGATTCCCGCTCCCCGCTCGCGCGCCCGCGCAGGCTGCGACCGGCCAATCCGTCCCGTAGGGGACCATTGAGCCGTGGAGAACGGCGCTGGGAGAGACGGAGGGAAGGGCCCGGAGGGCCAGGGGCCCCGACGGACGACCGTCTATTCGCTGATCGTCGGGATGGCCTTCATCGCGCTGATCGCCATCGCCGGCATCAACACCATCTCGACGAAGAACAAGGGCGTCCTCGGGGCGACCAATGAGAACGACCTGCCACTCGCCCAGTTCGCAGTCCCCAATGCACGCACCGGCGCGAGCGGCGACGCCAACATCGCGCAGGACAATTGCGACGCGGCGAGGATCCCGTGTCCGGCCGGCAGCCGGCGGACGCCCGCCTGCCGCGTCGACGTACCCGGCGCCCTCCGGGTATGTGACTACTTCGACCGGCCGCTGGTCCTCTCGTTCTGGTTCACCCGCGGCGGGGACTGCGAGGACCAGGAGGACGTCTTCGAGCGGGCGTACCGGAAATATCACGACCGGGTGAACTTCCTCGCCGTCGATGTGCGCGACAGCACCTCGGAGGTGCAGAAGCTGATCCGCGACCATCACTGGACCCATCCAGTCGGCCTCGACCGCGATGGCGCCCTCTCCAACCTCTACAGGGTGGGCGGTTGTCCGACCTTCGTCTACGCATACCCGGGTGGGATCTTCCAGGCGACCTCGATCGGGCAGCTCGACGATCAGCAGTTCTTCGCCAAGGTCGATGCGCTGATTGCCGCGTCGAAGAAGCGAGCTGCCACGGTCCGCTGATGGCCGAGCTCCCCACAAGCGGCCCCGGACGCGGCGCAGAGGAGCCGCTCCCTGACGCCTGGGAGGCCGCTCCGGAGCCGGGCTGGGTGGACGACGCCCTGAGCGAGGAGTTTCCCGGACTCTCGATCGTCTCGACCACGATCGAGACCACGACCGGCCGCAGCCCCGAGGCGCTGAGGGAGCGTCTGCGATCGCTCAGCGACCGGATCGCCGGGGCACAGGCCATTCAGCTGCGCCAGCAGCCGATCCCGTGGGCGTACCGCGTCTTCTTCCGGCACATCGGGCTCGACCCCGACACGACCCGCACCCCGATCGAGCAGCTGATCTTCGAGCGGATGCACGATGGACGCTTCAAGAGCCGCAACCGCGTCGAGGACGCGCTGACGATCGCGATGGTCGAGGTCGGCGTCGCCCTGCGCGGGTTCGATGCGGATCGGGTCGAGGGCAGGATCGGTCTCAGGCTCTCCGCCGAGGGCGAAGGGTTCGAGGGCCGGGTCTCGCCGCTGCCGGAAGGGACGATCGTCGTCGCGGACGAGAAACGGGCGGTTGGGATTCTCTTCGACCGGACCGCCGAGGGGCGGGGCGTCCGTCGAGGCACGGATCGGGTCCTGCTCACGGCGATCGGTGTGCGCGGCGTGCCCGATATCGCTCTCGAGGAGGCCCTTTGGGTGGCGGGCAGCGCGCTTCAAGCGTAGACTTGCGCCGAGAGGAGGACTGAATGCCGGAGGAGTTGCTCGAACGCGTTGACGTTCCCGAGGTGCAGACCGCACCCCGGGTGGACGAGTCCCTGATCCCTCCGTCTCCGCCCGAGGGCCTCGACACAGTCCTCTACGATCACGACGAGCGGGACTCCCGCGCCGACCTACGCCGCCAGATCGCCGTGATGGAGATGGCGCTGGCCCGGCTGTTCGGTTCTGCATTCCCGCGCAAGGGCATCGACTTCTCGGTGCCCGGACTGGGCGGGCCCCGTCTGCTCACCGTCGACGAGCTGGAGAAGGTCAGGGACGGGCTCGCGGCGCGCATCCAGGAGGTCAAGGCGGATCTCCACGGCTACGCGGTCGTCGAGCAGGACAACCGGGAGCTGATCGAGCGGATGCTCGCGGACCCGGCCTCGCACCGGTGGATGCGCGTCCACAACGACGACATCGGCGAGCCCGGCTGCAAGAACTGGCACGCCAAGCCGCGCTGGGGCCTGCTCGGCATTTTGCTGGGCTGGTGGCAGGTCAAGATCTCCTCCGGTTGCCCGTTAGCCGAGGGGCGCCTGCCCCCTGAAGCTGTCTGATGGCTACGAAGCGACAGCGCCGCAAGCGGCGGCGCCGCCAGCAGGCCGAGCCGGCGCATGGCTCTTCGAATTCGGGCTCCGCGGTCGCCGTCGACGAGCAGCAGAGGGCCCGAGCCGCGCGGCGGCGGGCCGGGAACATCGAACGGCCCCCGGCCCTCTGGGGCGACTTCCCGCTGACCGAGATCGTCATCTTCATCGGCCTCGTCCTGCTGGTGGTCGGCTTCTTCTTCCCGCCGCCACAGGGGCTGGTGATGATCGGCGTCGGCCTGGCGCTCGGGTCACTGGCGGGCCTGGAGCTCGCGCTCCGCGAGCACTTCGCCGCCTTCCGCTCACACACCCTGGTGCTCGCCGCCGCCGTCGGGGTCCCGGTGTTCGGAGTGCTCTGGTTCGCGACGCGGATCAGCCCGGCGATCTGCGCGGCCGCCGGGCTGCTGGCTTTCGGGGGCGCCGCCTGGCTCTTCGCTTCGGCCTTTCGCCGCCGCTCCGGCGGCGCCCTCTACCGCCTCAGGTGATCAGTCGCCCGCCGCGGCGGGCCGACTAGTTCAGCCGGCCCCCAGCTTCGCCTCGAGGGCGCCTGTCAGGATCCGGCGCTGGCGCTCTGTGAGCGAGCCGATCTTCTTGCCCTCTCCGAGGGCCGCCGACGCCAGCAGTTTCCGTGAACGGGCGCGTCCCCAGCGGCGCTGGCTGCAGAGGAGCTCGCTGAGGCTCATGCTCTCGGCCTCCCAAGGGGACTCCATGATCACCTCGGTGACGGAACGGCGGCCGGCGGAGATCTCCCTCTTCAGGGCGGCGCGAGCGAGCCGGACCTCGTTGGCGCGGGCCAGAGCCTCCATGCACTGTGCGGTCCCTCGCTGTCTGGGTTCAGTCTGAGGCTCGACGACCGTAGGCTCGAGGCGCCGGGGGGCGAGGGTGGGGATGGGGCTGGCAGGGGCAATCGTCGAAGCAACAGACATCGGTTCTCCCTCCTGCTAGGTCAGGAATTGTTGGCGGGCTTGGTTGTGCTGCCGGCAGCCCCCAGTCGCTCTTGAGAGCCGGGGGAAGTGGACGGTCCTCTCCTCAAACTGTTCCCGTCCGCTCCCTGCCCCGGAAGCGCGCGGCGAGGCGAAACCTACACACCTTCCGCGCCGACGGTCAACACCCGAACGATCATCCTGTCCGCTAAGAGCAGATGTTTTGTCCGGGTGATCCGAAACCTCGTCCAGGAGTCTTGGACAAATCGCCCCGAACGACATCCAATACCCGGCAGAGCGAATCCGAAACCGGGCGGCTACGCCGTCGGCAGATCCGGGAACTGCGTCCTGACCTCGGCGATGATCTCCAGGGCGCGATCCAGATGCGCGCGCTCATGGGTCGCCATCAGGCTCGTCCGCAACAGCGCGCCGCCCGGCGGGACGGCGGGGTGGAGGGCGACGTTCGTGTAGACGCCGGCATCGAAGAGCGCCTTCCAGAGCAGAACGGCCTGCCAGTCCTCTCCGACCATCACGGGGACGACCGGCGTCGTCGCCTCGGTCCCGTCGGGGAGCGTGCCCGGCTCGACCACCTTCAGCCCCAGATCCCGGAAACCCTGGCGCAGGTAGGCGGCGTTGTCCAAGAGGCGCGCCATCAGCTCCGCTCCCTCGGATCGGATGATCCGCAGGGCGCCGAGGGCGGCCCCGACGGCGGCGGGGACGGCGGAGGCACTGAAAATGAACGAGCGCGACGAGATTCGGAGGTACTCGACGACCTCCTCCGAGCCGGCGATGAACCCGCCGCAGGAGGCGAGGCTCTTCGAGAAGGTTCCCATCCGCAGATCGACCTCGTCCTCAAGCCCGAACAGCTCGCAGGCGCCGGCTCCCCGCTTGCCGAGCACACCGACGCCATGTGCCTCGTCAACCATCAGCCGGGCTCCGAAGCGGCGGCAGAGCTCGACGATCGGCGGCAGGTCGCAGACGTCGCCCTCCATCGAGAAGACTCCGTCGACCACCACGAGTGTCCCGCTGCCCTCAGCGACGGCCCGCTCCAGCATCGTCTCCAGCTTGTCCATCCGGTTGTGGCGGAAGGGGCGAAGCCGGGCACCCGACAGCTTGCAGCCGTCGAGGATCGAGGCGTGGTCACCGGAGTCGCAGATGACCGTGTCGCCGGGCTCCAGGATCGCGCTGATCGCGCCCAGATTCGACTGGTAGCCGGTCGTGAAGACGATCGCGTCCTCCGTGCCCATCCATTCGGCGAGCTCGCGCTCGAGCTCGACGTGCATCGGCGTGGTGCCGTTGAGCAGGCGCGAGCCGGTGACCCCGGTCCCGAACTGCTCGAGGGCGTCGCGAGCGGCCTGCTTGACGCGCTCGTCGGTGGTCAGCCCCAGGTAGTTGTTGGAGCCGAGCATGATCGTCTCCCGCCCCTCCATCTCCACCACGGGCCCCGCCTGGGACTCGAGGATGCGGAAATAGGGGAGGAGGTCGCCCTGCTTGGCGGCCTCGAGCTGCTCGACCCGGTCGTGGGTGCGGGCCTTCTCGAAGACGTCCACCGGGGTTTGGGTGGAGTCGGACATCCTCCGGAAGTGAAGCATGTGTAGCTTCCGCAACCGTGCCAGGCTCCATTCAAGTGCGTCCCGTAAAGGGTCGAAGCGAGCTGAAGACGTTCATCAAGCTGCCGTTCCGGCTCCACGAGGGGACTCCATGGGTTCCGCCGCTCATCTTCGAGCGCCTCGAGTTCCTGAACAAGGACAAGAACCCCTACTTCGACCACGCCGAGGCCGAGTACTTCCTGGCCTGGCGGGACGGCGAGCCGGTGGGGCGGATCACGGCGCAGGTCGACCGCCGCTGGGACCAGTTCCAGGGCGGCAGCGACGGCCAGTTCGGGTTCATCGACGCGGAGGACGACCCGGCGATCTTCGAGGCCCTGCTGGGCGCCGCCGAGGACTGGGTCCGCGCGAAGGGGCGGGATCGTTTGGTCGGCCCGATGGACTTCACGACCAACGATGAGGTCGGGCTGCTGATCGAGGGCTACGACGTCCATCCCTACATCCTCGAGCCCTGGCATCCGCCGTATTACAGGGAGCGCATCGAGGCGCTCGGCTATGGCAAGACGATGGATTTGCTCATGTGGAACCTGGAGATGGGCGGGCTGAAGAAGGGCGACGCCTTCGCCGACGCGATCCACGCCGTCGCCGACAAGGTCGAGTCCGAACACGGCATCACCGTCCGCAACATGAACAAGCGCGATCTCGAGGCCGAGATCGGACGCTTCATGGAGGTCTACAACTCGGCCTGGGAGAAGAACTGGGGCTTCGTGCCGATCACCGACGAGGAGATCGCATTCCAGGCCAAGAACCTGAAGCAGATCCTGGATCCCCGCTGGGCCTTCATGGCCGAGCGCGACGGCGAGATCCTGGGAGCAGCCCTGAGCCTGCCCGACATCAACCAGGTCACCAAGAAGATGAACGGCCGGCTGCTGCCCTTCGGCTGGCTTCGGTTCCTGCTCGGCAAGCGGAACATCGACCGCGTCCGCGTCTTCGCCCTGGGGGTGAAGCCCGAGTACCAGCACACCGGGATCGCGGCCCGCTTCTACGTCCGCCACATCGAGACGGCGGCGGAGGTCGGAGTCACGGGGGGCGAGGAGGGCTGGATCCTGGAGGTGAACGAGCCGATGAACCGCGCCATGGAGGGCATGGGCGGAACGGTGGTCAAGAGATACCGGCTCTACGAGAAGTCCCTCTAGTTTCCGCCGCCGGATTCGACGAAATCCGGGAGAGGTCTTGACTCGCTACTAGGATGAAGCGGGTGGCGGAAGAGATGCAGATGACCGACGAGGTGGTAATCGAGGCCGAACCGGTCAGGCCCCTGCCCGTCCGTGCGCAGAGCCGAACCATCGAGATCTGGGGCCGCGAGGTCGGCCCCCTCGCTGTCGCGGCCGCTGGGGGCGCGGCAGCCGGTGTCGCCGTGGTCGCGGTGGCCCGTGCGGCGCGCGCCCCGCGCCGGCCCCCTCGCCGAGGGCTGTTCAGGCGCCGCGAGAAGGTCGTCGCCAGCCGCAGCTTCCTGGTCGACGTTCACGTCCTCGGTCGCTAGCCAGTGGTCCTGGAGGAGCGCGTCCTGCCGCGGTGGCCCTATCGGCTGCCGCGCGGCAGCGGCGGTGACGGTGTCGTCCGCTCTCGCGGCGGGATCGCCGAGCGCCTGCTCCACGTCGGCGAGCGGCCCGTCAGGACGCGCTGGTGGCGCACCCGGGACGGCTACGTCCACGTCCGCGCCGAGCCGGTCGATCCCGCCTCGCTCGCGCGTCCGATCGTCGCCGGCGGTGAGGATGAGGCCCCACGTGCGGGTGAGGAGGAGCTCGGCATCGCCCTCGAGCGGATGCGGTTCGCGCTCGCGGTCGAGCAGGACATGGGCGAGTTCTTCCACGCGTTCAAGCGCGATCCGCTGATCGGGCCGGCGATCCACCACAAACCATGGGTGCGGCCGAGGCGCAGGCCGTGGCCCTGGGAGGCGCTCTGCTGGGCGATCACCTCGCAGTTGATCGAGGCCTCCCGCGCCGCGGAGATCCAGCGGCGGATCGTGCGCCGCTGGGCGCCCAGCTTCCTCCCGAATCAACCCGACCTTCGGAGGCGTCGCCAGCGCTCCTGGCCTCTGCGAGACGTCCCCTCGGCTGCGGTGATCGCGGGGCGCGCACCGGCGGAGCTCGCGTCGATGGACCTGAGCCTCGGCCGGTCGGTGGCGATGGTCCACTGCGCCCGGGAGGTCGCGCGCGGCCGCGCCGACCTCTCCGACCCCGAGGCGGACCGCCGGCTGCTGGCGATCCCGGAGATCGGGCCGTGGACGATGCAATGCCTCGGGCTGCACGGCCGCGGAGAGCCCGACTCGCTGCCGGCCGGCGACCTGGTCTACGTCAAGCTCGTCGGGCACCTGGCCGGCCTCGGCCGTCGCGCCACGGTCCCGGAGGTGGAGGAGTACTTCGCCCCGTACGCGCCGTTTCGCGGGCTGGCCGGGTCCTTCGCGCTCGCGGGCTGGCACAAGGCGATGGGAGCCGGCCCATCGGCTCGGCTGGCAGCCTGACGGCGCGCTAGGGCAGCAGTGCGTTGGTGAGCACGTCGCTCGTCCGCGGTGCGGAGGAGATCAGATCGTGCTCGGTCATCCACTGGGCGTACTCCCGCCACTCGCCGGGGTCCATGAAGCCGTACGGGCGGCCGTGAGTCCCTTCCAGCAACGGCAGGGTTGCATCGACCTCCGCCCGCGTCTGCATCGGATCCAGGCCCATGCCGGCGCTTGAGCACCGAGTTGGCGGCCTCCTGCGGATGGGCGATCGCGTAGGCGGTGCCCCTGGCCAGCGCCGCGATGAAGCTGCGAATCGCCTCCGGATGTTGCTGCACCGTGGTCCGCCGGGCAACCAGGACCAGCTCGTCGTAGGTCGGCACTCCGAGCTGGTCGACCGGGACGATGCGCGGGTGGAGTCCCCTCTGCTGAAGGTCGACGCCCTCGATGTTCCGGAAGCCGCCCAGAATCGCGTCGACCCGCCCGGCGATCAGGGTGGGGAGAAGGTTGAGGCCGACGTCGACCTCGTTCGCGGCCGAGGACGGCAGGCCCGCGGACTGCAGGATCGTTTGAAGGTAGTCCGTCTGGTACGGGATTCCGGCCGTCCCGACGGTCTTCCCCCGCAGGTCGGCGCCGGTCGCGATGCCGGCCTTCGGGAGGGAGATCAGCGAGGTCAGCGGCTGATTGACGATGGCGCCCACCGCCTGGACGTCCAGCCCCTTGTCCTGGGCGAGCAGGACCTCGGGCTCGTAGGAGACGGCGAGGTCGGCGCGCCCCGCGGCCACCTCCTTGATCGGCGCGGAGGGATCGGACGGGACCTGCGGGTGTACGTCCAGGCCCTCCGCCCTGAAGAACCCGCGGTCGAGCCCGCTGTAGATCCCGGCATGGTCCGGGTTGACGTACCAGTCGAGGGCGAGCGTGAAGGGGGCAGGGTGCGAGGGGGAGCCCGTGGTGGGCTCGTCCTTTCCGCCGCACGCGGACAGACCGAGCCCGATCGCGGCGGTCGCGATCAGGACCGCGAGACGCATCGCGACGGTCAAGTCCGCGTCACCCCCCGGGAGTCCCAGGTGACCACCTTTCGCTCGATCAGTGAGACGACCGCGAACAGGACGATCGCCATCACCGAGAGCAGAGTGATCGCAGCGAACATCCGGGCCGTCAGCAGGTTGCTGGAGGCGATCAGGATCTGATGGCCGAGGCCGGAGCCGGCCCCCGCCCATTCGGCGAAGACCGCCCCGATCACCGCGACCGCGATCGCGATCTTCGTTCCGCTGAAGAAGAACGGCAGAGCCGAGGGGAGCTCGACGCGGCCCAGGATCTGTGTTCGACTCGCCCCCAGCGTCCGCATCATGGTGATCAGCTGTGGATCGACCGAGCGCAGTCCGTCGAGCGTGTTGACGGTGACCGGGAAGAAGCAGACCAGCGCGATCAGCAGGACCTTGGGCCCGAGCCCGAAGCCGAACCAGACGATCAGGATCGGGGCGATCGCGACCGGCGGGATGGTCTGGGAGGCGACCAGCAGCGGATAGAACGCGCGGCGCAGCGTGTCGGAGAGGTGCAGGATCACGGCGAACGCGAGGCCGGCCGCGAGTGCGCAGAGGAAGCCGAGCAGGACCTCGCGCAGCGTGACCCAGGAATCATCTGCGAGCAGCGAGCGGTCGCGCCAGAGCGAGGTGGCGATGTCGCTCGGCGCCGGAACGAGGAAGTCCTCGATGTTGAGCGCGTTGGAGATCCAGTCCCATTGCGCCGCCACCTCCCAGGCGCCGAGCAGGATCAGGATGACCGCGGCGGGCGCCAGGTATCGCCGCGCCGCGCTCACCGCGCCGCCTCCGCGAGGCTCCGCAGCGCTCGCTGCTTGAGCTCGGCGAACTCCGGCGAGGTGACGGCGGCGGCGCGGTCGGTGGCGCGCGGCGCCTCGATCTCGATTCGCTCCGCGACCCTTGCCGGCCTCGGGGTCAGGACCAGAACGCGGTCCGAGAGGTAGAGCGCCTCCTCGACGTCATGGGTGACGAGGACGACCGTGTGGAGATCGGGACCAAGGACGCCCGCGAGCCAGGACTGCATCTCGGCTCGCGTGATCGCGTCGAGAGAGGCGAACGGCTCATCGAGCAGCAGTACAGGGCGACCGGCCATCAGCGTGCGGAGGAAGGCGACGCGCTGTCGCATTCCCCCCGAGAGCTCGTCCGGCCGGGCCCCCTCGAAGCCCGAGAGCCCCAGCCGCTCGAAGTGGCCGCCCGCCTCGGCCCTCGCCGCCGACCTGGAGGCGCCGGCGAGGCGCAGAGCGAGCGCCGCGTTGTCAACCGCCGACAGCCAGGGGAGCAGCAGGTCTCGCTGGGGCATGTAGGCACAGCCCTCGAGCCGCTCCGCCGGCTGGGAGCGATCGCCGATCGAGACCGAGCCCGAATCGGGCGTCCGCAGCCCGGCCAGCAGCTCCAGCAGCGTGGTCTTCCCGCAGCCGGAGGGGCCCACGATCCCGAGCACCTCGCCGGGGTCCACCTCGAGGTCGATTCGGTCGATCGCCCGCAGCTCGCCGAAGGAGTGGGAGACCCCGCTTGCGCGAATCGGACGGCCTTCGCGGGCCGCGTCCTGAGTACCTTCGCGAAGTCTCGTCAGCATGCTCCCTCCGCGCGCATTACCGCACAGGTTCAAAGGGTCAGCGGAGGGGCCTCACCCCCGGACGCGAAGCGGAGGAGGTGATCCATGGCGGTCCGCTATCTCAGCCCGCTTGCCCGCGAGCCCCCCTGTTGGGGTCCATGCGCCAGTCTACGGTGTCGGAATGGAGGTCGAGCGCAAGTTCCTGGTGAACGCCCCGCCGGATCTCGGTGGGGTCGAGGCCGATGAGATCGAACAGGGCTACCTGGCGATCGGCTCTGACGGCGAGGTGCGGCTTCGCCGCAAGGGCAACCGGTTGTTGCTCACCGCAAAGCGCGGATCGGGGCTATCGCGGGACGAGGCCGAGGTCGAGCTGGACCGCGCGAGCTTCGACGAGCTCTGGGCGCTGACCGAGGGGCGGCGGCTCCGGAAGCGCCGTCACGTCCTCCCGCACGCCGACCGGAAGATCGAGCTTGACGTCTACGGCGGCGATCTCGAGGGCCTCGTGGTCGCCGAGATCGAATTTCCCTCCGAGGAGGAGGCGAAGGCCTTCGAGCCGCCCGGATGGCTCGGGGAGGAGGTCACGGGCGATCATCGCTACCTGAATGAGACCCTGGCGATATCGGGCGTTCCATCAGCACGATTCCTCTCCCACTGACGCTTATCGGCGTTTTTACATCGGGGGACGTTAATTCCGCACCCATACGTGGCAGGAAATACGCATGGCTTCGACGCGCGACAGAACTGCAGCCTTGGCCGCCGCCGGTGCCGCGACGGCGGCCGCGGCCGGGATCGGGATCAAGAAGCTGCGCGACCCCGACGGTGAGGCAGCTGATTCGACCGCGTACCGGATCCTCGAGGACGAGCCCGTCGGGCCAGGCATCAGGCGAATTCTGCTGGCCCAGGTAGATGACGCAATAGCCCAGCTTCGCGGCGAGGCCGAGGACGACTCCGGCGAGGCAATCCACGAGGCCCGCAAGGACATGAAGAAGATCCGCTCGGCGCTGCGCCTGGTCCGTGATGCGATCGGCGACGACGCCTGGCGGCGCGAGAACGACCACTACCGGGACGTGGCCCGGAAGCTCAGCGCCCACCGCGACGCCGAGATCCTGGTCGAGTCACTGGACGACCACTGCGAGCGCTTCGGCCCAGCGGCGCGCCAGCGCTCCGAACGGCTTCGCGAGCAGCTCCACGCCGAGAACCGCGACGCGCACGACGACGGGACGATCGAACGCACGATGGCCTCGGCGGCGGCTGAGCTGATCGCGTGTCGGTCGAGCCTCGACGAGCTCGCGCTCGATGGAGACGGCTGGGGGCTGATCGCTCCCGGGCTGCATCGCACCTACCGCCGGGGGCGGAAGCGCCTGCGCTCGGTTGAGGAAGAGGCGAGCGTGACCAACCTTCACGAGCTCCGCAAGCGGGTGAAGGATCTGTGGTACCAGCTGCGGCTGATCAGGGAGGCCGACCGCCCGATGATCGGCGCCCTCGCCGATCACGCGCATGACCTCGCGGATCACCTGGGCGACGACCACGACCTCGCGCTCCTCCGGGAGGAGGCGCAGCGCCGCCGCGACGCCTTCTCGAGTCCCGCTGATCAGCGCCACCTGCTCCAGGAGATCGGCCAGCGCCGCGGGGAGCTCCAGTTTGCGGCGATCTCGCTGGGTGAGCGGATCTACGCCGAGAAGCCGAAGAAGTTCACGAGTCGACTCGCGAAGCGCTTCCCGCGATCACATTGACGAAGTTCTCGAGGTGCTTGGTGGTCCAGCACTCGAAGGCACCGTCGCAGTAGGGCTCGTAGGCCGCCATCACCGAGTCGCCGTAGTTCCAGTAGAGCTTCGGCTCGGGATTGAGCCAGAAGGTCCGGCCGGCGTGCTCGGCGATCGTGCCGAAGGTGGCGGCGTGGGGCTCACGTCCGTTAGTGCGTGCGTCACCGAGGACGATCACAGTCGAGCGTGGGCCCAGGTCCTCCACGATCTCCTCGCCGAACTCGAGCCAGACGCGACCGTAGTCCGTGTAGCCCGAGACATCGGCGACGCCGCCTTCGGAGGAGATGCTCTCCGAGATCTTCCGGAAGTCCCGCTCGTGCTCGAAGATGTCGGTGACCTCCGAGATCCGCTCGATGAAGACGAAGCTCCGCAGCTTGCGGAACGAGTCGTGCAGGGCGTGCAGGACCGAGAGGAAGAAGACGCTGGCGCTCGAGACCGAGGTCGAGACGTCGCAGAGCACGTAGATCTCCGGGCGCCGCGGGCGCTTCGGCCGATAACGGAGGTTGAGCGGGACGCCGCCCGTCTCGAGCGAGGCCCTCATGGTGCGGCGGACGTCGACGTGGCGGCCGCGGCTGCGCCCGCGTTGCTCGTGCCCGAGCGTCGCGATTCGGCGCTTCAGCTGGGCGACGGCGCGGTGGACGGCGGTCAGGTCCTGCGCCGGGCTGGTCGGCAGGGTGCGGTCGAGCTCGGCCAGCGGGCGGGAGGGGGGAAGTTTCCCGGTGCGCTCGATCGTCGCCCTCTCCAGCTCGCGCCGCAGGTAGCGCTCGAACTGACGGATGTTGTCCGGGTCCAGGGCCGGGGCGTCCTCGTCGTTGCGACGCCCGCCGGCCTGCAGGTCGAGGGCCCTGCGGATCCGCTGCACGTCCACGCCGATCACCCCGGAGCGCTCGCCCTGGCGCCCGAAGGCGGTCATCGCGAGACGGGCCAGGTCGCGCATCTCGCCGTCGTTGCCCTCGAAGATCGCGCGGCGGATCGCCTCGCGCAGCTCGTCGAGGTCGATTCGGTCGCCGGAGCCCTCGAAGCGCTCGTCCTCGAGGCCCTGCTCCAGCGCCTCTGTCTCCGCGGCGCGGAAGAAGTGCCGGTCGAAGAGCAGCTCGAAGATGCGCCGGTCCTCCTGGGACTTGGCGATCGTCGCGGCGAGGGACTCCCGGAAGTCGCGCTGGTCGGTCCAGCTCACCTCGTCGAGGGCTGCGAAGGCGTCGAGGATCTCCGAGGTGCCGACCGCCACGCCCTCCGAGCGGAGGTCCTCGAAGAAGGCGAGCAGGCTGCCCGCGGTGGAGGCCACGCTCAGGTCCCTGAGGAGCCCGGCGGCGTGAGGCCACCGGTCACGCCGTTGCCCTCGAGCTTCACCGAGACGCGCTCCGCGACGAGGTCGATGTCGGAGCGGTGCTTGACCAGGATGCTCATCGACTGCTCGAAGGTCTCACGGTCGATGTCGTCGGCGCCGATCAGCAGCAGCGTTCGCGCCCAGTCGATCGACTCGGCGATCGAAGGCGGCTTCTTCAGGTCCAGCGCCCGGATCATGTGGACGATCTCCACGAGCCGCCGGGCTAGGCCCTCGTCGAGCTCGGGTGAGTGCAGGCGGACGATCTCCAGCTCGCGGTCGACCGACGGATAGTCGAGCCAGAGGTAGAGGCAGCGCCGCTTCAGCGCCTCGGTCAGCTCGCGCGAGTTGTTGGAGGTCAGCACCACGATCGGGCGGGTGCGCGCCTCGATCACACCGAGCTCGGGGATGGAAATCTGGAAGTCGGAGAGGACCTCGAGCAGCATCGCCTCGAACTCCTGGTCGGTCTTGTCGATCTCATCGATCAGCAGGACGACCGGCTCCTCGGCGCTGATTGCCTCGAGCAGTGGCCGGGTGAAGAGGAAGTCCTCGGAGAAGATGTCGCCGCGCGTCCGGGCCCAGGAGCCCTCGGCCGCCGCCTCGGCCTCGCCGGAGGCCTCGGCCTGGATTCGCAGCAGCTGCTTGCGGTAGTTCCACTCGTACAGGGCCTTGGCCTCGTCGAGGCCCTCGTAGCACTGCAGGCGAACCAGCCGGCGGCCCGTCGAACGCGAGAGCGCCTTGGCGAGCTCGGTCTTGCCCACTCCCGCGGGGCCCTCAACCAGGATGGGCTTGCCGAGGCGCTGGGCGAGGAAGGAGACGAGAGCGGCGGCCTCATCCGCGAGGTATCCGACCTCGCCGAGTCCCTCGCGGACCTGGGCGACTGACTGGGGCTCGGAGTCCGGCATCTGGGGGATGATAGATAGCCCGTCATGCTCGCCATCGCCCTGCCCGACTCCCTAGGTCCCTATGCGGTCTTATTGGCGCTGGGTTTCCTGGTGGGCTGGTACGGCCATGGCGCAAAGAGCAACTGGATCATCGCCTTCGGGATCGTGGTTATCCTGACGGCGATGGGGCTGCTCCAGCTCGCGATCGCCACGCACAACGGCAGGGCGCCCACCGGATTCTGATGGGAGCCCTCGATGAGCTCGATCTCTCGCTGAAGCTCTCGAAGAAGGAGGAGGCCGAGCGGCTGGACGCCGCCTGGACCCGGCTCACGCAGCTGCGGCTGACGCTAGGCGGCCTGATCGGCGGGGGCGAGCTCGGACCACCGGTATGCATTGCCTTCGAGGGCTGGGACGCCTCGGGAAAGGGTGGTGCGATCAAGCGCCTGGTTGCGCCATTGGATCCGCGACACGTCCGCGTCGTCCAGTTCGCCGCCCCGACCCACGACGAGAAGCGTCACCACTTCCTCTGGCGGTTCTGGCCGTCGCTGCCGGGGTGGGGAGGCATGGCGGTCTTCGATCGGACCTGGTACGGCCGCGTCCTGGTCGAGCGAGTGGAGGGATTCGCGTCGCAGGACAAATGGACGCGCGCCTACGACGAGATCAACAACTTCGAGCGCGGCCTGGCCGACGAGGGAACGGTCCTGATCAAGTTCTGGCTCCATATCTCCCCCGAGGAGCAGCTGAAGCGATTCAAGAGGCGCGAGACGGACCCGCTGAAGAGCTGGAAGCTGACCGACGAGGACTGGCGCAATCGCGAGAAGCTGGACGTCTACAGCGAGGCGGTCGAGGACATGATTGCGCGGACGAGCATCGAGCCGCATGCGACCTGGCACCTGATCCCGGGCGACTCCAAGCGTTACGCCCGGGTCGCGGTGGTCGAGACGGTGGTCGCCGAGATCGAGGAGGGCATGCGACGCCACGGGATGAAGCCGCCCGACCCGATTGAGGAGTGAGCGTCGATCAGTCGGGCGCCTGAGGCCGCTTCGCCCGCTCCCGCGGCCTCATCCGCAACCCGGCCGCGACGATGATCAGCGCGCCGGCGAGGGCGACGAAGATCGCGTAGTGGAGGTCGTACGGCTCATCCCTGCCGCCCAGCGTGAACGGCGGGCGGTCGAGCATCCGGTAGATGACGATCGCCGCCGCCCAGATCCCGGCCGCCACGAACAGCCCCCACTCGCGAAGCGGCCGCGGGGGCACGTAGCCGCCGCCGCCCTGCAGTGCCAGGAAGGTGGTCGCCGCCGCAATCAACAGCAGGGCGCCCTCGGCCCAGCTGAAGCCGCCGATCCCGGTGAGGACGAGGTCGTTGGAGATCGGCGACTGGTACCAGGGCAGCAGCAGGCTGCCGACCATCACCGCACAGCCGATCACCGCGATTTGCTCGTTCCCACCCAGGCCGCGCAGGTCGCGGATCAGGTTGCGCGGGATAGCCCTCCAACTAGTCGAGCGGCTCGCGGCCACCGTAGCCAGTCTCGAGTTCGTGCCAGTAGGCGACCTCGTCCTCGCCGAGCTCCCAGCACAGGTAGATCTCCCGATCGTCCATCAGGGCGGGAAAGTCGACCAGGCCCCGATCGATGTCGCGGAGGACGATCCCGGATTGCTCGATCGTCTCGAGCAGGCGCCGGACCTCGAGGAAGGCGACCCCGACCTGCCTGCCCTCCTCGCCGCCGCCGTTGGTGGGTGCGGCCTCAGAGAGGGCTTCGTGGGCCTCGGTGTCCGTCAGTTCGTCCCGGGCGTCGCGGAGCCGATCCAGCATCGCGGTGAGCTGGGGGAGGAGGGCGTTCGCCTCCTCGCGGGTGAAGTGGCGCTCGTGGACGAGGCCGGTGCCCTCTTCGCTCACGCGCTTGCCATCGCGGAGGTGAGGCGCTCGCGAAGCAGGGTTGCGTCGCGCTCTCCGATGGTCCGGAGCTGGCCCTGGAAGGCGAGATGCCAATGGTCGGGCGGCCACTTGCGGACGTGCTCGAGCTCGGTGGCGAGCTCCTCGGCCGGGACGAACTCATCCTCGGGCAGGATCAGGAGAGGCTCGGCCTCGACTCGCCACGGATAGATCTCCGGCTTGCCCTTCTTCTCCGGCCAGATGCGGGCGCGATCCTCGAACATCTCGGACTTCACCCGCGCCAGGCCGCCGAAGGCCTGCACGCCGGTGACATAGAAGAAGACCTCGTCGCCGGGCTCGAACTCCTCTGCCTGATTGCGCCGGCGCTCCTTGAAGCCGATCTCCTTGAAGCCCCGCTCGACGTTGATCCGGAAGTTCTCGAGCGACCCGGTGAGGATCCAGGTCTTCGGGCCGTCCTCCGACATGACGCGATTGTATGGAGCTAGGCGCTGACGGTCTCGCGGGCGCGTGCCGCGAGCGCCGGGGCACCCAGCTTCTCGTACTCCGAGGCGGCTTCGTCGAGCAGCCCGGCGGCGGCGGCCGGATCCTCGTCCAGCAGCAGACGGCCCTGGATGACCAGACAGCGCGTCGCATCGAGGGGGCGGCCCAGCCCCTGCCAGCGGCGGCGTGCCTCGTCGATCTTCCCGGCCGCTTCCTCGGAATCCTCGGCGCACGCGCCGCTGGCCTCAGCGGTGGCGGCCTCGCCCACGGGGTAGTGCAGCCGCCCCGCGAGCCGGTCTGCCTCCTCCGCAGCGGCGCGCGCCTGATCGGTCCGGCCGGCCAAGGCCAGGACCACCGCGCGCGCCGAGATCGCCTCGACGGACTGGGCGATGAGGCCGGCGCGCTCGCAGATGTCGAGCGCCCTGGTCAGCTCCGCCTCGGCGGCAGCCAGGTCGCCGCTCTCACGCAGGGTCATCGCCAGCCAGAAGAGCGCATTGAACGCGACCTCGGAGCGTCCGACCTGCTCCCCCAGTTCGTGCGCCCGCCGGAATGACTTGGCCGCCTCCTGCCAGTCCCCGGCGCGCCAGCTGAGCACGCCACGCATCAGGTCGGGGAAGCAGAGCTTGCCGTAGAGGCCCTCGCGCTCGGCAAGGCTCGCGCTCGCCTCGGCGGCCTCCTCGACCGCCTCCCAGTCGGCGTTGTCGACCGCCAGCTCGCCGAGCGACGCGTGAAGCTCGACCTGCGAGGGGAGATCACCGACCTCCTGTGCGATCTCGAGCGCCTCACGATAGGCGTCCGCGGCGCCTGCGTAGTCGGCCTCGGAGACCTCGAGGTGGTAACCCAGCGTCAGCAGGGCTCTGACGGCCTCGGAGCGATCCGATTCGCGCGCCAGGGCGACGGAGCGCTCCAGGTTCTCGCGCGCCTTCTCGGAGTCGCCGATGCGGCCGAAGACGCGGCCGAAGATCCCGTGCGCCCTGCTGGCGGCGCGCGCCTCGCCCAGGCGCTCCGCGAGCCGCAGGGCCTTCTCTGAGGCGTAGATGGCGAGCATGTTGTCCCCGGTGTGCATGTAGAGGGAGGCCGCCTCCTCGTAGAGCCGGACGAGCTCGATGCAGGGCGGCCCGTCCTTGAGCAGATCGATGCCGCGCTGGTAGTTGTCGATCGAGGCGCGGCGCTCGCCCTTGTGCCAGAGGGCGGCTCCGATCTTGCGATGCAGATCCGCGACGCGGGCGAGGTCCTCCTGGGCGCGGTGGTAGTCGAGGCAGCGCTCCCAGACCGCGACCGCCGCGTCCACACGTCCCATTCGCAGCGCCACGTCGCCCTGTTTCTCGCCCACGCGCGCGACCGTGCCCGGATCCAGCGACTCGGAGATCTCGAGCGCGGCCGTGTAGCGGTCGAAGGCCTCCGCGTTCGAGTAGAGGGCGGCCGCAGCATCGCCCGCGGCCTCGAGGGACTCGAGGGCCCGGGTCTGCAGTTCGGCGAGGGCGTCACGTTCGAGTCCCGCCTCCGAGCCGAGGGCGGCGGCGCGCGCGAAGTGCTCGGCGATCAGGCCGATGACACCGTCGCTTCGCTCACCGGCGCGCTCGCGAATGAACTCGGCGACCTCGACGTGCTTCCGGCAGCGCACTGACTTGGGCAGCATCGAATACGCGACGTCGCGGATCAGGACGTGCTTGAAGGCGTATTCCCGCTCGCCCGCAAGCCGGCTTCCGGCGCTGGAGACGAGCAGGTCCTTCTCCTCGAGGTTGGACAGGGTCCTGCCGAGGTCGAGGCCCTCCTCGGTCGCGGTCGTGGCAAGTGCCCCCTCCCAGAAGGTCTGGCCGACCACCGATGCCGACTGGAGCAGCCGCCGCTCCAGGCGATCGAGCGAGTCGAGGCGCGCGGCGAGCAGCGACTGGACGGTCCTGGGGAGCGCCTCCGCCTCGACGGTCTCCTCCTCCAGCAGGCGGTTGACCATCTCCTCGGCGAACAACGGGTTCCCTCCGGATCGCTCGGCGACCTGGGGGACGACGTCCCCGCCATTCTCCCCCGAGCTCGGCATCAGTGCCGCGACGAGCTCCCGGGTCTCGGTCTCGGTGAGCGGCTCGAGCGAGATCGTGGTGGCGTTGCGGCGGCCACCGCCCCAGCCGGGACGGCGCTCGAGCAGCTCGTCCCGGGTCAGACAGACGAGCAGGAGCGGAGCGCGCACCCATCGGGTCAGGTGGTCGATCAGGTCGAGCATTCCCTCGTCGGCCCAGTGGATGTCGTCGATCGCCAGGACCAGGGGGCGCCGGCGGGCGATCGCCTCCACAGCGGCGCGGGCCGCGGAGAAGAGCGCTTCACGCATCCGCTGCGGGTCCTCCTCGGAGGGCTGCAGCTCCTCCGGCGGCTCGAGACCGAGGGGAATGGCGAGCAGCGCGGCGTTGCGCTCGCCCGCGGCCTCATCCCCGAGCTCAATCATCATTTCGGTGACGCCCGCGCGGAGCTTCTCCCAGGCGGCCTCGGGCGCGTCGGTGTCGCGGATCTCGAACTCGTCATTGAGCACCTCCGCGAGCGCCCAGTAGGCGATGCCCGCGCCATACGGCGGGCACTGCCCGCGCCGGATCGTCGGCGGATCGTCCGACTCGGAGAGATTGGTCATCAGCTCTCGCAGCAGCCGCGACTTGCCCACGCCAGCCTGGCCGATGACGGTGACCAGGTGCGGGCGCTCCTCGCGCTCCACGCGGTCCACCAGCGACATCAGCAGTCCGGCCTCCTCCTCGCGGCCGATCAGCGGGGTCTGAGCACGGCCCGCGCCCTTGCGCGGTTCGGCGACCACTCCGTTGGCCTCCCAGGCGGGCACCGGCTCCTCCTTGCCCTTCAGCAGGAGCGGCTCGAGCCGCTCGAAGGCGATCGCCTCGCGGCTGGCGCGATAGGTCGACTCGCCGACCGTGACGGTCTCGGGTCGGCCAGCCGCCTGGAGGCGCGCCGCTACGTTGACCGCGTCCCCCATCACGGTGTAGCGGTCGCCCACGGCCCCCGCCATCACCTCGCCGGAGTTGATGCCGACGCGGAGCGAGAAGCCCACGCCGAACTTCTCGTTGCTCTGGCGGTTCGCGTCCTCCATGGCCTCCTGCATGGCGAGCCCGGCCCTCACGGCGCGCTGGGGATCGTCCTCGTGGGAGACCGGAGCGCCGAAGACGCCCATCACGTTGTCGCCGATGAACTTGTCGATCGATCCGCCGAAGCGCTCGATCTGCTCACCGAGGACGCGCAGCGTGCGATCGACGAGGGCCTTGACGGCCTCCGGATCCATCCGCTCGGCGGCCGCGGTGTAGCCGGAGAGGTCGGCGAACAGGATCGTCGCCTGCCGTCGCTCCTCGGGGGGCGCCTCAGCGGGGGCTGCGGGGGCGCCCGCCGCTGGGGCGGACTCGGATGAGAGGGCGCCGCCGCACTCCATGCAGAACTTGGCGCCGCCTGGGTTGTCGGCCCCGCAGTGCGGGCACTTCGGCGAGAGCTCGGCTCCGCACTCCATGCAGAACTTGGCGCCGGCTGGGTTCTCGGCGGCGCAACTCGGACAAGCTCTCCTCCCCTCCATGCGAATCAGGATAGGACCACCCCGCTCAGGGTGGCGCTAAGGGCCTTGCGGTACCCTGCGGCGCCGCTGGAGAGAGGAAACGTGACCCGGATCCGACCCCTGATCGCACTCGCATTCGCGCTCGTCGCGACGCTCGTCTTCGCCGCCTGCGGCGGGGGCGGCAATAGCGAGGACCCGCAGCAGGTCCTCCAGCAGACCTTCAACAACCCGACGAGCATCCAGAGCGGGACCTTCGATCTCGACTTCCGGATCGAGACCTCGGGCGGGGCCAACCCCGGCAGCTTCGAGACGAAGCTCGGCGGGAAGTTCGCAAGCCAGGGCGCGGGCCAGTTCCCCAAATTCGACGTCGACGCCTCGGTGAAGGCCGAGAGCGGGTCCCAGAGCTTCTCCGGCACCGGCGGCCTGATCTCGACCGGGGACGGCGCGTTCGTGAACTTTCAGGGGACCGACTACACGGTCCCCCAGCAGCTCTATGACGAGTTCACCGCGACCTACGCCCAGCTGCAGGGACAGAACAGCTCGGGCAAGTCCACCGACCTGTTGAAGGCCCTCAACATCAGCCCGGCCAACTGGCTCACGGACCTGAAGAACGAAGGCACGGATGACGTGGAGGGGGCGCAGACGATCCACATCTCCGGATCGGCGAACGTGTCCAAGCTGGTGGCGGACCTGAAGGCGATCGCGCAGCGGGCGGGAAACGCGGTCGGGAACGTCAACACCCAGCAGCTGGACCAGCTCAACAACGTCGTCCAGTCGGGTGACATCGACGTGTACTCGGGCGAGAACGACAAGCTGCTTCGCCGGTTCCAGATCCACGTCGATCTGAAGCCGCCCGCGGGGACGCCGGGTGCACCGGACTCGCTCAGCGTCGACATTCAGCTCAACTTCGCCGACCTCAACAAGCCGCAGACCTTCAGCGCGCCGGCGAACCCGCAGCCTCTCAGCACCCTCTTCCAGACCCTCGGGATCAACCCGAGCCGGCTCGGTAACTCGCTGCGCGGAGGCCTGGGGACCAGCGGGGCTCTGCCGGAGTCGGGGGGCTCGACCGCGGCACCCAGCCCCTCGGGCGTCCAGTCGTACGAGCAGTGCATCTCACAGGCATCGGGCTCGGCTGCGCTCAACAAGTGCGCCGACCTGCTCAGCCAGTAGGCAGACCCTGGTCGCACTCTCGTTAGGCTCGCTCACGGCGTGAGTCCCTTGACGAACCCAAAGAGGCTTTTCGGGGCCGATGGCTGGCCCTACCTGCTCTCGCCGCTGATCCCGGCCGCGGTGATCGTCGACCTGGCCGATGCCCCGGCGACCGTCGTCTTCTTCGTCTCGGCGATTGCCCTGATCCCGCCGGCAGCGATGATGGGGCGCGCGACCGAGGAGCTCGCAGAGCGGTCAGGGAATCTGATCGGCGGCCTGCTCAACGTCACCTTCGGCAACGCCCCCGAGCTGATCATCGCCCTGTTCGCCCTCGGCAAGGGGCTGCACGAAGTCGTCAAGGCCTCGCTGGTCGGCTCGATCCTCGGGAACATCCTGCTCGTCATGGGTGCCGCGATGCTGGTCGGTGGCCTGAGCGGCGGGCGGACGCGAAAGGTCCAGAAGTTCGGCCGGACCGCCGCCAGCGTGCAGTCGACGATGCTCCTGCTCGCCGTCGCGGCGATGATCATGCCCGGGGTGTTCGCGCTTGCGCAGGGGAGCGGCCTGCCTCACGCCGGCGATGCCCGTGTCGACTATGGCGGGGACCTCGAGAAGCTCTCCTTCGCCGTCGCCGTCATCCTGATCGTCTCGTACGGCGCGGGCCTGCTCTTCTCGCTGCGGACGCATGCGGCGCTCTTCAACCCGCACGAGGAGGAGTCCCAAACCGAGGGTCGCGGGGATTGGAGTACCCGGCGGTCGGTGATCGCGCTCGCGATCGCGGGCGCGCTGGTCGGCGTGATGTCGGAGATCCTGGTCGGATCGATCGAGGAGGCCTCGCACGCGATCGGCCTCTCGGAGTTCTTCATCGGGGCGATCGTGGTTGCGATCGTCGGCAACGCCGCCGAGCACTGGGTGGCCGTGCTGGTCGCCTACAAGAACAAGATGAGCCTGGCGGTCAACATCGCGATCGGCTCGAGCGCCCAGGTCGCCCTCTTCGTCACGCCGGTGCTGGTCCTCTGCTCCTTCTTCCTCGGGCCGCACCCGATGGCCCTCGTGTTCAACGGGTTCGAGCTCGCGGCCCTGGCGATCGCGGCGATCATCGCCAACCAGGTCACGCAGGAGGGCGAATCGACCTGGTACGAGGGCCTGCAGCTGCTGGCCGTCTATGCGGTGCTCGCCATCACCTTCGGGTTCGCGTAGCTAGGGCAGCTCGTAGGAGAGCGTGAGGGTGTGATTGCCCTCCTCGTCGGCGAGCATGGTTCCGTCGCCTGTGATGCCCTCGAGCTCCCCGGTGCCCGTGCCGGGCACGATCGTCCCGGTGTTGGTGACGCCCTCGGGTCCCATGACCCCGGTGTGCTGGAAGACGAAGGTGCCGGTCCTGCCGCCCAGAGCGCCGCTGATCCGGTCATGCCCGATGTAGCCACCGCCGCCCTCGGACTTGGCGATCATCAGCTCGGCCGTGCTCCCGCCCTCCAGGTCGCCGGTGAAGGTGCGTCGGATGTGGACGCGGCTCAGCTCGACGCCATCGGCCTCGGCATAGGCCTCCTCGTCATAGCGATCGTTCGTGAAGGGAGCGGAGGCGTTCACGCCGAGGCGAGGTCCCCGAGCGCCGCGAGCACGACATCGTCGTGGGTCTTCGGCGACGCCTTCGGGATCACGTGCGCGACCTTCCCCTCCGGGTCGATGATGAAGGTCGCGCGCTGCACCCCCATGTAGCTCTTGCCGTACATCTTCTTTTCGCCCCAGACCCCGTAGAGCTCGGCGACCTCGTGGTTCTCGTCGGCGAGCAGGGTGAAGTCGAGGTTGAACTTCTCGGCGAACTTCTTCTGCGCCGTGACCGTGTCGGGTGAGACCCCGACAACGCGGGCGCCGCTCCGCTCATAGTCGGCGCGGTGGTCGCGGATCCCGCAGGCCTGCGTCGTGCAGCCCGGCGTGTCCGCCTTCGGATAGAAGTAGAGAACGACCGGCCGGCCGCGGAGCTCGCTCAGCGTGACGTCGTTCCCCTCCTGATCGGGAAGCGTGAAGTCCGGTGCGGCGTCCCCCTGGGCGACCAAGCGCTATCCCTCCGGCTCTCCCGCGTCTTCGCGTCCCGGGTCCTGCCCCTCCTCGTCCGCGTCGAGCTCCTCGTCGCCCTGTTCCAGGGCCGTCTCCGACACCGATCCGGCCGACCCCGGGTGATAGCTCGTCTGGAAGGCCTCGAGCAGCCTGTCGCGCTGTTCCTCGTCGATCGGAACCTCGTCGGAGATCCGCACCCAGTTGGCGCCCTCGAAGGGCTCCATGTTGAAGACCTCCTGGTCGATGGAGGCCGAGTCGTCCACGACGACGACCACCTCGGTCTGCGGGTTGAAATAGGTGCCGGGGACGTCGGTGAGCTCCTCCAGCTCCATGACGCGCTTCTCGGCGTCGCTCGCTTCCATTCGCGGCATCTTATTGACCGAGGTTCTCGAGCTCACTGAGCTGGCGGTCAATCTCCGTTTCGACGTCGAGCGGCTCCTTCCCCTGCCGCTCGCGCCGCTCGTTCCGAGCCACGACGAGTTGCCGGACCTCCTCCCGGAGACCCCTGTCCCCGGCGAGTCCGGGGCCCCCGGAGTCGGAGGCGAGCAGCTTCTTCACCTCGGCGTCCACATCGAGGGCCTCGCGTCCCTTGGCCACGCCGCGGTCCGAGCGCGCCTGGATCATCTGGCGAATCTCCTCCTCGCGCACCTCCGCGGAGACCGCGTGGACCGGTGCCCCCGAGCTCTGCGGGAAGTCCTGCTCGAGGGCGAGGGGGCCCTTGCCGATCTGAGAGAGCGCTCCGCCGGCCCCGCGCGCGAAGACGATCGCCCCGAGTGGCAGCGCGACCAGCACCACGATGATCAGCACGATGCCGACCTGGAAGTCGGCCAACGGGGGCATGCCCACACTTTAAAGGGGGTCCTCAGGCTCAACCTGCGCCCTGGCGCCACCTCATCGGCTACTCTTTGAGAACTGGCTGACTGACCAGTCAATCAGTCGCTGCACCAAGCGGGTTGCGCTGCCGCGCAGCCTCGCACCTAACTTCAATCCATCGAAGGAGCAGTCATCAGTGGTTGACCTCACCCTCACCGACGAGCAGAAGGACCTGCGCGAGCTCGCGCACAGCTTCGCCGAGAAGGACATCCGCAAGGTCGCGTGGGACTACGACAAGGACGGGACCTGGCCCCAGGACATCATCGACAAGGCCTGGGAGATCGGGCTGATGAACACCCATATCGCCGAGGAGTACGGCGGTCCGGGCCTCGACTTCCTCTCAGGCTGCCTGATCGAGGAGGAGATGGGCTGGGGCTGCTCCGGCATCGGCACCTCCCTGATGGCCAACGGCCTCGCCGCGACCCCGGTCGCCCTCGGCGGCTCCGACGAGGTCAAGAAGGAGTACCTCGGCATGCTCACCGAGGCCCCCAAGCTCGCCTCCTTCTGCCTGACCGAGCCTGACGCCGGCTCCGACGTCTCGGGAATGAAGACGACGGCCGTCAAGAAGGGCGACAAGTGGGTCCTGAACGGCTCCAAGTGCTTCATCACCAACGGCGGCTACGCCGACTGGTTCACCGTCTACGCCAAGACCGACAAGGACGCCGGCCATCGCGGCATCTCGGCATTCGTCGTCCCCAAGGACGACACGGTCACCGTCGACAAGAAGGAGGACAAGCTCGGTCAGCGCGCCTCCAACACCGCGACCATCTCGTTCAGCGACACCGAGGTCCCCGAGGGCAACCTGCTCGGCGAGGAGAACCACGGCTTCAAGCTCGCGATGATGACCCTGGACCGCACCCGTCCGGGCGTCGCCGCGATGGCCGTCGGCATTGCTCGCGCCGCGCTCGAGTTCGCCGCGGACTACTCGAAGGAGCGCGTCCAGTTCGGCGTCCCGATCGCCATGCACCAGGCGGTCGCCTTCATGATCGCCGACATGGCGACCAAGGTCGAAGCCGGCCGCCTGCTCACCTGGCAGTCCGGCGTCCTGCTCGACCAGGGCAAGCGCAACACGCTCGCCGCCTCGCACGCGAAGCGGTTCTCCGCGGACTCCGCGATGGAGGTCACGACCGACGCCGTGCAGGTCTACGGCGGGTACGGCTTCATCAAGGAGTACCCCGTCGAGAAGCTGATGCGCGACGCCAAGATCATGCAGCTCTATGAGGGCACCTCTCAGATCCAGCGCCTGGTGATCGCCAAGGAGCTCCTGATGGGCCGTCAGGCCGACGAGGAGACTCCGGAGGCGAAGGAGCTCCGCGAGAGGGCCGAGCGGGCGTCCTCAGAGAGCCAACAGGAGCAGGCCCCCGCAACCGTCTAGCGCTTCACAGCACCAGTTCGTCACGAACGCCCCGGCAAGCCGGGGCGTTCGTGGTTTTCAGGGGAGAATCCGCGAATGCCGGACGTAGAGAGGCTCAGCGACCAGCTGGAGGGCTGGCTCCGGAGCGAACAGCCGAAGACGATCGGCAGCCTGATCGACGTCTTCCAGGAGAAGAGCTTCGCGGTTCTCTTCGTCCTGCTGCTGGCCGTGCCGGCGCTGCCCCTGCCCACCGGTGGCGTCACCCACGTCTTCGAGGTGATCGCAATGCTGCTTGCCCTCGAGCTGATCGTCGGCAGGCGGCGCGTCTGGTTGCCGGAGCGGTGGAGGGCCAAGGAGATCGGGATGCCGATGCGGGACCGTTTCGCCAACACCCTGCTGCCGCGCATCCGCTGGATCGAGGGTCACTCCCATGCACATCTGGGGTTCCTGCTCAACCATCGCCTCGCCGGCGTCGTCTACGGAGTGGTGACGCTGGTGCTCGTCGTCACCGCGTTCGCCGCGCCACCATTCACCGGCCTCGACACGCTGCCCTCGATCGGAGTGGTCCTGATCAGCCTCGGCGTCCTGCTCGAGGATCCCATTCTCGGAGGGATCGGATTCGTGATCGGGGCGGCCGGGGTCCTCGTCGCCTTCCTGCTCGGTCGCGCCGCTGTGGACGCCGTCCGCGGCCTCTTCTTCTAGCCGTCGCCGCCGCTCGTCAGCAGCCCGGGTCGTCCTCCGATCTGGTTACGAGTAAGTAGATCCGTAGACTCGGCCCGATGGCGGACGATCCGGCCCAGCCGATCTCCGAGGCGGTCGCTCAGGCGGCGCGGGCCGGCGCGGAGGGAGTCGAGGAGCGCGAGGCCCGAGGAGGCCGTCCGTCAGACGCCTTCGGCGGCGACATCCGCCGCCGCGACGTCTTCCCGCTGCTGGTCCTGCACCTGGTGGCCCAGGAGCCGACCTACGGCAACCGCCTGATCGACTCGATCGAGGATCTGACTGAGGGGACGATCTCGGTCAACCCGAACACCATGTACCCGCTGTTGAGGGAGCTGGAGGGTCAGGGCCACATCGAGGGTCGCTGGGAGCTGCCCGACCGGCGCACTCGGCGCTTCTACTCGATCACGCCCACGGGCAGGCGCGAGTACAAGCGGCTTCGCACGGAGGTCGAGCCCTTCCTCGACACCGTGATCCGCTCGGTGTCGCTGATCAAGGGCGCGATCTACGGTCAGAGCTCGCGCTCGTAGAAGAGCATCGCCGGCCCATCGGGGCTCCCCTCGCGGTTGGTGAAGCCCGCGCCCTCGTACAGCCCCCGCGCCGCCGTGTCGGCCTCGCTCGTCCCGAGCTCCATGAAGGTCGCGCCCTCCTCGCGGGCCGTGTCCATCGCGGCATCGAGCAACGCTCGGCCCAGGCCCTTGCCCCGCCGCGCCGGCACGACGTAGAGCTCCTCCAGATGGCAGTGCGCGTTCGGCCCCGCGGAGTACACCCAGGGCCGGTAGCGGAGCTGGGCGAAGCCGTCTGGTCCCTCTCCGACCAGCAGGACGGTCATCTCGCGGTTGCGGATCAGGTCCGCGTAGCGCTCCTCGAGCTGTTCGGCGCCGGGGCTCGGCTCGTCGAACTCCGCCTGGAAGTCGTCCAGGAGCCGGGCGACCGCCGCTGCGTCGCCGGGCGTGGCCCGCCGGACGTTGACGGCGGAGGAGTCGGGTTGGCGCGGCGGCATCGGACCGAGACTAATAGCCTTCGGTGGCTCGACTGACTGGCCAATCAACCAGGAGGACTCCTCTCACATGTTCGTCTTCAAGGCCGCCGTGCTGGGCGGCGGCACGATGGGCGGCGAGATCGCCCAGGTAATCGCCAACGCCGACATCCCCGTGGTCGTCAAGGACGTCGATCAGAAGTTCGTCGACGCCGCGCTTGAGAAGTCGCGCGAGGTGACGAAATCGCAGCTGGACAAGCTGGTCTCCAAGGAGAAGCTGACCCAGGAGGACGCCGACGCCCGGCTGGACGAGGTGATGGGCCTGATCACCGGCACCACGACCTATGAGGAGTTCGGGGACGTCGACTTCGTGATCGAAGCCGTCCCCGAGCGGATGGAGATCAAGAAGTCCGTCTATCGCGAGCTCGATGAAGCCACCCCGGGCCACGCCATCCTCGCCTCCAACACCTCCTCGCTGTCGATCACCGAGATGGGCCGCGAGACCCTTCGCCCGGACAAGGTCGTCGGCTTCCACTTCTTCTTCCCGGCCTCGGTGATGCCGCTGGTCGAGATCATCGGCGGCGAGGACACCTCGCGCGACACGATCAGCACCGCCTTCAATTTCGCCCAGGCGATCCGCAAGCAGCCGATCACCTGCAAGGAGGTCCCCGGCTTCGTGGTCAACCGCATCCTCAACTCCGGCGTCGGCGAGGTCTGGCGCGAGCAGGAGGAGAAGGGCCTGTCGATCAAGCAGATCGACGAGGCGATCGCGGGGGCGAACGTGACCCCGATGGGTCCGTTCTTCCTGATCGACATGCTCGGGCTCGACACGGTGCTGCACGTCGCCGAGTACCTGAACGAGTCATACGGCGACCGCTTCTACGTCCACAAGGGGATGCAGAAGCTCGTGGCGGACGGCAAGCTCGGCGCCAAGTCGGGAGGGGAGGGCTTCTACGCGAACGGCGAGCCCAACATCGAGGGGGACGGCGAGCCCAACGGGGAGGAGCTCGCCGACCTGCTGATGCTGAAGACCTTCAAGGAAGCCTGCAGCGTGCTCGAGGAGGGCATCTGCACGGTGCGCGAGATCGATCTCGGGATGATGGCCGGCGCCGGTCTCGATCCTCGGCGCGGTCTCTTCCCGCCCTTCTGGAAGGCGGACCTGGAGGGCCTCGACACGATTCTCGAGCGAATGGAGAAATACGAGGAGTCGCATGGCGAGCGCTTCGCGCCGCCCAGGATCCTGAAGCGCCTGGTCGCCCAGGGGCGGCTCGGGCTGAAGACGGGCCAGGGCTTCTACGCCTACCCGCAGACCGACGCCGAGGGCACGGTCAAGCTCGAGAAGCGCGGCGAGGTGGCGATCGCGTGGCTGGCCAACCCTCCGATGAACGCGATCTCGCCCCAGGTCATCCAGGATCTCGGCAAGGTCTGGGAGGAGGTCAAGGCCGACGACGAGATCAAGGCGATGGTCGTCTACAGCTCGCTGCCCGTGGTCTTCTCGGCCGGCGCCGACATCAAGGCGTTCACCGGAATGGACGAGGCGGGCGGCGCCGAGCTGATCAACACCGGGCACGCTCTGCTCCGCGAGCTCGGACAGAACCGCGTCTCCACCGTCGCCGCGGTCAACGCGATCGCGTACGGCGGGGGGTGCGAGCTCTCAATGGCCTGCGACTTCCGCATCGCTGCCGACTCGGCCGTCTTCGGCCAGCCGGAGATCAACCTCGGGATCATCCCGGGCTTCGGAGGCACACAGAGACTGCCGCGGCTGGTCGGGCCGTCCAAGGCCCTGGAGATGAACCTGACCGGCGACGCGGTGCTCGCTCCCGAGGCCTCCCATTGGGGTCTCGCGGATGCGCTCGTCCCGGACGAGGAGCTCTTCGACACGGCGCTGGCCTGGGCGAAGAAGCTCGCCGGGCAGGCGCCCCTCGCCGTCGAGCAGATCAAGCAGGTGTCGAACAAAGCCGACCTGGACGAGGGCATCGAGGCCGAGAAGCAGGGCTTCGCGAACGCATTCCTGTCCGAGGACGGCAAGGAGGGCATCTCCGCCTTCCTGCAGAAGCGCAGCGCCAATTGGCAGGGCAAGTAGTCACCGACCAGGCGCAGCGGCTCGCCGACCTGATTCGCGAGAGCCGCTGCACGGTGGCGCTCACCGGAGCGGGGATTTCGGTCCCATCCGGGATCCCCGACTTCCGCTCGCCCGGAGAGGGGCTCTGGGAGAACGTCGACCCGATGGAGGTCGCGCACATCGACGCCTTCCGCCGCGACCCGGCGAAGTTCTGGTCCTTCTACCGGCCGCGCCTGCATTCTCTGGGCGACGTGGAGCCCAACGGCGCCCACCGGGCGCTGGCGGAGCTCGAGCGGCGTGGGCTGCTCGAGGCCGTGATCACCCAGAACATCGACATGCTGCACATCAAGGCCGGGTCAGAGCGGGTGATCGAGATGCACGGCTCCATCCGCAGCTCGAGCTGCCAGAGCTGCGGTGCGCACTTCCCGATCGAGAGGGTCGAGGAGCTCTTCGACGACGATGGCGTTGCGATCTGCTCCCACTGCTCCGGACCGGTCAAGCCGGACGTCGTGCTGTTCGGCGAGCTGCTTCCCACCGAGGCCATGGCCGAGGCGGAAGCCCTGTCGGTCCGTGCCGACCTGATGCTCTGCATCGGGTCCTCGCTCGAGGTCTATCCCGTCGCCGGGCTTCCCGCGGTGACGATGGGTCGCGGCGGCCGCATTGCGGTGATCACGAAAGGCCCGACCCCGGTGGATCCCGATGCGGCGGTACGCATGGACGGCGATGTCGTCGAGGACCTCGAGGCAGTGCTCACAGCCCTGGGCTAGGCACCGGCTTGCCGGCCTCAAGGAGTGACCTGCGGAGTGACCTGGGCCGCCAGCAACTCGATCTGGCGCCCCTCGTCGCCAAGTGGCCAGAAATGCACCCGCCGGCATCCCGCCTTCGCGTAGCGGGACAGGAGCTCCGCGCACTTCTCGGACGAACCGACGCAGACCTGCCCGCGGAGCTCCGCCGCGTCGCGCTTGAGATGAGGCGCAAGGACCTCGTTCAGCATTCTTTCCTCCTCTGACCGGCTCTCGGTCACCCAGGTCCACATCGTGACCAGGGCATTCGGGAAGTCATCCATGGGCCTTCCTTGCGTTCCCAGTTCACGCCGGAGGAACTGCCTGGCGGCGTCAAACCGCTCGGGCGTGGTGTTGTACGCGGAGGCAAGCCAGCCGTCGCCGGCGCGCGCAACTCGGCGCAGACCCGCTTCCGAGCCCCAGCTTCCTATCCATAGGGGAATACCACCGGCTTGCAGCGGTGGCGGCGAGAGCCGAGACTGGGGTGCGGCGAAATACCTTCCAGGGTCGGTCCATTCATCGCCCCGCAGCAGGCCCCTGAGCATCGCGATCGCCTCGTCGAGGCGTTTCCACCGGTCGTCGAAGGGCACCCCCAGCGCGTCATAGTCACGCCTTGAAGAGCCCGGTCCGATGCCGGCGACGACGCGCCCATCGGAGAGGACATCAAGTGCCGAGAGCGCTTTGGCGAGCGGCACCGGCCCGCGCAGGGCAGCCAACGAGAGTGTCGTCGCCAGGACCATGTCGCCTGAGCGCTCCACCATCGCGGCTAGGGCGGTGGGACCGTCAAGCCAAGGCGTCGAAAAGACGAAATGGTCATTCGCCGAGACCGCCGCAAACCCGCACTCCCGAGCGGCGTCCACGGTTCGCTCAAGGCGCTCCCGTGAGAGACCTTGGTCGCCGAAGTCCATCAGTGGCAGGTGGACGCCGAAATCCATTCCGGCATAGCGTTGCAACCTGTGAGTGGCAAAGGGGGGCACCATCCAGCCTTAATGAAGCCTGCGCGCTCCTTTGTCCGCGGTGTCGCGTTGAAGACGGACATGAAGGTCGGAACTCTCACGCGCCACACCGTCCGCTTCAGCGGGCCTGGCTTCACGGGCAAGGCGATGGACGCCCTTTCGATCGCCGGAATCTCCCTGCTCGAGCGTCGCGCCACCGAATGCGATGGACAGCCGGCGGTGGAGTACGTCGTGGCGGTACACGCCCGCGGCCCGGGCGACGCCATCGCCAGAGTCCGGCAGGCGCTCGTGGGCGAAGGGCTCTACCACGGGTTCACGCCCGACCCCTAGTCGCTCAGCTTCTCCTCGATGGAGGCGAGCTCTTCCATCAGCTTCTTCCGGCGGTCGCTCGGGTGTTCCTCGAGCGCTGCGCGGGCCGCACGAAGCCCGTAGACGGCCTCGGCCCGGCGTCCCTGCAGAGCGTCGAGCCGCGCCCGGAGCATCAGGGTCTCGGCCGGGTGCACCTCGTCACGGCCCGCGAGCACGGCCGCCACGCGCGAGGTCGGATCGACGTCATCGAGACGTCCTCGCCGTGGGCGGGACAGCTCCCTGGCCTCGGTCCAGCTCCCGTCCGCAAGCTCGTCACCCGTCCCGTGCCCGAGCCGAACGGCGAGCGCCTTGCTCGCCCCGATGTCCTGGACCAACGGGTCCCTCGCAGCGGCGCGCAGCGCATCGAGGGCCCGGTTGACGATCCGGGTGGCGGCCCTGACCTCGTCCGCTCCCTCGCCGCCCATCATCCGCTTGAGCCAGGCGGCTCCTTCGGCGGGATCCTGCAGCCGTTCGCCGGTGATCGTCACCCGGGTCACCGGCGTCTCCCCGGGATCGCCCGGCTCGATGGGCTTCGAGCGTCTCCCGGACCGGCGCCGCGGCCGCGCCGCCCCGAGCTCCTCGACGATCAGGACGCGCTCGGCCTCGCCGTCGCGCACCAGGTAGCGGCCCTCGGGCAGGCCGATCTTCCCCGCCAGCTCCAGCTGAACGAAGGTGGCTCGGGTGATCGCAGGCTGGGGCGTGGGCCCGGCTAGTCGTTGGTGTTGCTGTGGCCCTTGGCCGGCAGCGCGGCCGCGGAGGGCTTCGACGGCACCTTCGGGTTCTGGATCTGACCGAGGCGCTGGATCAGCCGCTGCCACTGCTCGGGCTTCAGGATCTCGCCGAGCTGCTTGATCTGGCTGCCGGCGGTGGAGAAGGTGTAGCCGACGTGGATGTGGTTCCAGTGGTCGGGCAGGATGAAGGTAGGCGGCCCGAGGTCCATCAGCGAGATGATCTGAGCGGGCCGCATCGAGCCCTGCAGGAGCAGCAGGTCCTTGATCACGGCCTCGGTGATCGTGCCGGGCCCCTGGTGGCCGGCGATCGGGATCCCGTTGACCGCGGCGATGTCGACCGCCGAGCCGTAGGAGTGCGCCGACACGTTGCCCGAGGAGGTCAGGTAGGAGTGCCCGCACTTAAGAGAGGTGATCGTCAGGTGGTAGCCCTTGGCGACCAGGTACTCCATCACCGCGAGCACGCGGCGGTCGATCTGGCCGCTTTGGATGTCGTTTCGCCCGCAGGAGTAGATCGAGAGCGCCGGGTCGTTCAGCACCCGCTGCTCGAGCGCGCCCTTCGACATCAACAGCACCTGGCCGACCGTGGGGTTGTCGGTGAAGGGGTTCTTGTCGGCGGCCCGGTAGATCGCGGTGGTCTCGAGCAGCTTCCAGCCGTCCAGGATCGGCTTCGGGTCGATCGTCGGGGCGCCGGCGCCCGTGGGCCTGATCGCGAAGTTCAGGTGCGGCGGCTGAGCGTCGGACTGGCCGACCCGGCCGATCACGGTGCCGCCGGTCACCTTGGAGCCCTTCTTCAGGGGCTTCAGCGCCATGGTGTTGGAGTCGAACTGGACGCTCGAGGAGAGCGCCGACTTGAAGGTCTCATAGCCGGGGACGCTGCGGCCGAGCAGCTGGTCGAGCTGGCCGCCGACGCTCGACTGACTGGCGTTGCCCGAGCGGTGCGGCAGGGCGAAGAGGCGCTGGCGGGCGTTCTCGGAGTTGGCCGGGGTGCTGTGAGCCACCGGCGTGGCCGTCTTCGCCGAGCCCCCGCCGGAGTTGTCGCCGGCGCTCGCCGCGGCGGTCGGCGTCGAGTCATTGTTGGGCGTCTGGAGCTTGAAGTCCTTCGAAGTGAGGCCCTGCTGGCGCGGCACCGGGTGCGTCGGCGCGATCGAGCCGAGCTGCGCGTAGGTGTACTGGTTGCCGTAGGCGTCCTGAAGGACGATGTACTTCCCGAGCTTGGCGTTGTCGCCGATCTTCTTGATCACGCCGTCGTTGACGGCGACGACCGGAGCGTTAAGGCTCGAGTAGATGTTGATGCTTCGGCGGCTGGCGTTGGAGCTGACCACGTCGGCGGCGTTACCGGCGCTCTTGCGGGCGGTGTTCGAACGGGTGAGCGCCGCGGCGTCGTTCAGATCGTCCGCATACCGCGCATCCGCCGCCACCGGGAAGTGAGCCCCCTCGGTGAGCCCGGTGAGCGAGCCGACCAGGGCGTCGGGGAGCTTGCCGTACTGGTTGGCGTAGAGCAGCACCTCGTCGACGTACCAGCTGGCGTGGTTGTAGGCGAAGATCGCCTGGCGGACGTTGTGATCGCCTCCGGCCGCCCTCAGGTAGCGCGCCGCGGCGCAGATCGCGTCGACCGGGTTGTAGGGGTCCTTTTTGCCGTCGTTGTTGGCGTCCACCCCGTAGGCCGCCCAGGTCGAGGGGATGAACTGCATCCAGCCCTCGGCGCCGGCCGAGGAGACGTTCAGGTTGGTGCCGAAGGCGGTCTCGATCTTGTTGATCCCGGCGAGCACCTGCCAGGGGATCCCGTACTCGGTGCCGCAGGACTGGTAGATCGGCAGCAGGAAGGGCGGGATCTCGAAGGAGTCGATGACGAAGTTGGGGACGCCGATCGGGGCGGGGCCGAACTGGGCGACGGTCAGGCTCGGGTTGGTGTTGGTGGGAGAGCCGTCGGGGTTTCGGAGGGTGGGCTGCTCGATCTTCTGTTTCTCCGCGGTGGCGACCTGCTTGGCGCCCTGGCCCTTCTTGGCCTGCTTGCCGAAGAGGCCGGGGGTCTTGGGGGCGGGGGTCTTGGTGGCGGGGGTCTTCTTCTTGCTCTTGCCGGTCTTGCGATGGCCATCGCCGCCGGCGCCCCCACCCGTGGTGGTTGTCGCGCCGCCGGTGGTCGTCGTGCTGCCCGTGCCGGAGGTGGTGGTGCTGCCCGTCGAGCTGCCGCCGGAGCCCCCGGAGTCGGACTCGGAGGTGTCGAGGGGGCTGGTGCATCCCGGGTCCTTGAGGTCGACGAGGCCATCGCCATCGTCGTCGGTCAGGTTCGAGCACGCCGGCAGGACGGCGTCGGTCGAAGAGTTCTGCGTGCTCCCCACGGTGACCGAGGTCGCCGTTCCGGCAGCGATAATCGCCAACGTTGTGCCGAGGGCGATGATTAGGAGAAGCTTTCTGGTCATTTGGCTAGACGATCCTGCCCGCGAAACCCTGTGGGTCTGCCGGTCGCGACCTCCCCGCACCTGCAGGCACGGCGGACGCTACCTGCTCCCCCAGAGCTTTGCAACGGGAAACGGTTGTCCCTAACGCCAAAAACATAGTTGACTAAAACGGTAAACAATGTGTGCGCTCCATGTGCTTCAGATAACCCCTCCCGAGGCGATCCGTCGCGGTACCGTGGGTGAACGATATGGACGAGGGCGGCGGCGACGGCACACATGATCGGACCGCTTCGCGAGGCGAGGGGGCGCTGGGCGACCTCGCCCAGCTGCTGGTTGACAACCCCTGGATGAACCAGGCGTTCCACCTCGCCCTGGGCGCCCGTGAGCGCGCCTCGCAGGCGGGTGCCAGCGCGATCCGGAACCTGAACCTGCCCACCGGCAACGACGTGGATCGCCTCGCCCGCCGCCTGCGCGCCGTCTCGGAGCGCCTCGAGGAGGTCGAGGACCAGCTTGACGAGGTGACCCGCGAGCTGGCGGCCCTCAGGCAGGAGCACGAGGGCTCGCGACCCGGACCCTCTACTGGGGCTTGAGGGCCGCGGCGGCCAGAGCGCCCAGGCGCTCGACCGCGTCGGCCAGCTCGTCGTCCTCGATCCGCCTTCGGCCGCCATCGTCGAAGGTGTCCGTGACCAGCAGGGCGCAGGCGGTGGCGACGCCGAGGCGGCGGCCGAGCGTGAACACGGTGGCCGCCTCCATCTCGACTGCGACCGCTCCACGCCTGCGCCAGGCTTCCGCTCGAGTGCGGGGCGGCCCGTCCTGGCTCGGGGAGCCGTCGTAGAACAGGTCGGTCGTCACGATGCACGCAGGGGCGGCCTCAGCCGGCAGGCCTGCCACCAACCTCGCCGTCAGCTGCGGATCGGCTTCGGCGACCTCACCGGCGCCGAGGGCGCGGCTCGCTCCGTCCTCCGCCAGGGCCTGGCCGGCGACGACCAGATCGCCGTGCTCCAGCCCGGGGTCGAGCGCGCCGCAGGTTCCCACGCGGACGGCCCGCCTCACCCCGAGCTCGGCCAGTTCCTGGAGGACGATTGCCGCACTCGGGCCGCCCATGCCCGTTGATTGGATGCTGAGTGCGTGTCCGTCCGGCGTCTGTCCCGTATATCCCCAGAGCCCGCGGGCGTGATTGCTCATCTTCGGCTCGGTCAGCAGCTGCTGGGCCAACGCCAGAGCGCGACCGGGATCTCCGGGCAACAGCACGTCCGACGCGTACGGAGTGTTCGGTCTCAGGTGGTATGGCACGGCGCGAGCATATGGGCGTCATGCGGGGGTAGGCTGCGCTCATGAAGCTGCCCGTGCCGGAGAAACCGTCCGAGGCGCTGCGCTCGGCGATCGAGCGCACCTTCGAGGCCACCGCGGGATCGGCGGCGAGCACGCGTGACCGCGCCGTCGACTTGGTCGACGAGGTGGCAAAGCGCGGCCGGGGCGTCCGCGACCAGCTCGGCAAGATCGAGTCCTCCGTTCGAGACCGGCGAAAGCCTTGACCTCAGGTTGAGCCTCAGATGACGGCCGAGGCCCTGACCAAGAAGGAGCTCAAGGACATCCTCAACACCGTCCTTCGGGAGATCGACCGCGACCCGGACGACGGCCCCCGGCTGCGCGCCGCGGCGGCGCCGCTCCGGATCGAGTTTCCCGACCTGAAGCTGGTGGTCAACGTCTCGCGCGACGAGGGCGGGCGTCACTGCCTGAGCTGGAACTTCTCGCAGCGAAGCAAGGCCCATCCCAAGCTCCGGCTCAGCATGGAGTCGGCTGTCGCCAACCGCGTCTTCCAGGGCCGGGAGAACCCGGCGATCGCGATCGCCCGTGGGCGGCTTCGCACCAAGATCGAGGACGCCGGTGCGGCGCTCCGCTTCTTCCCGGCGGCCAAGCCGCTCTTCTCCCGGTATCGCGAGGTCGTCGCGGAGAAGTATCCCCACCTGACCGTCGATTAGGCGCCGGCTGACCCAGTGCCCCTGTCCAATGCCATTGACTTGGCTCGGCATGAGCGTAAGCTCGACTTGATCGAACAATCTCGGGCCGGAAGCGTGTCACCGGTTCGCAGATCCCCCGGCGACTGGGATCCGCGACGGGACACCGCGAGGCGCATCAGCGCCGCTGGCCGACGAAGCGGGCCCAAAGCCCGCAGGCGACGGGGTCCTGGGACCCCGTCGCTGCTGTCAGGGACATGACCGATTCGGGTAACGCCATCTCGCTGGCGGAGGCGAGCCGAATCGCCGGGGTGTCGACCTCCACCCTGAAGCGCTGGGCTGACGACGACCTGATCCCGCTGGAGGGCCGGCGCTGGACGCGGGCCTCCGCCGCGCAGGCGCGGGTGATCGCGCGGATGAGGGAGCGCGGCTACTCGGTCGACGCGATTCGGGAGGCGGCTCGAGGGGGCCGGCTCGCGTTCGGCTATGCCGAGGACATCTTTCAGGTCCCCGAGGGCCACTACACCCAGGAGCAGGCCGCGGAGCTCACCGGACTCGAGCCGGAGCTGATCGACCGGCTGATGACGCTGCTGGGAACCCCGATGGGCGCTGACGGGAGGCTGAACGAGCAGGACCTCGGGGCGATGCGCCACTGCGCGAACGTCCTCGCCTCCGGCTTCCCTCTGGTCGCGTTTCTCCAGCTCGTCCGGGTCTACGCCCAGTCGATCCGGAAGGTGGCCGACGCGGAGGTGAGGCTCTTCCATCTCTATGTCCATGAGCCGCTGATGCAGGAGGAGTTGCCGCCGCTGGAGATCGCGGTGGAGATGGGCGAGCTCGCCGCGGATCTCATTCCCGTGACCGGCCCGCTGATGGAGTACATGCACAACCGCTACCTGCGCTTCTACATCGAGCAGGATGTGGTGGGGCACATGGAGGCGGACATCGGCGGTGGGGGCCGCGGCCTGGCCCGCGTCTCGATGACGTTCTGCTTCGTCGACCTCACCGGGTTCACCCGCTACACCGAGGAGGAGGGAGACGAGGAGGCCCTGGACATGATCGAGCGCTTCGTCGACACCGTCGAGGCGACGCTCCCGAACGAGGCGACGCTCGTGAAGACGATCGGCGACGAGGTGATGGTCGTCTCACCCGAGCCCGCGACGCTGACCGAATGGGCCGTGGGTTTTCTTGCCCTTTTTCAGGAGCGCCCCCAGCCGCGGGTCGGGCTCCACTACGGGGCCGCGGTGTTCCGGGACGGTGACTACTTCGGGGGGCACGTCAACCTCGCCCATCGGGTGGTGACCAGGGCGCTCGGCGGGGAGGTGCTGGTGACGGAGGCGCTGCTCCAGGCGATCAAGGACTCGGAATTCCTGCGTTTCGATCCGATCGGCGAGGTCGTCCTCAAGGGCTTCCCCGACGCGATCTCTCTCTACGTCGCCCACCCGGCGATGTGAGGGGCGGGGCAGCCGGAGCTAGCGGAGGTGGTTCTGGCGTGCCTGGCGGGCCTTTCGTGCCTTCCGGGCCTTGCGCCCCTTGCTCTTCGTCTTCTTCTTGCCGGCGAAGGTGTGGTACCCGTACTCGCTCGAGACGGTGACCCCCGTCAGATCGGAGCTGCTGGCGGGCGTGCCGGCGAGCGCGGCGACGCCGAGCTCGCGGAAGGTGGGACGCAGCAGATTCTCACGATGGGGCGGGCTGTTCATCCAGGCCGTCACCAGCGCCTGCGGCGTGCTCAGCGGCCCCGTGCCCCAGACCAGGTTCTCTCCGACGGTCCAGCTGCGCGTGCCGCGCATATAGCCGGTGGACTCGATGCGGTCTACGAAGGTGAGGCCGGACGGGGAGGTGTGCTCGAAGTAGCCCCGGCTGATCATCTCGCTCGAGTGGCTGACCGCCGCCTGACGGAGGTCGGAGTTGGACGTCACCTGCTGCAGGCCGTATGAAGCTCGCTCGTCGTTGATCAGGCAGGTGATCGAGCTCTCCATCTGGGCCTCGTTCAGCCCGGTGACCTGAGTGTCGACCGGGCCGCAGTCGGCCGCGGACGCCGACGCGCTGCCCCCGAGCGCCCAGATCGCCAGGACGGCGATGAGGGTGAGGGTGTATTTCGCTCTCGACACATGTTCCGCATCGAGTCCTCAGCCCGTGCCTGCACGCGGGACGCCGAATTTAGGCCGCGCGTCCTTTAGCGCGGGTGCGCACAGGTTGGACCTTTCACCGTTGGGAAAAGTTCGTAGAAATCAGTTGCGCGAAGCCAGATCGACCGTGTAGGTCGCGGTGTTGTGCCCAAAATGGGCGAAGGGTGCCCCTTTTGTCACGCCCACGCCGATGTCGCGAAAGCCCCCGAGCAGAGCGTGGCGGTGCTCCGGACTGTGCATCCACTCGGTGACGACGTGCTTCGGGCTGCCCGTTCGCCCGAATCCCCACGCCAGGACCTCCCCGATCGACCAGACGGTCGCGCCGGCCAGATAGCCCGTCGCGCGGATCCTGGCCGCGGCATTTCCATGCGTGTAGTGATTGTGCTTGGCCATCCCCACCGCGTGTCCCTGGGCGGACTGGTCCAGGTTCGCGTTTTCCTGGAGCGCTCCAATGCCCGCGTGCGCGCGCCGCTCGTTGATCAGGCAGAGCACCGCCTGACGTGCCTTTCGTTCATTGAGCCTCGCCGGGGACTTCGCCTCGCCCACGCAGGCACTCGCCGCGCTGGCTGAAACCAGCAGCACGATGGCGAGCACCGAGAGCGTTGTGGGCAGTCCCTTGCGAAGCACGAGTAAGAACGGGCTGGATAGCGGCTTCCTAGAATCGTGAGCATGCCGGACACCACCGCACTTTCCGTCCTCGCCCGGTTGGTGCGGGAGAGCGGCCTCGTCGCGGCGGGCTCCGGAGGCGTCGTGCTGGTTTCGGGTGGGGCAGATTCCGCGGCCACCGCGGCTGGGCTCGCGGAGGCGCTCGGCGCCGGCAATGTTCTGGGACTCCATCTCAACTACGGGCTTCGTCCCGGCTCCGACAGCGACCAGGGAACCTGCGAGGAGCTCTGTCGCGCGCTTGGGGTCGAGCTCGAGATCGAGCGGCCGCGGCTCGGCGGGGGGAACGTCCAGGCCGAGGCTCGAGAGGCCCGGTACGCGGCGGCCGAGCGCCTGCGCCTCGCTAGAGGTCTCGACTGGATCGCGACCGGCCACACCAGGACCGATCTCGCGGAGACCGTGATCTACCGGCTGGCGACCTCGCCGGGGCGCCGCGCGCTGCTCGGGCTGCGGCAACGCCGCGGCGCCCTCATCCGGCCGCTGCTCGCCATTGACCGGGAGGAGGCGCGCAGCCTGGTCGGGCGGGCGGGCCTGCCCTTCGCGGACGACCCGACCAACGACGAGCCGCTCTTCGCGCGCAACCGGATCCGCAACGAGGTGCTCCCCGTTCTGCGCGAGATCGGCCCGGACACGGAGGCGACGATCGCCGAGACCCACGCGGAGCTTGCCGAGGAAGCGGAGACCCTCGACCACCTCGCGGCGGAGGCCCTGTCCTCATCCGGGGCCGAGGTCGCCGGGGCGATCAGCCGAGACGCGCTGGGGGCGATGGATCCGGCGATCCGGCGTCTCGTGCTGCGGCTGATGGCGGAGCGGGCGGCGGACGTGCAGGTGCCCCTGGGACGGGCGCGCGCCGCGGAGATCTGGCGTCTCGTCCAGGAGCCGGAGGGCGGCGTCGTCGAGCTCGGCGGCGGGGTCGAGGCGCACGCAGAGCACGGGCATGTCCGCTTCACCTCGGGCGACCGCCCTCAACCCGGTGAGGGGATCCTGACGGTGCCCGGCGTCTGCCACTTCGGCGCCTGGGAGGTTCGGGCGGAGTTGGAGCAGGGGGTGCCGGCCGCCGAGGGGCCTGACCTCGCCGTCCTCGATCCCGCGGCGCTCGGCTCAGCCGTCACTGTCCGGGCATGGAGGGACGGGGATCGGATGAGGCCCCTCGGCCTCGACGGGACGAAATCGCTCCAGGACCTGTTCACGGACCGCAAGGTGCCGCGCTCGCTGCGCCGCGGCCTGCCGGTGGTCGAGGCAGGTAAGAGGATCGCGTGGATCGCCGGGGTGGCGGTCTCGGAGGAATTCGCGGCGAAGCCCGGCGCGACACAGTCCGCCGTCCTCAGGGCGTCGCTGCCCGGTACATAGACTCCGCGCCACATGAGAGCCGACGACGCGATCGGGGAGGTGCTCGTCTCCGAAGAGGACCTGCAGCGCCGGGTTGCCGAGCTCGCGGCGGAGGTGAGCCGGGACTACGAGGGAGACCCCCCGCTGCTGGTCGCCATCCTGAAGGGCGCGGTGCCGTTCCTCGCGGACCTGATGCGCCACCTGGAGATCGACTGCGAGCTGGACTTCATGGCGGTCTCGAGCTACGGGTCCTCGACCGACTCCTCCGGCGTCGTGCGCATCCTCAAGGACCTGGACGCCCCGATCGCCGACCGGGACGTCCTGATCGTCGAGGACATCATCGATTCCGGGCTCACACTCCACTACCTCTTGCGCAACCTCCAGGCGAGGGGCCCGAGGTCGATCGAGGTCTGCGCCCTGCTGACCAAGCCGGAGCGGCGGCGGGTGGATCTGCCGGTTCGGTACGTCGGCTTCGAGATCCCCAACGAGTTCGCCATCGGCTATGGCCTCGACCACCGCGAGCGCTACCGAAACCTCTCCTACGTCGCGGCACTGCGGGAAAACCCTCAAGACCGCTGAAGCTACGCTGGTACTCTCGCGATAGATCCGAGACCGCATTTCGGGCGTAAATCTCGGGCAGAGGGACAACAACTTTGAGACGTTTCTTCCGCAGCGCTGCCTTTCCGATTCTGATCGTCGTCGTGCTGGCGTTTTTCGCCCAGCGCCTGATCAGTCCGGGCTCCGGCCACGAGACGCCGGACTACACGACGTTCGTGCAGCGCGTGGACAGCGGACAGATCGAGCAGGTCACGTGGAACACGAAGGACAACTCGCTCAACGTCAAGCAGAAGGATGGGACGAGCTACGACGAGGCCTATCCGGACTCTGACTCCGCGCAGGCGCAGCTGCTGAACAGCCTCCAGCAGCACGACGTCAAGACCGAGATCAAGGGCAAGGGCGGCTCGAGCCTGCTCTCGCTTCTCACCTACATCCTGCCCTTCCTGCTCTTCTTCGCCTTCTGGATCTTCCTGATGAACCAGATGCAGGGTGGCGGCTCGCGCGTGATGAGCTTCGGCAAGTCGCGGGCGAAGCGGATGTCGGTGGACGCCCCCAAGATCACCTTCCGCGACGTGGCCGGTGCGGACGAGGCTGTCCAGGAGCTCCACGAGATCAAGGAGTTCCTCGAGAACCCGAAGAAGTTCCAGTCGCTCGGTGCTCGCATCCCGAAGGGCGTGCTGCTCTACGGACCCCCCGGCACCGGGAAGACGCTGCTCGCTCGCGCTGTCGCCGGTGAGGCGGGAGTCCCCTTCTTCTCGATCTCCGGGTCGGACTTCGTCGAGATGTTCGTCGGCGTCGGTGCCTCTCGCGTCCGCGACCTCTTCGAGCAGGCCAAGCAGAACTCCCCCTGCATCATCTTCATGGACGAGATCGACGCCGTCGGCCGTCATCGCGGCGCCGGCATGGGCGGCGGACACGACGAGCGCGAGCAGACCCTGAACCAGCTCCTCGTCGAGATGGACGGCTTCGAGATGAAGGACAACATCATCCTGATCGCCGCCACCAACCGGCCGGACATTCTCGACCCGGCGCTCCTGCGGCCCGGCCGCTTCGACCGCCAGGTCGTCGTCGACCGTCCCGACCGCAAGGGCCGCAAGCACATCCTCGAGGTCCACACGCGCGGCAAGCCACTCGCCCAGAACATCGACCTCGACACGCTCGCCGGGCAGACCCCGGGCTTCACCGGCGCGGATCTCGCCAACCTGATCAACGAGGCGGCTCTGCTCACAGCGCGCTCGAACAAGCGCGAGATCACGATGCTGGAGCTCGAGGAGGGGATCATGCGCGTGATCGCCGGCCCCGAGAAGAAGAGCCGGGTGATGTCCGAGAAGGAGCGCCTCATCACCGCGTACCACGAGCTCGGCCACGCGATCGTGGGGCACCTGCTGCCCAACTCCGACCCGGTTCACAAGGTCTCGATCATCAGCCGAGGACAGGCGCTCGGATACACGATCTCGCTGCCGACCGAGGACAAGTTCCTCACCACCAGGGCGGAGCTCAGCGACACGATGGCGATGACGCTCGGCGGCCGGGCTGCCGAGGAGATCGTCTTCAGTGAGATCACCACCGGGGCATCCAACGACCTCGAGAAGGTGACCGAGACCGCGAAGCAGATGGTCATGCGCTTCGGCATGTCCGAGCGCCTGGGGCCGCGCGTCTTCGGCCACGATCGCTCCATGCCGTTCCTCGGCCGCGAGTTCTCCTCCGAGCCCGACTACTCCGACGAGGTGGCCCGTGAGATCGACGACGAGGTCCGCCGGATGGTCGAGGACGCGCACCAGACTTCGAAGGACATCCTCTCCGAGCATCGCGAGCAGCTCGACACCATCTCCCGGATCCTGCTGGATCGCGAGACGATCGAGGCGGACGAATTCATCGCCCTGCTCGAGGGCAAGCCCGAGGACGAGGTCTTCGCCAAGGATGAGGAGGAGGCCAAGCCGCCTGAGGCGCCCGCCGTCGAGGAGAAGGGCACGGCGCGCGAGGGACCCAAGCCGGTTCCGCGGCCGCGACCCGGTCTTGCCGGTGGCGGGGCCGAGATGCGCGCCAACGACTCGTAGCCGGATCCGCCGGGGATACTTCCGGCATGCGCCTCGTCGCGATAGCTGCTGGCGCCGTGATTGCCTGGTCGCTCACTGCTTGCGGAGGCGGATCTGACTCGAGCCAGGCCGACAGGGACAAGGCTGTTGCAGCGGCCAAGTTCATCTACGCCGGCAAGGCCAAGGAGGATCTGAGCGCTGGACCCTGTCTCTCGGAGGGGATTCCCGGGCTTTCCGATTGGGTCGTCGACGTCTCGCACGATCCGAGGCAGGCAGTTGACGATCAGCCCGCCAATCAGTGCCAGAGCTATCGCGACGGGCAGACCCACCATTTCGTCGAGCTGACGCCCGGCGGCCAGCTGATCCGGGCGCAATAAGGGGCGAACGTGGAACGGGCGAAGGTCATGGGGATCGTCAACGTGACTCCCGACTCGTTCTCGGACGGCGGGGAGTTTCTCGACCCCGAGCGAGCGATCGCGCACGGGCGCGAGCTGGCGGGCGAGGGCGCGGACATCCTCGACATCGGCGGGGAGTCGACCCGTCCGGGTGCGCACGCCGTCGACGCCGGCGAGGAGCTGCTGCGCGTCCAGCCGGTCATCGAGGCGCTCGCTCCCGAGGAGATCCCGATTTCGATTGACACCTCCAAGGCGGTCGTCGCGGAGGCCGCTCTGCGGGCGGGCGCAACGATGGTCAATGACGTCACCGCTCTGCGCGCCGACCCGGAGCTCGCGGTCGTGTGTGCCGAGGCCGGCTGCGAGGTCGTGCTCATGCACATGCTGGGAGAGCCGCGGACGATGCAGGAGAACCCGACCTACGACGACGTCGTCGACGACATCAAGGCCTTTCTCTCCGGGCGGATCGAGTTCGCGGTCTCCCAGGGGATCGACGAGACGCGCATCTGGGTCGATCCTGGGATCGGCTTCGGAAAGACGGTCGAGCACAACCTCGAGCTGCACCGGCGGCTCGGCGAATTCGCGGAGCTGGGGCGGCCGATCGCCTTCGGCTCATCGCGCAAGAGCTTCATCGGCAAGCTCACCGGCGCCGAGGTGGACGAGCGGCTCGGCGGGACGATCGCCTCGAACGTGATCGCCTACGCGAACGGCGCACGCATGCTGCGCGTCCACGACGTGGCACCGATGGTTCAGGCGCTCGCCGCAGCCGACGCGATCGTCAGTCCACGAACTCGCGAATCAGCCGGTTGACCTCCTCGGGCCGCTCGAACGGCACCCAGTGGCCGGCGTCCGGCACGATCTCGACGCGAAGGTCCGGGACCCACTCGCTCAGGCCGCGGGTGAGGGAGGGGAGGAGCGCGGCGTCGTTCTCGCCCCAGATGACCAGCGTCGGGACCTGCACGGTCTGCGAGGCGATCTTGCTCTCGTATTCCTCCGGCGCCCCGGCCGCCGCGACCTGCTCCCCCATGCCGGCCGCCCGGTAGTAGTTGAGCCCGCCGCGCAGCGCGCCCGGCTGCGACCAGGCCTCGTGGTAGGCGGCGCGCTCATCGTCGGAGAGCTGAGCTCCGCGCCCGCCGATCCGAATCAGCAGATCGTCCATCAGCGAGAAGTCGTTTGCCGAGAGCATGTCCTCGGGCCCGGGTGAGGGCTTCGAGAACTCGAGCATGTAGTTGACCGCCTGGCGCTGCTTGGGGCTCTCGCGCAGATCGCGATTCCAGGTGAACGGTGGGGCGCCGTCGATGATCACGAGGCGCTCGAGCATCTCGGGGTACTTGAGGGCAAACGCCCAGGAGACGATGCCGCCCCAGTCGTGCCCGACGAGGGTCAGAGGAGCGAGTTCGAGCTGCTCGATCAGCTCGCGGACGTCGGCAAGCAGATGCCGCATCCGGTAGGCCTCGACCTCCTCCGGACGGCAGGAGAGGTTGAAGCCGCGCATGTCGGGTGCGTACACCCCGTGGTCGTTGCCGAGGTCGGCTAGCTGGCGACGCCAGAGGAACCAGAACTGCGGGAAGCCGTGCAGGAAGAGGATCGGATCGCCCTCACCGCGGGTCACGTAGTGCATTCGGCACTCGGCCAGGTCCGCGAACCGGTGCTGAAGCTCACTGGAGGCGATCACGCGCGACAGCTTTTCACGACCCGCTACTTTGGCGAGCGTGGACGAGCACGAGCACGACGCCCAGCCTTCGGTCGAGGTCGAGATCCGCGGCCTCTCCATATATACGCATCACGGGGTCACCGACGCCGAGCAGGAGGTGGGCCAGCGGCTCGAATTCGACCTGACCATCGACGTGCCCGACTGCGACGCCGTCCTGACCGACCGCGTCGACGACACGGTCGACTACTCGGAGGTCTGCGACATCGTGGCCCTGGCCGCGACCGAGAAGAGCTACCGCACGCTCGAGCGCGTCTGTCAGGTCGTGGCCGGCCGCCTGATGGAGCGCTTCGACTGCGAATCCGTCCGCGTTCGCGCCGCCAAGCCCGAGCCGCCGCTGCCGTACGTCGTGCAGGAGGCTGGGGTCGAGGTGACGCTCGAGAAGGCGCTCGACCGCGAGCCCGAGGACGAGGACAACTAGCGCGAGGGCGCGCGACAGCGCGACCGGAGAGATGAGAATCGGATATCTCGGCCTCGGCTCCAACGTCGGCGACCGTGAGGCACAGCTGCGTTCGGCGATAGCGGGCCTCAGGGCGCGGGGCGTGACGATCGAGGCCGTCTCATCGCCCTATGAGACGGAGCCCGTGGGGGAGATCCACGACCAACCGGACTTCCTCAACGCCGCGACCCGGATCCGGACGGGCCTTGAGCCCGAGCCGCTGCTCGAGCTCTGCAAGGAGATCGAGGCGGAGGCCGGCCGTGACTTCGGCGGCCCGCGCCACGGTCCGCGGCCGATCGACGTGGACGTGCTCCTGCTCGGCGACGTCGAGCTCGTCAGCGATCGGCTCACGCTTCCTCATCCGGAGGTGACGTCGCGCCGGTTCGTGCTCGAGCCGCTGCTCGAGCTAGACCCCGAGCTCGCCCTGCCGGATGGCACCGCTCTTCGAGAGGCGCTCGAGGACCTCGGGCCGGGGCAGCGGGTCAACCGCGTCGGTTCGCCGCTCTCCTAGGCGCGAAGGCCGGCGAGCCACTCCGCCGGGAACACCGGCGGCGTCCGGCCGGGGAAGTCAGGAACGATCCGCAGTGCGAGCTCGCCCGCGGGACGGGACTCGATGGCCGGCCGCAGATCGTCGAAGCTCATCGCCAGCCGGATGGTCGGAGCGATCTGGAAGTCGGCCGCATTCGGCTCATCGCCTCCGATCACGCCGTCCTTGATCCACTGGTCGATCCGGTCGAGATCCGCGGGCAGGGCCGCGAGGTCTGCCCGCACGTTCTGATCGGTCGCTTCGTTCAAGCGAGCTGCCGCAGCGACGAGCGGCCCGCCGGTCTTGACGGCCAGGCCGACCGGCACCCCCAGGCGCGCTCCCTCCGAGTAGCTCGCCATCGGGGCGCGATCCCGCTTGAAGGCCCACCAGCTCAGCTGGCGCGGCCTGCGCTGAAAGGTGTCGCCCCAGGCCTCAGCCTCCTCGACCTTCGCCCGCTGCCCGGGGTCCGAGGGAAGGAGAGGCGGATCCGGCTTGATCCGGTCGAGCTCGCGCGCGATCTTCTGGGATCCCTGGATCCGGGTGCCGTCGAGCTTCAGCGCCGGCACCGTGTTCCCCGGGAACCGCATGGCCCGCAGCACTCCCTTGGAAATGACGGGCATCAGGTCGACCCGCTTGTAGGGGATTCCCTTGCGGTCGAGCATCAGCATCGCGGAGCGCGAGGGATGCGAGCCGGGGATCACGTAGAGCTTTGCCTCAGTCATTGCGGCGGATCCTATTGGGGTCTGTTTAATCCCGCTCATGCTGCTCGCGGTCGACGTCGGGAATACCCAGACCCACATCGGTGCCTTCGACGGGAAGGAACTCCGGCGCGACTGGCGCCTCGGCACCGTTCCGAGCGCCACCGCCGATGAGCTCGCCGCGACGATCTCGCACCTGCTGGCGCTGGACGGCCTCGACTTCGGGTCCCTGGACGGCGCGATCGTCTCCACGGTGGTCCCCCAGCTCGGTCCGGAGTACGAGGCCCTCACCGAGCGGCACATGGGCAGTCCGTGCATGCTCGTCGGGCCAAGCGTGAAGACCGGGATGCCGATCCTCGTCGACAACCCGCACGAGCTTGGCGCTGACCGCCTCGTGAATGCGGTGGCCGCGCACGCCAAGGTCGGCGGCGCCTGTGTGGCGGTCGACTTCGGGACCTCGACGAACTTCGACGTCGTCTCCGGCGCCGGCGAGTACCTCGGCGGCGTGATCGGACCGGGTGTGGAGATCTCGATGGAGGCCCTCACCTCCCGTACGGCCAAGCTGCCGCGGATCGACCTCTCGGCCCCGGAGGGCGCGATCGGCAAGCACACCACCGCCGCCATCCAGGCGGGGTTCGCCTACGGGTTCGCCGGGCTGGTCGACGGGATCGACCGGCGTCTCTCAGAGGCGCTCGGCGAGGATGCGACCTTCATCGCGACCGGCGGGCTCGCCACCACGATCGCGCCGCACTGCGAGACGATCGACGAGGTCGATCCGCTTCTGACCCTCACGGGTCTGCGCCTGATCTACGAGCGCAACGCCTAGCGGCCGCACAGCTTCACCGCCTCGACGTGCGAGCTCTACTGCGGTCCGGTGTCCTCGGCTGGCCGGTCGCGGTGACGGCGTGACCGCAATCGCTCCCTCGCGCCTCCGCCCTCGGACTTCTGCTCGATGTATTTCTCGGCGACCGAAGCCAGCAGCGCGACGAACACTCCGAGGCCGGTGAGGATGTAGATGATCGTGAAGATCTGCGTCCCCGCGCTTGTGGGATGGAGGTCTCCGTAGCCAACCGTCGTCAGCGTCACGACCGAGAAGTACAGGGCTTGGATGATGGTCCAGTCCTCGGTTCGCCAGTAGAAGATCGTCCCGGTGAGTAGCAGCACACCCGCGACCACGGGCAGCGCCCTGGTCTCGGGATCACGCAGGACGGCGGCCATGGCCCGCCGCAGCGAGCGGAATGCGAGCGCAAGGGAAAGCACAGGTCCGGTTATTCGCCGCCCCCGGGTGCTCTCCTTGCCGCATACCCTTGTCGGGATGCAACCGCCGCTCACATCTCCCTTCCGCATCGGCGACGTCGAGATCGCCAACCGTGTGCTGCTCGCCCCCCTCGCCGGGATCGGGAACTGGTTCGTCCGCCTGCAGGCGCGCCGCCACGGCGCCGGCCTGGCGGTCTCGGAGATGGTCTCGAGCTTCGGGCTCCACTACCGGAACGAGCGCACCCTGACCGAGCTCCTGCGCCTCCATCCCGACGAGCACCCCGTCTCCGTCCAGCTCTTCGGGCAGGACCCGGACGTGATGCGCTCGGCCGCCGGGATGGTCGCGGAGGCGGGTGCGGACCTGATCGACATCAACATGGGCTGTCCGGTGAAGAAGGTCTGCAAGACCGGCGCGGGGGCGGCCCTGCTCGGCGATCCAGCTCTCGCCGTTGCGATCGCCATCGCCGCGCGCGATGGCGGCGGCATCCCGGTGACCGTCAAGGTTCGCTCGGGTCTGGCTCGCGGCGGGCGGGAGGGCTTCGACCTCGCCGTACGGCTGGCCGAGGATGCGGGAGTCGCCGCCGTCGGCTTCCATCCGCGCGCCGCGTCGACCCAGCACAGGGGGCAGCCCGACTACGCCCTGGCGCGCGAGCTGGTCGAGCGGATCGACATCCCGGTGATCATCTCCGGCGGCCTCGACAGCGCCGACGCCGCCCGGCGCGCCTACGCGGCCTCCGGCGCAGACGCGGTGATGGTCGCCCGGGGATCACTCGGCAATCCGTGGATCTTCGAGGAGCTCACCGGCGCTCGCAACGCGCCCCCCGAGCGCGACGAGATCGTCGCCGAGCTGCTCTGGGTGATGGATCGGGCGGAGGAGCACCTCGGCGGCGACCGGGCGGCCCGTTACCTGCGGAAGTTCTACCCCTGGTACCTGGAGCGGCTCGACGCCGACAAGGGGACGACCGCTGCATTCCAGGCGAGCGCAGATCTCGACCAGGCACGCGCTCTCGTGAGGGGGCTTTCAGCGCCGGTCGTGGCGGCCGCCTGAGCCGATGAACGAGCGAGTTCAGGCCTGGCGGGATCGCGGCTCAGAGAAGGAGTTCCGGGATCGGCGGATCCACGTCTACGAGCAGGACGGGGACGGCCCGCTGCTGCTTCTCCTGCATGGCTTCCCCTCCAGCTCCTATGACTGGAGGCTGCTGCTCGAACGCGAGAGCGGCCGCGCCGTTCTGGCCCCGGACTTCCTCGGCTTCGGGCTGTCCGAGAAGCCGCGGGACCACAGCTACACCCTGCATTGGCAGGCCGACATGGTGGAGGAGATGGTCCGGCGCCGCGAGGGGACGCGAGAGGTCTTCTTCCTCGCCCACGACATGGGGACGTCGGTCGCGAACGAGCTGATGGCTCGGGACCTCGAGGGCGCCCTCGAGATGGATCTCAGAGGCGGGCTGCTCCTCAACGGGTCGATGATTCAGGACGCGGCCAGCCCGACGCTCGGCCAGCGGATCCTGCGGAGCGCCGTCGGGCCCCTGTTCTCCCGGCTCTCCTCCGAGCGCTTCTTCCGCCAGCAGTTCGGCTCGATCTTCTCGCCCGCGCACCCGCTCACCGCAGACGAGGCGGAGGATCAATGGGAGCTGATCTGCGCGGGCGGCGGGCGGACCCTGAACCACAAGACGATCGCCTACATGGAGGAGCGCTTCAAGCACGCCGACCGCTGGCACGGTGCGCTGCGGGACTGGGAGAAGCCGCTGTCGCTCGCCTGGGGCATGATCGACCCGGTCGCCACCGAGGCTGTCCTGGACGCCGTGATCGCGTTGCGCCCGAGCGCCCCTGTGACGCGATTCGAGGATCTCGGCCACTACACCCAGATCGAGGATCCGAGCCGGGTCGCAACCGCCCTGCAAGCGGCGTTGGCCGCCTGACCGGGCCTCTCGACCCGCCGAAACACCGGCGCTATACTGTCGCGCTTCGCCCGGACCCTCGTGATTCCGATCACGTCGGTGCGGGCTCATTTTTCGCCGTATAGCAGGGGATTGTCAGGCGGCGGGATAAACCATCACAGACGGAATCGAGGAGAGTTGGCGCGCGAGACACTGATCACCCCGGAGGGGCTCGAAAAGCTCAAGGAAGAGCTCACCTACCTGGAGAACGACAAGCGCCGCGAGGTTGCAGAACGCATCAAGCAGGCGCGGGAGTTCGGCGACATCGCTGAGAACTCCGAGTACGACGACGCCAAGAACGAGCAGGCGATGCTCGAGCAGCGGATCGCCGCGCTCCAGGACAGGCTTCGCCGGGCCGCGGTCATCGACAAGAAGCACATCGACACCGAGAAGGTCGGCGTCGGTGCGGTCGTTCACGTCAAGGACCAGAAGTCGGGGAAGTCGCAGAAGTTCCAGATCGTCGGCTCAGCCGAGGCCAACCCGATCGAACACAAGCTTTCCAACGAGTCGCCGATCGGCAAGGCTCTCGTCGGCTCGAAGAAGAACGAGGTCGTGACGGTCGAGACGCCGCGCGGCCCGAAGAAGAAGCTCAAGGTCACCAAGATCGAAACTGCGTAACGCGGACTAGGCTCCGCGTCGTGAACGAAGAAGAGCGGCCGCAGTCCGAGCTGCTCGCCGACCGGCGGGCGAAGCTCGAGCGCCTCCGCGAGGCGGGCATCGAGCCCTACCCGCACGGCTTCCCGGACCGCACGGAGATAGCGGCAGTCCGCGAGTCGCACGCAAACATCGAGGCGGGCGAGGAGACCAGCGACCGCTACCGGATCGCCGGCCGGATCACGGCCCGCCGCGGTCACGGCAAGGCAGCGTTCCTCGACCTGAAGGACGGCACGGGCCAGATCCAGGTGCAGGCCCGGGTGGACGAGCTGAGCGAGGCCTACGAGGGCCTGCTGGCCCTCGACATCGGCGACATCGTCGGCATCGAGGGAACCGTCTTCGCGTCGAAGCGGGGCGAGCTGTCCATCCGCGCCGATGCCTGGGAGCTGCTCTCGAAGAGCCTCCGGCCGCCGCCCGAGAAGTTCCACGGGCTCGAGGACGTGGAGACCCGTTACCGCCGCCGCGAGCTCGACCTGATGGCAAACGAGGAGAGCCGGGAGCTCTTCCTGAAGCGCGCCCGCACCATCGCCGAGGTGAGGCGCTGGTTCGATAGCCGGGACTTCGTCGAGGTCGAGACGCCGGTTCTTCAGCCCCTCTACGGAGGCGCGCTCGCCCGTCCCTTCACGACGCACCACAACGCTCTCGACCGCGACCTCTATCTCCGGATCGCTACGGAGCTCTACCTGAAGCGCCTGGTGGTGGGGGGAATCGAGAAGGTCTACGAGCTCGGCAAGGACTTCCGCAACGAGGGCATCTCCCACAAGCACAACCCCGAGTTCACGATGCTCGAGTGGTACGAGGCGTACGCCGACTACAACGACACCGCGACCGAGCTCGAGGGGCTGGTCTCGGCGGTGGCGGAGTCGGTCCTGGGCACGACCCAGATCGAGCGCGAGGGGGAGACGATCGACCTCTCGCCGCCGTGGCGCCGCGTCACCCTCCGCGACGCGATCAGGGAGGAGACCGGAATCGACGTCTTGGAGCATCCCTCGCGCGAGGAGCTGGCGAAGGCGATGGGATCCGAGCCGGATCCCGAGGAGGGCTGGGGCAAGCTGGTCGATGGCCTGCTCTCGAAACAGGTCGAGCCGAAGCTGATCCAGCCGACCTTCATCGTGGACTACCCGGTCGAGCTCTCACCGTTCGCCAAGCGCCATCGCACCGAGGAGGGGTTGGTCGAGCGCTGGGAGGCGTTCGTCGGCGGGATCGAGATTTCCAACTCGTTCACCGAGCTCAACGATCCGGACGAGCAGCGCCGCCGCTTCGAGGCCCAGGCCGAGGAGACGGCGCGCGGCGATGAGGAGACCCAGCCGTACGACGAGACGTTCATCGAGTCCCTCGAGCAGGGAATGCCACCCACGGGCGGCGCCGGCCTGGGCATCGACCGCCTGGTGATGATCCTGACCGGCGCGAAGTCGCTGCGCGAGGTCGTGCTCTTCCCCGCGATGCGGACCTAGCTCCCCGGGGCAACAACCGGCGATGAAGGGGCGATATCCCGGGCGTTGGTGAGTTACCCACCCACGGGGGTGGGTAACTCACCAAACCTCAGTCGCTGGCCTTCTCGGCTTTCGCGTCCACGGTTTCCTCGCCGCCGCCATCCTCTTCATCGCCGTCTTCTTCGTCGCCCTCTTCTTCCTCGGATTCCTCGTCCCCGGTGCCCACCTCCTCGGAGTCATCCTCCTCGGCGGGCGCCTCCGCGTCGGCCTCCGCCCTCGAGCCATCCCCCTCCGAGAGCCCGCGGATCAGCAGGTAGACGCCGATGAAGGGCAGGGAGATCAGGGCGAGCGCGACGAGGATCGCGGGCCAGGCGAGCACCACGCCGAGCCCGGCGGTGGCGCCCTTCGAGCTCGTCACGTAGATCGCCCAGGCGATCCAGGCGAGGAGCAGCACCGCGGCGATGGCGACGGCGATGGTCCAGCGGGGGTTGGAGCGGACGCGCTCGACGAGCCCATCCTGTCCGTTCGCAGGCCGGAGCTGGTCGAGGGCACCCACGGGCGGCAAGCTACCGATCCGGAATGCGGCGCGAGGCGCTTGCGGGCGGGCGGAGCGGGCTTTCCTTCCCGCACCTTGCAGGGTCTTCGACCACCGTGCCTGGGAGGTGCCTGGCCGGGCACACCCCGTGGCTATACTTTGGCTTCGCCGTCCCCGACAGAACCGGAGGTCAGATCAAGGAATCGGCAGCCAGGAGCCGATACGGATAGGACCCCCGGTAAGTCTGCGTCCCCTGACCCTGACCCATACGTCTTAATCCAGATCCAACTCAGCTACCGCAACGTAAGACCAACCGGACTGCTTGATAGACCAGAGAGTGACTGAATGTTCGAGAGATTCACAGAGAGAGCCCGCCAGGTAGTCGTCCTCGCCCAGGAGGAGGCGCGGACTCTCAAGCACAACTACATCGGCACCGAGCACATCCTGCTCGGCCTGCTCCGTGAGGAGGAGGGCCTGGCAGCACGGGTGCTCGAGTCCCTCGACATCACCGTCGAGCGCGTCCGCTCGCAGGTCGTGCGGATCGTCGGCTCCGGTGAAGAGGTCACCGCCGGCCAGATCCCGTTCACGCCGCGCGCCAAGAAGGTCCTCGAGCTCGCCCTCCGCGAGGCGCTGAGCCTGGGCCACAACTACATCGGCACCGAGCACATCCTGCTCGGCCTGGTTCGCGAGAACGAGGGCGTCGCCGCGCGCATCCTGCTCGACTTCGACGCCGACTCCGAGAAGATCCGCAACGAGGTCATCCGGATGCTCTCCGGTCCCGGCGGCCGCCGCCAGGGCGCCGGCGCGGGCACGGGCGAGGGCAAGAAGTCCTCGAAGCTGCTCGACCAGTTCGGCCGCAACCTGACCAAGCTGGCGGCCGAGGGCAAGCTCGACCCCGTCATCGGCCGCGAGATCGAGATCGAGCGGATCATGCAGATCCTCTCCCGGCGCACCAAGAACAACCCGGTGCTGCTGGGCGAACCGGGCGTCGGCAAGACGGCCGTCGTCGAGGGTCTGGCCGCGCGCATCACCAACGGCGAGGTCCCCGAGCTGCTCAAGAACAAGCAGATCTACACGCTTGACCTGGCGGCCCTGGTCGCGGGCTCCAAGTACCGCGGAGAGTTCGAGGAGCGCCTCAAGAAGGTGATGAAGGAGATCACCCAGCGCGGCGACATCATTCTCTTCATCGACGAGCTGCACAACCTGGTCGGCGCCGGCGCCGCCGAGGGCGCGATCGACGCGGCCTCGATCCTGAAGCCGGCCCTGGCCCGCGGCGAGCTGCAGACCATCGGCGCGACCACTCTCGACGAGTACCGCAAGTACCTCGAGCGCGACTCCGCTCTGGAGCGCCGCTTCCAGCAGATCAAGGTCGAGCAGCCGTCCACCGAGGAGACCGTGAAGATCCTCGAGGGTCTGCGCGAGCGCTACGAGCAGCACCACCGGGTGAAGATCACCGACGAGGCGCTCGAGGCAGCCGCGGAGCTCGCCGACCGCTACATCTCCGACCGCTTCCTGCCGGACAAGGCCATCGACCTGGTCGACGAGGCCGCCTCCCGCATGCGCATCAAGTCGATGACGCAGCCGCCCGTCTACCGCGATCTCGAAGAGGAGATCGAGACGACGCGCCGCGAGAAGGAGGCCTCGATCGACGCCCAGGAGTTCGAGAAGGCCGCCAACCTGCGCGACCAGGAGCGCCGCCTCACCAACAAGAAGAAGGAGCTCGAGCACGAGTGGACTTCCGGTGAGGGTGGAGAGCGCCCGGAGGTCGGCGAGGAGGAGATCGCCGACATCGTCGCCATGTGGACCGGAATCCCCGTCTTCAAGCTCACCGAGGCCGAGTCGAAGAAGCTCGTCCGCATGGAGGATGAGCTGCACAAGCGCGTCATCGGCCAGGAGCCGGCGATCACCGCCGTCTCCAAGGCGATCCGTCGCTCCCGCGCCGGCATCAAGGACCCGAAGCGCCCCGCCGGGTCGTTCATCTTCCTCGGCCCCTCAGGCGTCGGCAAGACCGAGCTCGCGCGCACGCTCGCCGAGTTCCTCTTCGGCGACGAGGAGGCGATGGTCCGGATCGACATGTCCGAGTACATGGAGAAGCACGCCGTCTCGCGCCTGGTCGGCTCGCCCCCGGGCTACATCGGCTACGACGAGGGCGGCCAGCTCACCGAGGCCGTGCGGCGCAAGCCCTACTCGGTGCTCCTGCTCGACGAAATCGAGAAGGCCCACCCCGACGTCTTCAACATCCTCCTGCAGATCCTCGAGGACGGCAGGCTCACCGACGCCCAGGGGCGGACGGTGGACTTCCGCAACTCGATCGTGATCATGACCTCGAACATCGGGGCCCAGGACATCGCCCGCAACACCCCGCTGGGCTTTGCCATCTCCGACGAGACCGGCGTCACCTACGAGGACATGAAGTCGCGGATCATGGGCGATCTGAAGAAGGTCTTCCGGCCGGAGTTCCTGAACCGGATCGACGAGGTGATCGTCTTCCACAAGCTCGCAAAGGACGAGATCATGGAGATCGTCGACCTGATGATCGACCGCGTCCGGACGCAGGTGGCCGAGCACGAGCTGCAGCTCGACCTCTCGACGGGCGCCAAGGAGCTGCTGGTCGACAAGGGCTGGGATCCGGCGATGGGCGCACGCCCGCTGCGCCGGGCGATCCAGCGCTACATCGAGGACCCGCTGGCCGATGAGGTTCTGAAGGCCGGCTCCATGACCCCTGGTTCGACCGTCCAGGTCGAGCGCGACGCCAAGGGCGACGAACAGGACCACCCGCTCAAGCTGAAGATCGTCAAGCCGCGCAAGAAGCCGGCGAAGAAGGCCGAGCCCGAGAAGGTCGGCGTCGGCGCCGCCTCCAAGAAGAGCGACGGCGACGACGACGCGGACGCGGACGCGGGCGATCCTGAATCCTCAGGCGACGAAGCCTCCAAGTAACAAGGCGATCGGTACGTGGAGCGGTGGGCGCTACCTGCGCTTCGGCCAAGCGATCGAGCCAGAGCGGCTCGAGGGTCTGCTGCGTCCTGATGAGGGAATCGACACCGTCCTGACCGCCGACGCGTACGGAGCGGGCGAGGCCGACTCCCTGCTCGGCCGGGCGCTGCATGGCGTCGCCCGCGACACCTATTCCCTCGTCGGGGCGGTGGGCCACGACTTCTATGAGGGGGAGCGCCAGGGGCCCAAGGGTTTCCCGCGTTTCACCGACTCGTCTCTGCGAACCGAGGGCGAGTACGTGGGCTACCTCCGGATGGCCGCAGAGCGCAGCCTCGAGCGGCTGGGGCAGGACCGCTTCGACCTGCTGCTCCTGCACAACCCCGATCGCACCGGGTACGAGAGCGAGGCGGTCTGGGAGGGGATGGCGTCACTCCGCGAAGCTGGGATCGCCGACGCGATCGGGATCGCGCCGGGGCCGGCCAACGGATTCACCCTTGACCTGATCCGCTGCTTCGAGCGCTTCGGCGACGCGATCGACTGGGCGATGATCATCCTCAATCCGCTCGAGCCCTGGCCGGGAGAGCTCTGCCTCGACGCCGCCGCACGCCACGACGTCCGGGTGATCACCCGGGTGGTCGATTACGGCGGCATCTTCTGGGACGACGTCACCCCCGAGACCGAGCTTCCCCAGGGCGACCACCGCGGCTTCCGGCCGGAGGGCTGGATCGAGGAGGGCCGCGCGAAGCTTGACCGGCTGCGGCCTATCGCGGAATGGTCGGGACTCACTCCGATGCAGCTGGCTTGCAAGTGGAACCTCGCGCACGACGCCGTCGAGTGTGTCGTCCCGACGTTGATCCAGGAGGTCGGTCCGGACGCTCGGCCGATCGAGGAGAAGCGCGCGGAGCTGGCGGCACTTCCAGCGGACAAGAACCTGCCCAAGGGAGAGGTCGTCAAGATCAGGAAGATCGGCGATAACTCCGGTCGCATGGCGCTCAAGGGGGCGACTCCGGATCACTCCGGCGAGGAACGCCCCGACCGCTGGCCGGTCACGCCCGAGCTCGCCGCCGTTGCGGGCGAGTGGGGGATCGACCCCGAGCGGGATCTGCGTCATCTCGCGGCCCAGGCCGCCCGCTAACCTCAGTCGAGGCGCTCACGCGCCAAGGGATCGATCGCAACATTGACTGCTGTGCTGACAGCGATCAGGAAAGTTCTCGTCGGCACGGGCTCCACGGCGTTCACTCTCGTCGGCGCCCTGCTGATCGGCTTTGGCGTGCCCCTCTTCTGGATCTTCGTCGCGTCGAAGTTCTATGGCAAGACCGGAGCGGTGAACGGACCCGTCGCAGCCTTCATCGGCACCGGCATCCTCGTCTCCTACTACGGGCTGCTGCTGATCGCCTCCTACGTCCGCGCTCGGCTGTTGCGGCGCCAGATGGGACACCCGGGCAGGGGACGGCAGGACCCCTGGAACCGGAGCATGCGGGACACGCCCTACAAGCCGGGCGAGCATCAGAGCGATCCGGTGGAGCGGCTCTTCGTCGCCACCGCCATCGTCTCGATGATCGCGTTCCTGGTCTGGTTCGCCTTCTTCGCCGGGGCGCCGTTCCCCAACAGCCCCGGCTGACGCTCAGAGCGTGGGCTCGAGCCGGAACTTCGGCTCGCTTGGCTGCTGCGGGCGGAGCGGCTGACGCGACTCGTCGCGGGAGCGCTTCGCCTCGTACAGGGCGTTGTCCGCCCTTGCCAGGCAGGCGCTCAGGTCCTCGCCCTCGCGGCGCTTGATCACCCCTGGGCTCCACTGCGCGGGTGAGATGAAGAGCAGCCGCTCGAAGAAGCGGGCAGCCTCCTGATCGCCGGAGCCGACGAGGATCACGAGGAACTCGTCCCCGCCGAGGCGGGCGAAGATGTCGCCGGGCTGAAGCTCCCCGCTCCAGGTCCGTGCGGTGTCGACGAGCAGGCGGTCGCCGGCAGCGTGGCCATCGCGGTCGTTCACCTGCTTGAAGTCGTCGAGGTCGACCAGACCGATCGTCAGGGGTATCCCCGTCCGGTCGGCAAGAGAGAAGGCCCGCTCCGCGGCCTGCAGGAGCCCCTTGCGGTTGAGCAGGCCGGTCAGCGAGTCCGTGTGAGCCTCGTGGCGCAGCCGGTCGCTCTGGCGACCGATCGTCTCGGCGGCCACGATGATCGAGGCGGTCATCAGGACGAACGCCTGCACCGGGACGTTGTGGTCGTTGACGAGCAGCGCCGCGCCGAACGTGCCGGCGATCAGTGCCAGGTGGAGCCGCGCGGCGGTGCGGGAGAAGAAGAATGAGACGTAGACGCCCATCCAGATGTAGTCGGTGGCGGTGACGACCGTCGAAACACCGGTGGCGGCTCGTGCGATCAGCACCGAGATCGCCAGGGTCCCGCCGGCCACGGCGAGGTGGAGGAACCAGCGCGGGACGCGGTCGGCCAGCCACCAGAGCAGCACCGAGCAGACGAACGCGAGTACCGCCACGAGGCGGAACATGTCGACCGGCGCGCCCGGGTTCGACGGGAACAACGCCGCGACGAGGCTGGTCGCCGCCCCCGCAAAGGTGATCAGCGCGAGAGCACGCACCGCGGGCGCGATCCCGTTGCGCTTCCAGGCGTCGATGAGCCATCCCCTCGAGGGCATGCATCTACATCGGCCGCCGGGACGAATTTCTTGACCTCAGTTGAACTCGCTCGCCATGCGTGCCAAACCGCGCGGGAGGCGTCATCACCCATCCCTAGCCTGAGGTCGTGGCTGCAAAGGGCTCTCAATACCGATGCTCGGAGTGCGGACACGCCGCCCTCACCTGGACCGGCCAGTGCTCGGGGTGTGGCGCGTGGAACACCCTCGAGGAGGCGAGCGCACCGGCGGCTCGCACGGGTCGCGCCGGGCGAGCGAAGCGAGGCGGCGCTCCGAGGCCGGTCCCCCTCCGTGACGTGAAGGCCGAGCGTTCGGCCCGGCTCGGCACGGGGATCGCCGAGCTCGACCGTGTCCTCGGAGGCGGGCTCGTTCCGGGATCCCTGGTCCTGCTCGGGGGCGCGCCCGGGATCGGGAAGAGCACCCTGGCCGGGATGGCGCTGGCGAACATCGCTGGAGCAGGGAACGACGTCCTCTACGTCTCGGGTGAGGAGTCCGCCGCCCAGGTACGGCGCCGCGCGGAGCGGCTCGGTGAGGCGGCGCTCTCCGTGCCGATGCTCGCCGAGCCCTCCCTCGAGTCCGTGCTGTCGGCGCTCGAGTCCGAGCGCCCCTCCGCCTGCGTGATCGACTCGGTCCAGACCCTCGCGATTCCCGATGCGGCTCCGGGAAGCGTCGGCGCGATCCGCGAGGCGACCCTGGCGCTGCTCGAGACGGCGAAGCGGCTCGACGTCACGCTGATCCTGATCGGGCACGTGACCAAGGAGGGCTCTCTTGCCGGCCCTCGTGCGCTCGAGCACCTGGTGGACTGCGTGCTTCATTTCGAGGGCGAGCGGGAGAGAACCTTCAGGACCCTGCGCGCTCTCAAGAACCGCTTCGGTGCGACCAGCGAGGTCGGCGTCTTCGAGATGAAGCAGGGAGGCCTGGTCGAGGTGGTCGATCCCTCCGCGCGCTTCGTCGGCGAGGCCCGGCCGGCTCCCGGCTCCGTGGTCCTTTGTTCGATGGAGGGGACGCGCCCGCTCCTGGTCGAGGTCCAGGCGCTGGTGGCCCCGACCGAGATCGTCCCGCCCCGCCGCACCGCGACCGGTGTCGATCGCAACCGCCTCGCGCTGGTCCTCGCCGTCCTCACCCGTCACGCAGGCGTCTCGCTCGGCACGGCGGACGTGTTCGTGAACGTCGCCGGTGGAGTCCGCATCGACGAGCCCGGAGCCGACCTGGCGATCGCGATGGCCATCGCCTCGGCCCACTCGGGCCGTCCGCTGGAAACCGATGGCAAGCCCCTGGCCTGCTTCGGAGAAATCGGTCTGACAGGAGAAATCCGCTACGTAGCCCACGCGGACCGCCGAGTGGCAGAGGCGAGGAAATTCGGGCTGCGCACGGTGCTCGGCCCACCACCAGCCGACGAACCAATCAAGGGCCTCGCCTCCGTCAGCTCACTGAAAGCGGCGCTATCCGGTGGGCGGCGCAAGGATCTGAAGCGGGTCGCGTAACGGCTCCTCGGGCGGGTGGCGCCGAATCTGATTCCGCGGTGAGATGCCTCGATCCGCGGTCAGATTCGGCGACAGGACCCGCCCGCCGGGGCGGTTGGTCCCGCCGCCCTTGACAACCGCTAACCCGACCTCTCCACACGGATTTCCCCGCAAAGCACCGTCCTTTGCTTTCTGCTTCCATCAGCCCTGATGGCGTCTTCCATTCCGGGTGACGAGTTACAGGAGTTGGAGGCGCGACAGGACCCGCGGCTTCTGCGAGCCCTCGACATCGTCGCCCCCGGCACCGCTCTGCGGGAGGGCATCGACAACATCGTCCACTCCCGCACCGGGGGGCTGATCGTGATCGGAGACCCTGAGGAGGTCTCCTTTCTCTTTTCGGGGGGCATCAACCTCGACATCGACTACACCCCGGCGCTGCTCTACCAACTCGCGAAGATGGACGGCGCGATCATCCTGAACGAGCAGGCGACCAAGATCGTCGGCGCCAACGTCCAGCTGATGCCGGACCCGACGATCCTCTCCGCGGAGACGGGCACGAGGCACCGGACCGCGGAGCGCGTCTCGAAGCAGACCGACGCGCTGGTGGTCGCCATCTCGGAGCGCCGCGACGTCGTCTCCCTCTACCTGGGAGGGATGAAGTACATCCTTCAGGACATCCCCGCCGTGCTTGGCGAAGGCCAACCAGGGCCTCGCCACCCTCGACAAATACCGCGCCCGGCTCGACTCGGTCTCCACCCGGCTGACCTGGCTCGAGTTCGAGGGCGGCTCCGTCCTCTACGACGTGCTCTCGGTGCTGCAACGCGCTGAGCTCGTCACCCGGATGGCCGTCGAGGTTGAGCGATACATCGTGGAGCTCGGCACCGAGGGTCGCCTGATCGAGATGCAGCTCGAGGAGACGATGGTCGGGGTCGCCGCTGACAAGACCGCGCTGATCCGCGACTACTCGGTTGAGGACACCGAGGAGAACCTGGCCACCACCACGGCCTCCATCGCGCGGATGCCGCATCAGGACCTGCTCGACTTCGGCCGGCTCGCCGAGCTGCTCGGCTACGACCGCAAGGTCTCCACTCTCGACTTCCCCGTGTCACCCCGCGGCTACCGCGTCCTGGGCCGGATCCCGCGCCTCCCGAAGCTGGTGGTGCAGCGGATCATCCAGGAGTTCGGCGGACTCGAGGAGGTCCTCGCCGCGAGCGACGACGACCTCGAGGCGGTCGAGGGCGTCGGGGCCGGTCGCGCGAAGGACATCCGCGAGGGCCTGCGCAGGCTTCAGGAGGTCGACCCGGTCGACCGGTACTTACAGAGTTGACGGCCCCGTCAGGCCGTCTCAACGAAAGGAGAAACCAATTCCAGAGCTAACAGAGGAGGTAGTAGACGAGGCGTCGGTTGCCGACCTCGAACTCGAAGCACCAGTGAATATTCACTTTGAGGTCGGCGACAACGTCGTGTACCCGCACCACGGGGCAGGCGTCGTCCTGAAGAAGGAATCGAAGGACATGATGGGCGAGAAGCGGGACTACCTGACCATCAACATCATCCACAACAACATGACGGTGATGGTCCCCTGCGAGAACGCCGGACGCGCCGGACTGAGGCGCGTGATCGACGAGGAGCAGGTCAAGAAGGTGATCGGAGTCCTGACAGACGACGTCTCCGAGATGCCGAAGAATTGGAACCGCCGGTTCAAGCACAACCGCGAGAAGATCAAGACGGGCGACGTCTACGAGCTCGCTGAGGTCGTTCGCAACCTCGCCATCCGAGAGTGGGAAAAGGGACTCTCCACCGGCGAGAAGCAGATGTACACACGTGCCAAGAAGATCCTCGCGTCGGAGTTCATGTACGCCCTCGACAAGGACGAGGACGGCGCGGAGGCCTATTTGGACGAGCTGCTGGAGGAGCGCTTCGGCGCCGCAAAGGCGACCGCCTAGCCAGGCGCGTCCCTCCGCATCGGCCGTGATCGCGGCCGCCGGCTCCGGGCAGAGACTCGGAGCCGGCGGCCCGAAGGCCTTCGTGGAGCTCGCCGGCCGACCGATGCTCGAGTGGTCGCTCGAGGCGTTCCGCGCCGCGAACACGATTGCCGAGATCGTTGTCGCGGCGCCCCCGGATCACCATGACTCGGTGTCGGCGGAGGGCGTCGTCGCGGTGGCCGGCGGAGAGCATCGCTCGGAGTCGGTCGCGAAGGCGCTGGCGCTCTGCGAGCGAGGAATTCGTCGTCGTCCATGACGCCGCTCGTCCTCTGGTCACGCCGGGATTGATCGACGCGCATGGTCGAGGAGCTCGCCGCTGAGGAGGACGCCGCCGCGGTGATCGCGGCCACGCCGGTGACCGACACGATCAAGCAGGTCGGGTGACGAGGGAATCGGTCGACCGCACGCTCGAGCGCTCCGGGCTCTGGGCGGTGCAGACGCCGCAGGTCTTCCGGGCGGACGCGCTCCGAGACGCCCTGAGCGACCCCGACTCGCTGTCGGGCGCCAGCGACGACGCGATGCTGATCGAGCGCAGGGGAGGGCGGGTGGTCGTCCATTCGACCTCCCCCGACAACCTCAAGATCACGACGCCGTTCGATCTGCGCGTCGCCGAGCTGCTGCTGCGCGAGCGCGCCTGATCGATGGCCGACCGCGCCGATTCCAAGCGTGCTCTCGGCCGGGCGGCGCTGACCGTTGCGGCGCTCGGCGATCGTCTTCGGCGACATCGGCACCAGCCCGATCTACACGGTTCAGACCGCCTTCGACCCGAACGATCCGCACCCGATCCAGGCCTCGACCGAGCATGTCTTCGGCTTCGTCTCGCTGGTCTTCTGGGCGGTGACGCTGATCGTCACCGTCAAGTACGTCGGCTTGGTGATGAGCGCCGACAACGACGGCGAGGGGGGCATCATGGCCCTGATCTCGCAGATCCGCCAGCTCGGCGACGGGCTGCGGGGACGGACGAAATTCCTGCTCGCGGGGCTCGGAGTCTTCGGGGCCGCGCTCTTCTTCGGCGACAGCATGATCACGCCGGCGATCTCGGTGCTCTCCGCCGTGGAGGGGACGAAGACCATCTCGTCCTCGATGGGCTACTACGTCATCCCGATCACCGCTGACGATCATCATCGTGCTCTTCATGGTGCAGAGGTTCGGGAGTGGCGCCGTCGGTCGTCTCTTCGGGCCGGTGATGGTCGTCTGGTTCATCACGATCGCCGCGCTCGGGATCCGCGGGATCACGATGCACCCCGAGGTGCTCCGGGCACTCTCCCCGAGCTACGCCTACGACATGCTGTTCCACAGCGGCTCGAGCGGCTTCTTCGTCCTCAGCACCGTGGTGCTGGCGTTCACCGGGGTGGAGGCTCTCTACGCGGACATGGGCCACTTCGGCCGGCCAGCGATCACGCGCGCGTGGCTCCTGCTGGTCTTCCCCGCCTGCATTCTCAGCTACCTGGGCCAGGGCGCGCTCATCCTCGGCGACCCTCAGGACATCAGCGCGCCGTTCTTCAAGCTGATGCCGCATGCCGGCCTGATCCCATTCGTGATCCTGGCGACGATGGCCACGGTGATCGCCTCGCAGGCGGTCATCTCAGGCGCCTTCTCGATTGCCCATCAGGCGGCGCAACTCGGGCTACCTCCCGCGCCTGCAGGTGATCCACACCTCCGAGCACGAATACGGCCAGGTGTTCGTGCCGGTGGTCAACCGGGTGCTGCTGGTCGCGGTTCTCGCGCTCGTGCTCGCGTTCCAGACCTCCGCCAAGCTCGCCTTCGCGTACGGGATGGCTGTGACGGGGACGATCCGTGCACGACGATCCTCTTCTTCGTGATCGTCCGGCACCGCTGGCGGATCCCGCTCCTGGTGACGCTCCTCGGCGCCGCCTTCTTCCTGACCATCGAGATCCGCGTTCTTCGCTGCAAATCTCACCAAGATCTTCCACGGCGCTTACCTGCCGCTGGGAATCGGTCTCGTCCTCTTCTTCGTGATGACCACCTGGTTCCGGGGACGCCAGCTCGTGACTGACGAGCGCTTCAAGGTCGAGGGTCCGCTTGAGGACTTCGTGAAGGAGCTCCGCGCCGCACGATCCGCCCGTGTCGCGCGTGGAGGGGACCGGGGTGTTCATGAACCGCGGCAAGGAGACCGCGCCGCTCTCCATGCGCGCCTGCGTGGACCATCTGCACTCCCTCCCGGAGAGCGTGGTGATCCTCTCCCTCGAGACGATGCCCGTCCCCCGGATCAGGCCGCGGGACCGTCTCGAGATCGATGCGCTCGGATTCCAGGACGACCGCATCACCTTCGTCCGGGCAAGGCATGGCTATGCGGAGGAGTTCGACGTACCCAAGCTGGTTCGCCAGATCGCCAAGACCGACGTCGAGTGCCCGGTGGATGCCCGGCACGCCTCCTTCTATCTCTCCAGGGTTCAGCTCATCCCGAGCGACCGCCCCGGGATGGCCCACTGGCGAAAACGGGTCTTCCTCGCGACTGCGCTGATCGCGGCGGAGCCGTCCGACTACTTCAAGCTGCCCCGCAAGCGGACGGTCACGCTCGGGTCGGAAATCGAGTTCTGAGCCTGCGGGCTAGCGGCGGATCAGCACGTAGACGAGCACGATCGCGAAGGTGAGTTGCCCGACGCCGAGCGCGGTGCCCAGGTTCTTGGCGCCGAAGAGCTCGGCGAGCCCGACGCCGACGGCGAACGCCGCCAGCACGATTGCGGTCTTGCCGAGCACCGGCAGGACTCTAGACGGCGGCCCGCCGGCCCTATGGGTACCGTTGGCCCGTGCTCACCGACTATCACCTGCACCTGCGCCCGGACGAGGTCGGCAACGCCACCGAGTACTTCACCCAGGAGAACGTGGAGCGCTACCTGGCGGCCGCGGAGGAGCAGGGCATCGAGGAGCTCGGTGTCTCCGAGCACATCTACCGCTTCAAGGAGGCCCTCGAGCTCTGGGGCCATCCCTACTGGCGCGACCAGGCTGGGGATGACCTGGCCGCCTACTGCGAGTTCGTGAGGACGACGCCGCTGCGCCTTGGGGTCGAGGCCGACTTCATACGAGGGGCCGAGGATCGGATCGCGAGTCTGCTCGATGGCCACGACTTCGACTACGTCGTCGGTTCCGTCCACTTCCTGGGCGAGGCGGGCGCCGTCGACGACCGCCGCTACGACGTCTGGGACTCCTTCCCCGACGCGGACTCGCTGTGGAGCACCTACTTCGAGTGGCAGGCCGAGCTGGTCCGCTCCGGCCTGTTCGACATCGTCTCCCATCCGGATCTGGTCAAGATCTGGGGTGCCGACCGGCCCTCTCCGGAGCGTGACCCTCGCTTCCACTACGAGCCCTTCGTCGAGGCGGTCTCCGAGTACGAGATCGCCGTGGAGATCTCGACAGCGGGGCTCCGCAAGCCGGTTGGTGAGATCTATCCGGCGCGGGCGCTTGCCGAGATGTGCCTGGAGGCGGGGGCGGAATTCGCACTGTCGTCCGACGCGCACGCCCCTGACCAGGTGGGGTTCGCGTATGACGACGCGCTGCACTTCTTCGAGCAGCTCGGAGTCGAGCGGCTCTGCGTCTTCGACCATCGGCAGCGGCGGACCGAGCCGATCGGCCGAACCGGCCTCGAACCCGGCGAGCTGGCAGACCGGGAGGAGGCGGGCTGATGCCTCTCCGCGTGGGCATCGGCTACGACAGCCATCGGCTGGTGGAGGGCGAACGGCTGGTGATCGGCGGGGTCGAGATCGACCATGAGCGCGGTCTCGCCGGACACTCGGACGGTGACGTCCTCACGCATGCGGTGATCGATGCGCTGCTCGGTGCCTGCGGGCTCGGGGATGTGGGAGAGCTCTTTCCGGACACCGAGGAGCAGTGGCGCGACTCGAACTCGATCGACCTGCTGCGCATCGTGATCGGCCGCATGTCGGGCGCCATCGCGAACGTCGACGTGACGGTGATCTGCGAGGAGCCGAAGCTCGCCCCCTACAAGACCGAGATCTCCTCGCTGCTGACCGACGTCCTCTCGGCGCCGGTGAGCATCAAGGCATCGACCAACGAGGGCATGGGGGCGATCGGCCGGGGCGAGGGGATCGCCTGCATGGCCGTGGCCCTGGTCGACACGGGCGACGAGATTCAGCGCGCCTACCAATAACCTTGTTCGAGATGGCGCAGGACCGGCTGAGAGAGGGGATTGCTGGCATCGCTTCGCGGCTGCCTGCGGCTCTTGGAGACGCTGCATTCGACCTGCGGACCTTCAATGGCGCCGGGTTGATCCGACCGATGCGCCCAGACAAGCTCGCGCGGGTGGTCGAACGCTACGTCCGTCTGGGTGCTTCCCCGGCTCTCGGCTCGGCCTCGAATGCGATCACGGTGCCCGATCACGTCGCGATCGTCGACGAGGCCGGCAGCCTGACCTGGGAGCGAACCCACCGGCGCTCGAACGCGCTGGCTCGAGCGCTCCGCGACGAGGGCGTGGAGGAGGGCGATGGCGTCGCGATCATGTGCCGCAATCACCGCTACTTCATCGAGGCGACGATGGCGTGCGCGAAGCTCGGCGCCGTCGCGCTCTACCTCAACACGGCCTTCGCCGGCCCGCAGCTCAAGGACGTCATGGAGCGCGAGGACCCAGCCGCCCTGATCTACGACCAGGAGTTCACTGAGCTGCTCTCCGGGGTGAGCGAGGGGATTCGGCATTTCGTCGCCTGGGAGGAGAAGGAGGGGACCGACAGGACGACCCTCGAGCAACTGATCTCCGGCTCGCACGGTGAGGATCTGGATCCCCCGACCGAGCACGGGCGCTACATCATCCTGACCTCGGGAACGACCGGCACGCCGAAGGGCGCGCAGCGCAGCGAGCCGGAGGGTCTGGGCGCGCTGGCGGCGCTCTTCTCCAAGATCCCCCGCCGCTACGGCGAAACCGCGATGATCGCGGCGCCGCTCTTCCACTCTTGGGGCTTCCTCCACTTCATGCTCAGCCTCCCGACGGCGGCCACCATGGTCCTGCGGTCCAGGTTCGATCCGGAGGACACGCTGCAGGCGACCGCGGAGCACCGCGCCCGCGTCCTCGCGGTCGTGCCGGTGATGATGCAGCGGATACTGGCCCTGCCGGATGAGGTCAAGCGCCGCTACGACGTCTCGGCGCTCGAGGTCACCGCGGCCAGCGGCTCGTCCCTCCCCGGCGAGCTCGCGACCAGGTGGATGGACCAGTTCGGCGACAACCTCTACAACCTCTACGGCTCGACGGAGGTCGCGTGGGCGACGATCGCGACGCCCGAGGACATGCGCGCCGCCCCCGGAACCGCGGGCCGGCCACCGAGGGGCACGGTGATCCGAATCGTCGACGAGGACGGCAACGACGTGCCCGAGGGGGAGACGGGCCGGATCTTCATCGGGAACCAGATGGCCTTCGAGGGCTATACCGGCGGCGGGGACAAGGAGCACCTCGGCGACCTGCTCTCATCGGGTGACGTCGGCCACTTCGACGAGGGCGGCAGGCTGTTCATCGACGGCCGCGACGACGAGATGATCGTCTCCGGCGGCGAGAACGTCTTCCCGCGCGAGATCGAGGACCTGCTCTCCGACCATGAGAGCGTCTCCGAGGCGGCTGCGATCGGCATCGAGGATGAGCAATTCGGCCAGCGGCTGCGCGCCTTCGTCGTCAGGGAGGACGGCTCGGAGATCAGCGAGGATGAGCTCAAGGACCATGTCAAGGCGAATCTGGCGCGCTTCAAGGTGCCGCGCGAGATCGTCTTCGTCGACGTGCTTCCGCGTAACGCGACGGGTAAGGTCCTGAAGCGCGAGCTGGCCGAACACCAGCCCGCAGACTGAGTCGACAAGGAAGGTCGCGCAGCTTGTCCGATACCGAGAGCCTGGAGCCGATCGGGGACGTGGAGGAGAACGACTTCGCGCGGCCAGCGCCCGCCGACGAGATCCGCGCCGAGATCGACCAGGCGCGCGCGGCGACCGAGCGGTTCCGCTCCAAGGCATCTGAGCTGATCGCTGAGCTACGCAACCGCGAGGTCCAGGCCAAAGACGACGCGATCGTCGCGGAGGCGGCGGCCGAGGAAGCACGAGCGCAAGCCCAGGCGGCGATCGAACGCGCGAAGGAGATCGAGGGGCGGATGACCGCCAAGGCGCGTGAGGCGATCAAGAAGGCAGGTCAGATCGCGGGGAACGCCGAACGTCGCTCGGCCGAGCTCCAGAGCTCGCTGGCCGATGCGCAGCAGCACGTCCAGGACGCGGAGAGCCGTACCGCCGAGCTGCAGGCTCACGCGACCGCCGCGCAGCAGCGAACCAGGGCACAGCTCGTCAAGCTCGAGGAGGCGGCGAAGGGAGCGGAGGCGCGCGCAGACGCGGCCGAGCGGGAGCGAGACACCTCACAGAGGCAAGCCGAGGAGGCGATCGGACGGCTCAAGGAGGAGGCGCGCACGCGCGCGGAGCGGGCGATCAAGGAAGCTCGCGAGGGGACGGAGGCCGAGGCCAGCGCCGCGCTCGAGCGCGCGAACGAGGCCGAGGGACGGCTCAGCGACCTGCGCCGTCGCCTCAACGAGGCCGAGCAGCGTGCGATCGCCGCGGACGAGCGTGCCGAGGCGGCGACGGAAAGCGAGAAGACAGAGGTCGAGCGCCTGCGGCGAGAGATGGACCGGCGGATTCGCGAGGCCGCCGATGAGGCCCGGAGCGAGTCGGAGGATCGCGTGCGCCGGCTGGCCGACCGGGTGGCGCGGGAGGCCGAGGCACGCGCCCGCGCGGAGGCTGAGGCAACTCTCAGCCAGGAGGCGGTGAAGCTGCAGAGGGAGGCGGACGAGCGGGTCGAGGCGGCACGCCGCCGGGCCGAGCAGGAGGTCCAGGAGAAGATGGAGCGGGCCCGGACCGAGGCGCTCTCGGGCGCCATTCCGGATGAGCCCGCGGAGCCGGACGGCCAGGCGGATCAACCCACACCCCCGCGGATTGGCGACGCTGCGGCCCCCCGCGAGCCCGGCGGCACCCAGTACGCCGGCGGCCGCCGCCTCCGCACCTACTAGGCGACCGTCGCGGAATCCCGCTGCGACTCGACCGCCCGCTTCAGGGCCAGCAGAGAGTGCTGGAAGCGGCGGCTCAGGGCGGGCGCCGCCACCCGCTCGGCGATCAGCCCCGCGAGTCCCCCTCCGGCGACGCCGTAGGCGAACCGGAAGGTGACCCGGGTGCGGCCATCTCCGAGTTCCCGGAGCCGCCACCGTCCCCGCTGGTCCACGCCGGTGACCGAGCTCCAGGCCATATCGCCCTCGGGCTGCCACTCGACGATCTCGATCAGGCCGCCGACATCCGCCGCGCCGACGCGAAGGAGCATGCGATAGCGGGCGCCGAGGCCCTTGTGGAGGTCCCCGGCCACCTCCCAGCGGGTCAGGCCCTCCATGAAGACCGGATAGTTGGCCGGCTCGGTCACGTAGTTCCAGACCAGATGGCGCGGCGCGTCGACCGTGACCTTCTGCTCGATCCTCATCGGCCGATCACCCGACGACCGGGAGCCTGCGCTCCGCGGCCAGCTCCGTGAGCTGATCCTGCATCGAGGACGTGATGTCCTCGTAGATGGCGTCCCGGTCCGGATCGGCGCCGTAGCGCTCGCGGAGGTCGATCGGGTCCATCACCTGCACCGTGATCTTGGCCGGCAGCGGCAGGTGGCCCGAGGAAGTCGCCCACGTTGACCAGCCACGGGAGCGAGAGGTTGACGGGCAGCGTCTTCAGCCGGAAGAGCTTGTCGAGGCGCAGCAGCTTCGCGAGCCGCTCACCGTGGGTGAGGAAGATCGCCGTCTCCTGACCTCCCACGGAGACCACGGGCACGATCGGCACACCTGCGTCGAGCGCGAGCCTGACGAAGCCGCGCCGCCCCGCGAAGTCGATCCGGTTCGACTCCCAGGTCGGGCGGTTCACCTCCCAGTCGCCGCCCGGATAGACGAGGACAGCCGCGCCGGCATTGAGGGCTTTCCTGGCGTTCTCGTGGGACGCCGCGACCGTGCCGAACCGACGCAGGTATGGCCCCACCGGCGAGGTCAGGACCAGGTTGTGGGCCAGCTGGTAGAAGGCTCGCTCGACCCCGAAGTAGGTGTTGAAGGCGAGCGTGAAGACGATCGTGTCGGGCGTGATCGTGCCGCCGGAGTGGTTTCCGACGAGCAGCACCGGACCGCTCTCCGGGATCCGCTCCATCCCGCGAACCTCTCCCCGGAACCAGATGCTCGCGATCAGCCAGGAGAGCGACAGGTTCTCGCGGATGAAGTCCGGATCCCGGTCGTCGAGATCGGCGGTGAGCCGGTTCTGGACTTCGCCGAAGAAGCGGCGCAGCAGCGAAGGACGGCCGAATCCGCCCGCACGTGAGCTGCCTGAGTCCGCTCCGTTCTGGCTCTCCCTCTCCCGGGCACGGGCAGCCGTGCCTCCAGCACTTTCTGCCATCCCCTCCGATTCTAGGCCGCGTCGGTGGTCAGCTGCGGGGTCTTGCCGTTCCCCGAGTTGATCCGTACCTGGAGGCGGCGGGCGGCCCGCCCAAGGCGCTTCGCGGCACGCTCGGCCGTGGAGGCCTGCGCGTGGCCGATGAAGTCGTGAACGAGCGCGTTCGCGTCCACGGGATGCTCGACCTGCGGCACATGTCCGCACTGCTCGAGCACGACCTGCTTGGCGTCGGGCAGCGCGTCGCGGACGTAGCGCGAGAAGGCGAGCGGGACGAGCGGATCCTCGTCTCCCCAGACGAACAGCGCCGGGGGCTCGAGCTCTCTCAGGCGCGTGTAGAACCCCTTTGGGCCCGTCGGCTCCTCCAGATAGATGTGCCGGGCGGCGGCGTGGAACGCGACGCGCGCGTTCACCGACCTGTAGGTGCGCAGGAACTCCTCGACCGCCACATCCGCGGCCGAGGGATGGATGCGCTCCGGCCGAGAGAACATGCTCCAGAACTGCTGGCGGACGAGGGCGTTGCCGAACGTGTGGGGGATTGCGGCGAGCTCCGGCCGCAGCAGCTTCACCACCGGCACGAAGTGCCTTCGCCTGCGCCAAGCCATCGACGGGCAGAGCAGGCTGAGGCTGCGGATCCGGTCCGGCTCCCGCAGGCCCACCTCGATCGCGACTCGGCCGCCGAGAGAGTTGCCGACCAGGTGCGCACGAGCGATCCCCTGCGCGTCCATGAACCTGGTCACGGCCCGAGAGAACCAGGCCGCGTCATAGGGCGCCCGCAGCGGCTTGGAGGACGACCCGAAGCCGGGCAGGTCGATCGCGTGGACCGTGTACTCCGGCGTCAGAGCGGAGATGGTTTCGAAGAAGCTGGTCTTGTTGCTTCCCAGCCCGTGGATCAGGATCACCGTCTCGATCCCGTCCCCGGCGGTCAGAGTCGAGATCTGAGCCTTGCCGGCCTTGACCTTGTGGATCCGCAGGAGCGGCGGCCTGCCGTTGGGGAGCCTGAAGAAGCCCTCGAAGGCAACCGCGAGATCCAGGTTGCCGCGCGCCCAGAGGCGGCGCGAGCGGAAGGCGTCCAATCCGGAGAGCCGGCCCTCGCGAAGCTCCAGCCAGGTGGCCGCGTCGGTCCCGATGACCACGTCCGCCTCGCCCCTGGGCGACGCCGAGACCGTGCAGCCCATCTCGTCCAGCTCGACGGCCCAGCTCAGCCCGAGGTCATCGAGCTCGATGCGGCAGGTCGCGCTGAAGCCGGGGTCGGCCCCGAGGTAGCGCTGGGGGAGCGAGTCGAACGCATCCTCCACAGCACGAAGTCGCTGATGCTCAAGCGGTGCCTGAGTCACGGCCGCCCCAGAGTACTGTCCCGAACGGTTGTTCCCTCTCACCAGTTTTGTGCTGATTTTCCGAATCAGCGCGGAATATGCGTGAATCGATGCCCGGGGGCCTGCCCCAAATAGCATCCGCGACGTGGCGGACATTCGCATCCAGGACACCCTCAGCGGTGAGACCCGCGAGCTGGAGCCCCGCGACGGCGGCGAGGTCGGGATCTACGCGTGCGGCCCCACCGTCTACGGACGGATTCACATCGGCAACGCCAGGCCGTTCGTGGTCTTCACCCTGCTCAAGCGGTTCCTCGATCACCAGGGGCTCGCCGCCAAGCTCGTCATCAACGTCACAGACGTCAACGACAAGATCTACGACGCGGCGCGGGAGGCCGGCAGGCCCTCCGCGGAGTACGCCGAGGAGATGACGGCGGCCTACATGGCCGATACGGACGCGCTCGGTCTGGGACGGCCCGACGCGGAGCCGCTCGCCACGCGGACGATCCCCGAGATCGTCTCCCTGATCGAGGCCCTGATCGAGTCGGGACATGCCTACCAGGCGAATGGCGACGTCTACTTCCGCGTCCGGAGCTTCGATGGCTACGGGAAGCTCTCCAACCGCGACGCCGACCAGATGGACCAGGGGGAGGAGGCGGGCACCGCATCGCTCAAGGAGGACCCACTCGACTTCGCCCTCTGGAAGGGACACAAGGAGGGGGAGGACACCTCGTGGGATTCGCCCTGGGGCCAGGGCCGCCCCGGCTGGCACATCGAGTGCTCTGCGATGTCGGAGAAGGAGCTCGGTCTGGACTTCGCGATCCACGGCGGCGGCATCGACCTCGTCTTCCCCCACCACGAGAACGAGATCGCCCAGACAGAGGCCGCGCGCGGCGTTCCCCTCGCCGAGATCTGGATGCACAACGGGCTCGTGCAGATCGACGAGGAGAAGATGTCGAAGTCGGTCGGCAACATCTTTCAGCTCTCCGAGGCGATCGAGCGCTACGGCGCCGAGACGGTGGTCGCCTATCTGGCCTCGGGCCACTACCGCCAGCCACTGGCGTTCTCCGATGAGCAACTCGAGCAGGCGCGTGCCGGGGTCGAGCGAATCCGGAACTTCCTGCGAGACGCCCCCGGCGGCGAGCCGGATGAGTTCCTGACGGAGAAGCGAAGGGCGTTCCTGGATGCCCTGGCCGACGATTTCAAGACGCCACAGGCCTTCGCGGCGATCTTCGAGATCGTCAACGAGGGCAACAAGCGACAGCTGCCCGGTGCCCGCGGGGTGCTGGAGGAGCTCCTCCCTTTGCTCGGGCTCGAGTCGCTGCTGGGGGACGAGGAAGGAGCTCCTCCGGAGGCCCTCCGGCTGCTCGACGACCGCGAGGAGGCCCGTAGGAGAAAGGACTTCGATCGCGCCGACTCGCTCCGCGAGCAGCTCGCCGAGATGGGCTGGGAGGCCCGCGACGAGGCCGGCGGCGCCAGGCTCGTGCGGCGCCGCTGAGGGTGGCCGATCTGGAGCGGATCTACGGGCGGCGGCCGGTGGAGGAGGCCGAGCGGGGCCGGCGGCGCGTGCACCGGATCTGGCGGGCGCCGGACACGCCGGCCGAGGAGCTCGAGCGGCTCTGCGGCTCAGCCGACCATCAGGGGATCGTCGCCGAGGTCGATCCCTATCCCTACGCGGACCCGGATCGCCTCTTCGAGGACGACGACGGCCAGGGACTCGTGGTCGCCCTCGATCAGATCCAGGACCCGCACAACCTCGGCGCCGTCTGCAGGGCGGCCGAGGTGGCGGGGGCTGCGGGGGTCGTGATTCCGGAGCGGCGGGCCGCTTCGGTTACCCCGGCCGCGTGCAAGGCCTCGGCGGGCGCCGTGGAGCACCTGCCGGTGGCGCGGGTCAGGAACCTGGCGGACTGGCTCGGCGAGGCCAAGGACGCCAGCGCCTGGATCTACGGCGCCGACGCTGATTCCCCGCGGCGCTACACCGACGTCGAGTGGACCGGCCGCGCCGTGCTCGTGCTGGGCTCGGAGGGGAGGGGCCTGAGGCAGCGGGTGGCCAAGACCTGCGACGAGCTGGTCTCGATCCCGGTCGCGGGCAGCGTGGGATCGCTCAACGCCTCCGTGGCCGCGGCCGTGATCCTCTTCGAGGCTCGCCGGCAGCGCGCCGGCTAGCCGCCGGGCAGCTCGGCCGCGTCGATCGCGTCCATCGCCCGCAGCTCGGAGCGGCGCAGCGACTCACTGCGCAGGTGCTCGATCTCCTGGTAGTCGGGTGAGGAGACCATGTCGATGAAGGCCTGGCGCGTCGGGTAGGAGACGACCAGCACCATGTCCCAGGAACCGTCGCCGATCAGTTGCTCGGCTGGCCTCCCCGCGAAGACCGGCTTGCCACCGGCTTTCTCCAGCAGAGGTGCCACTGCCGTGCCGTACTCGGCGTAGCGCTCGGCCCCGCCGTCCGGCAGGAACTCGAGCAGGTTGAGCATGTACACCGGGCCCTCGGAGGCGCGGCCCGCGAAGGCGGCCATCGCGTCGGGGTCCGGGGCGTCGATGCCCTCGGTTCGATCCATGGCGCGCAACCCTACCGCTGGATCAGGCAGCGACCTGCGCCGGCTGCGAGGACTGCTCGGCCAGCGCGACCAGCTCGTCGAGGATCTCGGTGTAGCCGCCGCGGATCTCGGAGTCCGCGAGGCGCCCGTCGCCGGTGAACCCCTCCTGGTGGGCGTGCGGCACCGGCAGCTCCAACTCGAGAACCCTGGCGCCGGAAGCGCCGAGGACCTTGCGGAGCTCGGCCTGTGCCCAGAGGGCCCCGAACATCCCCGTGCTGGCCCCGACGACCGCCACGGGCTTGCCCCAGAGCGCGTTCTCGCCCTTGGGCCGTGAGGCCCAGTCGACGGCGTTCTTGAGCTGCCCCGGAATGGACGAGTTGTATTCCGGGGTGGCGATCAAGATCGCGTCCGCGGCCTCGATCGCCTCTCGGAAGCGGCGAGCGCCAGTGGGCCCAGCTCCGACGTCGTCGTCCTCGTCGTAGGGCTCCACCTGCTTCAGGCCCTCGTAGAGCTCGAGCTCCACGGACGGCGGCAGCAGCTCGGCCGCCGCCCGCAGGAGCGCGGTGTTGTGGGAGTCGCGACGCAGGCTTCCTGAGATCGCGAGCACCTTCATGAGGGTTACGCCTCCTCCCGGACCAGCTCGAGGTGGACGGTGAGAGTGACCTCGTCGCCGAGCATCTTCGAGCCATCCGGCATGTCCATGTTCCAGTCGAGCCCGTAGTCGTGGCGGTCGACCGTGGTCTCCAGATCGATGCCGATCCGGTCGTTGCCGTCCGGTCCCGGGATCGGGCCCTTGAGCTCGCCCTGGACCGTGACGGCCTTGCTCGTGCCCTTCACGGACAGCTCGCCGTCAACGGCGAGCTTGCCGTCCTCGGCCGCGATCCGGGTGGACTCGAAGCTGATCTCCGGGGTTTGATCCCTGTCGAAGAACTCGGGGGAGAGGAGGTGGGTCTCGAGGTTCTCCTCCTTCACCTCCACGCTCTCGACTGGGACGCGCCCGGTCAGCTTCGCCTCGCCGCCCTGGTCGCTGAGCGTTGCCTCGAACTCGCCGAATGAGCCGCGAAAGGTGCCGACTGCGTGTCTGACTGCGAATCCGACGCTCGAATGCACCGGATCGGATTGCCAGGTGCCGGTCGGGATGGTTGACTCTGCCTGTGCTGTTGTCATTGAACGTCTCCTTGCTGGGAGCTACACTTATTTGACTTGTCAAACAGTTTAGCAGAGAAACTTGAGTACACAACAGTTGAAAACTCAAACACTTCCGTCAACCGATGCGTTCGGCAGGCTGCTCAACGCCCACGCGGTGCTCGTCCGCGAGCTCAGCGCCTCGCTGGTGGCAAGCCACGGGCTGACGATCAACGACTACGGCTGTCTGCTGTTGCTCTCGCGGGCGGGCGATGAGGGCATGCGCCGCATCGATCTGGCGAACGAGCTGCAGCTCTCCCCATCGGGGATCACGCGCCTGCTGGACCGCCTCGAGGACCAGGGCCTGGTCGGGAAGGGCGAGTGCAAGTCGGACGCCCGGGTGAGCTACGCGATCCTCACCGACGACGGCCGCGGCAAGCTGAGGGAGGCCGCCCCCGGCCACGTTGAGGACATCGACCGCCGGCTCGCTGCGGTCCTCAGCGATGACGAGATGAAGACGCTCGCGGACCTCCTCGCCCGGCTGGGAGAGGCTCCCGACGCGGCGTGCACGCCGGACTGAGTCGCTGAGCGGCGCTAGGCCGCCGGCATCTCCGGTGGCTCCGGTGTGGCGGCCGCTTGCGAGCCGCCGCCCAGGTCGAAGAAGAGGATGCTCGCGACGAGGGCCACGACGGGTACGACCAGGATGTTGCCGATCGTCCCGAGGATCACCCGCCCGACATCCCCAATCGCAGCTCCGACGAGCGCGAAGGCGATCGAGACCGCGACGACGATCAGGAACGCCAGCAAGATCGTGATGAAGACGTTCCACCCGTTGCCGCGGACCAGTTCCCTGCTCCGCCCGAACGCCTCGAACGGGCCGCGGGCCTCCGCGACGATGGAGGGGGCGACCACGGCCCAGATCGTCACCAGGATCAGACCGGGAACGATGAACAGGAAGAAGCCGCAGGCGACCGCGATGCCATAAAAGATCCCGTTGATGATCAAGGTGCCTACGTAGGGCGCGGCGGCCGAGAAGAGCTCACTCATGTTCTGATCGAGCCGCCCGTCGCGAAGGTCCTGCACCACCTTCACCACGTAGCCCGTGTAGAGCACCTGGCCGATCAGCCCGACGATCACGCCGGCGAGCACGAGGAACAACCGGCCGCTGAGCCCGAGCAGAAGGTCGATGGCGCTGGTGATGCCGATGACCAGCACAGCCCCGCCCAGCAGCGTGTCGGCCCGGCCCCGGTAGGTGGAGAAGGCCTCGCCGATCACACGGGCGGCCTCGATCCGATTGCCGCTGGCTTCCATCTCCACTTCCTTTCGCTTTCAACGGCCTCGGCCGCACGCCGAGCGGGACACGAATTACCAGCGCTCGCGGACGGATGCCGTCTTTGGACCCCCTCCAGGCACGGATCTTGCAAGCCGAATTGCATCGGTCCCGAACGGTGGTTGACATTCGGTGGACCGCGAGTAGGCTGCTCCGCGAGAAGGGTGAACCTCAGGTCGAGCCTGACGGAAAGCACCCGGACCGAGGCGCCTCAGGGGAGGAACTGGGCGCCACAGATACCCCCAATGGAGGAGGTTGCTGTGGCTGTTCCTACCCCAAGCACCGAAGAGCACGCGGTCGTCCCCAGCAGAGCAATTCCCGAGGGCGCCCGCAACACCGGGCCCGGCCCGGACGACGAGTTTCTGGTCGCCCTCGCCAAGAACGGGCGAACCGATGCCTATGACCAGTTGGTCCGCCGCTACCGGCGGTTCGTGCGGGTCAAGTCTTCGTCCTATTTCCTGCTCGGTGGCGACGCCGACGACCTGATGCAGGAGGGAATGCTCGGCCTGTTCAAGGCGATCCGCGACTACCGCCCTGAGCGCGAGGCGAGCTTCCGCGGCTTCGCGGAGCTCTGCATCACGCGTCAGATCATCACCGCGGTGAAGACGGCGACGCGCAACAAGCACACCCCGCTGAACCAGTACGTCTCGTTCAGCCAGACGCCGGCCGCCGCGGGGCCCGACTCGGAGACCACCCTCGAGGAGGTCCTGCCGGGTCCATCCGTTCGCGACCCGGCCAACCAGGTGATCGCGGGTGAGGAGCTGGAGAGTCTGGTCGCCTGCCTGACCAGCGTGCTCTCCGAGCTCGAGAGCCGGGTCCTGGCTCTCTATCTCGACGGGCACTCCTACGAGGTGATCGGCGAGAAGCTGGATTGCGACACGAAGACCGTGGACAACGCGCTCCAGCGAGTCAAGCGCAAGGTGGGCATCCACCTCGACTCACGCGCGGTGAAGATTTAAACAGGGGTACTTCAACGGCACGGCAGCCAAGCGGCCGCTCCGAAAGGGGCGGCCGCTCTATTTGCGGCGCAGGCCCTTGGCCGCCCGGCCGGCGAAGCTGCTCGATGCGACGGTCTTCGCCAGCTCCTTCGGCTCAACCTGATCCAGCAGGCCCTTGAGCTCCTTGCGCTGGCGGTCCGAAAGGTTCGAGGGACGCCCCTTCGAGGCCTTGACGATCTCGACCATCCGGGCGCGGTCCTTTTCGCTCAGCCGGGTGGCGACGTGGTTGCGCACCGCGAGGACCACCTCGGTGGCGGCGAGCAGCCAGGCTCCTCGCGCGAGCCAGCGCCCGCGCTGAGCGGTGGCGCTCGGGTCGCTGAGGGAGTCGCGAATCTTGGCCACGACGGCAGTATGCCCGACCGTCCGTCCACCAACCCGTGTTTTCGGGATCGGGCGATCCGAAGCGCGAGCCGATACAGCCGAGGTGAAGCTCAGGTACGCCATCGGAGGGATCGCCGCGGCCGCGCTGCTCGCACTGCCGGCCGGCGCCGCGGCATCGCAGGGCGGTCAGGTCACGAGCCTGACCGCGCAGCAGTGCGCGCAGGAGAAGGCCGATATCGGGAGGAGGGCCTTCCACAAGCGCTACGGCGCCAGGCACGCGATGCGCGCCTGCGCCAGGCGCACCAGGCCGCAGGTGACGGCTGCGCTCGGCACGGCGAGCTCGGATTGCCAGGACGAGCTCGCCCAGAGCGGCGCCGCCGATTTCATCGACTCCTACGGTGAGGACTCGACCGACACCGTCGAGGACGCGATGACCGAGTGCATCGCCGAGGACGCCGATCAGATCCTCAGTCCCCAGGACTACGGCGATGACGGGTCAGACGCCTAGTTAGATCTCGAGTCCCACGAAACGTCGCGACCGCTGAGACCGTCCCTTTGCACGGAAAGCAGCACTCCGCTTCGGGATACCGCGTGGCCGATGTCACCGTTGAAAGCTCTCCGGAGACCCTTCGTGTCGGGAGCTACAGCTCTCACGCAGGAATGACGCCTGCCTCACGCTCGGAACACGGGTCGGCGAGACCCTCACCTCCAATAAATCGGCCTCGGCCACGCTTGCGGCGTCCCTGGGCCTTGACGAGGAGGTAGGCGTAGATCATGTCGGAGGAAAACGTCGAGATTGTGCACCGGTCGCTCAACAGATGGGTCGAGGTCGACGAGGGGCTTGCGGACACTGACTCGCTGTACGAGTTCTTCGCGCCGGAGGCGGTTTTTGAATGTCGCGACCTTCCGGACTCCTTTGGGAGAGATGGTCAAGTGGATCTCGACGGGTTCCTCGAAATCCGAGCCACCTGGATCGAGTCGTATGACGATTGGAGCTACAGCGCGGAGAAGATTCTTGACGCCGGAGGGGACAAGGTCGTGGGAACGTTTCGCCAACGCGGCAAACTGCGCGGCACCGACGGTTGGATCGACATGCGCTACGCCATCGTCTACGCGGTTGAGAAGGGCATGATCACGGGAGGGCGGTTGTATCTGAATCGCGAGGAAGGCCTCGAAGCGGCCGGGCTGTCCGAGTAGCTGCTTTGGACGAAAAAGCGCCTACTCGTCCTCGACCTCTCCGGTGCAAGGGCTTGCGCGGAAAGTCGGCGCGGAGTCGGTTCACTCTGCCTATCTCTCGTGACTGTTTGATTGGGATGTTGTCGTCGGATGGAAGCGGCCAGCAAGAGTCCGATTCCGGCGCCGCCCGAGAGCTCGCACCCAGTCGATGTCGGCCTCAGGACTGAGGCCGCCATCCTCGCTGAACTGGTCCGCCGTGGCTACAGCGTGCTGGTCCCATTCGGGACCAACCAGCGCTACGACTTGGTCCTGGATCTCGACGGAGAATTCGTGCGGGCCCAATGCAAGACCGGAAGACTCCGTGATGGGGTTGTGCGCTTCTCCGTTCGGAGCATTAGATCCAACACGAAGGCAACTTTCGTGAGCGACTACCGGGGTCAGGTTGAGATATTCCTGGTCCATTGCCGCGACACCGACCGGATCTATGCTGTCCCGGTCGACGAGTGTCCGACGGACGGCTGGCTACGGATTCGACCAACCGCGAATGGTCAGGAGCAAGGAATTCGTTGGGCTTGCGACTACGAGTTGCCCGGATAGCTCAATTGGTAGAGCAGCGTCCTTGTAAGGCGCAGGCTGTGGGTTCGAGTCCCACTCCGGGCTCTTGTCCGTCAGCGATCTGAAGCCGCCCAAGCAGGGGGAGTGGGTCGAGTTCGCCGACGACCGGCGCCGCCTGCTCCTCTACGGAGGGCCCATCACCGATCCGCTCGGAACCCTCGGCGAGCAGGGGTGGGACGAATTCGAGCTGCTCTCGACGCCTCGCGCCCTGTCGGACGCCGGGGGCCTCGGCGAGGGGGCCGAGCGGACCCACCTCGTCGCCCCGGGTGGCGTGCCGGAAGCATCGGGTGCGATCGTCGACGACGTCGGAAGCGAGCGCATCGTCGCTCTCGGTGGCGGGCGGGTGATCGACTCAGCGAAGGCGGTTGCGGCCGTTCGCGGCGGCGAGGTCGCCGCAATCCCGACGACGCTCTCGGGCGCGCCCATGACCGCGATCCACCGGCTGCCCGAGGGCCGGGGCGCCGCCACCGGCGTCAGGCCCTCTCTGGTGATCGCCTACACGGATGAGATGACGAGCGCGCCGGAGCCACAGCTCCGGGCGACGCGCGATGAACGCTCTGGCGCACGGAGCGGACTCGCTCTACACGCCGCTCGCGGACGAGACCTCGCGAGAGGCGGGATTACGCGGGGCGGAGCTGATCGCACGCGCCCTCGACCAGTCCCCGGGCAGGCGCGACCGCGCCGCGCTCGCCCTGGGTTCCCTGCTCTGCGGGATCGCCGTCGACCGAGCCGGCATCGGTCTCCATCACGTCCTCGGCCAGACCGCCGTCAGGGTGCTTGGCACTCCCCATGCAGAGACCTATGCGGCGCTGCTGCCCCACACGATGGAGGCGATGCGGTCGCGGGCCCCGGAGCAGATCGAGGCGCTCGCCTCCGCGCTCGGGACGGACGGTGAGGGGCTGGGGGAGCGCATCGCAGATCTGGCCGGTCACCGCCATCTCGGCGAGCTCGGGGCCGATCGGACGGGCCTCGACGAGGTCCTGGACGTCGCGATGACGCGCGGTGAGCTCGAGCACATGACGCCCGGTGAGGTGGCGCGGGAGGACCTCGCGGCGATCCTCGAGGCGGCGTGGTAGCCGTGGTCGGGCCCAACCCGCCTGTAACTGCCAGCTGACGCGGGGTTTCGGTCTGGGCATGGACGAGGAGAGGCTGCTCAGCTACCACCGCTTCACGCGCGAGCACGGCGTCAACCGCCCGCTCTACTTCCTCGCGCGACTGATCCTCGTTCCCTTCTTCCTCCTCTACTTCAGGCTCTCGCGCATCGGCCGCGAGCACGGCAAGGTCAAGGGACCGCTGATCGTCGCGGCGAACCACCGGAGCTTCCTCGATCCCTTCGTGATCGGCGCCTCGCTTCCATTCAACCGGCCCCTCCATTACGTGGCGAAGATGGAGCTCTTCGACAAGCGCTGGCAGGGCTGGATCCTGAACCGGCTCGGCGCCTATCCCGTCCGCCGAGGCCAGGCCGACGAGCAGACCCTGATCACCTCCCGCGCTGTGCTCGAGCGGGCCGGCGCGGTCTGCATCTTTCCCGAGGGGACCCGCCACCGGACCGGGTCGCTCGCCAGGCCGAGGCGCGGCTTCGGCCGCCTCGCGCTCGAGACCGGCGCCGCGGTGCTGCCCGTCGCGGTCCACGGCACCGAGCAGGTGCGTCGCGGCTGGAGGATCCGCCCCAGGAAGGTCAAGGTCCGCATGGGGCGCGCGCTCACCTTCCCGCGAACCGAGGATCCGTCGCCGGCGCTCGCCAACTCGGTGGGCGCGCGCATCTGGCCGGTGATCGAGCTCCAGTGGGAATGGCTCGGCGGCCTGCCACCGCTTCGCAAGGCCGCCGTGATCGGGGCCGGCAGTTGGGGCACGGCGGTGGCCGTCCTGCTGGCGCGCGGGGGACTGGAGGTCCAACTCGGAACCCGTACCTCCGAGAAGGCGGAGCAGATGAACGAAACGCGGAGCAACGAGGAATACCTCTCCGGCGTGCAACTCCCGGACTCGCTCACCGTCAAGCGGGCAGCGGACATCGAGCTCGCCGGCATCGATCTCGTCTGCCTGGCCGTGCCCTCTGCTGCCCTGCCCCAGGCGGTGGGTGCGATCGGCGACCGTGTCGGCCAGCGCGCTTCGGTCCTGCTGCTCAGCAAGGGAATGGTGGCCCCGATGGCCGCACTGGCCTCCGAGTACGTCTCCGAGCGGATCCGGGCCCGCGCGGTCGCCTCGCTCGGCGGCCCGGCACATGCCAAGGAGGCCGTCTCGGGCACCGCGGCGCTCGTCCTCGGCAGCCGCGACGCCGACCTTCGCGACCAGCTCGGCAGCGTCTTCGACGAGGCGGGACTCGTCTGCGAGCGATCCGAGGACTTGATCGGAGTCGAGGTGGCGGGTGCGGCCAAGAACGCGGCCGCGCTGGCGGGCGCCGCCGCCCGGGCGCAGGGAATGAACGCGGCCGGAATCGCGACGGCTCAGGTCTGGCGCGAGTGCGTCGCCTACGCCCTTGCCCGCGGCGCACAGCACGAGACTTTCACCGGTATCGCCGGGGTCGGCGATCTGACGGCGACGATTCTGGCCGAGGGCAGCCGCAATCGCCGGGCTGGTGAGCTGCTCGGGGACGGGACCCCGGCCGAGCAGATCCCGGAGATCATCGGCCAGGCCTCGGAGGCGCTCGACTCGGTCCCGCTGATCACCCAGGCCGTCCGCAACGCCGGCATGGGCTGCTCGGCCCTTGATGGGCTGGCGGGGCTGATCGCCGGCGAGATCTCGCCGGCGGAGTGGATGGCCCGGGTCAGGCAGGCCGAGCGTGCAAGGCGCGAACCGGTGGCCGGAGGGCGGGCGGCATGATGGCGGCCGCCAGTACGCTTGCCGTGTGTCGGATGCGGAGCAACTCGCCGCTGGCAACGGTGAGCCGAGGGAGTCGAAGGCCGAGCTCGATCGCGCCTTCGAGCAGCTCTACCGCGATCACCTGCGGGACGTCTATTCCTACTCCTATTACCGAGTCGGCAATCACCACGACGCCGAGGACGTCACCGAGCAGGCCTTCCTCCAGGCATACCGGCACTTCGAGCGAGCGCGCCGCGAGTCGAACGGCCGCCCGCTTCGCCCTTGGCTCATCCGGATCGCACACAACCTCGCTTCCAACTATCACCGCGATCGCGCCCGGCGCCCGCAGCGGGTCCTGGACGAGTCGGAGCCGATCGCCGCGCCGCACGGCACGGAGCGCATCGTCGAGGGGCGGGAGGAGCTGAAGAGCGTGATGGAGCACCTCCAGCACCTGCCCGACGATCGCCGCGACGCCCTGATCATGCGGTTCGCGCTCGGCATGGACAACCGAGAGATCGCTCGGTCGCTCGGCCGATCGGATGGCGCGACCAAGGTCCTGATCCACCGGGCCATCAAGCAGCTCGAAGAGGAGATGAGCGTCAATGGCGGCTGAGACACCCGGCGACGTCGAGAACCTGCTCCGCTCGGCCCTGCGGCCGATCGAGCCCCCCGAGAAGCTCTCGGGCCGGGTCGAGGAGACCCTGAGCGCGGTGACCGAGGCCGCCGCCGAGGAGCTCGCCGCCTGGGCGGACGAGCTCTCCGAGTCCGAGCTCCGTTCTCTGCGCGACCCTCGCAACTGGGTCCGCCCCGCCGCGGCGATCGCCGCCGGCGGCGTGGCGGCGGGAGGACTTGTCCTGGTCGAGCTGCGCCGCCGAGGAGGCAAGAAGCCATCGCGCTTCTCGGAGCTGGCCGACCAGGTCTCGGATATCGCCGATCAGGTCCGAGACCAGGTCCGGAACCGGCGCGACTAGCCGGCTACGTCGCCGGCGCCGTGCGACTCGCTGGGCGGGACGCGAAGTACGCGATCACGCCGGTGATCCCAAGGATCAGGTGAAGGACGTTGTCCTCGTTGTTGACGGGCACCAGCTTGAGCAGCACATCGTCCTTGGCGACGAAGGTGATCCCGCCGTGGCTGGTGGCAATGAACCCGAGTACGCAGAGCGCGATATAGAGGATCCCCACGAACAGCGAAGCCCCTCGCGCCGCGGATCCCGCGCAGACCAACAGCAATGCCCCGATCGCGATGTGCACCACGTTGTGCCAGCCGTTGACCGAGAGGACGCCGAACACGTCGTCGGTCCGGATCGAGTCGCCGGTTGCGAAGCTGGCCTCGTAGAAGAATCCGATGATCCCGGCGATGACCAAAACTCCGCCTACGAGCAGGCAGTACAGCCTGGCGGGACTTGCGTCATCCATCGTCTACCTCCTTGCAGCCGTGATCCGATCTCTGTCAGACCTCGTAGGCATGTTCGTGGGAGGCAGCGAAGTAGATCACCGAAAGGCGGGCACTTGACTCGCGCCGAGCTCCAGCGCCTCGCCGACGAGGACCTGATGCCGCGCCTGGCGCGCCAGGATCCGCTCGCCTTCGAGGTCTTCTACGACCGGCATGGCGGAGCCGCCTACTCGCTCGCCTACCGGATCGTCGGCAGCCGGACGGCTGCCGAGGACGTGACGCAGGAGGCGCTGCTCTCGATCTGGCGGAGCGGCGCCCGCTTCGACCGCGCCCGCGGCAGCGTCCGGGCCTGGACTCTCGGCATCGTCCGCAACCGGGCGATCGACCTGCTGCGCAAGGAGCAGGGGCGCTCTCCAAAGCTGGCGGCTGGCGGCGAGGAGCTGCTCGAGCGGAGCCCTGCGGAGGAGCTCACCGACACCGAGGCCCTTCGTCGCGAGACCGCACGCGAGGTGCGCGGGGCAATCAGGGACCTTCCCGATGACCAGTCCAAGGTCATCGAGCTCGCCTATTTCGGCGGCTTCAGCCACTCCGAGATCGCGGAGATGCTGAATGAGCCCCTAGGCACGGTGAAGGGCCGGATGCGGCTCGGCATGGACAAGATCCGCGCGAACCTGGCGGAGGCCTGGTGACCGGCGAGCACCCAGACAGAGACGATCTGGTCGCCTACTCCCTGGAGGCGCTCGACCCGCGGAAGGCCGCGGAGATCGAGGCCCACGTGCCGGGCTGCGCGCGCTGCACGCGGGAACTGGAGGCCCTGGCCCCCGCTGTCGCCGTGCTGGGCGAGTCGGTCGAGCAGGTCGAGCCGCCACCGGAGCTGCGCGAGCGCGTGCTCGGGATCGTCCGGGACGAGGCAGAGGCGAAACAGGCGGAGCTGAGCGGCGCCCGGGGCAGGGAGGAAGCGGCCGCGCGACGTGAGCGGCGAGGCTGGCGCGGGCTGCTGATGCGGCCTGCGGTCGGACTCGCCGGGCTGGCGATCGTCGGCGCCGGAGTCGGCGGCTACCTGGTCGCCGACGAAGCCGGGAATGGAGGAGGCGAATCGACCGTCCCGGTGGTGGCTCAGGCCGGGATAGGCGGGACTCTCGCCGTCGGCGATCAGTCCTCGATGCTCGATCTCCACGGCCTCAAGCACCACCTGACCGGGCATCAGGTCTACCAGGTGTGGGTCGCTCAGGACTCGGGCATTCGCCCCTCCTCCAACTTCATCCCCAACAGCACCGGCCACGCCTTGACCGCAGTCGACGGCCATCTCAGCTCCGGCACGAAGGTGATGGTCACACTCGAGCCCCGCCCCGGAGAAACGGCACCGACCACTCCGGTACTGCTCAACGCGACGGTCGAATAGCGGCCCGGCCGCCCGGGCCGAAACCCCGGCTGATCTAGGCTGGCGAGCCATGGAGGCTTCGACTCAGCCGCGCCAGACCTGCTACCGCCATCCGGACCGGGAGACCGGCGTCTCCTGCTCGAACTGCGGACGCCCGATCTGTCCGGAGTGCATGACGTCGACCTCGGTCGGCATGCGCTGTCCCGAGTGCGCGCGGCAGACGACGAAGGTCAGGGTCGGCCAGGGGGCCTTCAGCCCCACCGCGGGCAAGATGCCCGCGACGATCGCCCTGATCGCGATCAACGTGATCGTCTTCCTGATCGAGCTGGCCGGCGGCGGTGCGGGACAGTTCAGCAGCGGGGGGTCGGTGATCCACGACGCCGGCCTGCGGGGCCCCGACATCGCGAACGGCGACTGGTGGCGCGTGATCACCGGCGGATTCCTGCACGCCGGGTTCCTCCACCTCCTCTTCAACATGTACGTCCTCTACGTCGCGGGCAGCATCCTCGAGCCGGGCATCGGCACGCCTCGGTTCCTCGGCATCTACTTCGTCTCGCTGGTCGCGGGCTCGCTGGGCGCGTTGATCGTGGATCCCAACACCGTCACGGTCGGCGCCTCGGGCGCGATCTTCGGCCTGATGGCCGCCGTCATCGTCGTCGCGCGGGGAAGGGGGATCGAGCAGGTCGCTCAGCAGTTCGGCGTCTTCATCGTCCTCAACCTGCTGCTCACCTTCGCGGTACCGGGAATCTCGATCGGCGGCCACATCGGCGGCCTGATCGGGGGGACGATCGCCGCGATGCTGGTGATCTTCGTGGAACGGCGAATGAGCGGCCGCCCGGGATACGGACTGGAGATCGCGGGGATCCTGCTGATCTTCGCCGCGACCTTCGCCGGGGCGTTAGCGGTCGCAAGCGGCTGAATCTTGAAGCGGCGGCTTGCCGCCGCGCCTGATGTTTGCCGCGCCTGCGACCGCGATCAGATCCGGTCGCCGGCGGCTGAATCTTGATCAGAACCGGTCGCGGGCCAGCCCGCGAACCCGGTCCGTGACCGCGCCGGCCACCTCGAGCCCTACGCCAACCGTGCGCCGGGCCAGGCCGAACCCCAGGCCCGCCGCGCGGCCGGCGACCTTCACCGGGATCTCGACGAGAGAGGTGGAACCGTCCTGTGAGGCCCAGTCCTCCGGCTCGCTCGCGGGCGGCGGCGGCGGGACTCTCGGCTCCTGCGGCTTGATGCCGACCTTCTCCGCCAGCGCGTCCTCGCGCGAGCGCTCCTTCGCGCGATCGCCATTGCTCGCCTTCCGGGACGAGGCCGCGCGGCGCTCGGCCTCTTTCTTGAGGTCGTCGACCGACCCCTTCAGCGTCGTCTTGTGCGCTCTCCGGGCGACCGGGCCAGGCAGCGGGATGCCAACCTCGAGGCCGAGCTTGTAGGTCGCACGGGTGCGGTCGTTCCCGAGGTCCTCGAAGAGGTAGTGACCGTCGGCGCCCTTGATGCCGTTGCCCTCGACGAAATCCCACTCGATTCGCGTGGGCGCCTCGTAGCTGTAGTCGAGCGTGTAGTCGACCTTGCGGACCTTGGCGTCGATGAACAGGCGGACGCGCTTGCCGCGGCCCGTCGAATCCCAGTCGAGCACCTCCGTGTCGACCACCGCTCCCTGCCAGGTCGGGAAGGTCTCGTAGTCCGTGATCGCCTCGAAGCAGGTCTCGATCGGGGCCTCGATCTCGACTGTGTGCTCGGCCCAGTTCAAGCCCATGACTTCTCCTCGATCCGTTCGAACGGCACGCCGGCTGGGGCGTCAACCCTATCCGGGTGAAGCAGGTGGGCGAGCAGCTCGGTGCCCTCCACCAGGCGCGGGCCCGGCCGCGAGAAGGTGGCGGCCGCGTCGACCGTCCAGACTCGCCCGGCGCCGATGGCGGCGACCTCGGCGGCGTGGGCGTCGACCTCGGCGCGCGCCCGGCTCGCGTCCCACCCGCAGGGCATCGCCACGACGACGTCCGGGCTCGACGCCGCGAGCTCATCCCATTCCGCGGTGCGCGACTTCGCACCCGGGATGCCGAGGGTGTCCTCGCCCCCCGCGATCGCGATCATCTCAGGCACCCAGTGACCTCCGATGAACGGCGGGTCCAGCCACTCGAGCGCCAGCACCTTGGGTCGCGTGGCTCCGGCAACGGCCTCGCGAACGGCGGCGAGGCGCGAGGCAAGCTCGTCATGGAGGGCATCGGCGCGATCGGAGAACCCGGCGATCTCGCCGAGGCGCGGGACGTCGGCGAGCACCTCGTCGAGGTTGGACGGATCGAGCGAGATCACCTGCGGATGGGTGGGAAGCCGGCCCGCGACGGCCACGACGTCGTCGTAGGAGACGGCGCAGACCTCGCAGACGGCCTGGGTCACGATCAGGTCGACCTCGAGCTCTCGCAGAGCAGGTTCATCGAGCTCGTAGAGGTGGCGGCCCTCGCCGGTCAGCCGCCGGACCTCGGCGTCGATCTCGCCGGCCGAGAGCCCCTCGGGGACAAGGCTCCTGGTCAAATGGCGCTTGCCGGCGGCCTCGGGCGGGTAGTCACACTCGTGGGTGACGGCCACGACTTGATCGCCCAGGCCGAGGGCGAATAGCATCTCGGTTGCGGACGGGACCAGGCTCGCGATTCGCACCAGACGAATATGGCACTTCTGAGCGATGAACAGATCAAGGAGGGGCTCAAGGGCCTCGACGGCTGGCGGCAGCGGGGCGAGTACATCGTCAAGAGCTTCGACCGCGGCGACTTCAAGGGATCCGTCGAATTCGTCGACTCGATCGTCGGGCCGGCCGAGGAGATGGGTCACCACCCAGATATCGCCATCTCCTGGAGCCAGGTCGAGGTGGCGATCTCGACCCACTCGGAGGGCGGGATCACCGAGAACGACTTCGAGCTGGCGAAGAAAGTGGAGGCGCTCGCCTAGCTACCGGAAACACCGTCATCGCGTCCGGTAGCCTTCGGCCGTCGCCAGTGACCGACGACGACCTCCCTCGAAGTACGAGCGCCCATCGGGGCGCGAGCACGGCCTTCCGAGCGCGGACTGAGTCCGCGCCGCGACGATGAGCGCTGTCCTCCTCGTACTGCTGTTCCTGTTGATCGCGATCAACGGCGTCTTCGTGGCCGCGGAATTCGCCTTGGTTCGCTCTCGGCGCTCGAAGCTCGAGCAACTCGCCGCCGAGGGGTCGCGCGGTGCGAGCTCCGTGCTGGAAGAGCTCGATCGAATCGACGAGTACCTGTCTGCCTGTCAGCTCGGGATCACGATGGCCTCGATCGGGATCGGCTTCCTCGGCGAGCCGGCGGTAGCGAAGCTGATCGAGCCGATCTTCGGGAGCCTGTCGCACGGCGTCGCGGTGGCGATCTCGGTGGCGATCGCCTACACGATCGTCACCGCGCTCCACGTGACCGTCGGCGAGCAGGCGCCGAAGCTGTTCGCAATCTCGCGGCCGGAGGACACGGCCCGGAGGCTCGCGGCGCCTCTGCGCTTGTTCCGCCGCGCCAGCGCTCCGTTCACCGTCGCCCTCACCTGGATGTCGAACGGCGTCGCGCGCATCTTCGGCGTGAAGCCCGGGCAGCTCGACGAGCAGCAGCCCACCTCCGAGGACCTGCAGATGCTGATCTCGCAATCAGCCGTCCGCGGCAAGCTCGATCCGGGAGAGGCGGTGATGCTGCGCGGCGTCTTCCACCTGCACGAGCAGGAGGCGAGGGAGGTGATGACTCCGATACCCGCGGTGGTCACCATCGACTACTCCTCCAACGTCGCCGACGCGCTCAACCTGTGCATCTCGTCGGGACACAACCGCCTGGTGGTGGTCGAGGACGGCAACGCTGACCGGGTCCGTGGGATCGTCCACGCGCTGCGGCTGGTGCGGCTGATGTTGAACGAGGGGCCCGAGGCGAAAATCGAGTCGGCGGTCAGGGACGCCCTGATCGTCCCTGAGACGAAGCCGCTCGACGACCTGCTCACAGAGCTGCAGCGGCAACGGTCGTCGATGGGCGTCGTCGTCGACGAGTACGGCCGGACCGTCGGGATCGTCACCGTCGAGGACATCCTCGAGGAGGTTGTCGGTGAGATCGAGGATGAGACCGATCCGCTGGCCGGCTCGCTGCGCCAGCTAGCGAATGGCGACTGGTACGTCCGGGGGCACGTCTCGCTCGGCGATCTGTCGGATCGCGGCATCGAGCTCCCAGTGGACACCGACGCCTACAACTCGATCGGCGGCTACGTCTTCGGGGAGCTGGGCAGGCTTCCGAAGCGCGGCGATCTGATCGCCGCCGACGGCTTCGAGATCCGGGTCGAATCGGTTCGCGAAAACCGGATCGAAGCGGTTCGGATCCACCCGCGATCGGCGTAAGTCCTACGTTGCAGGCGTTTTTCCCTTCCGTCCGTTTACGGCTCTAGCTTCACCGTAATCCGACGGTCATTAGGAGGCCGTATGTGGGTCGTCCGGTTCAGCGATAAGCAGCTCGAGGTGGTCAGGGCAGTTCTCCGCGCCGAAGAGCACCGGGGGCCGGCATTGGAAGGCGCATTGGAGGCGCTCGACCTGGCCCGATGGGATGACCTCCCCGAAGCCCAGCTTCCGTGGGGCGAGGTGGAGGCGGAGGCGAGCAAGCAGGGCGTCTCGGAGGCCGATGTGATCTGGGATCGTTCCGGCCGACATGACGAGCCCGCGGTGCCTCCGATCTCGACGAAGTCGCGCGTCAAGCGCAAGGGCAAGCAGGCCGCTTAGCCTCGCCGCCCTCGTGCTTGCGGGGGTCGCGCTCGCCGGCTGCGGAGGATCGTCCGGCGACTCCGTCCAGCCGACCCGCTTCGATGCGACTCGTGCGATGGCGCTCGTCCGCAAGCAGGTGGATGTGGGGCCGCGGCCGGCGGGATCGCCACAGCTGCGCCGGCTGGCGGATGAGCTACGGCCGATGCTCCCCGGCGGAACCTTCGAGCCATTCCCGAGCAGCGGGCCGCAGCAGGGGCTCCGGAATATCGTGGGGGTCCTTCCGGGGCGCGCCCCGGCGATCCTGATCGGGGCCCACTACGACACGCAGTACCGCCCGAAGGGGTTCGTGGGGGCCAACGACAGCGCCGCCGGAACGGCCGCCCTGATCGAGATCGCTCGTAACCTGCGCGCCGATCTTCCGGCCGACCACCGCGAGATCCGATTCGTCCTGTTCGATGGCGAGGAGGCTCCGCCAGGCTGTCAGGACCGCGACTTTCAGTACTGCGCGCTCCGTGGCTCGCGCGCCTACGCCGCCGCCCATCCCGGTCAGGTTGGCGACATGATCCTGCTCGACTACATCGCCAACCGCGGAGCGCACATCCCCCGTGAGACCAATTCCGAGCCGGCGCTCTGGGAGCAGTTGCGGAAGGCGGCCGGCGAGGCGGGTGCGGCGGACCTCTTCCCGGACACGACCCAGACGCCGATCATCGACGACCACATCCCCTTCCTCCAGCAGCACGTCCCCTCGATCGACCTGATCGATTGGTCCTACCCGTACAAGAACGGCACCCAGGACACGCTCGACAAGCTCGATCCGGCGGTGCTGGGAAAGGTCGGCGAGACTGTCGACCAGCTGATCCTCGACCTGAACGCTCAGTCGTAGTCGTAGAACCCGGCGCCCGACTTGCGGCCCAGCTTTCCCTGGTCGACCAGGGCCATCAGCCGGCCGGGCGGCCGATGGTGCTGTTCCTCGCTGTCGGCGTGGAGCGCCTCGCCGATCGCGACCGCGACGTCGATCCCGACGAGGTCGAGGAGGGCGAGCGGCCCCATCGGATAGTTCGCGCCGAGGGTCATGCAGCGGTCCACGTCCTCGGCCGCCATCCCGGTCTGCTCCATCAGACGCACAGCGTCGAAGAGGTACGGGAAGAGCAGGCGGTTGACGACGAACCCCGGTTCATTCGGGACCTCCACCACGGTCTTGCCGATCGATTCGCACCAGGTCCTCGCGCGCAAGCGGATCTCATCGCCCGCCGCCTCCGGGATGCAGAGCTCAACCAGGTCCATTCGCGCGACCGGGTTGAAGGGATGAAGGCCGAAGGTTCGCTCCGGGTGGGCGGCTCCTGAGGCGATCTCGTCCAGCGAGAGCGACGAGGTGGTGGTCGCCAGGTCGGCGCCGGCCGCGGCATCCGCGACCGCGCTGAGCAGGTCGACCTTCGGCCCAAGCTCCTCGACGATGGCCTCGACGACGACATCGCATGACGCGAGGTCGGCGACCTTGGTCGTGACCTTGATCCGCTTCGCGTCGGCGCCGTCGACCTTCGCGGACAGGGAGTGGGCCTGCTCCTCGGCCCTCCAGGCGGAGGCATCCGAGCGAGCGAGGAGGAGGACCTGCGAGGCGACGCTGGCGCAGGCGGCGAGGCCGCAGGCGATCGTCCCGCTGCCCGCGATCGCCGGTCGCTCGTATGTGTCCGCGCCCGTCACCCGGCGGGTGTCTATCAGCAATCCGTCGCCGACCCGTGCGGCACCTGGCTGACTCGCCAGTCGATCGTTGTATGCTCTCTAAGGAAAGACTTGGTTGCTTGAAGAAACCGACTTAGGAGGCCCCAGGTGGCTGAGAACGGAAAGTTCAGTGGACGCGAGGTAGTGATCGTGGAGGCCGCCCGGTTGCCGGTTGGACGCGGCCACGAGGAGAAGGGCTATTACAAGGACGTCCACGCCTCGGGCCTGCTCGCCAAGACCTACGACGAGGTCATCAACCGCGCCGGGATCGACGGCTCCGAGGTCGAGGACGTCGTCGCCGGCTGTGTGCAGCAGTTCGGTGAGCAGGGCATCAACATCGCGCGGAACGCCTGGCTCGAGGCCGGGCTCCCGATCGAGACTCCCGCCACCACCGTCGACCGCCAGTGTGGCTCGGCGCAGCAGGCCGTCAACTTCGGCGCAGCGCTGGTCGCCTCCGGCGTCCATGACGTCGTCATCGGCGGCGGTGTCGAGCACATGGGCCACATTTCGTTCGCCGACTCGGCCGATGTGATGAAGGAGCACGGCTTCGCCTTCTCGCCCGCCCTGATGGAGCGCTACAACCTCGTCCCGCAGGGCATCTCCGCCGAGATGATCGCCGACAAGTGGGAGATCCCCCGCTCCGAGATGGATGAGATCGGCCTCCGCTCGCACCAGCTCGCCCACCAGGCGACCGAGGAGGGCCGCTTCGAGCGCGAGATCATTCCGTGGAAGAACAACGGCGACACCTATGTCACCGACCAGGGCATCCGTCCCCCGGGCCCCGACAGCGCGGAGAAGCTCGCCTCGCTGAAGCCGGCCTTCAAGGAGGACGGCAAGATCACCGCCGGCAACTCCTCCCAGGTCTCCGACGGCGCCGCCGCGGTCCTGCTCATGACCCGCGAGAAGGCCGACGAGCTCGGCGTCAAGCCGCGGGCCAGGATCGTCGACCAGACGACCGTCGGCGTCGACCCGGTGATCATGCTCACCGGCCCCATCCCCGCCACGCAGAAGATCCTGAAGCGCAACGGGATGAAGATGGACGACATCGACCTGATCGAGATCAACGAGGCGTTCGCCTCCGTCGTCGCCGCATGGCGCCGCGAGCTCGAGCCGGACATGGACCGCGTCAACGTCAACGGCGGCGCGATCGCCATCGGCCATCCGCTCGGCTCGACGGGCGCACGCCTGATCACCACGCTGCTCCACGAGCTGGAGCGCTCCGACAAGGAGACCGGCCTGGTGACCATGTGCTGTGGCGGCGGGCTCGGCACCGGCACCCTGATTCAGCGGGTCTAGCGGCCACCAGGCCGCTCACTTCGGAGCGGAGGGCGAAGCCCGTAGCGACTTATGTGGGGCGGCCGCTTGTGGCCGCGATCTTATGGCGAAGCCGTCAACCAAGAACGATTGGACCGCCGACGACCGCGCGCTGATGCGCGCCGACAAGGTGCTGAAGCGGGTCATGGAGGAGCGGGGACCGCTCGACCCCGAGATCGACCGACGCGGGAGCAGACCCGATCCGTTCGAGGCTGTGGCCCGAGCGATCGTCGGGCAGCAGCTCTCCACCAAGGCGGCGCGCTCGATCTGGGAGAAGCTGCTCGCCCAGTTCGACGGTCAGATGCCGACGCCGGAAGCGCTGCTGCGGAAGCGGAAGCCCACGCTGCGCAAGGCGGGCCTCTCCAACGCGAAGGTCGAGTTCCTCCGGGACCTTGCGCAGCGCGTCAAGGATGGCCGGCTCGACTTCGACCGGATCAAGGACTTCTCCAACGAGGACGTCGTCGCAGACCTGATCGAGGTGAAGGGGGTCGGTCAGTGGACCGCGGAGATGTTCCTGATGTTCCACCTGGGGCGTGAGGACGTCGTGTCGGTCGGCGACCTCGGCATCCGCCGGGCGGTGCAGATCTCGTACGGGATGGACGACCTGCCGGGTCCCGAGGAGCTCGAGCGGATCGCCGATGAGTGGCGTCCGCGCCGGACCCTGGCCTGTCTCTACCTATGGCGCTCCCTGGACAACACGCCCGTGGAGAAGGCGCCGAAGTAGGCTGGCCGCCGATGGCCCCCCTCGACCGCATCTCGATCGCCGCCATCGGCGACACGCCCGCGGATCTCGCCGAGCAGGCGAGCACGGCCGAGGCCGCAGGCATCGACTGCATCTGGACGCCGGAGCTCTTCCGGAGCTCCGTCACCCAGGCCACCTGGCTCGCGGCGAAAACGGAGAAGGTCGGCATCGGAACCGGCATCTCCTGGGCATTCACCCGCAGCGCGTTCATCCTCGCCGTCAGCGCGCTCGACATCGATGAGATGTCGGGCGGCCGCTTCCGGCTCGGCCTCGGCGCGGGGGTGAAGCGGCTCAACGAGACCTGGCACTCCGTGGACTACGGCAAGCCCGCTCCGCACCTCCGCGAGGCGATCGAGGCGACTCGGCTGATCATGGAGAAGGCCTCCAGCGGCGAGCCGATCCGCTACGAGGGCACCTACATGGACATCGACATCAAGGGCTGGGTCCGGCCGCACAAGCCCGTCCGCGAGAGGGTGCCGATCTACGCGGCCGCGATGCAGGAGGGGATGTGCCGAATGGCCGGCGACGTCGCCGACGGGCTGATCGGTCACCCGATGTGCCCGGTGCGCTGGCTCGATGAAGTCGTGATCCCGAGCTTCGAGACCGGCCTGCAGCGCTCGGGGAGACAGCGCTCGGACATCGACTTCATCCCCACCATCACCACCGTGATCGACGACGACGAGGCCCGCGCGTTGGATGCCGCCCGCCGGACGATCGCCTTCTACTCGACCGTCCGCACCTACAAGCCGCTCTGGGAGATGCACGGCTTCGCCGCAGCCGCCGAGGCGGCGGGCGACGCATTCCGCAGGGGTGACCTCGCGGCCGTCCCGGAGCAGATTCCGGACGAGATGGTGGAGGCCTTCACCGCCGCCGGACCGCTCGACAAGGTTCGCGAGCGGGTCGCCGAGGTCGCCGAGCGCGGCGACGGAGTCTTCCTCACTCCCGCGACCTACTTCATCCCGCCGGAGCAGATCGGCGAGTACCAGCAGAAGATCATCGAGGCCTTCGGCCCGGCGTAACCCTCAGACGGGCAGCTTCCTCGCCTTCCTGACGCAGCCCGCGCGTGCTCGGGGCGCCTTCTTCTTGCACTTCTTGAGCGCTGCGGCGCGCCTGCCGGTTGGGCCCGGCGGGGGTGTCGCCGCACCGCCTCCTCCGCTCGGCGGCGGGGTTGTGTCGACCGTGAAGGTGCGGGAGTCGGGTGACGCATCAACGTTGCTCGCCGCGTCGGTCGCCCGAACATAGAACGTGTGAGAGCCGTCCGAGAGCGCGGCCGTCGTGTGGGAGCCGGTCGACCCGGGCCCTGGGGAGCTGCAAGGTGCGAACGCGGCGCTATCGATGTGGCACTCGAAGGTCGAGCCGGCCTCGGTGGAGGAGAAGGTGAACGTCGGCGTCGCGTCGTTCGTCGTGGACCCGTTGGTCGGACCGCCCGTGATCGTCGTGTCCGGGTGGAGCGGTGTCCGCGAAAGACGCGGTGACCGACGTTGCGGAATTGAGCGTCACCTGACAGGTGCCCGTGCCGCTGCAGCCGCCTCCCGACCAGCCCATGAAGGTTGAGCCAGCCGCTGAACCTGCCGTGAGCGTCACCGGTGTGCCCATTTCGTAGAACGCCGAACAGGTCGCACCGCAGTTGATGCCCGTCGGCGGCTGGTCACCGTGCCGCCTCCCGTTCCCGCCTTGGAGACGGTCAGCTGCGTTGGGTTGACCAGCCCGGTCTCGACAGCGCCGATGTCACAAGCCGCCTTGCTTGGTCCGGGGCGCTGGAACCCGCGCTGGTCGACATTCACGGTGCACGAACCCAATGGAACGGCGCCGATCGCGCTGCTGCCGGACCCCGGCAGCATCGTAAGCGTCGGACCGCCGTTGTCCAGGAGGTTGCCCAGCATCGGATTGCCATTGGCGCCCGGGCATGAGTTGTCCGGATAGCTGATGTTGCTCCCGAAGTCGTGGTAGTCGACGTACTGGTTCGGGTTGTAGTACTGGATGCAGTTCACGTCGGTGCCCAGCAGGCCGTTGTTCGCGATCAGGGTGTTCTTCAAGCCCACGCCATAGGCTCCGGCGGCGGGGTTGAGACGTCCGCCGGTGGCGATGGCGGCTCCCTGGCCCCGGATACCTGGGATTGGGCTTGGGCTGTTGTCCCCACCAGCCCCGGCCGCGCCGAGCCCGTTCTGCGAGATCGTCGCGTGCGTCAGCTGGAGCGGGCCGGTGTTGTTGGCTCCGGTGGCCCAGACGCCGCCGCCGTAGCCGCCGTAACCCCCCCTGCCGCCGCCCAGCCCGGTGGCTCCGCTGTATCCGGCGCCGCCCTTGCCGCCATTGCCGGTGAAGTTGCCGGCGATGGTCACGTTGGTCAGGGTGCCGCTCGCGTTGCCGTCGCTGAGCAGCCCTCCACCTATACCCGCTGAGCCCCCGTCGCCGCCGGGCTCGGCGTCGCGGAAGCCGCCGCCGGACTTCGTCCCGGGGAGGCCGGAGGCACCGCCCATGCCGCCGGCACCCGTGTGGTTGCCGCTGATCGTCGACGCGGTCATGTTGAGCGTGCCTCCGTTCGCGATGCCACCGCCACCCGCCCTGTTCACGTACTGGAACTTGAACTGGCTGGTATCGAACTGCCAGCTGCCGTTGCCGCCCGTGCCTCCGCTGCCGCCGTTGCCGCCGTTGAAGATGCCGGGGCCAATGTCGGGGCACGGCCCTGCGCCTCCGCCGTTTCCGCCCTGACCGCCGACACCGCCCACGCCGGTGAAGTTCTGGCTGATGGTCGAGGTCGTGATCGTGGCGCCGCTGAGGTTGTAGATCCCGCCGCCGCTGCCGCTGTAGGCAGCTTTGCCCCCGGTGCCTCCGTCGGCGAAGACGCAGGTGTTGCCCGCGCCGCCGTCGCCGCCGTCACCACCCCCGCCGGTCCCGTTGCCGGTGATCGTCGAGGCGGTGACATTCAGGGAGCCGGAGTTGTAGATCCCGCCGCCGGATCCGCCGGAGTTGCCGCTTCCGGCGCTGGCTCCGCTGCCGGCCGAGTTCGCTCCACTCCCGCCGGCGCCCGTGAAGTTGTCGGTGACCAGGACGTGGTTGAGCGTCAGGGAACCCTTGTTGAGGATCCCGCCACCGTCGGCGCCGGGAAGCCCGCCCTGGCCCGCGCTGGCACCGTTCGCCCCGCTCGCGCTCAGGCCGCCCGCCACCTCGAGGTTCTGCAGCGTCACCCCGCGGCCGGCGTCGACCTCGATCACCCGGCGCGGGATGGCGAGAGTGCCGGCCGCGTCGATCATCGTTTGCTCGGGATGGCTCGAATCAGCGCCGACGATCGTGACCGTCGGGCCGCTGGTGACATGGAGCTCGGCGCCGGAGGTGAGGGTGTAGGTCCCCGCGGGCAGCGTGATGGTGTTGTCTCCGCTCGCCCGGATGCAGTCAGGGCCGGTGGTGTTCGCGGCGACCGCCGCAATCGCTACGCGCAGCGAACACGCGCCGGAGGTCGCATCGCCGGTCGTGGTGACGGTGAACGCCGACGCCGCGGAGGCGAACGTCAGGGCAGCAAGACCCACAACCGCGCATGAGACGAGACAACGCTTCACGAGACCTCCCTTTCACCAGACCCCCTCTTGGGTGGACACTTTCAGACCTTGCGCCCACAAGCAATGCTGAATTTTCCGCAGATCTAGTCCGATAGCCCGTCTACGAACTTTTGGAGCTTCTGCGGGTCGCGAAGCGGCGCGCCGTGGCCGAAGCAGACCAGCTCCGGCTCCAGGGCCGCGAGCCGGCGAGCCGATTCGCGGTTGCGCACCGGGTCGGGAGTCAGGGTGGCCTTTGGTTCGTGAAGGCCCGGAATGCCGGTGTACTGGTCCATGTTGGCCAGCACGTCGCCGAGGATCAGCGTCTTGTCCGACTCACGCCAGAAGGCGACGTGGCCCGCGGAGTGCCCAGGTACGAAGAGGACCTCGAACCCTGCGACCTGGTCGCCTTCGTCGAACGTTGAGTCGACCTTGTGGCCCGGCCCGTGGAAGATCCGCCAGAAGAAGTGGGCCATGAACTTGTCCGGCTGGCGCTCGTCGATCACGTTCGGATCCTCGGCCGCCGGCACGTCGAGCTGGTGGCATTCGAACGGGATGCCGAGCTGCTCGCAGATGTCGTGGCTCGCGCCCTGATGGTCGGGATGCGCATGGGTGAGGGCGTGCGTCGTCACCTTGTGACCGTCGAGCTGCTTCAAGAGCCGCTTGGTCGATTGCCGGCAGCCGGCGTCGATCAGAACGTCGCCCGCGAGGTAGGCGTTGACGGCCCAGGGCAGCCCCGGCAGGCACTTCAGATGCCAGACGCCGTCCGCGAGCTCCTTCATCAGTGAACGACCCCGGTACCTCCGCGCGGGTCGCCGCTGTGCTGCGCGAGCTCCTCCAGCCGGCCGATCTGGACCTCACCCTCCCGGCGCACCGGGTCGTCCTCGGGCAGTCCCTCGATCAGGTTCCGGATCCGGTTGCGGACCTGGAGTGCGAAATGCGGCGTGGATGGTCCTGCGAGCGCTCGGATGTCCTCCACGGTCACCCGCCTGGTCAGCCGATCGGGTCTCTCGGCCTCGCTCACTTCTTCTTGCCGGTCTTCGGGGCCGTGGGGTTCGGCTCGCCCTCGAGCCCGCCCGGTTGGGCGATGCCGCCGTTGGCGGTCCCCTGGTTTCCCGCGCCTCCGCCTCCGCCCGCGCCGATCGGCGTGAGCTCGGCGAGCTCGTCGATCTCCGCCTGAACCTGTCCGCCGATTGCCGTCGCGTCTCCCATCAGCCAGATGTGGTTGTACACCGCCCGGGTCGGATCCGTCTCGTAGCCGGGCTTGATGTCGAGCAGGAAGCTTCTCAACTCGGGTGGCAGGGCGTCCGCCGTGTCGGTGATCAGGAGCGGCCCCCACTTGCCGCTGGACGCGAGTGAGGCCGCCGCCGCGGAGTCGAGCGGCCGGTCCGCGTTCGCCAGCTCCATCCCGTGCCCGGGGTCGTTGATGTTCCAGCCGAAGGTGCCGTCCGAGTAGCGAGCGAAGAGCAGGGCGTTCTGGACCGCGCCGGTCGCGCCGACCCGCTGCACCGTCGCGGACACGCGACCCACCTGCTGGATGACGTCCTTCGAGATGACCGACTCGGGTCCGATCACGTAGACGGTGGCCGCGGCGTGCCGTCGGAGGGCCTCCAACGTCGCGGCGGGCACCTGGTTGCGGCCAGTGAACAGGACCGGGTCACCCGAGCGGGCGGCCCAGGCCGCAGCCGGCATCGCATAGCCCGCCTCCTCCGAGCTGACCAGCAGGATGTGCTGAGGCTCCTGCTTCGTCAGCTTCTGGCGGAGCTGGTCGATCGAGTTGGCGATCTCGGCGGGTGAGTCGCCCGGGACGTCCTCCGATTTCAGGCCGGAGGGAACCGAGGCGCCGCCGGCCGAGTAGGCCTGCACGTCACCGGAGGCGCCACCGCCCCGCGGGTTGAGCTGGGCGAGCGCCTCGGTCGTCGCATCGGGCACCGCACCGTGCTGGCTGACGAGGACCGGGAAGCGCAACGGCGGTCCGGCAAGGGCGGACGCGGCGATCCCGGCCTGCCAGCCGTCATCCGGAACCAGCGTGACGGCCTGCAACCTCGGTGCCTCGGGAGCGGCCGGGTGGGTGGCGAGGGCGGCCGCGGCGGCGTCGTCGATCGGGTCGGGCCCGCTGATCCTGGTGGTGTTGCGAGTGGCAACGAGCGGGTAGCCGAGCACACCGACGGGGGCCCCCTGGGCGTTGTCGGTGGCGACCGCGATCGTCACCTCGCGCGTCCCGCCGTTGCCGCCTCCGCCGAAGGAATTGATCGCAATCAGCAGGATGACCAGTGCGACGAGCAGGATCCCTCCCCCCGCGATCAGAGTTCGGCGGTCGATCCGGGCAGGCAGGTCGGAGCGCATCCAGTCGAGCGCGTTCTGGAGTGGACCGGGGAGATGCACGGCGGCGAAAGGTACCCGGACGGCACCGCCGTGGCCCGATCCGAGTCGCCCCTGCGGTATGTGGAAAGTCCCACTTCCGGTTCGGGTAAACTGGCTGACTGACCAGTCAGTCAATCTCCGGAAAGGCAGGCCGCCCGAAAATGGACTTCGCGCTCACTGACCAGCAGCAGGAGCACCGCCAATACGTACGCAAGTTTGCGCGTGAGGTCATCCGCCCAGTCGCCCGCCAGCACGACGAGGAGGAGAGCACTCCCTGGGAAGTGATGAGGGAGGCCCGCAAGTGGGGCCTGCAGGGGCTCGAGCACATGCAGCAGATGGGCGCCGACCCGGGCGGCCAGCTCGGCGTCATCACCGCCGAGGAGCTGCACTGGGGATGCGCCGGAATTGCGCTGGCCGTCCAGGGCTCCGGCCTCGCCGCCGCCGGCATCGCCGCCTCCGGAACTCCCGAGCAGATCGCCGAGTGGGTGCCGCAGTGCTTCGGCATCGGTGACGAGATCGCGCTCGGCGCCTATGCCGTCACCGAGCCTCAGGCCGGCTCCGACGTGAAGAGCCTGAAGACGACCGCCAAGCTCGACGGCGACGAGTGGGTGCTCAACGGGACCAAGGTCTTCATCACCAATGGCGGTATCGCCGACGTCCACGTGGTCGTCGCGACCGTCGACCCGGAGCTCGGCCACCGCGGCCAGGCCTCCTTCGTCGTCGGCAAGGACACACCGGGCCTCCGCCAGGGCAAGAAGGAGTCGAAGATCGGCATTCGCGCCTCTCACACCGCGGAGGTCGTCCTCGAGGACTGCCGGATCCCGGTCGAGAACCTGCTCGGTGGGATGGACAAGCTGAACAAGAAGCTGGAGCGCGCCCGCTCCGGCCAGAAGGGCGGGTCCTCGAACGCCCTCGCGACCTTCGAGATGACCCGCCCGATCGTGGGCGCCTCGGCCCTCGGGATCGCGCAGGCCTCCTACGAATGGACGCTCGAGTACCTCGGCCACGAGACGGTCGAGGGCGACAGGCCCGCCCTCGAGGAGCAGCGGATCCAGCAGGTCCTCGCCGACGTGGCGACGGAGATCGATTCCGCCCGGCTGCTCGTCCAGCGCGCCTCCTGGATGGGGCGCAACGGCATCCCGATGACGGGCGGCCAGGGCTCGATGTCGAAGCTCAAGGCCGGCGACGTCACGATGTGGGCGACGACCACACTTATGGACCTGGTCGGGCCCTACGCGCAGACGACGGATTGCCCGCTCGAGAAGTGGTTCCGCGACGCGAAGATCTACCAGCTGTTCGAGGGCACGGCCCAGGTGCAGCGCCTGGTGATCTCCCGGATGCAGGCCCGGACCTACCAGGAGCGCTTCGCCCAGGCCGCCGAGGCTGCCGCGCAGGCGGTCAACGGGTCGGGATCGAACGGCGCCTCGGGCAACGGCGCCGCGGCGGAGCATCAGCCCGCCACCACCGCCGCCTAGCTGCAACCGCCTTTTCAGTGGACGCCCTTGAGGCGTTCAACCTGTGTCGCTCAGATGACGGGATCCAGGCGGCTGATACTGGCGCTCGCGGGCGCGATGATCGTCTGCGCGTGTGTGATCTGGGGCGGGAGCGCCTCGGGTCAGAGCCTCACCCAGAAGCTCAACTCGACGCAGGAGAGGCTCTCGCACGTGCGGGCTCACGCCGGCGTGCTCACGAACAGGATCAGCCACGAGTCGGACCAGCTCCAGACCCTCACCTCGCAGGTGGCCGCTCTGCGCAATCGCCAGGCGGCGGTCGCGGCCGACCTTCAAGCGAAACAGGCGGAGCTCGACTCCGCTCGGGCGCGCCTCGATGCGCTCAAGAAGCGCCTCCATGCGGCCGTCCATCTGCTCGAGCAGAGGCTCATCGCGATCTACGAATCGAGCGAGCCCGACCTGATCACCGTCCTCCTGCAGGCGCATGGCTTCGACGACCTGCTGGCGCGGACGCAGTACCTCGAGACCCTGCAGCACCAGGACAACGACATCGTCTCCCGGGTTCGCGGGCTGCGCAACGAGATGCAGGTGACCGTCAACACGGTCCGTACCGCGCGCGACGAGATCGCAGCTCGCAAGCACGAGCTGGACGCAACGGCGGCGAAGCTGAAGCAGCGGACCAGCCAGCTCGCCACCGCCCGAAGCAAGCAGCACGCGACGCTCGAGAAGGTCCGGAACCAGCAGGACGACCTCGAGGGCAACCTCAACGACATCTCGCAGAAGATCGCGGAGCAGCTCGGCGCCGGAACCGGCGCGCTGCCGGCGGGGCCGATCAGGGCCGGGGGTCACGGGCTGATCTGGCCGGTGAACGGCCCGATCACCTCGGGGTACGGCCCGCGGAACATCGGCAACGGCTACGAGTTCCATCCTGGTGTCGACATCGGCGTGCCGACCGGGACCTCGATTCGGGCCGCTGCCGCGGGAACGGTCACGATCGCGGGCCCGACGGGCGGCTACGGGAACTACACCTGCATCGATCACGGCGGCGGGCTCTCCACCTGTTACGGGCACCAGGAGCGCTTCCTGGTGTCCGTCGGGCAGCAGGTGGCCCAGGGCCAGATCATCGGCCTGAGCGACTGCACCGGCTACTGCTTCGGCCCGCACGTCCACTTCGAGGTGCGGATCAACGGCCAGACGACGGACCCGCTCGGTTACCTGTAGCTCACCGGGCCTCGTTCCCGACTCTATTTTCGGTAGGTGCGAGGCCGACTTAATAGGACAAATGGCTACCCCTGTTTTGGGGTTACTAAAGGCGTCCGGATTAGGGACGATGCTCGTACTGTGAGTGTGCGCAATAGGCGTGCCGTGCGAGAGCGGAGAGACTCACGCGGCGGCCAGGACATCAACGAGCAACACCCCCGAGAGCTTCATCGTCGGGATCGGGGCCTCGGGAGCCCTGCTTGCCGGTGCCGCCATCCTCTTCGTGACCTTGGTCGGCATCGTCTCGTTCAATGTCTGGCCGACTGGCAATGAGGGGTCCGTCAACAGCAACGTCGAGCTCGGCTCCGCGACGCCCGGTGGCTCCTCGGCCCGACCGGCAGCGCCGGTCAGCGCGGCCGCCGGACAGGTTGCCTCCACCGCCGTTCCCGGAGGTCAGGCGGGTGCTGGCGGCGCCGCCTCTCCCAACTCGGGCGGGAACGGCCCCGGTAAGGGCGGCAACGGCCCCGGTAAGGGCGGAAACGGCCCCGGTAAGGGCGGAAACGGCGGTCAGCCCAAGGGCGGCCTGACCAACCCGCCTGCGACCACCACGCCTCCGCCCACCAGCGGCTCCGGCGACAGCGGCGGTTCCGGAGGCGGGAGCCAGGGTCCGGGCACGGCGACCAAGAGCCCGACACATTTTCTTCACCCGACCCACCCCGACACCTCGCACGGGAACGTCGACAACGGGACGAACAGCAAGGGGAACCCCGGCACGGGCAACGGCGGCGATGGGGTCATCGCGGGCAAGGGTCCCTTCGGGCGGCCCACACCCCCCTTCAGCTCAGGCTCCAGCGCGAGCTTCAACTCCGGCTCGAGCTCCACGGCCTCCTCCTTCGCCGGTGACGGCAGGGGGCACGAGTCACACCAGTCCTCTCACTCCTGGCACTAGTCTTCCGGGCCGGATGCCGGTCTTTGGCTCCAAGCCACAGAGTTGGGAGACCTATCTACGGCCGGCCCCGCGCAGCTCGCGCTCGAGCCAGCGCAGCGCCACTCCCTGAAGCTCCGGATCGTGCTGAACCGTCGTGTGGGCACCACCCGGCGCGATGAGCAGCTTGCGCGGCTCGCCCGCCCGCTCGTAGAGCTCCTCCGAGTGGTCGCTCGGGATCTGGGTGTCGCCCTCCGCGTGCATCAGGATCAGCGGACGCCCGGCGATTCGCTCGACCGCCTCGCCGACGTCCTGGGCGACCAGCCACGCCTCCAGGTCGACCGGGTCCCCTGCCCGCATGTCGAAGCGCGCGCTTCGCACGCCGCGCGCAAGATGGTCCTCGCTCGCGGGGCAGATCGCGATCACGCCGGCGATCTCGGGAGCGGCTGCCGCGGCGCAGAGGGCGAGGAAGCCACCGAGGCTGGATCCCCGGACTGCGACCCGGTTCTCGTCGACGCCCTCCTGTACCTCCAGCAGGTGCGCCATCGAGATCACGGCGTCGACCGCTGCCCCCGTCATCTCCGGCTCGCTTTCGCCGTGCCCAGGCAGATCGAAGGTGAGGGCCGCCCACCCGCTCGCGGTCGCCAGCCGCGCGAAGTCGGCGTGGTTCTCCTTCCGCGAGCCGGCGCCATGGACGACGACGATCGCGGGATAGGGAGGCTCGTCTTCCGGCAGCCAGAGCGCATACGCGAGCCTGTCGTGCTTGTCCTCACGGGTGGGACCGCGGGGCATCGAGCGCTCCATTGCGGGCATTCTGCTCGTTCCCGTCAGAATTGCCTTCCCATGAATGCCGAAGCAGACAGCTCACCCGTGGCAGCCGCCGATCCGATCGGGTCCTCGCCGGTCTATCCGGCCGGCTCGCGCGTGAACGAACGCGGCCACCTCGAGATCGCGGGCTGCGACGTGGTCGAGCTTGCTGAGCGCTTTGGGACTCCCTCCTACATCTACGCGGAGGACGACATCCGCCACCGCGCGGATGAGTACATACGGGCCTTCGCGGAGCGCACCGACGCCTATGAGGTGATCTACGCGAGCAAGGCGCTCCCCTGCACGGCCGCCTACCGCCTGATGCGCGACGCGGGCCTCTCGGTGGACGTGGCCTCGGGCGGCGAGCTCCACATGGCGCTGGCCGCGGGCTTTGACCCCGCGCGGATCCACATGCACGGGAACAACAAGACCGAACGCGAGCTCCGCTACGCCTTCGATTCGGGCGTCGGCCATCTGATTCTCGATTCGTTCGACGAGATCGAGCTCGCCGATCGCCTCCTCGACCGCCCGCAGAAGGTCCTGATTCGAGTGACCCCCGGGATCAAGCCGTCGACCCACGACTACGTGCAGACCGGCCAGCTCGACTCGAAGTTCGGCTTCGGGCTCGCCGACCGCCTCGCCGAGCGCGCCGTGGAGCGGGTGCGCGAATCGGCGAACCTCGAGCTGGTCGGGCTCCACGCCCACATCGGCTCCCAGATCTTCGAGCTCGAGCCGTACGTGAAGGCGATCGAGGTGATCGCCGAGTTCTGCGATGCGGTCGACCTCGCCCCCGAGCTCCTCAACGTCGGCGGCGGCCTCGGGATCGCCTACCTCGACAGCGACGAGCCTCCCTCGATCGCCGACTACGTCGATGTCAAGGTGCGGGGTGTGCAGCGCGTGTTCGATCCGGCGCCGCGGATCCTGGTGGAGCCCGGCCGGTCGCTGGTCGGCAACGCCGGTGTGACGGCCTACCGGGTCGGGACCGTGAAGGAGATCCCGGGTGTGCGCACCTATGTGGCCGTCGACGGAGGAATGTCCGACAACCTGCGGCCGATGCTCTACGGCGCGCGCTACGAGGCCCTGATCGCGAACCGGGCGGCGGACACGCCGGACACGCCGGTGACGGTCGCCGGAATGCACTGCGAGTCCGGCGACGTGCTCGTGCGGGACGCCGAGCTGGCCACGCCGGGTGTCGGCGACGTGCTCGTCACCCCCGCGACGGGCGCGTACGGTCACGCGATGGCGAACAACTACAACGGCGTGCCGAGGCCGCCGGTGATCTTCTGCCGCGAGGGCGAGGCCCGGGTCGTGGTCCGCCGCGAGACCTGGGACGACCTGCTGAGCAGGGACGTGTGATGGCAGACAGCGTGAACGTCGGGATCCTCGGGAAGGGGACGGTGGGCGCAGCGTTCCGCCGGCTGCTCAATGAGCGCGCCGGGATGGTGGAAGAGGTTTCGGGCCGGCGCCCGCGGGTGAGCGGCGTCCTCAGTCGCCGGAAGGGTGACTTCGACCGGATCCTGTCTCGCAGCGAGATCGTGGTGGAGCTGATCGGCGGCACCGATCCGGCGCTGGGCTACGTCACTCGGGCTCTCCGCGAGGGCAAGCACGTCGTCACGGCGAACAAGCAGCTGCTGGCCCAGCACGGCGAGGAGCTGGTCGCGGCGGCGCGGGAGGGCGGCGCCCAGCTTCGCTTCGAGGCAGCGGTCGCCGGTGCGATCCCGGTGATCCGCGTGGTTCAGGAGAGCCTCGGCGCCATTCCGATCGAGAAGGTCTTCGGGATCGTCAACGGCACGACCAACTACATCCTCACCGAGATGGCCCGCAGCGGCCTCTCCTACGAGGAGGCGCTGAAGCAGGCGCAGGACCTGGGCTACGCCGAGGCCGACCCGACGGATGACGTCGGTGGCGCGGACGCGGCGGCGAAGATGGCGATCCTGGCCCGCCTCGCCTTCGGCGCCCCGGTCGAGCTCAAGGACGTCCCCTACGAGGGGATCGAGCGGATCAAGCCGGACGACATCGCCTACGCGAAGGAGCTCGGGCTCTCGCTGAAGCTGCTCGGCGTCGCGGAGCGCATCGGCGAGGGCGGGATCAGCGTGCGCGTCTTCCCCTGTTTCCTCTACCCGGGCCACCCGCTCTCGCCGATCGAGGGGCCGTTCAACGCAGTGATGGTGGAGTCCCCCGCGATCACCGAGATCACGATGTCCGGGCCGGGCGCCGGCGGCCCGGAGACGGCGGCGGCGGTGCTCGGGGACGTCGTCTCCGTGATCAACGGCGGCTCGCCGCTCTTCGAGGAGAACGCGAGGCTGCGGATCGCCAAGGACGCGACGATGGCCTTCTACCTCCACCTCGAGGTCGACGACGAGCCCGGGGTGCTGGCCAAGGTGGCGGAGGTGCTCGGCGACAACGGAGTCTCGGTGCGGAGCGTTGTACAGCGAGGCCTGGGAGGCGAGGCCCAGCTGATCATGGTCATGCACCCGGTGAGCGAGAAGCGGTTCGCCACGGCACTGCGGCGCATCGCGAAGCTCAGGTTCCTCCGCTCGGCGCCTCGCTCGATCCGGGTGATCGAGGAAGAGTTCGGCTAAGTCGAGCCGATGCCCACTCCGTTGATCGAGCGCTACCGCGACCGCATGCCCCTCGAGGAGGGGGATCCGGTCGTGACGCTGAACGAGGGCTCGACGCCGCTGATCCATTCCCCGCGACTCTCCGAGCGCGTGGAGGCCGACGTCTATCTCAAGTTCGAGGGGGCCAACCCGACCGGCAGCTTCAAGGACCGCGGCATGACCGTGGCGGTCTCGCGGGCCAAGGGTGCAGGTGCGGAGGCGATCATCTGCGCCTCGACCGGCAACACCGCCGCCAGCTGCGCCGCCTACGCCGCGCGTGCGGGCATGCGCGGCGCCGTGATCGTCCCCGAGGGGAAGATCGCGATCGGCAAGCTCGCCCAGGCCCTGATGCACGGGGCCCGCGTGATCGCCCTGGAGGGGAACTTCGATCAGGCGCTGGAGATCGTCCGGGAGATTGCGAAGAAGCACCCCGTCGAGCTCGTCAACTCCGTCAACCCGTGGCGCATCGAGGGGCAGAAGACGGCGGCCTTCGAGACCTGCGACGAGCTCGGCCAGGCGCCCGCCGCGCTGGCGATCCCGGTGGGCAACGCCGGCAACGTCACCTCATGGTGGAAGGGATTCCAGGAGTACGGGGAGTCGCCCATCCTCTACGGCTTCCAGGCCGAGGGCGCGGCTCCGCTCGTCGAGGGCCACCCGATCGAGAACCCCGAGACCGTGGCGTCCGCGATCCGGATCGGCAACCCGGCGCGGTGGGAGGAGGCGATGAACGCCTTCACCGCATCCCGGGGCAGAGTGGCGGCCGTCTCCGACCAGCAGATCCTCGACGCGTACCACTGGATCGCCTCGAACGAGGGCGTCTTCTGCGAGCCGGCCTCCGCCGCCTCGGTCGCCGGGCTGCTCGCCCACGGTCTGCCCGTGGCCGAGGGGATGGACAAGCCGGAGACCATCGTCTGCGTCCTCACCGGCCACGGCCTCAAGGATCCGGACACCGCCCTCGGCAAGGCTCCGGCGGTCACCGGGTGCAAGGCCGATCTGTCGGCCGTCGAAAAGGCAGTTTTCGACTAGTGGAGCCGGACCTCGAGATCGCCAAGAGGATGTTCGACGCCTGGAACTCGGGCAACGTCGACCGGATGACGGAGTTCTGGAGCGATGACGGCGACTGGATCTGGGAGGACGCGCCCGAGATACCGGACGCGCGAGTGGTCCGGGGCCGGGAGCAGGTCGAGGAGCATCTGAGGGGCGTCATCGGTCTCATGGGTGAGATGGAGATCAAGGTCGAGGAGCTCGTGGATCTCGGCGACGAGGTGCTGGCGGTCATCCGCTTCAACGTCCACGGGGCGCAGAGCGGCATCGAGCTCGATGTGCCGGCGTTCCAGTTGCTCCGCTTCGAGAACGGGCGCGTTCGCCGCTACCGGATGTTCATGGACCGCGAGCAGGCGCTGCGGGCTGCACGTGCCGGCTAGCCGGATAGCCTGCGGCCCATGACCGCTCGGCGACGGCTGGTCAAGGTGCCGGCCTCCTCGGCCAACCTCGGCCCGGGTTACGACGTGCTGGCCGCCGCGCTTGCGATGCACCTCGAGCTGGAGGTGGAGGAGGCCGAATCGTTCTCGGTCGAGGCGAAGGGTCTCGACGTCCCGCTCGACCGCTCCAACCTCTGCGTGCGCGCCTTCGAGAGCCTGCGGGCGGCGGACGGCATCGCCTTCCGGATCCGCAGCGAGATCCCGCTGGCGGCCGGACTCGGCTCGAGCGCGGCGGCGATCGTCGCCGGCCTGCTCGCCGCGGACCATCTCTACGAGCTCGCCCAGGAGCCCGAGGACGTCCTCGCGAGGGCGGCCGAGATCGAGGGTCATCCGGACAACGTGGCGGCGGCCCTCTACGGCGGATTCGTCGTCTGCGCGGAGGAGGAAGGCGCCCTCACCGCCACCCGGCTCGATCCCCCTCAGGGCGTCGAGGCGGTTGTGGTCGATCCCCTCAGAGCAGGTGCCGACCGAGGAGGCTCGCAGGGCGATCCCCGAGCAGGTGCCGCTGGTGGACGCGGTGGCCAACATCTCCGCGGCGTCGGAGCTCGTCCTCGGCATCCAGCGCTCTGACCTGACGCTGATCGGGAGAGGCCTGAACGATTGCCTCCATCAGCCCTACCGCGCCCGCCTCTACCCGCGCTCCATGGAGATCGTCGCGGAGGCTCCCCGAATGGGGGCGATCGGGGCGACAATCTCGGGGGCCGGTCCGACGGTGCTCGTCTGGACCTTCTGGCAGAGCACCGGCGAGGTGATGAAGGCCCTGGAGGAGCGAGTCGGGGATTGGGCTGAGGTCAGGCGGGTTCCGTTTTCACCGACCGGCGCGGACGTGCCCGAGCTGTGAGCGCGGACGCCGGCAGCGGCTCGATGAGCATCTGGTCGGAGGACTCGGTCCTCTCGATCGCCTCGAAGGGATCGGTTCTCTCAATCGGGTCCGTAGGGTCGTTCGCCTCGATCGGCTCGATCGGCTCGGCCGGCTCGGCGTTCTCGGTGGCGTCAGCCGCGTCCGCCGGCTCCGCGATGTCGTGGGCGTCGGCCGGATCGGTGCTCTCGGCCCAGGCTCGCGACTCGATCCTCGGCGACCCCGAGCGGAGCGAAGCCGGGCTGCTCTCGGCAGGGATCCTGATCGTCTGCGGCGCGGCGATCGCAGGCTGGGCGATCTACAAAAACCGGAAGGGACGACCCCGCAGCGTCCGGTAGGCCGTGGGGCCGTCCTTCCGGTTATCCGAGGTGCTCCGCTAGGAGCAACCCGCTTTATGAGTTACGGAGTGCTGGTGCTCGTAGTCGTTTCCGTCTCGGTACCCGTGGTGCTGGTCGTGGGCGCGGTCGTGGTGGTGCCCTCGTTGAAGCCGCACTTCTTGCCCTTGTTGTTGGGCTTCGGCTTCTTGTGGTGGTGCTTCTTCACGGAGCACGGCTTCTGGCTGTGCGGAACGCCGCCCTTGTCGGCGGAGCTCAGAACCGGAAACGCAGCTGCAATTCCGAGGCAGGTCACGAAGATCGCCAGCTTTCGCGTTCTCAGCTTCACGTCGTCTTTACCTCCATGGCTAGTTGGCTCCTCACCTGCCTAAGCGCCGGGGAGCGCCGGAGGGTTACGCCCTGTTTCTCGTCAGTCGAGCAGACCGACCTGGCGGAGGATCGAGACCGAGTCCGAGTAGACGTCCTTGCGCTTGATCAGGCCGTCCTCGTACGGGATCACGTCGACCCCGCGCCATTCGATCCTCTCGCCGCTGGGCTCGGCGACCAGGTCGCCTCGGCGCATCGTGTTGGTGTGGGTCGCGCTCGCTGTCCACTCCTGCGTGACCACGCCGTCGCGGACATAGAGCCTGCGCGTCTCGAAATGCAGGTCGGGCCAGCTCTCGAAGATCGCGCCGATATGCGCGCGCACCTCATCCGGTCCCTGCGCCGACTCACCGGCCGTGTGGTTCTCGAAGACCATGTCGGGTGCGTGCATCGACATGATCGCGTCGAGGTCATGGGAGTTCCAGGCCTCGTTGTAACGCCCGATCGCCTCCTCCAGACTCTTGGCCGAGTCGTTTCCCACGCGGAAGAGCATATGTTGCCGGTAGAGGGGAGACGCGAAACCCGATCGGAGGACAGATGGCCGAGGGCTACACGATGAAGAGCATCGACGAGTTCGAGGAGATGGAGGGGAGCGGGGGAGCCACCTGGCGCCTCGCCCGCAAGACGCTGGGTGCCGAGGCGTTCGGTTTCAACGTCGTCGACATCGCGGCCGGCGGCGAGATCCCCGCGCATGACCACAGCGGGGACAACCAGGAGGAGGTCTTCATCATCCTCGAGGGTGAGGGCAAGATCGTCACGGATGGCGAGGAGCACGATGCCCCTGCCGGCACCTTCTGCCGCTTCGCCCCAGACGTGAACCGGACGATCCGGAACGCCTCGGACGCGAACGTGCGCGCACTGCTGATCGGCGTGCCGGTCAGCAGCGGCTATGAGCAGATGCCCTGGGGCTAGCCCCTAGAGCCAGGAACCGCCCGGGGGCACCACCCGGAGTTGCTCAGCCCGCTTGGCGGCCTCGGCGGCACCAAGTTCCGCCACCGTCGCGGCGCCGTGCTGCTCGATCGCCTCTGCGAGCTCGCGCCAGGCCGTGCCCACCGGCGCGACCTTCTGCTCGAGCCCGCCGCCGCTGAGGTCGCTGAATTGCTCCCCCAATGCCCTCGCGTCCGCCGCGGTCAGCTCGCCGAAGGGCTTGTAGGAGTCCCCCACGTAGACCTCGCGGGCGAGCACGTCGTCTCCGGATGCCATCCGGGACATTGTCGCGGACCGCGACCGATCCAGGTGGGCTCTCTAATCACTTTTGCTTGACACCTCCCGGACTGGGGAGTAGGTTCGCCGCGCTTGGGCGATTCGCCGCTTGCGAGGGCTAGCCCCGGGCGGAGAGGAGTTGCGAGATGTGTTTGGCCATTCCAGGCCAGGTGGTTGAAGTTGTTGACGAGACGAACCGCCTCGCGAAGGTCGATGTGGCTGGAGTGCAGCGGAACGTGAACGTCGGGCTCCTGGACGAGGAGGGCGAGGGGGCGGTACCCGGCGATTGGGTCCTCATACATGTGGGCTTCGCGATCTCCAAGGTCGACGAGGAGGAGGCCCGCGCCACCCTGGGGCTGCTCGAGGGGATGGGCAAGGACTACGAGCAGGAGCTCGAGGAGCTGAAGGCGAGCGTGATCGAGTGACCAGCCGTTACTGCAGATGGAGGCGGCGCCGCTTTCGCCCTGGGTGTGGAGAGACGGAGCCCCGGAGAATGACCGACCCCCTCTCCCCGACCTGCGATCACAGTAGGGGCTGCATCACCTGTGGGGATGAGGCGATCCGGATGCAAGGTTATCCGCATCGACACCGAGCGCGAGCTCGCCCTCTGCGCGACGGAGGGCGACGTGGAACGCAGCACGGTCGAGATCGCGCTGGTTCAGCCGGTCTCCGAAGGCGACTCGCTCCTGGTCCACGCGGGCACCGCCATCGCCCACGCTGAGGGCGAGGTGGTCGCATGACGATGAAGTACATGGACGAGTTCCGCGACGCGGACCTCGGGCGCGCGCTCTCCGGCAGGATCCTCGAGGCGGTCGAGCCCGGCCGCCACTACAAGCTGATGGAGGTCTGCGGAGGGCACACCCACTCCATCTACAAGTACGGCATCGACGACCTGCTCCCTGAGAACGTCGAGCTGGTGCATGGCCCAGGCTGCCCGGTATGCGTGATCCCGATGGGACGCGTGGACGACGGGATCGCCATGGCCACCGAGAACGACATCATCTTCACCTGCTTCGGCGACATGATGCGCGTGCCCGGGTCGGATCAGACGCTGACCGAGGCGAAGGCCTCCGGCGCGGACATCCGCATGGTCTATTCGCCGCTCGACGCGCTCCGGCTCGCGAAGCAGAACCCCGATCGCGAGGTCGTCTTCTTCGCCATCGGCTTCGAGACGACCGCGCCCTCCACGGCGCTGACCCTGAAGCGCGCCCGCGCCGAGGGCGTCACGAACTTCTCGTGCATGTGCAACCACGTCACGATCGTGCCGCCGCTGCGCGCGCTGCTCGATTCCCCCGACCTGCGGCTCGACGGCTTCATCGGCCCGGGCCACGTCTCGACGGTGGTTGGCTGCCGGCCGTTCGAGTTCATCCCGAAGGACTACGGCAAGCCCGTCGTCGTCGCGGGATTCGAGCCGCTCGACATCCTGCACGCGATCCGGATGATCCTCGGTCAGCTCGGCGATGGCCGGAGCGAGGTGGAGAACCAGTACGGCCGAGTGGTCCCGTACGACGGCAATCCGGCCGCGCTCAAGGTGATGTCGGAGGTCTTCGAGCTCCGGCCGCATTTCGAGTGGCGCGGTCTCGGCTTCATCTCGCAGAGCGCGCTCCGTCTCAGCGATGCCTATGCCGAGCTCGACGCCGAGAAGCGCTTCGGCGTGCCGGGGGTCAGGGTGGCCGATCCGAAGGCGTGCCAGTGCGGCGAGGTGCTGAAGGGCGTGATCAAGCCGTACGAGTGCAAGGTGTTCGGCACCGCCTGCACTCCCGAGCACGCGATCGGGACCTGCATGGTCTCGCCGGAGGGAGCCTGCGCGGCCTATTACAACTACGGCCGCTTCGCGCGTGAGAAGGAGCTCGTCTGATGCCGGATTCCGCCGTCTCCGAACGCGAGCGCAAGGTCCTCGACATCATCGAGACCGCGCGCGCCAAACGCCCGCGCTTCAGGGACGAGACGGTGACCATGGCGCACGGAGCCGGGGGCAAGGCCTCCCAGACCCTGATCGAGGGACTCCTGGTGCCCGCGCTCGCGAAGGAGGGTGAGACCCTCGAGCAGATGGGGGACGCCGGTGTGGTCACGATCGACGACCTCGGGATCGCGATCTCGGCCGACAGCTACGTCGTGCGCCCACTCCGCTTTCCCGGCGGCTCGATCGGGGAGCTTGCCGTCAACGGCACCGCCAACGATCTCGCCGTGTCGGGCGCGAGGCCGAGGGCGTTGAGTCTTTCGCTGATCCTCGAGGAGGGACTGCCCGCCGACGTGCTGCGTGCCGAGGTGGAGGCGATCGCAGCGGCGGCCGAGGCCGCCGACGTCGAGATCGTCACCGGGGACACCAAGGTCGTCGAGCGCGGCCACGCGGACGGCATGTACATCTCCACGGCCGGCATCGGCAAGCTGGATCCGCGAGGATCCCTCTCGCCGCGGGGACTGCGGCCGGGCGACCGCGTCCTCGTCTCCGGCACGGTGGGTGACCACGGCTCGGCGATCATGCTCGCGCGGGACGAGTTCTCGTTGGACGCTGAGATCCTCTCCGATACGCGGCCGCTGTGGCCGGCCGTGGATGCGCTGCTCGACGCCGCCGGAGAGTCGCTCCATTGCATCCGCGACGCCACCCGCGGCGGGGTGGCCTCGGTGCTCAATGAGCTCGCCCGTTCGTCGGGCGTCTCGATCGGCGTCCGCGAGGGCGATGTGCCGGTCAACGCGGCGGTTGCCGGCGCGGCCGAGATGCTCGGGATCGACCCGATGTACGTCGCGAACGAGGGAAAGCTTGTGGCGTTCGTAGCTCCCGACCGGGCGGAGGCGGCGCTCGCCGGCCTCCGCGCTGTTCCGGGTTGCGAGGACGCGGCGGAGATCGGAGAAGTGAAGACGGAGCCGCCGGGAATGGTGCTCGTTGAGACCGCTTTCGGCGGCAGGAGGGTGATGGACCAGCTGGTGGGCGATCCGCTGCCCAGGATCTGTTGATGACACTGAGAATAGCAACAGGAGGAGAGATGGCCAACTCAGTCGAGTTCGTACCGGATCAGGCCAAGACGGAGGCGGTGGAAGCCCACGTCATCTGGATGACGACCGGCCTCGGCTGCGATGGCGACTCGGTCGCCATGACCTCGGCCGTCGACCCCAGCCTCGAGGACATCATCACCCAGGCCATCCCCGGCATGCCCAAGGTGATCGTCCACAACCCGGTGCTCGCCTACGAGAACGGCGACGAGTTCATGCAGGCCTGGTATGACGCCGAGGCAGGCAAGCTCGATCCTTTCGTCCTGATCGTCGAGGGCTCGATCCCGAACGAGGAGCTCTCTGGCGAGGGTCACTGGGCGGCGATGGGTACGGATCCGCAGACCGGCCAGCCGATCACCACGAACGAGTGGGTCGACCGCCTGGCGCCCAAGGCCGCCGCGGTCGTCGCGCTCGGCACCTGCGCCACCTATGGCGGCATCCCCGCGATGAAGAACAACCCGACCGGGGCGATGGGGGTGGCCGACTACCTCGGCTGGGACTGGAAGTCGGCCGCAGGTTTGCCGGTGGTCAACATTCCCGGCTGTCCGGTCCAGCCCGACAACACCACCGAGTCCCTGCTCTATCTGGCCCTGCACCTCGCGGGGCGGGCGCCGGTTCCCGACCTCGACGATGCTCACCGGCCGACCTGGTTGTTCGGCCGCACTGTCCGCGAGTCGTGCAACCGGGGCGGCTTCTCGGAGCAGGGCGAGTTCGCGACCGAATACGGCTCCGATCACCGCTGCATGGTGAAGCTCGGCTGCAAGGGGCCGGTCGTCAAGTGCAACGTCCCGGTCCGTGGCTGGCAGAGCGGGGTCGGGGGCTGCCCGAATGTCGGCGGCATCTGCATGGCCTGCACGATGCCCGGCTTCCCCGATAAGTACATGCCGTTCATGGACGAGGACACCTGGGGCGGGGTGGCTTCGAGCTATCGAGAAGTTCACGATCGGACCGATCGTTCGCGGGTTCCGCAAGCGGAACATCCGCAACAAGTTCGACAAGGAACCGGAATGGAGAAGGCCCGGCAATCAGCTCAGCACGGGCTACAAGTCCCGATCCGCCGGCTACGCGCCGCCCGGGTCCTAGGCGATCAACTTCGACGAAAGAGGAGACAACCGACATGGCAAGCACAGAGACTCCGACGACATCGAAGAAGGTCGCCGTCAAGGAGATGTCCTGGGATCCGATCACCCGGATCGTGGGCAGCCTCGGGATTCATACCGAGATCGACTTCGACGCCAAGAAGGTGGAGAAGTGTTACTCGACCTCGATGATCTTCCGGGGGTTCGACATCTTCATGAAGGGGATCGACCCGCGCGACACGCACTTCATCACCAGCCGCATCTGCGGCATCTGCGGCGACAACCACTGCACCACCTCATGCCTGAACCAGAACATGGCGTACGGCGTGAAGCCACCCGCACTGGGTGACCTCGGCTACAACCTCGCCGAGACCGCGGACTACATGTTCGACCACGCGATCTTCAACGACTGCATGGCGAACGTGGACTTCTGCGAGCAGATGGTCAAGGAGACGAACCCGTCCCTGCTGCAGAAGGCCGAGCAGACGGCGGCACCGGGACAGGACGTCCACGGCTACAAGACGATCGCCGACATCATGCGGGCGCTCAACCCGTTCACCGGCGACTTCTATCTGGAGACCCTCCAGGTGGCCCGCTACACGAGGGAGATGTACTGCCTGTTCGGCGGGCGCCACACCCACCCGTCGACGATCATGCCCGGCGGGGTCTCGGTCGACATCACGCACCAGACCTGCACGGACTACTACGTGCGGCTGATGCGCTACATCGACTACGTCAAGCGGGCGGTGCCGATGCACGACGACCTCTACGACTTCTTCCTTCAGGAGTTGCCGGGGTACGACATGGTCGGCTACCGCGAGACGGATCTCGTCTGCTGGGGCTACTTCGACGACCCCGACTACGTCGACTACGACTACCGGAACATGGCGGAGTGGGGCCGAAAGCGCTACATCACCCCGGGCGTGGTGCTCGGAGGCGAGCTGATCACGACGGACCTGGTCGAGATCAACCTGATGATCAGGATCCTGCTGGGCAGCTCGTACTTCGATGACTGGACGAACGAGGAGACGTTCGTCACGCAGGATCCGCTCGGCAACCCGGTGGACAAGCGCCACCCGTGGAACAAGGTCACCCTGCCGAAGCCGCAGAAGCGCGACTTCCAGGACAAGTACAGCTGGGTGGCGTCACCGCGGATCTATGACGAGCGGAACGACCGCTACGTCGCCTGCGACACGGGCGGCGGGCCGTTCGCCCGGTCATGGGTGACCGCAAAGGCCGGCATCGTCGACTTCGGCTATGCGAAGGCGACGGGCGAGAGCATCAAGATGGTCCTGCCGAGGACCGCCTCGAAGCCGGAGATGGAGCTCGAGTGGAAGATCCCGGAGAAGTCGAACGCGATCGAGCGTGACCGGGCGCGCACCTACCACGAGGCCTACTCGGCCCTGATCGCCCTCCACAACCTGGAGCGGGCGCTGACGGAGGTGCGTGAGGGTCGGACGAAGTCGTGGAACGACTTCACGGTGCCGAAGGAGGCCGTCTCGGTCGGCTTCTGCGAGGCCGCTCGCGGCGTGCTCTCGCATCACATGGTCATCCAGGACGGCAAGGTGGCGAACTACCAGCCCTACCCGCCCACCCCATGGAACAGCAACCCGCGCGACACCTACGGGACGCCGGGGCCATACGAGGATGCGGTGCAGCACACGCCGATCTTCGAGGAGAACGGCCCCGAGAATTTCAAGGGCGTGGACATCATGCGGGCGGTGCGGAGCTTCGATCCGTGCCTGCCGTGCGGCGTCCACATGTACGACCAGCGCGGCGGCCAGGTCCGGAAGGTGACCCACACGCCGACCGGTCTCTCCTGAACGGCGCGAGGCGCGAGGGCATGCCCGGCGAGAGAGAAGGAGCGGTCAGCCCCGAGGCCCTGATCCAGAGGGTCGAGGAGCTGACCGCGCAGGTCGAGCGAATACCGGACGCGGCCTCGCGCCGGGCCGCCGAGGACCTGATGGCCGCGGTGATCGATATGTACGGCCTGGGCCTGACCAGGATCGTCGAGATCCTGGACGCGGACGAGAATGCCGGCGCGGTCAAGCAGAGTCTCGTGGACGACGGGGTGGTCGCCAGCCTCATGTTGATCCACGATCTCTATCCCGTGCCGATCGATGAGCGCGTTGCCGAGGCGCTCGAGGAGGTGAGGCCCTATATGGAGTCTCACGGCGGCAACGTCGAGTTGATCTCTCTGGAGGACGGCGCCGCCCGTCTCCGCCTCGAGGGCAGCTGCGACGGCTGTCCGGCTTCCTCTTCGACTCTGGAGCTCGCCATCAAGACGGCGCTCGAGGAGGCGGCGCCCGATCTGGTCAGCATCGAGGTGGAGGGCCTGGAGCAGGACCTGCTGAACCCGGTGGCGGTCACCGGCACGGAGCTGCCGGTCGTGCAGGCCGGAGGTTCGAACGGCGCCCCGGCGATTCCGGCGCCACCGGGGTCGTCCGGATGGCACGAGCTGAACGGAGAGCTCGACGGGCTCGGCGAGGACGAGCTGCTCAGCATCGAGGTCGGGGGGACTCCCATCGTGGTCGCCAAGGTGGAGGGATCCCTCCTCGCCTACCTGGACTCCTGCCCGAGCTGTCAGGCTTCGATCGCGTCCGCCGAGCTCGACGAGGGCACGCTGGTCTGCCCGAGCTGCGAGCGGCGCTACTTCCTGCCGCGCGCCGGGCGATCCCTCGACGACGATCAGCTCCACCTGGGACCCGTTCCGCTGCTCGCTTCGGAGGCGGATGGGGTGAGGGTGGCGCTGGCGCGATGAGCGGCAACGGGCGGGCCATCGATGACGCGGTGGCGGCCCGGAGGCGGACCAACATGATCACCGGGCTTCGCGGGCTGCGAAGCCAGGCGCCGTCGGGCGGCGCGAACGCCGCCGGCAACGGCTCCGCCGGCCCTGAGGAGCGCTGCGATGTCTGCGGGGTCGAGATCCCCGACGAACACGAGCACCTGCTCCATCTCGGTGACCGGAGGATCCTCTGCGTCTGCGCGACATGCTGGGCGCAGCGCTCCGCCGACCCGGAGCTGCGGCCGACCGGAAGCCGCGTCGTCTGGCTGGAGGGCTTCGAGCTCCCGGATGACCTCTGGGCTCGCCTCGAGGTACCGATCGGGCTCGCATTCTTCATGCGCAGCACCTCGGTGGGCGGCATGGTGGCGATGTATCCGAGCCCGGCGGGCGCGACCGAATCCGAGCTGAAGCTCGACGCCTGGGACGACCTCCGATCCCTCAACCCGGAGCTGGACTCGCTCGAGCCCGACGCCGAGGCACTCGTCGTCAATCGCATCTCCGAGACTCCGGCCTACGTGATCGCTCCCATCGACGAGTGCTACGGGCTGGTCGGCGCGATCAAGGTGAGCTGGGAGGGGATCTCGGGCGGTGACGCAATCGAGCGTGCCGTGCCGACGTTCTTCCAGCGTCTTCGGCAGCGCTCCGGCGAGGTGAGATGACCGAGCCGGTGGGAGAGACCGAGCGGCACGGAGCGGCGCACCCCCGGCCGCCGGAGGTCGAGGCCGACACCGGCGAGCGCGGCGCGCCGGAGACGTCGGGTCGTCCCGGCGAGCCGAGCCTGCGGCTGGCGATCTCGGCGGTGAGGGCGATTCCGCATGCGGCGGCGCCCACCCTCAGCTTCACCATGAAGGTGGACGACGACTCCGGCCGGGAGGTCTTCATGGCGGGCCTGACCGTTCAGATCCAGATCGAGCCGGCGAAGCGGACCTACGATGCCGAATCCCGCGAGAAGCTCACCGAGCTCTTCGGAGACCCTCACCGCTGGAGCACCACCGCGCAGCGGATGCACTGGACCACCGAGACGGTGATGCTCCCGTCCTTCACCGGGTCGACCACCGCGAACATCGAGGTCCTCTGCAACTACGACGTCGAGCTCGCGGCGGCCAAGTACTTCCACTCGGTGACCGACGGCGATATCCCTCTTGCGTTCCACTTCAACGGCAGCGTCTACTACTCGGCCGAGGACGGCCGGCTCCAGATCCTCCAGGTGGCGTGGGACACGACCGCGGACTTCAAATTGCCGCTCTCGGTCTGGACCGAGATGATCGATTCGTATTACCCCTACCGCGGCTGGGTCCCGGTGCACCGCGACACCCTCGACGCGCTGCAGCGGCTCAAGGCCCGCTCGGGCGCCCCGACCTTCGACGCCGCGCTCATTGAGCTGCTGGCGAAGGAGAACTTCGATGAATAGCTCGATCGAGGAGCTGGTCCGGTCCCTGCTCTACGAGGGCTACGCCCTCTATCCCTACACACCCGGCGTCAAGAACGCGACCCCGACGCCCTTCGGGATCGTCTATCCGCCGGCGTATGCGGACGCTCAGCCGGCGGCCTTCTCGATGCTGCGACTCGAGGCCGTGCTGGCGGCGGGCCCCGACGCACGCCTCGACGGCACGGTCCTCTTCCTCCAGGCGAGCGGCGAACGCCACGAGGCCAAGGAGCGCTCGCTCGAGCTGGGCCCGGTGACGCTGGCGGAGCTGGCCCGTGGGCCGCTGCGTGAGAGGTTCACCTTCCCGATGGGGGGCGGTGAGCTCAGCGGGCGCATCGCGATGCGCGCCGAGCTCCTCGCGCCGGATCTGGCGCGGATCCGGCTCTGCCTGCACAACGAGACAGAGATGCAGGGCGACCCGGCCGAGGTCACCCGCGGTGAGGCGCTTCATCACAGCCTGATCTCCACACATCCGCTGGTGGAGGTGGAGGGCGGGCGCTTCGTCTCGCCGCTGGAGCGCGAGGGCGCCGAGGGCGAGGCCGCTCTGGCGAACCAGCCCCTCAACACCTTTCCCGTCCTGCTCGGCGATCGGGACGCGGCGGTTCTCGGTGCCGCCATCATGCTTCCCGACCACCCCGAGTTGGCGCCGGAGAGCCTCGGCAACCTGTTCGACAACACCGAGATCGAGGAGGCGCTGCTCCTTCACGTCCAGGCCCTCAGCGAGGACGAGCGGGAGGAGATCGCTGGCCAGGATTCCGCGGTCCGGGAGATGATCGAGCGGGCCGAGTCGGCCACATCCGATGACATCCTCAGCCTCCACGGGCGCCTGACCTACAAGGAGCCCGAGCCCGAGGTGGCCGCCTCCAATGGGCATCCCCCGACGCCGCCGCCGGGCCTCGACGAGGTTCAGGGTGAGCGCGAGGTCGCGGCGGCCGGCACCATCGTCCGGCTCGGGGACAAGATCGTCCTGCGCCCCGGTACCGAGGGAGACGTCTACGACAAGATCCTGCACGGCCGCACTGCGACCGTCGAGCGGATCTACCGCGGCTACGACGAGCGCGTCTACCTCGGCGTCACGGTCGACGACGACCCCGGCCAGGATCTGCTCCGGGAGACGGGCCGCTTCCTGTTCTTCTTCGCGGATGAGGTGGAGCCGGTCGGATGAGCGAGCATGTGCCTCAAATGCCCGACCTGCAGAGTCTGGAAGAGCCGGAGATGCCGGACATGGAGAAGCAGATCCTCGTCGCGGGTGTCGGCAACGCTTGGCTCGGAGACGACGGCTTCGGTGGGCACGTGGTCAACCGGCTGCTCGATAAGGGGGTTCCTCCCGGCGTCCACGTTCAGGATTTCGGCTCCGGTGGCCTGGACCTGGCCTACGAGGTGATGCGCGGTTATCACGCGATGGTCCTGGTGGACGTGAGCCAGCAGGGCGGCGAGCCGGGGGACGTGTACGTGCTCGAGCCCGACCCGGCGGAGATCAAGCCGATCGAGGACGGCGAGGCGATCAGCCCGCATGGAATGGACCCACAGACGGTTTTGCGCTTCGTCAAGACCGTGCACGGTTGGCCGGGGAAGGTGGTGGTCGTCGGCTGCGAGCCGGCCGACGTCGAGAATCTCGCCCTCGAGCTCTCCGAGCCGGTCAAGGCCGCGGTGGATCGTGCCGCCGCGGTCGTGCTGGAGGAGCTCAACAAGCTTCAGTCCGACGCCGCCTACGAGCCGAGCTGACGATGCACGAGCTCTCGCTGGCGACAGGCATCGTCGAGACCGTCGTGAAGCACGCGGACGGAAGGCGCGTGACCTCGGTGGAGATGCGGATCGGCACGCTCCGCCAGGTCGTCCCCGAGTCGCTCGACTTCTATTTCGCGATCTGCTCCCGCGACACGGTCTGTCAGGACGCGACCCTGGAGAACGAGATCATCCAGGCACGGGTCCGCTGCCGGTCGTGCAGTGAGGAGTGGGAGCTCGATCAGCCCGACTTCCGCTGCCGGTCCTGTGGGGGAACCGACGTGGAGGTGGTCGCCGGGACCGAGTTCGAGGTGGAGTCCATCGAGGTGACCGAGGAGTTGTCAAACGAGCAGGAGGAGGCGGGATGCATCGCACCAAGGTGAAGGTCGCTGAGGACGCGCTCGATGCGAACACGACGATTGCGGAGGCCAACCGGCACGACTTCGATCACGCCGGCGTCCGGGTCGTCAACCTGATGTCGGCCCCGGGCGCCGGGAAGACCACCCTGCTGGAGGCGACGCTGCCAGGCCTCGGCACGCGCGTCGGGGTGCTCGAGGGCGATGTCCAGGGCTCGATGGATGCCGACCGGATCGCTCATCTTCACGTCCCCGTGGTCCAGTTGAACACCGACGCCGGCTTCGGCGGTGAGTGCCATCTGGACGCGAACATGGTCCGCTCGGCACTTCCCGATCTCGACCTGGAGGAGATGGACCTGCTCGTGATCGAGAACGTGGGCAATCTGGTCTGCCCCGCCGAGTTCCGCGTCGGGGAGGATGCTCGGGCGATGATCTGCTCGGTCACCGAGGGTGAGGACAAGCCGCTCAAGTACCCACTCATGTTCCGGACCTGCGAGCTCGTGGTCGTCAACAAGGTCGACCTGCTGCCACACCTCTCCTACGACATCGAGAAGCTGCGGCACAACCTGGAGTCGGTGAACCCCGGCACAGAGGTGATCGAATGCAGCGCCCGGACCGGGGAGGGAACGGAGGCCTTCGCCGAGTGGCTCTCGGGGGTGGCGGCGAGGGAGGCCGCCACGGTTTGACCGTCGCGGCGGCGGGGCGGCTGGATTCCCTGCTGGCTGAGAGGACCGAGTCCAACCGGGCCTTCTTCACGGCGAGGGCGGACGAGGTGGCGCGCTGCTGTCACCGGATGGCGGAGCGCTTCGCGCGGGGCGGGCGGCTGGTCGCGCTCGGGCTATCGCCGGCCGCGCGCTCCGACGTCAGGCACGTGGCCGTCGAGTTCGTCCATCCGGTGATCGTCGGCAAGCGCGCCCTGCCCGCCATCGGCCTCTCTCGGGAGGGAGGTCCGCTCACGGCGCAGCTCGATCTGATCGCCGAGCCTGACGACATCGTGATCGCGTTCGGCACCGACGAGGACGGGGCCGGGGAGACGCTGGAGGCACTCGGAATGGCCCGCGCGCGGGGCTGCCAGACGATCGCCTTCTCGGAGTGCGGGGCGGAGTGGGAGTTCGAGCCGCCGGCCGATGACCCGTTCGTCCGCCAGGAGCTCGCCGAGACGCTCTACCACGTGCTCTGGGAGCTGGTCCACGTCTTCTTCGAGCACCGCGGCCTGCTCGAGGGCCGCGAGGCCGGCCCCGTCCACGACACCGGGGCGTCGAGCTTCCTCTATCCGTTCCTCTCGGAGGGGGAGACGGGGCTGGACGAGGTGATCGAGGACGTCCGCTCGAACGTCCTGATGAAGGCGGAGGAGGTCGGCGAGCTGCGCGAGCGCACGATCAACGGGTCTCGGGAGGAGCTGCTGGCAGCCGCGGCGGACCTGCGCTCCCTCTTCGACCGCGGCGGCAAGGCGCTGGTGTTCGGCAACGGCGGCTCCGCCACCGACTCGATGGACCTCGTGGCCGACCTGCGTGCGGCGCCGCAGGGGTGGCCCGCGCGGGCGGCCCTCGACCTCACCGAGGACCCCTCGATCCTGACCGCGATCGCCAACGACATCGGAACGGAGGCGATCTTCCTCCGCCAGGTGATCGCCTACGGCCGTCAGGGCGACGCCGCGATCGCGATCTCGACCAGCGGCAACTCGGTCAACCTGATCGAGGCTCTCGCCGAGTCGCGGCGGCGAGAGCTCGTCACGCTCGCCTTCGTCGGGTACGACGGGGGCCGGATCGCGTCGGAGGGGCTCGCCGACCACGTGATCGTCACCCCGTCACAGCACATCCCGCGCATCCAGGAGGCCCAGGCGAGCGCCTACCACGCGCTGCGTGAGCTGATCGAGCTGCGATGAGCGTCGGATCGAGGCAGCGGGTGCGGGTGCGGGTCGAGGGAACCGTGCAGGGCGTCGGCTTTCGCCCCTTCGTCTACCGGCTGGCCGACGAGCTCGACCTGGCGGGCTGGGTGCTGAACGACTCCCGGGGGGTTCTGGTCGAGGCCGAGGGGGAGCCTGCCGCGCTCGCGCGGCTGCTCGAGCGGTTGCGCTCCGACGCTCCTCCTCTGGCGGTAGTCGAGCGGGTGAGCGAGGAGCCGCTGGATCCGAGCGGAGAGCCCGGTTTCCGGATCACCGAGAGCGAGGACCGGGGGAGCGCCGATGCGCCCGTCTCGCCCGACATGGCGACCTGCGACGAGTGTCTCGCCGAGATCATGGATCCGGGCAACCGGCGCCACCGCTATCCGTTCACCAACTGCACCAACTGCGGGCCGAGGTTCACGATCGTGCGCGGCGTGCCCTACGACCGCCCTCTGACGACGATGGCGTCGTTCGAGATGTGCGCCCGGTGCCGAGCCGAATACGAGGATCCTCTCGACCGCCGCTTCCACGCCCAGCCCAACGCCTGCCCCGACTGCGGGCCATCGCTCAGCCTCACCGATCGCGCCGGGCGCGCCGTCGCCGAAGGCAACGAGGCCTCGCTCGAGGCGACCGCCCTGGCCCTCGCCGAGGGCAGGATCGTCGCGATCAAGGGAATCGGCGGATTCCATCTGGCCTGCCGGGCCGACGACGAGGCCGTGGTGGCGGAGCTGCGCGCCCGGAAGCACCGGGAGGACAAGCCCTTCGCCCTGATGGCACCCAGCGCCGAGATGGCGCTCGAGCTGGTCGAGCTCAACGACACGGCGGGCGGGTTGCTGGTCTCGCGCGAACGCCCGATCGTGCTGGCCCCCCGTCGGCCGGATGCGCCGGTCGCGCCCTCGGTCGCGCCGGCCTCCCGCGAGCTCGGCGTCATGCTCCCCTACTCGCCGCTCCATCACCTGTTGCTGGACGATGCCGGCGTTCCGCTCGTCCTCACCAGCGCCAACGTCTCCGACGAGCCGATCGCCTTCCGGGACACCGACGCACTCGAGCGTCTGTCGGGCATCGCCGACCTCTTCCTCCTGAACGACCGGCCGATCGAGACGCGAACCGACGACTCGGTCGTGCGCGTGGCCGCCGGGCGGCCGCAGTTCCTGCGCCGCAGCCGCGGCTACGTCCCGCGCGACCTTCCGCTCGATACCCGCCGTCCGATGCTCGCCTGCGGTGCGGAGCTGAAGAGCACGTTCTGCCTGGCGAGGGACGGCCGGGCCTGGGTCGGCCACCACATCGGGGACCTGAAGAACTATGAGACTCTGCGCTCGTTCACCGAGGGGATCGAGCACTTCGAGCGCCTCTTCGCGGTCAGGCCGGAGATCGCGGCCCATGACCTCCATCCGGAGTACCTCTCGACGAAGTACGCGCTCGAGCTGGAGGGGGTCGAGACGATGGGGGTCCAGCACCACCACGCCCACCTCGCCTCCTGTCTGGCGGAGCATCGTGAGACCGGCCCGGCGGTCGGGGCGATCTTCGACGGGACGGGCTACGGGACGGACGGGACGGTGTGGGGAGGGGAGCTGCTGGTCGGGGACGCCACCGGCTTCGATCGACGCGGACATCTGCACCCGGTGCGCATGCCCGGCGGCGAGCGCGCCATCCACCAGCCCTGGCGGATGGCCTGCTCATGGCTGCTTGAGGCTCTCGGGCCCCAGCCCCCACTGCCGCCTCTGATCGCCTCCGACGTCTCCGCCGAGGAGTGGCGGAAGGTCGCGGAGCTGGCCGCGAGCGGGCTCGCTTCGCCGCTCACCTCCAGCATCGGACGGCTGTTCGACGCCGTGGCGGCCCTCTGCGGGATCAGGGCCGAGGTCAACTACGAGGGCCAGGCGGCCGTCGAGCTCGAGGGCATCGCCGACACGACCGAGGCGGGCGAGTACCCGCTGCCGGGGGACGAGCTGCTCGACGCCCGCGAGACCGTGAGGGCGATCCTCGCCGATCTGGGGGCGGGAGTTGGGGTTCCTGTGGTGGCGGCGCGCTTCCACAACGGCGTCGGCCGCGCCACGGCGCGGGCCTGCGCGAGGATCGCCGAGGCCGAGGGGACCGATCGGGTGGTCCTCTCCGGCGGGGTCTTCCAGAATCGCCTGCTCCTGGAGCGAACGACGGAGGCGCTGGAGCGCGCCGGCCTACGCGTCCTGGTGCCGAGGCTGCTGCCGCCGAACGACGGGGGGATCGCCTTCGGCCAGGCGGCGGTGGCGGCGGCGAGCCTGTAGCCGCCGGCCGGGAGCTCAGGCCAGGGGGCTCCAGCGGGAGGACCAGCCGGGAGCGAGCCGCTGCCGTGCCGCGACTCGGCCACGCCGATACGACGGACGGTGGGGGCCCATGGCCCACGGATGCCAGCCGAGGGTCCCGTAGGCCTCGCGGAGCTCGGCCTTCAGCTCGCCGCGATGGTCGCCGCACGCGTACCGGGCCCGGCCGTAGATCCCGTTGCCGCTCCAGGCGAGCCAGTTGCCCGGCTGGATGTCGAGGTACTCGCCGAAGAGCAGCTCCTGCAGCGTCGCCTCGAGACCCCGCTCGGTCATGCCCTCGGCTCGCGTACCGCAGAAATCACATTTGAAGATCAGCCGAGACGGCACGAGATCAGGCTACCCCGGCATACCAGAGGCCGAAGATCAATCCGAACGCCCCGACGAGGGGGATGAGGATCCCGCGGTACACGGGCTCGATCGCCGGCCGCGTCAGGATCCAGGCGAAGCCGGCTGTGAACGCAGCCATCGAGACGAGGGTGGCGGGTGCGAAGACGGCGAGCGCCGCAGCCGCCTCCAGTCTGCCCGGGAGCCCCGCGAGCAGCAGGACCGCAACGGCGCCGCTCCCGGCGAGGCCGTGCAGCAGGCCGATGCCGAACGCCTGGGTCGGGGTGCGCGCGGGTGTGTGCTGGTGATGGTGCCCGTCCTGCAGATGGCGGTGGGCGGAGTCATCGTGCCGATGACGGCCCGCCCGGTAGTCCCCGCGGAGCCATTTCCACAGCACCCGCGCGGCGAGCAGCAGGATCACGGCCCCGATCGCCTTCTCGGCGCCGGACTCGAGCCAGGGGGGCATCTCGGACTTGAACACGATCAGCGGGATGCCGACCAGCAGCAGGGTGGTCGCGTGGCCGAGCCCCCACCAGGCGCCGAGCCGGGCGGCGACGCGCGTGTCCCCGTCCTCGGAGGCGACGAGCGAGGTGACGGCGACGAGATGGTCTGGATCGGATGCGTGACGCAGGCCGAGCAGCAGCGCGATCCCAAGTGCGACGATCAGCGGCGCCCCCGAGAAGAGCCCGGTGAGCCACTGGTCCGCGGATTCGAGTGGGGTGAAGAGGGGATGAAGGTCGATCATTGCTCCCGCTCCTTGGCGCACTTGGGACAGAGGCCGGCGACGGGGAAGTGGTTGAACCGCGCCTCGTACGAGAAGCGCCGGCGGATCAGGCTGCGCACCTCGTCGAGCTCGGAGGGATCGACGGCGATGTGGGCGCCGCAGGAGTCGCAGAGCAGGTACTCACGCGGGCCGAGGGAGGCGCGCGCGTAGAGACCGGGGCCGTGGCCGAGGTGAACGTGGCGGATGAGGCCGAGCCGCTCGAGCGCCTCCAGGTTGCGGTAGACGGAGCCCAGGTCGGAGCGGCCGCCGAGCCTCTCGAGCAGCTCCTCGGCCGAGAGCGGCTGATCCGCCTCCCAGAGGGCCTCGATCAGCAGTCGCCGCGCGGAGGTGACCCGAAGTCCCCCGTCGCGAACTGCCGCCATCGCCGCGTCCAGGTCGCGAGCCTCGATCGGTGTGACTGAGTGAGCGAGCGTCACGCGAACAGCACCCTATTGCGAACTTCTCGCAATAGCAAGAGCCTGGGTGGGACTACAGGCCGGGCTTGACGGCCATGTCGAGCACCACCAGGATCAGGAGAACGAACTCGATCCGGGAGACGACGAAGATCCTCCCGATCCTGCGCTGATACTCGGGGTCATCGGGGCTGCGCTCTTCGGCCATTTTGCTGAGCCGGCCGGACTCCGGGCCGAGATAGCCCGCTCCGACGATGAATGAGAGCAGCCAGACCACGAAGCCGAACGTGACCCATCCCTGGCCGAGGTCCCATGCCCCGTCCGATTCGCTCAGCAGCAGGAAGCCGAGTACCACCAGGGTGAGAGAGGCCGGGATCAGCACGCGGGTGCCGTACCACTCGATCTCCTTTGCGAAGTAGGCGAGCCGATCGGTCCCCGCGAGCCGGGCGCGAATCACGAAGATCTGGATCGCGGTGTTGCTCCCCACCCACACCACCGCAAAGAGGATGTGGAAGGCGAGGAGCCACTTGTACGCGTCGCTGCCGATTACACCGAGGAGCATCGGCGCGGCAGCCTATCCGCGGGTGCCGTCGGAACGAATCGGTTGGTGAGCGCGGCCTAGGAGAACTCGTCGAGCGAGCGCAACTGCCGGCGCTGCTCGTGGTCCCGCTGCTTGGCGGGAACGCCGGACTCGCCGGTCACCGCCTCGTTGTGGGTGACGTCGACGATGGCCCGGAAGCGCTCCGTCTCGGAGCCCGGGCTTGGCGGGTCCCCGATCGCCTGCTCTCCCCGGTCTGCGTTGTTCTGCTTCTTCATCCTTCTCCGTTGGATCCTGGCTGCTGGCCCCATGTCCCTGTCCCGCTTAGTTGTACCAGCTTTGTGAGCGTTCGCTTAACACTATGTAGAACTGTTCACCAACCTGAAAGTAGCGCTGCAGCAGGCCGGAACCAGCCAGTCCCGCTATTTGCGACAAACAGCGGGAAGGGTCCTCGGCGACCGGCGGCTCCGTGTGGGCCCCTGCCTATAATTCGCCGCCCGTCGGTCCCAACCCCGTCGCGCGCCCGCTCGAAGAAGGCGCGGATCCGGAGGCCAAATTGAAGAACTCGTCCCCCCAGCGTGAGCGCTTCTCGCCTGAGCGCGCATACCGGCCCCGCGTCTCGCCCCCGAGCGTGGAGGACAAGGACGCCTGCGCGATCTATGCGTCGGTTCGCCGCGACGCCACCCCGAGCCATGAGCCGGTAACCCTCGCGCTCTCCTCGCTCCAGAAGATGCTGCACCGCGCCGGCAATGTGGACGGCGAGGGCGACGGCTGCGGCCTGCTGGTCGACATCCCGACGAAGATCTGGGCCGAGGAGGTCCGCCAGGGCGGTCACAACCCGTCGCTGGCGCGCGACGAAGCCTTCGCCGTCGCCCACCTCTTCGTGGAGCGCTCCCAGGATCTGGAGAAGATCCGCCACGGGGCGCGTGAGCTGCTGGGCAAGGCCGGCTTCCGGATCCTCGCCGAGCGGGTCGGCGCCGTCGACTCCGCCGCTCTCGGGCCCACGGCACGCGAGGAGGAGCCCCAGTTCTGGCAGTTCGCCGGGCTCGTCCCCGAGGCGGCCGACACGGACCGCTCCTGCTTCAACCTGAAGGTCGCCCTGGAGGAGAAGCTGGGCGTTCACGTCGCCTCCTTCTCCGGGCGGACCTGCGTCTACAAGGTGATGGGCAACCCGAAGGTGCTCGGCTCGTACTACGCCGACCTCTCGGACGAGCGCGCAGAAACGATCGGCTGCTTCGGCCACAACCGCTACTCGACCAACACCTGGCCGTCGTTCACCCGCGTCCAGCCCTTCGGCGTTCTCGGCCACAACGGTGAGATCAACACGATCGAGCAGCTCCGCCAGGAGGCGCGGATGCTGGACGTGCCGATCGGCGAGGGGAATTCCGATTCCCAGGACCTGAACCGGACCATCGAGACGCTGTGTCGCCGCCACGGCCTCTCGTTGGCCGAGGCGATGGAGATGGTGGTCCCGCCGATCGTCGACGAGATCGCCGGCCTCCCGGAGGAACTCCACTCCTTCTACATGTACCTGCGCCAGGCGATGGGCCCCTTCGCGCAGGGGCCGGTCGCGCTGATCGCCCGCCATCGCGATGAGTGCGTCTTCTCAGCCGATGCGATGGGGCTCCGTCCGCTCTGGCAGCTCGAGACGGGCAACGACTTCATCTTCAGCTCCGAGCCCGGCGTCGTCTCCGTCGCCGAGATGATCTCGGAGCCCCAGCCGATGGCCCCCGGCCAGAAGTTCATGGTGCTGATCGATCGCGACCGCAAGCGCTCGACGCTCCACCCGCACGCCGAGATGCTGCAGAAGGTCCGTGAGCGCTGGATGAAGCGGGCCGGGGTTGAGGAGGTCGCGCCGTACGACCGCGCGCTCGAGACCGGCGGCCCGCTCGAGGGCCCCGAGATCCCCGGCTACACCGACGCCGGCCCCGAGGACCCCGTGCAGGTGGAGGACCGCGTGCTCGCCGGCTTCGGCTGGCAGCGCGACGACGTCAAGCTCGTCCAGCAGATGGCCGACAACGGTGCCGAGCCGATCGGTTCGCTCGGCTACGACGGCCCGCTGGCGGCGCTCTCGCCGGAGCGGCAGAACCTCGCCGACTACTTCAAGGAGACGGTCGCCGTGGTCACCAATCCGGCGATCGACCGCGAGCGCGAGATCGAGCACTTCTCGACCCGCGCGGTCTTCGGCCGCCGCCCCGTCCTCTCGGACCCCTCGGAGGACACCCTCACCATCGAGACCGACTTCCCGGTGATCCTGGGAGGCCACCACGATCTGGCGCCTCTCCCGCACAGCTCCTACCGGCGCATCGCCAACGAGCAGGGCACCTACGTGCTCGAGGACCTCTGGGCGTCCTTCGGCGACCGCGCCAAGGCGATCGACATCGCGCTGCTGGAGTCCGAGACGACGCAGGGCGCGATCGAGAGGCTCCGCCAGGAGGCGGTCCGCGCAGTCGCCGAGGGGGCCGAGCTACTCGTCCTCACCGACCGAACCGTCTATGACGGCGAGCGCCGCTACATCGACCCGCACCTCGCGACCTCGGCGGTCGACCAGGCCCTCAAGCAGTTCGGTGTCGCCGACGGCGAGGTCAACCTGCGGCGCCGCTGTTCGATCGTGCTGCGCTCGGCGGCCATCCGCAACGTGCACGACGTGATGATCGCCCTCGGCCTGGGCGCGAACGGAGTCTGCCCGTACGTGATGGTCGAGGTGATCTGCGTCGACGACTACGAGAACGACGTCAACAATCTCTGCGCCGCTCTCCGCAAGGGCATAGAGAAGGTGATCTCGACGATCGGGATCCACGAGGTCCGTGGCTACGCCCGGCAGTTCTCCTCGATCGGGATCAAGCCCGAGCTGGCTGAGATCTTCCACACCGAGGCATTCGCCGCCACCGAGAAGGGCGGCGCCGGCTTCGCCGAGCTCGACGCCGACACCGACGCCCGCCACCAGATCCTCACGGGGGATGAGGAGGCGAAGCCGGCGAAGACCTTCCGCTTCTATCCCAAGGTCTACAAGGCGGCGATCGCGGCGGCGAACGGCTCCGCCGGATTCGACGAGTACTCGCAGAAGGTGCGCGAGCAGGAGGCGCACAGCCCGATTTCGATGCGCCACATCATGGGCTTCCGGAAGGAGCCGGATCGCCAGCCGGTCGACCCCTCGCAGGTGGATGCTTCGGTGGGCCATCACGACTACCCGGTGGTGATCAGCTCGATGAGCTTCGGCTCGCAGTCGGAGCCGGCCTTCCGCGCCTACGCCGAGGCCGCCAAGCGGATCAACATCCTCTGCATCAACGGGGAGGGTGGGGAGATCCAGGACATGTACGGCAAGTTCCGCAAGTGGCGCGGGCAGCAGGTCGCCTCGGGCCGCTTCGGTGTCTCGGCCGAGATGCTCAACTCGTCGTACGTCGCCGAGATCAAGATCGGCCAGGGCGCGAAGCCCGGCGAGGGCGGCCACCTGCCGGGCAAGAAGGTGTCCGAGAAGGTCGCCTCGGCCCGAAACGCGACGCCGGGGACCGACCTCATCTCACCCTCGAACAACCACGACCTCTATTCGATCGAGGATCTGGCCGAGCTGATCGACGAGCTCAAGACGGTCAATCCGGATCTCCGCGTCTCCGTGAAGGTGCCGGTGGTGCCGAACGTCGGGACGATCGGCCTGGGCATCGCCAAGGCGGGCGCCGACATCATCACCCTGAGCGGGTTCGAGGGAGGCACCGGAGCCGCACGCCAGCACGCCCTGCGGCACGTCGGCCTTCCCAGCGACATCGGGACCCGCGCCGTCCACCGCGCGTTGATGGAGGCCGGCATTCGCAACCGCGTCGAGATCTGGGCCGACGGCGGCTACCGGCATGCCCACGACGTCGTGAAGCTCCACTGCATGGGGGCGAACCGGGTCGCCTTCGGCACCCTGGCGATGGTCTCGCTCGGCTGCACCATCTGCCGCGGCTGCCAGCTCGACACCTGCCACGTCGGCATCGCGACCCAGATCGAGACCGTCGAGGAGGCTCAGGAGCACGGCCTGAAGAAGTTCACCCCGCCCGGCGCCGACGCCGCCGAGAGCTGCGCCCGCTTCTTCGAGGCGATGGGCGAGGAGATCAAGGAGGTCGTCGGATCGCTTGGCTACGACCGCGCCCAGGACCTCGTCGGCCGCTACGACCTGCTCGAGCAGATCTCCCATCACGACAGGATCGACCTCGCTCCGCTGATCACCCCGCTCGAGGAGTTCCTCGACCTTGAGCCTCTCGACCTCCCGGTTGAGGAGGAGGCGCTGGTCGAGGCCCGCGCCGAGGCCGGGCTGGTCCGCGCCAAGCCGATCCGGATGGAGCCGAAGCAGGCGTCTCACGAGATCGCCCAGGTCGCCGAGCGGGTCTTCGACGGCTCCTGCGTGAGCGTCGAGTTCCCCCGCCGCACGGACGCCAGCGACCGGGTGCTCGGGACCGAGCTCTCCGGGGCGATCGCGCGGGCCCGGATCTACGACGGCGCCCCTGAGGGCACCGAGAACGACCAGCTCGCGGAACTGGTCTTCAACGGCGGCAGCGTCGCGGGCCAGGGCTTCGGCGCCTTCAACGAGTGGGGAGTGACCTGCCGGGTCGAGGGTGGCGCGCAGGACGGTGTCGGCAAGACGATGCTCGGCGGGACCGTCTCGATCCTGAAGGGCAAGAACGCCGACGGCAAGCGCGTCAACGGCTCGGTCGGCAAGTCGTTCGCCTACGGCGCGCAGCGCGGCAGGCTCTTCGTCCAGGGCTCGGCGGACTCGCGTTTCTGCATTCGGCTCTCGGGCGCGGACGTGGTGCTGGCCGGCGAGCCGGAGAAGCCGGTCGACGATTCCGCGGGATGCATCGTCGACCGTGCCAACGCCAAGGGCTTCGCGTTCGAGTACATGACCTCCGGCCGCGCGGTGGTGCTCGGCGACATCGGTCCCTGGGCCTGTGCCGGCATGACCGGCGGGCGGGTCTACGTGCGCATCGATGACGATCTCAACCTCGACCGCGAGAAGATCCAGGGCCGCCTCGGCGAGGGCGCCAAGGTGATGCTCGAGGACCTCGACGCCGAGGGCCAGCTCGACATCGAGGACCTGCTCGGGCATTACGCGAACGAGCTGCGGGCGACCGATCAGGACGACGAGGCCGGTCGCGTCCTCGGCCTTGCCCAGGACGCCAAGCGGAACTTCCTGATGATCATCCCTGAGAAGGTCCAGGCGGACCCGAGCATTTCGACGGAGTAGCTAGTCGTCGGACTCACCGCCGCCCCCGCCGGATGGGGCGGGGGCTGGCGCAGGAGCAGGCACAGGCACCGTGACCGTCGCCGTCGGCGTGGTGGTCGTGGTGGGGCGCGGCCGGTGGTGCGCGGGCTTCCGGATGGCGGGGGAGAGCGCCTGCCCCGCCGTGGGGGGTTCCGATGAGATCCCGATGTCGGTGCTGACCGCCCGCGTCGCGAGAAACGCGATCGCGGCGGCGACCAACAGACCCAGAAGAGCGAGGAGCGGCCAGCGCAGCGAGGAGACACTCATGCGGCGGCTCCCGGCTTCTCGGTGACCGCTCGCGACCCAGGTAGCTCCAGCACTGCGCGCACACCGCCACCGTCGCGGTTCTCGACCCTGACCGATCCACCCCACTCGGCGGCAAGCTCGCGGGCGATGGAAAGGCCGAGCCCGGTTCCCTTCGTCCCGGAGCCCGCGCTTCCACGGTGGAAGCGCTCGAAGACCGCCTCCTCTTCGCCCGGTTCCAGGCCGGGGCCACGGTCCATCACCTCAATCTGGCCGGGGCCGACGGCAACCTGGACCCCGAGCCACTGGGCGAGTACTGGATCGCGTTCTCGATCAGGACGTCGAGCGCGCGCTCGAAGTCTGCCCGCGGGCAGGTACAGCTGCCGATGCTGTCAGGTCCGGCCAAGGCGAGCTCGATCCCGGCATCGGCCGCGGTCTTACGCCAGCGGTCCACGATCCGCTCGGTGGCCCCTCCGACGTCGAACTCCTCGGCCGGGCTGTCACGTTCGCCGGCCCGGCTCAGGATCAGAAGTTCATCGACGATCCTGGACAGGCGGTCAACCTCCCGGATCCCGGTGTCCACTCCGGCGATGCGCTCATCGCCCTCGGGCAGGCTCTCCCGAAGCTCCTCGAGCTCGAGCCGGATGCCCGTCAAAGGCGTGCGCAGCTGGTGGGACGCGTCGGCGACGAACTCCTGCTGGCCGCGAAGCATGCGTGAGATCCGCGCCGTCATCCGGTTGAACGAGCGCGCGAGCGATCGCTGCTCGCTGCTTCCCTCGACCAGCGCCTCCGTGCCCAGATCACCCTCCTCGACCCGACGCGCGGTCTCCTCGAGCCGACGAATGGGCCGTGAGGTCTCTCGTGCGATCAGGGCGCCGGCGATCACGCCGAGCGCCAGAACCACTCCGCCGAGCAGGGTCAGGCTGACGATCGCCTTGCGGGTCGCCCGATCGACCGCGGCCACGCTCTGGGTGACCCGGACGGCGCCGTCGATCCGCGTTCCACGTCTGGTCGGCACCGCGGTGGCCAGGATCTGCTCGTTGAGCGTCTGGCTGTGGCGCGTCACCTGGACGGTCCGACCGCGAAGCGCTGCTGGCGATCTCCGGGCGGGATGAGTAGTTGGCGCCGAGCTCGCCCCGGCCGGCGCTGTCGGCCACCACGCGCCCGGTCGCATCAACGACAAGGACCCTGCCTCGCTGGCTCTCCGCGGAGCTGTCGACGAGGCGTTGGAGAGTGCGCAGCTGGCGGCGCTCCAGCAGCTCCGGAGTGTCGCGGCAACCAGGTTGGCCTGATTCTTCGCCTGCGCCTTGACCTCGGAGTCAACACGGTCGCCGAGGCTGACGGCCAGGGGAACGCCGAACGCGATCAGCGCCAAGAGCAGCAGATAGGCGACAGCGATCGTGAGTCGGGTGCGAAGGCTTATGAATCGGACTCCGGTTCGATCAGTCGAAAGCCGACGCCCCGCACCGTCTCGATGAAGCGAGGGTTGGCGCTGTCGTCCTCGAGCTTCTGGCGAAGGGTCCGGACGTGGACGTCGAGGGTCTTCGTGGATCCGAACCAGTTGACGTCCCAGACGCGGGACATCAGGTCCTCCCGGGTGACGACCTGTCCCGGGTGCGCCATGAGCTCGGCGAGCAGGTCGAACTCCTTCCGGGTCACCTCCACACGCTTCCCGGCGAGCTCCACCGACCTCGGCCCGGGATCGAGCCGGAGCTCGCCGACCTCGGTCGGACCCTCCTGGCGCCGTGGAGGTTCCGCGAGCCCGCCGCAGCACGGCTCGAATCCGTGAGATCAGCTCGCGCGAGCTGAAGGGCTTGACCACGTAGTCGTCGGCCCCCAGCTCCAGCCCGAGCACGCGATCCATCTCGGTTCCGCGCGCGGTCAGCATCACGATCGGGACATCCGAGCTCTTGCGGAGCGTCCGGCAGACGTCAGAGCCGTCTCCGTCGGGGAGGTTCAGGTCGAGGAGGACCAGGTCCGGTTCGAACCGCCCGGCCAATTCCAGCGCCTCGGACGCGGTCTGGGCCACGACCGGCTCGAAGCCGTTCCGGCGCAGCGCTTTGGAGAAGGGCTCGAAGATCGCCGCCTCATCCTCGACGAAGAGGATCTTCCTGGATGGCAACGGCTCGGCCACGAGGCCAATGTAACGCCGGTAACCGCCGTTTCCGCCCGGCCGGCGCGAATCCTTTCCCCTCGCTTTACCCGGGCTTCTCCGATTCCTAAGGCGTCGCGCCCGACACTCGCCGCTCAACCCTCAGGCAAGGAGCGGATGCTGATGAACGACTGGAGAACCAAGATCGCCGTGCTGGCGGTCGTCCTCGGACTTGGAGGCCTCGGTGGCTACGCGATGAGCGCGAACCGCCGAGCGGCCGATCGAGTCAATACCCCGGCGGTGCCCACCACCCAGGTGATCAGGCGCACCGTGCACAAGAAGCCGAAGCACAAGCGCTCGGCCGGCAGCACCCCCGGTGCGACGGCTGCACGCAGCCTGACCAGCGCGCCCGTCTCGAGCGGCTCGAGCGGTTCTTCGTCCTCGGCCCCGCCCGTCTCGACCGGCAGCAGCGGCTCCGGAGGGGGCGGCGGCGCCGTCCACACCGGCAGCAGCGGTTCCGGCGGCGGTGGCGAGAGCGAGGGCGGCGACGGCGAGCAGCGAGGGCGGCGGCGGGGGCGGCGACTGAGTCCACGCCTTTCCCGTCTCTTTGCCTGGGCTTCTCAGGCCGCTTGACGGTCGGAGCGCACACTGGATCGGCAACTCAGAGAAGTCCGAAGGAGACACCAGATGAGCGCAATCAAAAAGAGAATCGCGGCGGGCGCCGTCGTCCTGGCCCTCGGTGGCCTCGGCGGCGTCGCCTGGGCGAACAACCCGGCGGCACAGCATGCGACGCCCGCCGCGATCGTCTCCACCAACCACGGCGGCTCGACGACCCGTCCGGTCACGACCGGGACGAGCGGAACGGTGGCGACCCCCGCGGTCAACACGACCCAGCCGCTTCCCGGAGCACCGTCTCGAACGGAGGCCGGCGCGATGACTAGGCGCCGGCCCTCCGCCTGGCCGACGATCATCGGCGCCTTCGCGCTGTTCGGCGTCGTCTTCCAGCTGATGCTGTTCCAGCTCTCGCCCGGAAGCGGCGGCTCGCTGGCCACGTGACCAGCTCCGTCGCTGGCGATGACGCCCAGGCGACGACGGTGCGTGCCGGCGAAGTCCGTCCCGCCGCGCCCGCCCATTGCAGACCCCCGCCCCCGTGACCACCTCGACCTCATGAACGCTTCGCAGACACTCGCGCAGCATGGCTGGTGGATCGCCAGCCGCGCCTCGGGTGTCGTCGCCTTGGCGCTGGTGACCATCTCGGTGGGCATCGGGCTGGCGATGGCCGGCAGGTTCGCGAAGGAAGCCCGGGGCCAACCGACACTTGTCGCGATCCACGAGCAGACCGCTCTGGCGGGCCTGGTCGCGATCGCCGTGCACGGCCTCACCCTGCTCGGCGACCCGTGGCTCAACCCGGGCCTCTCGGGGATCGTCGTCCCGTTCACGATGGCCTACAAGTCCGCTCTTCACGGGCCTCGGAATCATCGGCGGCTGGCTGGCGGCCCTGCTCGGATTGAGCTTCTACGTCCGCCGCCGGATCGGCCCGGCCTTCTGGCGGAAGGCGCACCGCGCCACGATCGTCGTCTACGTCCTCGGCGTCATCCACACGCTGGGCGCCGGGACCGACGCGAGCGAGCCCCTGGCTCTACTGGCCGATCGCCCTGACGGCCCCCGCGATCGGCGCGATGTTCATGGCGCGCGTGGTCACGGAATTCGCAAGGGCCGTGAGCGCAAGCGGGCAGCGGCCGAGCGGCGCCGTGAGCGTCAGCTCGACCGCCCCGAGCGCCCCGTCCTCGCCAGCACCCGTCCTGACCGGAGCGGTCGCTGAGGAATCGGCATGAGACCCGTCAAGAAAGGAATCGAGATGACGGACCAAGGCGTGGTGATCGTCGGCGGCGGGCTCGCCTCCCAGCGCTGCGCCGAGACTCTGCGGCGGCGCGGCTACGCGGGCCGAATCAGGATGGTCTGCGGCGAGCCGGAGCGGCCCTACGACCGCCCGCCACTCTCCAAGGACCACCTGGCCGGCGAGCTCTCCGACGACGAGGTCGCCTTCAGGCCCACGGGTTGGTACGCGGACAACCGGGTCGAGTTGATCCTCGGCCGACAGGCTGTGCGGCTCAAGCCGAAGCGTCGCCGGGTCGAGCTCGACGACGGCAGCGCGCTCTTCTACGAGGAACTCGTCATCGCCACCGGCGCCGGTGCCCGCAGGCTTCCTCCTCTCGAGGGCTACACGAACGTCCACTACCTGCGCACGCTCGCCGACGCGCGGCGCCTCCGCGAGGAGCTTCGCGAGGGCGCCCGCCTGGCGGTTGTCGGTGCAGGATTCATCGGCCAAGAGGTCGCCTCCACCGCCCGCGCCGCAGGCGCGGAGGTCACAATCGTCGAGGCATTGCCCGCCCCTCTCACGGGCGTCCTCGGCAAGGAGGTCGGCCTCTGGCTGATGAAGATGCACGATGAGGAGGGCGTCGACGTGCGGCTCGGCACGAAGCTGGATGGCGCAGGTGGCAACGGTGCGGTCGAGAAGCTCACGCTCTCGAGGGGGGAGCCACTCGAGTGCGACGCGGTCGTCGTCGGTATCGGAGTGGCACCGGAAGCCGGCTGGCTGAAGGGAAGCGGCCTGGAGATCGACGGAGTGCTCACCGACCACGCGGGCCGCACCTCGTTGCCAAATGTCTGGGCGGCCGGCGACGTCGCGAGGAGCTTCGACCATCGCCACGGCGAGCATCGCCGAACCGAGCACTGGGACGCAGCGGCCCGACAGGGAATGGCCGTAGCCCGGGCGATCGCCGGCGAGGATCCAGACCCAACCCCGTTGCCGAGCTTCTGGAGCGACCAATACGGGCTGCGGATCCAGTACGTCGGCCATGCGGAGGCGGCCGATGACGTCACCGTCGAGGGACAGCCGAGCGAGCGGGATTTCGCAGTGGTCTACACGCAGGAGGAGCAGCCCGTCGGCGCACTCGTCGTCGGGAGACCAAGGGACTTCGCTCGACTCCGTAAGGAGATCGAACACACCTATATCCAGAGGACGAATGGAAAGGAGCACCGATGAGCTACATCCCCAAGATCGACCGCAGCGCCTGCAGCGCACACGGCGATTGCGTCGACATCGCACCCGAGGTTTTCGAGCTTGGCGACACCGCCGAGGTGATCGGCAATGGCCCGGACGAGTTGATCCTCAAGGCCGCAAAGGCCTGCCCCACGCTCGCGATCGAGGTTGTCGACTCGGAGACAGGCGAGGTTGTCTACCCGTGAAGACCCTCCTGGTGGCGATCGCGTGCATCGCCGTCGTCTTCGAGTTCCTCGCCCTGCAGCTCCAGTCGGGCCGCGATCCGGCTCTGGGCAGCGCCTCGACGTCGTCGGTGCCGGCCAAAGTCCGGCCGCGGAAGAAAATCATCATCACCAAGGTGATTCCAGCCGCGACCGGCAGTCCAACCGCCCAGACGACCTCCAGCTCCGGCGGCAGCACGGCGCCGGCCCCGGTGGTGAGCTCAACCTCATGAGCAATCACGACCTCACCTTCAATGCAATGGGCTGCGAGGTCAGGCTGCTGATCGGCGATCCGCTCCCCGGCTCGCCGCCCGGCTGGGAGGTCGCGCAGCGAGAACGGCTGTTCATTGAGCGCTTCGACGCGGCCCTCTCCCGGTTCAATCCCAACAGCGAGCTGACCGCGTTCAACGAGGACCCGCGCGAGACGGTCCCGGCCTCGGCGCTTCTCCGCCAGGCGGTCCAGGCGGGGCTCTGGGCGGCGCAGCGGAGTGGCGGTCTGGTCGATCCGACCCTGGGCAGGGCGATCGTGGCGGCTGGGTACGGCGAGTCCCGTGCGGGGGTCGCGCCGGAACCACTGGCGGACGCGCTCGCGGCCGCACCCGAGCGCCGTCCGGCGCGCCCCCGCCGGGAGGCGGAGTGGGGCCAGTTCGCAGTCGACGACGAGATCGGCACGATCCGGCGCCCTCCGGGGGTGGCCTTCGACACGGGCGGCTGCGGCAAGGGCCTCGCCGCGGACCTCGTTGCCGCGCACCTGCGCGGCTACTCGCGCTTCGTCGTGGATTGCGGCGGGGATGTCCGCGTCGGGGGGTTCGGATCGACCCTCGATCCCGTTCCGGTCCACGCACGTCACCCGATCGATGACGAGCCGGCAGCGATTTTCGACGTCTCGGTCGGGGGCATTGCGACATCGGGACTCGACATTCGCCTCTGGAGGCTCAGGGACGGCGGTTTCGCCCATCACCTGCTCGATCCGAGCACTGGCGGGCCTGCCTGGACAGGGCTGGTCGGCGTCACCGCACTTGGCCGGACCGCCCTCGAGGCCGAGACTCTCTCCAAGGCAGCCCTGCTCAGCGGTCCGAACCTCGGGCGCCCACTGCTCTCCGAGCACGGCGGAATGCTGGTCCACGACGATGGTCACGTCGAGATCGCCGGCCCGCTGAGGGCGAAGCTGGTCGGTCGGCGGAGCGGCCAGCCGAGCACCTCGGTCACCGCTGCCTGAACCGATACCTGCGAACCTAGGCGCTTCCGGGGGATGACGCCAGAGCCCGCCAACCAGGACGAAGTCGCCTCGGAGCCGTCCACCGCCGAGGAGGGGGTCGTACGGCTCGAGGACGTCCAGCGCGTCACCGAGGCGACCCTCGCCTACCTCGACCTGGACGACCTGCTCGCGGAGCTGCTCCAGCGGGTCACGGACATCCTCGATGCGGACACATCCGCGGTGCTGCTCGTCGAGGATGACGGGAGGACGCTCGCGGCCCGGGCGGCCAAGGGCCTCGAGGAGGAGGTCGAGCGCGGCTTCCGGCTGCCCGTCGGCCGCGGCTTCGCCGGCCGAGTGGCCGCGACGCGTCAGCCGGTGGTCATCCCGGATCTCGACAACTCCCCGGTCAAGGTGGTCAACCCCCTGATGCGCGAAAAGCAGGTCCGTTCGCTCCTCGGGGTTCCGCTGATCGTCGAGGGAAGGGTGACCGGCGTCCTCCACGTCGGGAGCCTGGCCCAGCGTGACTTCACGGATGCCGACGTCCAGCTGCTGCAGCTGGTGGCCGACCGGGTGGCGCTTTCGATCGAGCGATCCAAACTCGCCGTACAGGGGCAGATCGCCGAGACGCTGCAGCGGAGCCTGCTGCCGCGCAGATTGCCGAGACTGCCCGGCCTCAGCATGGCGGCGTGGTACATCCCCGCCGCAGAGGAGGGGGCGGTGGGCGGCGACTGGTATGACGTGATCGAGCTCGGCTATCGGCGGCTCGGCCTGACCATCGGGGATGTGGCCGGCCACGGCATGGCGGCCGCCACCTACATGGGCCAGCTGCGCAGCGCGGTTCGCGCATACGCCCTCGACCTGGAGAGCCCCGCGGAGGTCCTCACGAAGGTCGCCCGGTTCGCGGATGAGGAGCGGTCGCGGATGGCGACGATGATCTACGCCACCATCAACCTGGACACCTGGGTGGTCGAGTGGGCGCGGGCTGGGCATCCATATCCGCTGCTGATCCGGCCCGACGAGTCACCCAAGTTCCTGCTGGACCCCGGCGGGCCGCCGATCGGCGCGGGCGCGGTCGCGGAGTACGACCAGCAGCGCATCACACTGAGACCGGCCGAGACGATCTTCCTCTACACGGACGGACTGATCGAGCGCAGGGGGCGGACTCTCTCCGAGGGGGAGGAGGCGCTCGCCGAGGCCGCGGTGGCGGCGCCCGACGAGCCGGAGCTCATGTGCCGCAGGGTGATCAAGGACCTCACCGAGGGGATCGAGGTACCCGACGACATCGCGATGCTCGCCGTGCGCGCCGTCGGCCTGCACGACAGCCTCGACGTCGAGGTGCCCGCCGACGCCGAGCAGCTTGCGACCGTCCGGCACCTGATTCGGCGCTGGGTGACGGCCAACGGGGGCAGCGACGACGACTGCGCGGCCTTCGCCGTCGCCGTCACCGAGGCCTGCGCGAACGCGGTCGAGCACGCCTACGGTCCCGGCGACGCCATGATCGACCTGAGCGCCGAGCTTCACGAGGGCGCGGCGACGGTCACCGTGCGCGATCGGGGCGGGTGGCGCGAGCCCCGTGGGGGCAACCGGGGCCGTGGGATCCCGGTGATGAACGAGTTCATGGATGATGTCGCGATCGAGACGGGCGAAGCGGGTACCACGGTGACGCTTATGCGACAGGTAGGTGAGCGCGGCTGATGTCCGAGCTCGCGAGGCTCTCGTTCGAGACGACGGGGGAGGTGGAGCTCGCCCGTCTCGTCGGCGAGGTCGACGCCTCGAACGTCGATCAGCTGACGCGCCAGCTGCTCGATGCCGTCTCGAACAACGTGCGCGGCCTCGTGATCGACCTGACCGAGACGACCTACATCGACAGCTCGGGAATCAGCCTGATCTTCGATGCGGCCGCACGCATGAAGAACCGGCGCCAGCAGCTTCGGCTGGTGGTCCTGCCGCAGTCCTTCGTAGGCGAGGTGCTGGCGGCCGTGTCCATGTCGGACTCGGTCCCGATCGATGCCGGGGTGGATGACGCACTCAGTGCGGCCGGTCCGGCGGCTTCGCCGTGAGCGGCGGTCGCGGGCAGCGCTGCCGGATCAGGCGCCGGGCGTCTCGATGACGCTCAGCGTGTACCGGCCGATCTGAAGCTCGTCGCCGTCGGCCAGAGGACTCCAGTCGACGGGCTCGGCGTTCACGTGGATGCCGTTCATGGAGCGGTCATCGAGCACCCGCAGCTCGCCCTCCGGAGTCCGCACGATGACGGCATGGCGGCGCGATACGGTCGGATCGTCGAGCCGGATGTCGGCAGAGCGGCTGCGCCCGATGCGCGACCAGCCGACCGAGAGCTCGACCAGCAGCGTCCGACCGTCGGCGAACATCGCCAGGTACTTGCCCGGCTCGGCGATCGACTCCCGGACCCCGTCGAGCCAGTCCTTCGGCGTCGTGACCGGCCGGGTGACCGCGATGGAGCGCAGAGTGGGCTGCTCGAACATCGACGAGCGCCTGAAGTCGGTGCCACCGCAGTTCGGGCACTTCGGAATCGACTGGGCGGGCTCGAAGGAGACCGGGAAGGAGCAGCCCTGGCAGACGAAGGAGCCGGCCCCGCCAGCGGGCTCCCCCGCGTGATGGACCTCGTCCTGACTCTGTTCAAGGTGTGGCATCGGGGGTTCGTCGATAGTACCCCCAGTAGTGCGTAATGGCCATGCATTCAGGGCCGGTGGTACGGAAAGTCCATCATTTCCAGGGCGAGTTGGACGCACGAAGGATGGTTTCGGCGGCCGCCGACTAGAATCGCGCGCCCGTGGGGCCGATTTCGCTCACCATCTCGATCGACGCTCCTCGCGAGCGCGTCTTCGACTTCATCTGCGATCTGGGGGTGAGGGACAGCTGGACGGACCACTTCGCGACCGAGTTCCGCCTGGAGCGCATTCCGGCGCAGGGGGCGGGAGCAGCGGCCAGGTTCCGCGTCGACGCACCCGCGGGTGTGCGCTACATGGAGACCGTGATCGCCGAGGCCGACCGTCCCTTCAGGGTCGTCGAGCATGGGCGTGGTGGCCGCCTGGACCACATCCCGATCCGCACGGTCTGGGAGCTGGAGGAGGGGCCCACGACCACGGTGACGCTTACCTTCTGGACCGTGCCGCCGAGCGCGTTCGACCACGCCCGGGAGTTCGGCCGCTCGCGCTGGTGGAGAAGGCGTTGGAACAAGGCTCTCCGCCGCATGCAGGAGCTGATCGAGACCGGCGCAGCGGCCTCGCGCACCGAGGTCGCGGGCGGGGATCGGCTGCCCACGGCGGCCGTCTGACTGCGGAGCGAGGCGGGTATCTCGGCGGATAGACTGCGCGCCCTCATGCGCCGCGGCCACAAGGGAGCCCTCGCAGTCGTGCTGCTGCTCGGTCTCGCCGTTCTCGGCGTGGCGGGATGCGGAAACGACCTCGGCAAGGAGGCCGATGAGGGCATTCCGATTCAGCTGGGAGATCTGAAGATCACCGTCCAGGAGACCCGTTCCCTAAATCCGAATCAGTCCGACGACAAGCAGTACCTCGCCGGCCAGCAGCTGCCCACACCCCCCGGCAAGCTCTACCTGGGCGTCTTCCTGACGATTCACAACTCCGGGGACAACGCCGTGCGCCTGCCCACGAACGCGGACTTGAGTGTGGTCGACACCACGGGGGCCGCCTATCAGTCGATTCCGAGCCACACCGACTATGCGGCGCCGCTCGGCACCCTCCTTTCTTCAGGCGCGGATATCCCGGTGCCGGGTACCGCTGCCGCGAACGGCCCGACCCAGGCAGCGCTCGTCCTGTTCCTGGTTGACGAGAGCCTCAACGAGAACCGCCCGCCCAAGCTCGAGATCAACAGCCAGGGCGAAACCGGCGAGATCACGCTGGATCTTTAGGCCAGGGCGGGCGACGTCGGCTTCCTTGCCGAGGACATGGCCCTGCAGGTAGCCCGCCCGCCTGATGCGGAACGCGGGACTCTGTCGCGATGAGGAAGACGCAGCTACAGGCGATCCTCGTCATCGGCGGCATAGGCGCCGCCCTGGCACTGATCCAGCTGCTCGGGACCGCCGGTGCAGTGGTCGGCGTCGTCCTGCTGATTCTCTGCACCATCCTGACCGCGCCCGCGGCGCCCGAGCCGGGCGCCGGCGGTCTCAACTGGTGGGCGCTGATCGCGGGGGGAACCCTCCTCGCGGTGGTCGGAGTTCCGCTCGGTCTCGCGCTCGAGGGCCCCGGCGGCGTCCTGACCGCGGTCGGCGGCGGCCTGGCGATGGTGGGCGTTGCGTTCGGTTATCCGTGATTCGGGTCGGCTGACGGCTTCGCCATCAGATCGCGGCTGCGAGCAGCCGCTACAACGCTGACCCGAGGATCGTCCTCGCGATCGGCGCCGCGGTCGTGCCGCCGTCGCCCGAAGCGTCGATCAGCATCACCGCGATCGCGAGCCTCGGCTTGTTGGCCGGGGCGAAGGCGATGAACCAGCCGTCGATCAGCTGATCGGTCTGCGCACCGGGGGGCGCCGGCGGCGCGCCCGGCTTCGGGCCGAGCTCGGCGGTCCCGGTCTTGCCCGCGACCTGGATTCCCGGGAGCGCAGCAGCCACGCCGGTCCCCTCGGTGACCACAGCCCGCATCAGGCCGGTCAGAACGCGGGCGTTCGCCTTGGAGGTCACCTCGACCGGCTTCGCCGCGCTCTGCAGGGCGGGATCCTTGACGATCGGGGTGGGATCGCGAACGCCGCCGTTGGCGACGGTCTGGGCCACGGACGCCATGCCCAGAGGCGTGGCGAGAACCTTGCCCTGGCCGAAGCCCGTCACCGAGAGATCCGTATGGGTCGGCTCGGCGTTGAGCTCCTTCGCGGACGGGAGGGTCATCATGTTGGGCTGCGTCGCCGCCGTGGCTTGCGCGTTGTAGAGCGTGACCGGCTGGTTGTAGCCGTAGTCCTCCGCGGTGTTCACCAGGTTGTCCGCGCCCACCTTGACGGCCAGAGGAGCGAAGACGCTGTTGCAGGACTTGGCGAAGGCCTGGACGAAGGTGCCGCCGCAGGCCTCGTTGTGGGCATTGGCGACAACGCGAGCCCCTGCGACGGGGTCCGGGTTGATCTCCGTCACGACGGGGAACGTGTCGCTCAGCTTCACGTCGTGGTTCTCGAGTGCGGACGTCGCTGTGATGACCTTGAAGGTCGAGCCGGGTGGCTGTGGCGAGGAGTACGCGGAGCCGGCCATCGACAGCACCTTGCCGTTGCGGGCGTTGAGGACGACCACGCCGCCCGATTGCCCGCCGAGCGCGTTCACGGTGGTCGACTGCAGGTGCGGGTCGATCGTCGTCCGGACCGGCTGCCCAGGGGTGCCGTGGGCTGTCGCCAGCACCCGCCCGGGCGTTCCCGCCGGGACATCCGGCAGTGAGGTGCCCTCCTTGACCGCGAGGAGCTGGCCGCTCGGGTGTCCGGAGAGCCGACCGTTGAAGGCGAGCTCGAGACCGCTCACGCCCGTGTCCTCGTTGCTGGGGTATCCGGCCTTCTGGAGCTTCGCCCGCTGGTCGGCGTCGGGGGCGCCGGTTTCCCCGGCGATGTCGATCGCGTCGGAGCCGAGCGGGGAGGTTCGGTGGCTCACGGGGCCGGTGGCGAGCGGGGTCCCGTTCTTGGCGAGGATCGCGGCGCGCCGCCCGACGGTGAGACGCCGGCCGACCCGCTCGTCGGTCGCCAGGCCGGGGAAGGTCAGGCTCGGATTCCAGGCGACCTTGCCGCCGTCGAGCGGCAGCCGCAGGATCCCATTGACCGTGCCGAACAGCCTGGTCCCGACTCCGACGCCGACGTCGACGACGTCCTTGCCGTTGACGCTCTTCGGGCCGTCGGCGCTGCCCGGATCGATCGAGGTCGCCGTTGAAGCTTCCTGGGCAGTCAGGTAGGCGCTCTGGAGGTCGGCGGCGGTGTACTGGGCCTGGGCGGAGTCGGACAGCTCATCGTGCATCGCCTGGAAGTCCTGGTGGGCCCAGTCGTTGACGAATCGCATCGCCATGTCCTGCTCGGGGCTGCCCGCCGAGCTGATCACCCCGAAGATGAACGCAACCAGTGCAACGACGCCCAGAGGGAGGGCGCGCTGGCGCAACCGCCGCTGGCGCTCAGTGAGGGGCCCACGCTGCGCCCGCGGGGGCCTGTCGGGCCTCCGAGGGGGCTGCTTCTCCCGATCGCGGGTCCGTGACCGTGTCACGGGCGGATTCACGTGCGCAAAGTTAGTCGCTTGTGCGCTTGTATTCGGGAAACCGTGACCGGCCTCGACTGGCTGATCGTCGCCTTTGCGCTTCTGATGGGCTTTTGGGGCTACCAACAGGGGCTGATCGTGGGCGTCCTCAGCCTGGGCGGCTTCGCGATCGGCGCCTTTCTCGGCAGCCGGCTCGGCCCCGCGCTGCTCCCCGACGGGTCCCATTCCCCGTACGCGCCCGCCACGGCGCTCGCCGGGGCCCTCCTGATCGGTGGGATGGTCGCCGTCTCCCTGGAGGGGATCGCGTTCACCGTGCGACGGCGGCTGCTCGGGCCGGCCGGCCGGAGACGGGGGCTGGCGATCGCAGAGTCCTCCGGCGGAGCCGTGCTGCTGGTCGCGGTCGCGCTGGGGTTCGTCTGGCTCTTCGGGGCAGTGGCGCTCAACGCCCCCGGCGCCCAGAGCCTGCGAACCGCCGTGCAGCGCTCGGCGATTCTGAAGGCGCTCAACAACGCCTTCCCGCCCTCCAGCTCGCTGATCAACGTCCTCCATCGCATCGACCCGCGGGTGGCGGTGCAGGGCCCGAGCCCGGACGTTGCTCCGCCCGACTCGAAGATCGCCCAGGAACCCGACGTGGGGGCAGCGGGGAACAGTGTGGTCCGTGTGCTCGGTACTGCCTGCGGGCTCGGGGTCGAGGGCTCCGGCTGGATCGCGGCTCCGGACCTGGTCGTCACCAACGCGCACGTCGTCGCCGGTGAGAGCGACACCACCGTCACGCCCGCCGGCTCGACGATCCAGCTTGACGCGACCCCCGTGCACTACGACCCCGAGAACGACCTCTCGCTCCTCCACGTCGACGGGCTCGGCGGGACGCCGCTCTCCTTCGCGTCCAACGTGGAGGCGGGCACGGTCGGGGCTGTCCTGGGCTACCCGGAGAACGGTCCATTCACCATTGCGCCTGCTCGCGTAGGCGCCACCGGCCCGGTGGAGACGCAGGACTCCTACGGGCGGGGCCCGATCACCCGCGAGCTCACGGCGCTCCGCGGCGAGGTCCGAAGCGGCAACTCCGGAGGGCCCCTGGTCGATGGCTCGGGCCGAGTGATGGGCACGGTCTTCGCGGCGACCACGCAGGGCAAGCCGGGCGGCTACGCGGTGCCGAACGACGTGGTCGCGCAGGCGCTCAGCGACTCGGCGGGAGAGGTCAGCACGGGCGCCTGCGCGGAATAGGTCGCCTAGACGAAGCCCGTTTGGCCGTTCCTTACGATCGGTAAGCTTGAGTTGCAGTGAGAACGCACTCGGGCGCTGGCTCATCCAGGGGGGAGGCCAAGCCAAGACAAGTCTGTCGGCACTATCACGGAGCGGTGGAGCTGATCGGCCGCCGCTGGGCGGGTGCGATCCTCTACGCGCTCACCGACGGGCCTCTGCATTTCGCCGAGCTCAAGGAGTCGGTCCCCGGGATGTCGGACCGCCTGCTCTCCTGCCGCCTGAAGGAGCTCGAGAAAGCCGGCCTGGTCCAGCGCGAGGTTCAGCCCGGCAACCGGGTACGGGTGAGCTATCAGCTCACCGACAAGGGCCATTCGCTGGAGCCCGTGATGGCGGAGCTGCGCGATTGGGCCCGCCATTGGCACCGGGCCTAAGCGGCCACCAGGCCGCCCGCCTCTGGAGCGAAGGGCGAAGCCCGAAGCGACTTATGTTGGGCGGCCGTTTGTGGCCGCGATCTGATGGCGAAGCCGCCTCACCACTCCCTGGGGTTGCCCTCGGGAATCCGGTCGACCACCAGTGCGGCCGGATGGCGGTCCACGGGGTACGGCGTGGTCGCGAGGTAGTGCTCGAGTTCGCCCGGCCCGAGGGACTCGAAGCCGCGCTCGACGGCGTCGGCGTAGGTGGCGAGGATGATCGAGTCCGGCGGCGGCTCGGGCGCGAAGTGGAAGTCCTTCGCCGTGTAGGTGACGATCCGCTCGGGCAGTCCCTCGCCCTGGACCTCCCCGGTCACCTCGACGCGGTCGTAGCGGATCTCCCTGATGTCGAGCCGGTCGAGCTCAGCCTCGGTCAGCTCGATGACCACGCCGTTGACCGGGCCGGCCTCGTCCTCGCCGTCCTCGACGTTCAGACCGAGAATCCACTCGGGTCGCCATCCCCCCTCGCATTCGAAGGTCTTCTCGCAGGTCAGGTTGTCGCGCCGCTGGGAGAAGCGGCGGCTCCAGTCATGGAGCCGTGCGGGGCGAAGCTCGCCTGCCGGGCGGCCGAGGGTCATCGACGCGCTCTCGTTCAGGACGAGCGATCCGTATCCGAAGAGACCGAGGCGGCTCATTCGCCCTCCAGCAGGCTGAGCTGAGGCTCGCCTCCGGCGATCGGCGGTTCGGGAGACTCCCGCATCGTCTCGGCGGAGCCGTGACTGCAGAGCCGCTCGCGTGCCGGGCAATCGAGGCAGAGGGCGCGATGCGGACGGTCGGTGACCTCGAAGCGCCCCGCGGCGAGCCTCTCCAGGACCGCCTCGATTCGGTCGCGGGCGGCGTCGAGTTCGCCCTCGCCGAAGCGCTCGCGAACCGCCGGCTCCGGGCGCTCCAGGAAGACGTACGCGGTCTCGACCGGCGTCCCGCGCGCGGCGGCGGCGAGCGCGTAGAGATCGCGCTGGACCGCGTACCGCGAGACGATCTGCTCGGGGTCCCGGTCCCCGAGACGATCGGTCTTGTAGTCCACGACCAGGACCGAGCCGTCGGCCCGCTCCACCAGGAGGTCGATGGAGCCTCGGACGAGGGTGCCGGCCACGGAGAGGACGAACGGAACCTCGGCGCCGACACGGCCGTCCCCGATCTCATCGCACAGGGAGGACCCGAGGAATGCCTTGGCGAGATCGAGCGCCATCGCGATCTGCTCGTTGCTCCCCTCGAGTCCCTGCTCACGGAGCGCCTGGGCGACGCGGGTCGCATGCGGGCTCGCGCCAGCGGTTGCGGGCGCTCCACTCGAGCAGCGCGTGAACCGCGACGCCGGGGCCGAAGCGGCGGCGAAGCTCCGGGCCGGCCGACTCCTCGTCCTCGTCTCCTGCAGCGATCTCGGGCTCCCTGATGCCGAGCACGCGTTCCACGTAGAAGCGGTAGCCGCAGTTCTCGTAGCTCGACAGGGCGGAGTAGGAGAGGCCGCCGATCAGTGCGGGAGGAACCTCCGGTCGAGCGAGCGGGGGGTCCGCCCCGGAGGGAGGCACGCTCGGCGGGTCGGTCTCATGCCGGGCGAGCAGCCTGGCGCCCACGCCGGGGCCGGGCTCGCTGACCTCGACGAGAAGCCTCCCGGCGGGGTGGCCGTCGCCGGCCGGAGGCAGCTCGACTTCGCGCGCCGTCGGATCGCCGTCGAGCAGGGAGCGGATCAACTGGAGCCCGATCGGCTTGCGCGCGTCGATTTCCTTCTTCAGCGCGTTGCGGGTGAACGTCCCGCTGAGGAGCAGGCGCCGTTTCGCGCGCGTCGCCGCGACATAGGCGAGCCTCGCCTCCTCCTCGGCGTCGCGCTCGGCCGCCAGCTCGGCGAGCTCCTGGTAGTCGTGCAGGCGCTCGCCCGGACGGCCGAGGCGTCCGAGCTGGACGCCCACCCTGGCCAGCTCGCCGCCCTCGGGCCCCTCCTTCCCTGGATCAACCCGCAGGGATGACCAGCCCAGCTGCAGCTTCCGGCCGAGATCCGCTACGGCGACGACTTCGAACTCGAGGCCCTTCGCCCCGTGGACGGTCATCACCCGGACGCCGGCGTGACCCTCGGCGCGGGTGGCCGCCTCCGCCTCCCGGTCGCGACTGTTCGCACGCGTCTCCAGGTACTCGAGGAACGAGCCCAGGTCAGGTCCCTCGCTCGCCTCGAACTCCCTGGCTAGCCTCATCAGCTTGCGGACGTTCGCCCAGCGGGCGGTTCCGTCGCGCCGCCGCAGCGTCGCCAGGTCGTATTCGAACGCGGTCGCAGCCCGCTCGACGAGTGACTCCAGGCCCCCCTCGGTGGAGTGGTCTCGCAGATCGCCCAGAATCCGGGCGAAGCGCTCGATCCGCTCCATCTCCTCGGGTGGGATCAGCGCGGCTGCCTCGGCGTCCCCGCGCTCGACGCCCCCGTCCTCGACGAGCTCCCTGATCAGCGGCCAGATGTGGTTGAAGTACTCGCGGCCGTTATCGCCCTCGACGGTTGCGGCGCGCCGGAGCAGCCAGAGCGTGTCGGGAAGGACGGCGCAGGCGGGGGAGGCGAGCGCCCCGAACAGCGCCTCGTCGTCGAGTGGGTTGGCGATCACAGTCAGAAGGCAACGCAGGTCGTCGATCTGCTGCTGAGACCAGAAGCCACGGCCGCCGACGACGTAGGGATCCAGTCCTGCGTCGGACAGGGCGGTTTCGATCGCAGCCACATGCGTGAACGCTCGAAGCAGGACGACGATCTCCGCGGGGTCCTCGCCCTCGTCCACAAGCTCACGCAGCCGGCCCGCCAGGCGCCTCGCCTCCGCCACCTTCGATCCCGAGCTCGGGTCATCGGCGAAGCGCGGCAGCTCGGTCTCATCGGCCTCCCACTTCTTGCGGTCGTCCACGGTCAGAAGCAGCTCGACGGGCGGCGCCGGATCAGGCTCCTCGACGAAGGCGGTGAGCGGCTCGAAGCCCGGGAGCAGTCCACGACCGATGGCGTTGGTCGCGGCGACCAGGCCCGGCGCCGCTCGGAAGTTCCCCGTCAGGGGCAGAGCCAGGCCGTTGGCCTCTTCTTTCTCGGCGAAGCGCCGGTGCTGCTCGCGATAGACCTCGACGTCGGCATGTCGGAAGCCGTAGATCGACTGGAACTCGTCGCCGACCAGGAAGAGCCGCGTGTCGGGGCCGCGCAGCTGTTCGACCAGGCGTAGCTGGAGCCCGTTCGTGTCCTGGAACTCGTCGACCATCAGGTGGGCGAACTGCTCGCGATAGCCCTCCCGCAGCGCCTCCGATGAGCTCAGCAGCTCGACCGTCTTCAGCTGGAGGTCCTCGAAGTCGAGAGCCGCGCGTTCGGACTTGAGCTCCTCGTAGCGGGTCCCGAAGCGCGCGACCAGTTCGCGGAGCTGCTCATACGCGGGCGCGAGCACGTGAGCCGCCACAGTGGCCTGGGCGTGTTTCAGCACCGCCGTGTAGCGCTGGCAGGCCTCGCCCCTGAGGGGCTCGGCCTTGGACTTGATCTCCAGTCCACGAAGCTGCTCCAACAATTCCTCCTCGGGACGGGCATCTGGATCGAGCGACATCGCCGTCGCGATCCGCTCGCGGCTCGACAACGCCTGCCCGCTCGCCTTCTCGCTCTCCGCATGAGCCTCGCGGGCCGCCTCGATCAGGCTCCCGATCGCGGCCGCGATGTTGGGCGGCTCGAGGTCGGGCAGCTCCGGCCTCGGATCGCCGTGGCTGCGGAGCTCGTCGTAGGCGCCGCGGGTCATCTCGAGGAGGGTGCGACGGCGATTGGCGGCCGCCAGCTCGAGTGCCTCAGGCTCCCCGGTCGCGACCAGGGCCTCGAGCGCGGAGTCGAACGCGCGCGCGGCGAGGCGCTCGGCCTCTTCCTCGTCCACGACCCTGAACCGGGGATCGATGCCCGCTGCGGCGGGATGTGAGGCGAGCACCCGGCGGCAGAAGCCGTGGATCGTCGAGATCCAGGCTCGTTCGATTCCCTCGAGTGCGACCTCGAGGGCTTCCAGCTCCTCACCCTCAGCCTTCCGGACGCGCAGCGGAGAGCTCCTCACGGATCCGGCGCCGCAGCTGGTCCGCGGCCCGCTCGGTGAAGGTGAAGGCGAGGATGCGGCTCGCGCCGACCTCGGGGTCGAGCGCGGCCGCGCAGAAGCGCTCGACCAGCACCGTCGTCTTCCCGGTCCCGGCTCCGGCGCGAAGGAAGACATCCTGCTCGCGGCTCTCGACGGCGGCGCTCTGCTGCTCGGTGCGCTCCGCGCTCATTCCTCCTCGCCCTCCTCGGAGAAGGGCTCATCCTCCGGCAGACCGCGCTCTCGCCGGCAGATCGGTTGGAAGCTGCACCAGTCGGGGCAGCTGCCGCCGATCGGGTCGCGGATCACCCTGCCGCCCTGGACGGCGGCGATGATCTCCTCGGCCCTCGCCTTCGCTTCCTCCAGCGCCTGCTCGAAGTCCTCGTCCTTGAGGTGGTCCTTGGGCCGCGGGTCGAGGCCGGAGAGCTCGTCGGCGAGCTCCTTGCGCAGGAGCCCCCTCGGCGCCCGGTCACTGGTGGCGCCAAGCGGCCGGTAGAGGCCTCCCGCGAGGTCGTACCCCCAGAGCTCGCGTGCGGCGAGCATGTAGAGCTGCAGTTGAAGCTTGCCCTTCCTCTCCAGCATTCCGGCGCCGCCCTCGACCCTTCCCCCGGACTTGTAGTCCTGCACCAGCGCCTCACCGCTCGGGCCGAGATCGATGCGGTCGATCTGACCGTGGACGCCGCCGCTCGGCAGCGGCAACGGACCTTTTTCGGAATCCTCGAAGCCGAAGGCGGCCTCGGTATGGGCGGGGGCGAAGGCAGTCGGCGCGGCGGCCTCGTCGGCAAGGAAGGCGAGGACCAGACCCTCGATGCGACGCAGGGCGGCGGCGGTGTCCGAGAGGTCCCGGGGCAGTCGCTTCTCTCCCGTCTCGGAGATCAGCTCCCGGGCGGCCCGGCGCCAGTCGCCGAGCGTCTCGGGCGTGGGTCGCCCGCCGGGCGCGGGAGGACTCTCGTAGAGCGCCTCGAGGACCTTGTGCGCGATCGACCCGCTCGTCAGCGGCTCGGCCTGCGGCCCGACGGTCTGGGGCTTCAGCTCGTGCTGGACGAACCAGCGATACGGGCAGGTGGCGTACTCCTCCAGCGTCGAGGGCCCGAACAGCTTGATCTCCCGCATCCGCTCCAGCACCGGATCGAGCTGGAGCGGCCCCGGCCGCAGGCGGCCGTTCTCGGCCCTCGGCCCGACCGCTGCCTCGGCTCGCGCCAGCTCCACTTCGCTGGGCGCGGAATCGGGCTCGAAGACGGACTCGGCCAGGCCGCGCCCACCGGCCTCGGCCAGGATCGCTTCGTCCCGCTCCTCCAGGCCTTCCGGCAGAAGCGGCGCCAGCAGGTCGCGGACCTCGTCGACGAAGGGCGACCGCGAGGTGGCGCCGCCCTCGTCGTCGGCGCTTCGCCACGAGAGCCAGAGCCGCTCTTTCGGCCGCGATAGGCAGACCGAGAAGAGGTAACGGTCCTCGATCTCGGCCTTCTTGCGCTCGGGCAAGGCCAGCGCGCGGCGAGCGTCGTCCGAGAGCAGCGGTCCGCCGGTGTCGCGCCGGGGGAAGTCCCCATCCTGCATCGAGCAGACGAACAGGTGCGCGACGCGGCGGGCTCGCGCCCTGTACGGACTGATCACCCGCACCCGGCCCTCCGTCGGTCCGCGCCACATCGGCACATCGAGATCGGACACGGCTGCGATCACATCGGCCACCGAATGCGGGAGTCCGAGCTCCGCCAGCTCGACCAAGGCCCTCTCGATCTCGGCGCCGGCTCGCAGCTCCAGGGCGCGGTCCTCCTCCGCCACCGCACCCCGGCGGCGGACCGCCGATTCGGCGATCCAGCGGGCCTGCTTCCCGGCCTCGCGGAGCAGCTCCGGACCGGGTTTCGCATCACGCAGCTTGCGTACCTCGCGCAGGCCATCGTCTCCGTTGCCCTCCGCAGGCGACCAGGCCTCGAGCGCCTCGTCAGTCGTACGAAGGCGGTCGCGGAGGAGCCGACGCTCGAACCAATCGACCTTCGACGGCGATGCGACGCCTGGGATCCGCAGATAGGCGAGCAGGTCCGAGGCCCGGCCACGGCCGACCGACGCCCGCAGGAGCGCGATCAGCCCGGCCCCGGTGTTGGTCCGCGCCGCGGCCGTGTCCGCCTGGACCGCGACGGGAATCTGAAAGCGCGTCAGCACCCGCCGGTAGAGAGGCCCTCCGGATCGCGGATCGCGCAGCACGATCGCGATCTCTCCCGGTGGAGTGCCGTCGCTCAGCAATCGCGCCACCTCCACGCCCACGGCCTCGACCTCGGCGAGCTCTCCAGCCGAGGCGAGCAGGGCGACGCCTCCATCGTTCTCGACCGGATCACCCGAGCTCGGCTCGCCGAAGCGCCGGCCCACCTCGAAGAGGGTGCCGCTGCTCGTGAAGCCAGGCTCGGCCTCGAGCCGCTCGATCGAGACGCCCTCGATGTCCCTGAGTTGTGCGAACAGGGCGCCGCGCGCCAGCGTCAGCGACTCGCGGTCCTCCCAGGGCAGAGCGACCGTGACCTGGGTGTGCGCCGCGAGCTCGCGCAGGAGCTCCAGCTGCTCGACCGTCAGATCGTCGAAGCCGTAGAGGAAGACCGGCCGCGACCCCCAGGACTCCGGGTTCGTTCGCAGGGCGGAGATGGCCGCCCCCGCCCGGGAATGGTCGTCGGCCAAATCAAGCTGATCGCGGACACGCAGGTAGGACTCATAGAGCGAGGCGACCTCGACCTCGTACGGCCCGGCGGTCTCGGCCTGTTCCCGAAGCGCCACGGGATCGACGAGCGCGGCCTGCAGCTCGGAGATGAGCTCCTCCAGGGCGCTCGCGAACCCAGGCCGGCGCGAGGAGGCGGCGAGGATCCGCAGCTCCGCCCGCGAGGCGGCCTCACGTGCCACGCGCAGCCGCTGGGTGCGGCTGATCGCCGGCCCCGTCTGGGCATCGGTAACGCGGGCGACCATTGCGAAGAGCTCGTCGAAGGCGCCGACGGTGGCGCCGATCACCGCCTGCCCGTCCCGCGTCAGCTCGCGCTCGAAGCGCTCGACGTCGTCGACGGTGGGGACGACCAGCACCGGATCGTTCCCGGACGTTGCGCGAAATCCGTCGAGGACAACTCCGGTGCGGCCCGAGTTCGGGGGCCCGATGATCAGCCTGAGCGCCATTCGATCCAGCATAGGCGCGGCCGCGGCGCTGCTCCAAGGGGTATCCGCGCCCCAAAACCGCCTCAAATCCCGCATAACGCGCGGAAACCCGGGCCGGATTTTTTCCGCCGGGGGCGACTCTACCTTGGCCGTAGATCATCCCCTCCAGAGCCAAAGCACGGGAGGCCCCACCGAAATGACACTTGTCTTCGTAGACCCAGCTGACGCGATCAGGGCGATCGCGGATTCGGTCGGCCGAGAGGCCCGCCGCCAACTCCTCGGCGAGGCGGTTCGCGCCTGGGTCGATGAGATCCCCGACGAGGAGCTCCAGGAGCACTACGCCAAGGCGATCTCCGAGCTCGACGAACACGACATCTCGATGCTCGCCGCCTGGCACGGCTCGATGGAGGTCGGCCAGCCGGTGCCGAACCGGGACTTCCTGATGGGAGCGTTCGACTCGCTCGGCAACAACCGCCGCGAGGCTCTCAAGCTCGCCGCCGGCTTCCGCGGTGAGGAGGCCTTCGAGGAGGGCATCTCGGAGGAGCGGGCTCTCGACCTGGTCCTCGAGTGGCTCTCACCGCCCCGCGTGATGGAGCTCTGCCGAGAGGCGACCGAGCTCTACATGTGGGATCGCTACGGCAGCGACAACTAGGCGGCTGCAAACCTGCGCATCTCGGGGTCCTCAGTCGGGCGGCTCGCTCACGTACCCATTTCGTACGCTCGCTTCGCCGCCCTCCCTGCGTCCCCCGACCTGCTTGGTTTTCGCTCGCCTGGTTGCCGCTGATCGTTTCGACAACTAGGTCACGACAGGCCCAGCGCGTCCCGGATCTCGGGGATCGCCTGGTCGTTGTGCTGGTAGTGGACGGCTGACATGCCGAGTTCGCGGGCGGCCGCGCAGTTGACGTCGACGTCATCGACGAAGAGGCACTGATCTGCCGGAACGCCGCCGAGCCGCTCGAGGGTGAGCTCGTAGATCTCGCGCTCGGGCTTGCGGCAGCCGACGAAGCCAGAGTCGACGACCGTCTCGAAGATCTCATCGACCGGGAGCATCGCCCGCCAGAGCGGTTCCCACTCCCGGACGTTGTTGGTCAGCATTCCCATGCGGCGCCCGGCGGCCTTCGCCTCGCGCATCAACTCGATCATCGGCGGATTGGGGTGGAGGGCCTCGAAGTAGATTTCCCGGAAGCGATGCAGCTCGGGGCGGTGCCCGAGCGCCGGCTCCAGGGCGTCTCCGAGCTTCGTGAGGAAGTCCACCTCGGAGAGATGGCCCTTCTCCAGCTCATAGAGCGGATGCTTTCCGTCCTCCTCCTCGAGCCGGCCCATCGCGGTCGCGAGCTCCTCGAAGGGGATGCCGGTCTCGTCCTGGACCGCGGCGAACGACTGAACGAGGGGCGTCGTGAGGACGCCGCCGAAGTCCGAGATCACGGTTGTGATCGACCCGGCGGGCCTCATGTACGCCAGAGCAGATAGCCGCCGAGCCCCTCGGCGCCGTCCGTGTGGCAGCGGAAGAGCCCCGCCCAGAAGGCCCCAGCGGCGAATCCACCGATCAGGGTCCCGGACACCCGGGTGGCGCCGGCGCGGCTGGATTGGTCCGCATCCTCGGGCCAGAGCTCGAGACCGAAGCGCGTCGGGTCGCCGGCGCCGCCGTACTGCGTCGAGATCAGGGTCTCCTCATACGGCACGCCGCTGTCGCCGCTGAGCAGCCAGCCGCCCGCCCGCTCGCTCCCGTGCCCGTCCCCGCCGGGCAACCCCCTGGCGATGGCGATCAGGAGGGATCCGGGCGCGCCGCCCACCGCAAGATGACGAAGCACCCCTGCCCCCTCGAGGGGATCGCCGATCCACTCCGAGATCTGCCCGGCGCATTCGACCGTCTGACCGCCCCCCTTCGGGCGGACCTCCGCAAGAGACGCGGTCGCCTTGAACTCGACCGGATTCTCGGCGCTGGGATGTTCGATCAGCGTCCGCTGGGGCGCGAGCGTCGCCTCGACCGTGTCGGCCTCCGCGGTGATCTCGACCGTGACGGTCTCCAGGTCCTGCTCGAGTGCGAAGCTCGCCTGGCGCACCTCACCTTTGCTGAGCAGGAGGGCGCCCGGCTCTCCGAGGTCCCAGGCCAGGCCGCCGAGACCGGCCTGGACGTCACCGAACCCACAGACGAATCCGCGCGCCTCCGGGTTCATCCGCCGAAGGGCTCCCGGCCCGGTGGGAGCTCGTCGTCGTCGCGAATCTCCTGCCCCGTGCCCTCGATGTCGTCAGGGCGCCGACCACCGGTGGGACGGACGGGCGGCTCCTCCCAGCTGAAGGGGTTATCCGGACCGGGGCCGCGCGGCGGCGGGCTCGACGGTCCGGCCCCTCCGGGTGCGGGCCGCTGCCGCGGAGGCCGATAGGCGCGGCCCATCGTCCACATGGTGGCGCCTATCGCCATCCGCCTGCGAACGATGCGCGACGAGATGGCTCGCACGATCGCCCGCGTCGGCGGGATCACAAGAACGAGGCCGAAGATGTCCGTGATGAATCCGGGGCTGAGCAGGAGCGCTCCGCCCAGGATCACCAGAATCCCGTCGAACACCTCCTTGTGAGGGAGCCGGTTCTCCGCGAGCGCCCGGTTGAACTGGATCCACGCCGCCCGGCCCTGGTGGCGGAGGAGCATCGATCCCAGCAGCGCATCGAGCAGCAGCAGCACGAGGGTGGGGATCACGCCGATCGCGTTGCCCACCTGGATGATCACGTAGAGCTCCGCGAGCGGAACGAGTATGAAGATCAGGACGACGACCAGCACGGCCTCGCAAGGCTACCCGTGGACCGATGTTTCCTCGTCTCCGAGTCCAGGTGGCCGACGCTTGCCCGGGATGTCGAGGCCACACGGTCGAATGTCGCGCTCGTACGAGCCTCCCTGGCGGTGGTCGACCAGGTCGGCTGGCCGACCGGTAACGACTGATCCCCCGGGACACCGCCCGGTCCTTCTATCCTGTTGGGGATGGATCGAGAGCAGGCACAACTTGAGCGTGACCGGATGGCCGCCGAGCATCCCGAGGCGACCTGGCTGATCGCCGAGCAGCAACCCGGCGAGTGGGCGGTCGTGAAGGTCGGCCTCACGCCCATCGACCAGGTTGGCAGCTCCACCGAGGCTCGGCCCAAGCCCGACTACGCTGAGGATCCCAAGCCTGCCCAAAACCTGAATTCGCGGGGGTTCTGAGATGGCAACCGACACCACAAGCGAAGAGGACGTCTACGAGGCGCTCGAGGAGGTAATCGACCCGGAGCTCGGGCTCGACTTCGTCTCCCTGGGCCTCGTCTACGACGTGGAGATCGAGGGCCCCGAGGCCTTCATCACCTTCACCCTGACGACGCCGGCATGCCCGATCGGGCCGCAGGTGTCCGAGCAGATGCGCGAGTTCGTCGGCCAGATCGAGGGGATCGACAAGGTCCACCCGAAGATGGTCTTCGACCCGCCCTGGTCCCCGGAGATGATGTCCGAGGACGCGAAGTTCGCGCTGGGTTACTGACCACGAATCGAGGAGTCCTGATGCCGGACAACCCGCAATCTTTGGCCGGGGTCATCACCAAGCCCAGCAGCAAGTCCGTCGCACAGACCGTCGACCGACTGACGCAAGCGATCGCGGATCGAGGCTTCACGCTGTTCAGGGTCATTGATCACAGCGGCCAGGCCGAACAGGTTGGTGTGCAGATGCCCGATTCGAAACTCGTCATGTTCGGGAAGCCGACTGTGGGCGCGGCGGTGATGCTCGCGGTGCCGCTCGCGGGTTTGGATCTCCCGCTCAAGGTGCTGGTTTGGGAGGACGGGAAGGAAGCGGTCGCCGTGAGCTACAACGCACCGGAGTTCCTGGCCGAGCGGCACCACCTCGAGGGTGCCCTGCGTGCGCCCTTCGACGCAGTTGAGTCGATCGTCGAAGAGGTCGTCGGTCGATAGGGCTTTGTCCTGAATCAAGACATTCACAGGGCATTTCGGGCGTAGTTCGTCCGGAGACTTGACAAAGCTCCAATATTCGTTAAGGGTTCGGCCCGCGTGGAATCGGCGGACTCCGGATCTCTCCGTTCCCTCCGTGAGCTCAACCGCGGGCGCGTCATCGATGCGCTCCGGGGCCGGGGAACCGCCAGCCGCGCCGAGATCGCCCGCGCGACGGGGCTGTCGCGCTCCACGGTCTCGAGCATCGTCTCCGACCTGATCGAGGCGGGCCTGCTGACCGAGCGGGCGGAGGCGACAGGTGTCGCTCACGGTGAGGCTGGGGGAAGGCCGCCGGTTCTCCTCTCCCTGAATCCGTCGGCCGGCCTTGCCGTGGGCGTCGACTTCGGCCACTCCCACCTCCGGGTGGCGGTGTCGGATCTCTCCCACGAGGTGCTGGCAGAGACCCGGCATGAGCTGGACGTCGATCACTCGGCGGAGGAGGGGCTCGACCAAGCGGCCGAGCTGGTCGCCCAGGTGCTGAGCGAGGCGAACGTCGACCGCAAGGGCGTGATCGGGGTGGGTATGGGACTGCCCGGCCCGATCAACCGGTCGACCGGCACCGTGGGCTCGTCCTCGATTCTGCCTGGCTGGGTGGGCGTCAACGCGGCGATGGAGATGGAGCGGCGGCTCCGTCTGCCGGTGAAGGTTGAGAACGATGCCAACCTGGGCGCACTCGCCGAAGTGGTTTGGGGCTCCGGCCGCGGACACTCCGACGTCGTCTACATCAAGCTCTCCTCGGGAGTCGGAGCCGGCCTCCTCTTCTCCGGACGGCTTCACGAGGGCTCGGGTGGAACGGCCGGGGAGATCGGCCACATTCCGGCGCAGAACGGCACCGCCATCTGCCGCTGCGGGAGCAAGGGCTGCCTCGAGACCGTCGCCTCCGCTCGCGCGATCGCAGAGCAGGTCGGAGCCAGTCGGGGTGAGCCCGTGTCCCCAAGGGAGCTGCTCGAGCTGATCGCGAAGCGGGACCCGGCGGCGACCAGGCTGATCGGCGAGGCCGGCCGCGAGATCGGAGTGGCGCTCGCCAGCATCTGCAACCTCCTCAACCCGAACTGCGTGATCATCGGCGGCGACCTGAGCGCCGCCGGAGAGCTGATCACCGAGCCCGTCCTCGAGTCGATCCGGCGCTACGCCATCACCAGCGCGGCGGAGCAGGTGAGCGTGGTGGCGGGGGTCCTCGGGGAGCGCGCGGAGCTGCTCGGCGCGCTCGCACTCGTCTTGCATGCGACCGACGGCATCATCGGCGCGGGGTCGCCCGCCCGGGTGGCCGCATGAACCGGTTTGAAATCCAAACCAACCAGAGAGGAACATGAACAACAGTGGAGGTGGTACGTGTGACTGATTCGAAGAGCTGGGCCCGCGGCGCCATGCTTTCGGTGGCGGCGCTCGTGATCGGGCTCGGGCTCGTCGCCTGTGGGGGCGGCGGAGGTGGCGGTGGGCCGAAGATTGCCCTGCTGCTGCCGGAGTCGAAGACGACTCGCTACGAGGCCCATGACCATCCGGAGTTCGAGGCCGCGTTGAAGACGGCGTGTCCGGACTGCAGTCTGATCTACAACAATGCGAACCAGGACGCGTCGACGCAGCAGTCCCAGATGGAGTCGGCGCTGACCGACGGGGCCAACGTCGTGGTCCTCGACCCGGTGGACGCCACGTCCGCCGCTTCGATGGTGAACCTGGCGAAGCAGCAGAACGTCCCGGTCGTGAGCTACGACCGGCTGATTCTGGACACCCCCGACATCGCCGCGTACGTCTCGTTCGACAACGTCAAGGTCGGAGAGCTTCAGGGCAGCACCCTGGCCAAGAAGCTCGCCACTGATGGCAACGCGAACGGGCCGATCGTGAAGATCAACGGTTCCCCGACCGACAGCAACGCGAAGTTGTTCGGTCAGGGCGCGTCCTCCGCGCTGAGCGCGGCGAACGTCCAGGTCGCCAAGGAGTACGACACCCCGGATTGGAGCCCCGACAAGGCACAGTCCGAGATGGATCAGGCGATCACGGCGCTCGGCAAGACCGGGTTCAAGGGTCTGTATGCGATGAACGACGGCACCGCAGGTGGTGCGATCGCGGCCATGCAGGCCGCCGGAATCGATCCGAAGACGATCCCGTCGACGGGTCAGGACGCCGAGCTGGAGGCCGTTCAGCGGATCCTCACCGGCGACCAGTACATGACGGTCTACAAGGCGACCAAGCCGGAGGCAACGGCAGCTGCCCAGATGGCGGTTGCACTCGCCAATGGCAAGCCGATTCCGCCGAACATGATCACCACGAAGACCAACAACGGTGCGACGGATGTCCCGTCGGACCTGCTGACCCCCATCGCGGTGACGAAGGACAACGTCGCCACCGCCACGTACGGCGGTCAGCCGCTGATCGGTTCGAACGGTTACTGGACCGCCAGCGATATCTGCACCCCTGAATTCCAGTCGGCCTGTCAGGCGGCCGGAATCAGCGGCTAGGCAAATGAGCCCCGAGCGCGAGGAGATGAGAAGGTGACCGAGCAGAAGCAGAGCGGCAACGGCACGCCGGATCATCTCCTCGCGCTGAAGGGGTTCACCAAGAGCTTCGGCCCCGTCCAGGCCCTCACGGACGTCGACTTCGAGGTCAACGCCGGCGAGGTGATCGCCCTGGTGGGCGACAACGGTGCGGGCAAGTCCACCCTGATCAAGGCGATCAGCGGTGTGCAGCCACCCGATTCCGGTCAGGCGTACTTCGAGGACAAGCCCGTCAAGGTCAGCGATCCGACCGCGGCCACGACGCTGGGTATCGCGACGGTGCACCAGGACCTCGCGCTCTGCGACAACCTCGACGTGGTCGCCAACCTCTACCTCGGCCAGGAGGTGGTCGGCAACGGGGGCATCCCGCTGCCGGTGATCAACGAGACCAAGATGGAGCAGCATGCGAACGAGCTGCTCGATGAGCTTTCGGTGACGACGCTCGGCAGCGTGCGGACCGAGGTCGGCAGCCTCTCCGGAGGCCAGCGCCAATCCGTCGCGATCGCCCGCTCCCTGCTCGGCGAGCCGAAGGTCGTCCTGCTCGACGAGCCCACCGCCGCTCTCGGTGTGGCACAGACGGCTCAGGTGCTCAGCCTGATCAAGCGCCTCCGCGAGCGCGGCCTCGGGGTGGTCGTGATCAGCCACAACCTCGAGGATGTCTTCGAGGTCGCCGACCGGATCATCGTGCTGCGGCTGGGCAGGCGGGAGGCCACCTTCGACGTGAGCAAGACGACGAGGGAGGAGGTCGTGGCGGCGATCACCGGCGCCTCGGCCGAGATCGACTTCACCAAGGAGGGCAAGTGATGGAGAGCGCCACCCCGACCGCCGACGGCGCGGAGCCGGAGAGCCGGTTCAGCGTCATCACGCGCCTCGCCCGCGGCGAGCTCGGCTCGCTCCGGGTCTTCCTGACGATCGCCCTGATCTGGGTGATCTTCCAGTTCGAGAACGATCGCTTCCTCTCCGCGATCAACCTCACGAACCTGACGCTTCAGATCGCGGCCATCGGGACGATCTCGGTCGGCGTCGTGCTCGTCCTCCTGCTCGGTGAGATCGACCTCTCGGTTGGCGCGGTCAGCGGGCTCGCCGCGGGTGTGATGGCCGTGCTCCAAGTCAAGCATGGCTGGAGCCCCGAGATGGCCATCCTCGCCGGGCTTGCGACCGGCGCGATCATCGGTTGCTTCAACGGCTTCATGGTCACCTTCTTCGGGATCCCGTCGTTCGTGGTGACCCTTGCGGGATTACTCGCCTGGCAGGGAGCGCTCTTAGCCGTGCTCGGGAATACCGGGACGATCAACCTCCCGCCCAGCACGATCACCGACCTGGCCGGAAAGTTCTACTCGGCCGGTGTCGGCTATGCCCTCGCGACCGTTGTCACCGCAGCGACGCTGGGCACCGGGTTGATGGATTTACGCCGGCGCCAGAAGGCGGGTCTTGACACGGATCCGCTCGCGGGCATCGTCATCCGCACCGTGATCGTGGGCGTGGCGAGCTTCGCCGCTGTGGCGATCCTGAGCTCCGACCGAGGCATTCCCCTCTCGGCGCTGATCCTGGTTGCGTTCTGCGGGTTCTTCGCCTGGCTGACGACGCGCACCCCCTTCGGCCGCCACATCTTCGCGACGGGCGGGAACGCCGAGGCGGCGCGTCGCGCCGGGATCAGGATCAATCGCGTCCGCATTCTGGTCTTCACGATCTGCTCGACGATGGCGGCGGCGGGCGGCATCCTGGCGGCCTCGCGGCTGATCGCCGTCAACCAGGCATCCGGCTCCGGCGACATCCTCCTGCTCGCGATCGCGGGACCGGTGATCGCCGGCACCAGCCTGTTCGGAGGCCGCGGCTCGGTTTGGTCGGCGCTGCTCGGCGCTGTGGTGATCGGATCGATCTCGAACGGGATGGATCTGCTCGGCCTGAATTCGGACGTCAAGTACATGATCACCGGCGGCGTCCTGCTCGCCGCGGTGACGATTGACGCTCTGGCCCGGCGCCAGCGCGAGCGCACGCAGGTGACGTAACTGCCACACGACGCACCGATCCCTACCTAGAGTTGTTTCATGGGTGGTATGAGGCGGGCAGCCCTGATGACTGTCGCGCTTGGGGCATTCGCCCTGGCCGCGACTCCGAACGCGGGCGCGCAGGCGCCGGCGGGCGGTCGTGCCGCTGACGGTCGGGCAGTCGTCCTGGTGGACACGCCGAGACTGCCCGCGGGCGACGGCCCGGCGGCCCGGGTGCGCTGGCACCAGCTGCGCACGGTGTCGAATGGGATCCTCGGCCGGGTCGCGGATCGTGCCGGCCTCGACGTGGCGAGCTCCGTCCCCGAGATCGGGATGCTGAGCGTCGAGCTCGGGCCCGGCGGCCTGCCGGCGCTGAAGCGAGAGCTGGCGGGTGACCCACGGGTGGAATCGGTGGACCCCGACCCGCCGGTCCAGCTTCGCTATCTGCCGAACGATTTCGCGTTCACGCACACCGATGCGCACGCGCCCAACGGCGACCTGACGCAGTGGAACCTGATCCGGGAGGGCGGGCCTCGTGCCTGGGACCTCTCTCGAGGGAAGGGTTCCGAGGTGGCCATGATCGATTCCGGCGTCGACGGCAGCCACCCCGACATCGCGAGTCACATCGCAGGAGCGGCGGCCTTCGGGACCAGCTCGCCCACCACCGATTCCGTCGGCCACGGCACCCACACCGCAGGGCTCGCCTGCGGCGACTCCGACAACGTCTTCGGGATCGCGTCGATGGGGTTCGACTGTTCCCTCTACATCGCCAAGCTCGCTCTCCCGGGGTCGTGTTCAAATGTCGGCGCCGCGGTCACGGCGGCCGCCGATCGGCGGAGCGACGTGATCAACATGAGCCTCGGCGGCTGCGGTACGGCTCTCGTGCCGGCCCTCAACTACGCCCAGTCGCGAGGGTCCGTCCTGGTGGTGGCCGGGGACAACAGTCCGAATCCGAACGGCGCGTGCAACACCTTTCCCGACCCGCACAACTGCATCTATCCCGAAGAATGGGCACAACCGCTCGGCACTGGCCCGAACGCGAGCTTCGACCGCGGTCTGGTGGTCACCTCGGCGCAGTACACCGGCATCCCCTCCGGCTTCGCCGAGCAGACGAGCCGTGTCTCGGTTGCGGGGTTCGGATCGGCGACCAACACCGTGGGTGGCCAGCAGGGCATCCTCTCGAGCTGGCCGTCGAACGCCGTCACAGAGGACTCCTCCGGTGGCCGCACCACCGTCAACGGCGACAACCGATTCTCGTATCTGGTCGGGACGAGCATGGCGACCCCCCAGGTCGCCGGGGTGGCTGCATTGATCCGGGCGGTGAAGCCGAACATCGCGAACACCAAGGTCGTCCACCTGATCAAGGCGACGGCGAGCCATTGCGGCTCCTACGGGGACGGCATCGGGTGGGGCGTGGTTCGGGCCGACCAGGCGGTGGCCGCGGCTCTTGACCGGGACGTCGGGGCGCCCAGGTCGAGGGTGAGGCGGGCGCGACGCGATCACGGCGCGGTTGACCTGAAGATCAAGCGATCTGACACCTCGGGGAGCACCGGCTGCGTGAAGCTCCCCACCGCCGGCGTCAAGAAGGTCCTGGTGTTCGCGTCGGCCGACGGCGGCTCCTACCACCGGGTCGGGAAGACGACCAAGGGGAAGCTCACCTTTCACGGCAAGGCTGGCCGTCATTACCGCTTCTACTCGATCGCGATCGACCACGACGGGAACCGCGAGGCGGCTCCGGCCAAGCCCGACCTGAGGCTGAAGGGCTAGCCCGGCAGGTCCGCGCCGGCGGCCAGATCCGCCTGGGAGCGGGCCTCGGCGGCCTCGGCCGCGGCGAGCAGGTCGGCGAGCGATTCGGAGAGCCCGGTGGCGAACATCTCGATGTCCTCCATCGTGTCGTAGTCACCGAGGAGCCCGAAGTCGATGTTGCCGTTGTAGGACATGATCGCGATCGCGAGGGCGTGATTCTCGGGTAGGAACGCGACGGGGAAGACGTCCTGCAATTCGCGGCCGAGCACGTAGAGCGGAATCTGCGGGCCCGGCACGTTGGTGACGATCAGGTTGAAGAGGCGCGTCGAGAAGTTGATCCGCGAGGCCTGTGCCAGCAACGTCGGCGGAGCGAAGTCGTTGAAGCGGGAGATCACCTCGGCGCCGAGCGCCTGCTTGGACTCCTTCAGGCTGCCCATGGAGCGCTTGACCGCGTCGAGCCGCTTCACGGGATCCTCGATGTAGACGGGCAGCGCCCCCCGCATGGCGGCGATCCGGTTGCCGAGCTCGCCGCGTTCGTCCTCGGCGCGGATCGAGACCGGTACCAGGGCCCGCAGCTCGAGGCCCTCCGTCTTCAGCCCACGGCTGCGCAGCCAGCTTCGCAGCGCGCCGCTGACGACGGCGAGGACGACGTCGTTGACCGTGCCTCCGAAGGTGTCCTTGATCCGCTTGAAGGCGCTGAGCTCGGAACGGGTCCAGGCGAAGCGGCGGTGAGATCCGATCTCCGTGTTGAGGGGCACTTCCGGCGCCGGGTTGGTGAAGTTCCAGGCCACCTCGCCGAGTGCCTCGCCGGCCTCGACCACCTTGCGGGTGGTCCGCATGGGATGGCCGGCGGCGCGAACGGCGCGGCGCGCGAACTTGAAGGGCGCCTCGCTGAGCTCGACCGCACCCCGGGCCGCGAGCTCGGCTGAGGAGGGGGAGGGTTGGGGCACCCAGTCGCGGTCGGGCTCGATCGGCTCCGGCACCGGCTTGACGTCGAAGAGGACGGTGGCGATGTCGACGCCGGAGACGCCGTCCACAAGGGCGTGATGCGTCTTGGTCACCAGCGCGAACCGGTTCTTCTCGAGTCCCTGGATGAGCCAGAGCTCCCACAGCGGCTTCGAGCGGTCGAGCCCCTGCGAGAACAGCCGACCGGCGATGTTGCGGAGTTGCTCCTCTGACCCCGGCGCGGGCAGCGCCGAATGGCGCACGTGGTAGGCGAGGTGGAAGTGCGGGTCGTCCACCCAGAACGGCCTGCCCGTCTCGATGGGCGGGAAGGCGAGCTTCTGGCGGAACCGCGGCACCAGCTGTAGGCGGCTGCGCACGTGGTCGAGGAAGTCCTCGTACGCCGGAGGCGGGCCCTCGAAGATCAGGATCGCGCCCACGTGCATGTGCGCGCTCGAGGTCTCGTTCGTCAGGAACGAGGCGTCGATCGAGCTCAGTCTGTCCATGTGCCCCTGTGCCATAGGAGAGGGGGCAAGCCTAGCGTCCCTGGAGTCGGTGGCCGCTACCCTTCGCCGGGGCGCCATGTCCACCTCTGAAAACACCTTTCCAGGGCCTTCCAAGGTCCTGCTCGCGGCGCCGCGCGGCTACTGCGCGGGCGTCGATCGCGCCGTCCAGACGGTCGAGCACGCACTCGACCTCTACGGCGAGCCCGTCTACGTCCGCAAGGAGATCGTCCACAACAAGCACGTCGTGCGCGAGCTGGAGAAGCGCGGGGCGATCTTCGTCGACCAGGAGACCGAGGTTCCCGAGGGCCAGATGGTGGTCTTCTCCGCCCACGGAGTGGCGCCCAGCGTCCACGAGAACTCGAAGAAGCGCCGGCTGCGCACGATCGATGCCACCTGCCCACTGGTCACGAAGGTCCATGTCGAGGCCCGGAAGTTCGCCGCCGAGGGCTACACGATCGTCCTGATCGGCCACGAGGGCCACGAGGAGGTCGAGGGGACGACCGGTGAGGCGCCGGAGCGCACGGTGCTGGTGCAGACCGAGTCCGACGTCGAAGACCTCGAGGTGGACGATCCCGACCGGATCGCCTACATCACCCAGACGACCCTGTCGGTCGATGAGACGTCCTCGATCATCACCGCGCTGAAGAAGAAGTTCCCGAACGCGGTCGGGCCCAAGACCGACGACATCTGTTACGCCACGACCAATCGCCAGGCGGCGGTCAAGGCGCTGGCGAAGAAATGCGATCTCGTGCTGGTCATCGGCTCGACCAACTCATCCAACTCGAACCGGCTGGTCGAGGTCGCCCGCGAGCATGGCGCCGACTCCTACCTGATCGACACCCACCTCCAGGTCGACGACGCCTGGCTCGAGGGCGTCGAGACCGTCGGCATCACGTCGGGCGCGAGCGCGCCGGAGGAGCTGGTCGAGCAGCTGGTCACCTTCTTCCGCGAGCGCGGCGCCGGGGACATCTCGGAGCTCCGCACGGTCGACGAGGACGTCCGCTTCATGCTTCCCGGCGAGATCCGCAAGGAGCTCGCCGCCTCGGGCACCTAGGCACCAGCAAGAGCCGGCCACTGCCGTCGCCTTCATCGGCGAGTCAGGGCAATGCCGCCGCGAACTGAACCGAGTAGACGAGCAGCCCGGTGGTGGGCCGCAGCTCGAGCATGTGGCGCTCGGTCCGCTCGTGCGTCGTCAGCTCCTGCAGGCCCGGATGAAGGACCTCGATGGGCTGCTGTTCCTCCCCGTCGATCCGGATCGCGATCTGGCCTTCGCCGTCCGTTGCCGCGTAGGCGCCGCCCGCTTCATAGGAGACCTCCAGGGAGGGACCTCCGTCGGTGCCCGACCAGGGCTCCTCGGTCGAGCCGCCGGGGAGGAGCTCGGGGGTCGGCGCGATGACCTTCACGCCGGGCGCGTCGGAGGGCCTGATCGGCTCGAGCAGCGGCGGCCACTCGGTGCCGCCGTTCCTCTCAGGCAGGGCCTCGCGGATTGCCTCCTCGGTCGCCGAATAGTCGCCCTCGCCCAGGTGGTACCAGCGCAGCGCCCCGCCGGCTCCCCACAGGAAGATCGCGGGCCAGCCGTGCGGCTCGTAGAGGCGCCACAGGGCGAACTCGCGGTCCACGGCCACGGGCCAGTCGACCCCAAGGCGATCGGCCGCCTCGGCCACCACATCGGTGTCCTGGGTGAACGGGAAGCGAGGCGAGTGGACACCGATCATGGCCAGGCCGTCGCCCTCGTAGCGCTCCCGCCAGGCGCGGAGATAGGGCAGCGTTCGGATCGAGTTGAGCTGTGCGAGGTCGAAGAAGTGCACCAGGGCCGGTCGTCCCGCCACGAGACGGTCGATGGATTCCACGCGCTCGCCCACCCAGTCGAGTCCGGGTGGGATGGGGGGCACGGCGATATCGGGTCGCGGGGGGCGCAGGCGCCGGAGGGTATGCTGCTCGCGTCCCCGAGGAAAGTGAGTTGCCGTGAGTCAGTCGATTTGGGAGCGGATCGAGGAAAGCCGTGCTCGCCACAACGTGCTCGAGCATCCCTTCTACGTGCGCTGGTCGGCCGGGGAACTGAGCCGCGAGGAACTGGCTCGATACGCAGGGCAGTACCGGCACGCGACGGAGGCCCTTGCTCGCCTGTGCACCCAGACCGCCGAGACCGCACCCGACGCTCACCGCGCCGAGATCGAGGCCCACGCCAACGAGGAGGAAGCACACGTCGGGCTCTGGGACGACTTCGTCGAGGCCGCCGGCGGGGAGATCGGCGCCGAGCCCACTCCCGAGACCGCGGAGTGCGTTTCCACCTGGACGGCGCCGGACGGATACCTCGCCCAGCTCGCCCGGATGTACGCCATCGAGAGCGGCCAGCCGGAGATCGCGCGAGTCAAGCGTGAGGGACTTGCGAGCTTCTACGGCATCAACGGCGGTGGCGGGAGCGAGTACTTCCGGATCCACGAGGAGGCCGATCACGCACATGCCGAGGAATCGCGCCGGCTGATCGAGGACGCGATGAGCCCCGAGGACGAGGACGCCCTCGTTGCATCGGCGGAGTCCGCCTTCACGGCCAACTGGCGGCTGCTCGACGGAGTCAGCTGAATCCAGGCTCCGATGGGCGGCCACCGCCGGCGGATCAGCGACCGAGTAGTCGGGATCGCGCTCGGGATAGTGCTCGGGCTGGCTGTGATCGTCCTCTTCCTGTTCCTGGGCTCGCGCAACACAATCGATGAACCCTCGCTCTCGGGCGGGGCCACCACCCAGACTCAGACCCAGCCCGCGACGCCGCCGGCCAAGGTGTCCAAGCCGAAACCGGGGCAGTAGCATTTTCGACTGGTGAAGTCAGCAATGCGCACCGCCCACCGAGTTCGTCTGGCGAGCATCCTGGCTGTCGGCGCCCTCACGCTCCACCAGCTCCGCTACCTGATCGCATTCGGCGGGTCCTCCTCGACCGAGCTCGCTCAGGAGGGCCATCGCTACATGTCGGAGCTGCTGGCGCCGGTCGCGGTTCTCGTGCTGGCGGCCCTGGTGGCGACGCTGATCCGCGGAACCGAGGCCGCCGCGCCCGCGCGGGCGCCGCTGGCCCGGCGCATGGCGGTCTTCGCGGCAGTGCTCTTCGCGATCTTCGTCTGTCAGGAGCTCTTCGCGGGGCTGATCGCTTCCGGCCATCCATCCGGTCCCGATGCCGTGCTCGCCGGTGGCGGCTGGATCGCGCTGCCGCTTGCAGCCGCGATCGGCGCTCTGGCGGCGCTGGTCGCTCGCGCTCTCGAGGGCGTCGAGCGGGCGATCGCGGTGGTTCACGCCCGTCGCAGGCGGCACCTCCGGCCACCCTCGGTTCGCGGCCGGGCGCTCCCCGCTCGCCGGCTCCAGCTGTCCTTCGCCCCGCTCGCCTTCGGCCTCGCGCGCAGGCCACCTCCGCCGGCACCTGCCTGAGCAGGTGCCGATCCGCACGCGTTTTGCCTCCGTTTAGGCAGCGTGGGCAACGTGCGCACACTCCGAGGAGGTCTTTCAGATGCAATCGAGGACTGCGCGACTCGGGCTGCTTGCTGCGGTGATCGTTGCCGCGGTGGTGGTCTTCGTCGTGCTCAGGAACAACAACAGCGACACGAGCAGCAACACCGCCAAGGGCGTTCAGGTCTTGAACGTCGACGCGAGCGGTAACCCCGTCGGTGGGGTGAAGACGCTCACCTACAACAAGGGCGATCAGGTCGAGCTGCACGTGAACCTGGCCAAGCCGGAGGAGGAGGTCCACGTCCACGGCTACGAGATCGCCAAGCCGGCGACGCACAGCCCGGTGGTCTTCTCGTTCCCGGCCAACCTCGACGGTGTCTTCGAGATCGAGGTCCATCGCCTCGACAAGACCGAGGGCCCGATCGCCAACCTCCACGTCAATCCATGAGGTTGATGCCGAGGCTGAAGCTCGCCACGGGGCTCGCGCTCGCGAGTCCCGTGGCGGCGCTGCTCTTCCCTGACGTCGCCTCAGCGCATGCGCTGGTCGGCCGCAAGGACCTGCCCGTTCCCGCCTGGCTCTTCGCCTGGGGAGCGTCGCTGGTCCTGATCATCTCCTTCGCCCTGCTCTCGGTCGCGTGGACCACCGCCCGGCTGCAGGACGAGGACTGGCGGGCGATGCCTCGCTGGTTGTCCGCGGCCGCTCTCAACGCCGGTACGCAGCTGGTCTGCGGACTGATCGGCGTGGGGCTGTTCGTCGTCGTGCTCTACGCCGGATTCAGGGGCATCGAGGACCCGACCCAGAACTTCTCGGTCGTCTTCGTCTTCTACACGTTCTGGCTGGGGCTGGTCCTGCTCAGCGTCCTCTTCGGCGACATCTTCCGCGCCTTCAACCCCTGGCGTGCGATCGGCCGGACGATCTCGGGCGGCTTCAGGCTCGCCGCCGGGCAGTCCGCGCCCGCGCCGTTCTCCTATCCGGAGAGGCTCGGCCGCTGGCCCGCCGTGCTCGGGGTCCTGCTCTTCGTCTGGCTGGAGCTGATCGCGGGAGGCGGGGCGTCGCCCACGCCGCACGACGTCGCCGTCGCCACCGTCGTGTACAGCGTCATCACGTTCGTCTGCATGGCGCTGTTCGGGGTGGAGGAGTGGATCGAACGGGGGGAGACATTCAACGCGTACTTCGGCATGTTCGCCCGGCTCGGGCCCTTCGAGGTCCGCGACGACGAGGTCGGCCGGCGCAGGTTCCTGACCGGTGCGCCCCAGTGGGCGGCGGTCCCGGGGGCCGCAGCGCTGGTACTCACGTCGATCGCCGTGACGAGCTTCGACGGGGCCCAGGAGGGCGTCTTCTCCGGCGTCATCCAATGGACCTTCGAGCGCTGCAGCGACATCGGCTTCAGCCTGCCGAACTCCTTCCGGATCGCCAACAGCATCTGGCTGCTGATCACCCTGGCGGGCGTGTCCGGTCTCTACTGGCTGGGCGTCACCGGCATGCACAGCGTGCGGAACTCGCCGACGGTCAAGCAGCTCGGACGCTCGTTCGCCCACACGTTGATCCCGATCGCCCTGGCGTATCTGGTGGCGCACTACTTCAGCGCCTTCCTCTACCAGCAGCAGGCCCAGTTCACCTACATCCTCTCCGATCCGCTCGGCCACGGCTCCGACCTGTTCGGGACCGCGGGCGGCGGCATCAACTACGGGATCGTCGGGTCGAACACCGTCTGGTACGTGCAGGTGGCGGCGCTGGTCATCGGCCACGTCGTGGCGCTGACGCTCGCGCACGACCGCGCGCTCAAGGTCTACGACAACCTGCGGTACGCATCCCGCTCGCAGTACTTCATGCTCGCGGTGATGGTGGGCTTCACCTGCTTCGGCCTCTTCCTGCTGTCGCAGGCGAATGCGTAACCCTGAGGGGATGGGCTTCGCAGTCCCACTCGCGCACCTGGGCCACTGGTACCTCTGGATTCCCTACGTCATCCCGGTGGTGGTCGTCCTCGCGGCCTCGCTGCACGCCTTCCGGGCGCAGCGCCGCGAGGACCGCGATCACGGGAGCGTCGAGAAAACGAGGCCATAGGCAGGAAGGCCCTCCGGCCCGCCTCTATGTCCGTCGAGCTGTTCCGGCTGGCTACTCGACCGGGGCGTCGAGGGCGTCCCAGTCGTCCTTGCTGGCGAACTTGGTCAGCTTGGTTCCCTGGTTGACCGCCCGGAATGCGTAGCGCACCTGGGTCTTGCCGTCCTTGCCCTGACGCTCATAGGTCGTCTTCTTGACCTCGGACTCCGGGATCTGGACCTTCTCTCTGAGCTTGACGTCATAGAACTCGATTGCCATTTGGGATTTCCTCTCTCGTTGTTGGGGCGACAGGCGACGTAAAGCATGGCCGCGCCATCGGACGCGCCTGCGTGCATACCCTAATAATGGGGATTCAGGAGGGCCTGTGGGCCTTTGCGGCGGTCCTTGACGACGCTGCCACCCATCCGATTGGTGCTTCAGCCGCCGATCAGCGAGATTCCGAAGATCGCCGCGAATCCGAGGAGCGTCAGGCCCACGCGGCCCCACGACGCGTGCTCATGGGCCTCCGGAAGCAGGTCGGTCGCTCCCATGTAGAGGAAGAAACCGGCATAGAAGGCCAGGAGGTGCCCGAGCGTGGCGTCCGAGACCTGGATGAGCGCTCCGACGGTCACGCCGGCGAGAGGTGCGACCGCGTCGGCGATCAGCCAGCGGATCGCCTGCGAGCGGTCCTGCGACTGGTTGAGGACGAAGCTCACGGTGTTGAGGCCGTCGGCGAAGTCGTGCGCGAGGACGGCGATGAGGACGAGCAGGCCGGTCGAGGTGTTCGCTCCGAAAGCGAGGCCGATCGCGAGGCCGTCGATGAAGCTGTGGGCCGAGAGGCCGAAAGCGCCGAAGGTGCCGACCTGGCCATGCGCCCGGGCGTCGGCGGGCTCATCGCGGTGATGGAGGACGAGGACTCGCTCGAACATGAAGAAGGTCAGGAAGCCCGCACCCATCAGCGCCCCGATGGCGGTCGAATCGGGGAGGAGATCGATCGCCTCGGGGAGGACGTCGAAGAGCGCGACCGCGACCACGATCCCGCCACTGAGCGCAATCACCGTCGGGAGTGAATGGGCCATGCGGAGTGCCAGGACCCCGCCCGCCATGGTGGTGAGGACCGCGAACGCCGTCAGCGGAATGGCGATCAGCTGGCTATCCACTCGTCCCGCCCCGGGCACAACGCCGGCACTCGCCGTGAATCACGAGGTCGTGACCGCTCATCGAGTGCTTCAGGCTTCTCGCCAGCCGATCGAGATGCCGCTCGAGCTGCTCGTCCTCGAACGGGGTCACCCGCCCGCACCTGTCGCAGACGGCGTGGTGGTGATGCTCCCCGCCTGGAATGACGCGCTCGAATCGCGCCACGCCCTCGCCGAACTCAACGCGCTGGACCAGCCCCATGTCATGGAGGAGCTCCAGGGCCCGGTAGACGCTCGCGATGCCGATGTCGCTGCCAGAGTCGTGAAGCTCTCGCGAGATCTCGTGCGCCGAGAGGCAGCAATCCTGCCGGCCGAGCAAGGAGACCACCGCCCCGCGGGCTCCGCCGGCCCGGTGGCCACCGTCCTTCAGCGCTGTGCGCGCCGCCCTTTCCCACTCGGTTGCAGACCCGTGAGCCACGGGCAGCAGGCTACCAGCTAGGTGAGATTGATTCTCATTATCGTCAGGCGGGCAGGACCTGGCGCTCGCCGAGGATCTCGCCGAGCCGGCGTTCCAGCGCGACCGAGACGGCGGCCCTGACGGGCCCCTCCTCCAGCCGCTCCACCAGGGCCTCCAGGAAGCCCTCGATGATCAGGCGCTTGGCCTGATCGTCCGCTAGGCCATGCGAGCGGAGGTAGTGGAGCTGCTCGGCATCGATCTGCGCCACCGCCGCCGCATGAGTGCACCGGACGTCGTTGGCCTCGATCTCGAGGCCCGGGATTGCGTCGGCGTGAGCCTGCTTCGAGAGCAGCAGGTTCCGGCTCTCCTGAAAGGCGTCGGTCTGCTGAGCACCGGGGTCCACGCGGATCATGCCGCGCCAGACGGCTGTCGCCGACTCCTCGAGGACGCCGCGGAAGGCGAGGTCCGAGGTGGTGTTCTCGGCGGCGTGCTCCTGGGTGGTGTCGAAGTCGAGGTGCTGGTTGCCGTTTCCGGCGTACGCGCCGGTCACCCGCGCGTTCGAGCCCTGGCCTGCCAGCCTGGTCTCCATCCGGACCTTTCCGCGCGCGGAGCCGAAGCCGAGCGCCACCCAATCGAAGTTCGCGTCGCGCTCGACCTCGGCACGCTGCGTGCCGAAGACCCAGCTGCGCTCGCTCAACCCCTGGGCGGTGACGTAGCGGAGATTGGCGCCCGGCCCCACCCAGATCTCGGTCACCGTGTTGAAGAGGGAGTCCGGATTCGAGTCGGTCGAAAGCCACTGCTCCCAGACCTCGGCCTCCGCGCCCTCCTCGAGCACGATCAGCGTGCGGAACGAGAGAGCCGACTCCTCGGCGTCCTGGACGGCGGTGATCAGGGCGGGCGCCTCCAGGCGCTTGCCGCGGGGCACATAGACCAGCGCCCCTCCGCTCCAGGCGCTGTCGTTGCGCGCCACGAACGGATCGTCGCCCGGCGCCAGCGCGCCGAGCATCTCCTGGAGGTGGGGAAAGCGCTCGAGCGAGGCGTCCAGCGAAGCGACCAGCGGCTCGTGCGGCCGCCCATCGCCCTCGACGTCCACCGAGGTCCCCTCGAACACGGTGCCGTCCACCTGGACGACCAGGTGGTCGGCGCTCTCGGGGGGGTTGAGGACGCCGTCGGCCCGAGATCGCGCCTCGGCGTCGGCCTCGGGCGCCGGCGAATACGCGTCCAGGTCGAGCCCGGAGAGGTCCGTGAACTCCCAGCCGCGCGTCTTCTGCGTCGGCAGCGGCGGTGCCGCGCCGCCGCTGGTCGCCTTTCTCACGACGCCCGACCGAGAACGGCGGCCCCGGGATGGCGCCATGCTGCGTCCTCGGTCGGCCGCGTACCACCCGGTACGCGGCCTCCCTGCGTCCTTGCCTGCCGCCGCCCGGGTCTCGCCGTTCTGCGGCCGGCGTCCCGAGAAAGGCGACTAGCCAATCGAACCCTCCATCTGCAGCTCGATCAGGCGGTTCAGCTCCACCGCGTACTCCATGGGGAGCTCCTTGGTGATCGGCTCGATGAAGCCGTTGACGATCATCTTGGAGGCCTCCTCCTCGTCGAGCCCGCGGGACTGGAGGTAGAAGATCTGCTCATCGCCGACCTTCGAGACCGTGGCCTCGTGGCCGACGTCGACGTCGTCCTCGCCGATGCGGATCGTCGGATAGGTGTCCGAGCGCGACTCCTCATCGAGCAGGAGGGCGTCGCAGACCACCTTCGACTTCGACTCCGAGGCGCCCTTCGCGATCTCGAGCAGGCCGCGATAGCTGGTGCGGCCCTTGTCCTTGGAGATCGACTTGGAGAAGATCGAGGAGGTCGTCTTCGGAGCCGCGTGGATGATCTTGCCGCCGGCGTCCTGGTGCTGGCCCTCACCGGCGAAGGCGATCGAGAGGATCTCGCCGTGGGCCCGCTCGCCGAGCAGGTAGATCGACGGGTACTTCATGGTCAGCTTCGATCCGAGGTTGCAGTCGACCCACTCCATCGTCGCGTCCTCGTGGGCGACCGCCCGCTTGGTGACGAGGTTGAACACGTTCTGCGACCAGTTCTGGACCGTCGTGTAGCGAACCCGGGCGCTCTTCTTCGCCACGATCTCGACCACTGCGGAGTGGAGCGAGTCCGTCGAGTAGGTCGGTGCTGTGCAGCCCTCGATGTAGTGGACGTCGGAGCCCTCCTCGGCGATGATCAGCGTGCGCTCGAACTGGCCCATGTTCTCGGTGTTGATCCGGAAATAGGCCTGCAGCGGCATCGCGACCGAGACGCCGGCGGGGACGTAGACGAACGAGCCCCCCGACCAGACCGCCGAGTTGAGCGCGGCGAGCTTGTTGTCGTTGGGCGGGATGATCGTCGCCCAGTACTCGCGCACCAGGTCCTCGTGCTCGCGGAGGGCCGTGTCCATGTCGGTGAAGATCACGCCCTGCTCCTCGAGCTTCTCGTTCACCTGGTGGTAGACGACCTCCGACTCGTACTGGGCGCCGACGCCTGAGAGGAACTTGCGCTCGGCCTCGGGGATGCCCAGGCGGTCGAAGGTGTTCTTGATGTCCTCGGGCACCTCTGACCAGTCGCGGCTGTTCTTCTCGGAGGCGCGGACGAAGTAGTGGATGTTGTTGAAGTCGATCTGGTTGAGGTTGCCGCCCCACTGCGGGGTCGGGCGCGACTCGAAGTGCTCGTACGCCTTGATCCGGAAGTCGCGCATCCACTGCGGCTCGTCCTTGTACTCGGAGATCGACTCGACGACCTCGCGCGAGAGGCCCTTCGGCGACTTGTAGGCGTACCCCGACTCAGGGTCGTGGAAGCCGAACTTCTCCTTGTAGTCGGCATTGATGCCGGCGAGCTCGCGCTCTTCGGCGGGGCGCTCTACAGCGGTCTCGGGGGTGGCCATTAGGAAACCTCCAGCTTGACGGTGTCGTCCACGATCGTGACCGGGTAGGTGGTGACCGGTTGGTAGGCGGGGAGGGTCTTGGGACGACCGGACGTGAGGTCGAACAATGACCCGTGGCGTGGGCACTCCACGGTACAGGCGTCGGCGTCGAACGGGCCCTCGGCGAGGGGACCGTCGTCGTGCGAGCAGCGATCCTCGATCGCGTAGAGGCTGCCGTCGCAGTTGAAGACGCCGATCTTGACCCCGTCGGGGGCGTCGATCAGCTTCATCTCTCCGCTCGGCAACTCGCTCGCGGCGCAGACATCGATCTGTTGTTTCGTGCCTTCAGTCACTTATTCCTACTTCCGTGGTCGGATTTTAGCTGACCCCAAGGCCGCCTCGCTTTGGAGCGGAGGGCGAAGCCCGAAGCGACTTGCATTGGGCGGCCGCAGTGGGTCAGCGCCTGATGGCTGACCCCAAGGCCGACCCGCTTCGGAGCGGAGGGCGAAGCCGTCAACCGATAGCTTTCCCCTGTCTTGACTCTCGTCCTGATCATCGTCGGGATCCTCGTGATCCTGCTGATCGCCTTCTGGTTCATCTACAACCGGACGATCGGCCGCCGCAACGCGGTTGACAACAGCTGGGCGCAGATCGAGGCGGCGCTCCAGCGCAGGCACGACCTGATCCCCAACCTGGTCGAGTCGGTGAAGGGCTATGCGACGCACGAGCAGTCGACCTTCGAGGAGGTCACGAAGGCGCGCAGTGGCGCGGTCTCGGCCAAGGCTCCCGGCACGCAGGCCGCGGCCGAGAACGTGCTGACGGCCGCCGTCGGCAAGCTGATTGTCGTCGCCGAGCAGTACCCGCAGCTTCGCGCGACCGAGAACTTCCAGCAGCTTCAGCAGCAGCTCTCCGATACCGAGGACCAGATCCAGATCACCCGCCGCGTCTACAACGACACCGTCCAGACCTACAACACGGGGATCCAGCAATTTCCCGCGGTCCTGGTCGCGAACGCGTTCCACTTCGAGCCGCGCCAGTTCTTCGATGCGCCGACGGAGGCGGAGGCGACGCCGGAGGTGCGCTTCTCGGAGGATGGCGCCACGGGGGCGGCGGCGGAGAAGCCCAAGAGCTGAGCCCGGGTGCGCAGGGCCTGGCTTATCGTGCTCGCCGCGCTGGTCGCGTTCGCGGCCGTGCCGGCGTCCGCGCTCGGAAGCGCGGATGTCACCAACGCGAACGTCACGCTGCGCCTGGCGCGCGACTCGAGCGTGCTCGTCAGCGAGCGGCTGACCTTCGACTACCAGGGCACCTACCACGCCTCCTATCGCGACATCCCGCTGGCGAACGGGGCGACGATCGACCCGAACAGCATCGGTGTCCGCGAGGGCAGCCGCGTCTACCAGCCCGGGGGCTGCACCACCCAGGGGTGCACCGACCAAACCGGTCGATTCGGTGTGACCACCACCCCGGACAACAGCGGGGTGCGGATCGTCTGGCACCACAACGCGAGCGACCAGACGCGGACCTTCGTCGTCACCTACCGGCTGGACAAGGTCGTCGACGCCTACGACGACGTGCTCGACTTCAATGCCCGGGTCTGGGGCGACCAGTGGGACTTCAGCCTCGACCACCTCACCGCCCAGCTCCGGAGTCCGCTGCTGGATCCCTCGAACGGCACGTACCAGGTCTGGGCGTCCCCGCGGTCGGTGGAGGCCAAGACGATTCGCGGGCCCGGGGTGGCCGGCCTCGCCGCGTCGGGCGTGCCGGCGCATCAGTTCGTGGAGCTTCGCGTGACCGTCCCGCGGCCGCCTGGGCTGAACGTCGACGAGGCCAAGACGCATTCCGGCGCGGCGTTCGCGGGAATCTCGGCGGCCGAGCAGAAGGCGACCGACGACTTCAACAAGCCCTGGAACAAGGCGAAGCGCTTCATCGCCCATCACGCGGAGCTGCTCGCGGCCCTGATCACGGCCCTCCTGCTTCTGATCCTGGCGCTGATGCTCTGGCTGGCCCGGGAGCACCCGACCTCGACGCCGAAGTACGTCCCAGAGCCGCCTGACGACGCCAGCCCCGCCCTGGCCTACGGCCTGGCGCACGAGGGCGAGGACTCGAACAACACGGTCCTCGCGACGCTGCTCGACCTCGTCGAGCGCGGCTACTACGACACCAAGAACGCGACGACGGACGACGAGAAGCTCGATTTGGCGATCACGGTCTCCAAGCAGCGCCCGAAGGTGAAGCTCGAGACCTATGAGCAGGACACGCTGACGTTCTTCGACGAGCTGGTCGGTGACGAGACGGTGGCGCTCAGTGAGATGAAGGACCGGATCCCCGAGCACAGCTCGACCTGGCGGTCACGCTGGGAGAACATGACCGAATCCCTGAACAAGGCCGATTGGGGGCTGCTGGTCTGGGATCGGAACCTCAACCCCCTCAGCATCCTCGTCGCCGTGATCGGCGGGGTCCTCATCGGAGCGATCTGCCTGATCCAGAACAACATCGAGCACCACTGGTTCGTGACTGCCGTCATCGGTGCCGTCGGCGTCGCGATCGTCGCCTTCTGGCCGTCACGACGCCTGAAGCGGCTCGCGCCCGAATACCGGGAGCGGGCCGCCAAGTGGGAGTCGTTCCAGCGCTGGACTGACGATTTCCCCCGCCTGGATGACGACCCGCCCGCGACGCTGCAGCTCTGGAAGCGGATCCTGATCTACGGCGTCGCCTTCGGCACGGCCGACCGAATGATCAAGTCCGGCCGCATCCCCGAGCCGGTCGTCCAGAGCGCCGATGGATCCTGGGCCGGCGGCTACCTGGCCGGCGCCTACATCGGCTCCTCGTTCGACGGCAACAGCTTCGGCTCTGGCTTCTCCTCGCAGGTCGCGCCCGAGTCGTCGAGCGGAGGCGGAGGCGGAGGCTTCAGCGGAGGCGGAGGAGGCGGCTTCGGCGGCGGGGGCGGGGGCTCCTGGTAGCCATCATTCGAGACCCGCGGCCCGCATCGCGGTGCCGCGATCGTAGAACTCCTGGACGCGGACGCACTTGTCCTCGTCGTTGAAGGTGAAGACCTGGGCGATCTTGTCCGAGATCTGGAGCCCGGTGATGTCATTCCGGGCCCAGCGGAACGCGATGACGACGACGTGGTCGCCGCCATCGATCACCTCCTCGGGGGCGAACTTGAGCTGGCCGACGGCGTTGCGCCAGCGAGTCCAGAACTCCTGCACTCCCTGGAAGCCCTTGTAGGTCCCCGGAAAGGGATCCCGCTCGGGAGCGATCCACTCGACGTCGGGGCTCATGTGCTGGAGGACCCATTGCGGATCCTCGGAGTTCCAGGCCTCGAACCCTTCCCTGACGAGATTCACGCGGTCCATCGCCATCCGATGCGAGGAAGCTATTCGATGCCGGCCGACGCGTAGTCGGCGATCGCCATCACCGTGAGCTGCGGATTCACGGTGATCGAGGAGGGGAAGACGCTGGCGTCGCAGACGTAGAGGTTCTCCATGCCGTGAACCCGGAAGCGTTCGTCGACGACGCCTCTGGCCGGATTGCGGCTGACCGCATTGCCCCCCTGCGGGTGGGAGGTGTGCAGGCCGATGTCGGTGTTGTCGTGGACGATGTCGTCCAGCTGGCCCACCTCCTCGAGCGTGCTGTACGAGGTCGAGCGAAAGGTCATCGGCATCACCCGGAGGGCGCCGCTGGCGAAGTGGATCCGCGCGGCGAGCTTCGTGCCCTTGATCAGCAGTCTCAGGTCCGAGTCCGCGGGCTCGTATTCGAGCTTCATGCCCTTTCCCCGGAAGCCCGGCTTGATGGTGGCGTTCGCCTGAGATCCGACGACGACCCCGATGCAGCTCAGGTGCGCGTAGCGGCGCATGTTGTGGAAGTGATCCGAGAACCAGCCGGGCATCAGCAGCGCCTGCGTCCCGACGGGGTTGAACCAGGACTCGAGGATGAGCTGGTCCTCGCCCGCGGGGCGGTAGCCGTGGGTGATCTGGAGGCCGTCGAAGGAGTTGAGCTCCTCCTCGAAGTCGGCGGTGAGCGGGGCGCCGACGTTGAAGGAGAGCCCGGTTCCCACCCGCGCGCCGCCCAGGTTGCTGCGCTGCAGCAGCAGGCTCGACGCGAGCGCCCCGCCCGCGACGATCACCGTCTTGGCGGCGACCTGCAGGGTGCGCCCGTCCGAGAGCGTGCACCGCACCTCGGTCGCGCGCTTCCCCTGGGTGCGGATCGATTCCGCGAGGCATTCGCTGAAGATCCGGAGGGCGCCGGGGAACTCGCGCTGGGTGCGGGGGAGGATGTTGTCGAGCGCCGAGAGCTTCTTGCCGAAGGCACACCCGATGTTGCAGTAGCCCGAGCCGAGGCAGTCCTTGATGTTGGCGTCGACGATGCCGCCGTTGCCGTCCAGGCCGAGTTCTGAAATGCCCTCCGCCATCTTGTCGCCGCCCTTCTGGAGGCGCTTGCTGCCCTCCTGGCTGATGACCGGGAGCCACTCGCGCAGCCGGGTGAATGACTGGCCGAAGAGCTCGGCGTCGATCCCAGCGTCGAGCCCGTCGGGGTCGTTCCAGCGTTCGAGAGTCCGCGCCGGGATGTCGTAACAGACGGCGTTGTTGATCACCGTGCTGCCGCCCACGCACTTGCCCTGCAGCACCTGGAAGCGCGTGTCGGTCGAGAGCTGCAGCCCGCCGTCCGCGAACAGGTTGGAGAACTGGACGCGCTCGTCCTCGGTGAAGTCGCGCGGGTCCACGTGCTTCCCGCCCTCGAGGAGGACGACCTCACGCCCGGCCTGCGCGAGCCGGTGGGCGAGCACCGATCCGGCGGCCCCGCTCCCGACGATCGCCACGTCGGCCGTGATCCGGTCGGCGTCGACCTCGTTCGGGGAGTTGACGTCGAGCGTCGCCAGCTCCCCGACCTTCTTCATCGCCTTCGCGAAGCGCTTGCGCTTCGAGAACGGCACGTAGCCCGTGGATGGCGCGCTGCGGGGGTCGGCGTAGTAGCCGATGATCGCCAGCTGCTGCGTGGAGGAGAGCAGCGTCTGGACGAGTCTGCGGAGCTTCCCTGGCAGCCGGCGCTCGACGACGTCCGCGATGAAGCAGCGCTCGATGAAGGCCAGGCGCGTGTCGGGGGCCATGAAGGCGAACGGAGGCCGCAGCCGGAAGAGCGGATAGACCGTGAGCACCGAGAGGACCAGCTTCGACTTCCACTTCTCGTGGGCGCTGAAGGAATAGAGGTAGTCGTCGATTCCCTTGGCGACCTGTTCCGGGGTGAGCACCTCGTCCGGGCCGATGACCAGCACCTCGGCCATCGCCATCGCCGTGTTGTGCTGATGCGGCCAGAGGTAGCGGAGGCCGTACCGCCCCTTGATCGCGGAGCGGTAGAGCAGGGAGAGCACCACGGCCACCGCGGCCGCCGCCGCTGCCCAGAGCAGCAGCTGCAGGGTGGGGCTGAGGCTGGTGCCGAGTGGGGCGCCGAAGGTGTTCGCCACGCTGTCGTGATTGCCGAACGCGAGCATGGCCAGCAGGGCGATGACGATCAGGACGTGGCCGAGGACCACCAGCTGGGTCGCCCAGCCGTTCCGCCGCAGGTCGCCGGCGGCGACGAAGCAGAGGACCGCGAAGAGGCCGTCCTTGGCGAACGAGTTGGCGACGAACGGGAACTCGGCGGAGGCGAACAGGCCGAGCACCGGATAGAGCAGGGCCTGGGCGACGAAGAAGACGGTGAAGAAGCGGAGCGCGAGCTGCAGTCGCCGCTCGGGCGCCGTCAGCTCAGGAGCCTGCACTGGTCGGATTGCCGCGCACCGCGCCGAGCGCCGCGCTGCGGTCGTAGTACTCGCGGACGCGGATGCACGAGTCGTTCTCGAAGTCGAAGACCTGGATGACGCGATCGGAGATCTCCAGGCCGCTGTGCTCCCCCTTGCCCTGGCGACGGGCCACGACGACGATCGACTGGCCCGCATCGATCAACTCCTCGATCCTGAAGTTGAGCTGTCCGACCGCGGCTCGCCATTGCGCCCAATAGCGCTCGACGCCCTCGTAGCCGTGGTAGGTGCTGGGGTCCGGATCCTCCTCGGGCGTGATCCACTCCACCTCCGGCGACATGTGATCGAGCACCCAGCTCCGGTCGCCCCCGTTCCAGGCGTCGTAGCCCTTCTTGACCAGCTGTACGAGTTCCTCGGACATCTCCCACTCCTTGGAAGTGAGTATCCCAGCCCGAGGGTCAATGCGCTTGACTTGATCGGAGCTGAATGGCACCTCGCAGGAAACGGCTGGCGAGACTCGCGCTGCCCATGGCGGCGGGGCTGTGCGCGGCGGCGCTCGCGATCCCCGCGTCCGCCGGTCAATCGGCCTCCAGCCGAGTCACCCTCAAGCTCGCCGGCGGCCCTCCGTTCCACGGCCGGGTGATCAGCAAAAACGCCGCCTGCGTCCCGAACCGGAAGGTGCTGCTGATCGAGATCGCTCCCGAGCGGGGGCCGATCGACTACGCGGACAACCGCACCAACGGCATGGGCAAGTGGGTCTTCAGCTCCGAGCTCCAGGGAGCCACGGTCGTTCAGGCGAAGGTCGGGCAGTACAAGGCCAGCGGCGTGACCTGCAGGTCCGCGGTCTCACCGTCGAAGCCGCTCTAGCGCGTCAGCCCGTGATCTCGAGCAGCTCGACCCTGTAGCCGTCGGGGTCTCTCACGAAACAGAGCCGCGATCCGCCCTCGTGGATTCGATAGGGAGGCTTCTCCGGTTCTATTCCCAGCTCCCCGAGACGACCGAGGGTGGCGTCCAGATCCTCGACCGCGAGCGCCACATGACCGTACGCGGTGCCGTGCTCGTAGTCGTCGACACCGAAGTTGTGGGTCAACTCGAGCTCCGGGAGCTCCTCGCCGGGCACGCCCATGAAGATGTTGATCGCCTCGTCGCGGATCGGCATCTCGCGGCGCTTCTCGAGCCCCAATGCCTCATAGAAATCGACCGAGCGCTCGGGGTCGGTGATTCGGTAGCAGGTGTGGATCAGCCGCACGGTTCGAACTCTAGGTGACTAGATCGCGCCGGCTTCGGCTGGATCACCCTGCTCCCCCTCGTCCTCCCAGTCGGCTGGCTTGCCGAGGCTGGCGCTCTTCACGATCTTCAGGCCGAGCATCGCGCACTTCATCCGCGTGGCGGAGATGTCGATGCCGAGCAGGTCGAGGACGAAGTCCTTGGGCAGCTTGATGATCTCCTCGCGCGTCATGCCCTCGAGCTCGTCGGTGAGCAGGGAGGTGGCCGCGGTCGAGATCGCGCAGCCCTGCCCCTCGAAGGCGACCTCCGAGACCCTGCCCTCGTCGTCGAGCTTCAGAAAGAGGTGCTGCTCGTCGCCGCAGAACGGGTTGTTGTCCTCGAATTCGAGGTCGAAGTCGTCCAGGCGGCCGAAGTGGTGGGGCCGCTTGTAGTGCTCGAGGATCTGATCTCGGTAGAGCTCGTCCATCACAGACCGAAGACCTTTCGGGCATCGAGCAGCCCCGTGACCAGGCGATCGACCTCGGGGCGCGTGTTGTAGACGGCGAAGCTGGCGCGGGTGGTCGCCGGGACGCCGAGCCGCTCCATCAGCACCTGGGCGCAGTGGTGGCCGGCCCTGACGGCGACGCCGTGACGGTCGAGGATCTCCGAGATGTCGTGCGCGTGCACGCCCTCCATGTCGAAGGAGACGATGCCCCCCCGTCCCTCACCAGCGGGAGGACCGAAGACCGTCAGGCCCGGGACCTCGGCGACGCGCTCCAGGGCGTACGTGGTGAGGTCGGCCTCGGCGGCGTGGATCGCGGGGAGCCCGAGCTCATCGATCCAGCGAACGGCGGCGCCGAACCCGACGGCCTCGCCGATGGCCGGAGTGCCGCCCTCGAACTTGGCGGGCAGGTCGGCCCAGGTGATCAGCTCCTTCGTGACCTTCCGGATCATCGAGCCGCCACCGATGAAGGGCGGCATCTCCTCGAGCAGCTCGCGCCGCCCGAACAGCGCACCGATTCCGGTCGGCCCGTACATCTTGTGGGCGGTGAGGGCATAGAAGTCCGCGCCGAGCTCCGCCATGTCGAGCTCGAGCTTGGGGCCGGCCTGGGCTCCGTCGACGACCAGCAGGGCGCCGGCGTCGTGGGTCATCCGGCCGATCTCCTCGATCGGGTTGACCGTGCCGAGCACGTTCGAGACGTGGGCGACGCAGACGAGCTTCGGACCCCGCTCGAGCAGCGCCGCGAAGGCGTCCATGTCGAGCCGCCCATCATCTGTGATCGGCGCCCAGTCCAGATGGGCCTCCATCTCCTGGGCCACCTGGTACCAGGGGACGACGTTCGAGTGGTGCTCCATCTCGGTGACCACGATCCGGTCGCCCGGGGAGAGGTTCGCGCGCCCCCAGGAGTACGCGACGAGGTTGAGTGCCTCGGTCGCGTTGCGGACGAAGACGATCTCGCGCCGGCCGGCGCCGAGATGAGAGGCCACGGTCTCCCGCGCTCCCTCATACAGCGCGGTGGCCTCCTCGGAGAGGGTGTGGACCCCACGGTGGACGTTGGCGTTGTGCTCGCGCCAGTAGTCGTCGAGCGCGTCGAGTACGGCGAGGGGCTTCTGCGAGGTCGCCCCGTTGTCCAGGTAGGCGAGCGGCTCTCCGTGAATCTCGCGCGCGAGGATCGGAAACTCCGCCCGGATCTCATCGATTGACCGAGCCAGGGCGGGGGCGGTTGTCGCCGTCGGCTCCATCGTCAGGTGCCTAGGCGGCCGCGCCGGCCTCCACCTCGTCCTTGATCCAGCCGTAGCCCTTCTCCTCGAGCTGCGCGACCAGCTCGGGGCCGCCCTCCTTGACGATGCGGCCGTCGTAGAGGACGTGCACGGCGTCGGGCTTGATCAGGTGCAGGATGCGCTGGTAGTGGGTGATGATCAGAACGCCCATCCCGGGCCCGGCGAACTTGTTGACGCCCTCGGCCACGACGCGGAGCGCGTCGATATCGAGGCCGGAGTCGGTCTCGTCGAGGACGGCCATCGCCGGCTGGAGCATCGCCAGCTGCAGGATCTCCATCCGCTTCTTCTCGCCGCCTGAGAACCCCTCGTTGAGGTAGCGCGAGGAGAAGTCCTTGGGGATGTTGGTGAGGGCCATCGCCGCCTCGGTCTCCTTGCGGAAGTCCTTGAGCTTCACCGGCTCCTCGCCCTTCGCCTCGCGGTGGGAGTTGACGATCATCCGCAGGTACTTGGCGACCGTCACGCCCGGGATCGCGACCGGATACTGGAACGCCATGAACAGGCCCATGCGCGAGCGCTCGTCCGGAGCGGCCTCGGTGACGTCCTCTCCCTTGAAGGTGATCGTGCCCTCGGTGACCTCGAGGCCGGGATGGCCCATGATCGCGTTGGCGAGGGTGGACTTGCCGGAGCCGTTCGGCCCCATCAGCGCGTGGATGCTGCCGCCGTCGACGTCGAGGCTGACGCCCTTGAGGATCTCCTTGCCCTCGGCGGTCACGTGCAGGTTGCGGATCTCGAGCTCTGCCAATTCGTGCTCCTGGTTCGGTTGGAAGTTGTCGCTACGCCGCTACGTGCGCCGCGGCCTTGGGGGCGGACTCGGGCGCGTGGTGGTCGGAGAACTCGACCAGCTCTGCGAGCGTCGTGCCCATCAGCGCCCTGGTGACGCCGCCCTGCACCCGCGTCCAGAGAAGCTTGGTTGCACAGGCCCGATCCCCGTCGCTCTCATGCGAGCACGAGACCTTGCCCTCTGGATCGGGCTGGAAGCACTCCATCGGGGCGATCGCGCCCTCCAGCGCCTCGACGACCTCGAGCATCTCGATCTGCTCGGCGGGCCGACCGAGGCGGTAGCCGCCGTGGGCTCCGCGCTGGCTCTCGACCAGCCCGGCCCTGCGCAGCTTGGCGACCAGGTGCTCGAGGTATGAGAGAGGGAGCCGCTCGGATTCGGCGACGGCGCTGAGCGCGACGGGCGCGCCGTCCTCCTGACGGCCCAGCTCGACCATCAGGCGGACTCCGTATTCGGCTCGGGTGGAGAACAGCATCGCCGTCAAATCCTAGCGGAGAGGTCGGTTATGGCCCATCCGACTGGCATCGGACTGTCATCCTCACGAGCGCGCGACCACGCCCCGGAGGACGTCGCGGAACCGCGCGTAGTCGCGCGCTCCGATCTCGCCCGCGTGGCGGGCCTCGATCTCGGCCACGATCTCGTCGCCGATGATGAGCTGCTCGAGCCCGCGTTCGGTGGGCACGACCAGCTTCGCTCGCCGGTCGGCGGGGTCCGGCCGGCGCTCCACGTACCCCAGCTCCTCGAGCTCGTCGATCAGGCGACCGACGACCTGCTTGTGGAGGCCCGAGAGTTGGGCGAGCTCCGTGGCCCGGATGCCGTCCTCGTCCAGGTACGCGAGCACCGACCCATGACGCGGATTGAGATCGTCGTACCCCGCGGTCGCGAGCCGGTCGAACAGCTCCTGGTGCAGGGAGAGGGTCAGCCGGCTGGCGAGCACGCCCAGATCGGGGTTCCACTCCTGCCGCTCCCTGCGTCGTTTCGTGGTAGTCACGAAAACAGAAAGTACCAGAACGTGACGGTTGCATTTCGTGACGAAGGCTTATTGCCCGTTGAAACTGCTCCCTATACTCATCCACACTCGACTTTCACTTCCCGATACCGAGAAGGAGATCTTTCCGAGATGACAACCACCGGACGTTCCAACTGGCAGGCGGCCTTCAAGACGGTTCTGCTGCTCTCAGTCCTCGGCGGCATCCTGGTCGGCGCCGGTTACCTGATCGGCGGGCCTTCTACCGCCCTGGTCTTCCTGTTCATCGCGGTCATCATCAACATGGGCAGCTGGTTCTTCAGCGACAAGATCGCTCTCGCTGCCGCGAAGGCGCAGCCGGTGTCCGAGGAGGAGGATCCGCGGCTCTACCAGATGGTCCGGGACCTGACCACTCGCGCCGGTCTCCCCATGCCGAAGCTCTACGTGATCCCGCAGGAGCAGCCGAACGCCTTTGCGACGGGCCGCAATCCGAAGCACTCCGCGGTCGCGGTGACCGCCGGGATTCGCAAGCTCCTCACCGAGGATGAGCTGCGGGGCGTGCTCGCGCACGAACTCGGACACGTCCGCAACCACGACATTCTCCTGACCTCCGTGGTCGCAACGATCGCGTCCGCCATCACCTGGATCGGCTACATGGTGCTCTGGGTCGGGGGCGACAGCGATTCGCCCCTCGGGATCATCGGTCCGCTGCTGCTCTGGATACTCGCCCCGATCTCCGCGGCGATCATCCAGATGGCGATCTCCCGTCAGCGCGAATACTCGGCCGACGCGACGGGCGCCGAGATCTGCGGGAACCCGGAGTCGCTTGCTTCCGCGCTGCTGCGCCTCGAGTCCGGCGCCCAGGCGATCCCGATGCAGGTCAACCAGGCCAGCGAGCCGCTGTACATCGTCAAGCCGTTCAGCGGAAAGGGCCTCGCCTCGCTCTTCTCGACGCATCCGCCGATCGAGGAGCGCGTCCGCCGGCTCCGTCAGATGCGGCCCACCATCGGTTAGTTGGCCTACCGAGTCCTGAGTTCGGGGGACGCTTTCTGGCGTCCCTCGAACCAGATGAAGGTCGACAACACGGACCTTGCCAAGCAGCTCGAGGCAGAGACGCTCGGTGCGCGTCTCTGGCGGCTCCATCCCGGCCAGGCGAGCACCTGGCACCGGCACTTCGAGGCACACGAGCTCTACGTCCTGCTCGAGGGGAAGGGACGGGCGCGGGTCGATGACGAGGTGCTGACCCTCGATCCGCTGTCGGCGTTGCTCGTCGAGCCCGAGCACGCCCGCCAGCTCTTCAACGACACGGATGCCGATGCGCTCTGGCTGGTGGTGAGCGCGCCGCGCGAGGGGGTCACCAGCACCCTCGAGATGAGCGAGGAGCAGCTCACGGCGATGTATCCGGAGGGCCCGAGGGCCATGCCGTCCGAGCTCGGCGGCGGGCAATTTGAAGGCTGAACCTGGCTATACTTTCTGAAGTAATGAAACCCGATCAGGATTTGGGATATTTGAGACCATGAGCTCCGTGGAGATGCCCCGCAAGGACGTGCCGCCGCCCCTCGAACTGGTCAAGAGCCGGATCGAGGAGCTGCTCCCCCCCGTCGCCAAGGAAGAGATCGATGGCGGCGCCGTGGTGATCGACGTGCGCGACCCCGAGCGATTCGACGCTGGGCACGTCCAGGGCGCGGTCAATGTGCCCGCCGGTGAGAGTGCCCGTGAGGCTCACGACGCCGCCTACGTTGAGGCGATTGAGAGCGCCGGCGCGGGCCCCGACGACCGCATCATCCTGGTCTGCGGAGAGGGCAACCGCTCGGCACGCGCCGCTGACGCGTTGCAGAACGAGCACGACTTCAAGCACGTGGCGTCCATCATCGGTGGGTCGAAGCTCTGGAACGAGCTCGGATACCCCATCGAAGGAGAGATCGCGATCGGCGACGAAGAGGCCGAGACACACTTGGAAGGCGAGGAGGACACAACCTGATGGCCAGCACCGAGACGATTGAGCAGGTCAAGGAGCGAATCGAGGAGGTCGAGCCGGCCGAGGCCCTGGAGGAGCTCCGGGGCGACGGCGTTGCGCTGATCGACACCCGCGAGCCGTACGAGCACTTCGAGGCGCACATCGACGGAGGCGAGCTGATTCGCCCGGCCGACGTAACCGACCGCATCGAGGAGGTCGTCCCCGACCATTCCCAGCGTGTGCTCCTCTACTGCGCCTCCGGCAACCGCTCCGCCCGCGCCGCTGACGAGCTTCGCGACCTTGGCTACGAGAACGCCGCCTCGGTACGCGGTGGCATCAAGGCCTGGGAGGCCGCCGGCCTTCCGGTTGTGATGGCGGAGGGAATGACCCCGGAGCAGCGCAACCGCTACTCCCGCCACACCCTGCTTCCCGAGGTCGGTGTCGAGGGCCAGCTCAAGATGCTGAATGCCAAGGTGCTGCTGATCGGCGCCGGGGGCCTGGGGGCTCCCACGGCCCTCTACCTGGCCGCGGCCGGCATCGGCACACTCGGCCTGGTCGACGACGATGAGGTCGACGAGTCGAACCTGCAGCGCCAGGTGATCCACAACACGGAGCGAATCGGCCAGCCCAAGACCGAGTCCGCCCGCAAGACGATCGAGGCGCTCAACCCGGACGTCGACGTGGTCGAACACCGCATCCGTCTGGACGCGACGAACATCATCGACATCATCAAGGACTACGACGTGATCGTCGACGGGGCGGACAACTTCCCGACCCGGTACCTCCTGAACGACGCGTCGGTGCGCCTGCGCAAGCCGGTCGTGTCAGCGTCGATTCTCGCGTTCGACGGGCAGATCTCGACCTTCGTCCCCTACGAGGGCCCCTGCTACCGCTGCCTCTACCCGACGCCACCACCGGCCGAGCTCGCCCCGAGCTGCGGCGCCGCCGGTGTGCTCGGCGTGATGGCCGGAGTCATGGGATTGCTGCAGGCGAACGAGGTCATCAAGCTGGTCGTCGGGATCGGCGAGCCGCTGATCGGCCGCCTGCTCCTCTACGACTCGCTCGGCACCCGCTTCACTGAGCTCAAGGTCCGTCGGGACCCGGAGTGCCCGATCTGCGGCCCGAACGCCCAGGAGATCCCTGAGTCGGAGATGGGCAAGTTCCCCGACTACGAGCTCTTCTGCGCCGGCTAACTGTCAGCCGCTAGGTTTCCCGCCATGCCGACGATCAAGGTCCCACCCGTGCTGCGCCAGCAGACCGACGGCGAGGCCGAGGTCAGCGTCGACGGCGCGACCGTGGGCGACGCCCTCAGGGCTCTCGCGGAGCGCTATCCAGCGACGAAGGACCAGCTCTTCTCGGAGGATGGCGAGCTCAACCGCTACGTCAACGTCTACCTGAACGACGAGGACGTCCGCGTGCTGGACGGCCTCGACACCGGGGCCTCTGAGTCGGACACCGTGGTGCTCCTGCCCGCCATGGCGGGCGGCTAGGGCTCTTCGCCTGCAGCCGCAATCCACCTCTGCGTGCGTGAATCGCCGCTGACCTCTGTTACGTTTGGAGTCCGCGAGCACGAGATTTTCGTGGGGAGGGGAAACGCGGTCAATGACCTCTGAGCCGTTCCAGCAGACGGGCCTCGCCCGCGACGACGCGCCCCGGCAGACGCCGGCCGTGCGCGAGCTCGGCGGGATCGACGTCGCCGACACCAAGGTTCTTCCGATCAGGGGTGGCCGGGCCGCGCGGGCGCGTGGCGCGATCCTCCGCCGGCTTCTGGCGCTTACGGACTGGGTCTCCTTGATCGCCGGGACGTCGGTCAGCTACCTGCTGGTTTCAAACCCACCCATGCAGCCCTCCTCGATCGCCTGGTCGGCGGCTTTCAGCCCGGCCTGGATCCTCGTGATGAAGCTGCATGGCCTCTACGACCAGGATCACCGCCGGATTCGCCACAGCACTTTGGATGAACTTCCAGCCCTCTTCTCCGCCGTGGTGATCGGCACGGTCGCCATCGGGGTCCTCACACGAATCACCCCCGCGCCCTACGTCTCGGGCACGGCGCTGGGCATCCTGGCCGTGACCGCGTTCGTCGTCAGCGCCTCGCTCCGAGGGCTCACCCGTCAGATCTGGCATGCGCGGCGTCCCCCCGAGAAGTCGGCGGTGGTGGGCTCAGGAGGGGCGATGCGACGGCTCAGCAGGCGGATCGAGACACATCCTGAGGTCCACCTGTCGCTGGTCGGCTATTTCGGTGATGAGACGGCCTCGCATTCGAATGCCGAGACCAATGGCGCGAACGGTCAAATGAGGTGCCTCGGACCGCGATCCGAGCTGATCTCCGTCGCCGAGCAGCGCGGGCTCGAGCACATCCTCGTTGCGGACGAGTCGATCTCCACCGATGAGTTGCGAGGCCTGATCGGCGACTGCAAGCGCTTCGGGCTCTCCCTCACCCTGGTGGCGCCCAACGCCGAGCTGCTCGGACCCGGGATACAGCTGAATCGTCTCGGCGAGCTGCCGCTGCTGGACTTCGCCTTCTCGGATCCGCCGCGATCGACGATGGCGCTGAAGCGGGGAATCGACATCGCCGTCTCCGCCGGCATGCTCCTGTTGCTGGCGCCATTGCTTCTCATCGTGGCAATTGCGATCAAGCTGGACTCACGGGGCCCCGTGCTTTTCAAGCAGGTCAGAGTCGGCAGGGGGGGTGGGCCGTTCACGATGTTCAAGTTCCGGACGATGGTCGATGGCGCCGACGAGAGGGTCAGTGAGGTGGTGAACACGGAGGCTCTCGTCGAGCCCTCCTTCAAGGTCCCCAACGATCCCCGGCACACCTGGATCGGGCGCCGGCTGCGTCGCCTCAGTCTCGACGAGACGCCGCAGCTCTGGAACGTGCTCCACGGCGAGATGTCCCTGGTCGGTCCGCGTCCCGAGGAGGAGGCCGTGGTCGCGCTCTACGACGAGCGTCAGCGGCTGCGCCTCGGGGTCAAGCCCGGGATAACGGGGCCGATGCAGGTCTACGGTCGCGGCGATCTGACCTTCGAGGAGCGGCTCGCGCTCGAGCTCGCCTACATCGACAACCTCTCGATCGCCCAGGATGTAGCGATCCTCCTGCGGACGCCCCGCGCGGTAATTGGCGGAAGCGGCGCCTACTGATCCGGCAGGCCGCTTCGTCGTGGCGATCGTCAGCCACGGCGCGCCGGAGCTGCTTCGAAGCTGCCTGCGGTCGTTCGAAACGACGGTCGACAGCAAGCCACGTCAAGTCGTTGTCGTGGACAGCGGCAGCCCCGACGAGACTCCGGATATGGTCGCCCGGGATTTTCCATGGGTTGAGCTGATCCGACGCGGCAACATCGGCTTCGCCGCCGGGAACAACCTGGTGCTGCGGGGGCCCGGCGCCGAATTCGTCCTGCTGCTCAACCCCGACACCGAGCTGCGAGACGGGACGCTGGAGAGCTGCCTCGAGAGAATGGACGCGGATCCCGCGATCGGCATCGTCGGCTGCAAGCTGGTGCGGCCGTCGGGGGAACTCGATCACGCCTGCAAGCGCTCATTTCCGACGCCGTTGTCCGCCCTCGCACACTTCACGGGCATCGGCCGCTCCGATCGGGCCCCCGCCCGTTTGAGTCAATATCGCGCGACTGACCTGGCTGAGGACGAGCCTGGCCCAGTCGACGCCGTGAACGGGGCGTTCATGCTGGTGCAGGGTCAAGGCGATCCGGGAGGTGGGCCTCCTCGACGAGGGCTATTGGCTGTACATGGAGGACCTCGACTGGTGCTACCGCTTCTGGCAGCGGGGCTGGACGGTGTTCTACGAGCCGTCCGGCGTCGCGCTGCACGTCAAGGGCGGCTCGAGCGGGGAGCGGCGCGGCTTCCGGCAGGAGGTCGCTTTCCATCGCGGCATAGGCCGGTTCTACAGGAAGTTCTATGCGCCGAGCGCTTCGCCGCTCACCTCAATCATCGTCTTCCTCGGGATCGGCGTGAAGCTCCTGGCCGGTCTGGCGGCCCGCCTGCACCCGATCAGGGCTTTCCGCCGGTCAGCCCGGTGAACGCGTTCCACGCCGGCTTCGGGTCGAGCGTCGAAGTGAACAGGCCGGTGTGGAAGAACCAGATCGGCCCGGGCACGTCTCGCCACGAATACCAGATCACCCCGGCGATTCTCAGTCGCGCACTGTTCGCGGCCATCAACCCGAAGGCCTGGCGCAGGTAGGACGCCTGTCGCTGCGGGGATACGGTGAGCGGCGTCGGGCTGCCGCCGGTTGCCCAGCCGATCTCCGTGATCCAGATCGGCGTGCGCCGGTCCTTGAACCGGTTCATGATCTTGCGGGTCTCCTTGACGGCATTGAGCGCGTCGCGCGGCGTGGTGGCGTAGGGATGGACGGCGACCGCGTCGAACAGGCTCTTCGCCTTGCGCCGGTAGATGCCGGTCAGGTACTGATCGAGGGATATTCCGTGCTTGATCTGCGGCGTCCTGAAGAGCCCGGCCAGGACGATGCGGGCCGAAGGGTCACCCGCCTTGATCCCGTCGTGGAACACTCGCAGGAGCCCGACGTACTGCTTTGGCGTTCGGCCGCGGGTACCAGAAGCTGGGCGAGTTGACCTCGTTCCAGAGCTGCCAGTTGATCACCGGAAGCCTGGGAATGGACGGGTTCTCCGACCAGAACGAGCCGTTGGCCCCGTATCGCGCGGCCGCAGCCTGGACGAATGCCCCGAACTCGCCCATGTGCGGTTTGGCCGGCGGGTAGTTGGTCTTCGCCGCGGCCCAGGCGGGAGAGCTGTAGACGGTCGGCAGGACCTGGATGCCCTGCTGGGCGGCCGCTCCGATGATCGCGTCGTAGTGGCTCCAGTCGTACGACGAGCCTTGGCTCGGCTGAACCGCTCCCCAGACGAAGTTGATCCGGAGTGTTCCCACCTTGCCGGTGCCCATCCGGGCGATCTCGGACGAATCAGGGTCGTTGGCGGTGATCACGCCGTAGAACGAGCGCGGTGCGGCGCTCGCATGCGGGGAAAGCGCGAGGCAGATGAGCAGGGTCGTCGCGATGACGAGGCGTCGCAAGGTCAATCTCCTTTGCTTACGGTGCGTTGTCGGGTCCGGCGAACTCGCCGCGTCTGGGCCTCGGTTTGGCCGGCGGCCTGCCCGCTCGGTCCTTCATACGGCGCTGTGCCACCCACACGATCATCGTCAGGATCGCCGCGGCGATGACCAGCGCGACCGGGCTGAGCAGAGGGCTGCTGCCCGAGCCGCCATCCGTCGCGCTGGATGAGGAGGTGACCACCGCTCGATCGGGCTTCGGTTCCTTCTTCTGCGGCTTCTTCGCCGCTTTCTTCGAACCCGCGCCCCCGCTGGTCGAGCTGCTGGACGTCGTGGAAGTCGTTTCGGAGCCTGGTACCGCCGGCGCCACGCTGGATCCCGACGCCGGGGAATTGCTTCCCGACTGCGGGACCTTCGGCAGGTACTCGCTCCCGGCCGGGCTGGCCAGGGCCGAGGGCGCGAGGGCGACCAAGATCGCCGCCGCGGCGAGCAATGCCGTGACTGTCTTGCGGGCGGTCATTCGAATTCGTCGGGGGGCGAAGATACTGCCTTGCCCCCCAGACTGACTGGGGGCGCCATGGTGTCAATGATCAGACAACACGCGGGTGCGGGACTGGTTGCGGCGGCGGTGATTGCGGCCTCGCTGGCGCACGGCCTCTTCGATCCCACCGGTTACGCGGCCGCCTCGATCCTGGTCTGGGCGGCGTTGATCGCGGGCTTCGCCGCTCGCGCGATCCCGTTGCGCCCAGTCGGGGCGCCGGCTGCCATCGGGGGCCTCTGTCTCGCGGGCATCGCGGTGCTCGGCTTCCTATCGGTCAACTGGGCGAGCGATCAGGGCAGGGCGTTCGACGAGGCGGTCAGAGCCTCGTTCTACGTCGGCCTCTTCGTGCTCGCCGCCTGCACGGCCAGCCTGCGAGGCCGCGACGAGTGGCTCGCCGGGCTGACGATGGGCCTGGCCGTGGTGTCCGCGATCGCTCTATTCGCCTACCTCCAGCCCGGGACCCTGGGCGCCCGCAGCGACATTCCGGGCGCCGCCGGGCGCCTCTCCTATCCGGTCGGATACTGGAACGGCGCCGCCGCCCTGCTGGCGACCGCCACGGTGCTGCTCGCCCACGCCGGAGGTTGGGCGTCGGCGCGAGGGCTGCGGATCGCCGCCACGGCGCTGATCCCCATCGCGGTTCTGGCGATGTGGCTGACCGGTTCCCGAGGGGGCGCCGCGGCGGCGGTCATAGGGCTCATCGTCCTGATCGCGGCGTCGCCCGATCGCCCCCGGCAGCTCACGTCGATCGGCATCGGGCTCGCGGGGGCTCTCGTCCTGGTCGGCGCGTCAGAGACCATGCACTCGCTGACGAGGGACATACCCAACTCAGCCAGCCGGTCGCAGGGCGATCTGATGTCGGTCATCTCGGTGGTGGTGGTCGCGCTCACCGCCCTCGCCTCGAGCCGCTTCGGCCGCGCGCGGCCGGCCTTGCGCCTCTCGCATCGGACGAGGCTCGCCGTCGGCGTGATCGCCGCCCTGGCCATCGTCGCGGCGGTGCTGCTCGCCCATCCGGCCCAGCGCTTCCGCGAGTTCAAGGCTCCGCCACCGACCGAGAAGGGCGTCGCGGTGGGAGGGCCACAGCTCAGCTCAAACGGGCGTTGGCAGTTCTGGGGCGAGGCGGTGAATGCCTTCGAGAGCGAGCCGCTGCGAGGGGTGGGAGCCGGCGGCTTCGAGGGCTGGTGGGGCGTTCACGGAGACATTCCGCTGTTCGTTCGAAATCCTCACTCGCTGCCCCTTCAGGACGCGGTCGACTTCGGCATCCCGGGGATCGCGCTCTTCCTCGGCTTCTGCGCTGCGCTCGCGCTCAGCTCCTGGCGCCTGCTCTCCGCCCGCCGCTCCGGTGACGCCGACGTGCTCATTGCGGTCCTGATCTGCGCCGCATCCGGTGCCGCCTTCGACTGGACCTGGGAGATCCCGGCCGTATTCGGTCCGGCGGTGGTCTGCGCGGCTCTCCTCCTCTCATCGGCGCCTTCTGTCAGAAAGCTTCGCCGCCGCCTCTGGGGTGGCCTCGCCATCCTGGCGGCATGTGCCGGGGTGGTTGCCGGAGGGGTCGTGGTGCTGAGCGAGCAGGATCTGAGGCTGAGCCGCCAGGCGGCCGCCGACGGCAAGATCGACGAGGCGATCAATCACGCGAAGGCCGCAAAGTCGATCGAGCCGTGGTCGGCTGATCCGTATACGCAACTGGCCCTGCTGGAGAAGGAGCGCGGCGACATCTCGGCGGCCCTCGCCTACATAAAGCAGGCGGAGGATCGCGACTCCGAGGATTGGCGCCTACCCGTGATTGAGGCTACGCTGCTGCAGAGGAGCGGTGATTTTTCGGCCGCGCGGACGGCATATTTCAGGGCAGCAAAACTGAGCCCTCTCCCCATCAAGTCGGTCGTGTTCGCGGCACCGAGCCAGGGATGAGCGACCAGAACACCACAGCCGCCGTGAGCTCCGCCGGTGCAGTGACGGAGACGGGGGCTCAGGGTGCCTCGCCCAGCGCGACGGTGATCATCCCGACGGTGACTCCCAGCAAGGCGCTGGGGACACTTCGCTCCCTGGCGGCGGCTGGTCAGGGCTTCGAGACGATCGTCGCGGACAATGGCACCGGGTCCGCGGAGCTCGTTCGGGCAGCTTCGGAACTCGACGGAGCAAGGGTCCTGGCACTGGAGGAGAACCTCGGGTACTCGAAGGCGGTCAACCGGGCCGCCCGCCAGGCCCAGGGTGAGGTCCTCGTTCTCCTCAACGACGACAGCGTCGTCGGTCCGGGATACGTGGAGCGGATCGCTGGGACGCTCGATCCGGCACACGGGTGCGTGATGGCTGCCGGCGTGATGTGCGACGCGGGGTCACCGGACCTGATCGACAGCGCCGGGATCGAGCTCGATTGGACGCTGCTCGCATTCGACTATCTGAACGGCGAGCCGGTGGAGGTCCTCGAAGGCCCGGTGGCCGAGCCGATCGGCCCCTCCGGCTCCAATGCCGCGTTCTGGCGTGACGCCTTCCTCGACGTGGGCGGCTTCGACGAGAGGATCTTCGCCTACCTCGAGGACGTGGACCTGGCCCTGCGGCTGCGCCGCGCGGGCGGCTCCTGCAGGTTGGCCAGGGACGCCCGAGGAGTGCACGAGCACTCGGCGACGCTCGGGTCGGGATCGCGGCGCAAGAACTACCTGATGGGGTATGGCCGCGGCTACACGCTGCGCAAGTGGCACGTGATCACGCCGCGCAGGCTGCCGGGAATCATCGCGCGGGAGCTCTACCTCGGTATCGGGCAGGCGCTGGTGGACCGCAACCTCGGAGGCCTGCAGGGCCGGTTCGCCGGGCTCCGGGCCGGGCGGGCGATCGAGCCCTATCCGGGCCCCATCCCCAACCCTCCGACGCTGCTCGAAACGCTGCGACGCCGCTGGCGGCGCCGTTCTCGCCTGCGCAGCCGGTAGCCGGAGTCGCTAGCTCTCTCGCTGCGGGTCCGCCGGGATGCTGATGTCGCGTGGGAGGAAGCGGTTCGGGCGCCTCCTGCCGGCCGTCCACGCCGACACGGCCCTTCGCCGGACCAGCGCGTACCCGTAGAAGAGCTCCCGGTCGAGGGTCTCGTCGTGGCCCCACAGTCGCCGCGTCCTGCGGCCCAGCAGCCAGGCGAGGCTCGTGATTCGATCGTCCGCGGAGAGCAGCCGCCTGAGCGTCCGTCGCTTGGCGGGAGACATCCGCGAGTCGCAGCGCAGCCGGAGCACCTCCGCCAGCAGCAGCTGCTGGTGCCAGTCGTAGTAGTAGACGACGCGTGAGCCGCCGGTCGGGTTGCGGAGCCGTTCCATCAGGTGGGTACGCACCGAGCGCGGCCGGCGGTTCGCCTGCGTGTGTCCGATCACCGCCCACTCGTGCTGGACGTAGTCGTAGAGCGGCTCGTCGAGGTAGGCCAACTCCCCCCGGGCCATCGCCACCAGGGCGATCCAGTGATCGTGGAATGCCCGGGCCAGGCGCGGCGGGAACGGCAGTGCGTCGTCCAGCACCTCGCGGCGGAACATGGAGGCTGCGCCGGTGACGGAGTTGGCCAGCAGAAGCGAGGCGAAGTTGGTGTGGTTGTTGCGGCGCTCGGTCCAATAGGAGGAGCGGACGAGCTCGTCCGCCGGGCTGACGATGCGAGCGTCGCTGTAGATGAGCTGGGCGTTCCCGATGCCGCCGATCAGCCGCTCGAGCTTGTCGGTGTTCCAGCGATCGTCCTGATCGCAGAAGGCGACGTAGTCCGAGGATCCGGGGGCCATCGACAGCGCCCGCTCGAAGTTCCGGTAGAAGCCGAGCCGATCCGGGCTCCGCGACACGGCGAACCGCTCGTCCCCCTCGGTCTGAGCGAGCAAGTCCTCGAAGGCCCGATCAGAAGAGCAGTCGTCGCTGATCAGGCAGATCCAGTTTCCGTGCGTCTGCGCGCGGATCGAGTCGAGCTGGCGGCGCAGGAGGTCGGCCGGCGGCTCGTAGGTCGCCATGCAGATCGCTACGCGCGGGCCGGGGAGGGTGGGGAAACCCGGCGCGGGAGCATCGCCGGGCACGTCGAGTCGCGGCTCGGCCTGAACGGCGCCCAGGGGAATCACTCGCTCGCTCCCGTTTTCGAGGCTCAGGACCAGTTCCAGATCGAGTCCCACCGGGCGAGCCAGACGGGCGACGTCGACGAGGGCGACGAATCCACTTCGGTAGGCATGGGGCCTGGCCGGGTCGTCCGGCGCCAGGCTCTCGTAGACGTCGTCCCGGGGAAGTCCGAACCGCTCGACCGGCTGCGTGCTGCCGCCGATCCTGACGGCGAGCCCGCGGGTCCGCTCGCCCCGGTCATAGCAATGGCCTCCGAGCACGAATGCGGTTCCTCCGCCGACAGCGAGCCGCTCGGGCGCTCCGATCTCGAGATGGGCGACGGCGGGCTCAGCCACGGCTCGAGCGCCCGGTTCGCCTGCCCTGCAGCTTTCGCGCGTATTGGAAGAGCTCCATGTCCAGGCGATTGTCCTCGGCGATGCGCTGACGAAACGAGTCGGGCACCTCGGTGGGCCGGGTGACGTTCTCGTGCACGGGCGGCCCGAGCCGCCAGCCGAAGTTGCTCTCGAGCCGCGCCGCGAACCCCTCCAGGTCCTCCTGGAGGCCGAAGTCGTCCATCCTCCGCAACGCCCGCTTGGCGGCCCGCAGACGCCCGCGGTCCAGGTCGATCACGGTCATCATCCCGTTGCTCATCTCCGACCCCTTCATCGAGAGCATCTTCACCATGTGGTTCTCGATGAACGGCCTGAAGCGCGCGGGGTCCTCGTAGATCTCCTCGAGCGAGCGCCCGGAATCGGCGGGGGTGATGTCGCGATGGTGACGCAGGTAGCTCAGGGTGCGCTCGACCGGATCCCGCAGGACGGTCATCACCCTGAACTCGGCGTCGAGGAGCTCGGCCGTGCAGAGGGGGAAGTGCCCGGTGACCACCCGGATCTCATCTCTTCGAATCGCCCACCGCTCGAGCAGGATGTGTGGAAAGAGCTGGGGGGCGACGTCAGCCGGATCTCCGTCGGAGTCCGCCGGGTAGACGGCCTCCTCTCCGAAATGCCTCTTCAGGCGAACGTACAGCGAAACGCCGCCCGTCTTCAGGATGTGGACGAAGAAGAACCGCTCGGGCTGTGACGGCCCCTCAGATGGCAAGCGGGGAGTACTGCGGGGGCGAAGCCGAAGCGCCGAAGAACCAGCTCTCGATCGCCCAGCGACTCTTCTTCATCTCGGGCTCGGCGGCCGTCGAGTGCAGGAAGAGCTCGTCGAAGAGCAACACGTCGCCCGGCTCGAAGATGGGTCGGAGGACCTCACCCTCCTCGGCCGTCTCCTCGACGACCTGCGGAGAAACGGACCAGTCGAACCAGGCACCCTCCGTTCCGGTCGGGACGAAGTGATCGAGGCGGCGGGGGAGGATGTCCATTCCGGGGGCCTCGTCGCCGCAACGCGACAGCGACAGCCAGACGTTGAGCGCCCGCACGTCGCCCATGAAGGCCCCGTCCTGGTGCCAGCCGTGGCCGGCGTCGGGGTCCACCCGCCGCAGGGTGCACTTCTGCACGGAGATCACCGCGGGCTCTCCGAGATACCCCTTGATCGCCCGCCGAAGGCCGACGCGGTCGAAGTTGTCGAGCATCTCGAACAGCAGGTGGGGCGAGTCGGCGGCCCAAAGGCCGCCTCCGCCGGCGACCCAGTCACGGCCGAGGGACTCGCGGAAGGCCGGCGCCGGCATGAACTCGCTGTAGAAGCCCGGGTCGCCCTCTCCGCTCGCCTCGGTCTGGTCGCGGGCCTCGAAGGCCCTGTCGATGTCCTCGGCGAGGGTGCGGGCGGCGTCAGGGTCCACCAGGCCACGGACGAGCAGGCAGCCATCGCGCAGGATCCCTGCGCGAAGCACCTCGGGCGTCAGTTGCCCGGGTTCGATGCCCGCGAGCTCCCCGTTGCGGCTCGGGAGCTGCTCGAAGGCCGGATCGGGAAACGCCGCGTCGGACCCCGGTCCGTCGAGCAGGCGGATCCCCGCCGCGTGGCGCAACTCGACCAGGCGGGATTCGACCCCGGGATCGGGGTTCTCGCGATTGGCGAGGCTGAGCTCCTCGATCTCGGCGAAGAGCTCATCGGTGCCCTTGCCGGCAGCAACGGGCGGTTCGCGGTCGGCGACGGCCGCCTGCGAGTTCTTGCGTGAGCGAAAGATCATCGTCCCTGCGCGGCGAAAGCTAGCAGCGCTCTATTCCGTCGTCGGCCGCGCCGGGGCCCCGACGACCGTGGTTTTCGGGGGAACGTCATCGACCACGACCGAGTTGGCGCCGACGGAGGAGCCGGCCCCGACACGGACCCTGCCCAGCACCTTCGCGCCCGTCCCGATGCGGGCCTCCTCCTCGATCGTCGGGCCGGCGATGTCGCCGGGCATCAACCCGATCGTCACGAACGGTCCGATCACGACGCCGGGATGGATCTCGACGACACCGTCGATCACGACCTGGCCGTGAAGCAGGTAGACGCCCGGGTGGACCACGACCGGATCCCCGATCACGACCTGCCCCGTGATCACCGCGAGCCGGTGGGCGAGCTGGGGCAGAACCGGGATCCCGCGCCGCTGCATCGCCGCCTTCACCCTGTAGAGCGCCATGGAGAAGAAGGCGTCGCTCTCCCAGAGCAGTCGCAGCACCTGAAACGCGGCGTCGGCGCCCGAGCGCAGCTCGTTGCGCTCGCCCCTGTGCAGCAACGCCACGCGAGCATCGGCGACGAGCGCCTCTCGCAGCCGCGGATGCCGTGCCCGGATGTCGCTCATCAGCGAGCGGGCGATCGTGTTTCTTGGGTCAAGCATGTAAACGGGAGCCTAACCGGGGCGACCGTGGACCTAGACTGCGGCCCCGGCCCCCCCAGAACCCGCCGAGATCAAGTCATGCCGATGCAAGTCACCTCCTACTACCACCGGACCAATCCGGACGAAGCCGGCTACTCGCTGGGCAACTTCTACGAGGTCTGGGCGGCCTGCTTCGAGGCGGCGTCCGTCGGCTCGGTGATCGAGGTCGGGGCGGAGCGAGGAAGGCTGACCCAGGAGCTGCTGCGGTGGGCCGCGCCCAGCGGCGCGCGCGTGACGGCGATCGAGCCTGAGCCGATCTCGGACCTGCTCGAGCTGCTCGAGGAGTACCCGGACCTCGAGATCGTCCAGGAGACGAGCCTCGACGCGCTGACTCACCTGCCGATTGCGGACGCGATCGTCCTCGACGGCGACCACAACTACTACACGCTGAGCGGCGAGCTCCGGCTGATCGCCGAGCGATCGGAGCGCATGCCGCTGCTCGTCTTTCACGATGTCTGCTGGCCGCTCGCCCGGCGTGACCAGTACGCGGCACCCGACCGGATCCCGCCCGAGCACCGCCATCCCTACGGCGAGGACATCAAGCTCGTCCCGGGGAATTCCGGAACGGTTGAGCGCGGGTTGCCGTTCGAGTGGGGCGCCCTGGAGGAGGGCGGCCCTCGCAACGGAGTGATGACCGCGATCGAGGACTTCATGACGGAACAAGACGGCCTGCGACTGGCCGTGATCCCGATCTTCTTCGGCTGTGGGCTGCTCTGGCCCGAGAGCGCACCCTGGTCCGATGCGGTCGCCGAGATCGTCGATCCGTGGGACCGGAACCCGATTCTCGAGCGTGTCGAGAAGGCCCGGGTCACCCAGCTGGTGCAGCGGCACTCGCGCGAGCAGGAGATCGACGAGCGCTTCACCTACGCACAAAAGCTGGAGGAGGCGGTCAAGCGGATACTCGCCTCGAGCGGATTCTCCGCCGCCGAGTGGCTGTCGAAGGTGCGACGGCGCGGCAAGCCCGCGTTCTCACGCCAGGAGCTCAGCGATCTCGTCGCCGAGAGCGAGCGCGCGCGGCGCGAGGATCAGCGCTGACGGTTCGGCAGCGCCCCGGGCGAGTTGCCGTTCCGTGACGGTTCCTCGTCACGCCGGAACAGGGACTTGATCCACCGGAGCGGCTTTGTGATCCGCCAGCTGGCGCTTTGCTCCACCTGCTGAAGCTGGCGCTCCATGTCGATCACCGCGGCCTCCCTGGCCAGCTCAGCGGCATTCGCCTGCATCAGAGCCGCGTCCCGGCGAGCCTCGGCCCACCGCGCGCGCTCCTTCCAGTCGCCGGGAATGGTCTGCGCCGGGGAGAGCTTCCCGTCCCACTTCTCAGCCACGCGCATGTGAGCGGCGATCCAGCCCTGCACGTCGCCGATCAGCTCCAGGGAGTGATGGTGGATCACACGGATGTGCTCGGTCATCACCTTCTTCCCGGCGGCCCGCACCTGCTGGCAGACGTCGAAGTCGTAGCCGTGCAGCTGGCCCAGCGACTCGTCGAAGCGGATGTTCTGGATGAACCAGGGCGGCAGGACCATCATGAAGCCGTCGATCACGTCGACCTCGCCGGTCCGGGCCTCGGGGGGTGCCTCGTCCCAGTTGAAGGTGGACCCCACGATCTCCCCGCCGCCGTACTCCTCGTACTGATGCGAGAAGGAGGCGAGCGTCACGGAGCCGTCCCACCAGGCGATGTTGCGGACGCCGATCGCCCCCGCACAGCCGAGGATGCCGAGGTCCTGATGCTGCAGAGCCCGCCTCACCTTGACGCAGAATTCGGGATCGACGATCTCCGCGTCCTGGTGGACGAGCACCAGGGCCTCGAGGCCGTCGAGCTTCGCGGCCTCCTCGATCAGCAGGTTGTAGTTCCGGAAGATCGACGCCTCGCCGAGACCGGCGGAGCCCAGCGCCAGGATCTCGGAGTCGGGCTCGGCCACGAGCTTGATGCCGGGCTCCGCGAAGGCCTCGTACTGGGCGTGATCGGTGATGGGGCAGCCGAAGGCGATCATCTCGGGCGGAACATAGCGCCAGCCCTCACTTGCGGCTGAGCAGGCCGATCGAGGCGATGCGGCGCATCGGATAGTCCTCGTATGGGAGATCGCCGCGCCAGCGCTCGTGGGCCTCGGCCGAGACGAAGTAGGCGTCGGGGTCGGATTCGAGGCGCCGGATCAGGTCCCCGAGCCCCTCGACGCTGAGCCCGAGGCGGCGGACGGCCTGCTCCAGCCGGTCGCGGTGGGCGTCCGCGCCCCAGCCGGCCAGCACATGGTCAACGGCGTGGATCGAGCAGCCGCCCGAGGCCAGGGCCGCGGTGGCTGCGCCCATCACCGTCTCCATCGGGTCGGCCGGGAGGTGTTCGAGCACCGAGATGGAGTAGATCCCGGCGACCGGGCCCGGGAGCCCGCTGGAGGGTGGAAAGCGGTCGCGGATGAAATCCACCTCGGGGTAGTCGCGCTGGAATCGCTCGAACTCGACGGGGCCCTGATCGCTGCCGTCGTAGGGGTCGACGACGGTGACCGAGTAGCCCAGCCTGGTGAGGAGGCCGGCGACCAGCGGCTCACCGGCTCCGATCTCGATCAGCTGTCCGCCGGGCTCCACTGTGCCGAGAACGGCCTTCACCATCCAGCAGCGCTGCAGGTCCTTCATGTCCCCGCTGGCCCTCGCCAGGCCGCCGAGGTTGTCGAGGCTGTCCGCGAGGTCGCGGACCGTGCCGTAGGAGAGCTCCTCGACCGGGAACCGGCCGCGGTAGAGCTCGTCGAGCTCCCAGAGACGATCCTGCGGGATCGGCTCGCTCATGCCGCCACGGAGGCGGCCCGGCTCGTGAGCCGCTCCCGGTAGAAGTCGGCGAGGCGCCCCGCGTTCCGTGGCCAGCTCAGGTGCTCGAGTGCGAACTGGCGCGCGCCGCGCCCCAGCCTGCCGGCGAGCTCTCGGTCATCCATCAGCTCCTCGAGCCGCGCCGCGATCTCGAGCGCATCCCCCTCGCGCAGGAGCATGGCGTTCTCGCGGTCGGTGAGCTCGTTGCCGAGGTTGCAGGCGGGCAGCACCACCGGCCGGCCCATCGCCAGGAACTCCGGCAGCTTCGAGGGGAGCCGGTAGCGGTTGAAGTCGCCGGGGGCCCCGGGCTGCACGTAGGCGTCGGCGAGGGCGAGGTATCCCGGGATCTCGCGCCATGGCACGTCGCCCAGGTCGGGCTCGCCGTCGCGGAGAGCGTGGAGGGTCCTCGGATCCACCCCGCCCAGCCGCGTGCCGCCGAGACGGACCAGCCTCACGGGCCGGCCCCGCCGCTGCAGCAGCTTCACCGCCAGGTACAGGCTGAACAGCTCCCGCAGGTTGGCCCAGTGGCCGGTCCCGTGGTAGACGAGGACGAAGTCGTCGGGCCGCAGCCCGAGCTGTTCTCGAGAGACGGCGGGAGGCAGGTCAGGCCGGAAGCGCTCGTGGTCGACGCCCGGTCGCGCCAGGTCGTGAGGCCGTCCGGCGAGGTTGAACTCGTTGAGCTCCTCGGTGATCACGGTGACCCCCGCCGCGCCCTCCATCAGGCGCGGATAGTGGAGCGGGTGGATGAAGTCGTCGGAGCAGAGCTCGTCGAGACGGTCAGAGGGCAATCGCCGGATCCGCTCATAGGGCAGTTGCAACGCGGTCGAGAGCAGGTGCTCCTCGTTGTCCTCGAGGTGCACCACGTATGGAGCACCGAGGGCGGAGACGGCGCGCTCCGTCGCCCTGCGGACGACCTCGCGGGGTGTCCAGGCGCAGATCATGATCTCGTCTCGGTCGCGCGAGAGCTCCGCGAGCCGGCGGTCGAGTCCCTCGTAGTTGATGCACTCGAAGCTCGGCTCGCCGATGGTCGCGATCCGGTCCGTGTCCCCCTGGCCGCAGAGAATCACCTCGATGCCCTGAGCCGTCATCTCCTCGCCGAGGTGGAACGCCTGGATGACGCTGTTGACGTGGAGCTTCCCGAAGTGGAGGAAGAGGACCCTCATCCGATGGCCTCCCGCATGGCGACGGCCTGCGGGTCGCCGCTGAAGGGCGACTCGCTGTAGTCCGCCGCCTCCCGGAAGAAGCGCCGGCTGTAGAACGGGTCGCCGGCCTCGAGCGTCTCGTAGGCACGATCGACGAAGAGGGCGCGATCGATCACGTCGAAGTCCGCGCGCCGCTGCGCCTCGGTCGTGTGCACGACGGTCCGCGGCGACGGCGTGCAGACGACGCTCAGGCCCAGGTCCCGGATCCGAAGGCAGAGGTCGAGATCCTGGAACTGGCGGCTGTAGGCCTCCTCGAAGCCGCCGAGCTGTTCGAACGTCGAGCGCCTCAGCAGCATGCATTCCATGCCGACGGCGGAGACCTCGCGCGCGCAGGAGAGCGAGCCGTAGTAGCCATCCACGCCCGCGTCGAAGCCGCGCATGACGGGGACGGCGGGGTCGTAGAGGCCGATCGCGTAGCCGGCTGAATCCACCCGTCCGTCGGGGCGGGTGATCGTCGGCCCGACCGCTCCGACCCCGGGCATCTCCGCGTAGAGCAGGAGCTGCTCGATCCAGTCGGGTTCGACCGCTTCGGTCTGCTCGCCGAGGAAGGCGATGAACTCGCCGTCGCCGCGGCCCGCGGCCAGGTTTGCCTGCCGACCGGGGTTGAATGGGCGATCGGCGTCCCCGCGTGACGGGACCACCACGTCGACGGCGGGCGTCGCCGTCCGAGGGGACGGGCGCAGTCGCACCCGGTGGGGAATCGTCTCGTGCGGGACGGCCTTCGCCGCGATGCCGCGCCGGCGCAGGTGGGCCTTGACGGCGCGTACCTGAAGCTCGGTCACGCCCTCCTTCGCATCCTCCGAGAGCGCGATGCTGCCCGGGATCGCTCGCCAGTGGTAGAGCGTCTCCGGGATGTGGTGGATCCGGTCGGTCCGCTCCGAGAGGCGCAGCAGCAGCTCGAAGTCCTGGATCGTGTCGTAGCTGGAATCGAAGCCCCCGGCCCCCGAGATGAGCTCACGCCGCACCACCAGCAGGTGGCCGATGTACATCGCGCCCAGCGCGTAGACGGGCGACCAGTCGGGCTTGTGGAATGGATCGACCCGGGCGCCGTCCGCGGTGATCTTGTCCTGGTCGGAGTACGCGACGTCGAAACCGGTCTCCGAGAACTCGCTCGCGACCCGCAGCAGGGCATCGGGCGTGAGTTCGTCGTCGTGGTCCAGGAACGTGACGAGCTCGCCGCGGCAGAGCTCGAGGGCCTGGTTGGAGGCCGCCGCGATCCCCACGTTCTCGCTCAGCAGGCGAGCGGTGATCCGCGGATCTCGGGATACGGCGCGCTTCACGGCCTTGCGTGTGTCAGCGCGAGTGGAGGAGTCGTCGACGATGACCAGCTCCCAGTCCGGGTAGTGCTGGGCGCGGACCGAGCCGAGCGCCGCGCGCAGGTGGCTGGGCTCGACGTCGTAGACCGGCATCACCACCGAGATCAGCGGCCGAGCGGAGAGCGTCGCGAGCTCCGCCGCGACCGCGGAGCGGCCCCTATCCCTCACGCCGCAGCAGCCTGCCCATAGCGCGGAGCGGCTTCGTCAGCTTCCAGCTCGTCGTGGCCTCGTACTCCGCCGCGACCAGCATCGCGGGCGAGCCGCCACCGCCGCGCGCCCACTCCCGGTCGGCCTCGGCGAACGAGCGGCGCATCAGCTCGCGGCCCATGTCCTCCCGGAGCTCCTCGAGCTCGCGCTGGTGGCGTCGCTCGGCCGCCTCGAGCTCCTCGCGGAGCCGAGTTGATTCGGCGCGTGCCGCCTCCAGCTGCTCGTCCGGGTCCTGATCCGGCATCGCGCCAATCGTAGGCTGCCGGTCAGCTCTCGCGGCGCCAGAGGCGCAGGTGCGTGCTGGGATCCTCTTCGACCAGCCGGTAGCCGCGCTCCCTGAGGATCGTGGCGAACTCCGGGATCCTGAAGACGAGGCCAGCCGATCCGGTCGCGTCGCTCACCGACTCGAACACCTGGGTTCCACCGGCCTCTTCCAGCTGGTCGATGGCGCGGTTGGCCTCATCGGGCACGATCAGCCCCGTGATCCCGTTGACGGGCGAGACGTTCACCACCCCCGCGCGGTCGGCCACCCTGTGATCGAGCGTCGTCCCGATGATCAGGACGTGCTCTCCCGGGTGCGTATTGGCCTCGACGTAGCGCTGCGCCGCGAGCTGGTCGTTGACCGCCACCCCGCCATCGGCCAGCCGGTCGATCTGGCGCCAGGGTGGGGATACCCGCGCGATCGCGGAGACCATCAGGCCGAAGCCGACGAGGGCCGCGCAGGCGGGCAGGAGGATGCGCTTCAGCCTCTCCCGATCGCTGGCGCTGTGCCGGAGCGAGTGGGCTGCGGTCCAGGCGACGAGCGCCAGGGACAGCGCCCAGGCCGGAAAGAGCAGCATCAGCTGGAACTGCGAGGAGCGGCCGACGAAGTACCCCCCGGTGGCGAGACCGAAGATGCCCGAGAAGGCGAGCATGACGGTCAGGGTCCGATTCTCCTCGTCGCGGACGTAGCGAACCGCGGCCATCACCAGCGCCGCCGCGTAGGTGAAGTAGAGGGCCCACTGGAGGCCCAGGGTCGGCATCGGGATGAGCCCGTACGAATCCTGCAGGAACACCCGGTTGAAGTAGGTGAGAAGCGTCGGGTCGGGCAGCTCGCCGGTGCGGATCAGGATGACCGCGCAGACCAGGAGGATCGCGCCGAGCAGGCCGGCCGCGCCCTCGACGGCGAGGCGCCCGAGGCGATCGCGGAGCGGGGTCGAGCGATCCCAGCTGACCCCCGTCGCCACGATCAGGCTGAACAGGGCGGGGGTCCCGAACTCTGAGTTGTTGACGACGACCAGCCCCGCAAAGCCGAACAACGCCCAGACCGGGATCCGCCGCCGCGTCGAGACGGCGACCAGCCAGGCGAGCAGGAACGGGCCGAACAGGCGACCCGGAAGGATCCCGTAGTAGTTGGCATCGAAGTTCCGGAACGGGCCGCTGTCGTTCCACGGGAAGAGGGCGAGGGCCAGGAACGGCAGGTAGAGGGCCAGGGCCGTCCAGGGCCCGCGCGTGACCTGGCGGAAGATGCCGAAGACGGCCAACAGCGCAATCGCCGAGAGCGTGCACATCGCGATCGAGAGCGCGGTGATCGAGGAGTCGAAGGTCGCCAGCACCGGCTCGAGAAGGAGCGGCAGCAGGTTGGCGTACTGGGCGATGTAGTCGACCAGCGGGGTGCGGCCGTTGACGACCGAGAAGTAATCCTCGGCCTGAACCGGGATGTGGCCGGCGGCGAGCTGGCCCGCCTGGCCGACGGTGGCGTCCGTCACCACCGCGGGCAGCACGAAGAGGAGAGTGGCGAGCACGGCCAGCCCGAAGGCGAGCCAGGCGCGGCCGCGGAGAGACTCACCGATGCGCAGGGCCCACGATGGGAGCCGTCCGGACCAGCGCAGCACCGCGATCGTCATGCCGATCCCGAGCACGACCGCCGCAACCAGGTTCGGCACCGAGAGCAGGTACGGCTTGAAGTAGTCGACGAAGAACCCGCTCTGGCGAGGCTGGTCCAGCACCCCGACGACGATCAGGGTGACCCCGGCCACCTGAGCCCCGACTATCAACGGGTCGAGCGATCTCCGGCCGGCCTCGCGCGTGCCCAGGCCGATCAGGACGCCTCCGAGCACGATCGGCGCGGCGAGGGTGAGGATTGACCGCACCTCCTCGCGCGCCTCGGGCATCACCACCGGCTTCCAGACCGCGAAGACGTCGTCCGTGGGTGCGGGATAGAGCTTCGCCAGCTCCGGCACCAGCAGGATGAACGCGACCCCGAGGGCGACGGCCGCGACGATCGCCCCGATCCACGCCAGGTCGTCGGCGGGCATCGCCCGCCGTCTCTTCATGTACGCGCCCCTCCGGCGCGCCAGAGGCGAAGGCCGGTGCTCGGATCCTGCTCGACCAGGCGGTACCCGCGCTCGCGCAGGATGTCGGCGAACTCGATGATCTTGAAGGGGGAGGGGTTGATGGCGCTCGGCGCGGTCACGGCCTCGAACACCTCCGTTCCGCCCTCGTCCCGCAGCTGATCGAGCGAGCGATCGGCCTCGGCCGGCGAGATCAGGGAGATGAAGCCGTTGAGCGGCGAGACGTTCGTGACGCCGGCGCGGTCCGCGAGCCGATGGTCGAGCGGAGTCCCAATCAGCAGGATGTGCTCACCGGGGTTGGTGCGGGACTCGATGAACCGCTGCGCGTTCGGCGTGTCATTCGGGGCGTGGCCGGACTCGCCGAGGCGCTCGATCTGGCTCCAAGGAGCCGGGACGCGAACGATCGTCGGCGATCATCACCCCGAGCCCGATCATCGCCGCCGCCGCGGGGATCAGCAGTCGCCGAACGCGGTCCCGATCGGCCCGGGCCCCGCGCAGGGCGCCGCCCGCTGTCCAGGCGAGCAGCGCCAGCGAGAAGCCCCAGACCGGGAAGAGGAGCATGAGCTGGAACTCGACCGAGCGGCCGACGAAGTACATGCCGGTGACCAGACCGAAGGCGCCCGAGAAGGCGAGCATCCCCGTCAGCGTCCGGTTCTCCTCCTCACGGAGGTGGCGCACGGCCGCGGTCGATCAGGGCGGCCGCGTAGGTCGCGTACATCGCCCAGTGCAGCCCGAGCGACGGCATCGGGACGAGCGCCGAAGGCCTCGCGCAGGAAGAGGCGGTTGTAGTAGGTGAGCAGCGCCGGGTCGGGAAGCTCGCCGGCGCGGATCAGCGTCACGGCGCAGACGATCGCGACCGCGAGGGCGATGCCGATCGCGCCCTGGCCGAGCATCCGGGCGGCTCGCTCCCGCAGCGGCTCGGATCGCTCCGAGCCCAGCGCGAGCGCCACGACGAGCGCGACGAGGGCACCGACCCCGAACTCGGCGTTGTTGATCAGGGCAAGACCGCCCAGCAGGAAAAGGCCCCACATCGGGATCCGGCGGCCTCTGAGGAAGAGTGCGCACGCATAGGCGAGGACGAACGGGCCGAAGATGCGGTCCGGGAAGAGCGCGAAGTAGTTGCCGTCGAACTCCCGGACGGAGCCCTGGACGTGCCATGGAACGAGCGACAGCGCCACGAAGGCGACGTACAGGCCGAGGGCGACCCAGGGACGGCCGCGTGACCAGGTTGAAGACGCCGAAGATGGCCAGCAGCGCGACGCCCGAGAGGATCGTCATCAGGACGGTGAAGGCGGTCAGCGAGGAGTCCAACGCAGAGAGGGCCGGCGCGACCAGGAGCGGCAGGAGGCTGGCGTACTGGCCGATGTAGTCGACCAGCGGCGTGCGGCCGTTGACGACCGCCAGATAGTCCTCGGCGTGGGTCGGGATCTGGCTGGGAGCGAGTAGGCCGCTGTGCCCGACGATCGCGTCGGTGGTGACGGCGGGGAGGAGCCAGACGGCCGTGACCGCCACCGCCAGGACGAGGACCAGCCAGCGCGCCGACCGCGCCCTCCCGAGGGCTCGTGAGAGCGTCTCGCCCGGGCCTCGCCAGCGCAGTAGGCCAGCGGTCAGCCCGACGCCGATGAGCACACCGGCGAGGGCGACGGGCACCGAGATGAGCAGGGGCTCGAAGTAGCCGGCCGGGATGAGGCTGAAGGTGTGCGGCTGGTGGACCACCGCCCAGGCCAGCAGCAGGACGGCGATGATCTGAGCGCCGACGATCCAGGGATCGAGGGAGCGCCGTACCGCTCCGCGGGAGCCGAGCAGGAGGATGGCGCCCGCGACGACGAAGGGGGTCGCAAGCGTCAGGATCCCGCGGACGTCCTCGAGCGGCTCCGGGTTGATGGAGCCCTGACCAGACGTGGAAGACCGTCTGATGCGGAGAGGGGTAGAGCTTCGCGAGCTGCGGGGTGATCCACGCGAAGGCGACGACCAGACAGAGGGCAGCGGCAATCGCGCCCAGCCAGGCGACGTCCTCGGCGGCGAACCGAGAGCGCGCGGCCGAGGGGCGGCGAGCGGCGGCGTTCAAGGCTTCGGCTTGCGGCCGACGACGATCACCGCGCGCGCCGGGGTGAGCGCCGTCGGCCAGCGTCGCCCGAACTGCGTCAGCCACCTGCCCATCGGAATCCGTTCGGCCTTCTCCACCTCGAAACGCTCGCCGACGAGGTCGCGGAGCCGGGCGAACGGGAGCTGGAGCACCGCGGGATGTCCTCCCAGGATGGGCGTCCTGGCGAGCAGCACCAGGGGCCGGAACATCAGGCGCTCGAACCCGTAGAACCAGGGCGGCACGCACGACTCGGCGATCACCAGACGGCCGCCCGGGCGCAGGACGCGCTCGGCCTCGGCGAGTGCACGCCGGATGTTGTCGACCGAGTCGCTCGGCGTCTTCCCCACCAGGTGGTGGTAGAGCAGGGCCTCGAGCACCATCTCGTAGGACCCGTCGTCCTCGTCGAGGGCGAGCGCGTCCCCCTTCCGTGCCGCGACGTTCTCGGGAAAATGCGAGGCCGGCAGCTGGTCGAGGAAGAGATCGACCGCGACGATCTCTCCGACCTTGCTCGTGTCGTACTCGAAGACCCCGCCGTTCCCGACGTCGAGGAGCCGGTCGGCTCCGGCGACCTCGCGCGTGATCGCCTCGCGGATCAGCCGATAGGTGTCGAGCTCCGCCGCGTCCTTCCCATGCTTCTCGCGGGCGAAGAACTCGGCGTTCTGCTCGGCGCTGGTCGCATCCTGCCCTGTCATCCGGCTCAGCCTAGTGCCATCGCTTTAGCCTGCTCCGCGTGCCCGAACGGCCTGAAACAGAGTTCGACGCCCACAGCGAGGGCTACCGCGAGGCGGTCGAGGAGTCGATCGCCTTCTCGGGCGCGGGGCTGGACTTCTTCACGCGCGCGAAGGCCGACGCGCTGCTCGAGCTGGCCACGGCGAGATTGGGACCGCCCGAGGAGCTGGGCTTCCTCGACCTCGGCTGTGGGCCGGGGGAGACCGATCGCTTCCTGAAGGGCCGCGTCGCCCGGCTCGCCGGAGTCGACATCTCGCCCGAGATGGTGATGCGGGCACGGGAGCGAAACCCCTGGGCCGAATACCGCGGCTACACGGCCGGCGAGCCCATCCCACACGAGGATGCCTCCTTCGACGTCAGCTTCGCGATCTGCGTCTTCCACCACGTCGAGCGGGATCGGCGACCCCGGCTGGTGCGGGAGATGGCCAGGGTCACCAGGCCCGGGGGGCTGATCGCCCTGTTCGAGCACAACCCGCTCAACCCGCTGACCCGAAAGGCGGTACATGACTGCGAGTTCGATCGGGATGCCGACCTGCTCACTCGTCGCACCGCCTCACGGCTGCTGAAGCAGTCCGGGCTCGGCGACCCGGATGGGCGCTACATCGTCTTCTTCACGCGCGAGTCGGAGCTACTGCGAGGGGTGGAACGTCGACTCGGCTGGCTCCCGCTCGGAGCGCAGTACGCGGTCTTCGCGCAGCGGCCCTGAGAGGCCCGCGTCGAGTCCCTCGGCGCTGGCGATCAGATACAGCGGCCGGTCCTTCCCCTGCTCGTAGGTCCGGGCCACGTAGAGGCCCATCATGCCGAGCACGATCAGCTGCACTCCGGCAAGGAACGTGACCAAAACGGTCAGCGACGCCCAGCCCTGGCCGCTCGCGGGGAGGCCTCCGGTCAGCTTCAGGACGATCGCCAGCAGGCCCATCGCCAGGCTGAGCAGCGAGATCACGAACCCGAGGCCGAGGATGAAGCGAAGCGGGGTCACCGAGAAGCCGAGGATGCCGTCGATCGCGAAGCCGATCATCTTGGTCCAGGAGTTCTTCGTCTTGCCGGCGAACCGCTGGTCGCGGTCGTAGCTGACGCTCGTCTGGCGGAAGCCGACCCAGGAGAACATCCCGCGCAGGTAGCGGTCGGGCTCGCGCATGCCGCGGACGACGTCGGCAACGCGACGGTCGACCAGCCGGAAGTCGCCCGCGTCGACTGGGAACTCGACGTCGGAGAGGCGCTGCATGAGGCGATAGAAGCGGTGCGCGGTCCACAGCTTCATGCGGCTCTCGCCGGCGCGGCGGCGGCGGACGGCGTGCACGACCTCGTAGCCCTCCCGCCAGAGCGGAATCATCTCGAGCACGACCTCGGGTGGGTCCTGAAGGTCGCCGTCGATGATCACGACCGCGTCGCCGTCGGCGAAGTCGAGGCCGGCCGAGATCGCCAGCTGGTGGCCGAAGTTCCGGGCCAGGAAGAGGAGCTTGACCCGCTCGTCGCCACCCCGAAGCTGGCTCATCACCTCGCGGCTGCGATCGGTGCTGCCGTCGTCCACCAGGATGAACTCGACCTCGCCCTGGATCTCGCGCGAGACCGCGTCCAGCCGCCGGTAGAGCTCGGGCAGGACCTCCTCCTCGTCCTTCACCGGGATCACGAACGAGATCGTCGGCATGGGGTAAGGGTAGTTGCGAAGGCGGCTCATACCGGGCAGACCGTCACCGGTCCGTTCGCGTCCACCTGGAGCTGCCACGGGCGCTCCGAGCGATCCGTCGGGATGGAAAGCCGCGCGGCGCCCTGGAGTGTCCCGACGACGATCGGGAACGAGGTGGTGGCGAACCGCCGCAGGCTCAACTTCGCAGCCACACCCGGCGGCGCGGTCAGGGTCGCGCCGCCAGGGGGCAGCTCGATCACCGGCGGCGCCTCGCCGCTTCGGGCGACGGTTCGGCAGCCGCGTCCCGGCGGAGGCGCCGTGGAGAGCGGCTGGAAGCTCAGGCCAAGTGCGGCGGCCATCACCTTGTCGGCGCCGAGACGCCCCTGCTCCGGCGCCGAGGCCAGCTCCGAGGACGTGTACGCGGGCGATCCGAACTTGCCGGCCGCGGAGAGGTACGGACCGGCGTGAACCTCGCCGAAGTAGTCGAAGTTGGAGTTCTGGGGCGTCAGCTCGAGACCCGGGTTCACGTGATCGGCGTCGATCTCGAGCCCCGCGAGATCGCCCCTGACGATCGCGGTCCAGCCCCGGAAGATCCCGTATGCGTCGTGCATCGCCGAGATGTTCATCGCCACGGCGAAGGCGGTGACCGCGCCGATCGCCGCGAGCGGCTTCCACCCGGGCCGCCAGCCGCGGACGAGCTCCGCGGCGATCAGGAGGATGAAGACCGCACCGACGTATTGGTACCTCGATGCCGTCGGGGGTCGCTCGGCGCTGGTGTTGGCTGCCGTGAGAAGCCAGAAGGAGACCCCGATCGCCAGCGGCGCCCAGAGCGTCGCCGGAAATCGACCGAGCCGCCAGAGGCGTAGTGCGGCGAGGGCAACGACGCCCACGAGCAGTGGCCTGCCCAATTCGATCCCGCCGGTGCCGCCCGTGATCGGTGGCGTCGACAGCCCCACCAGCGCGCCGACGCTCGACGCGAACCCGTCCAGCGCGTAGGCCGGGCTGTTGGCGATGTTGTGGAAGGAGAGGTGGCTCGCGGCGGTGTGTCCCCAGCCGAGGAACCAGATCGCGTAGAGGGCGAGCGGCACCGCAACCACATACGCCCGTCGCCATGGCCCGCGGTCGAGCGCGATCGCCACGGCGACTCCGATGACGAAGGGAATGCCGATCTCGGAGAAGGTCAGCGAGAGAACGAGGAGAACGCAGGCCCATGCGTCGCCGGCGCGGCTGCGGCGATCGAGGGCCAGGAGCGCGCCGAGCCCGAAGGCCATCGAGCCGAAGTAGCCGATCTGGAACGGCGTCAGCAGGTCCTCGTAGGCGGCGCCGATGAAGAGGACCAGCGCCGTCGCGGCGAGAGCCAGCCAGTCGTCGACCCGCGAGCGCAGGTAGACGAAGAGCAGAATCGCGCTGGCGATGAAGGCCGCGGTTGCGATGACCGCGTAGGGAAGGAGCGAGTCCATTCCGATGGTCGCCTGGATCGCCTTGTAGATGGCGGTCGGCGCGATGATGATGTGCTCGTTGTGCGGGTCGAGGAAGGCGTGCGCGTTGAACCCGCGGCGGCTGAGCAGCAGGTCCCAGTCGTCGATGAAGAAGGTGAGATGCGACTGCCAGGCGAGCAGGAGTGCGGCTGAGGCCGCCGCGAGACCGCCGAGCAGCACGGGCGGAGTGGCCAGTCGCCTCACGGTCGGCATACCGAGGCTCCCGGCCCGCTGAACTGCAGGCGCCATGGGCGCACGGAGCGATCCGGCTCGATTCGGAGCAGCTGAGGACGATCGACCGGCAGCTCACCGAGCGCGACGGGATAGGACCGGGTCGCGTAGCGCCGAGCCGAGATCTGCACGCCCGGCACCCGGGACACCAGGACGAGCCCCCGCGGAGGGACGGGCGTCACCGAGTTCGGCAGCGCGGCGAGGGCGTGGCATCTTCTGCCAGGGTCGTCGGTCGCCGCGAGGTGGACTCCGAGCGCAGCCGCGAAGACCTTGTCCGCCGCGACCCGCGCCTGCTCTGGGGCGGTGGCGAGCTCGGCCGGCGAGTACGCCGGGGATCCGTACGCGTCGATCGCCGAGAAGTACGACCCGGCATCGAGGAAGCCCAGGTAGTCGACTCCGGAGTTCTGCGCGGTCAGCTCGAAGCCGGGCGAAACCCGCCCGCGGGTCAGCTCGAGCGCCGCGAGGCCGCCCCTCTCCTGTTGCGCGATTCCCTGCAGGCCGTCGGCGGCCTGCCGCAGCCGGTCGCCGTTGGTGAGCGTGGCGGCGAGGGAGACGACGAGAACGCTCGCGATCGCCCAGCGGTGGATTTTCACGCCGCGGAGGAGCTCCGCGGCGACGAGCAGCAGCAGGACGATGCCCACGTACTGGTAGCGCCCGGCCGTCGGGGGCGCGACCGGGGTCGCGTTCAGCGCCGTCAGCGACCAGAAGCCGATCAGGAGCGCGAGCAGCCCGAGCAGCCGAGGGGTGGGCGGGCGAAGGCGGTAGATCCACCAGGCCGCCAGCGCGATCAGGACAACGAGGAGGGGACGGCCCCAGTCGAGCGCGCCCGTCTGGAAGTCGCCGAGCGGGATCCCGAGCCCGAGGAGCGTCGCCAGGCTCGTTGCCAGCCCATCCAGAACGTAGGCGGGAGCGGTCGCGATGTTCCGGAAGGTGATGGACGTGTCCGCGTTGTGCCCCCAGGCGAGGTACCAGAGCACCCAGAGCCCGGTCGGAACAGCGACCACGAATGCCCGCTGCCAGCGGTCCCGGTCCAGGGCCAGCTCGATCGCCGCCGCCGCGACGAACAGGACGCCGAGATCGGAGAAGAGCAGCCCGAGGACCAACAGCGCAGCGGCCAGCACGTCCGAGCGGCGGCTCCCGCGGTCGAGTGCGAGCAGGGCGCCGATGCCGCACGCCACCGAGCCGAAGAGGGCCATCTGGAACGGGAAGAGCAGGTCATCCCAGGACGGGCCGAGGAAGAGGATGGGCAGGATCGCAGCGAGGGCCAGCCATTCGCCCAACCGCAGCCGCACGTAGGCGAACAGCAGGCCGACGCTCAGCAGGAAGAGGAAGACCGCGATGACCTGGTACGGCAGCGCGGACTCGATGCCCCACGTGGAGGCGAGCACCTTGTAGACGAAGATCGAGACCGCGACGAGCTGCTCGACGAACGGCTGAAAGAAAGTGCCGGGGCTCCAGGAGCGCCGGTGCAGGAGGAAGTCCCACTCGTCGCGCCAGAAGGTGAGCCGAGAGAGCCAGTGAAGGAGGAGGACCCCGGAGGCGAGCATGGCGGCGCCCGCGAGCACGGTCGCGGGATTCTCCGAGGCTCGGCGCCTGAGGCCGGCCATCACCTGGTTCCGGAGCAGATCGCGAAGAGATCGAGGGACTCGTCGACGTCCGCGTCGCGCAGCTCGAAGTCATCCCGGGTGATCGCTGCGGCGGCGGGATCGACCGCGGCACGGTTGCGGGCGAGCAGCCGGTCGTAGAGCAGCTTTCGCGCCCCTCGCGGCACCAATCTCCTGAGCCTGAGCGGATCACGGCTCAGCAGCCGGTCCAGCCGGCGGCGCTCGGCGGCGACGATCTGAAGGTAGCGCTCCGAGCCGAACAATCCCTTCACCTCGACATCCCCGAACGTCCGGGAGCACAGGCTTCCCAGCTGGTTCGCCGAGAACTCGATGTGGTGATACGGGTCGATGATCTCGTCCGGGCGGGCGAAGGTGAGGCGGTTCGGGGTCACGAAGACCGCCATCCCCGCCGGGGCCAGCACCCGCCGGGCTTCCGCCAGGACCCGTGCGGGGTCCGGAACGTGTTCGAGGGACTGCACCGAGAGCACGGCGTCGAAGCGGGCGTCCTCGAATGGCAGCTCGCGCATGTCCGCGACGTGCGTCTCACGATCCTGGCCCGCGAGCGCCTCCGCGTCGATGTCGACACCGACCGTCTGGCGGGGGGCGAGCAGGTGATAGCTGTGTCCCACGCCGCAACCCAGGTCGAGGATCTCCCCGGCGGGAAGGAGCTTCGCGGCCTGTTCGTAGGCGGCGACGTGGCGCTGCCAGGTCGGGTTGAAGCCACCCTCGGCCGTGGTGACCCGCTCCCCGGTCACCCGCCCGGTGCTGGCCTTGGCTTCGATCACGGCGAGAACTTACGAGAACGCAGCAGATGGCTGCGGTGCAGGAAGAGCCGGAGAGCCGCCCAGAGCGTCTTCACGCCGTAGACGCTCGAGGTCCAAAAGCCGACCGATGATGCCTCGCTGAAGTAGCGGGTTCGCGCCGATACCTCCTCTATTCGGAACCCGAAGTAGGAGGACTGCATGAGCAGCTCGGAATCGAAGCTGAAGTCGAGGGAGTTCCGCAGGAACGGGACGGTCAGGAGGAGATCCCTCCCGTAGGCCCTGTATCCGGTGTGAAGGTCGGTGAGCTTCGTGCGCAGGACCCAGTTCTCGATCGTGGTCAGAAACCGGTTGGCCACCCGCTTGTAGAGGGGCATTCCCGCCTCCTTCGCCGCCCCGGGAATGAGCATGCGGGAGCCGAGCACGAGGTCGGCCTCACCCCTGAGAATCGGCTCGATCATCCGCGGAATCAGCTCGGGCTCGTACTGCCCGTCCGGATGGAGCATCACGACGATGTCGGCCTCGCGCTGGAGCGCCTCGAGGTAGCAGGTCTTCTGGTTGCCGCCGTAGCCGACGTTGTGCGGATGCCAGACGACGTGGACGTTGAGGCGCCGCGCGATCTCCAGCGTCTCGTCGGTGGAGCGGTCGTCCACCAGGATCACCTCGTCCACTATGTCCCTCGGGATCGATCCGACGGTCAGCTCCAGCGTCTTCGCGGCGTTGAGTGCGGGCATCACGACGATCGTCTTGCCGCGCACGCCTGGGCCGGAGCTCCCGGGCTTCACCTCGGGAGCCGCCTCAGCCATGCCGCGCCTCCACGTAGACCGTGCCGCCGCGACGCAGCAGGATCTCGGCGCCGGCACAGAGCGCGGCCAGAGGGAGGGCCACGACCGCCGTGGCGAGCGTCAGCAGCCGCCGTCCCGTGGACATCGGCTCCCGGCGGGCCTCGGGCCGGCGAATCGCGTCGTAGAGGTCGGGGTGGGAGGGGAGTGCGCCCACGAGGCCGTGGAGCCAGCCGAAGAGGACCTGCCCGCCACGTGAGTAGCTGACCCGGGAGGGCCTGAGGCCGAGTGCGCGCAGGCGCGCGAGCAGGGCGTGAGCCGGGACGTGCACGAGGTGGCGGGGGAGATCGAGAGCGAACCAGCGATCTCCGAACACCCGCGCCTGCAGGCTGGCGGCGTTGGGCATCGCAACCACGATCACGCCGCCGGGCTCGAGGCTCCCGGCCGCGTCGGCGAGCTTCGCGCCCGGCTCGCGCAGGTGCTCGAGCGAGTGCCAGAACACGATCGCGGCCCACCGCTCGTCAAGGTCGGCGATCTCGGCCTGGCGAATATCCGCCCGCTCGGAGTCCCTCTCCAGCCCGACCGCCTCCCGGCCGGCGCGCGAGAGCTCATCGAGGAGAGATCCGTCCCCGGCTCCAACGTCCAGCACCGGGCCCGGCGGGGCGATGCGGTCAACTCGGCGGGCCGTTCGCCCGCGCAGGCGCCGGAGCAGTGCGTCCCCCAGCCCCGAGAAGCGGCCCCGGTCGGGCCGGTACCAGGAGCCATAGGCCCGGTCCAGCTCCTCGTCCGTCGGCAGGGGCCAGGTCGTCCGAGACCCGCAGCTCGCGCAGAGGACGGTGCCGGTCCCGGTGGGTGGCCGGAGCTCCGAACCGCACCACGCGCAGGACGCACCGGACCCTGCGTCGGAGTCGTTTGAGCGGACCTTGGTGTTCGGCTCGGCGGGCACGGTGAGTGCGGCAATGGGTATCAGGTATCACGACCTCCTCCCGGCTAACCTGCGGCCGATGCCGGCATCAGACGGCGCTCAGGGCAGGCTTGGCGCCGCCTCCCAGCCGGGTCGTGAGTTCGGCTCCAGCGCCTTTCTGGCCTCGCTCGCCCTGGCGGGATCTTTCGCTGCCCTGGGGTTGAACAGCATCTCGATCTCGCGGATCGAGGGGGCCGATGGCGCCGGGCTGATCGCCCTCTCCACGCAGTTCATCTTCCTGACCACCTTCGTCGCGGGCGGCGGGCTGCGCACCAGCGTCACCTACAGAGTCGGGGCCGGCCTCTGGTCTCCGCGCAGCGCCATCAGAGGTGCGCTGGTCGCCGCGCTCAGCCTGGGGCTGGTGGGCGCCGCGGCGGGGATGGGCATCTACGAGCTGCTCCGCAACAGTGCGCTCGCCGATTTCAACCTCGCCATGGCCGCCTGCCTGATGGGAGCCCTGCCGTTCGCGCTCGTCTGGTGGATCGTCCCGGCGATTCCGCTCGCGCGCGAGCGCTACGAGGCCTATGCGTTACTCACCGTCACCGGGCCGGTCTGCGTCCTGCTCCTCTGCCCCGCGCTCGCGCTCGCCGCCGGCGAGACGGGGGCGGTGATCGGATTCGCCGCGGGTTGGGTGGCGGGCGGCGTGATCGTGGGGGCCTGGGCGTTCGGGTACGCGAGGCGTCCCGAGGCGGCCGAGGGCCCCGAGCACAGCGTCCGCGAGGCAGGGAGGTTCGGCGCCAGAGCGTGGGTCAACGACCTCTTCCAGCTGGTCAACCTGCGGCCCGACCTCTTCATCCTCACCGCCTACTACGGCGCCTCCGACACGGGCGTCTACGCGGTCACCGTCTCGATCACCTCGCTGGTCTGGATCGTCTCGCAGCCACTGGCGTCCGTCGTGCTGCCCCGCAACGCGATGGTGACCGCCGCCGCCGACCCGGGCCTGACGCCCGTGATCCCGGAATCGAGCCAGGGCACGGCCGTGCGCCACTCGGTCGTCGTCTCGCTGGCCGCCGCGGTCGCCGTGATCCCGATCCTCGCGCTCGCGCCACTCGTCTGGGGGCCCGGCTTCGGGCGGACGCTGACGCTCGGGCTGATCCTGCTCCCGGGCGTCGTGCTGCTCGGCGTGGGCCGCGTGATGGTGGCCGCCTTCACGGGCGCCGGGGCCGCGAACGAGGCGCTCTTCGTCGGGCTCGTGAGCTTCCCGCTCACCTTCATCGCGTTCCTGATCGTGATCCCCGACCACGGCTCGACGGGCGCGGCGATCGTCTCCTGCTGCTCCTACATCGTCGCCTCCGCGTTGGCGGCCTACCTGTTCCTGCGCGCGCCCGGCCACTCGGTGCGCTCCTCGTTGATCCCGAGGGCGGATGACCTCCGCGACTACGCGCGCCTGGCGCGGCGTGGTCTCGACGCGCTCGGACGCAGGCGTTTCGGGGTTAGCCAGTAGCCTCGCCCCGGGATGACTGACCCAGCAGGAAAGCGGCCGAATGCGGTCCGCGACGCGCCCCTCGCCATCGAGGCGCGCGGCGTCGAGAAGACGTTCAGGATCCCGACCCACCGGATCGACTCCTTCAAGGAACGCGTGGTCCATCCGTTCGCGCGCCCGACCTACCGGGAGCTCAGAGCGCTGCGCGGCGTGTCGTTCGACGTCCACCGCGGCGAGTTCTTCGGCATCGTCGGGCGCAACGGCTCCGGCAAGAGCACGCTGCTCAAGATCCTGGCGAGCATCTACAGGGCAGACGCCGGGTCGATCAGTATGGCCGGGCGCGTGGCGCCCTTCATCGAGCTCGGCGTCGGGTTCGACCCCGAGCTGACGGCGCGGGAGAACGTGACCTTGAACGGGGTGATGATGGGACTCTCCAGGAGGGAGGCGGCGGGGAGGCTCGATTCGGTTCTCGATTTCGCCGAGCTCGGCGAGTTCGTGGACCTGAAGCTCAAGAACTACTCCTCCGGGATGCTCGTGCGACTCGCCTTCTCGGTGATGATCCAGGCCGAGGCCGACGTCCTCTTGATCGACGAGGTGCTCGCCGTCGGGGACGCGGCCTTCCAGCAGAAGTGCCGCGACGTCTTCGCGGATATGAGGAGCGGGGGTCGCACGGTCGTCCTGGTCACCCACGACATGACCGCCGTACAGCGCTACTGCCACCGGGCCATGCTGCTCGACGAAGGTGGACTCACCTTCCTGGGCGATCCGGAGGAGGCGGGCCGCCAGTACCTGCGGATGAACTTCGCCAAGCGGACGGTGACTGTGGGGGGAGACCGCGAGATCTCGGTGGTGCCCGACTTCCTCGCCCGCGTCTCCGACGCCTGGCTCGAGGACGGGAGCGGCCAGCGGGTCACGAACGTCGAGGTGGGCCAGCCGATCCAGCTGAACGCGGTGATCGAGGCGCGCCGCGACCTTCCCAACCCCACCTTCGGGATCCACTGCAACAACGCCGACGGCGTCCACGTCTTCGAGCTGCACGAGGTCCTCGCGGGCGGGGATTCCGGCGCGCACCTGGCGGCGGGCGACCGGGCCCGGATCAGCGCGACCATCGAGAATCCCCTGATGCCGGGGCGCTACGCGATCGTCTGCTGGGTCGGGGTCCTCCGCAACGAGGAGGAGACCGCGCAGCAGGCCATCAAGCTCCTCGACTTCGTCGTCTTCGGCGTCGCCAAGGGGCAGGGGATCGTCGGGGTGCCCGGGGAGGTCGGGGTACAGGTCGAGCCCGCTTCGGCTCCGTCCCCGGAGGGGAAGACGTGAACGTCGACGCAGAGCGGATGGAGCTGCGCCCGGTCAAGGGCCCGTCTGCCGTCGGCGGAGGGCGGAAGCGGTTCACCGAGCTCCTCTACCTCGTCTCGGTCACCGAGTTCAAGAAGACCTACTTCGGCACGGTCCTCGGCTACGCCTGGTCGCTGCTGCGGCCGCTGCTCCTCTTCGGCGTTCTCCTCTTCGTCTTCACGAAGATCGTCCGGGTCGGCTCAGGCGTGCCGAACTATCCGGTGCTGCTCTTGATGAACGTCGTCCTCTTCGGCTTCTTCTCCGAATCGACCGGCGCATCGGTCCTCTCGGTGGTGAGCCAGGAGGGGGTGGTGCGGAAGACGCAGTTCCCCCGCCTCGTGATCCCGCTCGCGGTGGTCCTGACCAGCCTGTTCAACCTCGCGGTCAACCTGGTCGTCGTCCTCATCTTCATCCTCGCGTTCGGCGTCTCCCCGCAGTGGACCTGGCTGCTCTTTCCTGTGATCGTCGCGGTCCTCTTCGTCTTCGCCACGGCCGTATCGCTGCTTCTCTCCTCCCTGTATGTCCGCTTCCGGGACACGGCGATCATCTGGTCTGTGGTCGCCTCCGCCCTCTTCTACGCGACCCCGGTGATCTATCCGATCAACATCGTGCCCCAGACCTATCGGGATCTGATCTTCCTCAACCCGCTGACGCCGCTCTTCGAGCAGGCGCGCAAGTGGATCATCGACCCCAACGCACCCGGCGCCGCCAGCGCTGCGGGCGGCTGGACGCACCTGCTTCCGGCCCTCGCGATCTTCCTCGGGGTCTGCGCGCTCGGCGTCTGGTATTTCAACCGCGAGGCGCCGCGGGTCGCCGAGGAGCTCTAGGTGGGCCGGCGTGCGAACGCCCAGACCTGAACCGGCAGGTTGGGCTCGTTGCGAAGCGAGTGCCATGGGCGGTAGGCGGACCAGCTGTCGAAGTCGCCGATCACGCTGTCCCGGTTGCCCCACGACTCGATCTCCACGACCTCGAGCCCCGCTCGCTCGAGCACGATCCGCAGTCCGCGCGGGGTGAAGCGCCAGTAGTCCTTCATGTCGTGGAGGATCGCCTCCTCGTGGACGCGGATGAGAAACGGGGTCGAGACGATGACGTGGCCGCCGGGGGCGCAGAGGTCGCGCAGGTGCTCAACGGCCAGCCACGGATCGGGGACGTGCTCGAGCACCTGCTCGCAGATCACGACGTCGTAGCGGCCGGGCTCCTCGACGGGCTGCAGGAGGTCGAAGTCCGGATAGGGCAGCGTCGGTGTACTCGCGCCAGCGGCGAGAGGCATGCGCATCACCGCTGACCTCGGCCGCGCTCAGGCCCTGGGTCCCGAGCGAGTCGAGGAAGGCGTCGATCGAGTCGTTCATCGCGATGCGCTGCCACTGCTTTCGCACCTCGAAGGTCTGGGGCAGGCGGACGGGATCGGGCAGCCGCCGAACCCGACGCAGGCTCTCCCTCAGGCGTGCCACCAGCGGGCGAAGAGGTCCGCTGCCACGCCGCTCGAGTTCGCTCAAAACAGGCCTCGCCAGGACTCGGGGATTCGCTCGACCCTGATGTGGACGCCGTCCTCCTCGAAGCCGCTGTCCCCGTAGAACCAGTTCTCGAACTCGTTCCCCTCGACTGTCCGGTTGTACGCGGCCCAGCCCTCCCCGAGGTCGGTCTCGTTCCAGGCCCGCGCGCGGCGGCCGCGATGTCGCTCTCGGCAGATCTCGAAATCCATCCTGTGCAGATGAACGAGGTACAGGTTGGGATCCGGGTTGACCTGGCCGTCGGCGCGGTGGTGGAAGCCCGGCAGCCAGTCCATCGGCCCGGTGGCGAGCGCCGGCTTGTTGTAGGCGCCGTTCGCGAACCAGTAGCCGCGTTGGTCGAGTAGCGGCCGGCTCGGGTCGTAGGGCTCCTCGCGGTCGACCATATGGAGAATCTCGTAACCGATGCAGTTGACGAACCACTCGCCGAACTCGTCGATGTAGTCGCCGAGCGTGCCCCACTCCGGCGCCGGGCTGACGATCTCGTCCACGTCCGTGACCAGCACGGCGTCGTAGCGGTCGAGCAACTCGTGCTGGAGTCCGCGGACCGTGTCCACCATCCAGGTGTGGTCCACCGACTCGTGATGGACGGGGATCCGGACAAAGCCCTCTCCGTCAGTCGAGCCGTCGCTCGTGTCGTTGTCGAGCACGTAGATGTCCTCCGGGCCGAAGAAGCGCGAGTAGTAGCTCAGCCAGATCGGCAGAAAGACCGGCTCGTTGTGGACGATCGTGATTGCGGCACGCCGCTTCTCGGCGCCGAGCTTGGCCAGCCGGCGGCGATGTGCCCGGTCGGCCTTGATCGGCTCCCAGAACTGTCCGAGCGGTGGCTCGTTGTGCTCGTGGACCTCCGGGACCGTCACATCGGGTGGCATGGCGCGGCATCGTAGGCGGAACCCGCGGCGCATCGGTGGGTGGGGGATCGGGCTAAGGTCAGCCGGTGCCGCACTCGACGGGACTGGTGCTCCTCGACTACGACCAGGCGCCGATCACGCAGCGGTGCCTGCGCTCGGTCGCGGAGGGCACCCGGCGGCCCGACGAGATCGCGCTGGTTGAGAACGGCAGGCAGAACGTCGACCTCTCCGACGAAGGACTTGCGGACCTCGGGGTGCAGGTCCTGAGGCCGGGCTCGAACGTTGGGGCCGCCGCGGGGCGCAACCTCGCGATCGACCACCTGATCCAAGAAACCGACATCGAGCGCCTTGTTCTGCTGGACAACGACACGATCGTGCCCTCTGACCTGTTCGAGCTGGCCGCCGAGATGGAGCTCGCGTCGCTCGAGATCGCGGCCCCCCTCGTCTTCGACAAGGAGACTGATGAGGTGATCTACGCCGGTGGCCGGTACGACCGCCACCACGTGGCCGAGGTGATCGACGAATGGCCGGAGGGCGAGAGCGAGCGGCGGGCGGTCGACTGGGCGCCGACCGCGGCGCTCGTCTTCACCCGTGAGGTCTGGCTTCGGGTTGGGGGATTCGACCCCTGGTACGGGTTTCTCTGGGAGGACGTCGAGTGGTGCCACCGTGCGAAGGCGCTTGGAGTGCTCATTCGCGTGGAGCCCAGACTTCGCGTCGTGCATGAACCACACCAGTCCATCGGTGGCGCGTTCAGCCCCGAGCGGGTCCGCCAATACTCCCGGAATGGCACCGTCTTCCTCTTTGACGCGGCGCGAGTGGGCTGGCGTTCTCGGCTGAGCTGGTTCGGGACGGAGCTCGGTCGAGTGATTCGAGAATGGCGCGAGGGTTGGCGACCGACCGCGATGGGGCGGCTGCGCGGCCTGGCTCAGGGAGTTTCCGAGGTTGCGCGGAGACGGCTCAGGGGATCCGCCGGCTGAGACACGCCGGGACGTCAAGTCTGCGGAGTCGCGACTGGGCAGACCTGGGCAACGCCTCGCCCGGTCAGCTGGAGGATCCAGGGGACGCTCGATCGGTCGGGAGGTATTCGAAGCAGCTGGTCCTGCCCGTTCGGCAACACGCCGAGGGAGAGGGGAAATGAGGCTCGCGCGTAACGGCGGAGCCCTCCTTGGACGGTCCCCGCCAGCGGCCGGATCACGAAGCCCCCGGCGGGCACCTGTGCGGTGGGCCCGGAGGAGGTGTTGACCTTCAGGCAGCGTTGGCCTGCCGCGATCGTCCCCGGCGCCAGGTGGATCTGCAGCGCCGCGCCCGAGACCTTGTCCGCCGCCACGCGGGCCGCCTCCGGTGCTCCCGCGAGCTCCGTGGGCGCGTAGGCCGGGGACCCGTATGCGTCGACCGCCGAGAGGTAGGAGCCGGCGTCCACCAGATCGAGGTAGTCGACGTCCGAGTTCTGCTGGTTCAGCGCCAGGCCCGGATCGACCCGGTCGCGCGCGAGCTCGAGGGCGGCCAGGCCGCCGCGCTGCTGCTGCGCGATCGTGGCCAGTGTCACGGATGCGTCGCGCAGCGACGTGAAGTTCGCCACAGCGGCCGCAGTGGCGACCGCCACCACGGCGGCGGTGGCCCAAGCCGGAATCCGGGCGCCCTTCACGACCTCGGACGCGAACAGAACCATGAGCAGGACGCCCATGTAGATGTAGCGAGACGCGGTCGGCGGGCCGAAGATCGATGCGTCCAGGGCGGTGAGGGACCAGAACCCGACCCAGACGGCGAGCGTGCCGAGCGCCCGATCGCTCGGGCGGCCGAGCCGGTACCAGCGAAACGCGACCGCCACGACGGCGAGCACCAGCAGAGGACGACCCCACTCGAGTGGGCTGACTCCAGTCCCGGCGACCGGATTGGCCAGGCCCAGCCAGCTCGACAGGCTGGTCGACAGTCCGTCCACAACGTAGGACGGCAGATTCGCGGCGTTGTGCACCGAGACGAAGGTGTGAGCGGTGTGACCCCAGCCGAGGTACCAGACGATCCAGAGCACCGTCGGCACCGCGACGATGTAGGCCCGCTGGAAGCGCTCGCGGCCGAGCGCCACCTCCAACGCGACTCCCGCCACGAACGGGATGCCCGCATCCGAGAAGAGCAGCCCCGCGCACAGCAGCACCGTCGCTGCGATGTCCCAGCTGCGGGTTCGGCGGTCGAGACAGAGGAGAGCCGCGAGGCCGCAGGCCATCGAGCCGAAAAAGCCGATCTGGTACGGGAAGAGGAGGTCCGACCAGGATGGGCCGAGGAAGAGGATGGGAAGTACGCCCGCGAGCGCCAGCCATTCCCCGACCCGCTCTCGCGCGTAGACGAAGAGCAGCGCCACGCTGAGCAGGAAGAAGAGGACCGCGACCACCTGGTAGGCGCGTGGTGAGTCCATCCCGGTGATCCCGAGCAGCAGCTTGTAGATCAGGATCGGAATCGCGGCGAGGTGCTCCACCGCCGGGTCCAGGAAGGTGCCGACGCTCCAGCCCCGGCGGTGGAGCAGGAAGCCCCACTCGTCACGCCAGAACGTGATGCGCGAGTACCAATGCAGCAGCAGCCCGCCGGAGAGGGCCATTGCGCCCGCGGTGAGCAGGACGGCCGGATGCTCCCGCGCACGGCGGGCGGTCTTCTCCATGCGGCGGAACCCTACGTCTCAGGCACTTCCGCCGGTCAGGTCGGCGAACGCTCCCCATGCCGGTTTCGCGGATCCGTTCAGCTCGAAGAGCCCGCAGTGCCCCGGCCAGAGCCGGCCCGGCGTGTCGTTCAGCGAGAACCAGATCACGCCGTCCAGCCCGAGCCGCTCGCGGTCCTGGGCGGCGAGCTCGAAGGTCCGGGTGAGGTAGTCGGCCTGTCCCTGAGCCCCGACGGTGAGCCCCGAGGGCTGGCCGCCGGAGGCCCAGCCGACCTCGCTGATCCAGATCCGGCCCTCGGAGTCGCCCGAGCGGTCCATCAGACCCCGCAGCTCTGTGGTCGACGCGAGCGCGTTCTGTGGATTCGCGGCGTACGGGTGAATCGCCGCAGCATCGAACAGGTCCTGGGCGTGGCTTCGATAGAGCGCCGTCATGAAGTCGGGCATCGTGATTCCGCCGCGCGGGGTGGGGAAGAGGCCCCCCAGCACGATGGTCGCCTGCGGGTCGACTCCGCGTGCCGCCGAGTCGAAGCCGCGCAGCAGCTCGAGGTACGCGGCCGCGTCCGGTTTCGGCTTCCAGAACAGCGGGGAATTCGGCTCGTTCCAGACCTGCCAGTCGGTGACCGGGGTGCTCGGCAGGTCCGGGTGCTCGCGCCAGAACGTCCCGCCGGTTCCGTACCGGCCGACCGCCGCGCGGACGAAGTCCTGGAACTGCGCCATCCGGCTGCCCAGCGGCGGGTACTCGGGGCTCGGCTCGGCCCAGGTCGGGGAGCTGTAGACGGTCGCCAGCACCCTGATCCCATTCCGGGCGGCGCCCGCGATCACCGGGTCGTAGTGGCTCCAGTCATAGGGGGCGCCGCGAGAGGACTGGACCGATCCCCACGCCAGGTTGACCCGGAGCGTCCCGACCCGGCCCGCGCCCATCCGGGCGAGCTCGGCCGAGCCTGGCAGCGGCTCGGCGGAGATCACGCCGTAGAACGCCCGAGGGGCACTGGCCTCCGAGCTTCCGTGGCCACCGCTGCCGCAGCCGGCGAGCAGCGCCGCCGCGACGAGCGCGGCGAGCAGGCCGCGCCTCAATGCTCGAGGACCTGACCGAGGAAGCGCTTGGTGCGCTCGTGCTGCGGCTGGTCGATGACCTGTTTCGGGGGGCCCTGCTCGACGATCACTCCCTGGTCCATGAAGATCACCTCGTTCGCCACCTCGCGAGCGAATCCCATCTCATGGGTGACGACCACCATCGTCATCCCCTCCTTCGCAAGCTCGCGCATGACGTCGAGGACGTCCTGAACGAGCTCCGGATCCAGGGCGCTCGTGACCTCGTCGAAGAGCATTACCTTCGGATCCATGGCGAGGGCCCGGGCGATCGCGACGCGCTGCTGTTGTCCGCCGGAGAGGCGAGCGGGGTACTCGTCGGTCTTGTCGCCCAGACCCACTCGCTCGAGCAGCTCTCTGGCCCGCCGTTTGGCCTCGTCGGACTTGCGGTTGAGGACTGTTCGTTGCGCCAGCACGATGTTGTCCACCGCAGTCATGTGAGGGAACAGATTGAAGTGCTGGAACACCATGCCGATCTTGGCCCGGGAGTGGACGATCTCAGAGTCCCGCAGCTCGTGGAGCTTGTCACCGACCTGCCGGTACCCGACCAGGTCGCCGTCCACCCAGATGCGGCCGGCGTTGATCTTCTCGAGGTGGTTGATCGTGCGAAGGAGGGTGGATTTGCCCGAGCCGGATGGCCCGATCAGGACGAAGACCTCCCCCTCGTGCACGTCCATCGAGATTCCCTTCAGCACCTCGAGGCGCCCAAAGGACTTGTGGATTCCCTCGACCTTGACGACCGGATCGGCCATCAGCGCCCCCCTCCGCCGCCCTCGCTGATCAACTCATCCGGATCGGCGTGGCGCGCGGCCCAGCCGGAACGCAACTGGTCGAAAAGCGTCATTGGGCTCATCCCGGTTGCGGCCCCGGCCATAGTGGCGCTCGAGGAAGAACTGGCCGACCGTAGAGGACGGACGTCATCGCCAGGTACCAGATGGAGACCACGATCAGGAGGGGGATCTGCTCGAAGTTCTGTGCGTAGATCAACGTGACCGAATAGAGCAGGTCGTGGAGGGCGATGAAGGCCGACCAGTGACGAGTTCTTCAGCATCGAGATCGTCTCGTTCCCGGTCGGCGGGATGATCACCCGCATCGCCTGCGGCAGCACGATGTGGCGCATCGTCTGTCTGCGTGTCATCCCGAGAGCCTTGGATGCCTCCGTTTGACCCTCCTCGACCGAGATGATCCCAGCCCGCACGATCTCCGCCATGTACGCGCCCTCGTTCAGGGCCAACGCCAGCATGCCCGCGACGAAGAGGGTGATGAAGTTGGTTCGCGTCGAGGTGGATGAACGACGGGCCGAACGGAATCCCCAGATCGATCGTCGGGTAGAGCGCCGAGATGAAGGCCCAGAAGAGGAGCTGCACAAGCAGAGGAGTGCCGCGGAAGACCCAGATGTAGAACCAGCTGACTCCGCGGAGCACGAAGTTCGGTGAGAGCCGCATGACCGCCACCAGAACTCCCAGGACGATCCCGATCGACCATACCGGTGACGGTGAGCTCGATGGTCGTGACCACGCCCTCGAGTATCGCGCTGGTCGAACAGGTAACTGCCGACGACGTCCCACTTGAAGTTCGGGTTGTCGATCGCCGATCGGACAAGCGAGGCGACAATCAGCAGCGACGAGAGCCGCCGCGATCCAGCGGCCGAAATGACGGACCGGAACCGCCTGGATCTCCTTAGGCGGTTCCGGTCCTACTGCTTCCGTTGGTGTGCCGGGGGGAGTTGCCACCGGCGTTCCTCCAGCTCCTTCCGGCTAGCTGGTCGCTCCGTTGATCTGCGGATTACTGATCGCCGCGTCCTTGAGCTGCCAGTAATCGAAGATCTTCTGCATCGTGCCGTCCGCGTACAGCGCCTTGACGGCGTCGAGCGTCGGCTGCGCCAGGGCGCTGCCCTTCTTCATCGCGATCCCGTAGGGCGCAATTCCGTAGGCCTCGCCGAGCTTGAACTTCCCAGCCGGACTGCTCGACGATGTACGCCGCAACGGGGGAGTCGGCCATGCCGAGGTCCGCGCGTCCGCTCGAGATCGCCAGGTTCGCGCCGTTCTGGTCCGGATAGACCTGGACGTCGACCTGGCACTTCTTGGCCTGGCCCTCGGCGTCCGCCTCCTGGGTGGTGCCCTTCTCGACCGCGACGGAGTGACCGCAGAGGTCAGCGAGACTCTTCGGAGAGACGCTGCTGTCAGCCGCGGCGTAGAACGTCGTGCCGGCCTGCGCGTAGGTGACGAAGTCGTTCGTCTTCTGGCGGTCCAGGGTGTCGGTGAACGACGAGATCCCCAGGTCGTACTTGCCGGCGGTCAGGCCAGCCAGGATGCTGTCGAACGGGCGTGTTCTGCACGTTCGCCGTGAGTCCCATGATCTGGCCGAGTGCCTTCGAGATGTCCGCGTCCGCGCCGATCACCGTCGTGTTGTTGCTCGGCCCGAAGAACTCCATCGGCGGATAGGTCGCGTCCGAGGCGATCGAGAGCTGGCCGCTCTGCGAAACGGCGTTTGCCGCTGCGCTTGCGATCGATGGGTCCTTCGCGACGTTGATGCCAGGCGTTGCGGTCAACTGGCCTCCGGCCGCCGTCGTGCCGGTGCTGTTCGTTGTCGTTGTTGCTGCTGCCGCAGCCCGCTGCCACCGTGACGGCGGCGAATGCGACCACTGCGATCAGCGCGGAAAGTCGGGATCTCATGTCATCTCCTCCCCCTAGGGGGGCATCGGTTATGCACGGGACCCTACCCAAGCGCCGTTAACAAGAGACTGTGTTCGACTACTTCACTTTCTGAAGTATGCTGTTGGCGAGATGAGCACCGAGCCGCTCCTCAATCGTCCGTGCGGCGGCCACTTCGAGAACGTTCTCGAGGCGATCGGCAACACGCCGCTGGTCGAGCTGCCGCGCCTGACGCCCAAGCCCGGAGTCCGCCTCTGGGCGAAGCTCGAGGGCCGCAACCCGACCGGGTCGGTCAAGGACCGCGTGGCCAAGTTCATGATCGAGGATGCGGAGGAGCGGGGCGCGATCGAGCCCGGCCACACCCTGCTCGAGCCCACCTCCGGCAACACCGGCATCTCGCTGGCGATGATCTGCCGGCGGAAGGGCTACCCGCTCAAGGTCGTCATGCCGGACAACGTCACCGAGGAGCGCACCCAGCTGTTGCTCATGTACGGCGCCGAGATCGTCTACTCCGAGGGTGTCAAGGGTTCGAACGGCGCCGTCGAGCTGGCTCTGGAGATGGCGGAGGCCGACGCCTCGTATTACATGCCCTACCAGTACGGCAACGAGGCGAACCCGCGCGCCCACTATGAGGGCACCGCGAAGGAGATCCTCGATGAGCTCGACGACGTCACGGCCTTCATCGGCGGCCTGGGGACCGGTGGAACTCTGATGGGCAACGGCCGGCGCTTCAAGGAGGTCAACCCCGAGACCAAGATCGTCGCCGCGGAGCCGATGCAGGGGGAGCTTGTCCAAGGCCTCCGGTCGCTCGACGACGGCTTCATCCCGCCGATCATCGATCTCTCCCTGCTCGACCGGAAGATCATGGTCTCGAACAGGGACGCAATCGTCTGGACCCGCAAGCTGCTGCACGAGGAGGGAATGTTCGCCGGCGTCTCCGCGGGCGCGATCGCCTACGTGGCCAATCGCATCGCCGGGGAGCTCGACGAGGGCAACGTGGTCTTCCTGGTACCCGACGACGGCTGGAAGTACCTCTCCTCGGGCGTCTACACGAAGCCGCTCGAGGAGCTGGAGAACATCGACTCCACCGTCTGGTGGTAGCCGGGCTTCCGTAGGCTTCCCGCGATGCCTGCAGACCCCGAAGTGCTGAAGCGCGTCGTCACGCGCGTCAAGAAGCTCGCCAAGGACTTCGAGCCTCCGACGTTCGACCACGTCCCGCACCCGGACGCCGCGCTCTTCCTTTCCGCCATCGACCACCAGACCGGCTACACGGAGCCTCACATGGTCGACGACGAGGGTCCGTACGAGGGCAGCGACCTGCTCTGGGCCCTCGGCCTTCGGGCCGAGCGGCGGGCGCCCGGCGCCCTCACCGCCCGCTCGCTGATGGGCGTGCCGGCCGAAGCGATCGCCGCGGTCTTCCGTGCCGGGCAGGACAACCTGCACGACCCCGAGCGGCGGGCCAGGCTCTGGGACGACCTCGCCAAAGGGATGCTGAAGAACTATGCGGGGCAGTCCGAGCAGCTGATCGAGGCCTCGGGCGGCAAGCTGGCGGGACAGGGCGGGGCCCTGGTCCGTCTCAGCGAGTTCGATGCCTTCGCCGATCCCCTGCGCAAGAAGGCGTTTCTGGTCTGCAAGATCTGGGAGCGCCGCGGCTGGCTCGAGGTCACCGACCCGGAGAGCTGGGAGGTCTCAGCGGACAACATCCTGATGCGGCTCGCGCTCCGCTCGGGCCTGGTCGGGGAGGGCGATGTCGACGCGGTGCGCGAGGCGACCCGCGAAGCGTTCAAGCAGGTGGCCGAGGCGGCGAAGATCTCCCCGCCCGTCCTCGACGACCTGCTCTGGCTGAAGGGCAGGGAGGACCCCGACCTGCTCGGCAACGAGGCGGGCGACCTCACCGAGCCTCCCCGCCGCGAGGGCGTCGTCTTCTACTGATGCGAATCCCGACGAAGCTCTACGACAAGCTGCTCGCGCACGCTCGTGACGATGCTCCGAACGAGTGCTGCGGGCTGGTCGGGGGCAAGGACGGCATGGCGAACTCCGTCTACCGCGCGCGCAACGCCGAGGCCAGCCCGCTTCGCTACAACCTCGATCCGCAGGACCAGTTCCGGATCATGACCGAGATGGATGAGAGGGGGGAGGAGCTCTTGGCCATCTACCACTCGCACACGGCGAGCCCGGCCTATCCCTCCCAGACGGACATCAACCTGGCCGCGTATCCGGACGCGCTCTATCTGATCGTCTCGCTGGCGGAGGGGGAGGAGCCGCTCCGCGGCTATCGGATCGAGGACGGAAAGGTCAACGAGGTCGAGCTCCAGGTGGAGTGAACGAGACACTCGTCTGCCCGCGCTGCGCTGAACCTCATCCGATCAGCGAGCGCTTCTGCCGCAACTGCGGAATGCCGCTGGTCTACGCCGGATCCAGAGAGGAGGAGCCGGTGACGGATGCCCACGAGCGGGCGCGCAAGGTGCGGCCGCAGTACGCGCGCGGAGACCTCGTTCGCGTCACGGGCTCTCGGAACATGGCTGACGGCGAGCTGATCCAGTCGATCCTGCTCGAGCACGGAATCCCCTCGATGTTGCGGCGGGCCCGCGGGTTTGACGTTCCCGACTTCATGGCGGCAGGCCCCCGCGACGTGCTGGTCCCGGAGTCCGGCTACGAGACGGCGCGCGAGGTGCTCGCGGGGACCGACATGCTCACCGCGGAGGCCGCGCCCGGCTCAATGCCCGGGGTCGGGTCGCCAGGGCGACTCGCGGTGGGACTGATTGCGGCCGTTGGAGTTGCCGCCGTGATCGTCTACCTCTTCTATCTGGCGTTCGGCTGAGCGTCGCGGCCTGGGCGGCCCGGATCCCGGTCGCCGTGTGGTGGGGTCGAAGCCGAACTCGGGAGGCGTCCCAAGCTCGAGGTCGATCGCGGGTCGCTCGAGCGGATCGCCCAGGGACGCCGTCTCCGGAGAGTCGGACTGGGGATAGAGGATCTCGTCGAGGTGTGTCCGCCAGGCGCGCTCGATCTCCCGCATGCGGGCCTCAAAGGCGAGCTCGAGGTTTCCCTGGGGACCCTGGCGGTGAAGGCGCGAGGCCATCCGCACGCAGGCGTCCGGGCCGGCGTGCCGGTCGAGCAGGTCGAAGACCGTTCCGCCGAGGATGAGCGCGTCGCGTCGAGACGGAGGGAAGGCGGGGCGCTCGCCCTCGCGGAGCCGCGTGATGACCGCGGCCCGGTAGTACGAGGTCTGTCCGGCGAAGTACTGCGCGGCGCCCTCGATCAGCCAGGCCCAGCGCAAATACGTGATGAACCTGCGCGGCGTCCACATCGGCGGCAGGGCGGTGTTGTTGGCCGCGAGGACGATCTGGCAGTACATCCGCTCGGCGGTGCCGCGCAGCGCGCGCAGGGAGTCCTCGCCTGCGGAGCGCCGTTCCATCCAGGTGTCGTTCAGGGTGTGGATCTCTCCATCCATCGGCCAGCCGGCCAGATAGCGGCGCCCGGCCGGGGCCGCCGACCAGCGGACAACGGGCAACAGGGGGTGTGCAAAGGAGAGCCAGACGGGGTTGTCATGCAGGATCACGGTGACGTCCCCCGGCACCGCGTCGAAGCGATCCTCGAGCCGCAGCCGCAGGTCCTCGAGCGCATCGAGCACGCGGTGGGCACAGGCGACGTCCGAGTCGTCGTGACGGGCGGTGAAGCTCAGCGAGTCGGTCTCGATCCAGGTGATGGATCCAGGCTACTCGCGGGTCCGGGCGCGCTCCCGCTCCAGGCTGAGCTCCGTGCGGACCCCCATTCCCTCGAGCGCCTCGTGGGCTTCCTCGAGGGAACCGGCGGGCGACACCGCGGTGGCGAGCGGCAGCGCGGACGAGGCAGCCGCCGTTGGATCAAAGAAGAATGTGAGGGCTCCGAGCGGCGTCAGCTCGACGCTGCGGCGCCCGCCGCGGATCGGCACGGGGCCCCGCTCGCCGCGGGCGCAGCGCACGGCCATCAGGCTTGCCTCGGTCGGGACGACCTTCGCGGCCTCCTCAACCAGCTCGCAGGCATGAGGTGTCAGACCCCACGCGCCGAGCAGCGCGTCGACCGATTGCAACGCGGTGATTCGCGCCAGCACCTCGTCCGGGGTGAGCTCCCCGTCGCAGCCCGGTCCGTAGACGGCGCCGATCACCTCGCTCGAACGGGCGAGGAAGAAGCCCGCGGCGAGGACGATCGCGTCGCAGAGGGGGCTCGCGAGGCCTGCCTCGTCACCGTGGGCGAGCACGTCGCCGCCCACGTCGAGCAGCACGACCGCATCGCAGCCGAGCTCCGAGGCGGCCTCAGAGATTCCCTGCGCGAGCGCCTGCGGCCCACGGGTGATGTCGAGCAGGAGGACCGGCCGGTCGAGGTGGGAGGCCATCTTCGACTCCGAGAACTCGACACCGTCAAGGGTCACCGTTGACCCCTCCGTGAGGACGGCAGCCGAGCCGCAGGGCCGCCCGCCGCGAATCTCCTCGAGGGAGCGCGGCCCGGGCCTGGGGTCGATCGGCGAGCGCTCCCAGGCGACCCCGCCGAGCACGAACTCGGTGCCCAGCCCGTCGAGCAGGTCCGTGATCCCCAGGGCGCCGACCACGTCGCCGCCACCGCCCATGCCGATCAGCAGGGCGCGCTCAGCGTCTTTCAGTGCCTGGAGAGCCGAGGCCGTTCGAGCCTAGGCGAGCACCAGGTCGCCCTGGCAGATCTCGCGGATCGCGCCGGCGGCCCGATCGAACTCCTCGTCGGCCATCACCGGCGTTCCCTCGAAGGGGAGGTCGCGGTCGATCTCGACCCAGGAGCGGCAGCCGTGATGCTCGTCCTTGACGCGCACCGTGACCGGCCGCGGGATCCGATGGACCCGGAGGAGCAGTACGTGCAGCGGATGGGTCCGCTTCCACGCGAGTCGCTTCTGGGCGTAGTCGGGCGTCCAGACGTGGAAGGGCGAGAGCGCCTCCACCACGCGATGGTCCTCGGTGGTGAAGTGATCGGTGATCTCGGCCCAGCTGCGGATCCTCACCCGGTCGGGCTGGGGGATACCGCCGTCCTGGAGCAGCGCCCGCGGGGGCGGCTCCTCATCGGGCCAGACGCCCTCCTCGAGGGCTCGGCGAAGCTCAGGGTGATGGGACTCGCGGACCAGGTCGTTCCGCTGGTGGTCGAAGGTCGGGTAGAGGAAGAACTGCTCGTGCTCGACCTCGAAGTGCTTCTCGTCCTCGCGGATTCCGCCCTTCCGAAGGGCAACGAGCTGCTCACCCTCGGCCAGCGCTCGCACGGTCACTGCCCACTCTTTCAATGCAATCGGCATAGGTATTAGGGGGTAATCAATCTTGGTCGGATCAGGGGCGGGGCACTCGGTCTTCGGCGCCGTGGCCCCCTCGGACGCGGGCAGTCTAGAGGACCGATTGGGCTTTGACAACCCTTGTGCCGCCTTGTCACAAGCTCACAGGCTTAGTTGTAAGTACCGGATAGCCCATTCCCATGCGCTTTGGATCCTGGTTGACCGGCCAATCGGACGCAAAATCCAGAAATCGGGAGCAGCCGCTACGAATTTCGTTCGGGGCCGTACCCACCGCCCCCCGGCGTCTCGATCCGCAGCCGGTCACCGGGCCGAAGCTCGCCCTCGGTCTTGGCGGGCACGGCCTCGCCATTGATCAGATCGCGCCCGGGGCCCCCCGGGGCGCCCCCGGCCCTACCGTGGGGGGCGTGCCGGCGGCGCTCGCCGATCAGGGTGAAGCGCATCGGCTCGGTCGCCTCCAGCTCCCGCACGATCCCGTCTCCGCCACGGTGTCTGCCCGCGCCGCCGCTGCCGCGCCTCACCGAGAGCTCCCGGACCAGGACCGGATAGTCGGTCTCGAGTGCCTCGACCGGAGTGTTGAGGGTGTTCGACATCGCCACGTGCTCGGCGCTCGGCCCGTCAGCGTCGCGGCAGGCTCCCTGGCCGCCCCCGATGGTCTCGTAGTAGGTCCAGTCCTCACCGGCGAGCGTCAGGTTGTTCATGGTTCCCTGGCCCTCGGCTCCGACCGGAGCGAACCTGGCCAGGGCGGCGAAGACGAGGTCGGAGACCCGGCTCGATGTCTCGACGTTGCCGCCCACCACCGCCGCCGGGGCACGGGCGTTGAGGAGGGAGCCCTCGGGCGCAGTCACCGTCACCGGCCGCCAGGCGCCCGCAGAGGGGGGCCCGTCGGGGTCGCTGACCACACGGACGGCGTAGAAGGACGCGGCTTTGGTCACCGAGAGCGGGCAGTTGAGGTTCCCGGCAATCTGCTCGGCGCTCCCCGAGAAGTCGAGCTCCAGCTCGTCACCGCGGACCGTCGCCCTGACGCGCAGCGCGATGTCGCCATCCCGCCCCTCGAGCACGTCCTCGGCATCGCTCTCTCCGTCGGGCATCTCGGAGAGCGCCGCTCGGGTGCGGCGTTCCGCGTAGTCGAGGATCTCGGCGGTCGCGGTCGCGAGCAAGTCGCGCCCGTGGCGTTCGGCGAGCTGGCGCAGCCGGCGGATCCCGGTCAGGTTGGCGGCCCGCTGAGCCCTCAGGTCGGCGATCCGCTGCTCGGGATTGCGCATCCGGCTCGCCAGCTCGCGCAGGATGTCGTCGTCCGCGCGGGTCGGCGGGATCACGACGCCCTCCTCGTCGAGGGTCACCGACAGGGCGGGCATTCCCCCGGGCGTGGGGCCGCCGATGTCCGCGTGATGGGCGCGGGAGGCCGAGAAGCCGATCAACTCCTCGTCGTGGAAGACGGGCGAGATCAGAGTGATGTCGGGCAGGTGGGTGCCGCCTCGATAGGGGTCATTGAGGATCCAGAGCTCGCCGTCGCGGTGCTCCTCCCCGACGATCGCCGCGACGGCGTCCGGCATCGATCCGAGATGCACCGGGATGTGCTCGGCCTGCATCACCAGCTCCCCGGCCGGGTCGAAGAGGGCGGTCGAGCAGTCGTGCCGCTCGGTGATGTTGGGCGAGTGGGCGGAGCGGATCAGCACAGCCCCCATCTCGTCGCACGCGGCCCGCAGCGCGCCGGTCATCACCTGCAGGGCGACCGGATCGAGGCTCATCGCCGCACCGCCGTGACCGTCCCGGCCTCATCCACCCGAGCGCTCCATCCGGGCGGCAGGACCAGGGTGGCCTCGGGCAGCTCGAAGACGCATGGCCCCTCGGCCTCGAAGCCGGCCTCGGGCTCGCCCCGGAGGACCCGCGTGGCCACCCACTCGCCGTCGAAGCGGGCCCGGCGCTCGCTCTCGGCCAGATTCCCGTCTCCCGCGGCCCGCGGCCGCGGCTCGGGTCCCGGCATGAAGGCCGCGACGCGGATCGTCACCAGCTCCAGGGTCCCCTCTGGATCGCGATAGCCGTACCGCGCCTCGTGCTCGCGAGCGAAGTCCTCGGCGAGGCGAGCCGGGTCCGGCCTGGGCGGGCCGGGGATCGGCAGCTCGAATGCCTGCCCCCGGTAGCGCAGCTCGTAGACCACCTCCAGCTCCGCGCCCTCCATGCCCGCCTGCAGCGGCCGGGCCAGGGCGTCCACTTCGGCGGCGATGCGCTCAGCGCCGAGCTCGTCGCCGGAGAGCAGGACGGTCCGGGCCGTGTCTCGCCGCCGACCCGCCGCGATCAGGCCGAGTGCCGAGAGAACCCCGCTTGCGCGCGGGCAGACGATCGTCGAGATCTCGAGCTCCGCCGCCAGCGCCGCGGCGTGCATCGGGCCGGCACCGCCGAACGGCAGCAGCGCGTGGTCGCGCGGGTCGACCCCCCGCTCGACGGTGACCACTCGCAGCGCTCGGATCATCTCCTGGTTCGCCACCCGCGCGATTCCCTCGGCCGTTTCGATCTCGTCGAGGCCGAGGCCGGCACCCAGCTCGAGGACGCTTCGGCGCGCGGATTCCAGATCCAGGGCGACGCCGCCGGCGAGCTCTGACTCGGGGGAGAGGTAGCCGAGCAGCAGGTCGGCGTCGGTGACCGTCGGCTCGGAGCCCCCGCGGCCGTAGCAGGCGGGGCCGGGCTCGGCCCCCGCGGAGCGAGGTCCGACTCGGAGCGCCCCGCCCGCGTCCCGCCAGCCGATCGAGCCCCCGCCTGCTCCGACCGTGTGCACGTCGACCATGGGCAGCTGGATCGGGCGGCCGTCGATCTCACGGGAGTCGGTCCGCCGCACCTCGCCGCCATCGACCACGCAGACGTCGCATGAGGTTCCGCCCATGTCCAGCCCGATCGCGTCGGGGGTGCCGGCCGCCTTGGCGAGCAGCGCGGAGCCGACCGCTCCGCCCGCCGGGCCGGAGAGGACGCTCCAGGCCCCCGCCCTGGCTGCCTCCGCAGCTTCGGCGGTGCCGCCGGAGGAGCGCATCACCTCAGGCTCGGGCAGGCCGCGCTCGCGACACGCCCCGGCGAGGCCGGTCAGGTACCGGCCGAGCAGAGGGGAGAGATAGGCGTCGATGACGGTGGTGGAGAAGCGCTCGTACTCGCGAAACGCCGGCAGGACCTCGTGCGAGGCGGACACGTGAACGCCGGGGAGCGCCTCGCGCAGGGCCGAGGCGATGCGCTGCTCGTGCGACGAATCGCGGAAGGCGAACAGCAGGCAGACGGCGATCGACTCGATCTCCATTTCGCCGAGCTCGCCCACCAGCCGCTTCACCTCCTCGTCCGCGAGCTCCTCGATCACCCCGGACGCTCCCACCCGTTCGGCGGCCTCGACCCGATCGCCCACCGCGACCAGCGACGGTGGGCGTCCGCGGCAGGGGTGGTAGAGGCTCGGCCGGTTCTGGCGGCCGATGTCGAGCAGGTCCGCGAAGCCGCGCGTGGCGACGAGCGCGGTCCGGGCTCCGCGTTCCTCGAGCAGGGCGTTGGTGCCCACGGTCATGCCGTGGGTGAAGCCCTCGACGTCGCCGGCGCGGGCGCCGGCCCGATTGAGGACCTCATCGACTGCGGCGATCACACCGCGGGATTGATCCTCGGGTGTGCTCGGGACCTTCGCCGTGTGAAGCCGGTCGCCGTCGAGCAGGGCGGCGTCGGTGAAGGTCCCGCCGACATCCACGCCCAGGAGCATGCCGTGAAGTTATCTGGGGACGGCTTCGCCATAAAGCCGCGATCACAGGCGGCCGCCCCACATAAGTCGCTCCGGGCTTCGCCCTTCGCTCCAAAGTGGAGCGGCCTGGTGACCGCTAGGCCTGCGCGCTGCCGAACGCCAGGGGGTGGACCAACGCCGGCATCCACGACCAGCGATCTCGCTCGACCGCCTCGACGCTGAGCGGGCTCTCGTGCAGCATGTCCACCGTCGGGCGGTTGGCGTTGCACCCCGCGGCGAACGCGTGCCAGGGGCGATGGAGCCGGTCCTGCCAGCGCGCGAGGCGCCGGGTGTCGGCGCGGACGTGCTCCAGGAAGAGGAGCTTGCCTCCCGGCCTGAGCACCCGCGCGGTCTCCTCGATCGCCCGTCGCGGGTCGTCGACGGTGCAGAGGACGAGCGTGGAGACCACGGTGTCGAAGCTGTCGTCGTCGAACGGAAGCTCCTCGGCGGTCGCCACGACCACCTGGCCCTGTCGGCCCTCGCGGTTCACCTTCCTCAGGCGCCGCCTGAGCTTGGTGACCATCGGGGCCGAGGGCTCCGACAGAGTGAGCTCCTCGATTTCCTCGGGGTAGTACGGAAGATTGAGCCCGCTCCCAGCCCCGAGCTCCAGCACACGCCCGTTGGCCTCCGCGAGCAGTTCCCGCCTCCGCTTCGCCATCCCGGCGCGCTCCCCGACCCACAGCAGCGGGTCGTACAGGGCGCTGAACGCTCGCTCCCAGGTCTTCGACATCGGCACTCCTTTGCTCGGTGGTTGATCGAACAGAGGAACCTACGGCGCGGACGCGGCGCGAGATGCCGCCGGCAGTGTGAGGTGGAGCACAGCTGAGGCCCCGGGGAAGCCCGGGGCCTCAGCGGCAACACGGCTTCGCCACATAGCCGCGGTCACAGGCGGCCGCCCCACATAAGTCGCTCCGGGCTTCGCCCTTCGCTCCAAAGTGGAGCGGCCTGGTGACCGCTATGCCGCGGCTGCTTCGACCTCGCGCATCTCGAAGGTCTCCTCGAGATGCTTGTGCGAGGGGCAGTAATCCATCCCCGGCAGCGGCTCACGCTGGCAGGGTGTGCCCTTGCGAGTGCTGGCCTGACAGTTTCTCTCCTGGCCGTCCAGCGTCACATCCGCGGGCAGTGAGTCGAGGAACTCCTCGATCAGCCCGATGTGCCGCTCGATGACCATGTAGACGCGTACCTGCTCGGCAAGAGCGAAGTACTCGCGCACCTCGGTGAACAGGGTCTTCGCCGGGCGGGCGAAGTAGCGGCGATCAGAAACGAGCCGCTGAATGGTGGCCTCGCAGGCTTCCAGCAGGTTCTGCCGGGCCGCGAACGTCCTCTCCACACCCTCGGAGGTGTCGATGCGAGGAGCCAGGTCCCTGTAGATGGAACGACTGAATTGATACATCCGTGATCTCTCCTTACCCCCCTGAAGCCTCGTCCTCGGGCTCTTCCTGCCCTCGGACCCTCCAGGCGACGCTGATTGAACCACGGTCTACCCAATTTTTGGGTTAAGCACCTATTAAGTAGTATTAAGTAGGCTCAGAACAGTGCTTTTGAGTAGGCGCCTGCCTACTCCCACGCCTGCCAGGCGAGCTCATCGCCGCTGCAGACGATGTGCAGGCCGTCGAGTTCCGGGTTCAGCTCGGGAAACTCGAGCCTGCGGTGCGATCCGCGCGACTCCTCGCGCTCGAGCGCGAATCGGGCGATCAGCCGGGCGAGCGGGTAGGGGTCGTCAAGCAGCCGTTCGAGCTCCTCCCGGCGCCTGAGCGGCCCCGCGAGCCTCCAGACCGCCTGCCTGGTCTCGGCGAGGGGCGGATCGAAGCGCCACTCCGGGGGTTCCGGGGCTCGCGCGGCCCCTGGCTCCGCCGATGCCGCCCGCGCCGCCCTGGCGCCGAGGACGAAGCACTCGGTGAGCGAGTTCGAGGCCAGGCGGTTGGCCCCGTGCAGCCCGGTGTCCGCGCACTCGCCGACCGCGAACAGGCCCGGCAGCGAGGAGCGCCCCTCCAGGTCGGTGGCGATGCCGCCCATCACATAGTGGGAGGCGGGGGAGACCGGGATCGGCTCCTGGGTCGGATCGAAGCCGGCTTCGCGCAGTGAGGCGAAGACGCTCGGGAAGCGGGCCTCGCTGAGCTCGCGCATGTCGAGATAGACGTGGTCGGAGCCGTCGCTCTTCATCTGGTCGAGGACGGCCAGGGTGACGGCGTCGCGGGGGGCGAGCTCGTCGGTGAAGCGCTCGCCGCCTGCGCCGAGCAGCGTCGCACCCTCGCCGCGGACGGCCTCCGTGACGAGGAGCCCGTCCGAATCGGTGCCGGGCGCAGACAGAGCCGTCGGGTGGAACTGGCAGAGCTCCAGGTCGGCAAGCTCAGCCCCTGCCGCGTGGGCCATCACCGGCCCTGCGCCGATCGCGCCCCAGGGATTGGTGGTCCTCGCCCAGAGGGCGGCCGCGCCCCCGGTGGCGAAGATCGTCGCCTTGGCGTGGAGCGGCTCGCGATCGGTGAGCACGCCGAAGCAGCGCTCGCCATCGCCCCAGAGGGCGACCGCCGAGGTCTTCTCGATCACCTCGATTCGCTCGTCACGCTGCGGCGATCTCCGCGAGCCGCTCGGTGATCCGCCTGCCGGTCGCCGCGCCGCCCGCGTGGACGATCCGCCGCCGGGAGTGACCGCCTTCCAGGGCGAGTGAGAGGCTCTCGTCCGGGAGGAGGTCGAAGTGGACCCCGCGGCGCTGGAGCTCCCGGACGACGCCGGGCGCCTCGTGCGCGAGCAGCTCGGCGGCCGACCGCCGGCATGCCCCGCGCCCGGCGGCGACGGTGTCCTCGACGTGCTGCTCCGGGGAGTCGTCGGCCCCGATCGCGGCGGCGAGCCCGCCCTGGGCCCAGAAGCTGGAGCTCTCGCTGAGCGGCTTCCGGGACACCATCGCTACGCGGGACCCCGCGTCGGCGGCGGTCAGGGCCGAGTACAGCCCGGCGGCGCCCCCGCCCACCACCACGACGTCGAATCGGTCGCCCGGCGTCATCGCGCGGTGAACCGTACTGTGCGCTGATCCGAGGCCTCTATCTGCGACATCCGAGCTCCTTCCGGCACGACACGGGAGGCCATCCCGAGAATGCCAGGCGGCTGACGGCGATCGAGGAGGCGATGTCCGAGCGCGACTGGCTCGGGCTCGAGCGGGTCGAGGCTCCGGCGGCGACCCGCGAGCAGCTGGAGCGCGTTCACGGCGCCGCCCACGTGGACACCATCGAGGCCCTGTCCGCGAAGGGCGGAGGGATGATCGACCTCGACACGGTGGCCAGCGAGGGCTCGTGGGAGGCGGCGCTGCATGCGGCGGGCGGGGCCGTCCACGCGACCGAGCGCCTGATGGGCGAGGGAGGGTTTGCCTTCTGCGGCCTGCGCCCACCGGGCCATCACGCCGAGCGGGACCAGGCGATGGGCTTCTGCCTGTTCAACAACGTCGCCGTGGCGGCGGCTCACGCGATCGCCGAGTGCGGCGCGGAGCGCGTGCTCATCCTCGACTGGGACGTCCACCACGGCAACGGGACCGAGGCGATCTTCTATGGGTCCTCGGAGGTTCTCTACTCGAGCATCCACCAGAGCCCGCTCTACCCGGGAACCGGCGCCGCCACCGATTTCGGCAGCGACGAGGGGGAGGGGTACACGGTGAACCTGCCGGTCCCGCCCGGGAGCGGCCCGGACGAGTTCCTGGCGCTGACCCAGCACGTGGTCGCGCCGATCGCCCGCGAGTGGCGGCCGGGGCTGCTCTGCATCTCGGCGGGCTACGACGCGCACCGCGATGACCCACTCGCCAACTGCGAGCTCGACGACGCCGCCTACGCCGACATGGCAGCGACGCTGCGCGACCTCGCGGGCGAGCTGGGCATCCCCCTGCTCATCTGCCTCGAGGGTGGCTATTCGCTTGCGGCGCTGGCGCGCGGCGTCGTGGCGACGCTCGATGCCGCCGGGGACGAGCGTGCACCGCGTGAGGCGCCGGCCGCGCCGGCAGCTGCCTACCGGAAGCGCCTGGCGCGCCACTGGCCCGTACTGGCCGCCCCGGACTAGGCGGAGCTCCTCAAGCGCTGAGCTGATCCCTGATCTCGTTGAGGAGCTTCTTCGGGATCCCCGGGACCGCCTCGAGCTCGTCCACCGATGCGAAGCCCTGATGGCGCTCTCGGTACGCGATCAGCCGCGTCGCCTGTGTCAGGGACATCCCGAGCTCGCGGAACTGCTCGAAGCTCGCCTTGTTGACGTCGACCGGGCCGCCGCGGCGTGAGCGAGCGGTCTCCGCTCTCGCCTGTGTCGAGCGCGTGCTGCTCTCCGTGGGGGGCGCCTCCTTCTCCTTCGCAACCGCCTTCTCGGCTCGCCGCGCCCGGCGCTTGGCCAGGAAGCCCCGGGGCGCGGAGTCGGGCTTCACCGCGTCCTGCTCGTCGGTGCTCTGCTCGTCACCGGCCTCCTGCGACTTCTCGACCACGGCTTCTCCCTGGTCCGGCGCCGGCAGCTCGATGCCGACCGAGGCGGCGTGCGCCTGGGCGCTGCCCGCCCGGTCCGTCACGGACTTGATCCGGTCTTCGAGCGCCCGGAAGCGGCCCTCGCGCTCCTCAGTGGCCTTCCTGCGGTCCTCGTCGGCCACATCGCCGAGCTTGGCCTCCGCGGACTCGGCGCGGCCCTCGGCCTCGCGGAGCTGGTGCTCGGCCGAGCGCAGGGCGCGGCCGGCCCCCTCCAGCTCGGTGGCCAGCTCCTGCTCACGTTCGGCGAAGCGCCGTTCGGCCTCGTCCTCCCCTTGATTGCGGAGCTCGCCGACCTGGCCGCGGATCCATTCCGCGGCGGCGCCGCGGGCCTCGGCCTCGGTTTCGAGCCGGGCGCTCTCCAGGTCCTCGGCCCTCTTCTCCGCGCGCTTTGCCCGGCTCTCGGCCTCCTGGACCAGCTGCTCGCGTGACGAGCGCTCCTCCTCGAGCTGGCTGCGGAGGGTGTCGAGCTCTCCCATCAGGCCGCTCTCGGTCGCCTTGCGGGCCGACTCGCCGGCTATGCGCACCCGTTCCTCGGCCTCCGCGTGGAGGGTCTTCTCTTGCTCGGCGAGGCGACGCGCGGCCTCACGCTCCACCCGGGCCTGGGTGTCGGCCTCGACCTTGGCGATGGCGTCGGCGATCTTGGCGTCGGACTCGGCCTGCACCCGCCGCAGGTCGGCATCCACGCGCTCACCGGCGTCGTCGATCTGCTGAGCGATCTCGTCGAGGCGGCGCTCGGCGGCGCCGGCTGCCTCGGTGGCGGCCTCGCGCTCGCGGGCCAGAGCCTGCTCGCGGCTCTTGAGCTCCGAGCGGAAGCGATGCTCGGCGGCGCGCCGGGCGCCGTCGACCTCCTCGCGCGCCCGCTCGTCGGCGTCGGAGCGAATGTCGGCGATCCGCTTGGCGAGCTCCTGCTCCAGCTTGCGACGGATGCCGCGCTCGATCTCCGCGCGGGATTCCCCGCGTGCCTGCTCGACAGCCGCCTGGATGCGTGACTCGGTCTCGGCCTCCATCGTCGCGACCTGGGCCTGCAGCCGCTCGGTGTGCTCGCGCATGCGGCGGTCGGCCTCCTCGCCGGCCCTGCGCTCCGCCTCCGCGTGGGCCTGATCGCCGCCCTCCGCCGCGCTCCTCTCGGTGCGCTCGAGGCGCTCGCGGGCGTCCTTCAGGGCGGCGGCGGCCTCGTCGCGCTCGGCGATCAGCTCCTTCTCCCGCGCCAGCATCCGGTGCTCCAGCTCGCCCCGATCCCGCTCCCTCGCGTCGGTGACCGTGACCTCAGCGGCGGAGCGGGTCTCGGCCTCCTCGAGCCGGCGCTGAAGCTCCTCGAGGGACCTGGCCGCGCGCTCACGCTCCTTCTCAAGGTCCTCCTCCAGCGCGAGGATCTCCGCGGTCGCGCGCTCCTCGGCCTCGCGGCGGGCTGCGTCGATCGCCTGCTTCATGTGCGGGTCGCGCTCGCGGTTGGCCGGGTCCTCGGCCGCGACGCTCGGGGCGCCCGCTCGCATTTCGTCGGGATCCACCTTGGCGCCTTCGTGTTGGCGCTCGGTCATCGGGGCGGGACTCTACGCGACGTGCAGGCCGGAGCGATGTCGGCGCGGGGCCGTTTGCCTTCGGAGACTCCCCCGTCTTGTTCCGTTCGCCGCTTCGGGCGAGCCTTCTGGAAACGAGCTCGAGGAGGAGGTTGCAGATGCGAGAACTTCTTTATCGGCGGCTGGCGGGTCTCCCGACCGGGAGCGGTCAGGGAACCGTCGAGTACGTGGGACTGATCCTGCTGGTCGCGCTGCTGATGGTCGGAATGGTCGCGGCGATGAAGGGCTTTCAGGGCAAGCAGGGGGTGGAGCTCGCCCAGACGATCGTGGACAAGATCCGCGAGGCGGTCGGCCAGGTTTCCTTCAAGTAAGGCGGCAGGTCTTTGGGCGCGGTCGATGGCAGACTGGCGCGATGGCCGCCAGCCGCAGCTACGACCGCGCCCCCGCCGACCTTCGCCCGGTGACGATCGAGCCGGGCTTCGTCCGGACCGCCGACGGGTCGGCGCTGATCAGCCAGGGCGAGACGCGCGTCATCTGCACCGCGTCGGTGAGTGACAGCGTGCCGCGCTGGATGGAGGGCAGGGGCCGGGGCTGGGTCACCGGCGAGTACGCGATGCTGCCCGCCTCGACGGGCGATCGCAAGGCCCGCGACATCAGCCGCGGCAAGCAGGATGGTCGCGGGGTGGAGATCCAGCGGCTGATCGGCCGGTCGTTGCGCGGGGTGGTCGACTTCATGGCCCTCGGCGAGCGCTCGGTCTACGTGGACTGCGACGTCCTGCAGGCGGACGGCGGCACCCGCTGCGCCGCGATCACGGGCGGATTCGTCGCTCTCTGTGACGCTCTTGAGAAGTTGGTCGACGCCGGCAAGCTCGAGACGATGCCGCTCAACCAGTCGGTCGCCGCGGTGAGTGTCGGGATGGTCGACGGCCGGGCGCTCTGCGACCTCGACTACAGCGAGGACTCGACCGCCGAGGTCGACGCGAACGTAGTAATGACCGGCGATGGTGGACTGGTGGAGGTGCAGGCCACCGCGGAGCGCACCCCGCTCTCTCGCGCCTCCCTCGATGAACTGCTCGCGCTGGCGGAGGGCGGGATCGCGAAGCTGCGCGAGGCGCAGGAATCCGCGCTCGGTTCGCTCCCGGCCTGAGCGCGGATCACGGATGATCTGAGCGGCGATGTCTGCTCTCGTCCTAGCCACCCGCAACGACCACAAGCTGCGTGAGCTCCGCGAGGCCCTGCCCGGGATCGAGATCGATCCCCTGCCGGAGGAGGTCGTGCTCCCGCCGGAGACCGGCGACACCTTCGCGGAGAACGCCCTGGGCAAGGCGCGGGCGGCCCATGCGGCGACCGGCCGGACCGCGATCGCCGACGACTCCGGGATCGAGGCCCGCGGGCTCGACGGCCGGCCCGGTGTGCGATCGGCTCGGTATGCCGGCGAGGACGCGACCGACGAGGAGAACCTGGCGAAGCTCTTGCGTGAGGTCGGCGCGGGCGAGGACCGGCGGGTGGCGTACGTCTGCGCGATCGCGATGGTGGACGAGGACGGCTCGGAATCGCTGTTCGAGGGCCGCTGCGAGGGGGCTCTCGCGGAGAAGCCGCGAGGGACGGGGGGCTTCGGCTACGACCCGGCGTTCGTCCCGGATGACACCGGTCCGGATGACGACCGCACCATGGCCGAGCTGGCGCCCGAGGAGAAGCACGCGATCAGCCACCGCGGCAGGGCGGCGCGCAAGCTCGCCTCCCACCTTGGAATCGAGGTGACGCCGTGAGCCCGCGGAGCCCCGTGGCCGGAAGCGGGATCACCAAGCCGCGCGCGGCCGCGGTCTCGATCGCCTCCAACTCCGCGCTGATCGCCCTGAAGCTCGCGGCGGCCGCCATCACCGGCTCCGTCGCGATCCTGAGCGAGGCGCTCCACTCGATGATCGACCTGATCGCGTCCGTCGTCGCCTTCGTGTCGGTCCGCAAGGCTGACGAGCCCGCCGACGTCGATCACCCCTATGGCCATGAGAAGCTGGAGAACGTCGGCGCGGCGATCGAGGCGATGCTGATCCTCGTCGGCGCCGGTGTGATCGTGTATGAGGCGGTCAACCGCCTGTCGACCGGCGCGACGGTTGATCAGCTCGGCCTCGGCATCGCCGTCATCGCCTTCTCCGGCCTGGCCAACGTCGGAGTCTCCCGGTTCCTCTCGCGCGAGGCCAAGCGGCAGAACTCCCCTGCCCTGGCGGGAGATGCGGCGCATCTGGGCACCGACGCCTTCACCTCGGCCGGAGTCCTGGCCGGCCTGGTGTTGGTCCAGATCACCGGTGCGAACGCGATCGACTCGGTCGTGGCGATCATCGTGGCCGGCGTGATCGTGGTGACGGGGGTGCGCCTGCTGCGCCGATCGACCGGAGTGCTGGTGGACGTGGCTCCGCCTCCTGAGGAGATGGACCGCGTCGAGGCGGCAATCGCACGAGCTCGCGCCAACGCTCCCGAGGTCGTGGGGTACCACAAGCTCCGCGCGCGGACGACGGGCCGCCGGACCTATGTCGACATGCACGTTCAGTTCGCGGCCGGCACGACACTCGAGCACGCCCATGAGGTCGCTCACCGGCTCCGAGACGCGATCGAGTCCGATCTCGGCGATGCCGAGGTGCTGATCCACGTGGAGCCGGAGAGCTCGCGCCGGGACCCGGCGGAGTCTCCCAGCGCGTTCCGCGCGGGCTAGCACCCCGTAGACGCTCAGAGGTGTGTTTTCAGACCGCTGCTTTGCATGGAAAGCGGCACTTCCCTCGCGGCGCTCCGCTATTGGATCTCCGTGTCCTTCCCCGGGCCGCCCTTGAGCTTGTCCTTCCCGGGGCCGCCCTTCAGGGTGTCGTTCCCCTTCTCGCCGTAGAGCTTGTCCTTGCCCTTGCCGCCCTTGAGGACGTCGCTGCCGTCACCGCCTTTGAGGACGTCTTTGCCCGACTGGCCGTGCAGCAGGTCCTTGCCCTTTCGTCCCTTGAGCGTGTCGTTGCCCTTTCCGCCCTCCACGGTGTCGTTGCCTGCACCGGAGCAGATCAGGTCGTTGCCGCCGAGGCCGGAGATCTGATCGTTGCCACCGAGCGCCACGATCACGTCTGCGGCGGGGGTTCCCCTCAGCTGGTCATCGCCGCTGAGCTCGTCACCGACGGCCGGCGGTGTCTGGACGTGGCTGTCCGTACCGATGATCGTCGCCGGCTTGCCGTTGCACTCGGGTCTGATCAGGGACTCGAGGCCCTGGAAATGCTGGGTCAGGCCGCCGTACTGGTAAGGCTCCAAGTCGTAAGAGAAGTGACCATCGGAGCTGTGGTCGCTGACCATGCTGAGGGGCGTGGAGAAGGTGAGCACGTTCCCGTCCAGGCGGTAGGGAACCACGCCGCGTGTCGTCCCCCATCCTCCCGAGACCGAGGGCGGGACGGTTGGGTCCGTGGGATGCGAGTTCCTAATCCGCAGCACGCTCGGGTCGAGGTGAAGCTCCTCGCCACGGATGATCGCGTCGTAGTTGCTCGGATAGTGCAGACCCGGATCTCCAACGATGAAGTACTGGAACGAGTCCGCCTGGCGCCCGATCGAGTCGACCGTCTGGAAGTCGGGCGGCCGGTTGAAGATCAGCTTGAACGAGACCTGTCCCGTGGCGGGATCGAAGATCGCCGATTGGCCCGTCACCAGGAACTGACCGGGCGTGGCCGTATCGGCACGCGCGGTGGCCGGATCCTGGGTGGCCGCCTGGACCGCCCCGATCAGTGCTACGGCGGTAAGCGAGACGAAGATGGCAATCACTAGGCGTCTCATCAGTCCCTCGGTACCTCCAACACTGGAACTCGCCCCACAGAGCGTGCCAGCCTAAGTTCGTGCCGGCCTCCGTGGTTACCACGGGGAGGGGCCGGCAGTGCGCTAGCGGCAGTTCGGCCCCCTCGGCCCAAGTAGCCGCTTTGGACGAAAAGCGGCTATCCGCTTCGCATGGAGGAGAGCCGAGGCGGAACATCCAGCTCAGTGTCAGGGAAGCTGGAAGTCGTTGAAATACCAGAGCGCGCTCGTGTACCAGAGAACGGCGACCACGACGACGAGAGTTCCGCCGACCATGGGCAGCGCCCAACCCGGCACCCGCCAGCGCGGCGACTGCACCAGGACGATCTTCGCCACAAAGGCGCCGTAGAGGAAGCAGCCGGCGATGGAGTGAACCGCTACGCGGGTGTCGACTTTCGTCTGCACGCCGTACGCGAAGGCGCAGTGGTAGGCGATCGGGATCGTCAGCAGGATGGCAAGGGCGCCGATCGCCCGGTGGAGCGGACCGACGTTCGGCGGGGCAACGCCGATCCAGGGCAGCCGCCCGTACATCCAGAGTGCCAGGCCGAGCTGGACGACCGCGAAGACGAGGACACCGGTCGCGAGCCACGATTTGAGCTTGAAGGTGTCCTGTCCGGTTTGGCCGAAGAGCGAGGTCGTGTAGTCGGGGGTGTGCTGTGTGCCAAAGGCGTAGAGGGCACCGGCAACCGCGGCCAGCGCTACCCCCGCCCCAACCAATACCGGGGCCGACGCGCCCAAACGCGATGAGCGCAGTGCGCTCATCCTCGCTTCCGATCTGTTAGTTGCCTGATGACCGCTATCTGGCGGGTCAGCCTATCTGGCCTTTGATGGCATCCTGCTCACACATCCCATCGGCATCGGAGGCACCGTGGCCGCCGTCCGTGTAGACCACCCCGATAACTGCTTTGGACGAAAAGCAGCACCGCCGCTCTGCATGGAAAGCAGCGGTTCGCGCGTGGCCGCGGGATACTGCGTGGGCGATGTCGCAGGAGAACGTCGAGATCGTGCGAGGCGTCTATGAGGCCTGGCAACGGGGCGACTTCGAAGTGGCCTTAGAGCCCTTTCGCGAAGACATCGAGTGGTTCGGTCCGCCGGAAGCTCCAGGGAGTAGTGAAGGGGTTCGCGGACGCGAGGGGGTGCGACACGCTTTGGCGGGCTGGCTCGGCGCTTGGGTTGACTTCCGCTTCGAGCTTCGCGAGTTGATCGACCATGGCGATGAGGTCCTGGCCTGCGGTTGGCAACATGGGCGCGGTAAGGGCAGCGGGGTCGAGGTTTCTGAGGAGACGTTCAGCGTTTGGACACTCCAAGCAGGGAAGATCGTCCGGCAGCGCATGTTTCGCGACAGAGCGCAGGCTCTCGAAGCCGCCGGGCTGTCGGAGTAGGCGATGTCGGAGGAGAACATCGAGGCGGCGAGGCAAGTGATTCAAGCCTTCAATCGCCGCGACCTGGCGACAATGACCGAGAGCTTCGATCCCGGGATCGAATGGGCGCCGGTCGGTCCCGCTGCGGTGGAACGCGCCCTCTACCGAGGCCGCGATGAGGTCTCAGACGGGTTCGCCGCGACCTGGGAAGCATGGGAGGTGTTCGAGCTCGAGGAGCACGAGGCTCGCGATTTGGATGACTCGGTCCTGTGGCTGGGGCGCGCCCAGCTGAGGGGCGGCGCCAGCCACACGGAGCTCGACCAGGAGTTCGCGGTCCGCTTCCAGATCGAAGGCGGCAAGATCGTTCGAATCGACGGCTTCCGCACCTGGCAGGACGCCCTCGAAGCCGCCGGGCTCGGGGATTAGGCGATGTCGGAGGAGAACGTCGAGGCACTACGCCGCTCCAATAAGGCATTCAACGACGGTGACCTGGATCGCGCGCTCGAACTCTGGGATCCACAAGTCCTTTACTACGAGCAGCCCGGGACCCCGCTTGACACCGCCGAAGTGCTCCGTGGTCTCGATCAGGTCCGCACCTCGTTGATGTCCTACCTGGCGGAGTTCCCTGACTTTCATTCGGAGATAGATGAGTTGATGGACGCCGGCGACAAGGTCATCTGCGTGCAACGCTGGACTGGCACGGGTCGGGGTAGCGGCCTTTCGGTTGACTTGGAAGAAGTCATTGTCTTCACCTTCGAGAACGGCAAGATCATCGAAGGAAGGGTCCATCCGGATCGCGCAAGCGCCCTCGAAGCCGCCGGGCTGTCGGAGTAGCTGCTTTGGACGAAAAGCAGTAGTTCTGCTTGCATGGAAAGCGGCACACCATGGCGAGCTACTGAGCGGGCAGCTTCGCCGCTGGCGCCGCCAGAGCAGGCAGCGCTGGACGGCAGGAGTACGGAGAGGCGCCCGCTGTTACCCGGGCCTTCCTCAAGGCATTGAAGCCGACCTCGCCGCCTTGCACAGCCGGCTAGCAGACACTAGGCTGGCCACGACGCGTGTAGATAGAGAGAGAGAGGGATGCGTCGAGGGTTCGTCGAGCACAGCTCCACCCGCCCGCTCGGGGACGGCGCCATTTGAAGCGCAAGGCCGCAGTCGCCCTCCTCACTGGCACCGTGGCCCTTCTCCTGGCTGCCGGCTCCGCACCCGCCCAGGGCCTCCTCGATGCCAACTGCCCTGGACCTCCCAACACTGCGACGGATCCTGACCCGGGTGACCGGGACGTCCAGACGTTCACCCCCCAGAGAACGGGCAGCCTGGTCCGCGGGGAGACCGAGATCAGCAAGGCGGGAGGGGCCGCGGACTGGGTGATGCAGATCGTGACCACGGATGGGTCGGGCACTCCCACCAACAACGTGCTCGCCTCCACCACGATCGCCAATGCGTCGGTGCCCGATGGCGACTCAAGGATTGTCGGGTTGTTCGCGTCGCCCGCAAGCGTCGTCGCCGGCCAGCAGCTCGGCCTGCTGATCACCCGGACAGGGGAGTCGTACACCCTCCGAGACCGGTCCGACAATCCCTGCCCGGGCCAGGAGTTCTTCAGCGCCTCGGGCGGCCCATTCATGGCCGAGCAGCCGATCTTCGACTTCGTCTTTGCCGTCTTCGTCAAGCCCTCCAACGTTGTCACCCTCGGCAAGATCACCCGCAACCAGAAGAAGGGCACCGCCACCCTCACTGTCAACGTCCCCAACCCTGGGGAGCTGACGGGCTCAGGCAATGGCGTCAAGGCTTCCTCCGCCGGCCGGGCGGTGATCAGCAAGTCGGTCGGGGCGGGTCAGGCGCAGCTGTTGATCAAGGCAAAGGGAAAGAAGAAGAAGCAGCTCAACCAGAAGGGCAAGGTGAAGCTCAACCTCGCCGTGACCTACACGCCGACCGGCGGCGACCCCAGCACTCAGTCCGTGAAAGTGAAGCTGAAGAAGAAGCTCTGACGCTCGGCGACTACTGCTTTGGACGAAAAGCAGCACCGCTGCGTTGCATGGAAAGCAGCGGCTACACGGCTCGGAACGGCGGTACCGTCGCGATGGTTCCCGGCGCAAGCTTGTTGACCTCACTATCCGCGATGTTCCTGGTCTGCTTCTTCTCCTTCTTGCCGAGCACGCTGATCGTCGCAACGCCGGCCGCGGCACTTCCGGCGAGCGCAAAGACCAGCGCGATGATTGAAACCACCATCGCGGGCGATGGCTTCTCCCCTGAGTCTCTTCATGACCACTCTTCTCTCGGCGCGAGCATGCATCCCGCGCCACTGAGAGCGATCCTATTCGCAATCTCATGCGGCGCTGCCGCCCAGCCGGGCCGTCGGAATAGCCGCTTTGGACTTCCGCTGTGCTTACCAGCGTGATCTTGAGCACACCTCCGAATCCCGCTGCAGGTGGTTCCCGTATCCCGATCAGACAGCGCAGCAAGGACGACCAAGGAATGAGCAATGAAGGGACCAGCGGTAACACTCACGAACGGGCACTACGAGTTTCGAATCCCAACCGGAGGGCGGCTCGTTCTCGCCGATCCGCCTGAGGCCGGATGGCGTCACGAACGCAGTCGGAGGAGCGTTCCGCGAGTTCAGCGGGAGCGGGTCCGCAGACCGCATAGCTCGACGTAATCGCCTCTCCCCGCGCCTGACTCCCGATCGCGCCGTTCAGCGCATCTGGCGAGTTCTTCCGGATATGCCGGAACAACTCCCCAAGTGTGGTGCCGGTCTACGTCAGGTTCACGGCGGCGGCCAGTCCCACCGCTCCGACCACGATGCTGTAGCCGGTGTACCCGCCGACCGCCAGGAGGATCACGGAGATCCCGCAGATGACGACGACTGTGAGCCATGAGCCCTGCTGCAGAGTCACGCTCGCTATTTTGACCTAGTGGCCCCCGTCGATGCCCCGACCCTCACCGACGCTGGTGAGACGGTCGCATACCTGCAGGAGATCTCACCGGAGATGCGCGGCTGCGCGGTGCTCTCGGAGGGCGGCGAGGTGCTCGCAGCGAGCGGCGACGCTGAGCGCTGGGGAGAGACGGGCCGAGATCTGATCGCCGCCGCGGACGCCGCAGGCGCCGAGCCGGTGGCCCACGCGCACATCGCCACCGGCGACGGCGAGGCGTTCTGCGTCAGGGAGGCCGGGCTGACCGCCATCGCGGTCGCCGACCGGTTCACTCTCTCCTCGCTGATGATCTTCGACATGCGAAACGCGCTTCGGCGGCTGGCGGCGAGCAGATGACCACCAAGCCCCATCGCCTCCTGCTCGACCGGGTCTCCGGCTACGCGGACGAGGCCGCGGCCTACCTCCGCCGCCGCCGACACCAGCGCAAGCCATTCGCGCGGACCTACTACCCCGGCGGGCGCAGCTCGGCGTTCTCGGCGGACTCGGAGGAGGGCCAGGCCCTCTTCCTCGCGGCATCGCGGGTGATCGAGGTGGCCGGCCCTCCCGGCCGGGCGAGGAGCGCGAAGTGAGCCTGGTCGACGAGGGGCTCGCCGCGCGCGTCCTCGAGCGGGCGCTCGCGCGCGGCGGCGACTTCGCCGAGCTCTTCTGCGAGGAGCGCCAGGGCTTCGCGCTCTCGATCGACGAGTCCCGAATCGAGCGGCCCCAGTCGGGCAGCGAGCGCGGCGCGGGCATCCGGGTGATCGACGGTGAGGTGACGCGCTTCGCGCACGTCGACGGCCTCGCCGAGGAGGACCTGTTGGGCGCGGCCGATGGCCTCGCGTCGGCGCTCGGCGGTGATGCGACCGCGCCGCTCGCGTTGGCGGCGGCCGAGCCGCCCAGGCTCCAGGAGATCGAGGTGGACCCCGCTAGCGTCCCGGCGGACCGCAAGGCCGAGGTCCTGCGCGAGCTCGACGACCGGGCGCGCTCAGCCGGCCCGGAGGTCGCCCAGGCATCGGCCAGCTACAGCGAGGGCCGCCGCCGGGTGGCGATCTTCAACTCCGAGGGATTGGAGGCGAGCGACGACCGGACGCGCGTCCGGCTCGGCGTTCAGGTGGTGGCGCGCAAGGACGGCACCGTGGAGACCGGCTTCGAGACACTCGGCGAGGTCCGCGGCTTCGAGTTGCTGGATGGCGACCCCGCGCGGATCGCCGACCAGGCGGCCGGCAAGGCTCTCACGCTGCTCGGTGCCGACCCCGCGCCGGCCGGCGAGATGACCGTGGTCGTCGGCGGTGGCTTCGGCGGAGTCCTCTTCCATGAGATGACCGGCCACGGCCTCGAGGCCGACGCCGTGCAGAAGGGCGCCAGCGTCTACGCGGGCAGGATGGGCGAGAAGGTCGCCCAGCCGCTGCTCAACGCCTATGACGACGGCGTCATGCCCCACGAATGGGGCACCGGCGCCATCGACGATGAGGGCACGCCCTGCCAGCGAACCGCGGTGATCCAGGAGGGCAAGCTCACCTCCTACCTATACGACCGCCTCCGGGCCCGCCGCGACGAGGTTCCATCCACGGGCAACGGACGGCGCGCGAGCTTCAGGGACCTGCCGATCCCACGGATGACCAACACCTACATCGAGCCGGGCGACGCGGACCCGCAGGAGATCATCTCCGAGGTCGAGAAGGGCTTCTACGCGGTCTCCTTCGGCGGCGGCCAGGTCGAGCCCGCCACAGGCGACTTCGTCTTCGGGGTCTCCGAGGGGTACCTGATCGAGGGCGGCAAGGTGACCAAGCCCTGTCGCGGCGCCACGCTGATCGGGAACTGCCTGCAGGCGCTCGAGCGGATCGACGCGGTCGGCAACGACTTCGAGATGAAGACGGGTTTCTGCGGCAAGGCCGGTCAGACCGCGCCGGTCGGCACCGGCCAGGGGCACGTCCGGATCAAGGGCATCACCGTCGGCGGGACCGCCGTATGAGCGCGGCGGACCTCGAGGACGTCGCGCGCCGGGCCGTGGAGGCGGCGACATCCGCCGGGGCAACGGACGCAGAGGCCTGGAGCGAGGGCTCACGGAGCCGAGAGGTCCGGGTGCATGCCGGAGAGGTGGAGAGCCTCACAGAGGCGAGCGGCCGTGGCGTGGGCATCCGCGCCTGGATCGGGACCCGCACGGGCTACGCGTACGGGACGGACCTCTCCGAGTCGGGCCTCGCCGAACTGGCTGAGGCCGCCGCGGGGGCGGCGCGGGTCGCCGATGAGGACGAGAACTCCGTCGCGCCCGATCCCTCGGGGAAGCCGCCCGAGATCGACGGGCTGCGCGATCCGGCCGTGGCCGCGACCGAGACCGCCGACGTGATCGAGCTCGCGAAGCGGATCGAGCGCGTCGCCCTCGATCGCGACGAGCGGGTCACGGGCGTCGAGGAGGTCGTCTACGTGGACGAGGACGGCGATGCCGCGATCGCCACCTCGCGCGGTGTCTCGGGCAGCTTCGGCTCCTCGGTCGCCTACTCGTTCCTGCAGGCGATGGCGACGCAGGACTCGGAGGTCCAGACCGGGCTGGGCTTCGGCGTCGGGCGCTCGCCGGGCGCGCTCGACCCCGAGGAGATCGGGGCCGAGGCCGGAGACGAGGCCGCTTCGATGCTCGGGGCGAGCAAGCCCGAGTCCCGCACGTGCCCTGTGGTCCTCTCGGAGCGGGTCACGGCCAGCTTCGCGGGCTTCATCGGCGGCGCCGTGAGCGCGGACGACGTGCAGCGCGGCCGCTCGCCGTTCGCCGACCGCTTGGGCGACGAACTCGCCTCGCCCGCCTACGTCCTGGCGGACGACGGGATCGATCCCGGCGGCCTCGCCAGCGCGCCCTTCGACGGCGAGGGCACTCCGCGCGAGCGGACGCCGCTGATCGCCGAAGGCAAGCTGCTCGCCTACCTGCACGACTCCTACACGGCGCGCCGCGGAGGCGCCCGCTCAACCGGCAACGCCGCCCGCTCCTCGTATCGCTCGGCACCCTCGGTCAGCCCATCGAACCTGGTCCTCGGTCCGGGCGAGCTCACCCTCGAACAGCTACTCGAGCGGACCGGCGACGGCGTCTACATCACGGAGGTCGCGGGCCTCCACTCTGGCGTCAACCCCGTCACGGGCCGCTACTCGGTGGGCGCGTCCGGACGGGCGATCCGTGGCGGCGAGCTCGGCGAGCCGCTGCGCGAGTTCACGATCGCCGGCGATCTGCTCGGCACCCTGGCGGCCGTTCAGGCCGTGGGCTCGGAGACCCGCTGGGTCCCGTTCGGCGGATCGGTGAAGACGGCGCCCATGCTGGTCGGAGAGATGGCCATCGGTGGGAGCTGATTTTGGTTCAGCAGCCGCTGTTAGGCTCGCGGCGAACTCCAATGACCAGGAGGCGATGACGTGACCAAGGCTGAGTTCCTCGACGTGCTCGCAGGCGACAGCAGAATCGGCAACAAGAAGGAGGCCGGCCAGGCGCTCGATGCGGTCCTGGACGCCATCACCAGCGTCCTCCAGGGCGGGGGCGAGGTGAACTTCACCGGCTTCGGCAAGTTCGCGGTCGCCGAGCGCGGTCCGCGGCAGGGCGTGAACCCGCGCACCGGAGAGCGGATCTCCATCCAGGGCGGCAAGGTGCCGCGCTTCTCCGCGGGCTCCCCCCTGAAGAAGAAGGTCAAGGGCGGCTAGCTCGCAGCCTTTCGCGGACAGGCTCGCGGCGCTCGTCGAGGAGCGCCGCAGTCAGGTGTGCCTGGGGCTTGACCCCGATCCGTCGGCTCTCTCTCCCGAGGATGCTCCGGGCGCGTCGCTCACTGATGTCGCCGATCGCGCCGCCTCGGCCGTCTACGAGCACTGCCTCGGCCTGATCGAGACGGCCGGCCCCGCCTGTGTGGCGGTGAAGCCGCAGCTCGCCTGCTTCGAGCGGCTGGGGGCGCCCGGCTGGCGCGCGCTCGAGCAGGTCTGCACGGCCGCTCAGCGAGCCGGGCTGCTGGTGGTCGCCGACGGGAAGCGGGGCGACGTCCCGGTTACGGCGAAGGCCTACGGCCAGGCGCTGGTGGGCGAGACCGAGACGCCCTGGGGCGCCGTCCCCGGCCTCGGCGCTGACGCGTTCACCGCCAATCCGCTCCTCGGCGAGGACGAGATCGAGGTCCTGGTGGAGGCCGCCGCAGGCGCGGACGCTGGGATCTTCCTGCTCGTTCGGACCTCCAACCCGGGCGCGGCGCGCCTTCAGGACGCTCAACTGGGGGACCGCCCCCTGCACGAGGAGCTCGCCGCCCTGGTCAACGAGAGCGCTCCGAAGCTCGCAGGGTCGTCTGGCCTCTCCGGCGTCGGTGCGGTGGTGGGGGCCACGGCGCCGCAGCACCTCGGCCGCCTGCGGGAGCTGATGCCCGACTCCGTCTTCCTGATTCCGGGAATCGGAGCTCAGGGGGGAAAGCCCCAGGACCTCGGTCCGGCGTTGTCGCCGGGCCGGCCCGCCTCGGTGCTGGTGGCGGCGGCGCGCAGCATCGCCGGGGCGGACGATCCGGCGGCAGCGGCCGAAGAGCTGCGGCAGGCAGTTTGGAGCCTCGTCCGGTAGTCGGCAGTACCCTGCGATCCCTCGAATGCCGGACTACAAGCCGAATCAATTCGTCCGCGTGTTCGCTGTGCTGGCCCTGATCGCCGCCGTCGTCCTGGTGGTCGCCGTGGTGGCGACGTCGGGAGGAGGCGGGGGGAGCAGCAACGGCGACTCGCAGCACAAGACCCACATCAGCAAGGCCGGGCGGAGGGCGATCCGCAGGGGCGTCTGGGTCGTCCAGCCCGGCGACACGCTGGGGGCGATCTCGATCAAGACCGGCATCGACCAGGCGAAGCTCCAGGCCCTCAACCCGAACATCGATCCGCAGACCCTGCTCGAGGGTCAGCGGATAGCGTTGCGCTGACGGTGCCCGGGATCTTCGGCAGGCGGGGAAGCTGGTCCGTGCGCGCGTGCGTCGCGCTCGTCCTGGCGATCCTGTTGGTCGGCCCGGCGACCTCGGCGGTCGCCTCGAGCGGCCCGAAGCTCGACGCGAAGGCCTGGATCCTGGTTGATCCGCGCGACGACTCCGTCCTCGCGAGCAAGTCACCCAACAAGCGCCTGCCGATCGCCAGCACCACGAAGCTGATGACGGCGTACCTGGCGCTGAAGAACCTGAAGCCGAACCAGATGATCGCGGCGCCCGTGTATCACCCGAGCGCCTCCGCTGAGATCACCCTTGGCCTCCGACCCGGTGAGCGAATGCGGGTTCGCGACCTGCTCTACGGCCTGCTGCTGCCGAGCGCCTCCGATGCGGCCGAGACGCTGGCGGTCGGCGTCTCGGGATCGGTGCCGGCGTTCGTTCAGCGGATGAACCAGGCGGCCCAGCGACTCGGATTGACGAACACGAGCTACGCCAACCCGATCGGCCTCGACGACCCTCATAACTACTCGACCGCCCATGACCTGGTCACCCTCGCCTCGATCCTGCTCCGCGACAAGCTCTTCGCCCGGATCGTCGACACTCCGGCCGCCACACTCCACAGCGGCGACCATCCGCGGACGGTGACGACCCGCAACACCCTGCTCAACTCGGTCCCCTGGATCAACGGGGTGAAGACGGGGCACACCCTCGGCGCCGGCTACGTCCTGGTCGGCTCGGGCACCCAGGACTCGACCACCCTGATCTCCGCTGTGCTCGGCACTCCGAGCGAGCCGACTCGCGACGCCGACACCCTGAAGCTCCTCCAATACGGCTTTTCCCTCTACCACCCTGTGCAGCCGGTCAACCGGGGCGAGCAGCTCGCCGATCCCAAGCTCGACTACCGCAGCGACCACCTCTCGCTGGTAGCCCAGCGTGCGCTCCCGGTCAACCTCCGACACGGGCAGCACGTCACGACCCGCGTCACGGCGCCCGACGAGATCAGCGGGGCGGTGAAGAAGGGACAGGTGCTTGGGCATGTCACCGTCAGCGTCGACGGCAGGCCCGCGGCTGCCAGTCCGCTGGTGGCCGCCAGTGCAGTCGGCGCCGCCACCACCTTCGACAAGGTGACCTCCGTGGCCAAGAATCCGATCCTTCTCCTGGTGGTGGGGGCGATCGTGATACTCCTAGGTGTGCTGCTGATCAGACGACGGCACGTAGGGAGTGAGCCGGAGGCGGCTACGCCCCGAGCCGATGAAAACGGCAGCGGGCGTCAGGCCCCGACACAGAGGACCCCGGAAGAGAGGCGCAGGATGCACGAGGAGCGAATGCGCAGAAGGCGCCAGAGAGCGGAGAGAAAGGGAGGCGCCGAATGATCCTCACCGTGACTCTCAACGCGGCGATCGACCGGACCGTCGCGGTCCCCAGCTTCCGCCAGGGTCACCGCCACCGCGCCGTCGAGGCGAGCACCGTCGCCGGCGGCAAGGGCGTCAACGTCGCCCGTGCGCTGAAGCTCCTCGACCGGCCGGTGATCGCCACCGGGCTGGCGGGTGGGCCCACTGGCGCGAGGTTGATGGAGCGCCTCGCGGAGGAGTCCATCCTCACCGACTTCACCTGGATCGCCGGGGAGTCCAGAACCAACCTCGCGGTCGTGGACCCGACTTCCGGCGAGCAGACCGAGATCAACGAGCGGGGCCCCGACGTCAGCTCCGAGGAACTCGATCGCTTCCTCGAGAAGCTGCTCTACCTCGCCCGCGGCGCGCGGATCTGCGCCATCGCTGGGAGCCTGCCGCCGTCGGTGCCGCCCGCCTTCTCGGCGCGAATCGTCGAGGAGCTCAAGGCGATCGGCGTCGAGACGATCGTCGACAGCGAGGGGGAGCCCCTGCTTGCCTCGCTCCGGGCGGGGCCATCCGCCGTGACGCCGAACGCCCGAGAGGCCGAGGGCGCCGTCGGCCACGAGTTCAACGATCGCGAGGACGCCCTGCTCGGCCTGCGCAGCCTGGTCGAGCTCGGGGCCACCGATGCGGTGATCACCCGGCCTGAGGGCTGCTTTGCCTCGCTGCTCACCTCCGACGAGAAGCGGCACGCCTACGAGGTGACCGCGCCGTCGGTCGAGCCGGTGGCGACGGTCGGCTCCGGAGACGCCTTCCTCGCCGGCTTCGTCGCGGCGCGCTACGACGAGCGCACTCCGGAGGAATGCCTGCGCTTCGCGGTCGCCTGCGGCGCCGAGTCCACGCAGCACTTCGGCGCGGGCAGCATCGACCCCGCCGAGGTGGAGCGCCTGCTCCCGGGCGTCGAGGCGCGAGAGCTCGAAGCGCCGGCGACGGTCTAGCTTTTCCGCGCGCCGAGCGGGGTTCCCCTCGAGGGGCGCGTGTTTACCGCTGTTATCCTCAGTGAGGCGTTGGTGTGTGACCTCCGAAACGCCGCTAGAACCGCATTTCCGGCCCCGCGACGCGGGGTTTTTTCGTCCGCGAACGAACGTAGGGTGAGCCAATGGAAGTAGAGATCGGCCGCGGCAAGAAGGGCCGCAGGGCATACGGCTTCGATGACATCGCGATCGTCCCCTCACGGAGGACGCGCGACCCCGACGACATCGACATCACCTGGACCCTCGGTCCGTATCGCTTCGAGCTGCCGCTGCTCGCCTCGGCGATGGACGGTGTCGTCAGCCCGAAGACGGCGGGCCTGATCGGCCAGCTGGGTGGGCTGGGCGTCCTCAACCTCGAGGGCATCTGGTCCCGGTATGAGGACGCGGACGAGAAGCTCGACGAGATCGCCGCCGCGCCCAAGCCGGTCGCCACGCGGATCATGCAGGAGATCTATTCGGAGCCGGTCAAGCCGGAGCTGATGGCGAAGCGGATCGAGGAGATCAAGGCTGCCGGCGCGGTGGCCTGCGGATCGCTCACCCCGCAGAAGGTCGGGGCGTACCACGAGGTCGCGCTCGAGGCTGGCCTCGACATCCTCGTCATCCAGGGAACCGTGATCTCGGCCGAGCACGTCTCGACCCAGACCGAGCCGCTCAACCTGAAGGAGTTCATCGCCGCGCTCGACGTCCCCTGTGTCGTCGGCGGCTGTGCCTCCTACAACACCGGGCTCCATCTGATGCGGACCGGCGCTGTCGGCGTCCTGGTCGGCGTCGGGCCCGGCGCCGCCTGCACCACTCGCGGCGTGCTCGGCATCGGCGTGCCGCAGGCGACCGCGATCGCCGACGTGGCCGCTGCCCGCGGGCAGCACATGATGGAGACGGGCAACTATTGCAACGTGATCGCCGACGGCGGCATGCGGACTGGCGGCGACGTCTCCAAGGCGATTGCCATGGGAGCGGACGCTGTGATGGTCGGCTCGCCCCTGGCGCGGGCCAAGGAGGCTCCCGGCCGTGGCTTCCACTGGGGCATGGCGACCTTCCATCCGTCGCTGCCGCGCGGCGCCCGGGTGTCCACCCACCAGGACGGCACCCTCGAGGAGATCCTGATGGGCCCGGCCCAGGAGAACGACGGCACCTTCAACCTGATGGGCGCGCTCCGGACCTCGATGGCGACCACCGGGTACGCCGACATCCCCGAGTTCCACCGGGCCGAGGTGATGGTCGCGCCCGCCCTGATGTCCGAGGGCAAGCAGCTGCAGCGCGAGCAGTCGGTCGGCATGGGCTCGAACGGGCGAGCCACGGTCGCGGCGGCGGTGGCCGTCAGCGATGACTGAAGCGGCCAGCGCCGCCTCTGACGACACCCAGGCTCGGGTCCACGTTCCCGAGCGCAGCGTTCCCGGCGCCGAGCCGGAGCTCCGAGAGGTCTCCAAGCTCGGGCCGGCGCAGGCGACGGAGGAGGTGCTGGTCCTCGACTTCGGCGGCCAGTACTCCCAGCTGATCGCTCGGCGCATCCGCGAATGCGGCGTCTTCAGCGAGCTGCTCCCACACGACACGCCGCTCGAGCGGATCCAGGAGCGCGGCCCCAAGGGCCTGGTCCTCTCCGGCGGCCCCGCCTCGGTCTACGCCGAGGGCGCGCCCGCCCTTCGCAAGGAGCTGCTCGACCTCGGCATTCCGGTGCTGGGCATCTGTTACGGGATGCAGCTGATGGTCCACGAGCTCGGAGGCCGCGTCGAGCAGGCGCCTGCGGGCGAGTTCGGGCGCAGCCAGCTGACCCTCCGCGACGGCGGTGGCAAGCTGCTCGAAGGCCTGCCCGCCGAGCAACAATGCTGGATGAGCCACCGCGACACCGTCTTCGAGCCGCCGCCGGGTTTCGCGGCTCTCGCCTCCAGCACCGAGTCGCCGGTCGCCGCCTTCGAGAGCACCGAGCGCGGCCTCTACGGCATTCAGTTCCACCCCGAGGTCGTTCACACTCCGTACGGCACGGAGATCCTCACCCGCTTCCTTCGCGACGTCGCCGGCTGTCGCGAGAAGTGGTCGCCGGCCTCCGTGATCGAGGAGCAGGTGAGCGCGATCCAGGCGCAGGTCGGCGACGCGCGCGCGATCTGCGGGCTCTCCGGCGGGGTCGACTCGGCGACCGCGGCGCTGCTCGTCCACCGCGCGATCGGCGACCGCCTGGTCTGCGTGTTCGTTGACCACGGGATGATGCGCAAGGACGAGGCCGAGCAGGTCGTCACCGCCTTCCGCGAGCAGCACGGCATCCAGCTCGTCCACGTCGACGCGGCCGACCGATTTCTCAACCGCCTCGCGGGAGTCGACGATCCCGAGACGAAGCGCAAGATCATCGGCGAGGAGTTCATCCGCGTCTTCGAGGAAGAGTCGGCGAAGGTCGAGGACGCCCGCTTCCTGGTCCAGGGCACCCTCTACTCGGACGTGATCGAGTCGGGCGGCGACGGCAGGGCGGCGGCGACGATCAAGTCCCACCACAACGTCGGCGGCCTGCCCGATGACATGGAGATGGAGCTGGTGGAGCCGCTGCGCATGCTCTTCAAGGACGAGGTCCGCGCCGTCGCGGCTGAGCTCGGCCTGCCCGAGCGATTCGTCTGGCGCCAGCCATTCCCCGGGCCCGGCCTTGCGATCCGCGTTGTCGGCGGTGAGGTCACCCGCGAGCGCCTCGAGATCGTCCGCGAGGCAGACGCGATCCTCCAGGAGGAGATCCGCGCCGCCGGCCTCTACCGCGAGCTCTGGCAGTCCTTCTGCGTTCTTCCGGTCGTCCGCTCGGTCGGCGTGCAGGGCGACGAGCGCTCCTACGCGCATCCGATCGTGATCCGCGCCGTCACCTCCGACGACGCGATGACCGCCGACTGGGCCCGTCTGCCCTACGACCTGCTGGAGCGCGTCTCCGCCCGCATCATCAACGAGGTCCGAGGCGTCAACCGCGTCACGCTCGACCTCACCTCGAAGCCGCCCGGCACCATCGAGTGGGAATAGCCCCTAGCCGTCATCCGGCGCCTGTCGTAGAAGAGCCGCTTGCTGACGGAGTACTGGCCCGGCGGCGGCACCGGCTCCGTCTGGAGCGGGCCGCCCGAGAACTTGTCCCAGGCGCGCAGGTGGGGGAGGGGGTCGGTGCGGCTGCCGCCGGCGAACCAGCGCCCCTTCCAGAGCTCGAAGTGGAGGTGGCAGACGCCGCTGTCTGTCCCGGTCATGCCGACCGAGCCGAGGCGCTGGCCCAAGTGCACCCGCTTGTCGGTGCCGACCCGGGAGCGGCCCTTCATGTGCCCATAGACGAAGTCGAAGCGCGACCCCGTTCCGCCGAGGACGACGTAGTTGCCGTAGCCGGTCGAGTATCCCGTCGACTTGATGACGCCGTCATGTGCGGCGACGATCGGGGTGCCGCAGTTGGCGATGATGTCCTGGCCGGTGTGGACCGAGCCATCGGCTCGCTTCACCCCGAAGCCGGTGACGTCGAGGTTGCCGTAGTTGTGCGGTCCCCGGAGCGGATAGAGATAGCGCTGGGTCGCCAAGGCTGGAGTGGCCATGATGGCCGCAAGCAGGGCGACCGCGAGCAGCGCGGGAATGAGTCGGCGACTGCGCATGCCTGTCTCAGAACACACCGAGACCGCGGTTGTAGCACCTGACCCCGGCGGGTCTTACTTCGCGGCGAACCCTTGGTAGGTCTGCAGGTATGGCATCGGGTTGACCGGATGGCCGCCCCGGTACCACTTGCCGAGCCAGAGCTCGAAGTGAAGGTGGCACGCGGTCGCGTCGCCGGTCTGACCGACGATCCCGACTTGCTGCCCGGGCTGAACGATCTGGCCCTTGCTGACCATCGCGCGGGTCGCGAGATGCGCGTACATGTAGTCCTGGTGGAGCTTCTTGTTGCGGATCACCACGTAGTTGCCGGCGAGGCTCTGGAAGCTCACGAACTTGACCTTCGCCCGGCTCACAGCCACCTCCGGGGTGCCGCAGGCGGCCATGATGTCCTGGCCCTGGTGGGTATGGCCCGTCCGCGCGGCACCGAAGCCGTCGCCGAATGTGTGCGGACCGGCGACCGGGAAGATCATCGATCCCGGAGCTGCGGGTGCGGTCGTCGTCGGGTCGGTTGTGGTGCCGGGAGCGCCGACGCCACCGCTCTGGGCGAAGGCGGTCTGGGAGCCCAGTACGGAGGTCGCCAGGATCGCGGCAGCGATCAGGGCCACCCTGCGGGGCTTGCGTGAAACCTGCTTGTCGTTCGACACGCTTGGCACTCTCTCTGCGGCCTACGGAGTTAGCTGGCGGGCTCGCGCCGAGAGCGGCGCTACGAACCAGTTGGTTGCGATTCGCCCCTGGGGTGTGAACCCCTTTTGGGTCCTCCGTTCCCACCGGATTGACCGGCGGAACTTGGCCTTGCTGGCGCGGCAGGATAACAAGAGGGCCGGGGGATGGCCCCGGCCCTCTTGTAACGGCGGTTACAAACCTCGGACTACTGGATGTAGCCGTCCTCCTTCAGGTACTCCGTGGCCACCGCGGCCGGATCCTGCTTGTCGATGTCCACGCGGGCGTTCAGCTCCTGCATGACCGGGAGCGTCAGGCCCGTCTGGACCTTCTGGATCGTCGCCGCGTAGTCGGGACCGGCCTTCTGAACCGTGGCCTGATCGGTCACGAAGATCACGTTCCCCGCGGGGAAGATCCCCTTGTCGTCCTTGAGCAGGACGTACTTGTCCGGGTTGGCGGAGAGCTGTGCGTCTGACGTGAACACGACCGACGCGTCCGCCTGGCCCTTGTCGAGCACCGTGTAGCGGAGCCCGATGTCGACCGGGTTGAACGACTTGAACTGCAGGCCGTAGACGTTCTGCAGTCCCACGAGGCAGTCCTGCCGCTCCCGGCACTCAGGAGAGCCGTAGAGGGACAGGTCCTGGGACTTGCCCTGCAGGTCGGAGATCGTGGTGACCCCGAGCTGATCGGCCTTCGACTTCAGCATCCCGAGGGCGTTCGAGTCAGCAAACGGCGTCGGCTCGAATGCCGTCTGGCCCTTGGCCTCGAGCTCCTGCTTCGCCTGGGTGAAGGCCTGCTGGGCGTCGGCGGGAACAGAGGTCTTCCCGAAGATCGACTCGAGCAGAGTCGAGGTGTACTCCGGATAGCCGCTGATCTGACCGTCCTGGAGCGCCTTGTAGGCGATCGTCTCGGAGCCCAGGTTCAGGTTGGTCTTGACGTCATAGCCCGCGGCCTGCAGCGCCTGGGCGTAGATGTTCCCGAGGATGTACTCCTCGGTGAAGTTCTTCGAACCCACGGTGAGCTGGATCCCCTTGTTCGCCGAGTTCGACTTGATCAGGTTGGCGGAGTTGTTCCCGCCTGTTCCGGTGTCGTTGTTGTCGTTGCCGCCCCCACAGGCAGCAACACCGAGAGCAAGCACCAGCGCCGCAATCAGCGCGAAGCCCGCCCTCTTTCGCGAATGGCTCCTCATCTCGTGACTTCTCCTCTCGTGGGCCGCCAGCGCGCCCCTGGGAAGTGGACCGGTTGATCCTATGCGGCCGCACTGGCGCGCGCGAGCTTCAGGCCGCGCGGCGTCAGCGCCCACTGAATGCCGGCGAGGACCAACTCGAGCGTCACGGTGAGCAGGGCGATCAGGATCGCCCCGGCGATCACGCCCGCGTCGCCGTAGACGTTCCGGCCGAGGATGTAGTCGCCGAGCGTGCTCACGCCCGCAAGCGAAGCCAGGGCGACGGTGGCGATGATGTTGACCGCTGCGGTGCGGACGCCGGCCATGATCGTCGGCACCGCCAGCGGCAGCTCCACCCTGAGGATGATCTGCAGGTCGTTCATCCCCATCCCGCGCGCGGCCTCCACGGCGTTCCGGTCCACCTGGCTGATTCCCACATATGTGTTGGTGAGGATCGGCGGGATGCCCAGAATCGCGAAGGCGAAGGTGACGTTGATCAGGCCCACCCCGATGAATGCCGCGACGAAGGCGATCAGCGCGAGCTCGGGGAGCGCCCGCCCGGCGTTGCCGAGGGCGATCGCGAAGGTCTCACCCTTGCCGAGGTGACCGAGGATGAGCCCGGCCGGCAGGGCCACGACGAGAGCCGCCGCCAGTGCGAGAAAGGTCACCTTCATGTGCAGCCCGATCAGGTGCAGGGTCTGGTCGGGACCACCGACCAGCACGCCACCCGTGCGCGCCTCCTGCTGGTGGAGGATGAAGTTGATGGCGTCGCCGAAGGCGCTGAGTACCCCGAGGTGGAGGAAGGTCAGGCTCACGTCGCGACCTGCCGAGAAGCGCGGCGCCACGGCGCCAGCTGCCGCTGCGCGAGGAGCAGGAGCGAATCGAAGACGAGCGCCATGACGATCATCAAGCCCCCGGCGATCAGGATGTTCGTCTTGAAGGTGATCTGCTGGTAGAGGGGGGAGCCGAGGGTGTTGACGTTGGCGAACACCATCAGGCTCGCGATCGCCACCGTGGAGACCGTCGCGATGCGGAGCCCCGCGATGATCTCCGGCAGGGCCAGGGGCAACTCGACGCGCCAGAGGAGCTGGCGGTTGGTCATCCCCATCCCGCGACCCGCGTCCTTGCTGTCAGGCGGGACGTTCGCCAGCCCCGCGACGGTGTTGCGGTAGATGATCTGCAGCGTGTAGACGGTGAGCACGATGATCGCCGTTGTCCAGCCCAGCCCGGTGATCGGCAGCAGGAGGAAGATGAACGCGAGCGACGGGATCGTGTAGAGGATTCCCGTCGTGCCCGTGAAGGCCGGGACGAGCCAGCCCCGGTTGTGCGAGATCAACGCCATGCTGAAGGCGAGAACGAATCCGATCACCACCGCCACGACGACGAGCAGGAGATGGTTGAGCAGCGGGGTGGTGTAGCGGTGGAAGTTGTCTACGGCCCACCCGAAGCAAAAGGTCCCGTTGTCGGCCTGGCACGTCCCACCGTGGTGGTGGATGATCACCGCGCCCAGCGGCGGCCCTGTCCCGAGACCGGTCATTCCGCCAGGGGCCGCTCGGCCGCGGTGTGCTCCTCCACCTTGGCCTCAGGCGAAACCAGGAACTCCGAGATGATCTCGACGGAGAGGACTCCGGCGATGCGTCCCTGCGCATCGGTCACCGGCGCGTACTGGGTCTCGGTCTGAAGGAGGTCGGCGAGCGCGTCTCGCATGATGTCGTCGGCATCCAGGATCGGCTCGGGGCTGGTGTCCGGCTTCTGCGGGACGGTGTCCTGCTGCAGGTCGGAGTCCGAGAGCCAGCCGATCGGCCGCCGCTCGGAATCGACCACCAGGGCGTGGGGGACCTCGGCCCCATCGAGCTTGGCCCGGATTTCGGCCGTGGGTTGGCCGACGTAGGCGAGCGGCGCCTCCCAGAGGTTGATGTCCCTCACCCTCATCAGGGCGAGCCGCTTCAGAGCCCGGTCCGCCCCGACGAAGTCCTCGACGAAGTCGTCCGCGGGCGCCATCAGCAACTCCGCCGGTGTCGCGTACTGCACGAGGTGTCCGCCCTGCTTCAGGATCGCGACCCGGTCGCCCATCTTGATCGCCTCGTCGATGTCGTGGGTGACGAAGAGGACCGTCTTCCGGATATCTGCCTGCAGGCGGAGGAACTCGTTCTGGAGGCGCTCCCGGTTGATTGGGTCGATCGCGCCGAAGGGCTCGTCCATGAGCATCACCGGCGGGTCTGCGGCGAGGGCCCGGGCGACACCGACCCTCTGCTGTTGTCCGCCGGAGAGCTGGCTCGGGAAGCGGTCGCCGAGGTCCGGATCGAGCCCGATCACGTCGAACAGCTCGCGGACGCGCTCGTCGGTGCGCTCCCGGTCCCAGCCGAGCAGCTTCGGAACCGTGGCGATGTTCTCGGCGATTGACTGGTGCGGGAACAGGCCGGTCTGCTGGATGACGTAGCCGATCTCCCTGCGCAGTGCGGTCGGGTCGCGATCGCGCACGGACTTGTCGCCGATCAGGATGTCGCCCTCCGTGATCTCGACGGTCCGGTTCGCCATCCGCATCGCGGTGGTCTTCCCGCAGCCCGATGGGCCGACCAGGACGCAGATATCACCGGCCGGCACGTCCAGGGAGAGATGGTTGATCGCGGGCACCTGCTGCCCCGGATACCGCTTCGTTACGTCCCGGTAGGAAACGGACGCTGCTTGGTGTCCAGCCTCCACTGCGCGCGATCCTACCCAGCGGATCGCTGACGAAGCCCGCTAACCATGGCTATCATCCGCCGGCCGCGGATTGGTGCGCGGCTCTTTTTATGGCCACAGCGACAGCGATGAAGACCTACCAGGCGAATGCCCAGGACCGCACTCGGGACTGGTACGTCGTCGACGCCGACGGCAAGACGCTCGGCCGGCTGGCGACCCAGATCGCGGACGTCCTCCGCGGGAAGCGCAAGCCGACCTATACGCCTCACGTCGACGTCGGCGACTTCGTCATCGTCGTCAACGCCGAGAAGATCGCGGTTACCGGCAAGAAGCGCGAGGACAAGCGCTACTGGCGGCACAGCGGCTACCCGGGCGGCATCCGCTCCCGGACCCTCGGCGAGCTGCTCGAGCAGCGGCCCGAGGAGGTCATCCGGAAGGCCGTCAAGGGGATGATTCCCCGCAACCGGCTGGGCCGCCAGCAGCTCCGCAAGCTCAAGGTCTACGCAGGCCCCGAGCACCGCCATCAGGCGCAGCAGCCCAAGCCACTGGAGATCGAGACTTAGATGCAGGACGAAGAGCAGCCCAAGCCCGAGGAGAGCACTCCCGAGGAGCAGCAGGCCGACGAGCAGGCCGCTCCCGAGGAGCACCCGCCGGCGGAAGGCGGCACTCCGGAGAGCGGCGAAACCGAGTCCGAGGCGCCCCCCGCAGAGGAGGCTCTCGCCCAGGACGCCGCCACCGAAGACGACAGCCCGGCCGAGGAGGCCTCAGCTCCGGCCGAGGAGGCCTCAGCTCCGGCCGAGGAGGCTGCCGCTGAGCCCGCCAAAGCCGAGGGCAAGCCGAAGAAGGAAGAGGTCGTCCCCGGAGCCGAGCTCGACCCGATCGCGATCGAGCCGGAGCGCCGGCTGGACGCCGAGGAGCTCGCCCGTCAGGAGGCCGAAGAGGAGGAGCGCGCCCGCCGCGAGCGCGAGCTGATCGGCGAGGACGAGGACGCTCCCCTTGCGACGCAGCCCGCCAAGCTCTCCGGTGACGCCAGCTACTCGGCGACCGGCAAGCGGAAGTCCTCCATCGCCCGGGTGATCATTCGCCCGGGGGACGGCACCATCCAGGTCAACAAGCGCACCCTCGAGGAGTACTTCCCGCGGGAGTACCTGCAGTCCGTCGCGAAGCAGCCCCTGGCCCAGAGCGGCTACGAGGGCAACGTCGACGTGCGGGTCCGCGTGCACGGCGGCGGGATCTCGGGCCAGGCGGCCGCGGTTCGCCACGGGATCGCCCGTGCCCTCTGCGACGTTGACCCGGCTCTCCGCCCGGAGCTGAAGCGCCGGGGCATGCTGACCCGCGACGCTCGGGTCAAGGAGCGCCGCAAGGCGGGTCTCAAGAAGGCCCGCAAGAAGCCTCAGTTCTCGAAGCGCTGAGACGGCTGCAAACCGGCGCCTGCCTGCGTCCTCGGCCATCCGTCTCGCTCACTTAGGTGTCAACTAAGCTCGCTTGCGGGGGCGCGCGAGCGCCCGGGATGGCCTGCGTCCTTGGCAGGCTTGGTTTTCGCCGTCTCAGGGCGTCCGTAGATGACACAGACCTCTCGCAAATATTTCGGGACCGATGGGGTCCGGGGACCCGTGGGCGAGTTGCTCACCCCCGATCTCGCCGTGCGCCTGGGCCGTGCCGCGGCGCTCCGGGATCCGTCTGAGCGACCGCAGGTCCTGATCGTTCGTGACACCCGTGAGTCCGGCCCGATGCTCGAGGAGGCGCTGGCCGCCGGGGTCGCTGCGGGCGGAGGGGATGCGATGCTCGGCGGCGTCCTGCCGACGCCCGCCGCCTCAGTGCTGTCGCGGCGGCTGAGCTTCGACCTGGCGGCGGTGGTCTCCGCCTCCCACAACCCGTTCGCCGACAACGGGATCAAGTTCTTCAACTCGCGCGGCACCAAGCTCGATGACGAGGCAGAGCTGGAGATCGAGAGCCTCATGGACGAGGAAACCGGGGAGCGCGTCGGGGGCGTCCGGTCGCTCGAGGGCGCCTTCGACGACTACATCAGGGAGCTGCGGACGGCGTTCAGATTCGACCTCTCCGGCTTGCGCGTGGCCCTCGACTGCGCGAACGGCGCCACGTTCCGCGCGGCTCCGGTGATCTTCCGGGCACTCGGCGCCGACCCGCTGCTGATGGGAACCGAGCCCGACGGGCGCAACATCAACGCCGAATGCGGCTCGACGCATCCGGAGGCCCTGATCGAGCTCGTTCGCTCGTCCGAGGCCGACATCGGCTTCGCCTACGACGGCGACGGCGATCGCATCGCCGCAGTGGACGGCAAGGGGCGGCTGCATGATGGCGACGACCTGATGGCCCTGATCGCCCTGGACCTCCAGAAGCGCGGCGAGCTCGAGGGTGGCGTGGCCGTGACGGTGATGACCAACTACGGGTTCATGAAAACGATGGAGAGGGCCGGCATCGAGGTCGTCCAGACCCAGGTGGGCGACCGCTACGTGATCGAGCAGCTGCTCGAGCGCGACTGGCGGCTCGGCGGCGAGCAGTCCGGCCACATCGTCTGGACGGACTTCACTCCGAGCGGCGACGGGATCGCAGCGTCGCTGCTCACCCTGCGCGCGCTCGGAGAGCGCCGGCTCGAGGACGTCGAGCCGTTCGAGCGCCTGCCGCAGAAGCTCGAGAACGTCCGGGTCTCAGATCGGGAGGCGATCAAGGACGCCGGCGCGCTCTGGGACGCCGTTGACGATGAGAACTCGAAGCTCGAGGGCCGTGGCCGCGTTCTGGTCCGGCCCTCCGGGACGGAGCCGCTTGTGCGTGTGATGGTCGAGGCGCCCGATGAGGCCGAATGCGAGGCGATCTGCAGCCGCCTGGTCGGCATCGTCAATCGGGTGCTCGCATAGCGACTACCCTGTTACGCCTCTTATGTGCGGCATCGTCGGATACGTGGGTGACCGACCGTGCCGGGACCTGCTGATCGCCGGATTGGAGAAGCTGGAGTACCGAGGCTATGACTCCGCCGGCATCTCGGTGCTCTCGGACGGCGAGATCGACAGCGTGCGCGCTGTCGGGAATCTGGCGAACCTGCGCGCGGCCGTCGAGGAGCAATCCTCGAACGGCGACGGCGGCTCGATCGCGGTTGCCGCGAAGCCGGGGACGATCGGGCTCGGGCATACCCGCTGGGCCACGCACGGGCGGGTCACCGAGGAGAACGCCCACCCCCACGGCGACTGCGAGGACAAGATCCACATCGTCCTCAACGGGATCGTCGAGAACCACGCCGAGCTGCGGAAGGAGCTGAAGGCCGAGGGTCATGAGTTCACCTCGGAGACCGACGCCGAGATCGTCGCCCACCTGATCGAGCGCCACTACGACGGCGACCTGACGGAGGCGGTCCGGCGGGCGTTCGCCGATCTTCGCGGCCACTACGCGTTCGTCGCCATGCACAACGACCACGAGGACACGCTGGTCGCCGCGCGGAAGGAGTGCCCTCTGATCATCGGCCTCGGCGAGGACGAGAACTTCATCGCCTCCGCGATTCCGGCCTTTCTGGCGCAGACCCGTCGGGCTCTCGGAATCAAGAACGACGAGATCGTCACCGTCCACAAGGGCGACGTCTCCGTCATGGATGCCGGTGGCAACGTGGTCGAGGGGCGGGAGCCGATCGAGGTCACCTGGGACGAGGATGCCGCCGAGAAGGGTGGCTACGACACCTTCATGCTCAAGGAGATCCACGAGCAGCCCGACGCCGTCGCCGAGACGATCACCGACCGGTTGCCGACGCTGGACGGGGTCGATCTCTCCGACGTCGATCTCGACGACGACTTCCTGAAGGGGATCGAGCGGATCGTGATCGTCGCCTGCGGGACCTCGTATCACTCCGGCCTGGTCGGCCGGTACGCGATCGAGCAATGGGCGCGCGTCCCGGTGGAGATGGATATCGCCTCCGAGTACCGCTACCGCGACCCGGTGCAGCGGCCCAACGACCTGGTCATCGGCATCACCCAGTCCGGTGAGACGGCGGACACGCTTGCCGCGATGCGGCTCGCGAAGGAGGGCGGCTCGAAGGTCCTCGCGATCTGCAACGTGATGGGCAGCCAGGCGACCCGGGACGCCGACGCGGTCCTCTTCACTCGCTCCGGGATCGAGATCAGCGTCGCCGCGACCAAGACGTTCGTCAGCCAGGTGGCCGCGATGTACCTGCTCGGCCTGCGACTTGCGGAGCTGCGCGGGACGATCGAGCCGGAACGGCTCGCGGAGCTCGTCGCGGAGCTCAAGTCACTGCCCCACAAGATCCAGGAGACGATCACCTCCTGCGACGAGCAGGTGAAGGAGATCGCGCGGGCCGAGTACCAGCAGCGCTTCTTCATGTACATCGGCCGCCACATCGGTCTTTCGGTCTGTCTCGAGGGTGCCCTGAAGCTCAAGGAGATCTCCTACATCCCCGCCGACGCCTACGCCGCCGGCGAGATGAAGCACGGTCCGATCGCGCTGCTCGACGAGTCCACCCCCGTCGTCGCCGTCGCGACCGACAGCCCGATCGTCGAGAAGATGCTCTCCAACATGGAGGAGGTCCGTGCGCGCGGCGCCGACGTGATCGCCGTCGCCACCGAGGGCTCGGAGGGTGTGGAGGACGCCGCTGACCAGACGATCTTCGTCCCGCGCACCGACTGGATCGTTCAGCCGATCGTCGCGATCGTGCCGCTCCAGCTGCTCGCGTATTACATCGCGCGGGAGAACGGCCTCAACGTCGATCAGCCACGCAACCTCGCCAAGACGGTCACCGTCGAGTAGCCACGCTAGGATTCCGCGTCCTCTTGAGTTCCCGCCGATTCACCGCGCTTCTGCTTGCCTGCGTGGCCGCTCCGGCTGCGCTCCTCGCCGGCTGCGGTGGCGGAGGTGGCGGTGGCAGCGTCGACGTCGGCCCCGCGGCCGCGGTCCCGGCCAACACGCCGATCTACCTCGATGCGACGGTCAAGCCGACCGGCTCGGCTCAGTCAGATGCCAACGCCGCGCTCAGCAAGGTCCTCGGCACCTCGGATCCCGCCTCGAAGATCATCGAACAGATCAACAAGCAGAAGACGGCCACCGGGCAGCCGGTGAACTACCAGACGGACATCGCCCCCTGGCTGGGAGAGAAGGCCGGCGTCTTCTTCACGACGCTCGGAAACAACTCGCAGGGGGCGTCGGTCATCGAGACCACGAACCCGAGTGCCGCCCTTGCCTTCGCGCAGAAGGCCAACGGCGCCAGTGGCGCCCCGAAGACCGTTGACGGCGTCTCGGTCCAGACGGCTCAGGACGGGAGCACTGCGTACGCCACCGTGGGCGACTTCCTGCTGGTGGGCAATGCGGCCGGGGTGGCTGCCGCGATCCACGCTGACAAGGGCGACTCGCTTGGAGACGACAGTGACTTCAAGGACTCGATCGGCAACCTTCCCGGCAACCGGCTGGGCACCGTCTACACGGTCCCCAAGACCTTCATCGACGCGCTCGGCAGCCAGTTCGACGCGGCCAGCAAGGCCGCGATCGAGAAGAGTGCCGGCGACAACCTCGATCAGCCGGTGGCGGGCGCCCTGACGGCCTCGGCCGACTCGGTGCAGCTCGAGGCGACGGGCGGCAGCAACGGCGTCGACACGCCGGAGAGCTCGCTGATCGGCGCGGTGCCTGGGCAGTCCTGGCTTGCCCTAGGGATCGGGAAGCTCGGGGACGATCTGAGTCACAGCATCGACCAGCTCAAGACACAGTTCCCCAACTTCGCCTCCATCCAGCAGCAGATCGAGCAGACCACCGGGTCATCGCTCCAGCAGCTCACTGATTCCCTCGGTGACGCCGTCCTCTATGTCCAGGGGACCACCCAGTCGACGCTGACGGGCGCCCTGGTCATCCAGTCCACGGACCCCCAACTCACCGGGCGCCTCCTGAACCAGCTCCAGGGACTGCTGCAGCTCGGTGGCCAGATCAAGCCGCTCCAGCTCTCCGGCGGTGGCACGGGCTTCCAGATGTCGGATCGGAGCCTTTCGCAGCCGATCGAGATCGCCCAGGAGGGCGACAAGCTGGTGATCGGCTACGGCGCCGGCTCCGCTGCGGCCAGCCTGGCACCGGCCCAGACGCTCTCGGACTCACCGACCTTCTCCGCGGCGAAGGGCCAGGTCTCCTCGCTCGGCACCGATCTCTTCCTCAACCTGCAGTCGATCTTCTCGCTGGCGAAGTCCTCGGGAGCGAAGTCCGATCCGAGCTTCGCACAGGCCAAGCCCTATCTGAACGCGCTCAACTACGTTGTCACCGGCTCGGGCTCGAGCGGCGACAAGGCCGAGTTCAAGGCGGTCCTCGGCCTCAAGTAGGCCCGCCGTGGCTCCCGCCGTCGGCATCGACCTGATCGAGATCGACCGCCTGGAGCGTGCGCTCGAACGCCGCCCGCGGCTCGCGGACCGCCTCTTCACGGAGCGCGAGTTGGCGTATGCGCGAGCTCGCGCCAGGCCCGGCCGTCATCTGGCGGCTCGGTTCGCGGCAAAGGAGGCCGTGATCAAGGCGCTGGGTCAGGGCGTGCCACTGCGCGAGATAGAGGTGATCGCGGGCGAGCCGCCACGGGTCCAGCTCCACGGCCGTGCGGCAGAGGTTGCGGGGGACCGCGAGATCGCGATCTCACTCACCCACTCGCGGGATTCAGCCGCCGCGATTGCGATCAGCGCGTGAACATCCGCGGTCGCGTCGCGGTGGGGATGACCAAGCGGACGCTGCCGCGGCGAATGAGCGCCGATCCGGTGGCCGAGCTGCCGGACGGCCTGCACGTCGCGATCTGCGGATCCGGGTCGCCGCTCCCTGATCAGAAGAGGGGAAATCCGTGCGTGGCGGTGATCGCCGGCAGGCGGATGTTCATCGTCGATGCCGGAGAGCGGGCATCCGAGACGCTCAACCGCATGGGGATCGACCCAGGCGAAATCGAGGCCGTGCTGCTGACCCACTTTCACTCCGACCACATCGGTGGCCTCGGCAGCCTCGCGATCCAGCGCTGGGTCGCCCAGGACTCGAGCGACAGGATGCGGGTCATCGGTCCGCCCGGAGTCGAGCGGATCGTGGCCGGCTACAACGAGGCATACGCGCTCGACAACGGCTACCGCACCGCGCACCATGGCGAGGAGATTGCGCCCTCCGCCAGCGCGGGCATGACGGCGGAGACCTTCGCACTTCCGGCTGGGACGGACTCGACCGTCCTGGTCGACGACGGCGGGCTGAAGGTCACCCCGTTCCGCGTCGACCATTCCCCGGCCGAGCCGGCGGTCGGCTACCGCTTCGACTACAAGGGCCGCAGCCTCGTGATCAGCGGCGACACCAGCTATTCCCCGGTTCTCGTCCAAGCGGCCGCCGGCGCCGACCTGCTCGTCCACGACGCCCTCTCGCCGGAGCTGACCAAGCTGGTGGAGGATGCCGCGGGTGCCGCCGGACTGACCGCGCGAGCCAAGATCTTCGCCGACATTCCCGACTACCACGCAAGCCCGGCCCAGGCGGCCGACGCGGCCCGGGAGGCCAAAGTCGGAGCGCTCGCGCTGACCCACATAGTCCCGCCCCTGCCGCTGAAATCGCTGGAAGGCCCGTTCCTCGGTGACGCGCGCAAGCGGTTCAGCGGGCCACTCTGGCTCGCTCGGGATGGTGACCTCTACAGCCTCCCGGCGGGCGGCGGACTTGACCGCTCCACGATGTTCGGCCGCGGCCCGGGCTCCTAGCGCGAACGTTCCGGCTCGCGAGTGCCCTGAACAGTGCGGGAAGCGGGCTCACCAACAAAGACACGGCCGTCTTAATCCAACAGGTCAAGGACGGTCAAGCGATCACTGTCGTGCCGAAAGAGTGGTTTTGGCTGCGGGGCTTTGTGAGAAAGCTCAAGAAGCTCGGGTGCGAGTACGAGCTCGTCCGTTACGAGGGAGTAGCCCCGCCCGCCGACGAGGACTCAGATCCAGCTGCCGGCCCGCCCTCTCAACCCCCGGCTTCCGAGGAGCAGACGGACGAAGTGCTCGCTCAAGTCGAGAAGCTCGGGGAACTCCACCAGGCCGGGATCCTGACTGACGAGGAGTTCCAGTCCAAAAAGGTCGAGCTTCTTAGTCGCTTGTAAGGGGCCGGGTAGGGAGACACACGCAGGACCCGCTTTGGACGAGAAGCGGCGGTTCCTTACGAATCGCTTGAAGTGGCGGTACTAGCCTCGCGTCATGCAGATCACTCGCGTCTTGTCAGCGCCGTTTCGCGCCGTGGGCAGATTCGTCAGCGGGCTTGCTCGACGCGTGACGGGACACAGCTAGCGACGGTACAAACGGACGGGATGCCCGGAGGGAGGCACCGCAAAAAGCTCGGGTGAAACGTTCGGAGTTGCGGTCGGTCGGGCGCTATATGTCCCCTCGGCGTTGGCGCAGGACTCCACCGCCTTAACGGCAGAGGCCGCCTCGATCGCGTCCTCAACGCGGTACCAGTGCTGATCCATCTCCCTCTCGACCCGGAATTCCATTTCCGTGCCGAGATGATTCCACCCAATGCCCTGTAGCGGACCCGTGCTGACCACTGTGCCATGACCACCACGCTTATGCGGGGGGCGCGGGGTTCGTCGGCTCGCAGTGGCCCACGCCGTCGCCCCCTGGGATGCCGGCAGGGCTTCGTGTTGGGGTGCCTCCCACCTGCCCCCCCGATTCGATCTATGGGCCACCCATGGCGCGGGCGCGCAGCGTTCCGATGACGCGCGGATGACCGTCGATGACCGGCGCATCGATCAGCTCGAAGCCCTCGAAGCCCGCATGGCAGCCCATCGCGTCCAAACCTGCGGGGGTGAAGCCCCAGTACACGAAGTCATCGCGCGCGTAGACCTCCCCTGCCTGGTAGGCGTGGATAGCGGCCGGGGCGTCGAGCGTTCGATCCGGTGAGCCATAGGTCTCGAGAAGCACCCGGCCTACCGCCGAGAGGTGCCGTCGAAGCACCTTGAGCAGTCCTTCCGGGTTGTCTACCCGGTGCAGGATCCCGAAGCAGAGGACGAAGTCGAACGTTTCCTCGAGCTGGTCGAGATCGAAGGCGTTGAGACGACGGTACTCGACTGTCGAGTGGAGCAACTCCCGGATCGCTGTGAACCCCTCGCCCCCCTCAAGCTCGACACCCCAGCGCGCCCGGACCCACGCCCTGTACTGCTCGTTGTCCACCGCGACGACTCGCCGCGCGCCACGGGCTTCGGCGAGGAACGCGTAGAAGCCGTCAAAGGTGCCGACGTCGAGCACGCTCAAGCCGCTGAAGTCCTCGGGAAGGGCGGGGATCCGGTAGCGGTGGTTGCGAGCGACGCCGGGGGTGTAGAGCTGGTCGGAGTGGTCGAGCGAGAAGGTGTGGAACCAGAGGGGGACGCGATCAAGGACGGCTCTGGCCGCCTTTGGACCGGCCTCGATCGACAGCAGATCAGCCACCTCGCGCTCGGCGGCAGTCGGCTTCGGAGGAGCTTCCCTGCGCAATGTCACCACGCGCTTCGCGTCCTTGTGATTACGAGCTGCGACGGCCCACGCCGAGGGGCGCTCCTGGACACGTGGCCGCTCCGACTGGAGGATCTCAGAGGGCTAGGGAGTCGTTTCGGTCATGCCATCGTCTCCCCTCTCGATACTGGAGACTGGCCCGGCCTAAGCCGGGGGTGCTCAGATGGCGTTGTGCCTCGATCGTTAGGGCGACGAGACGGTCGCCGTCGGCGTGATGCAACTCGCCGCGCCGTCGTGCTGCACGTTGGGAGAGCTTGCTGGCGGTCATAGGACATCAGACCTTTCGTGCCCTCTGTAGCGGGTCGCACGGAAGGAAGAGGGATGACCCAGCGAGCGAACTTGCGGGCACCGAGGGAAAATAATCTAACCGCAGCGCCAGCCCAACTAGCTTACTCCGGCTTCCTAAGTCGACCCGAAGGCGGCCGGGACGAGAGGCGTGGAGGATTTCCCGGGCGCAGATTGCCGCTTTGCATGGAGAGCAGCCTTTTCGGAGGGACTAGCTCTTCAGCTTGACCTTGCCGGTCTGAGAGCCGGCCGGACCGCCCGGGGGCGTGTAGAGGACCTTCACCTTCGCCTTCAGCTTGCCCTTCTCCGACAGCTTCCGCTTGGCCGACTTGGTCAGCTTCAAGATGAGGACGACGTGCTGCTTGGTGGTTGAGGTCAGCGTTTCTGCCACCGGCTTGAGGCTCGTCTTCGTCGTCGAGCTGGCGAGCATGGGATCCGAAGCAGAGCCCGCCTCGAGAGTGCCGGCGCCGGGAACCGTCGCCTTCACCTTCACCTTCGGCTTCGTCCCCTTCTGCTTCAACTTGTTGACCGTGACCGTGTTCGGGCAGCCGTTGAAGGTGCCCGCCGTGCCGACGCACTTGTCCTGGGTCTCGTCCCCGTAACCGTCGTGGTCGGCATCGGGCTCGAGCACCGTAGACAGATCGATCTGGAGGGCCCCGACCGTCATGTAGGCCATCGTGCTCCCCGGGGCGGGATCGACGTTGACGAAGCGGGTCGAGTACGTGGGCGCCGCGTTGCGCACGCACTTGTCACCGCCGGCAGGGCCTTCGTGGTAGTAGCCGATCACGTCACCGGCCTGGACGGGGATCCGAGTCGGGAAGGTGTTGAGCGCGTTCGGCGTCATCGTCTGCCTCGGGCTGTCGCCGACGATGGTGAAGTTGTTGCCGCCCGCGGGCCGGCCTACCTTGAGTTTCAGCTGTGGCGGGGAGCCGTCGGCCTGGAAGCTCCACGAGGTGAGGACTCCGGCGGAAGGCGCCGCGTACTGCCCGCTGGGCGAGACTGCCTGAAGGGTGGCGTTGGGACTGCCGCATCCGAGGTTAGGCGTGAAGGTGGCTCCGATCTGAACCGACGCGGCCGCCGACGCCGCCCCGACCAACGCCGACGTCGCGAGCGTCGCCGAGAGACCGAGTAGCCGTCTGACCGCTGTCTTCCCCATCCCCTTCACCGAGAGTCTCTCACGGCGAAGTCACCCTGGAAGGGGAGACCGAAATTGCTCGGAGGCCCTAGGCCGCCGGCCTGTCGGAGTAGCCGCTTTGGACGAAAAGCGGCGCTTTCCCCCAGGGGGGCGTGGTCGAAATCATGAACTTCTCTGAACGCGAAGACCGCCTCCCGAATAGTCCGGGCGGGGGGCCTCAATATGTGATCTCCTACGCAATGTGGCTAAGAGGACGCTTACAGCCGGACTGGCGATGGCTCTTGTGCCGCTCGCGGCAAGCACGGCGCAGGCGACCCAGTTCATCAACCCATCGCCCATCACAATCAACGACGCGCCCACAGACGGGGTGGTGACCCCGGCCACTCCGTCACCCTCGACCATCAGCGTCTCGGGTCAGTCCGGGGTCGTGAAATCAGTCGAGGTTGACCTGAGCGGCTTCCAGCACAACTCCCAGAAGGACGTGGATGTGCTGCTCAGGGGCCCCGGGGGACAGGTGGTGACCCTGCTCTCGGACATAGGTGGGAGACCCGCCGCCTCAAGCGTCGACCTCGGACTGAAGGCGGGCGCGGCGCCATTCCCGACGCCGGAGGCCATGTGCGGGACCACGAAGCTCACAAGCGGGTTCTTCGCGCCCACGGACAACGACAACGGATCTCTTGACTGCGTCCCCGCCTGCGTCGCAGATCCTGCCCTCGATGCCAACAACACCTCCCTGGCGACGTTCAACGAGACCGGGCCCAACGGCACTTGGGAGCTGTACGTCTCGGATGATTGTCATATCGACGCGGGGTCGATCAATGGCTGGACCCTCGATTTGACCACCGGACCGCCGACTCCAACGAGCAGCCCTTCCCAACCTGGGACTGCACCTCCCAAGAAGAAGTGCAAGAAGCACAAGAAGCACAAGAGCGGTGCGGTGATCGCCAAGAAGTGCAAGAAGAAGCACCACTAGGACGAGTACACGACGCAGCGGCGGATCTGACGTAGTCGCTTTGGAGGAGAAGCAGCGCCGTTCGTCGCAGTTCACCCTGCTGCTTCGGCGTTAGGTACATGTGAGCAGGCTCAGGCGATACCTAAGTCGTGACGCAGGCTAAGGATGGACTCGGAACTAGCCCCGATTCCGGGAAGGCGCAGGCTTCAGCTAGTCGAGGCCGGCTGCTCTGATCATGCGGATGTGGGTGGCGTTGATCCAAACCTCAGCCCCGTCTTCATTGACGACCTTAATCAAGGGGAGAGCCATCCTCTTCTGGCCCTCGATCTCACTGGTGACGTCCAAGACGGTGTTCTGGACTTCCATCGTCTCGTTGTCGTCAAAGACGATCTCGGCCTTGGCTTCATTGTCAGCCACTGCCGCGAAGTCTACGTTCGGATTGGGGTCGGGAAGACATCTCCCCACTTGCTCTCACCGCTTGAAGAATGAGGAGTACGGAGAGGCCCCGTCGTGGGGCTTCTTCGCGTTAGGGTCGCCACGATGAAACACCCGATTGCAGTGGCCACAGTCGCCGTCCTGATCGCTGTGGTCGCGCTGAGCGCGGGGGCTAACGGAGCACACCGGGCTGCCACCTGCGGTGAGGAGAGGTGGGCCGTCAAGACGCTCTCTGACAAGCGGGAACATTTGGTCAAGTACAAGGCGAAGGACACGACCGTCAAGGCCCTTCGCAAGAAGCCCTCGCCCGGCGTCGGTTCCGACACCCCGCGTATCAAGGGGGTTGAGACAACGTCCTGGCGGATCAAGGTCAACCTGGTCGAGATGAAGTTGGAGGACGATCACGACATACACCTGGTGGTGTCGGTCCCCGGCAAGCCCTCCAAGACGATGATCACCGAGTTCCCCGACACGACCTGCAAGGGCGCAGCGTCCTCGCCCAAGAAGGCGTCAATGGCGAAGGCCCGGTCGAAGCGATCGCGAGGTGTGGCTCGCCACCCTCCAGCGACTTCCGCCGCTTGACCGGCACCGCGACGCTGACAGGAGTGGGCTTCTTCGACATCCCGCACGGTCAAACCGGGGTCGCGCCGAACGCCATTGAGCTGCACCCGGTATTGAAGTTCTCGGCGGCGAGCTGTTAGCCACACCGCTGCTTTGCATGGAAAGCAGCGGCTTCGCGTCACCCGCGAGATACTGCGTGGAAGATGTCGCAGGAGAACGTGGACGACTTTCTGGAGGGCGTCGAGGCCCTCAATCGAGGCGACATGGAGAGGGTCCTGGAGGGATACGCCGAGGAGAAGGCCCACCTGCTCGAGGGCGGGTTCTTCAACCAGTCGTAGTTTTTACGGTTGCGCCAGCTGGTGCGTGCGAAATAGCGTGCGCCCACTGATGCTGGCAGGGAGAACCCACAGGCGGGTCATTGCTTCGCTGATCGCGGTTGCCGCCGCCTCCTGTCTTTTGGCTACCGCTGCGAAGGCGGCGACGGTCACCGTCGGGAGTCCCCTGACGGCCGATTTCAACGGTTCGGTCGCCTGCGGCGGCGCCTGCACCATGGCGAATGTCGCGTTGGGAGAGCCGGGGGCGAACCTCACCTCGCCCGTGAACGGGACGATCATCCGATGGCGGGTAACCACCGCGGGAGCCGTGGGCACGGGCACTTACGCCCTGCGCGTCCTGCGACCCAGTGGCGGCCAGTTCATCGGGGCGGGCACGAGTGCTGCGAACGTGACGAGTGCGGGTCCACAGACGTTCACCGCAAACCTTCCCATCCAGGCGGGGGATCTGATCGGCGTCGATTCTCCCGGCTCGCCCAGAGATGTTGCCGCAGCCCAAGTGACCGGATCCAAGGCGCACACCTGGTTTCCACCAGTCCCTGACGGCTCGATGTCGGGCACCGGCACGGACGCACCGCTCAACCCCGAACTCGCGCTGAACGCGGACGTCCAGTTCCCGGACCCGGTCACGCCGCCGACGAACCCCGGCACGACGAAGAAGAAGTGCAAGAAGAAGCACAAGCGCTCGGCGAGCGCCGCGAAGAAGAGCTGCAAGAAAAAGAAGAAGTAGTCGGCCGGGCACCTGGCGGTTGACCACCCGGCGGCCAGTCCGTCGGACTACCGCTTTGGACGAAAAGCAGCACCCCTGCTTTGCATGGAAAGGAGCGCTTCAGGTGGCAGCGCTCACTGCTCGCGCAGACCGGCAGTGCGCCTTGCGGCGCACTGCCCGTACTCGTTTGTGCCGAGCGGCTGTGGGCCTAGCCGCCGGCCATTGCCGCCTGGGCCTCGGCCAGCTTTGCCCGCAGCGTGTCGATTCCCTCCTTGTACTCGAGCAGCGGACGCACCTCCCAGGTGACCAATCCAAACAGCGGGTAATCGGCCATCAAGTCGAGCGCGTCGCGATGGGAATCGACACTCGCGACGCCGAAACCGCCGCCCTCGAGGAACCCGTAGACGCAGTCGAAGGTGCCATCGTCGAGCTTTCCGTCGAGCCACTCGAGGGAAGCGTCGAGCTGCTCGGGCGTAATAGGCATCGGTCCGGGTGTGGTGCTGACGAAGTACTTCATTTCAACTCCTTCGGATTTCGCCCGTCCCGCCACGAGTATCCCACCGTGCCCGTGTTGTGAGCAAGTGCCGAGTCGGTGAACTCACGAGATCCCGCGCGCCTGAGCCGGCTCTGATCCCAAAGGGTCAAGTAGCTGCTTTGGACGAAAAGCACCACCGCTGCTTTGCATGGAAAGCGACCGCGCACCCGGGTCGGGGCGCGCCGCGATCTCGTTTCCAGAAGAATCGGGCTTGGTATCAGCGGGCTTGCTTCGTGATCGCGAGACCGTACGCCTCGACGGGCTCGCTGATTCCGCGGACGTGATGGCTGCCGAGAGGCTCCCAATCGAAGAGTCTCTCGGTGGCTCGCGCCACAGCCTCAGATGCCACGAGCTGATTGCGCCCGGCCAGATCTAGCAGGCGCGCGGCCAGATTGACCACCGTGCCAAAGTAGTCGCCCCCCCGGTACAGCGCCACACCGTGATGGACGCTTGCGTGGACGCCGGGCGCAATGTCGCCGCGCATTCGCTCGATGATCCGCGTGCAAGCGCTTACCGCCGCGGCGGGCTCAGGGTAGGTGAGCATGTAGCCGTCGCCGAGGGCTTTGAGGACGTGACCTTTCTCGCCGAGCTCGGCCGTCACGATGATCGCGAACCGCTCGATCGCCTCGACGGCGGCCTCATCGCCCTGGGCGTCGGCGTAGGCCGTGAAGTCCTTCAGATCGCAGAAGACAAGCGTCACCTCGACGGCACCGGGAAGCACCCCCTCTTCCGTCCGCCGCTCGGCCTCACGAACAGCCGCCTGCGCCAGCTCGTGCTCCACTCGGCGGCGATGGACCCCGAGCAGCATCGGATCCGCAAGGGGCAACAGCTGACCGAACGCCTCGTGCACTGCGGGCAGCGCCGGGAGGACCCCACCGCTCGCGTCCCGCAGCCTCGGCTCCACATACAGCCGGAAGACGTGAATCTCGGTCTGGGCTATGTGGGCGAGCGCCTGGCCGTACACCCTTACGACCTGGAGGTAGACCTCGGGCGGCCAGATCTCACGCAACTCGCCGAACCGCTGCAGCACGGTGGCCTCCTCGGGCGTGAAGTAGGGCTCGTCCGGCTCCGGCGCCCGCAGGCCAAAGGCCAGAGCGATCAGCTGCGTCTCGGCCACCCGCAGGCCCCCGTCGGCCTCGATCTGGGAGGGCGAGACGGTTCGCTCGCTCTCGGCGGGATCGAGGACGGCGTCGAAGATCGCGTCCTCCACCCTGCCGCGCTCATGTGCGGAACGAATCGCCTCCGGGGAGACTCCCAGCTTGAGCAGCTCGCCGATCATACTCTCGAGCTTGGGGGCCGCTCCGATCTCCCGCGCGAGCGCTTGGCCGTCGACACCCACGACGCGATCGTCTTCGCCTTCTGGCGGCATCCGCGTGATCATCGCGCCTCACGCCCGAGGAGGGAACTCCTGGGCCCACGCGAGACGGTCCCCTCCTGCGCTTCCTGCCGCGTGAAAGCAGGAGCGACTAGTCGCCACTGCTTTGCATGGAAAGCAGCGGTTTGCTGCACCTGGCTGCGTCCTTAGTGGATCCGCCGAAGCTTGCCCACGACGATTCGGATGAACTGGCCGGGCAGCGCAGTCGTCCCCGGCGGGTCCAGCTGGCGAAGCACTCTCTTCTTCTTGCGCTTCGCCTTGACGTTCTTCTGAACGACCTGGGCCTGGCAGTCGTGGGCGGCGAGTTGCTGTCGAGCTGTGCCCACCCTCTCCCGGCGGAGATCGGGGACGGCGCAGAACCTCTCGGTCGCCTGCAGCAGGAGCTCACTGCCGCTGCTTTCCGAGGGGGCTGCATAGATGGTGCCCGGTGGGAGGAATCTCCCGCTGTATGGGGCGTACACATCCTGGCTATTGCCGGACTGGTGGAAGGGCAGAGCACCGGCCATGTTGTTGCTGAGCCCGATCGAGTCACCCTTCTCCACGGTCACGTAGGGATCCACTTGGTCATATGTGCGAACCGAATCCGAGAAGTCCGGCACGGGGGTTCCACTCGCTATGGAGGTGACGGTGAAGCCGGACCCAATCCCAGTGCCAGGCACCGGATGGAGAACGGCGAACAGATACTGCGATCCGGAGTCCCCGCTTCGCACCGCCCACCGGATGATCAGCCCGTTGGCCGGGGCCGCCAGGGGGCTCGGGCTTGCCGCACGCAATTGCAGGGCTGACTGAGTGAGGATGCTGACGTTCTGAGACGCCTGCAGGGTGCTGCCGAACGTCGCCGTGTCCGCTGCGGCGGTGCTCGGCAACACGTACGCCACCGCAGCAATCGTGCCCACCAACAACGACCACTTGCACTTCACGCGACCAGCTTATTACCCATCGGGCGGCTTCGCCAGACGAAAGCCATCCGGCCAGCTCCACCAGGTAGGCCATGCTCGAACCCAGTGAAAGGGCGCTTTTATTGCCCGTGAAAGCGGGGGCCGGCTTGCCAGCAACGCGACCGACTGAGATAGCTGCTTTGGACGAGAAGCGACGCTTTCGGTGGTGAAGCGATGCCGAGAACAAGGAGCGCCCCTCGGCCAGGGAATCGAGACGCGCGGCAAACCATTGACATCGCTAGCCCGTATACAGGGCCATGGTCGCAACGCTTGATCCCCGAGTCGGAGCCCGCTCCGGTCCCGCCAGGGTAATCCCCCTTGTGGCACGAGATGCTGCGCTGGCGGTCTCGCCGGGGAACGCAGCGACCGTGCGATCGATGTACGCGGCGTTCAGTCGACTCGCTCAGAACGGTGGGATTGCCTCGTACGTCGCCGAGTATTTCGACCCGGATTGCGAGTACCAGCCGGTGGAGGAAACGGGCGCGATTTGTGGGCACGATCCGCTTATCCGCTGGAACCAACGCTGGCTCGAGGCCTGGGCCGATAACTGGGACGAGGTTGACCAGACCATCGAGAACGGCGAGATGGTCGTCGCCGCGATCAGGGTCCACGGCCGCGGTCGAAAGAGCGGGATGGAGATCAGCCAGCGCCTGTTCGACGTCTTTGAGCTGCGCGACGGCAAGATCGTGCGCATGAAGGAGTACCTGGCCCCCCACCAGGCTCTCGAAGCCGCCGGACTGTCGGAGTAGTTCCGCCCTAGTCCCTCTACCTCGAAGGTCGGACCCTCCTAAGATCGGCGCGCCGTGCTGTTGCTGATTGTTCTCATTGTGTTCGGAGTTGCCGTCATTACCGTGGCGTCCCTGGCGTTGCTGCGCCCATCGCGGGCAACCGAAGCCCGGAGGGTGGAAGACCTCGATTCGGAAAGGGACGTCTACGAGAGTCTCTACGGAAGGCGCTCGATGACCGTATCCGCCCAGGTGCCCGTAGAGCGACCACCAAAAGCCGACGGGCCGTCGGAGTAAGCGATGTCGGAGGAGAGCGTGGAGATCGTGCGAACCGTCATCGACGCGTACAACCGGGGCGACGGCGAAGGTGCCTTCAGAGACGCGTCGCCGGGACTCGAGTACGACCTGTCGCGCGCCACCGGGCCGTGGCGCGGCACCTATGGGCTCGATCAGGCTCGCGTCATCTTCGAAGAGTTCGTCGGCATGTGGTCGTCGGCTCGGGCCGAGCCGGATGAGTTCATTGAGGCGGGCGACGACGTGATCGTCCCGTGGACGGAATTCATGGTCGGACGCGATGGGATCGAAGTCGAGGTTCGGGTCGCGTGGACTTTCACGATCCGGGACGGCAAGATCGAGCGCCTCTGCTACTACCAGGAGAAGGCCGACGCCCTCAAAGCCGCCGGGCTGTCGGAGTAGTGCTTTGGACGAGAAGCGGCTATCCGGTTTGCATGGAAAGCGACACTTCTCGCGTTAGGTCCCGCGGGCGTGCTGAAGACAGGAGAGCCGGGTCGGGCGGGAAGACGGCCCGCTGCGCCGGATGGTGGAGAATCCGGACAATTGAGACTCCCGAGGTGATGCACCTCAGCTACCGGATCGCAACCACTGACAGGAGTGCCGCATGAGCACGCAGGGCGGCAACAAAGTGAATCTCTCGATGTCCATGTCCGCCGACGGCTTCGTCGCCGGACCCGGCCAGGACGAGGACAATCCGCTAGGCGTCGGCGGGATCAAGCTGCACAGGTGGCACATCGATGAGGGGCCCGAGAGCGGCGGACACCCCGTCAACAAGCAGGTGATGTCGGAGATGATGGACGGGATGGGCGCCTTCATCATGGGGCGGAACATGTTCGGCCCGGTGCGGGGCGAATGGGGCGACTCAGGCTGGAAGGGCTGGTGGGGAGACGATCCGCCGTACCACGCTCCGACCTACGTCCTCACTCACCACGCCCACGATCCGATCGAGATGGAGGGAGGCACGACCTTCCACTTCGTCACCGAAGGGATCGAGTCCGCCTACGAGCAAGCGAAGGCGGTCGCCGGAGGCCAGAACATCTCCATCGCCGGTGGCGCCTCATGCGCCCAGCAGGCCCTCAAGACCGGGCTGGTCGACGAGGTCGACCTCCAGATGTCCCCGGTGATCCTCGGCGCGGGGGAGCGGCTCCTCGACGGCTTCGAGCCGGGAGAGCCGGAGCTCGAGCTGGTGCGCGTGCTCGAGGCTCCCGGCACGATCCACATCCGGCGCTGGCATGTGGTCGCCCGAGGTGGTGTTTGACTTCTCACCGAGCGAGATCCCTGGGCTCGGCGTTTATCGGGGCCGGGACGAGGTCCGGGCATTCTTTGAGGAGGACTGGTTCGGGGCGTTCCCCTTCGAGGAGTGGGAGGTGGTGCTCGACGAGCTGATCGACCACGGGGACCAGGTGATCGCCATGCACCACCAGCGGGGTCTAGGAGCAAGTAGCGGGGCCGCGACGCAGCTTGAGCAGGGAGTGATCTACACGCTGCGCGGTGGACAGACCGTGCGGGCCGAGATCTACGGCGACCAGCAGAAGGCCCTCGAAGCCGCCGGGCTGTCGGAATAGCTGCTTTGGACGAAAAGCGGCGCTTTCGGAATCACACCTCTACGCGCGATCGCCTACCTGGTCGGCGGACTGATCCTCAGGCTGCGCGATCGACACGCGTGACGCCGGAGGCGATTATCCTTGCCGGGGTGACCGCGTGAGCTACGCGAGCGACGAGATGCGAGTCCGCTCGGTGGTAGATGTGCGCCTCGAGCCTGGATCTCACCGCTCGCCGAGTGATGGGGTCTGCATCGTCGAACTGGCCTCGATGATCGGCGGCGAGCCCTTCTCCGACCGGCCGCGCTGCGTGTGCCCGGTCGTCGCCTCCTTTCTACGCGGCTGGAACGATCGGGCGGGGTACGCCGACCGCCAGCGCCTCCATCCATACGCACCGCGCGTCGTGGGGACGGGCGGGTACCGCCGGATCAGCAGAATCCGACGTGATATTTGCCTGCGCTGGGCGGGGGCGGAGCTCGACCGGGGACCCCTGCGCCGCTGCGCCGCCCGGCTGCGTATGCGCGCCAGGATCGCCTGGACGGTCGGGCTAGGGCCGTCGCTCAGATTGAAGGAGGGCGCCGGCGCCTACGCGTCCCGAGTCTGCTTCGCCCGGGGCGGCAGCGACGAGGCCTTCGCCCTCCTCGACCGGATGCTTGAGATCGGATCACCGCCTCGCGCCGAACCGGGTCCCCGGGTCCCGGCGCACTGGCTCCCAGCCGAACTCGAGGAGGCCGGGATCTCGAACGGAAATGGAAACGAGCCTAGAAGCCCCTCCGCTCCCGTATTCGGTTCAGAGCCCGCCGTAAATGGGGATCGCCCCCGCGGTCGGCAAGCTCCGCGGCCAAGCGCACGTTCCGCACCGTAAAGGCGACAGCCAGGGCCGCGACGACCGCGGTCAGGGCCGCGACCTGTCTGGGCGGGATCGTCGCGACTACGACGAAGAACCCATAGAGCACGACGGTTCCGATCACCACGATCCAGAACGACAACCGCAGGTGCCCAATCACTCCCATGAGACTCGCGTCCAGCGTACCGAACGCGGGTGAGCCCCCGCTGGTCAGGCCGGGTCGTTCGGCGAGGCCTGCCGCTTGTCCTCCTCCTGAACCGTCCTCCACTGTTGATCGGCGATCACCTGTCGCCTCGCGTCCGCGCGGTTCTGGCTGATCATCACGAAGGTGGAGAGGAAGATCGCCTCCAGCGAGACGATCATCGTCAGCAGGCCGAACGGATAGTCCTCCACCCCGAAGCCGATCGGTGATCGCTTGGCATCGGGACTCCTTCGAGGTCGGGGCTTAGAGCCTATTCCCGGCTAGCGGAGCGGGCGAGAAGCGCCCCTTTGCATGGAAAGGGGCGCTTTTCGTAGCACGCCTCCTTCTCGCGACGAAGGAGGGGCGGAAGCATCGCGGCCTCGCGGGTAAGGTTGGAAGCATGGATGAGGGCCTCCCGATCGCCTACGAGGTGCTGGATAAGGGTGTTCCCGTCTACTGCTCGGATGGCGAGCAGGTGGGAACGGTCGACCACGTCATCGCCGCTCCCGTTGAGGACATCTTCCACGGAATCGTGATGCGGGCCGAGGCAGGAGGCCGCCGTTTCGTGGCCGCCGACCAGGTCACCTCGCTGCATGAACACGGGGTGGACCTGAATATCGACGCCGCGGCGGCTGCGGCGCTGGCCGAACCCAGTGGCGCCGCGCCGGACTTGCGCTTGCGTGAGCCGGGCGTCAAGCCAAGCCGGTGGACGCATCTCCTGGACCGGGTGAGCGGCAAGGATTCGCGCGACCGGGATTGGACGGAGGAGGATTAGGACACCCCGCCCGCGCAGCCCCGGGTTGCACCTATCGCGCGTGAAAGGACCCCGCGGACCGCGGCGGAAGATCGCCTGAAACGTGCCGCTTTGGACGAGAAGCAGCTATCCGCTTTGCATGGAAAGCAGCGGTCTTACACGACTCGAAATCCCCTCGAAATTTCCCCTTGTAAGGGAGGGGAGCCGCGAGTAGGGTCGCCTTCCTGGCCTCCTTCCGAAGAGAGCGCTCACAGGGGGAGCGTGCCCGAGTTCTTGGACTCGTCGCTGTCGTCGCTGCGTTTGCGGCATGCGCGGCCGCTCCCGGCACCGCGCTCGCTGGAACCCCTGATCAGCAGCAGACCAACGGCAGTGGCGGAAGCCTTGGAATTACTTCAAGTTCCAGCGCGGCCCAGACCTTCACCGCCGGAATCAGCGGCGGGCTGGACCAGGTCGATCTGGATCTCGAAGACAGCGGCAACCCCACCAACCTGAACGTCGAGATTCGAGACTCCTCGGGCGTTCCGGGCAGCATGGTTCTGGCCAGCCATGGCCTTCCGGGTTCGGCGGTCCCGAGCCTGCCCGCGTTCGTGACCGTCACGTTCAATCAGCCCGCACCTGTGGTGGCGGGGACTCAGTACGCGATCGTCGCCTACACCTCCGGCGCTTCCAACTACAGATGGGAGCGCAGCGTGACTGTAGATCCGTACGCAGGCGGGGTGGGCTTCAGCACGAGCTTTTCTCCCCCTTCGGTCTTCTGGACCTCGCAACCCAATGACTTTGCGTTCAAGACCTACGTGGTCCCCAAGGCTGCAAACCCCGCCGCTCCGACGGGCCAACGCGCCGCGGCGCTCAAGAAGTGCAAGAAGAAGCACTCCAAGAGCGCGCGAAGGAAGTGCCGCAAGAAGGCGAAACTGTTGCCGGTCTAGCGGCTACTTCTTTGGACGAGAAGGGGCGGTCTGCGTGGAAAGCGGTGGTTCTGCAGTAGTCCCGGGATACTGCGTAGGCGATGTCCGAGGAGAACGTGGAGTCGGTCCGCGAGCAATGGAGGGCTTGGACCCGCGACGGCATCGAGGGCCTGGCCGACGTTGTGGCCGAGGATTCCATCGTGTATGCGTTCCCAGGCTGGGTCGGGAAGTCGAAGCAGGTGGGCCCCGACGGCCTGCGGGCCATGCTTGCCGAATGGAACGAAGCCTTCACCGACTTTGCCCTTGAGCTTTCTGAAGTGCGTGAGGCCGGGGATCGCGTTGTGGCTCTGATCGTCCAGACGGGCCTCGCCAAGGAGGGAGACGTCACGATCAGCCAACGGATCGGGGCGGTGTATTCGGACTTTGGCGAGAACGGCGAGATTGCCGAGGTGCGGTTCTTCCCGAGTTGGGACCAAGCCCTCGAAGCCGCCGGCCTGTCGAAGTAGCGGCTTCCCCGAGTACGCCTCCTTCTCCCGCGGTGGACTCGTGGGCGATGCGACCCAATCAACTTCCGCTTTGCGCCAGCCAGAACCAGCGCCACGCGGGTTCTATTCGTGTATGCCGTCGCTCACGATCTCGGCCGCGCGCTCCTCCGGCTGGCCCGTGAAGCCCCCCTCGACGGGCATGCTCGGCAGCAGCGTGTCCTGGACGAAGCGGTCGGATTGTTCCTTGGACTCCCACACGGCGGCGATCAGGATGCCTCCGTCTGTCGGCCCAGCGGCGTGGTAGGTCTGTCCCTCGGGCAGACCTCCGGGTGGGTGCACCGCCGCAATGCTTGCCTCGTACTGATCCACAGTCGCGCCCGGCCAGAAATGCGTCAATAGGTATGCCATGTGGTCTCCTTCTCTCGGGTGAGGCGAGCCTAGTCGGTGACAAGGCCTCGCAGCCGCCAGTCGGGCTGCATCGGCCACGCCGCTAGGCTCACGCCGATGGAGGACTGGCTCGATCCATGCCTGGACGCGGACGAGATGCGCGCCACCGACGCATGGGCGATCAAGGATCAGGGCGTCCCCTCGCTCGAGCTGATGGAGGCCGCTGGGCGCGCACTCGCCGAGGCGGCCGCTCAGGCCGCGACCTCCAACCGGGCGGCGATCGTCTGCGGAAAGGGGAACAACGGCGGCGACGGCCTGGTTGCCGCGCGCGCCCTGCGCGAGACCGGCTTCGAGGTCGACGCCCTGCTCCTGGCCCCGCCCGATGAGCTCTCGGCCGACTCGCAGGCGAACGTCGCCCGTTTCGACGGGGCGCGGCCCATGGACCCGAGCGAGATGGCCGGAGCGATGCGCGGGACGGGGGTGGTGGTCGACGCGGTCTTCGGCACGGGCTTCGCGGGAAGCCCCCGAGGCCCGGCCGTCGAAGCGATCGAGGCCATGAACCAGGTCGACGCTCCGGTGGTCGCAGCGGACATCGCCTCCGGGGTGAACGCCTCCACGGGTGAGGTCGAGGGCGCGGCCGTCTCCGCCGACGCCACCGTGACCTTCCACGCCCCGAAGCTCGGCCACTGGATCGCACCGGGAAAGGACCACACGGGTGAGCTTCAGGTCGTGGCGATCGGCATCCCGGATGGTGCGCCGGTGCAGCCCGCGGCGGGCCTGATCGGCGCGCGGGTCCTGGAGCTCGCGCCGCCCCGCGGCTCGGGCTCGACGAAGTTCAGCTCCGGGCAGGTGCTGATCGTTGGCGGGTCCCGCGGGCTGACGGGCGCGGTCACCATGGCGGCCCTCGCCTCGATCCGCGCCGGCGCGGGCTACGCGACGGTGGCGGTCCCCGCGGACCTCGAGCAGATCTTCGAGATCAAGCTGACCGAGGCGATGTCGATCGGCTGCGCGAGTCGCGACGGCCGGCTCCGGCCGGCGGCATCCGAGCAGATCCTCGGCGCCGCCGAGCGCGCGGCGTGCGTGGTGCTCGGCTCCGGCATGGGGCGCGAGCAGGGCACCCAGCGCCTGATCCAGGAGCTCACGGAGCGGATCGAGGCGCCGCTTGTGATCGACGCCGACGGGCTCAACGCCCACGCCGGGCGGATCGAGAACCTCGCCAAGCGCAGGGGCCCCCTCGTGCTCACCCCTCACGCGGGGGAGATGGGACGGCTGCTCGACAGAGACTCGGATGAGATCGGCGCGAAGCGCGCGGAGAGCGCCCGGGAGGCCGCCCAGCGGACCGGGGGCATCGTCCTGCTCAAGGGCGACGACACCATCGTCACCGACGGTGAGCGTTTCGCCGTCAACGCGATCTCCAGTCCGCAGCTCGCCACCGCCGGCACGGGGGACGTCCTCTCCGGCATGATCGCCGCGCTGATCGCCCGGGGAATGGAGCCGTTCGCGGCCACCTGTGCTGCGGTGGTCGCCCACTCGCGTGCCGGGCGGGAGGCGGGCGAGCGCGTCGGCCATGACTCGGTGATCGCCGGCGACGTCATCGAGTCGATCCCGGCGGGGCTGTCGCTCTGAGCGCGCCCGAGGCGACAACCCGGGCGCTGGCCACGATCGACGTGGGCGCGGTGGAACGCAACTGCCGGAAGCTGAAGGACCGGGTCGGCGATGGGGTGGAGCTCTGTGCCGTGGTGAAGGCGAACGGCTACGGGCATGGCGCCGCCGTCTGCGCGGCAGCCGCTCTGCGCGGCGGGGCGAGCGGGCTCGCCGTAGCCGCCGCATCGGAGGCCGAGGAGCTCCGGCTGTACTTCCCCGAGGTTCCGATCCTCGTCATGGGCGCCCTGACCACCGACGAGCTCCGGACCGCGCTGGCCGCGCGCGCCGACGTCGCGGTCTGGCGAGAGGGATTCCGCGACGTCTGCTCGCGGATCGCGGAGGACCTCGGCCGGATGGTGAGGGTGCACGTCAAGCTCGACAGCGGCATGGGCCGCCTCGGTGAGCGCGACCCGAACACACTGATCAAGCTCGCTCGCGCCTGCGTCGACGACCAGCGTCTGGATGTCGCCGGTGTCTGGACGCATTTCGCCACCGCCGATGCGGAGGGCGACTCCTACCTCGGCGAGCAGCTGGCCGCGTTCACCCCGGTCGCCGAGGCGGTCCGCGAGCTCGCCCCGGACTGCCTGGTCCACGCGGCCAACAGCGCCGCGACGTTGCGGGATCCGGCGACCCACTTCGACATGGTCCGCTGCGGGATCGCCATCTACGGGCTCGATCCCTTCGGGCGTGACCCCGGCGAGCGGGATCTGGAGCCGGCCCTCGAGCTGCACTCCTACGTCGCCGACGTCAAGCGCTTCGAGCGCGGGGCGAGCGCCGGGTACGGAAGAACCTGGCGGGCGCCTGAGGACACCTGGGTCGGGGTGCTGCCGATCGGCTACGGCGACGGGGTGCGACGCGGCCTCTCCAACAATGCGGAGGTGCTCGTCGGCGGCCGGCGGTATCCGCTCGTGGGCACCGTGTCGATGGACAACGTCACCATCGATCTCGGCCCCGACACCGACGTCGAGCCTGGCGCTCCCGCGGTCCTGATCGGCGCCCAGGGCTCGGAGCGGATCCTCGTGGAGGAGGTGGCGAACCGCCTCGACACCATCAACTACGAGGTGACCTGCGGCATTTCGGGGCGTGTGCCTCGCGAGGTGATCGAGTGAGCTCCTCGCTCGAGGAAGCTCTCTCGGCGGCCCCGTCGATCGTGGCCGCCCGAACGGCGCTGGAGGAGCGCCCGGGCCCCGTCTGGCTGGTCGGCGGCGCGATCAGGGACGCGCTGCTCGACCGACCCGTCGCGGACGCCGATTTGGCCGTGGAGCGCGGCGGCGAGGAGGAGGTCGCCCGCGCGATCGCCCGGGTGGCCGGCGGCTCGGCCTTCTCGCTCTCGGAGGAGTTCGCCACCTGGCGTGCGGTCGCCTCCACCGACGGCTGGCATGTCGACGTCTCGGGCCTGCGGGCGGAGTCGATCGAAGGCGATCTGCGCGCCCGCGACTTCACCGTGAACGCGATCGCCCTGCCGCTGGGCGGCGGCGATCCGATCGACCCGACGGACGGGATCGCCGATGCGGAGGCCCGCGTCCTGAGGGCAGCGTCGGAGGCTTCCTTCGAGGAAGACCCTCTGCGCCTGCTGCGCGCCTGCCGGCTGGGTGCGGGCCTTGAGTTGTCGCTCGAACCGGCCACGGCCGAGCTTGCGCGCCGCCATGCCGATCGCGCCGCGGACCCGGCCGGCGAGCGCCAGTTCGCGGAGCTGCGCGGCATCGTCGCCGGGAGAGATCCGATGGCCGGCATCCGGTTGATGGAGGAACTGGCCGTGCTGCCGGTTGTCCTTCCCGAGCTCGAGGCGCTCCGCGGCGTGGTCCAGAACCCCAACCACCATCTCGACGTGCTCGGCCACACCTTGGCCGTGCTCGAGGAGTGGCTCGGCATCGAGGACGACGTTGCGGGCTTCGCCGGAGACCTCGCTCCCGAGGTCGAGGCGTTCCTCGGCGAGCCCCTCGCCGACGAGCTCACCCGTCGGGACGCTCTGCGTTTCGGTGCTCTCTTCCATGACATGGGGAAGCCCGAGACCCGTGGGGAGGGGTCGGGCTACGTCACCTTCATCGGCCACGACGAGGTGGGGGCTCAGATCATCGCCTCGATCTGCCGTCGGCTCCGCACCAGCCGGGCGCTCAGCGGGCACCTTCAGGGGCTGGCGCTCCACCACCTGCGGCTGGGGTTCCTGATTCACCAGAAGCCGCTCTCGCGGCGCGCCGTCTACGACTACCTCGTCGCCACAGAGCCGGTGGCGGCGGACGTCACCCTGCTCACCGTCGCGGACCGCCTCGCAGCTCGGGGCGAGGGCCCCCTGGCCAGCCCGGAGATGGTCGAGGCGCATCTCGATCTGGCCCGCCAGATGCTCCGGGAGGCGCTCGCCTGGCACCGCGAGGGCTCACCGCGGCCGCCCTTGACGGGCGACGAGCTGGCCGAGGAGCTCGGCCTCGCGCCCGGCCCCGAGATGGGCCGCGTGCTCGAGGAGCTTCGCGCCGAGGCCTTCACGGGCGAGATCAGCAGCCGCTCGCAGGCGCTCGACCGGGCCCGGGAGCTCCGCTAGCCCGCGGTTGGGGATAGCGTTCGCCCATGGCCGAGTCCGACTGCCTCTTCTGCGGCATCGTCGCCGGGTCGATCCCGAGCGAGACCATCGACGTCAACGAGCGCACGGTGTCGTTCATGGACATCAGCCCGGCCACCGCGGGCCATGCGCTGGTCGTACCCAGGGTTCACTCGAAGGACCTGCTCGAGATCGGGGCGGAGGACCTCTCGGCCACGGTGCTGACCGCCCAGCGGCTGGCCGAGCGGATGAAGGACGTGCTCGGAGCCGACGGGGTCAACCTGATCAACGCCTGCGGGCAGGCTGCCTGGCAGACCGTCTTCCACTTCCACATCCACGTGGTGCCCCGCTACGAGGACGATCCGCTCAAGCTTCCGTGGATTCCCGAGCCCGGGAACACGGATGAGATCGCGGCGACCGCCGCCAAACTGAGAGGTGAGAATGGCTGAGACTGAGACGAAGACCGCCCCGATCAGGCTCGAGCGCGATGGCAACGTCGCCTCGATCGTGCTGTCGAATCCACCGCTCAACCTGTTCGGCGACGACGCCTGGGGGGCGCTCGTCTCCTGCATCGATGAGATCGAGGGCTCCGACGCCCGCGCCCTGGTGTGGCGCGCGGAGGGCGACATCTTCACCGGAGGGGTCGACGTCAACAGCTTCAAGCGGGTCCAGAAGGCAGGCAGCGCCTCGGAGTCGTTCGGCTCCCTGATTCCGGTCGTTCGGCGCATCGAGGATCTGCCGATCCCGACGCTCGCCCTGGTCCACGGACTCTGCCTGACGGCCGGCCTGGAGATCTCACTCGGCTGCGACATGCTCTGGGCGACCGAATCGGCTCGCTTCGGCCTGGTCGAGGCCGTCGTCGGGCTGACTCCCGGCGCCGGTGGCACGCAGCGGATGGCCGAGCGGGCGGGGCCCGCACGCGCCGCGGAGTTCGTGATGAGCGGTGGTCTCTACGACGCCGCCACGCTCGAGCGCTGGAACGTCGTCAACCGGGTCGTGCCCGACGATGCGCTGCTCGAGAAGGGCATGAAGTTCGCCCACAAACTGGCGGACGGCCCGACCGTCGCCCACGGCGCCACGAAGAAGATCATCCGCGGCTACCGCGCGGGCGGCGTGAACCAGGCGGATGAGGTCACGCCCGGGGTGTTCGCAGACCTGTTTGCCTCGGACGACCTGAAGAACGCCGTGGCCAGCTTCCTGAAGGATGGGCCCGGCAACGCGACATTCGAGGGGAAATAGGCGCAGGCGCTACCCTGCCCGGTCGCAAGTGGCGAAGGAAGAGAAAATCGAGATGGAGGGCGAGATCACCGAGGCGCTGCCCAACACGATGTTCCGCGTCAAGTTGGACAACGACCACGAGGTCCTCGGCCACATCTCGGGCAAGATGCGCCGCCACTACATCCGCATCCTCCCAGGAGACCGGGTGAAGATCGAGCTTTCGCCCTACGACCTCGACCGCGGCCGCATCACCTACCGCTACAAGTAGGCGCGGAGTCTCGCCGCCTTCCGCAAACTCGGTCTAGGGGCGTAGGCTGGGTCCTCCACCACCACAGGAGGAGGAGACAGATGAGGGCGGGAAGATTGATCGCGGTGCTGGCGGTCGCGCTGCTGGGACTCGGACTGTTCAGCGCCGGTGCAGTGGCGGGCGGCAAGAAGAAAAAGAACACGACCGTCATCTACTTCGGCGGCTATCCGAAGTTCAACAACAGCGGCAAGGCGAGCGTCAAGGGCGCGCTCAATACGGTCAAGGCGTGCCGGACATCCCGCGCGGTTCGGCTCCAGTTGCTGGATTCCACCGGAACGGTGATCTCGACGCTCGACGGCTCCAGCACGGACTCGAACGGGAACTACTCCGTCTCGGGTCAGCTGCCGAACGGTCTGCCGCCCGGTACGAACTCGGTCCGCGTCAAGGCGCTCAAGGAAACCGCCGGGAAGTTCGTCTGCAAGGCCGGAGTCTCGACGCCGGCTGCTGTTCCAGCGCCGAAGTAGTCGCGCAGGAGACGCGTCTAGAGGTAGGACCCGGCCGCCGCCGGGTCCGGTTCGGCGAGCTCCGCGATCAGCGAGGACCAGCCGAACTCCTTCGCCCCGAGCCCCTCGCCCGAATAGGGCTCGTAGAACTCGCGCAGGCGCTGCTTCACGACCGCACCGCTCAGGCGGGTCGCCATCTCCATCGCCTCGGCCTCGTGGCCCAGCCGCAGCAGGCCCATCCAGACCAGCCAGGCCGAGTTGATCCAGGTCGGGCCGCGCCAGTACAGCCGGCGGAACGGCTCCTTCCACTTGCGGGGATCGAAGGTCGGCTCCTCGGCCGATACGGAGGCCGGCGGGAAGGGCAGCCAGTACCTCCGCTGGTCGAGGAGATGCTCTGAGATCAGGCGCCGGCCGATCTCCGCGGGCAGGTCGGGCAGAGCGAGCGGGGCGAGCGCCGACCAGGTCGAGGTCCGGATCCGGCGGTCCCCGTCGGACACCGGGTCCGTCCTGTCCTCGTGGGAGAGATTGCCGCGTGCGACGTCCAGGAAGAGCCCGCGCCGCTCGTCCCAGAGCCGCTCGACGATCTGCGGGGTTATGGAGGGCTCGCCGGCGGCGATCCGCGAGAGGTTCCAGAGCACGTTCGTGACCACCTCGCAGAGGACCGGGCCGCCGCGGCCGAGTACGCGGCGGGCGTCCCACCCGAGACGGCGGTTGCGCGCGATCAGGAACGGGAACAGCGGCCTGGCGTGCGCGCGCAGGCCCCAGATCGCGTCGAATTTGGGCGATGAGTCGAGCCCGGACTCGTCAGGTTGGACGATCCAGAGCAGCCCGTCTCCGTCGAGGTCGCGATTGCCCTCGAGCCAGCGATGGTGGGCAACGATGCGCGGCTCGGCGGCCGGGTCGCCGATGGCGATCCTCCAGGCCCAGGCGAGCAGGGGCGGCTGGATCGTCGAGGTGTTGTCCGCCTTCTTCGAGGTGACGTTGTAGGTCCAGCGCCGCTGCCAGTCGACGTGGCCGTGCCAGAAGATCGTGTGACCGATGAAGCCGTCCTCGGAGCCGCCCGCCAGCAGGCTGCGGAGCTCACTCTCGGCGCGGGCCTGCTCGAAGCGCCGCCAGACGATCGCGTGGAAGCAGGAGTCCCAGTACCACTGCCACGGGTAGTGCCCGGGGCTCGGCCGCGAGTAGCCGTAGTGCACGCCATTGCGCTCTCCCTCGATCCAGTTGCCGCGCAGCGTCTCCTCGGCGATCTCGAGGACTCGCTCGCGGACGCCGGTTTCGATCACCGATTCCGCGCTCACGCGGTCATTCGGCGCATGCCGCGCAGCGCCATCACCGTGAACAGAGCGCCCAGCCCGAGCAGGGCGAGGAGGCCGGGCCAGGTGCCTGACCAGGTCACCGATCCGGTGAAGCCCTGGCGAGCGGCCTCCACGACGTGGGTGACGGGGTTGATCCGGGCCACCGTCTGCAGCCACCCCTGGAGCAGGCGCAGGGGCGCATAGGCGGTGGTGAACAGAACGAGGATGAACATCCCCGCCTGCATCAGCGGAGCCGCGGACTGCGTCCGAAAGCGGAGCGCAAGGGATGTGCCCCAGGTGGCGGCCACGATCGCCATCCCCATCACGACCACCAGCGCGACCGCCAACCCGTCCAGCCCGGGCCAGTGGGCGCCGGCGATCAGACCCACGACCAGCAGAAATGACGCCGGAAGCAGCGCGCGCAGGCCCGCGGAGAGGACGAGTCCCGCCAGGATCACCGGCCTCGGCGCGGGCGAGGCGAGCAGCCGGTCGAACCAGCCCCCCTCGATGTCGCGGGCCAGGTTGACGCCGGTGGCCGCGCCCGTGAACGCTGCTCCCTGCATCAGGCTGACCGGGATGATGAAGCTCTGGTAGCTCCCGGAGCTGAACCCGGGCAGCAGCGTCAGGTGGCCGAAGACGCTCGTCAGCCCGAGGAAGAAGATGGTCGGAGCCAGGATGCCGGGAATGGCGGCGCCGGGTACCCGCAGCAGCTCGTTGCGCGCACGGCGGATCAGCGCGGCGATCGTGGCGAGGTTGGCTTCCCGGCCCATCAGCCGCTCCTGGCCCGTGCACGAACGGCGATCGCGCTGAGCCAAAGACCGAGGGCCGCGATGCCGACCACCGAGATCACGGCCTTGAAAATGTCGTGGCCGGTGAAGCCCGAGATGACCGGCTGCCGAATCCCATCGACGATGAAGCTCAGGGGGTTGTACTGGGCGACGGACGCGGCGGGCTCCAGCATCAGGCTCGCCGGGAAGAACGCGCTGGACAAAAACAGGACGACGAAGAGCAGGGGGAAGATCCCCTGGACCACGCTGGCGCTGCCGGTGCGCAAAGCAAGCGCCGCGGCCAGCGATCCGAATGCGATCGCCGAGGCGGACGCCATCAGCACGATCCAGACCCCTCCTAGAAAGCCCGCATGGATCGTGGCGCCGAAGATCAGCCCGATCGCGATGAACCAGAGGGCGACGATTGCGCCGAGCATCGCGGTGCCGGCGAGCCGCCCGAGCACGATCGCGAAGCGGGAGATCGGCGCCGCGAAGAGCCGATCGGTGAAGCCCATCTCGATGTCGATCGCCAGCGCGATTGCCCCGGAGTTCCCGGCAAGCAGCACGGCCTGGACCACCGCGCCGGCGAGCATGAACGCGAGAAAGCTCTGCACGGGCGGGAACTGGGGGAGGTTCACCGCCCGCCCGGCGCCGCCGGTCTGAATCGCGAGCAGCAGGGTGGGGAAGATGAAAAGCGGTGCGGCCAGCTGCGGCCGCCGTGCCGTCTGCCTCACCGATCTGGCCCCGAGCGCGGCGATGACGCGGGCATCGGCGGCCAGGCGGCCGATCATTCGGCGACGACCTCCTGTTCGCCCGTGTCCTTCTCGTCACCCTCGAGGTGCTGCCCGGTCTTTGCCACGAAGACGTCGTCAAGGCTGGGTTGGACCAGGTCGAGGGATTCGACGTCGAGGCCCTCCTGGTTGAGCGCCACGACGATCGGGCCGACCTCGGAGGTTCCATGTTCGAGCTCGACCATCAGCGTGCCGTCGCGCGCGGGGAGCGGCTTGCCGAATCGGGCCAGAATCTGCTCGGCGTGGGTCGCCTTGCCGTCCCCATCGACGAGAGATAGCTCCAGGTGCGGTTTGCCCACCTCGGCCTTCAGGGCCTGCGGGGTGCCCTCGGCGACGATCAGGCCGCCGCTGATGATGCCCACGCGGTCGGCGAGCTTGTCCGCCTCCTCCAGGTATTGAGTGGTCAGGAAGACGGTGGTGCCCTCGTCGTTCAGCTTCTGGACCTCCTCCCAGATCGCCTGGCGGCTGACCGGGTCGAGGCCGGTGGTCGGCTCATCCAGGAAGAGGACCTGCGGGGTATGGACCAGGGCCGCGGCGAGATCGAGGCGCCGCTGCATCCCGCCCGAGTACGTGCCGACGCGCCGGTCGCCGGCGCGCGTCAGGCCCACGCGGTCGAGCAGCGAGTCCGCCAGCTCGCTCCCGCGCTGGCGGGAGATGGCGTGCAGGGTCGCCTGGAGCTGGAGCAGCTCGCGGCCGGTCATCAGCGGGTCGAGCGCCGCCTCCTGGAGCGCCACACCGATCTTGCGACGCACCGTGCCGGCTTCAGCGACCACGTCATGACCGGCGACCCATGCCTGTCCGCCGGTTGGGGTGAGGAGCGTGGTCAGCATCCGGACGGTCGTGGTCTTCCCGGCGCCGTTCGGCCCCAGGAAGCCATAGATCTCCCCTTCCGCGACGGCCAGGTCGACGCCATCGACGGCCTTGATGCCGCCCTCGAACTCGCGAGCAAGCTGCTGCGTCTCGATTGCGGCCACGGTGCCCGGGACGATAACCGGAGGCCTGGACCGGCCCCGGAGGTTGGTCACACAGCCAATCGCGCCCGCCGGCGAGTGACGATCGCCGTCGGGTTGGGCGGCAGCCGGTCGTCGGTCGAGAGCCAGGAGCCCGCCAGGATCAGGAGCAGCCCGGCAATGGCACCCGCGCCAGGGCTCTCACCGAGAACCACAACGCCGAGCGCCACCGCCACCACCGGGTTCACGTAGGTGATGATCGAGGCGCGGCCGGCGCCGACCTCGGAGACCAGCACCATCAGGATCACGAACGCGATCGCGGTGCACACAACCCCGAGGACGACCAGCGAGACGAGCGCGTCGGCCGGCGGAGCGCTGCTGGGGAAGGTGATCAGCCCCGCGGGAGTGAGCAGCACCGCCGCGACGGTCAGGCTGGCGGCCATCGTCGCCCGTGGGTCGTAGCTGAGCAGATGCCGCTTGATGATCATCGGCCCCGCCGCATAGCCGACCGCTGCGACCATCACCGCTCCCGCTCCGAGCACCGCACCGGGCTCGGAGCTCAGGTCGATTCCGACGAGCGCAATCACTCCGGCGAGGCCGATCAGCATCCCGAGCATGCGGGTCCGTGTGGGTCGCTCGGTGTGATCGAAGCGAAGGGCGAGCAGGGCGATCAGCAGCGGCACGGTTGCGATCACGATCGCGGCCACGGACGAGTCCACGTGGCGCTCACCGGCCGCGATCAATGGGAACGGGACGGCCATCTCAACCGTGGCGTAGGCGAGGATCCAGCGCCGCGGGCCGCGTCGCAGCATCTCCAGAGCCTGGCGCGGGACGACGGCGAAGAGCAGCGACGCGCCGAGCACGAGCCGCGCCCAGGCCAGGAAGAACGGGGAGACGCCGCCGTCCACCGCGATCTTGATGAAGAGATACGGAACACCCCAGATCAGCGACAGGGCCGCGAACGCAAGCCAGGCCCGCCTGTTCATCTCTCAGGCGACGGCGGCGGGACGAAGTTCGACGAACTCGCGCTCGGTGGCGCGCTCGAGCGCCTCGGCGGCATCGAGCAGGGCGGCATCCGATCCCCACGGGCCCAGTAGCTGCAGCGCCGCCGGAAGCCCACCGTCCAGGCCCACGGGGACGCTCACGCCGGGCACGCCCGTGAGGTTGGCGAGCACACCCTGGCGCGCGTTGCCCGCGTCGGCCGACTCGACGCCGGACGGCAGCTCGATCATGGGCTCGGCCAGCGGAGGGGCAACGGCCGGAACTGCCGGCCACGCCAGCACGTCGACCTCGTCGAAGAGGGCGGCGAGGTCCCTGCGCACCTTGGCGCGGAGCGTGAACGCGCGCGCCGTCAGGCTGAGCGGCAAGAGGGCCCGGAGCTTGAGGACGCCACGGTTGATCAAGCCGAGCTCGGGAGAGAGCTCGTTGAGCACTCCGGGAACCAGATGTGCCGCCTCCTCCGCTTGCGCGACCAGCAGGGCGGCCGGCAGGATCAGCTCGAGGTCGGGCAGCTCCACCTCGGTCACGTCGCCGCCGACCTCGGCCCGCAGGGCCTCCAGCGCGCCCTCACAGGCCTCGCGAACGCCGGGCGCCGAGTCGCTCCAGTAGGGATCGCGGATCACGCCGATCCGCAGTCCCTCCGGTTTGCCGGCACGGAGCGCCTCGCCGAACAGCGCCGAGGCGAGCAGCCGGCAGTCGGCGGCGTCCCGGCAGAGCGGGCCGGAGACGATCGTCTCGGTGTTGGCGATGTGATGGCCCTCCATGGCGGAGCGCCCGAAGGTGGGCTTCAGCCCCGTGAGGCCGCAGTAGGCGGCGGGGTAGCGGATCGAGCCGAGGCCGTCGGCGCCGACCGCGCCCGATACCAGGCCCCCTGCGACGGCCGCCGCCGGCCCGCTCGAGGAACCGCCGGGGCAGCGGTCGAGGTCCCAGGGGTTGTGAGCGGCCCCGTAGAGGGAGGTGTTCCCGGTGCTGCTCGAGCCAAGCTCGTGCATGTTCGCGACGCCCGCGATCACGGCGCCTGCATCCCGCAGGGTGCGATAGGGCCCCGACTCGCCGGGTTCGAGCGTCACTCCGGGGACGGACGCGGCACCGACGGTCTCGGCTCGCCAGGGAAGCGGCCACTCGTCCTTGATCAGGACGGGCACGCCTCGCAGCGGGCCGTCGGGGGCCTGCTCGAGCATCTCGCGCGACTGATCGGGGAAGGTCGCGACCACCGCGTTCAGGTCCGGGTTCCGTTCCTCGATCCGGGCGAGGCAGGCGTCGAGGAGCTCGCCGGCGTCCAGGTCGCCGGCTGCGATCTGCGCCGCCTGCTCCCTCAGCGGAAGGTCGAGGGCGCTCATCGCGCCGGAGGCTTCGAGACGTCCGCGTAAATCTCGGGCTCGATTCCGTCGAGGTCCGCATCCCGGAGCAGCTGCATGCCCGGCTCGTAGACGGACCAGACCCCCACCATCACCGCCCGCTCGTCCTCATCGGCGTCGATTCCGAAGGTTTCGAGGGCCCCGTTCAAATAGCTCTGGAATGCGGTTTCGCCCTCCATCGGGCTGAACCTTACTCGTGCGTACTGCAAGGAAACCCCGCAACCCTCCACGTAAAGGAGTGTTCAATGAAGTCCATGGGCCATACAGCTCACGCTCAAGCACGCCTGCACAGATGGAGCATCGGAACCGCCGTCGCAGTCTTCGTGACGGCGCTCGCGGCACTCCTCGTGACCGGTATCGCCGGCGCGGCTCCCCGCGTGACCGTGCTGGGCGCGGCGACGCCCGCGGTTCCCTCGTGCCCCACGAGCTGCCAGGCGGTCGGCAAGACCACGGGCTTCCAGACGAACATCACCGGCGCCAAGAACCCCTTCCTCGTCTCGAGCCGCGGCAGGCTCGTCGCCTGGTCGATCAAGACCGGCGCGCCGAGCACCAAGCCGAACCCGAACAACAACAACCAGAGCGACTTCGATTTCTTCAGCAAGACGTTCGGGGGGCCGCCCAAGGCGAGGATTTCGGTGCTCAAGCCGATCATGAAGTCGATCCGGGCGGGCAAGCCGATCTACAAGCTCAAGTCCCAGTCGCCCGTTGAGGACCTCTCCGCCTTCCTCGGGCAGACCACCACCTTCACGCTCGACACCCCGCTGCGGGTGAAGCCGAACAACGTCGTCGCCCTCACGGTCCCGACCTGGGCGCCCGCCTTCGCGATCAATCAGAGCGCGGATACGAAGTGGGCCGCCAGCCGCAAGAAGGGCAAGTGCAACAACACGGCCGACATCCTGGCCGGAACGCCGCAGGACGCACTCGGCACCCAGCGCTCCTACGGGTGCGTCTACAACACCGCTCGCCTGCTCTACTCGGCGACCGTCGTCGCGGACCCGAATCAGTCCCCGCCGAAGAAGCCGAGCAAGAAGAAGTAAGCGGCCACCAGGCCGCTCCACTTTCGAGCGGAGGGCGAAGCCCGGAGCGACTTGTGTGGGGCGGCCGCTAGCCGCAGGCGGACGGGTTCTGCTTGCACTGCTGCTCGAAGCTCGCCTGTGGGCTGCCCTTCTTCGGGGGGACGTCGTTGGTCGGCGAATCGGGCTGCTGCGGGTTGAACGTCTTGCCGCCCTTGGTGGTGACGGTGGTGCCCGGCGCGGTGGTGGTCGTGGGCACCGTGGTCGATGTCGCGGAGGGGACCGGGGAGGTGACGGCGGGGATCGAGACCGAATGGGTCGAGGTCTCGCCGGAGCTGTCGCTCCCGCACCCCGTGACGGTCAGGCCGATGGCGAGCGCCAGCGGGATGAGCAGCCCGTAGCGGCCTGTCACGAACCGTCGAGGGCCGGCTGGCGCAGCCCGCAGTACGGGCAATCGCTCACGTCCAGCCCGATCAGCTGGTTGCAGCGGCGGCACGCGCGCAGGTTCTCCGGCGCCCGCACGAGCGCGGACTCCGAGGGCGCGAGGGGCAGCAGCGCCGCGGCGACGCTCATCTCCTCGCCGCTCTCGCGGTCGACGTAGACGCCGTCGGGCTTGACCTTCGCGAGCGCCTCGCGGCCGGATGCCGGGGCCCGGAGGCGATAGGTCTGCTCGGGATTCTGCATCGCGCGCGCACAATACCGTGCCCACCATGAGGATTCTCATCTTCCACGGCTACCTGCTGCGCGGGACCGGATCCAACGTCTACAACGCGAGCCTGGCCCAGGCGCTCGCGGGTCAGGGACACGAGGTCCACCTCCTCTGTCAGGACCGCCACGCCGCGGAGCTGGACTGGGTCGACGCGGTCGGGGGCTGGGACGGCGGCACCCTCCAGGTGAAGCGGATTCGCGATCCCGGGCCCAGCGGCAGCGTCACCGTGTACCGCCCCGAGATCGGCGGCCTGCTTCCGGTCTACGTCCTCGATCGCTACGAGGGCTTCGAGGTGAAGACGTTCCCCGACCTGAGCGACGCCGAGCTCGACCGCTATCTCGATGCGAACGTCGCCGCCGTGCGCGACGTGGTCGCGGCGGCGGGTGATCCGCAGGCCGGCGCTGGCGAACCACCTGATCATGGGCCCGGCCATCCTGGCCAGGGCCGGGCTGCGCTTCGCGATCAAGGTGCACGGCTCGGACATCTCCTACACCGTCCGCCCGTACCCCGACCGCTTCGTCCCCTACGCGCGCGAGGGAACGGATGCCGCCGCCGGAATCCTCGCCGGCTCCTCCCACACGGCGCGGGCGCTGTTCGAGACGGTGCCGGACCCCGGCCTGCGGGAGCGCACGCGTCTCGGGCCGCCCGGGGTCGACGTCCACCGCTTCCGGCCGCATCCCGAGGAGGAGGCCATCCGCGACCTCGCCCGGCTCGCGGGCGATCTCGCGGCCGAGACGGCCGATGATCCCGAGGAGAGCGACGACTCGTTCGGGCGGGACGGCCCGGCGCTCGCCGAAGCTCTTGGCCTCTGGGGGGACGGCGACCCCCGCGTGCTCTTCGTCGGCAAGCTCCTGGTCAGCAAGGGCGTCGACCTGCTCGCGGCCGCGTGGCCGCTCGTCCACCGCGAGCGCACCGCCGCCGGCGCTCCCGCGCCTCGTCTTCTCTTCATCGGCTTCGGGGCCTTCGAGGACGGGTTGCGCACGCTGGTCGAGGCGCTGGGACGCGGCGATCTCGATGCCGCCCGCGGAGTGGCAGCACGAGGACGCGGTCTCGAGGGAGACGACGATGTGCCGCTTCCCATCCTCTCCGCCTTCCTGGCGGACCCGCCGCAGGGTTACGCCGACGCCGCCCGCGCGGCCGCCGACTCGATCTTGATCGGCGGGCGGCTCGAGCACGATGAGGTCGCCGACGTGATGCCGGCGGCTCATACCTTCGAGATGCCGAGCACCTGGCCCGAGGCGTTCGGAATGGTCCCGGCGGAGTCGGCTGCCTGCGGCGTCCCGCCGACCGCCGCCAACCACTCCGGGATGCGCGAGGTCGCGCAGGTGCTCGCCGACGCCCTCGATCCCGATCTGGCGCCTCTGCTGAGCTTCCCGGTGGGCCCAGACGCGGTCACCGAGCTCGCGGGTCGCATCAACGGGTGGCTCGCCCTGAGCCCCGATCGGCGGCGCGAGGCGGGCCTCGCGCTCTCCAGGCGGGTGGACGAGCTGTGGAGCTGGGAGGGCGTCGCGCGGACGGTCCTAGCAGCTTCCGCGGGCGAGCTGGGTGACCTGCCGATGGTTACGGGCTGAGTCGTGAATAGAATGCCGCCCGATGCGGGGACTACCCCTAGCGAAGCTGATCGCGGCAGTCATCGTCCTCACCGTCGTCACCTCGGTGATCATGTTGATCCCGAACTGGAACGGCGAGGCGGCGTCCACCGCCGCGAACAAGATCGACACGTTGCTCGACGTATTGATCGTGCTGTCGTCGTTCGTCTTCTCGACCGTCATGGTGATGCTCGTCTATGCCGTCTGGAAGTGGAGGGCGAAGCCGGGCGACGAGTCGGACGGAGCCCCGATCCACGGCAACACTCGGTTGGAGATCGCCTGGACCGTGATCCCGACCGTGATTGTGCTCTGTTCTCGCGGGCTACTCCTGGATCACGCTGGACAACATCGAGGCGCACGACCCGAACCGAATGGTCGTCGACGTCTACTCCCAGCAGTACGAGTGGCACTTCGACTACCCCGAGACGGGCACCACCTCGCGGGAGCTCCACGTCCCTGTCAATCGCCAGATCGAGTTCCGGATGCACGCGCTCGACGTGATCCACTCGTTCTGGGTCCCGGAGTGGCGGATCAAGAAGGACAACGTCCCGGGCATCACGACCCGCGCCTACGTCACGCCGGACAAGGTCGGGGACTACACGCTCGTCTGCACCGAGCTCTGCGGCATCGGCCACGCGACCATGAGGGCGCCGGTCGTCGTGGAGGACTCTCAGTCGGCCTGGCAGCAGTGGGCGGCGAGCCAGCCGCCGATCAAGTCGGACGAGCAGGCCGGGGAGAAACAGCCGAATGGACCGACCACACCGAGGCAGATCAAGCAGTGACCTTAGGAATGGTTGAGATAATCCGCAGGATGGAAGGATGGCGGGAGTGACTGCGGCCCTGTTCAGGCGCCCTGGCTGGTGGCGGGCCATGACCTACACGATCCTCGGTGCCGCCTTCGGCTACGGGCTCGTGGTCGTCCTCAGACTGATCTCGGGCCTCCCGGCGATCCAGACGGAACAGACCGGCTATCCGCAGGTGATCGTCGCTTCGATCACCGGCTCGCTCGGCTTCCTGATCGGCATCGGCTGCTTCGACTACTGGTTCCGCTGGGCCATCGGCGCACCGACGTTCCCCGTCGAGCGCGAGCACGAGAACCACGGGGCCTACAGCTGGCACGACTACTTCAAGGTCAACACGGACCACAAGGTCATCGGGATCCAGTACCTGTGCACGACCTTCTTCTTCTTTTTCGTAGGCGGCCTGATCGCGATGATCATGCGGGCCGAGCTGGCGCAGCCCGGAACGCAGATCGTCGACCCGAGCACCTTCAACAGCCTGTTCTCGACGCACGCGGCGCTGATGATCTTCGTCTTCGTCATCCCGGCCTTCGCCGGGATCGCGAACTACGTCCTGCCGCTGATGATCGGCGCGCCGGACATGGCGTTCCCGAGGCTCAACGCCCTGAGCTTCTGGATGCTGCCCGTCGCCGGGTTGCTCTTCCTCGGGAGCTATCTGGCGCCCGGCGGCGCCTTCGACGCCGGCTGGACCGGCTACGCGCCGCTCTCGACGGGAGCGCCGTTGGGCCAGTCCTTCTTCAACCTCGGAGTCCAGTTCGCCGGGGCCTCATCGATCGCCACCGCGCTCAACTTCCTGGTCACGATCGTGACCATGCGCGCGCCGGGGATGAATTTCTGGCGCCTGCCGCTGCTGGTCTGGGCGAACCTCTCGACCTCGCTGCTGGTGGTCGCCGCGACGCCGTTCATCGCGGGCGTGCAGTTCATGGTCCTCTTCGACCGCGTCCTGCACACGAACTTCTTCCAGGCCGCCTTCGGTGGCGACGTGATCAGCTACCAGCACATCTTCTGGTTCTACTCGCACCCAGCCGTCTACATCATGATGCTGCCCGGGTTCGGGATCGTCAGCGAGGTGATCTCGACGCACTCGCGCAAACCGATCTTCGGCTACCGGCTGATGGCCCTGGCGTTGATCGGGATCGTGGTGCTCTCGTACTCGGTCTGGGCGCACCACATGTTCGTCGCCGGGATGTTCAGCTGGCTCCGCGTCCCGATGATGATCACGACGCTGCTGATCGCGGTGCCGACGGGGATCAAGATCTTCTCCTGGCTCGGAACCCTGTTCGAGGGCGTGATCCATCTCAAATCGACGTCGATGCTGTTCGCCCTGGGCTTCATAGCCACCTTCACGATCGGCGGGATCTCCGGCGTGATGCTCGGGATGATCCCGATCGACATCCACGTCTCGGACACCTACTTCGTGGTGGCCCACATCCACTTCGTGCTCTTCGGTGGATCCGTCTTCACGATCTTCGCCGGCGTCTACCACTGGTTCCCGAAGATGACCGGGCGGATGTACGACGAGAAGCTCGGCCGGATCCACTTCTGGCTGACCCTCGTCGGGATGCTCGGCACCTTCATCCCGATGCACTGGATCGGGATGGAGGGCATGCCGCGCCGGGTCGCTGACTACGCAGCGCAGTTCGGGAATTGGAACCTGTTCATCTCGATCTGCGCGTTCGTCCTCGGCGCCGCCCAGCTGATCTTCCTCTACAACATGATCGTCAGCTGGCGCTTCGGCCCGAAGGCGGGCCCGAACCCCTGGCGCGCGAAGACGATCGAGTGGCAGGTCTCCTCGCCGCCGCCGGTCTTCAACTTCGATGAGATTCCGCGCGTCGTCGGTGGCCCGTACGAGTACGGCGTCCCCGGCGCGAGGCACGTGATCATGCCCGGCGAGGAGTCCGAGGTCAGGGAGCCGCAGAAGGCCGGGGTGGGGGCGCCGACGTGACCGAGGAAACGACGACCACCTCGCCAGACGAGAACGCGATCACCGACGTCGGGACGCCGCAGGAGCACGCCTCCGAGGTCGTCGCCAAGCGCGAGATTGCGACCTTCGGCGATCCGGACCCGCCCCCAACGCGAGAGGGAGTCAAGCGCGTGCTGGCGTTCCTCAACGAGGTCGCCGGCGGCCGCAAGCTGCTCACGGCCTGCCGCGAGCTCTCCGACGCTGGCGCGGACTACTTCGCGGTGGTCGCTCCGCAGAACCTGCCGATCGTCGGCCAGTTGGTCGACACCGACGAGCGCCGCGACGCCGCGCAGAGCCGCGTCGACGTCACCCAGGCGGTCCTCCGGGAGTTCGGCATCGAGTCCGAGGGCGCCGTGATGGACCCCGATCCGTCACTTGCCCTCGACGACGCCGTCCGCGCGACTGAGCCGGACTACATCCTGCTCTCCTGCCTCTACGAGACCCGCTTCGGTCTCACGCGCAAGGACCTGGTCGAGTGGGCGAAGGCTCGCTACGACCGCGTCGAGCACATCCCCGTCCGCGTCGACGACGACGCGGTGCGCTGGGATCTCACCCACACCCTCGTGGTCGCGACGCAGACCGTGAACAGCAAGGACCTGGTGGACAGGCTCGAGCAGCGCGCCAAGGACCGCCCCCACCGCTACACGTTCATCTGCCCGCGCTCCGGCGCGATCAGCCGTGAGGAGGTCTGCTCGCGCCTGGCGGCGACTCTCGCCGAGATGTACCGCAACGAGATCGACGCGACGGGCCAGCCGATGAGCCCGGACCCGTTCCACGCCGTCAAGAACGCGATCGAGCACTACCGGATCGACGACATCCTGATCTCGACCCTGAAGGGCGAACAGTCGAAGTGGCTGGAGGAGGGCCTGATCGAGAAGGTCGAGGGGCTCAGCGACAAGCCGGTCGAGCACATCGAATCCGGCACGGAGCCCGCAGCGTCGAGCGCCGACGCCACGCCGGTCGGCGCGGGAGCTGAGGGCTGATGGAATCCGCATCGGTGGCGGTCGGCCACGGCGACGGCCACTCGGAGGAGCACCAGGCCCATCCGCCGGAGGCGAACCAGAGCTCGCGGATAGACCGCCAGACGCTGGGGATCCTGCTCTTCATCGTCTCCGAGGTGATGCTCTTCGGGGCGTTCTTCGCCTCGTACTTCTTCCTGCGCGTCGTGGCCAACACTGGGCCCTGGCCGCCGGCTCCGTTCGAGTTGCCGGTGGCGGTCGCGGGAATGAACACCGCGATCCTGGTCTCCTCGAGCTTCACGATGCACTGGGCGCTCGAGTCGATCCGCCGGAACAACCGCCGCGGCATGAAGATGGGCCTCGCGCTGACCTTCCTGCTGGGCCTGACCTTCCTCTTCATCCAGCTCAACGAGTACGTCCACATCGGCTTCAGCGCCCGCGATGACGCCTTCGGCTCGATCTTCTACGGCCTCACCGGCCTGCATGGCGCGCACGTCACCGTCGGGCTGATCCTGCTGGGGATCGCCAACGTCCGCGCCTGGCGCGGCCACTACGGCCCCGAGGCGAAGGACCATCTCGGTGTCGAGGTCCCCGGCATCTACTGGCACTTCGTCGACGTGATGTGGATCGTCGTCTTCACGACCGTCTACATCCTCTAGCTGCGCCCCCTCTCAGCAGCCGATGCAGGTGGCGCTGGACCCGCCGCCCGCCTTGCCCTTGGATTGCTGCTCGGGGGCGCCGGGAGTCGTGGTGACGTCGGGGGCGGTGGGGGACCCGGCGCCGGGGAAGCCGCCGTTCGCCTGCGTGCCCGTCTCGGCATTCGTGTGAGCGCTCTGGGTCGCCTGCGCCGGTTGCGTCGTCTGATCGGCCGAATCGGAGCCGCACCCGACGGCGATGAGGGCCAGCACGATGAGGGCGAGGAGCACGCGCATTCGCATGGTCGGACTTTATGCGGCGGGCGCCGAGGCGATGTGTCCAGCCTATGATCGGCGCGTGCCGGAACCGCCCGCAAAGCCGCCGCACAACCCGCTGAAGCGTGAGGGGGACATGTTCCGGATCGTGATCATGTTCGCCGGCGCGGCGGGAGTCGTGATCGCCGTGGCGCTCCTGATCGGCTCGCTGGCAGGAGCGATCGTCGGAGCGATCTTCATCGCCATCGGCCTCTGGCGGACGTGGCAGCTGATCCAGGACTGGCGCCGCTACGGGTCTGAGCCCGGCGAGGGCTAGCTACTTCTTGCCGCCGCCGCCCCCGCCGGTCGCCTGCTGGAGGTAGGCAACCAGCTGCTGGAGCTGCGGTGGGGTGAGGGTCTGGCCGAAGTTCTGCGGCATCACGTTGGGCGGGTAGCCGGGAGTGATGACGGCGTTCGGGTCGCTGATCGACTGTGAGATCTGCTGGGCGCTCATGTTCTTGAGGGCGTCATCGAGGTTCGGGCCGGTGGTGCCGGTGGTGCCGGCCTGCGCGAGGGTGTGGCAGCCACCGCAGTTGGTGGCGAAGAACTGCGGCGGCGCGAAGACGGGCGCCTTGATGCCGGGCACGCCAGCGACGCTCGCGACGTAGGAGGACACGTCGTTCAGGTCATCGCCCTCGACCAGCTTCGGCGGCATGTAGACGTCCGTCTGCTGGGTCGAGGCGGGACGCGGGTTCTCGACCTGGGCCTCGACCACTCCCTTGATCGTGTCCTCGTCCATCCCGTTGGCGCGCGCCTCCTTGAAGGCGTAGTCGAGGTTGGGCCCGATGTCACCGTTGGTGCCCGCGCCGGTCAGCGTGTGGCAGCTGCCGCACTTCTGGGTGAAGAGCTGCTGCCCCTTGTCGAGGTTGGCCTTGGGGCCGAGGTTGCAGCCGGTCAGGGCGATGACCGACGTTGCGGCGGCGATGGCGGCGATCGCCCAGATCGCCCGTCCCTTGTCCCTGAGGAGCTGCATTAGGCGCGGGAATCCTATCTGTCGGGGCCGACCCGCCTACCCGTGCCCAGGCGTGGGATAAGCTTGCGCCGAACGGCACTAGGGTTTGCGGCGAGAGGAGATTGCGTGCAGGTTCGCGAGGGGATGTCGAGCGTGGTCTTGGCGGTCGGTCCGAGTCACACCCTGCGGGAGACCGCGACCAAGATGACGGAGAAGGGCACGGGCGCCGCGCTGGTCTTCGACGACGAGTCCCCGGCCCCGCGGATCATCACGGAGCGCGACATCCTCCACGCCGTCGGCACGGGCAAGGATCCGGACGCCGAGAAGGTGGCCGACCACATGTCCGAGAGCGTCATCTCGGCGGCGCCGGACTGGAGCCTCGAGCAGGCGGCCGAGGAGATGGTCGAGCGCGGCATCAGGCACCTGGTCATCGTCGATCACGGGGAGCTGGTCGGGGTGCTCTCCATGCGCGACATCGTGCGCTGCTGGACGCAGATCGGCGCGACCGCGTCGATTTCACCTCCGTAAGGCTCCGGCTAGTCGTCGGGAATCGACACCGACAGCGGAATCGGCGCCGTGTCGGTGCGCTGCCGGTTCGGCATCCGCGCGATCTCGGCTCGGTTGGCTCGCAGCCAGCCGATCAGGGAGAGCAGGGCGATCACCCCGCCGATCACGGAATAGGGCCACCAGGCGAACAGGCCGACGACGAGCGCGGCGAACCCGAACGCGAACAGCGCCGGAAGGGCGCTCGCCCGCGGCAGGTAGACGACCTCGGTGGGCTTCTGCGGCTGGCTCATCGCAGATAGACGATCGCGACGTAGAAGGCCAGGGCGAAGACGAGCAGCGCCAGGGACGAGGCCACCATGCCGGCGCGGATGTTCGCTCTGGCGCGTTCGCGATCCACGGGCGGAAGCCTATCCCAGCTCGCGGGGGGTCAGCTGGACGATCGGGATGACCCGACCAGCCTCGGCCGTCCATCGTCGATAGTCGGCGAACGGCGGAAAGACGCGATCGGCCAGCTCCCACAGCCGACGTCGGTCGGCTTCGTCGGTCACGATCATGGCGCGGAACGGCAAGCCGCCGAACCTCACGTCCGGGTTACGGCGAAGGTTGTAGTACCAGGCCGGATTCTCCGGGCGCCCCTGCTTCGATGCGATGATCGTCACGCGATCCCCGTCGTTGAAGTAGAGGGTGGCGTTCCGGCGCGGTTGGCCGCTCCGCGCACCACGGGTCTCCAGCAGCGCGGGGGTGACTGGGAATCCGGTGCTCAGCCGCCCGCCCGTGAGCCTCAGGACATGCGGGTCGAGCTTCCACGCCAAGTGCTCGGAGAGCCACCTGCCGGGCTTGGTGATGGAAAAGCGGCAGATGGCGAGATACAGCCGGCCTCGCGGTCGATTCGGATCGACGTAGCGCAGACTCGGGGGCCCCGGCACCGTCCTACAACGCGCGGTCGAGGGCCATCGCGACGAAGAGCAGTGCCAGGTAGGCGAGCGAGCTCAGGTAGAGGCGGCGAGCCGCCTGCCGCGAGGGATGCGCGAGCAGGACCAGCGCCAGGCCGACGAATCCGGCGCCCAGCGCGAGCGCCGCGATCAGGTACGCGGTGCCGAACAGCCCGGTGATCACCGGGCCGATAGTGATGGCGACCAGCAGCAGCGCGTAGAGGACGATCCGGTGCCTCGTGGTGGTCTCGCCGCGGACCACCGGGAGCATCGGCACGCCGGTGCGCGCGTAGTCGTCGGAGATCAGCAGCGAGAGGGCCCAGAAGTGCGGCGGCGTCCAGAAGAAGACGATCGCGAACGGCCACAGCGCCTCCAGGGTGAGGCCGCCCGTCGCGGCGGCCCACCCCACCAGCGGCGGCATCGCGCCGGCCGCCCCGCCCAGAACGATGTTCTGCGGCGTCCGCGGCTTGAGCCAGAGCGTGTAGACGAACACGTAGCCGAGCAGCCCGGCGGCGGCGAGCGCGGCCGTCAGGGCGTTCACGGTGATCCAGAGCTGGGCCACCGCGACCACGCCGAGCGTGATCCCGAAGATGAGTCCCCGTCGCGGCTCGATCCGGCCACTCGCCAGCGGCCGCCCGCTGGTCCGCTCCATGCGAGCGTCCCGCTCGCGCTCGATGTAGTGATTGATGGCGCCCGCGCCGCCGGCCGCCAGGTAGCCGCCGAGGCAGGTCCAGAGGATGGTCGCCAGGCCTGGGCCCCCGGGGTCAGCGACGAACATCGTCGCCACGCAGGTGAGCAGGAGCAGCGAGATGATCCGCGGCTTGGTGAGCGTGACGTAGTCGTTCGCCGTCTCGATGGCGGCGCGCATCGTCCGCGCGCGAGCGTCGCCCGGGGTGACCGAGACCTGCTCGCCACCCGGCCGGGCGGGGTCGGGTCACCCGGTCTGGACCGGTGCCGAGATGGACGCTCACGCGGCCGCCGCCGATGCCTCGGCCCGGGGTGCCTTCTGGCGCGACGCAGAGCCGCTCGGCAGCCAGGCGAGCTTGTAGGTGATCGAGATCACCGTCGCCCAGAGCAGCGTCCCGGTGGTCAGATGGGCCACGATCAGCGGCCCGTGCTCGCCGAGCCAGACGTTCATGGCGCCGAGCAGGAACTGGCAGAAGAGCAGGAGGGCGCCGAGGGCGAGCAGGCGGTCGCGCGATCCGCGGGCGAAGGCGACGGAGAGCAGCACGATGATCGCGATCGTTGCCAGGTAGACGAAGACTCGATGGGTCAGGTGAATGTCGGTTAAGCGGTTGTTCCCGAACGGCAGGAACTTCCCTGACCCGCACTCGGGGAACATCTTGCCGCAGGCCAGGTGCGCCCCGGCGATGTTCGGCCCGGTGCCGTTGACGCCCTCCTCCTCGGTGCCCGCCATGTATCCGCCGGCGACGATCGCGCAGAGGAGCAGGACCGCGGCCGTGGCGGCGTAGGGCTTGAGGCCGCGGACCGGAGGCGTGGTGGTTCCGGAATCGGCGGCGGCCTCGGAGCGGGCCTTGAAGCTCAGGAAGAGCAGCAGGCCGAGCAGGAGCATTGCGGTGCCGAGATGGGCCGCCACGAGCTCCTCGGCGAGGCTGTGCTCGACCGTCAGACCGCCGAGGCCGGCCTGGATCAGGACGAGCACGCCCGCGACCAGCGAGCCCCGGAAGGCCCAGCCGTTGCGCTCCCGAAGGCCCTTGTAGGCCCGGTAGCAGAGCAATCCGATCAGGATCACGACGACGGTCGCGAGGAAGCGGTGCGAGAACTCGATCACCCGGTTCTCGTTGCCGACGAACGGGATCACCTGGCCGCCGCAGAGCGGCCATCCCTTGGTGCCGCTGCCGCCCGGGCCGCAGCCGAGCCCGGACTGGCTCACGCGGACGATTCCGCCGACGACGATCAGCAGGAAGGTGACAACAGCGGTGAGGTCTGCCAGGCGGCGAAACCGGCGGAGGTCGTCCCCGCCGCCCCCGGCAACGGGTCCGGCCATTGCGTCAGGCTACCGGCTCTTTGCTTTCGGCTGGCGCGGGCCGGGAGGCGTCGTGACGTCTCACAGCCTCCCGAATGTCGCGCAGTGGCTCGTGGCTGCGGACGTCGGGAACGACGTCGAAGTTGTGCGGCGGCGGGGGCGAGGTGGTGAACCATTCGAGGGTCTCGCCGCCCCACGGATCATGGCCCGCGGGCGTGCCGCCCTTGACCCCCGAATAGACGTTGATGAGCGATAGCAGGATCCCCAGGGCGAGCACGAACGAGCCGATCGTCGCGATCAGGTTGAGCGCGTCGAGATGCTGGGCGTTGATCGCGTCGCTGGCCTGGAAGAACTTGAAGATGTCCACCTGCTGCCCCTCGACGCCCGCGAGGAAGAGAGGGATGAAGGTGAGCTGGGCGCCCAGGACGATCAGGCCCGCGGAGGGCTTCGCCAGCCCCTCGCCCAGCGTCCGGCCGGTCATCTTCGGGAACCAGTAGTAGAGGGCGGCCAGGCCGCCTAGGACCGGCCCCCCGACCAGCACGTAGCCACTGGCGGCGGTGGAGGCGGTCGTGTCGGCGAGCAGCCAGTTGACCGGGATCACGCTCTGGATCAGCTCTCCGACGAGCCCGAAGGTGAGGGTCGAGATCGATGCGAGGGCGAACACCATGGGCGCGCGCATCCGGAGTACACCGCCCGCGATCGTGCCGATCCAGTTCACCAGGATCACCCCGATGGGAATCGTGAGGAGGAGCGACATCAGCATCGCGCCGTAGAGCCAGCCGATCGGGATCGACGCGCTCATCATGTTCTGCATCCAGGCCAGCAGCCCCAGGGGCATGATCGCCGCCATCGACGTCATCAGCGCGCCGCGCGAGAGCAGCGGCTTGCCGGAGAAGACCGGGAGGATCTCGGAGATCGCGCCGAATGCCGGCAGCAGGAAGACGAGGTAGCAGCCGGTGAAGAAGATCCAGCTCAGGTGCTGGTAGAAGATCGGCGCGCCGCCCTCGCCCGGGTCGAAGAAGATGCCGCCGAAGTGCCGCTCCATCTCCAGCATGACCAGGGCGGCGAGCATCGCCGAGCCGGCGACGATCATCGTCCAGCTGGAGACCGCCCCGGAGAAGGTGAAGGCAGGCAGGCGCCGCCAGGCGAGCCCCGGCGCGCGCAGCTTCGAGATCGTCACCGCGAGGTTGATCGACTGCAGGACGAGGCCGAGGACCGTCAGGCCGACCGCGGCGATCCAGACGTCGGGGCCGTTGTTCGAGATGAAAGTCGTGTCCGACAACGTGGGCCAGTTGTTGAACCCGGTTTCAGGTGGTGTGTACGGCGAAGCTCGCATAGAGGATGCCGCCGCCGAATATGTAGAGCCACAGGGAGAGCGAGGCGAGGCGCGGGAACGCGAGCGAGCGCGCGCCGATCTGCAGCGGGATCACGTACGTGTAGAGGCCGAAGGCGATCGGCAGCCCGAAGAGGACGACGAGCGTCGCGCTGCCGACCGAGAGCAGGCGGTTGAAGGTCACGGGCTCGATCAGGTTGTTCTCCGGGACGCCGAGCTGGAGGCGCATCAGCAGGAAGGAGACGATGCCGAGCACGAGGAAGGAGAGGGCCGCGCCGATGTAGATGCGGCCGACGTCCTTGTGGTCGGGGCTCATCACCATCTCCAGCCAGCGCGGGCGGGACCGAGCCGGCCCGTCGGTGACCAGCTCGGGTCGGTGTGGCGCCAATGTTCGTCCGTTGCTGCTCATCAGGACTCCCCGTTCGCCTTCTGCACGAACTGCTGGGCCTGCTGGATGCCGGCGGCCTGCTGCTCGAGCCAGGCCTGGTAGGTGGGCACGTCCACGACGCGGACGCGGGTGCGCATCACCGCGTAGCTCGCACCCGAGAAGGCGTAGCTGGCGCCGTCGTAGTTCCCGGTCTCATCGGCCTTGAACCAGGTCGAGTTGCTCTCACCCGGCGTGACGTCCATCTTCGGGCTCAGGCCCGGGACCCACCAGCGATGGACGACGTCCGTGGAGCAGAGGTGCAGGATCACCGCGGTGTCGACCGGAACCACGAGCTCGTAGTACGAGTAGGTCCCATCCGGGTACTGGTAGCGCCAGATCCACTGCTGGCCGCACGCATTGATCTGCAGCGGAGCCGTGGCGGCGCTGGTCACCGGCAGGTCGAGCGACCTCTGGGCGGTCAGACTCGAGGTGGCCTGCAGGCCGTTCGGCCCGGAGGCCTCGACCCTCTGGGCATCGTGGGTCTTCACGATGCCGAGCACGAACGCGACCAGGACGATCGCGGCGAAGACCCCGGCGGTCGCGAGCTGCGCGGGACGGCGGAGGACCAGCCGCCTCGGCTCGCGCCCGCGGGCGGAGCGAAAGCGCATGATCACCGCGGCCAGCGCGAGGTTGAACACCACCAGCAGCACCACGCCGATGGCGAGCATCACCCAGTACAGGGTGTTCATGTCACCCGCGTTTGGCGAGTGCGCCGCGTGGGGGCCGATCAGGGCAAGCAAGGCGGCGAGAGTCTATTAGCTCGCTCCACGGGAGACACCGCCAACACCGTGTTCGTCTGGCAGAATCGCACCCTGATGGCAGAGGAAGGGACGGCCGCACAGGCGTTGCGCCGGATGGCTGACTCCGAGCCGGAGCTCGCCGCCCGCCTCGTGGTCCACTCGATGCCGGCCGCGGCCGCCACGTTGCCCAGCGGCCTCAGCTACCGCCTGGAGCTCGATGGGCTCGGCGCCTGGACCGTGAAGTCCGTCGGCGAGCGAGCGGAGGTCACTGAGGTCCCGGCGGGCGCAGACCTGAACGGCGAGGCCTTCGCGATCGAGACGGATCCGGCCACGCTTGCGCAGCTGGCGGCGGGCCGCAGCCCGATCGGCGCCCTGGTGCGCCGGCGCCTGAGGTTGCGCGGTCGCCGGCGCAAGGCTCTGGCCCTGCGAAAGCTCTCGCCCGACGCCGGTCCGCGGGATCTGGCCAGGCTCGGCCTGCCGGTTGACCCCGATCTGGTCTTCCGCTCGCTCGAGTACGCGATCGAGCCGGAGTGGACCGCCGGACACAGCTTCTCCGTGGCCTACGAGCTGGTCGGCGACGGCGGCGGCGCCTGGCGGGTGGAGGTTGACGACGGCTCGGTGCGCGTTCAGCGCGGTGCGGGCGAGAACCCCGACGCGACCGTTCGCATCCGCTACTCGGATTGGCTGCGGCTGCTCTCCGGTGAGATCAGCCCCTCCGACGCGATGAGGCTCGGCCTCACCGAGGTCGAGGGCAGCATCTTTCCCGTCACCCGCTTGGGCCGTTGGATCGACCGCGTCGAGGGAGTTGACGGCCCCGAGCTCGCGCGAGAGGAGCGCCAGAGGATTCAGCAGGCGCAGAACGCCGGCAGCTGGGGGAGCAAGGTGAATCCGAACGGCGCCTCCCGGGACGCGGGCGACCCGGCGGAGTCGAAGCGCCCACGCGGGGGCCTGATGAGCTACGAGCAGCTCTACGCGCTCTGGGAGCGCCAGAACTGGCGGGCACACGAGCTCGACTTCTCCGTCGATCGCGAGCACTGGCTGGTCAGCCCCGGGGAATCCCAAAAGCACACTGCCTTCAGCATCGGCAGCTTCTACGTCGGCGAGGAGCGGGTCACCGCCGACCTGGCCCCGTTCCTGCTCGCGGCGCCGAGCGGGGAGGTGGAGGCGTTCCTCGCGACGCAGCTGGTCGATGAGATGCGCCACGCCGTCTTCTTCGACCGCTGGGCGAGCGAGGTGATGGGGCTCGAATCAGGCAGCTTCCGCGCCCGCCTGAACGAGATCGAGGGCCGGATGCTCGGAGCCTGGCGCTTCCTCTTCGACGACTCCCTGCGCGACATCGCTGACCGGATCAAGGCGAAGCCCGACGACCTCGAGCTCTTCGTCGAGGGAATCGTCACCTACCACATGGTCACCGAGGGGGTTCTGGCGATGCCCGGCCAGCGGATCATGATCGAGTACACCGGCGAGCACGATCTCTACCCGGGCTTCAACCAGGGCTTCCGGCTCGTCGAACAGGATGAGCACCGCCACATCGCGTTCGGCGTCCGCTTCCTGAAGGACGTCTGCGAGGACCGGCCCGAGATGAAGCAGGTGGTGTTGAACCGGCTGACCGAGCTGCTGCCCAAGGCCGCAGAGGTCTTCTGCCCGCCGGAGGCCGACGATCCCTCCGACTTCTTCTCCTATGGGCACCACTCGTCGCAGATCTATGGCTTCGCCTACCAGGCGCTGAAGCGCCGGATGGCGGCCATCGGGATCGAGATCCCGCCGCCCGAGGAGCTCATGCCCGGGGCGGTTGACTTCGGGGGCCTGGCCGAGCGGCGGACCCTCGCCGAGGAAGCCGCCGCGCAGCCTGACGCCTAGGTGGGGAGGCCGCCGCCTCCGCCGCCGCCGCCGTCGCCATCGGCCGGGCCGCATTGCCGGAGCGCCGGCGAGCGATCAGCCGCGTGGTCGAGCCCGCGGGAGTTGTCGTTCCCGACGCGCATCTGTGACCCGCGCAGGAAGGCGGGGGGCATGGGGTCGACGATTCCCCCTGAGACCTGGTACCCGCCTCGATGGGAGTTCTCGGCCTCGTTGCAGACCGTCGATGCCTGGCTCGCAGGGGCGAGCGCGCCCAGGTAGCTGGCCGCAACGACCCCTGTGGTGATCAGAAGCTTCTTCCCGGTTTTCACTGTGACCTCCATGTCGTGTTCGCGGCGTCCCGCCGCGCTCCATCTATGAATCGATCCCGCCCGGGGCGGTCTTGAGGGCGCTTGGACGTGTTGTGGGGGAAATGGACGGACGAACAAGCCGGCCCGCGTAGGATCGGCGCGGGGAGATGAGAGTGGCTTGGACAATCGCCGCGGAGGCGGCCCCGGCCCTAGCGCCGCCGGCTTGATCGAACGGCGACCGGATGCGAACATATGTTCGTGTCAGCATCCGCATCGATCCTCCACGCCGATGCCGATGCGTTCTTCGCCTCGGTCGAGCAGAGGGACGATCCGGCACTGCGCGGCAAGCCGACCGTCGTCGGTGGAGGGGTGGTGATGGCCGCGAGCTACGAGGCGAGGGCCTACGGGATCCACGGCGGCATGGGCGGGCGCCGCGCGCGCCGGCTCTGTCCCCACCTGGTCGCGGTTTCGCCGCGCTTCGATGCCTACACGGAGGCGAGCCGGGCGCTCTTCGACCTGTTCGAGGAGACGGCGCCGCTGGTGGAGGGCCTGTCGCTCGAGGAGGCGTTCCTCGACGTCAGCGGCCTCGAGCGGATCTCGGGCACGCCGCCGCAGATCGCGGAGGCACTCAGGCGCAGGGCTCGCGAGCGGATCGGCCTGGCGGTCACGGTCGGCGTCGCGCGGACGAAGGTGCTCGCCAAGATGGCGAGCCGAGCCGGCAAGCCGGACGGCCTGCTCGTCATCGATCCGGATCGCGAGGCTGAGTTCCTTCGTCCCCTCCCGGTGGAGGCGCTCTGGGGCGTCGGGGCGGCGACGGCCGACAAGCTTCGCGCTCACGGCATTGCCACGATCGGCGACCTCGGCCGCCGCGACCCGGCTGAGCTCGGGATGTTCCTCGGGACCCACGCGGCGCGCCACCTCCATGCGGTCGCCCACAACAGGGACCCGCGCCGGGTGCGGCGCGGCCGGCGTCGTCGCTCGATCGGCACTCAGTCGGCGTTCGCCGGCGGCGGCCGGTCTTCGTCCGAGCTCGATGAGCTCCTGGTCACCCTCGTCGACCGGGTCACGCGCCGTGCGCGCGCCGCGAACCGGGCGGGCCGCACGGTGACCCTCCGCTTCCGCTTCGGAGACTTCTCCCGTGCCACGCGCTCGAGGACCCTCGCCCACCCGACCGCGGGCACGGGAACGATCCTGGCGGCGGCGCGGGCCCTGCTCGCCGCCGCTCGGCCCATGGTCGAGCACCGCGGGATCACGCTTCTCGGGATCACCGTCGCCAACCTCAGCACCGAGGCGCAGCTCGAGCTGCCCCTGGACCCGCGGGTCGATCCGGCGCTCGATCGCGCGATCGATGAGATCCGCGAGCGGTTCGGCAACGACGCCATCAGGCGCGGCTCGACGCGGCAAACGGCGCCCCGGCACTTCACGCAGGTCTGAGGAGCTCGCGCCGGTTAGGGTTCGCGCCCATGGCGAGCGTTCGCGAGGTCACCTTCGACCTGTTCCGGAAGCACGGGATGACGACGATGTTCGGCAACCCCGGCTCGACCGAGCTGCCGATGCTCGCCGAGTTCCCCGACGACTTCCGCTACGTGCTCGGCCTCCAGGAGGCGGTCGCGGTCGGGATGGCCGACGGATACGCGCAGGCTTCGGGCCGCCCGGCCCACGTCAACCTGCACACCGCGCCGGGCGTCGGCAACGGGATGGGCGCCATCTTCAACGCGCAGGCGAACCACTCGCCGCTCGTGGTGACGGCCGGCCAGCAGGTCCGGGCCCACATCACGATGCAGGCGAACCTGACCAACCGGGATGCGACACGCGTCGTGGACCCATTCGTCAAGTGGAGCTTCGAGCCGCCGAGGGCGCAGGATGTGCCTCACGCGCTGGCGCGCGCGATCCACACGGCGTCGCTGGCACCGAGGGGCCCGGCCTTCGTCTCGCTCCCGATGGACGACTGGAACGCCGAGGCCGAGGAGGCCTCGGGAGCCGTCGTCGAGCGCACCTCCGAGTCGCGGTCGGGTCCGGATCCGAGCGCGATCAAGGCCCTCGCCGCGAAGCTCGAGGGTGCGAGCAACCCCGTGCTGGTCGCCGGTCCCGACATCGACGCCAGCGGCGGCTGGGACGACGCGATCGCTCTCGCCGAGCGTCAGAAGCTGCCGGTCTTCGCCTCGCCGGCGCCCGGCGGGGGGCGACTCGGCTTCCCGGAGGGACACCCGCTCTTCCAGGGCGTGCTGCCTCCGGCGATCGGCCCGGTGGCCGAGACGCTCAAGGGGCGCGACCTGATCCTGGTGATCGGGTCCTCGGTCTTCCCCTACTACCCGTACATCCCAGGGCCGCTGCTCCCCGAGGGTGCCTCGCTCGTGGCGATCACCACCGATCCAGACGAGGCCGCCCGTGCCCCGATGGGGGACGTGATCCTCGCCGATCCCGCGCTCGCCCTCCGCGCGCTGCTCGCCGAGGTCGGCGAGGGAAATCGCGCCGAGCCGGATCCGCTGCCCGAGCCGAGCGCCGGCGACGAGACCGATCCGCTGACGCCGACGATGGTTCACAACACGCTCGCCCAGGTCTTTCCGGACGACGGAATCGTGGTCCTCGAGTCGCCCTCCAGCACCCTGGCCCTCCGTAACCAGCTGCGGATCTCGAAGCCCGGCAGCTACTACTTCGGTGCCGGCGGAGGGCTCGGGTTCGGGCTGGCCGCGGCGATCGGCGTGCAGCTCGCCCAGCCGGACCGGCCGGTCGTCTGCGTCCTCGGCGAGGGCTCGGCCCAGTACGCGATCACCGGCTTCTGGACGGCGGCGGCCTACGACGTGCCGGTCACCTTCCTGGTCCTCAGAAACGAGGAGTACTCGATCCTCAAGTGGTTCGCGGATGTCGAGGAGGTCAAGGGCGCCCCCGGCCTGGACCTTCCGGCGCTGGAGGTGGCGAAGGTGGCCGAGTCGTACGGGGTCGCGGCGAAGGCGGTGTCCGCCCGCGATGAGCTCCACGCCGCGCTGGAGAGCGCGATCGGCTCGGGCAAGCCGCAGCTGGTCGAGATCCCGGTTGCGCCGGGTATGGCGCTCTTCTAGCCCCGATCCGAGCTGGCAGGCGACTCCCCCTGGAGGACGTCCGCCGCGCTGGGCAGCCGTTCCCGGGATTCATCGACGAACAGGGGGGCGGCCAGCTCCGGCCCCAGCGGCCCGGGTCCCTGATCGTCGGCCGGTTCGAGCGCGTGGAGGAGCACTTCCACGAACGCGTCCGGCCTGTCGCACTGCAGGTAGTGGTTGGCATCGGGGATGAGGTACAGCCGATTGCCGAGCCCATTCAGCATCAGATACTGATGCCAGACGTAGGCCGCCACCCGAGGCGGGGAGACCGTGTCGTAGACGCCCCAGATCAAGGTTCGCGGAAAGGAAGCCTCGGCGAGAGCGGACAGCCATTTCTCCTCGTCCTTCGACCGCTCGACGAGGTACTGGATCGTCTCGTGCAGGACCTTCACGCCGTCGGCATGGGCAAAGGTGACAGCGAGAGCCTCGACCTCGGGATCACCGGCCTTGCGTGGCGGGGTGAACGTGCTGGCGCCCATCGCCTCAGCCATCTGCTCCGGAGTGAGCGCGGCCAGCATCTCGGGCCCCGTCACGGGGTCAAGAATGCGACGCTGGACTTCCGTCAGGTTTGACATCGGCAGGAAGATGTTGGCGTTCGACAGGACCAGGTGCTCGAGTCGCACGGCCGACCGGCCCTCAGCGCAGCGGGCGGCATGGATGAGCGCGACGCTGTCGCCGCGATCGTGCCCAACCGCCACCGCGCTCTCGGCTCCGATCACCTCTGAGAGATAGTGCTCGACCAGCTCCGCGTCTCGCGCGAGGCTGTAGCCCCATCCTTGTGGCTTGTCTGAGAACCCATGGCCCGGGAAGTCCAGCGCGCAGACACGGAACCTCGCGCTCAGCTGATTGGCGACCTCGAACCAGTCGATGCTGCTGGTGGGCCAGCCGTGTATCAGCAGCAGCACCGGGGCGTTGGGATCGCCCATCTCGACGTGGAACACCTTGATGGCCGCGGCACCGTCATTCGTCGGACGCCACGAGAAATGACCACCACGACTGCGCCAATCTTCAGCTCGCTCACTGCTCATCATCCGACCTCCTGTCGATGGCCCCCGGCGCGGATTCTCGATCCGCGCGGATGCCCGGTCAAGGGCAGGCCCTTGGATGCAGGGTCAGCTTCCCATCCCCCCCAAGGAAGCTCTCGGCGCTCCCGCGCGACTAGGCTGCGTCAATGGACCTGCTCGCGCCGGATGTGAGTCGGATCGCGCCGGAGGGGGGCGAGGCCGCGAGCGACCGGGTACCCGACGAACTCGCCTCGGGCACACCTGAGCCCCTGCGCAGCGAGCTGATCGAGCTGCTCGGCCAGGATCGCGTGCTGACCCGGGTGATCGACCTGGTCCGATACGCATCGGACGCGAGTCCCTACCGGCTGCTCCCGAAGGCGGTCGTGATGGCGAGGGACGCAAATGACGTTGCGAAGGTCTTTGCCTACGCCCGCGCCTCAAAGGTCCCGCTCACCTTCCGCGCCGGGGGCACGAGCCTCAACGGGCAATCTCAAAGCGAGGGGATCCTCGTCGACGTCCGGCGCCACTGGACCGGGGTGGAGGTGCTGGACGACGGCGCTCGCGCTCGCGTCAAGCCCGGCACGGTCCTCGGCCACGCCAATCGCGTCCTCTGGCCCCACGGCCGCAAGCTCGGGCCCGATCCGGCGAGCACCGACATCGCCTGCGTCGGCGGCGTGCTCGCCAACAACTCGGGCGGGATGCGCTGCGGCATCGTCGCGGACTCCTACAGCACGGTCCGCTCGCTGACCTTCGTGCTCCCGTCCGGGACCGTGATCGACACGGCCGCGCCGAACGCCGCCGAGCGCTTCGCGGAAGCCGAGCCGGAGCTCGCGAACGGCCTGGCCGAGATCCGGGACGAGATCCGCGCCGACACGGAGCTCACCGAGCGCATCCGGAAGAAATTCCAGATCAAGAACACCACCGGCTACCGGCTCTGCGCGTTCCTGGACGCCGACGAACCGGTCGAGATCTTCCGCCGTCTTCTGATCGGCTCTGAGGGAACGCTCGGCTTCATCGCCGAGGCCGTCCTGGAGACGGTCGTGAAGCCATCTCGCACCACGGTCTCCTGGCTGCACTTCGACGGGATCGAATCGGCCACCGAGCCGGTGCCGGCGCTGGTCGAAGCGGGCGCAAGTGCGGTCGAGCTGATGGTGGCCCCGGCGCTGATGGTCGCCGCGAGCAACATCGCCGGTGCCCCGCAGGACTGGCTGGAGCTGCCACCCACCTCGGCAGCGCTGCTCGTCGAGTTCGGGGCGGAATCGGACGGCGAGCTCGACAAGCTCGTCGCCGGCGCCGAGGAGATCCTCCGTGAGCACGAGATGATCAAGCCTCCCGACTTCACTCGCGACCCCGAGCGGATCGAGGTCTCCTGGACCGTGCGCGAGGGGCTGCACGGGCTGATCGGCCGCTTCCGCCCACCGGGGACCTCGCTGATCATCGAGGACGTCTGCGTGCCCCCGGAGCGGATCGCCGAGTCGGCCCGGGACATCCAGGGCCTGCTGGGCGAGCACGGCTTCCTACCGGGTGTGGCCGGCCACACCTCCGCCGGGAACCTCCACTTCATGCTCACCCCGGACTTCTCGAAGCAGGAGGACCTCGAGCGCTATGAGGCCTTCATGGAGCAGCTGGTCGCGCTGATCCTCGACAAGTACGACGGCTCGCTGAAGGCCGAGCACGGCACCGGCGTGAACATGGCGCCCTACGTCGAGCGCGAATGGGGGGAGAAGGCGACCGAGCTGATGTGGCGGGTGAAGAAGCTCGCGGATCCCGATGTGGTGCTTGCCCCTGGCGTCCTGCTCAGCCGCGATGAGGGCGCTCACCTGCGCAACCTGAAGACGACGCCCGAGATCGAGGAGGTCGCGACGACCTGCGTCGAGTGCGGCTTCTGCGAGCCGGTCTGCCCGAGCCGCCACCTGACCACCACGCCCCGGCAGCGGATCGTCATCCGGCGGGAGATGGCGCGCCAGCCGAAGGGATCCCCGGTGCAACGGGCCCTGGTCGAGCAGTACGAGTACGACGGGATCCAGACCTGCGCCGCCGACGGCACCTGCCAGATCGCCTGCCCGCTCGGGATCGACACGGGCAAGCTGATCAAGGGATTCCGCGCCGAGGAGCACTCCGAGAAGGAGCAGCGGCAGGCCGCCCGCGTCGCCGAGCACTGGTCGTCCGTCGAGAAGACCGCCCGCGCGGGGCTTCGGGCCGGCACCGTGGCAGGCCCGCTGATGCGCGGCGCCGCCAACGCCGCCCGGTCGCTGTTCAGCGACGAGCTCGTCCCCTCGTGGCCACGCAACATGCCGCCACCCGCGCCGGCGAAGCTGCCACGCACCTCGCGCGAGGGCGCCGCCGCCGTCTACATGCCCGCCTGCGTCAACCGGATCTTCGGGCCGCCGCGGAACGACGGCGGCCTGCCGCTTCTCGAGGCGATGGTTGCCGTGTCAGCAAGGGCCGGGATGCCGGTCTGGATCCCGGAGGACGTCGCCGGCAACTGCTGCTCGGTCCCCTGGGCCTCGAAGGGATACACGGAAGGCGCGAAGCTGATGGCGGGCCGCACCACCGAGGCGCTCTGGCGCTGGAGCGGTGAGGGCAAGCTGCCTGTGGTGATCGACGCCAGCTCCTGCTCGCACGGCCTCGCCGAGGAGGCGCGGGAACGTCACCCGGAGATCGAGATCCTCGATTCGGTCGCCTGGGCGGGCCGACTGCTCCCCAACCTCAACGTCCGACAGAAGCTCGGCTCGGTTGCGCTCCACCCGACCTGCTCGACGCGGCACATGGGCCTCGAGCGCCAGCTGCGCGAGATCGCGGACGCGATGGCGGACGAGGTGGTCCAGCCGATCCGCGCCACCTGCTGCGGCATGGCGGGAGACCGGGGCATGCTCCATCCCGAGCTGACGAAGTCGGCGACGGCTGAGGAGGCGGCGGAGCTCGCCGGATCCCGCCATGACGCGTATGTGAGCAGCAACCGCACCTGCGAGATCGGCCTGCAGGAGGCGACCGGCGAGGCCTACGAGTCGTTCCTGATCCCGCTCGAGCGGGTCACGCGTCCCTGAGGGCAGAGACCGGCTCGGGCCTGCCCAGGTGGTAGCTGGGTCATCGGCAGCGCGGGGCATGGCGCTTTAGACTCGCGCCTCCTTGCCCGGCAACGGCAGTGCACTGAAGAGGTCCTCGCCCTGGCGCCCGCTCGTGAAGGGCGCCGCTGCGGCGGCGCTGGCGGCCGCCTTCGCCGTTCCGCTCATGCGAAAGAAGCGCCGCATCCCGCCGGCGGTGACGACGGCCGCCCTTGCGGCGGGCCCCCCGGCACTGGCCGTCCTGCGACCCCGCACCAAGCTGCGCGACGCCGGGATGTACGCGCTGCAGATGTGGGCGTTCGTGCTGGGGCACGAGCTTCCCTATGACGACCCCGAGCGGGCCGAGAGCCGGCTGCGCGTCGGCTACCCGATCCGCGTCGACCGAGTCCTCGGCGGGGGAGAGCTGCCGAACGTCAGGCTGCAGAGGGCGCTCGGCGGGCTCGGCAACAGGAACGTGGTCAACCGCTTCCTCTGCTGGGTCCACTGGTCGTGGTTCTTCGAACCGCACAGCGCCCTCACGTACATCCTCGCCCGCGATCAGGAGCAGTTCGCGCGGTCCGCGAGGCAGATGGCTGCCGTCTACGACCTCGGCTGCATCGTCTACGCCGCGGTCCCGACCGCCCCGCCCTGGTGGGCCTCCGAGGAGGGGTACACGGACGCCAAGGTCCGCCGGATCATGGTCGAGGTGGGCGAGGAGGAGTGGGGGAAGGCGTGGCCGGTCCTCTACGACGTGCTCGGCGGAAACCCCTGGGCCGCCATGCCGTCGCTCCACTTCGCGACCTCCCTGATGGCGGCGCTGCTGCTCTCCGAGATGGGGGTTCGCGAGGGAATCGCCGGGTGGGCCTATGCGGGGACCCTCGGCTTCGCGCTCGTCTACCTCGGCGAGCACTATGTCGTCGACCTGCTCGCGGGCGCCGCCCTCGTCTTCGCCATCCGGCTGGGCGAGCGTCACGCCGAGCCGCTCGCCAATGCGGTGAGTAGGGCATTGCAGCGATTGGAGCGCATCGCGACTGAGTAACGGTCTTTGCGAACATCAGGGCGTGAGGGAGGAGCGCCCACCAAGCGCTCAGGAGCATGAAGAGACGGCCCGCGAGATCGCCGCGGAGGCTGAGCCCAGCTTCTTTGCCGACCCGAAACGGCTGATCCAGACGGGGGTCGCGGTGGTGCTCCTGCTGGTTGCGACCTACGTCCTGATCCCCAAGCTGTTCGACCTTCAGGACGCGCTCGGCAAGATCGATCAAGGGGACCCGGTGTGGATCGCGCTTGGGGTCGCCTTCTGCATCGTCATGTTCGCCGCCTATGTCGCCCTCTTCCGCGGCGTGGTGGGGGAGAACGTGATTCACCTGCGCTGGAACGAGAGCTACCAGATCACGTTGGCGGGACTGGCCGCGACGCGCCTCTTCTCCGCGGGTGGCGCCGGCGGCATCCTGCTGACCTACTGGGCGCTTCGCAAGGCGGGCATGGAACGGCGTGAATCGGTCTGCCGGATGGTGGCGTTCCTGGTCGTCCTCTACTCCGTCTACCTGGTCGCCCTGATCGTCTTCGGGGTCCTGCTGCGGGTCGGGGCCCTCTCGGGCGAGGCACCGCTCTCGGGAACGGTGATCCCGGCAGCGCTGGCAGCGCTGGCACTGGTGCTTGGCCTGTTGATCGCCCTGCTCCCAAACGACTTCGAGCGACGGATCGAGCGCCACACCTCAGGCCGCTTCGGCAAGCTCGCGCGGCGGCTCGCGACGGCCCCCGCCACCTTCGCGCAGGGGACCCGCACGGCCATCGCGTTCGTGCGCCATCCCAGCGCCGGGGTGCTGGCGTTCGGCGGCGCGATCGGGTTCTGGGGAGCGAACATCGCGATCCTCTGGGCGAGCTTTCACGCCTTCGACGTCTCGGTCCCCCTCGGAGTCGTCATTCAGGGTTTCTTCCTGGGCACCCTGGCCAACCTCTTTCCGTTTGCACCCGGTGGGGTGGGGGCGGTCGACGCCGGCCTGATCGGTGCCTTCGTGCTCTTCGGAGTTCCCAGTGATGCGGTCTTCCCCGCCGTTCTCACATATCGCGTCATCGCCTTCTGGCTGCCGATCCCGCCCGGGATCGTCGCCTTCTTCCAACTCCGCAAGACGGTCAATCGCTGGGAGCGGGAGGGCCGTAACAAGGAGGGGGCTGCCGCTACTATAAAAAGTGAAGTAAGAACGCCGGGCACACCGATAGCCTCCGGAATCGAGGAAGCATGAGCGACCAGAACAACACAGAGAACGGCCAGGTCGAAGAGCTGATCATCATCGGCGGCGGGCCCTCCGGCTACACGGCTGCGCTCTATGCCGCCCGGGCCGAGCTCAAGCCGTTGGTCATCGAAGGCTTCCAGTGGGGCGGCCAGCTCCAGAACACAACCGACGTCGAGAACTATCCGGGCTATCCCGAGGGCGTGATGGGGCCGGAGATGATGAACCAGTTCCGGGCCCAGGCCGAGCGTTTCGGCACGCGCTTCATCACCGACGACGCCACCGAGGTCGAGCTGACCGACGGCGACGTTCACACCGTCCAGGTCGGCAAGGACACCTATCGCGCCAGGGCCGTGATCCTCTCGATGGGTGCGGAGCCCAAGCGGCTCGGCATCCCCGGCGAGCTGGAGCTCGGCGGCCGCGGGGTTTCCACCTGTGGAGTCTGCGACGGCGCCTTCTTCAAGGACCAGGACGTGGCCGTGATCGGCGGTGGCGACTCGGCGATGGAGGACTCGATCTTCGTCTCGAAGTTCGCCAAGAACCTGAAGATCATCCACCGGCGCGACGAGTTCCGCGCGTCGAAGATCATGCAGGAGCGAGCTCGGGGCAAGGACAACATCGAGTTCGTGACGCCGTACGTGCCGCTCGAGTTCGTGGCCGGGGACGACGGCAAGGTGGCCAAGATCCGCGTGAAGCACGCCGAGACCGGCGAGGAGAAGGAGATCGAGGTCGGCGGCGCGTTCGTCGCCATCGGTCACCGTCCGCGCTCGGAGCTGGTCGAGGGCCAGGTCGATCTGGACGACGAGGGCTACGTGGTGGTCGAGGAGCCCTCGACCAAGACCAAGCTGGGCGGCGTCTTCGCCGTCGGCGATCTCGTCGATCACACCTATCGCCAGGCGGTCACCGCCGCCGGCAGCGGCACCAAGGGCGCCCTGGACGCCGAGTGGTACCTGCGCGACATGCCGCCCGACCCCGAGGAGCACTGGGGCACCAACACGGGCGCGATCGTCGAAGCGGTCGAAGCCTCCTAGAACCGGGCACGCCGGGTCCAGCTGGTGATCACGCCATAGCCGGCAGGGACGGCGTAGTCGGGTGCGGCCTGCACCCCCGTCTGGACGATGTTGTCCCCGTGCCCGCAAACATAACCGACGGTTGCCGTCTGCCCGATCGTCACAGCGCCGACGGCCGATGACGAGTCGGCCCCGAGCAGCCCCACAGTCACGAGCGCCGCGAACACCACTGGTCGAAGACTTCGGCGCATCACTGTTGCCCTCCTTGGCCCCTGTGTGATCGCAGCCTAATCCGAGTCCGATCGCCGCGTCAAGCACGTCGGCACCTTGCGGAAGCCGGAATACTGTTCGCTGGTGTCCTTGATCGAAACCCCGGAGAAGACGGCGCTGGGCTCCGGCCGGTCACCACCGGCTCCGCACTCCCCGGCCTACCGCCGGGACCCGACTGGTCGCTGCTGCGCTCGACCCGAACCTGGTGGAGGCGCCCGCTCCAGACGCTCGAGCAGTGTCAGGCCCGCTACGGCGACATGTTCACCTACCGGCTCCCGTACGAGGGCACCTGGGTCTTTCTCTCGGACCCCGAGGCCGTCAAGCAGGTCTTCACCGGCGATCCGCGGCTGCTGCACGCCGGGGAGGCAAATATCGTCCTGCTGCCGGTCCTGGGCGAGCATTCGGTCCTGCTGCTCGACGAGCCCGAGCACATGACGGAGCGAAAGCTGATGCTGCCGCCGTTCCACGGCAAGCGCATGCAGGCCTACGGCGAGGTGATGACCGAGATTGCCGCCCAGGAGATCGATCGCTGGCCGGCCGACCGTCCCATCCGGATGCGCCCCCGGATGCAGGCGATGACTCTCGAGATCATCCTGCGAGCTGTCTTCGGCGTCGGTGAAGGGGAGAGGCTCAATCGTCTTCGCGACCAGCTCCGGCGCACGCTCAACCTGCTCTCGCACCCGAGGCGGGCGATGTTCATGGTCGTCCTCGGCCCGGAGCGACTGCGCCGGTTTCCCCCGTTTCGCCGGCAGATGGAGCGGATCGACGCCCTCATCTACGAGGAAATCTCAGCGCGCCGCGGCGCCGAGGACCTGGCGGAGCGCGACGACATCCTCTCCCTGCTCCTTCAGGCTCGCCATGATGACGGGCGGCCGATGAGCGACCGCGAATTGCGCGACGAGCTCATGACCCTGCTCGTCGCCGGCCACGAGACGACCGCGACCGGGCTCTCCTGGGCGATCGAGCTGCTCGCTCGTCATCCCGCTGAGTTCGACCGCCTGCAGGCGGATGTCGCGGGCGGCGATGGCGCCTACATGGATGCCGTGATCAAGGAGACGCTGCGCCTGCGTCCGGTGATCTCCCTCGTCCTGCGCAAGCTGATGGAGCCCATGGAGATAGGAGGCAGGATGCTCCCCGCCGGCGTCACGGTGGCGCCCTCGATCTATCTCGTGCACCGGCGTCCCGACATCTATCCGGAGCCGCAGCGGTTCCGCCCCGAGCGCTTCCTGGAGCGACCCGCGGGCACCTATACATGGATCCCGTTCGGAGGAGGGGTGAGACGCTGCCTGGGAGCGGCGTTCGCGGAGTTCGAGATGTCCGTCGTCCTCAGGGAATTGGTGACTCGGCGCAGGCTGAGGCCGGTGGGCGAGCCCGAGCACTCGGTGAGGAGCACCATCACCAACGTCCCCAATCGGGGGGCGGAGGTACTGCTTCCGCTGCGCTAGCCCTGCGGCTCAGGAGGCGAAGTCGCGCAGGGCGGGCGCCGGCCGGTAGGCCTCGCCCCGCAGCTCGCGCAGCTCCTCGAGCACCCCGAGCGAGTGGCTCCAGCCGAGCCGCTCGCCCCATTCGAGCGGTCCGATCGGCCAGTTGTATCCGAGCTTCATCGCCGTGTTGATGTCCTCCGCTGAGGCGACCCGCTCGCCGAGGGCGAAGCAGGCCTCGTTGGCGATCGTTGCGCCGAGGCGGGTGAGGACCACGGGTGCGTTCTCCCCCGCTACCTCGATCAGCTGGTCCTCGTCGAAGATCGGGCGCTCGCCCGGGAAGTCAGGGTCGCGCGGGCGGTGTGGCGTGTCGGTCTCGTAGACGTAGAACCCGCGACCGGTCTTGCGCCCGAGCCGGCCCGAGGCCACCATCCGCTCGTGGATCGGCGTGGGACGCCAGCGCGGCTCGCCGAAGGACTGCTCCCAGAAGGACTTGGCGACCATGAAGTTGACGTCGAGTCCGATCAGGTCCATCAGCTCGAACGGGCCCATCCGCAGCCCCGCGCCGAGGCGGACTATGCGGTCGATCTCCTCGTGGGGCGCGACCCCCTCGCCGAGCATCCGCAGCGACTCGAGGAAGAAGGGGCGGACGCAGCGATTGGCGACGAAACCGACCGAATCCCGGGCGCGGATAGGGGTGCGGCCCATTCCCCGTGCCACCTCTGTGGCGAGCTCCAGGGCGGGGTCGCCGCTCTCGTCGCCCGCCACGATCTCGACGAGCTGCATCAGCGCCGGCGGGTTGAAGAAGTGCATCCCGACGATCCGCTGCGGCTCCGGAACGCCCGCCGCCAGCGCGGTCACCGAGAGGGACGAGGTGTTGGTGGCGAGAGTCGTCCCGGGTCCGCAGACCGAGGCGAGCCGCTCGAACAGGTTCCGCTTCAGCTCGAGGTCCTCGGGCGCAGCCTCGATGACGAGATCGCAATCCCCGACGGACTCGATCAGGGTGTCGCCGCTCAGCCGCTCGAGGGCGGCGGTGGCCTCGGTCTCGCTCCAGCGGCCGCGCTCGGCGCCGCGCCGCAGTCCTCTGCGCAGCATCTCGACGCCACGCTCGAGCGCCTTCGAGTCGATCTCGTACAGGTGCGTCTCGAAGCCGCCGAGGGCCGCGATCTGCGCGATCCCGGCGCCCATCGTCCCGGCGCCGACGACCCCGACCTTCGTCACGACCCGTCGGCGGAGGGCGGGACCATCGCGTTGATCCCGGTCGCGTCGCGCCCGATGATCAGCTTGTGGATCTGGGAGGTGCCCTCGTACAGGGTCGTCACGCGAGCGTCGCGCAGGTAGCGCTCCACGGGGTAGTCGTCCACGTAGCCCGATCCGCCGTGGACCTGGATCGCGGCGTTGGCGCATTCCACCGCGGCCTCGGTCGCGTAGTACTTCGCGATCGAGGTCTCGACCGTGTTGCGCTCGCCGCGGTCCTTGAGCTCGCCGGCCCGGAAGACGAGCAACCGGGCGGCATCCCGCTTCACGATCATGTCCGCGATCAGCTCCTGCACGAGCTGGAAGCTCGCGATCGGGACGCCGAATTGCTTGCGCTCCTTCGCGTAGGCCACCGAGGCGTCGACGCACCCGTCGCAGATCCCGACGCAGCCGGCGGCGACGCTGTAGCGCCCGTTGTCGAGTGAGCTCATCGCGATTTTGAAGCCGTCCCCGATCTCGCCGAGCAGGGCGTCGTCGGGGACCTCGATGTCGTCCAGGGAGATCTCGGCGGTGTCCGAAGAGCGCAGTCCGAGCTTGCCGTGGATCTCCTGGGCGCTGTAGCCGGTGGTCTCCGTTGGGACGAGGAAGCAGGCGAGCCCCCGATGCTTCTTCTCGGGGTCGGTCTGGGCGAAGATCAGCGCGAGCTCGGCGACGCTGCCCATCGAGATCCACATCTTGTTCCCGCTGATCGTCCAGCCGGAGTCGGTCTTCTTCGCCCGCGTTCTGATGCTGGCCGGATCAGATCCGGCGTCGGGCTCGGTGAGGCCGAAGCAGCCCAGGGCCTCGCCGGAACAGAGACGGGGAAGCCACTCCCGCTTCTGCTCCTCGGTGCCCCATTTCTCGATCGAGCCGGCGACGAGTGAGGTCTGCACCGAGACGACCGTGCGCGCGGATGAGTCCGCGCGCCCCACCTGCTCGACGATCAGGGCGTAGCTCAGATAGTCGAGCCCGCGCCCGCCGTATTCCTCGGCCACCGGTGCGCCCAGGAAGCCGATCTCGCCGAGCATCGTGGCGAGCTCCCGGTCGAAGCGCGCGGCCCGGTCGTTCTCCCGGACCCGCGGGGCGATCTCGTTGTCGGCGAAGTCACGCGCCGTCTCGGAGATCAGACGCTGCTCGTCTGTCAGCTGGAAGTCCAAGTCTCAGGCTGAGCTCGAAGCGGATGCGGCGAGCTCCCGGTCGAGAACCGCCTCGAAGGCCGCGGCCGCCTCCTGGGTCCGCGGTCCGGGACATTCTGGCAGTTTTGTCTCATTTACCGCCGAGATCGCCTGGACCTCGCGAACCGTGGACGCGATGAAGGCCTCGCTCGCGCCCTCGAAATCCTCGAGAGGGAAGGCGCCCTCCTCGACGTCGAGCTCCCGGACCAGCCGGTCGCGAGTGATCGAGGCGAGGATGCCGACGTCAAGGCCCGGAGTGCGCAGCCGGCCATCGCCCCCCACCCAGAAGATGGTCGAAGTCGGGGCTTCGAGCACGATGCCATCGGGACGCACGAACACCGCGTCGTCGGCGCCTCGCGAGGCCGCGGTGCGGATGGCCAGCATGTTCGCCGCGTAGGAGAGGGATTTGACGCCGTTCAGAAGCTGTGTCGGCGAGTAGGTGATCGTGATGACCGCGGAGGACTCGCTGCTCGCGTAGGGCGGCAGGTTCTCGGTGAAGGCGAGCCGCCGCCCGCCGCGGGTGGCGACCAGCCGGAGCTGTCCCTCGTCCTGGCCGAACTCGTCGAGCAGTGCGGAGATCTCCGCCTCGAAGCCGCGGCGGTCGATCGGGAGCTCCAGCGCCGCCGCTGAGCGCTCCAGCCGGTCGAGGTGCTCCTCCAGCGCGAAGGGCCGTCCGGCGTAGAGGCGGATGACCTCGAAGACCCCGTCGCCCCGCAGAAGACCGTCATCAGCGGCGGGGATCACGGCCGCTGAGGTATCGGTAATTCGTCCATCGACGCTGGCTAGCTCGGCTACTGACACGTGAAATGAGGCTATCGGAGGCCGTCGCGCAACGGCACTGGCGTGAGGGGCCGGTCGGTCCTGCACGAAGTAGCTAGAGCGCTTCGACGACGGTTGCGACGCCCTGGCCGACCCCGACGCAGAGGGTGGCGATTCCGTAGCGAGCCCCGCGGCGACGGAGCTCCCAGACGAGGCTCGTCATCAGGCGGGCTCCCGAGCAGCCGAGCGGATGCCCGAGCGCAATGGCGCCGCCGTTGACGTTCAGCCTCTCCTCGTCGATGCCGAGTCCCTCGGCGCAGGCCAGAACCTGGGAGGCGAAGGCCTCATTCAGCTCGATCAGATCGATCTGGTCGATCTTCAGTCCGGCGCGCTCGAGCGCCTTGGGGATGGCGATCAGCGGGCCGATCCCCATGTAGGCCGGGTCCACCCCGGCGACGCCGATCGAGACGATGCGCGCCAGCGGCTCGCGACCGAGCTCCTCGGCCATCTCCTCTCCGGCGAGAACGAGGCAGGCCGCCCCGTCGTTGAGCGTCGAGGAGTTGCCGGCCGTGACGGTGCCACCCTCGCGGAAGGCGGGCCGGAGCTTGGCGAGCTTCTCCAGGGAGGTGTCCGCCCGCGGGCCCTCGTCCACGCTCATCGTGGTCGGCTCGTCGCGACGGCTCTTCGGCGGCACCTCGACCGCAACGATCTGATCGTCGAAGCGACCCTCCTCCTGGGCTGCGATCGCGCGCTGGTGGCTCTGCAGCGCGAAGCGGTCCTGTTCCTCGCGTGAGATCCCGTACTTCTCGGCGACGTTCTCGCCCGTCTCGCCCATCGACTCCGTCGAGTAGCGCTCGGCCATCGTCGGGTTGATCATGCGCCAGCCGAGGGTGGTGTCGTAGAGGGTCTGCTCGCCGCGGGGCAGCCCCGACTCCGGCTTGGGCAGCACCCAGGGTGCGCGGCTCATGGATTCCACTCCGCCGGCGAGGTAGAGGCCGCCCTCGCCGAGCCGCAGCGCGCGGGACGCCTGGTTCACGGCCTCCAGGCCGGAGGCGCAGAGGCGGTTGACGGTCACCCCCGGAACCTCGACCGGCAGCCCGGCCAGGAGCGCGCCCATCCGCGCGACGTCGCGGTTGTCCTCGCCGGACTGGTTGGCGGCGCCCATGTAGACGTCGTCGATCCGAGTCGGATCAAGTCCGGTTCGTCTCACGGCCGCCGAGATCACGTGCGCTGCGAGGTCGTCGGGCCGGATTCCGGAGAGGCCGCCCCGGTAGGCGCCCATCGGGGTGCGAAGCGCGTCGATGATCAATGCGTCGGCCACGGCCGAGGACTGTAGCCTCAGGGATGGGAGATGGTCCTGATAGCCCTCACCCTCGGGCTTCTCGTTCTGCTCTTCCTCATCATGGTCGCGCTCGCGCGCCTGTTCGAGGGGAACAGCGTTGCCGATTTCCTCGACTGGAAGCCGACCCGCTCACCCGAGGTCGAGGCCCAGAACGAGATCGACGACGTCCAGCAGATGATCGACGCGCAGAACGCGCTGCGGCGAAAGCGCGGCGCCAAGGAGATCACCGAGGCCGACGTCCACAGACAGGTCCAGGAGGACCAGGCGATGCGGGCGCGCGGACGCGGCCCGTTCGCACAGGACGAGGAAGACTGAGCTTGGCGCGAGCGCTGATCGTCGGCTGCGGCTGCCGCGGCCGAGAGCTCGCGGCCGAGCTCGCCGGACGGGGCTGGCAGGTGCGGGGGACCAGCCGGCGCCGGGAGGGCCTGGAAGAGATCGAGGCCGCTGGGTTCGAGGCGGCCGAGGCCGACCCCGACCGGCCCGGGACCGTGCTCGACCTCTGCGGCGACGTGGCGGTGGTGGTCTGGCTGCTCGGCTCGTCGGCGGGCGACGAGGTGGCGGTGTCCGCGGTGCACGGACCCCGGTTGGAGCGGCTCCTCGAGAAGCTGGTCGACAGCCCGGTCCGTGCCTTCGCCTACGAGAGCACGGGCTCGGTCGATGCTGGTCTGCTCGCGACGGGGCGGGAGATCGTCGAGCGGGCGGGGGAGACGTGGCGAATCCCGGTCGCCCTCCTCACGACTGCGCGCGATGAGTCCGGCTGGGCGGCGCGATGCGCCGAGACGGTCGAGGGCCTACTGGCCGGGTGAGCTGCCCTGGAAGGCGTTCGCCTTGTTGGGCGGCGCGCACGGGCTCTGCGGAGGGGTCGGATACTGGTTGCCCGGCTCCCCACAGGGCGTCGCCGGGGAGATCGGCTTCGCGTTCTGCTCAGCCGCCAGCTGGGCGCTGGCGGGCGTGGTGGACCAGGGTGCCGTGTCCTTGAAGTGGGTCGGCGGCTTGTCGAAGAGGCCGACCAGGAGGAGCCAGCCGCCGACGATCGCCACGGCGACTGCCGCCACCGCGACGAAGAACATGATCTGGCTGCGCCGGGTGGGGCCGTAGGAATGGCCGACCACCTGGCGGCGCTTGTCCTGCCCCATCGCATCGACGTGCGACGGCTGCTGCCTCTCCGCTTCCATACCCAATAACAACGATACCGCCGCCATCGGTCAGGTGAGGCGGTCCGGGAACGGTGGGACAGCGGCCGGCCCGCCGACCGACCGCGGCCCTCACCTCACGACGCGGTACTTGAGGTGCGTTACCCCGGGTGCCTCGACCGCGCGGAGCTGTTCAAGCTTCAGATCGCCGACCCCGTCGAAGAGCCGCTCGCCGCCGCCCAGCAGGATCGGGGCGATGTTCAGCTCGAGCTCGTCGATCGCCCCGGCCGCCAGGTACTGGTTGATGGTCTCGGCGCCGCCACCGATGAAGACGTCCTTGTCGCCGGCCGCCTCGCGGGCCTGAGCCAGGGCCGAGTCGATTCCAGCGGTCACGAAGGTGAAGGTCGTGTCGGAGAGCGTCAGCGGCTCGCGCTCGTGATGGGTGAGGACGAAGACGGGCTTGTGGAACGGCGGCTCCTCACCCCACCATCCCTGCCACGGGTCGTCGCCCCAGGGGCCGCCGCTGGGGGGCCCGAACTTGCCGCGGCCCATGATCTCGCCGCCGACGTTGGCGTCGGCCTCCTCGATGATGGCGCTGCTTGCGTTCACCTCGCCGCCCTCCATGCCGTGCGGCTCCCTCCACGCCTTCAACGCGATGACCCAGTCGTGCAGCCCCTCACCGCCGTCGCCGAGGGGATGGTCCTCGCTCTGGTTCGGACCCGCGACGTAGCCGTCCAGCGAAACCGCGATATGTGATCTCACCTTGCTCATGTCCTCTTGGACGCCTCCTCTCGTCGAAACTCATCGGTCACGGCCTGATCCGCTCCAGGAGCAGGCCCAGGATCCTCGCCGTCGCGCCCCAGATCAGCTGATCCGAGATCAGATAGGTGTCGGTCTTGATCGGTACCCCGCGGCGAACCAGCCGGCGCTTGGCGTAGGCGGCCTCGAGGTCGTCCAGGGAGGCGATCAGCACGCTCTCCACCTCGGTCGGGTTCGGCTCGAAGCGCATTCCCTCTTCGATCAGGCCGACGAAGGGATGGACCTTGTAGTTGGTGACGAAGGTGCCGATCGGCGGGAGCGCACCGACGACCTCGACATTGCTGCGCGTCAGGCCGATCTCCTCCTCGGCCTCTCGCAGGGCCGTGTCGAGCAGCTCCTCGCCGTCGTCGCGGCGACCGCCGGGGAAGGAGATCTCGCCGGCGTGCCGCTTCAGGTCGGAGCGGCGCTCGGTGAAGACAAGACCCGGGTTATCGGGCCAGCCGTGCATCGGCACCAGAACCGCCGCCTCGGTGCGGCCATGGGCGTCCAGCTGCTCCGCCTCCGCCGGCGCGAGCAGCAGGTTGCTCAGATCAGATGATGATCTGGACGACTCCACCATCGACGCTCCAAGCCGCGCCGGATGTGTAGGACGCCTGCTCGGAACAGAGGAAGACGATGGCCCCGGCGATCTCGTCGACCTCGGCCAAGCGGCCGACCGGCCGCCCCGCGGCGGCGGCCTCGAGGGCCTCCTCCCGGCTGTCGAGTCCCTCCATCTCCATGACCTGATCCAGCAGGCCGCCGTCCTCGGTCCAGAGCTCCGAGTTGACCGCCCCGGGGCAGATTGCATTGATCAGGACGCCGTCGGCCGCGTACCGGTCTGCGAAGAGCCGGGAGAGCGAGAGCTCGGCGGCTTTGGCGACGGAGTACTCGGGGGTGCTGGCGGAGGGCCGCTTGCCCGAGGAGCTGGAGACGTTCACGATGCGGCCCCAGCCGCGCTCGCGCATCCCCGGCGTGGCGGCGCGCATCAGCCGCATCGGGGCCATCACGTTGAGCTCCCAGGCCGCGTACCAGTCCTCGTCCGGGACGTCATCGAGGTCGCGGCGGCGAGCCGTGCCGGCGTTGTTGACGAGCACGTCGAATTGCCCGAGGCGGTCCGTGGCCTCCTGGGCGATCACATCCGCGGCCCCGGGATCGGTCACGTCGGCAACGAGGGACTCGGCTCGCCCGCCCGCCTCCTGGCCCGCTGCGGCGCATTCGTCTGCGGCCTCCAGCAGGGCGTCCTCGGAGCGCGCGACGAGCAGGACGTCCGCCCCCTCGCCGCAGAGCAGCCGGGCGGTGGCGAGGCCGATTCCGCGACTGGCGCCGGTGACGACGCAGGCTCTGCCGCTGAGCCCGAGATCCATGGCTCAGTCCTCGTCCTCGTTGTCCTCAACGAACTCGAGCGAGTCATGGATCACCACGTTGTCTCGCTTGAGCGTCCGGTGCACCGGGCATTTGCCGGCGATGACCAGTAGGCGGTCCCTGCTGGCCTCGCTCAACTCGGCTCCCAGCGTGATCTTCACGTCGAAGGTCGGTGGATCGTCGGTCGTGGCCTGCTCGAAGTCGACAACGACCTCGACCGTGCCGAGTCCCCACTCCTTGCGGTCGGCGTACATCTCGATCGTGATGGCCGTGCAGGTTGCCAGCGAAGCGGCGAGCAGCTCAGACGGTGCCGGCCCAAGGTCGGTGCCACCCTCACCCTCGGGCTCGTCGACTATCAACCGGTGCTCCCGGATCTCGACCTCGTGTTCGAAGCCCTGACGCCGGCGGGCGACCGCCCGCTTCATCAAGCGCCCTTCCGGCCCTCGAACATCTGCGGGTTCGACTCGTCCGCGAAACGGGCGAGCGCGAAAGCGAGATCCGAGGCGCGGTTCAGGAAGCGGAGCACTGCGTCCGAGGCGAGGGCGTCCGACTCGCTCAGCTCGACCACACGGCGTTCGGCGCGGCGGATCGCCGAGCGGGCCACGTCGAGCGCGGCCGAGAGCTCGGTCCCGCCGGGGATGACGAACTGGGGTGGCAGGTCGACCTGGTTCATGTAGCGGTCGATGTCGACCTCGAGCGCGTCGACCATGCCGTCGGTGATCCGGCTGACCCCGTCCTCGAGCCGGTCGGCCGCCTCCGGTGAGGTCGCCAGCTCGGCTCCGGCGACGAACAGGTCCTGCTGCAGAGAGAGGATGGTGGCGTGCAGATCGGCCTGGTTGTCGGCCTTGCACAGGGCGCGGGCGACTCCCAGCAGGGAGTTCGCTTCGTCGATCGAGCCGTAGGCCTCGGTGCGGGCGTTGGTCTTCGGCACACGGCCTCCGTACCAGAGCGAGGTCGTCCCGTCGTCACCCTTCTTCGTGTAGATCTTGACCACGTAAACGACGATATCGGGCAGGGGAGGCTGGCTTGGCCAGGCCGGCTAGCCGAGGGGGTTGAACGCGATCCCGGTGAGGAGCTTCGGGAAGAAGTAGGTGGACTTCGGTGGCATCGTCTCGCCCTCCGCGGCGACGGCCCGGACCTGGTCGACGGGAGTGGGGCGGAGCACGAAAGCGGCCTGGTAGTCACCTGCGTCGAGCTTCTTGAGGACCTCGCCGATGTGCGGCGTGTACCCGATGCCGCGCTTGGCCGCGATGTCGTCGGTGGTCATCTCGAGGATTCCCTTGAGGACGAGTTCCTCGAGGATCGCCGCATCGAGGGTCCGGTAGGCGTCCGAGCGGCCGGCGAGGGTCTCGTCGAGGCGGCTCGTGTCGCGGAGGCGCAGCCTGAACGCCTTCTTGAAGTGGGAGTCCATGTAGCCGAACACCCCGATGCCTTCGGTGCCGCCCGGGTCCAGCGCCTCCGTGGGGACCTCTTCCACCTCGAAGACCTCCTTCAGGCCGTTGCCGAGCGCCTGTTGCCTGGCCGGGTCGCCGGCGAGACCGGAGATCAGCCGGTGGGTGGGGAAGACGGTCAGGCCGGGGTCCTCGAGCGAGACCAGTGCCATCAGCACGTAGTCGGCGTCGGTGCCCGGGCCGACCTCCCGCTGATAGGCGAGGGAGGTCTCATAGCGATGGTGGCCGTCGGCGATCAGCAGCTCGGCCGACTCGAGCTCGGCCGCGACGGCCTCGTGCACCGCCGGGTGGCCGATCCGCCAGACGCGATGGGTGGTTCCGTCCGGGTCCGTGACCTCGCCCCAGAGCCGGTCGCCGAGAGCCGGCGCGAGGTGCTGCCAGGCGTCGCCGGGGTGGAGGGCGAAGATCGGAGAGAGGTTGGCCCGGGTCGCGCGGGTCAGCCTGAGGCGGTCCTCCTTCGGGCCGGGCTGAGTGCGCTCGTGGGGCCGGATGCCCTCGCCGTAGGGCGCAAGCTTCACGCGAGCGAGGAATCCCCGGCGGGTGAGGCGCGAGCCGTCGGGCGCCGTGTAGTCCTGCTCGAGCGCCCAGATCTGAGGCTCGGTGTCGCGGGTCAGGATGCCCGCGTCCGTCCACTGGGAAAGGAGCGCCGCCGAGTGCTCGTACGGGTCGCCGCCGCCGGGATCGCGCGGCAGGTCGAGCTCGACGACGTTGTAGGGGGAGCGAGCGACGAGCTCTTCGCGCTGCTGGTCGTCGATCACGTCATACGGAGGGGCGACGACGTCGCCCAGCGGTCCGACCTTCTCGAGGTCGTAGCGGACCGCCTGAAGTGGAAGTACCTCTGCCACGGGCGCGGAACCCTAACCGCCACACCGGCAAGGAAGAGGCGAGATGCGGAGAGTTGGTGAGTTACCCACCCACGGGGGTGGGAAAGTCACCAATTCCCTCGCCGTCGCTGTCTAGACTCGCTCGCCTCGGGGCGTGGCGCAGCCTGGTAGCGCGCTGCCTTTGGGTGGCAGAGGTCCCCGGTTCAAATCCGGGCGCCCCGACTGCTCCGCAGTCAGATCAGGCGTTCCGCACGCAGCCACTCCTCCGTCTTCGCCATCCCGGCCTCGAGATCGTGGGCCGGCTCGTAGCCCAGCACCTCACGGGCGCGGGCGATCGAGTAGCTGCCGCGTCGCGTGAAGTAGTCGATCGCTGCGGCCGTCGCCTCGCTGCGCCGGCCGCGCACCTTCGCGGCCAGGTCCATCGCCCGGGCCACCTCGCGCACGACCCGCCTGGGGGCTGTTCGCGGCGGATCGATGCCGAGCATCCGGCAGTAGTGGTCCAGGAACTCGCCGATCGTCGGCTGCTCGGCGCCGGTGAGAATGAAGACTCGTCCCTCGGCCTCGGGCGTCGTCGCCGCTCGCACGATCCCATCGACCAGGTCGTCGACGTAGACCGGGCTGTGCAGGCCTCTGCCGCCGTCGGGAAGGATCAATTGCTTGGCCTTCAGCAGCCGGATCGGCTCCACGGTCCATGGCCGCGACCCCGGTCCGTACACGTCGCCCGGGCGAACGATGGTGCAGGGGATCTCTCCCTCGGCGTGCGCCTCGAGCACCACCTGCTCGCTCGCGATCTTGGTGTCGACGTAGTGCACGCCGTTGGGGCGAACCGGAGAGCGCTCGTCCACCACCCCCTCGAAGTCGAAGCCGAAGACGACGATCGAGGAGAGGTGCACGAAGCGCTTCGCGCCGGCCGCGATCGCGGCGTCCATCACATGCCGAGGCGCCACGACGTTCGTCTCCCAGTAGCCCTCGCGCGAGCTGTACATCCCGACCACGGCTGCGGTGTGAATCACCAGATCACAGCCCTCGGCATGTCCCTGCCAGTTCCCCGGGGTGGTGATGTCGGCAACGAGATGCCATTCGTCGCCGGCCTCGATCAGATCGACGCCCCGGACCTCGCTGCCGAGCTCCTGGAAGCGTTCGACCAGGGCGCGCCCGATGAAGCCGGCGGCGCCGGTGACCATCACGCGCTGCGGCGCGTCAGCCACTGTGCTCAACCCGCTCGATCGCCGCGTGGGTGTCCCTCGCGGTGCCAGGATCGGCCAGGTCGATCCCCGGAGGCAGCTCGACGTGAAGGTCTCCCGAGGGGTCGAGCTCGACGTGCGCGGTCTCGGCCCGGGAGTCGAGCACGTGCCCGCCGCGCGCCCGGTCCTCGGTGATGAAGTGCAGGTGCCAGCCACTGACCTCGATTCCCTCGGCGTACTCGGGAAAGCGGAAGCCGAGCATCGTCCCGTCCACGTCCGTGAGCTCGAAGACGCGTTGCTCGCTCACCACCTCGGTGAGCGGCCGGTAGGGCGGTTCCTGCCTCGGCACCGACCGCGCCCTGACCAGCTCGAAGCGGCCGTCTATCCGAACCGCACAGGACGCGGCATCGGCCGGGATCCTCCGGTCGATCTCGGCGAGCAGGCGGTCGTGGTCGATCGATCCCTCGAGGTCGAAGCCGATGTCGCCCTCGAAGGGCACCATGACGGCGAACGGTGTCCGCTCCTCCGCCGGCACCTCGGTGATGTTGCCCTCGACGTCAGCGCGATGGAACCGCCCGTCCAGCGCGATCATCTCGCCGTCCAGGTGGTTGAGGGTCCCAAGCCCGAGGTCTCCGTGCTCCCGGAGCTCCGCGAAGCTCACGTCCCCCTCGAAGGAGCCCTCGATCAGGGCCCCGATCGTCGAGGCCTGGAAGAGGACGTGCGGGTCATGCTCCGCGTGAAGGTCAGCGTGGCGCATCGCCTCGACGTGCAGCGAGCGGATCCAGCGCTCGTCGAGGCTCATCCGGCGGGATCGAGGGTGCGAGCGGTCTTCGACTTCGGCACCTCCCGCTGATTGGGATTGGTGCCCAGAACCCGGTCACTGAGGTTGTTGGTGATCCCGTGCCAGAAGTGCTCGTTCTTGAAGTGATGGAGCCGGTGGTTCCGCCAGACCGCCCTATACGCGCCGGTCCGCGGCACGTACGCGGTGTGGATCAGGAAGTGGGTCCACTCGTAGACGAAGACCATGCAGTACCCGGCGATCGCGCCGCTGACGATCGCGCCGAGGGGCACCGGGCCGGCGAGCACGGTGACGATCACCGAGACGAGGCCGATGGTGAGCGGGACCGCGACGAGCATCAGGAACGCCGCCTGCCACCAGTAGAGAAGGACCATGTCGAGGTCGTTCGGATCGCCGTGGTGGGCCCGGTGGGCGCGTGCGGCGACGGTCTCGACCTGGCGCCCGCGGATCCTGATCGGTTTCGCGTGCAGCAGGTAGACGTGGATCGCCCACTCCCCGAACGGATAGATCGCCAGCAGCGCCGCAATCGCAACGGCGTCTCGCCAGGTCAGATCGCCGATCAGGGCACGCAGGACGATGAGCACGACCACGCCGCCTCCGATCACCCACGGCGACTCCTTGCGCAGAAACTCCCGCCGCGCCTGCCCGAGTGAGCTGACCTCTCCGGAACGCATCTGGACCAGGGAGCCTAGTCCGCGCCGGTATCCAGGCACGCGGGAGAGAGGCCGACCCGGGGAGCCTCCCGCAGCTCCGCGCGCCGGTCCCTCTGTGCTTCCCGCTTCGTACCCCTGAGTACGGTTCGAAGACCGGCCACATCTTACCTAATTTTGTGGTGCTTACAAGTAGGTAGATGAAATCGCCAAAACTTGGTGCACGGCACGGCGGTTTCGCCCCCGACCGCCCAGGTGGGTGGGGGAACCGGCGGTACGCTCCGGCAATCGGCCCCCGTAGCTCAGTGGACAGAGCGGCTGCCTTCTAAGCAGCGGGCCGCAGGTTCGAATCCTGCCGGGGGCGCTGCGCAACTCTCCCCACGGGCGTGGGTTAGATTGGCCGAAGCTTCAGGGGACAGTTCCGGGAAGGAGTCCCGGTCGAGAGAGGAGATCGAGTTGCAAGCCCATGCCGTTTCGCTTCGGGTACCGAAGCTGATCGTTCTTGCCGTCATCGGATTGGCCGCGCTGTTCGCGCTCGTCGCGAGCACGCAGCAGGCCGATGCGAAGGCGAAGAAGCACAAGGCCGTCGTCGCCAAGGGTCCGAAGGGCCTCAAGTTCTACAAGCCGCCGAAGAGCATCCCGAGCCGGCACGGCACCGCGATCTGGGCCAGGAAGGCCTCCGGCGTCGTGGCGCTCCAAGACGCCCGCTACACGAAGCTCGTTCTTTACTCCTCGCGCACCCCGCAGGGCGCAAAGGACGCGATCTCGGGCTCGATCAGCGTCCCCAAGGGCAAGCCGCCGAAGGGCGGCTGGCCGGTGATCACCTGGGCGCATGGCACGACCGGCGTCGCCGACGCCTGCGCGCCGTCCCGTGACACCGCGGGCGATCCAGCGGGCACGGGCGAGACCTACATCAACGGTGACCTGAACGCGTGGCTCCAGGCGGGCTATGCGGTGCTCCGCACCGACTACGAGGGGCTCGGCACGCCGGGCAAGCACCCGTACCTCGTCGGCACCTCCGAGGGCCGCAGCGTCCTCGACATCGTGGCGGCGGCGCGTCAGCTCGATCCGAACATCTCGAAGCGCTACCTGATCGCCGGCCACTCGCAGGGCGGCCAGTCCGCGCTGTTCGCGGCCGGCCTGGCGAGCACCTGGCAGCCGAAGTTGAAGCTGCGCGGCACGGTGGCCTTCGCCCCGGCGTCGCACATCCTCGATCAGGAGTCGCTGCTCCCGGCGCTCACCACGCCGAGCAGCCTGACCGCCCTGGCGACGTTGATCGTCGACGGTGCCTCCACGCAGTCGAGCGCGATCAACATCAACCAGGTCCTGTCGGATCAGGTTCTGCAGTTCTATCCGCTGCTCCAGAGCCAGTGCCTTGGCCGGCTGGGACAGTCGGACGAGCTCGGCGGCATCCCGCCGTCACAGCTCGAGCGCTCCGGCGCCGATCTGAGCGCCGTCAGGCCGATCCTGGCCGCGATGAACCCCGCCGTGAAGACCTCTGCGCCGATCCTGATCCCGCAGGGCGAGTCGGACTCGACGGTGTTCCCGTTCCTCACCGCTCAGCTCAAGGACGAGCTGCTGGGTCTCGGAGACCAGGTCACCTACAAGACCTATCCGGGCACCAACCATGTCGGCGTGGTGACGGCGGGCGAGGCCGACGCGATGGCGTTCTTCCAGGCGCAGCTCCCACCGCGCTAGGGAAATCTCAAGCGGAGCCGGGGCCTCGCCGGAGGCCCCGGCTCACGCTAGATTGAAGCCACGCGGTGGGCGTAGCTCAGTTGGTAGAGCTCCTGGTTGTGGTCCAGGTGGTCGCCGGTTCGAGTCCGGTCGCTCACCCCTCAGAAAGCCCCGCCCCGGTGGGGTTTTTCTGTTTCTCGGGGCCTCGCGGGTCCGAGCCAAGGTAGCCCCGAGGTAACCAAGCTCGCCGATGGCCCGGGGCGAGGCCGGACGAAGCTCAGGTCACTTCTTCTTTTTCTTCTTGCACTTCTTCTTGGCGCTCTGGGCGCTGCCCTTCTTGCCCTTCTTCTTGCACTTCTTTTTCTTGGCATGTGTTCATCGGGGGTAAGGCGGCCGTGCTAGCGATCGAGACGGCGTCCGTGCTCGCGTTGAAGAAGCCCTGGTTGGCGACCTCGGCGAAGCGGAGGCGAACCGTCTGGCCCGCGAACGGGGTCAGATCGGCCGTCTTCATGGTCGGCAACAGCACCGGCGGATCGCCGGTTGCAGTTCGAAAGACCGCCAGCAGGATGTCGGCCGGGTCGATCGAGGTGAGCGGGGCGCTCGGCTTCATCACGTCGATGCGGTATTGCTGATTGGGGGTGTCGGAGGAAGAAAGGCTGTCTGGCGAAGGGTGCGCGATCGCCGCCTGGCTGTTGTAGTAGACGTAGAGACTGAGTGTGTGGTTGCCGGGCGCAAGCGCGACGTCCTGATAGAGGATGCGGGTGCCTCCGTCAGACTGGTCGGTGACCGCGGCGTAGGAGCCTTGTGGCGGAGCAGCGATGATGAGGAGGGGGTTTATGGGGGGGTGGAATCCCGAATACGCGAACCAGTTGCCGCCACTCGTGCGACCTGGGTCTGCCAGCCCGAGAGGGTGCCGGTCTCGAAGTCGCCGTTGGTGACGGTCGCAGCGGACGCTGCACTCGGGACGGCGAGCAGCGCCACACTCGCTGCGGCGAGAGCAAGAACACGCCCTATTGCTGCCATTGGGCCCCGTTCCTATCGAGCCGACCACACAACCTGCGGATGCGTGACCCTTCTAGACGCCCCAGACAGGTGTCAAGGGGAGTTTTCCGGTACGTGGCCTGGCAGTTTTCTTGGACGCTCTTTGGCGGCCCATCCAGACGCCTCATTTGACGCTCCTGGCGTTGGCGTCGCTGCCTCTTCGCCATCTCCCCACTCCCTTTCAAGACGCGGCTTGCACCGCGGGACGAGACTGTCCGAGGACCCTATGGGCCGCCGCTCTCCCGCGTCATCCGTAGTTTCGGGGTTCGACCGTCCGGTGGGCGCGAAAGTGCTCGACTTGACCTGGACTCCTCGCGCGACGCGCTGAATCGTCACCCTGCGGCACGGAAAGCCCTCAGAGGAGATCAGCACCGGTGATCACGCCTGAGAGGCCCGACCTGCGGCCCTGCCCTGCGGTTGTGCTCCAGGTGGTCGCCGGTTCGAGTCCGGTGAGCTTCATCACCGGCGCCAGCTTCCCCTTCGGGGTGGCGGTCAGACGGTGCCCACGTCTACTGGACGAACGGCTAACGACACGATCGGGCGCGCCGACCTCGGCGGCACGAACGTCGACCAGAGCTTCATCACCGGCGCCAGCTCCCCCTTTGGGGTGGCGGTCGACGGACTACCGGCGCCGGCGCCGAGCCACCCCAGCCCAAAGCCCCAGTCCCAGCCCGAGCGCCGAGCACCCGAATTGCAGGAAGCTCCGCAAGAAGCTGAAGCGCCAGCAGAAGGGGCTCGCCGAGGCGGGAACCGAGGCGAAGCAGGCGATGATCCAGGCCAACATCAAGGACACGAAGAAGCGCCTCAAGAAGCGCGGCTGCAAACCTGCCTCCCAATAGCGGCTTTGGACGAAAAGCAGCAGCCGGTCGGAAAACGGCCCACTGCGCGAAGGAGGGATCCAGTCCGGTGGCGTCGATCACCCGGACCCGCCGCCGGGCGATCCCGGGCCGCGACCCGCGCCTGGGTGCGCACGATCGCCGGGTCGGTGATCGGCTGGAGGTTCGGTGGAGCATCTGCTCCTCGCTCGTGTTCGGAAGCCGCTCGAAGGAGAGATCCTCGCCCCAGCTCCACGGGCTCCAGTTCCAATGGTTCGCCGTGCTGCAGAGCCGCCTGCTCACGGCGATGACGGGACTGGACACGGGCGGCAACTAGAGAAGCCGCGCACAAGAAGGGCAAGAAGACGGCGAATCTGCTGCCGGTGTAGTTACGGCCGGGAAGGACAAACCAAGGGCCTTCTTTCGAGAGGCCCCTGGTCGCAGTAGCCGTCCTACGCCGGGGCTGCCTCCGGAAGGCCCACGGCGGTCTCTTCGTCGATCTCGATGTAGGTGTTCTCGGTCACGCCGGCGGTGGCCGGGTCGAGGTAGCCGCGAAGCCCGTCGATCGAGTCCGTCTGCCACACGCACGTGGCCACCGACCCGTCCTTGGGAGGGAGGAACTGCTGCAGATGACTGCCGTCCGGCCCTCCTCCAGCGACCTCCTCGGCGTCCATCGTGTTGAACTTCTCCAGATCGGTGATTCGGTGCTGCACCACTACATGCATGTCTTACCTCCGTTGAGTCGTTCGAAGTGAGTTGGCTGCTTCTAGGATGAACATATCATGCTATTCATATCTAGTGATATAAGTCAGATATGCCCGATTACCAATTCCTCACGAACCACGCGCAAGTCCTGCTCTGCGTTGCGCATGATCCCGGCATCCGCCTGCGTGATATCGCCGAGACCGTGGGGATCACGGAGCGAAGCGCCCACAGAATCGTCTCCGAGCTGGTGGAGGACGGCTACATCGCTCGCGAACGGACCGGCAGGCGAAACGTCTACAAGGTGGAGCCTGAGCTGCCGCTGCTTCATCCTCTCGCCCAGGAAACAGCGCAGCGGAAGATCGGCGATCTGCTCGAGGTTCTTCTCGCCGAGGATGGAAAGACCCCCGCTCGAGCTCGTGGGAAATCCAGGCGCGACTGCCGGCAAATGAGAGAGGACCGCTCGCTCTAGCTAGCGCGTCGCGTCGCGAGAGGCGAGCGGCATCCGACGTTCTTGATGGAGGCGGGTCACCTCGTCCAGCACTTCGCGACGGGCGGCGAATTTGCGTTCGTACCCGCGTACCCGCTTGATCGTGGCGACGTCGGCCTTCTCGAGTGCGTTCGCCACCTCGGCGCTGCTGAGAGCGTCGTAGCCGGGCAACGGCTCCTCCTGGCGCAGCCAGCGGAGCTTGTCGAACACCGCCTCGCGAGCCTGGTGGGCCCGCTCGTAGCGTTCAATGCTCGCCAGTTCCACCTGTGAGTGGCTGGAGAGCGAGGCGATCAGTTCTTTGGTCTTGAGCTTGTCGTAGCCGGCCAGCGGCTCTTCGGCTGTGGCGGTGGTCATCTCTATGCCTCCTGTGGTGGGGATCCCGCGGGCAGGATCGAAGGGGGCGGAATCGGTGAGGCTGCCGGGATCGGCGATGCGGCTGGCATCGGCGACACCGGAGGAATCGGGGTGAGTTCTGTGGCCATGTACACAGGCTATCAGTAATTCATGAAATTCTTTTCCAGAGACAAACAGCATGGATCTCACTGCATCCGCGCCGGCGCAGTCGGCATACTCATCGCCGACCGGCCGGGCGAGCTCGACGTTGGCTTCGAGCACACTTTGAGATGCGTGACGGCAAGGTCGTCCGCTTCGAGAACAACCTCGACGACCCCGAGGCCTGTGCGACTGCCTGGGGCGGCTGACCGAGAATCAGCAGGCGTCCGGGCGATCGATCGACAGGTGAACGGTCGAGCCCGGGGACGACCGCCGAACCCGCCGCCGGCGAGGTCGAGCAGACGTCCCAGTCTGAGGGGACGAGTACACCGAAGAGCCCCCCGCCCTCCTCGGTCGGGCGGAGGCCGAGATCGTTGAGGCGCTGCTCGGCCACGTCCAGCGGCTGGCCGGCGAGTGAGGGAACCGTGACGCTGCTCCCTGCGCTGTCTCCGCCGGTCCCGGTGGCAGTCGCGCTCCCCTGGGATCGGGAGAGCTTCGGGGCCTCGATCGCCCCGGCGACGCCGAGTGCGGCGATCGCAAGCAGGGCGAGCAGGAACGCAACCGTCCGGCCGGGACGGCGCGGGCGGGGGAGTGGGTCCGTCGGGGGCAGCGCCGGGTCTCGCGAGAGGCGAACGGTCTCCGGCAGCGGGGCAGCCTCTCCGGCGCCGACGACGTGCTCGGGCTCGGTGACGGCCTCGCCGCGGGTCGCGGCTACGGCGGCGCGGCCGAGGTCGCCGGCGGAGGGGTAGCGGTCGATCGGGTCCTTCGCCATCGCCCGGCGGATCACCGGATCGAGGACATCCCCTCGTCTGCCGGCGGATGGCGGCGGCTCGTTGACGTGCGCCCACATCTTCGCCGAGCTCTCCCGCTCGGCGAAGGGCACCTTGCCGGTGATCGCGTTGAAGAGAACGCCGCCGAGCGCATAGACGTCCGTGCGCGCGTCGACCCGCCGAGCCTCGATCTGCTCGGGCGCCATGTAGTCGACCGTCCCGATCACCTGGCCGGTGGCGGTCAGTCCCGTCGTGGCGCCCATCGCCTTCGCCAGGCCGAAGTCGGTCAGGTGAGCACCCTCCTCGTCGACGATCACGTTGTGCGGCTTCACGTCCCGGTGGACCAGGCCGGCGGCGTGCACGGCGTCCAGTCCGTCGGCGACCTGGGCGATCAGCCGCGCGGCCTCGTCGGGAGGGAGGGGTCCATCCGCCTCGACGATCCGGCCCAGATCGCGACCGGGCACGTACCGCATCGAGACATAGAGCAGGCCGTCGCGCTCCCCGGCGCCGAAGACGGTCACGACCCTGGGGTCCTCGACCGACGCCGCCGTCCGCGATTCGGATCGAAACCGCGCCCTGAAGTCCTCGTCGCCCGCGAGATCGGATCGGATCACCTTCAGGGCGACCTGCCGCTCGAGTCGCAGCTCGGTCGCGAGATAGACGATGCCCATGCCGCCGTGGCCGAGCGTCCGCTCGATGCGAAAGCCACCGAAGCTGGATCCCGCGGCCAGCGCGCCCGGCGGGCCGCCTCTGGTCGTTCCCTCGACTGACATCCCCTGTTCAGTATCGCTGCTGCACGCGTCGGTACCCCGCCATTAGGCTCGTCCGATGACCAATCGAATGAGCACCGCCGAACTGAAGGACCTGCAGCGCCCGATCAAGGAGCGGTACCGCGACGACGCGGAGACCGCACAGATCACGCTGGAGGCGGACGGGACCCTGGACGACGAGATTGCCTGCTCGGTCCAGACCGGGAAAGCGATCGTCAAGGCCGGCCTCCATCCCGGGATCGGTGGCGACGGAACCCTTGCCTGCTCGGGCGACATGCTGCTGCAGGCCCTGGTTGCCTGCGCGGGAACGACGATCCGATCGGTCGCAACTTCGATCGGGCTGAACGTGGACGGGAGCGTGCATGCGGAAGGTGATCTGGACTGGCGCGGCACCCTCGCAGTCGAGAAGGAGGCGCCGGTGGGCTTCAAGGAGATCCGCCTGCGCTTCGAGCTGAAGAGCGACGCCAGTGATGAGGAGCTCGAGACGCTCGAGCGGCTCACGGAGCGCTATTGCGTCGTCTACCAGACCCTGTCGGCGTCCCCATCGGTTTCCGTTTCGATGGAGCGATCCTGACCGAGGACCGCGTTCAGGCGCCTGACGTTCGCGCCCTTTCACTGATCTCGGCTGCGGGCCGCATGGCGATCGGGTTGGGTCTGCTCGTTGCGCCCGAGCTCTCTCTGCGGGCGCTTGGCTTCTCCGATCCCTCCGCGGCGACCAAGACGGTTGCCCGGATCGCCGGCGTCAGGGACTTCGTGCTCGGCGGAGTGACCCTGGGCGCGCTCGATGACGGCGAGCGTTTGCTGAGCGCCACGGTCGCGAACGCGACCGCGGACGCAGGAGACGCCGCGGCGTTCGCGCTGGCCCTCGGCCAGGGCGAGCGGGACGCCGGCCTCCGCGGCCTGGCGGCTGCGCTCCCCGCAACCCTCGCCGGTATATGGGTGGCTCGCCGACTCAGCTGAGCTCGCCGCGCGCGAAGGCCGTCCTCGATCGGATTCGGCGGGTGCCGGAGGGATTCGTCACCACCTATGGGGACCTCTGTCCCGAGGCGCCGCGCTTCGCCGGGTCCGTCCTGTCCGCCTGTGACGACCCGGGGGTGCCCTGGCAGCGGATCGTCCGGGCGGACGGCTCACTCGCCAAGGGTGAGCGGCAGCGCCGCCTGCTCAGGGCGGAGGGCGTGCCGTTTCGTGGCAAGCGCGTCGACATGGATGTCGCCTGGATCCCGGGCGATGACCTCGACTGAGCGAACGCGCCCAGGGGGAGGAAGCCGCGGGCCGCGACGGAACTGGAACGCGGAGCCGCACGATGATCGTCGACAGCGCCCACTACAAGGACGGCGTGCGCCAGCACGAGGACGCGCTCACCCCTGAGCGGGCCGCGGAGCTCCGGCGAGCCGCCGGTACCGGCGAGTTCGTCTGGATCGGCATTCACGAGCCCGAAGCCGGCGACCTGGAGCTGACTCGCAGAAGCTCTTCGACCTCCACGAGCTGGCCGTCGAGGACGCCCAGCAGGCCCACCAGCGGCCCAAGATCGAGGACTACGACGAGGACGTCTTCGTCGTCCTGAAGACCGCCCACTACGACGAGGACCAGCGAGGAGGTCCATTTCGGCGAGATCCACCTGTTCGCCGGCCCGGGCTACGTGATCACCGTGCGCCACGGGCCGGGCAGCGAGCTGCACACGGCGCGGCAGCGACTGGAGCCGCGCCCCGACCTGGTCAAGCTCGGAGCCTCGTCGGCGGTCTGGGCCGTGCTCGACAAGGTGGTCGACGACTACATCCCGGTGGTCGACGCGATCGAGGACGACATCGAGGAGGTCGAGAAGGACGTCTTCGACGACGACATCCCGCGCCCCGACGGCCCGGATCTACCACCTGAAGCGGGAGGTGATCGAGTTCCACCGGGCCGTCTCGCCGCTGCTCAACCCGCTCGAGGCCCTCGAGCAGGGCGGGTTCGAACGCGTTCCCGACGAGCTGCGCAGCTTCTTCCGCGACGTGGCCGATCACGCCCGCCGGGTCGACGAGCAGGTCCAGTCTCAGCGCGAGCTGCTCACCAGCGTCCTCCAGGCGAACCTCTCGCTGGTCAGCGTGAACCAGAACGAGGTGGTCAAGCGGATCTCGGCCCTCTTCGGAATCGTCGCGGTGCCGACCTTCATCGCCTCGGTCTACGGGATGAACTTCGAGCACATGCCGGAATTGCACTGGCGTTTCGGCTACCCCCTCTGCATCGGCGCCATGGCACTGGTCGCCGTGGCGCTGGTCCAGTACTTCAGGAGGATCGACTGGCTCTAACCTGAGTTCGATGCTGGTTGCTCACGTCGGCGGGCCGGTCTTCGAGCCCCTGCAGGTCGCCGGGCTGACCCTGGTCGCCACGGCCTACTCGCTGCGGATGATCACCCTCTCCCGGGAGGGACGGCCGGTCCCGTCCTGGCGGGTCGCTGCTTTGCGTCGGGCCTCGCGCTGATCGCGATCGCGTTCATCTCGCCGCTCGGCCGGATCGACGACGAGCTCGTCTTCGCCCACATGATCCAGCACCTGCTGATGGGCGACCTGGGTGCGCTCCTGATCGTGCTCGGGCTGACTGGGCCTCTGCTGCAGCCGCTGCTCGCGAACCGCTGGCTGGGCTGGCTGCGGCACCTGGCGCATCCGCTGGTGGCGCTGCCGCTCTGGGCGATCGACCTCTACGTCTGGCACGTCCCCGTGCTCTACCAGGCCGCGACCGAGCACAACGCACTCCATGCCCTCCAGCACAGCTGCTTCATCGGCTTCGGCGTGCTGATGTGGATGCCCCTGGTCGGGCCGCTGCCGCAGCCCAAGTGGTTCGGGCTCCCGGCCAAGCTCGGCTACGTGATCGCCGTCCGCTTCGCCGGGATCGTGCTCGGCAACGTCTTCATGTGGTCGAACTCGGTCTTCTATCCCCACTACGCGGCCGGCGAGGCAAAGTGGCACATCTCGGCGATCACCGACCAGAGCCTCGCGGGCGTGATCATGATGGTCGAGGGCACCTTCGTCACCCTCGGGGTCCTGTCCTGGCTCTTCCTTCAGTGGGCCCAGCAGGACACCGAGCGCCAGCGGCTGCTCGACCTCGCCGACTCGCGCGGGGTTCCGCTCAGCGACGCCCGGGCCGCCCGCGCGGCCGCCGCCGGCCAGGGCGCGCGGCTCGAGGAGCGGATCAAGACCGAGGGATCGAGCTGAGCTTCTCCCAGCCTTGCTTCGCCCCGTAGATCCCCAGGGCCGCGAGCGAGAGCCCCAGATCGATCGAGAATGACGCCAGGCGACCGGGCGCTCCGGTGTAGAGCCAGGCGCCCAGTCGCTCGCGACGGCTGGTCTCTATCGTGGTCTGCTCCATGGAGACGACCGTAAAGGAGCTGCCCGACTCGCGGGTCCGCGTCGATGTCGACGTCGACGCGAAGGACGTCGAGGGCAGCATCAAGAAGACCGCCGAGCAGCTCGGGCACGACATGAAGATGCCCGGCTTCCGCAAGGGCAAGGTGCCGCCCGAGATGGTGGTCCAGCGCCTCGGCCGCGAGGCCGTGCTCACCCAGGCGCTCGAGACCTCGCTCGGCGACTGGTACGAGCGCGCGATGCTCAAATCCGGCGTCAACCCCGTCGGCGATCCGAAGCTCGATCTATCCGACCTCCCCGATGAGGGCAAGCCCCTCAAGTTCTCGATCGAGGTCGCGGTGCGGCCCGGCGCCGAGCTCGGCGAGTACAAGGGCCTGGAGGTCGGCCGCGAGGAGCCGGAGGTGCCGCAGGAGGCCGTCGACGGCGAGCTGAAGCGCCTGCAGGAGGGCTTCGCCCGCCTCAACCCGGTCGACCGCGAGGCGAAGGAGGGGGACGTCGTCCTGATCGACTACGAGGGCAAGATCGACGGGGAGCCGTTCGAAGGCGGGACCGCCAAGGACTATCTGCTCGAGCTGGGGGAGGGCCGTGTGCTGCCCGAGCTGGAGCAGGCTCTGATCGGGGCGAATCCCGGCGATGAGCGCGCCGCGACCGTTCCGTTCCCGGACGACTATCCAGCCGAGGAGGTCGCCGGGAAGACCGCCGAGTTCGAGGTCAACGTCAAGGAGGTTCGCGAGAAGGAGCTGCCGGAGCTCAACGACGAATTCGCTGCCGAGGCCTCGGAGTTCGAGACTCTCGCCGAGCTTCGCGATCACATCTCCGGGCAGATCGAGCAGATCCTCGAGAACCAGATCGCCGAGCGCTTCCGCGAGGCCGCTCTCGATGCCGCCGTCGCGAAGGCGAAGGTCGAGCTGCCCGAGCCGGTCGTCGAGGCCAGGGCCGCGGAGATGTGGCGCCGCGTCGAGCGGCAGTTGCAGCAGCAGGGGATGGACCCAGAGAACTACCTTCAGATACAGGGGAAGACGCGCGAGGAGATGATCCAACAGGCGCGCCCGGAGGCCGAGCAGGCACTGAAGCGCGAGGCGGTGCTCGAGGCGATCGCGAAGGCTGAGGGCATCGAGATCACCGAGGAGGAGATGCTCGAGGCGCTCCAGATCCCGCCGGGACACGAGGACCACGGCCACGACGAGCCCGACGTCGCCCTGCAGAAGATCCGCGACTCCGGCCGCGAGGAGCTGCTCAAGGATGACCTCCGCATGCGCCGCGCCCTCGAGGTGCTGGCCGAGCAATCGAAGCCGATCCCACTGGAGCAGGCCAAGGTCCGCGAGGAGATCTGGACTCCGGAGAAGGAAGAGCAGGAGGAGAAGGGCGCCCTCTGGACGCCCGGCTCCGACTAGGTCCCGTCAAGACCCAAGCAGTCACCTCCGCTCCGCAGGGTCGCCGGAGGTGTTGAAGGGGCATGAGACGCGCGATCGCCATCGGGGTGGCCGGTCTGGCAATGGCGCTGCCCGCGCCGGCTCTGGCGGCGAGCCAGGTTCGCCATTTCCAGGGCGTCCTACCGCCCGTCGGCACTCCGTCACAGCAGCAGCCCGGCGGCCTTCTGCGGCTCGACGTCGTCTTCAAGGACAACCACGGGCGGGGGAAGTTCACGCCGCGCGGTCTCACCGCGGTGAACGTCGACGGGATGCCGCTCACCTTCTGCACGAACCAGCCTGGCGGGCAGGCGTCAGAGGGCATTCTTACCGGCTCATTCCCGACGCAGTCCAAGTTCGCCGCGACGGGGCGGAGACCCGGTCAGCCGAAGCCGAAGGCGAACAGCTACAGCTACAGCACGTCCTACACCTTCACCTCCTTCGCGGGAACGATCGGCACGAGGATCTACAAGATTCAGGGCAAGGGACCGGTGCGGACCTTCAGCACCCTGAACATCGCCCGCTACGACTTCCCGCCGCCCGGGCCGGAGAACTGCTCCTCTGGCGGTCCCCGAGGCACAAGCGGCAGCCAGTGCCGCACGGCCGGCGAGTCGAATCCCCTCCCGCTCTGCCGGATTGACTAGATCCCGAGCGAGGTCTGTGGCTCCGGGTAGGTGACCCGTCCGCCCTCGGCGACGGCGGATTCGGTCATCTGGTGCGGCGTCAGCGATCCGTCAGGCCCCAGGTGGAGGACTCGCCAGCCTCTGGCGCTCAGAGCGTCCGCCAGCAGCCGACGGTGGCAGTGCTGCCAGTCGCCCTCCGCGCACATCACGGCCGTGCGGCGCTCCAGCGCCAGGGACTCGAGCATCTCGAGGCCCGCCTGAAAGGAGTCGGTCGCCATGTGGTCGGCGTAGCCGCGGAACGCCCCCTCCGGGACGGCGGTGTTGACCGAATCCGGCTGTGATTCTCGCCGGCCGCCCAGGTCGGCCCCCAGTGGGGCGTAGCCGATTCCGGCCGCCTTCATCGTTCCGGCCAACGCCGAGCGGTTGAACTGCGGGTAGCGGGAACGCGGGTTGGCCCGAACGTCCGCGATCAGCTCGACTCCGGCTCCGCGGACGAGTTCGAGGAACTCTTCTTCCTCGTGATTCGAGTGCCCCACGGTGAGGATCTCCTTCACTCGCAGCCGACCCTACTCGCGCCCGCCCCGGTTTGCCCGCCGCCCCCGGTCGCTATGCTGCCCGCCTCATGAGTCCCCTTGTCCCAATGGTGGTCGAGCAGACGTCCCGCGGCGAGCGGGCGTTCGACATCTACTCGCGGCTGCTCAACGAGCGGATCATCTTCCTCGGCACTCCGGTGACCGAGGACATCGCGAACCTGATCGTCGCCCAGCTCATTCATCTGGAGTCGGAGGACCCGGACAAGGACGTCTCGATCTACATCAACTCGCCCGGCGGCTCGGTCTACGCCGGCCTTGCGATCTATGACGCGATGCAGTTCATCAAGCCCGACGTATCGACCATCTGCGTGGGCGTCGCGATGAGCATGGGCGCCCTGCTGCTCGCCGGCGGCGCGCCTGAGAAGCGGATGGCGCTGCCCAACTCGAAGATCCTGATTCACCAGGTGTCGGGCGGCTTCTCCGGCCAGGCGACCGACATCGAGATCCACGCCAAGGAGATCATCGACGTCCGCCAGCGTCTCGACGAGATCATCTCCAAGCACACCGGTCAGCCGCTCGAGAAGGTCGCGAAGGACACCGAGCGGGACTACTTCATGAGCGCGGCAGAGGCGAAGGAGTACAAGATCGTCGACCGCGTGATCGAGCATCGGTAGCGGCCACCAGGTCGCATTCTGTTACGTAGGGCGACCGCTTGTGGCCGCGATTTGATGGCGAAGCCGTCCCTCGTAATCGTGGCGCTCGCGTTGATCCTGCTTGTCCCCTCGGCTCTCGCGGACGACGCGATCGTTCAGAAGGCCTCCGTTTCGCCCGATCGCGGCTTCACCGACTCGGCCGATGGCGTCCGCATCGATTTCCGGTTGAGCGGCTCGGCGCCCGCTGACGTGACGATCAGGATCGCCGGCGGCGGCGACGAGGTCCGCCGGATCGAGATGCCCGGCGTGCAGCCCGCAACCGACAAGACGGTGAGGTGGGACGGGCTCACCAACGGCGGCCGGCTGGTGGCGGACGGGACCTATCACGTGATCATCGCCGTCGCGGGCGGCAACGAGAAGGACGCCGGTTCGGTCGAGCTTCACCGCCACTTCTTCCCGGTGCGCGGTCCGCATGGGGCGCGCGGGGCGGTGGGCGAGTTCGGGGCGCCGCGCAATGGCGGCCGGGTGCACAAGGGCTTCGACGTCACCGCCCGCTGCGGCACGCCGTTGGCGGCGGTGACGACGGGGACGATCGTGAAGCGGGCCTACGACGCGCGGCTCGACGGCAACTTCATCGTGCTCCGCGGCCTGGGGGAGAGGCGGAAGTACTGGTACGCGCACATGCTCCATCCCTCCGGCTTCCAGAAGGGCGATCTCGTCCACGTCGGCCAGATCGTCGGCTTCGTGGGCAAGACGGGCAATGCCAGGACCGTCGGCTGCCATCTCCACTTCGAGGTCCACGTGAGCGGGCATCCGGTCAACCCGCTCCCCTACCTCCGGGCCTGGGACCGCTTCAGCTAGCCGCAGCCTGCTCGCTCCGCGGGATAATGCGCGGCGATGTCAGAGGAGAACGTCGTGATCGTCCGCGAGGGCTTCAAGCGATTCCTGGCCGCCCGTGAATTCGCGCCGGACCTCGCCACGGACGATTTCGTCTGGGACATGTCGAACTTCCACGGCTGGCCCGAGCAGCAGGTGTATGAAGGCCCCGACGGAGCGGCATCCTTCTTCAACACCTGGTTGGAGGCCTGGGAGGACTGGGAGCTCGAGGTGGAATCCCTCCACGACGGGGGCGACAAGGTCGTTGCTCTCGTGAACCAGCGTGGAACGTCGAAAGCGGCCGGGATGCCCGTTGAGATGTCGTTCGCCATGGTCTTCACGCTTCGCGATGGCAAGCAGTCCCGGATGGATATGTACTCGGACCGGGACGAGGCCCTCGCGTCCGCCGGATTGTCGGAGTAGCGGCTCTCAGGACGCATCCGCCGAGAGCCCGAACGGGCTGCCCTCGGAGTCACGGCAGACGGCCCAGCGCTCACCTGGATGGATCACCGAGCCGCCCAGGTCCTGGACGCGCTGAAGCGCGGCGGGAAGATCGGCGACGGTGAAATAGGGCAGCGACGCGGTGTCGCCCGGACCCGGTCCACGCTCGTGCACTCCCAGGCGCAGCTCGCCCCCGTCGGTCTCCCAGCCCGCCCCGGCATCGCTGGGCCGTGGCGCGAGCTCGGCGCCGAGCACCTCGCTCCAGAACTTCCGCGCGCGAACAGGATCGTCGGCCGGGAACTCGATCAGTGGTCGCCGAGCCTCGTCCATAGCGGTCACTACTTGTGGTGCTGGATCAACTTGAGCTTCTCGGTCTGAGTGTTGGCGGCTCCGCCCTCCGGCGTATAGCTGACCGACATCGTCACGCGAGCCTTGCCGTTTTGGCGGAGCTTCCGCTGAGAGCGAACGAGCCGGGGCCCGAGGCGTGAACGGCGGCCGTCCCTTTGCCTTTCTTCTTGTTGCGCGTCGTCGCGCCCTCTCTTTCCCCCTGGCCCTTACGGTTGCGTGTCCAATCCTGTCAGATCGGAGATCCGCCGCAACCGGATGGCGACGCCCTCCTGACATCGTCGGCGGGTATCTTCGCCTCGAGCGCTGAGCGACCGAAGGAGCGACCATGTCCGAGCAAGCGATGGAGCATGCGGTGCAGGAGGCACTGGCGCGAGAGGGAATCGCCGAGGAGGTGCTGGCGGCGGGTCAATTCAACCCCCGGGGGCACAGCGGTTCGATGTTCGAAGGCGGACTGGCGGGCGGCGAGCTTGGCGGCGCAGCTGGCTCGGTCGGTGAGGCCGTCGGCGAGGTCGCGGGTGTCGCCGGGGGAATGCGAGCAAACGCCGCCGGCCACGGCATGCCGCAGTGGATGCTGGTAGGGGTGACTTCGGACGCGGTCTACGGATTCGACGGGCGCTCGAGGAGCAAGACACCCGGTGAGCTGATCTTCAAGGCCGAGCGGACGGGGCTCGAGGTGAAGGTTCACCAGCGAGCGAACGTGCGCGTACTCGAGCTGATCCACCCCGAGACTGGATCGCGGATCGAGCTCGAGGGAAATCGGCTGCCGATCACCCACAGCAAGGACGTGATTTCCGAGCTCAGTGGCTGAGCTCTGGCGGGGGCTTCTGTTTCTTTCGTTCCCGGACCTGCTCCAGCAGGGCCCAGGCATCGCCGACCTCGCCGAGGTGACGCAGCTTGTCCGGATTGACGACCGAGTTGATCCCCTGGATCTGGCCGTCGGCGATGTCGACCGCCATCGCGCTGAAGACCGCGCCGTTCTCGTCGAGGAAGAGCGCGCCCGGCTGCCCGTTGACCTCGACGGGCTGAATGCTGAGGTTGGGGAGCGCCCAGCCCGTCTTCGCCCAGTTGCGGAGCGTGCGGGCGACGCGATCGCGGCCGTGCAGCGACCGCGCGATCGCCGGAGCCTTGCCGCCACCGTCGCCCGTCAGCACGACGTCCTCGGCGAGCAGCGCCTCCAGCTCCTTCATGTTGCCCTGCTGAGCCGCCGCGAAGAAGCGGCCGGCGAGCTCCTCGCGCTTCTCCTTGGACGCCTCGAAGCGAGGCTTGTCCTGATCGACGTGACGCCGCGCCCGAGTCGCGAGCTGGCGGGCGTTGTCCTCGCTCTTGCCGATGATCTGCGCAATCTCGGCGTAGTCGTAGTCGAAGACGTCGTGGAGGAGGAGGGCGGCCCGTTGCTCAGGTGAGAGGTTCTCGAGCAGGACGAGGAAGGCGAGGGACAGCGAGTCGGCCATCTCGGCGTGACGCTCCGGGTCCTCGCGGGTGTCCACGACGATGGGCTCGGGCAGCCATTCGCCGACATAGGTCTCGCGGCGCGCGCGAGCCGAGCGGAGCTCGTCGATCGCGAGCCGCGTGGTGATCGTGGCCACGTAGGCGCGCGGAGACTCGAGGCGCTCGCCTCTCTCGAGCGCTGCGTTGACACGCAACAGCGCCTCCTGCACCACGTCCTCGGCCTCCGCGACGCTGCCGAGCATCCGGTAGGCGATCGCGAAGGACCGGGGACGAAGCTCCTCGAGGAGCTGATCGTTGGACTCGTTCATGCGGCGAGAGGCCTCCGGTCGTCCGTAGCGATCCGTCCCGCGGGGTCGGCGGCCAGCTCCGCGAACCCGTCCCGCCAGTTCGGGTGCCTCGGGGTCCAGCCGAGCTCCCGCTTCGCCTTGGCGTTCGATTGTCCGCGCAACTCGGTCATCATGATCACGCCCGGCTGGCCCGCGACGAGGCGTCCGAGCCACTTGGGAACCCGCCTGGGGGCCGGTGCACCGATCATCTCCGCCATCCCCGGCAGCCAATCACGGACCCGCTCGGGGTTGTCGTCCACGACGTTGTAGACGCCCGCCTCGCCACCCTCGACTGCCGCCAGGGTCGCGTCGGCGGCGTCCTCGATGTGGATGAACGACCAGACGCCTCCGCCATCGCCGACGATCGGGAACTTGCGCTGCCGGATCGGCTCGAGATGCTCGCCGCCGGTCCACAGACTCGTCCCGGGGCCGTAGAACCCTCCGTAGCGAAGGGCGATGCCGACGGTCCAGTCGGCGCCCGTCACTGCCTCCTCGACGTACCGGATCGCTCCGAACGTCTCGCGGACCGGACCGATGGGATCCGGGTCGAGCGGGTCTTCCTCGGTCTTCACCGGGCCTCCGACCCGCTCGTACAGCCAGGCAGCGAAGCTCTGTGCCACGAATCGCTGCGCACCGATCGCCTTGCCGGCGGCGAGGAGATGGTCGGTCCCCTCAGTCCGCAGCCGGTTGGTCATCTCGAACGCCCGGTCCACGTTCCGCATGCTCCCGAGGTCGGAGATCGCCGTCAGCTCGTGGACGATCACCTCGGGCTCGGCCTTCGCGACCGCCGACGCGACCTCCTCCGCGTCGAGTGCGTCCGCGATGGCCGCGCGGGCGCCGAGCTCCTCGACAACCGAGGCCTTTGACGGAGTCCTGGTCATGCCGGTGACCTCATGCCCGCGGTCGACCAGCTTCGGTAGGAGCTGTCTGCCCAGTGCTCCGGTTGCTCCTGCGACGAAGATCCTCATGATTTGCCTCCTTCGGGTCGATCTACCCCTAAGACGAGGTGGGCACGCCTCCAGTGACACCTCGTCGGAAGGAAACCGGCCGCTCGCGGCGTAACCAGATTCCGCAAGGTCGAGGTCGGCGGGCGTCTAAGCTTCCAGCGAGGAAGGAGCCGGCCGGGCGAAGCGAGACCGAGGGAGTATTCCGCTGGCACGTCCCACCGAATCCAACGAGCAGCTCCTCTGCAGCTTCTGCGGGAAGTCGCAGCGTCAGGTCAAGAAGTTGATCGCCGGCCCCGGCGTGTATATCTGCGACGAGTGCATCGACCTCTGCAACGAGATCATCGATGAAGAGCTCACCGCTCCGCCGACGTTCGAGCTGGAGAGCCTTCCCAAGCCGCGTGAGATCTACGACGTCCTGAACGAGTACGTCGTGGGCCAGGACGGCGCCAAGCGCGCCCTCTCAGTGGCGGTCTACAACCACTACAAGCGCGTCCAGATGAACTCCTCGGATGAGCCGAGCGAGGAGCAGATCGAGCTGCAGAAGTCGAACATCCTGTTGCTCGGCCCCACCGGCTGCGGCAAGACGCTGCTCGCCCAGACCCTCGCCAAGATCCTCAACGTCCCCTTCGCGATCGCCGACGCCACGGCGCTCACCGAGGCCGGCTACGTGGGCGAGGACGTCGAGAACATCCTTCTCAAGCTGATCCAGGCCGCGGACTTCGACGTGAAGAAGGCCGAGACGGGGATCATCTACATCGACGAGATCGACAAGATCGCCCGCAAGGCCGACAACCCGTCGATCACGCGCGATGTCTCCGGCGAGGGCGTGCAGCAGGCGCTCCTCAAGATCCTGGAGGGGACCACCGCCTCGGTGCCTCCGCAGGGTGGCCGCAAGCACCCGCACCAGGAGTTCCTGACGATCGACACCTCGAACGTGCTGTTCGTCTGTGGCGGTTCGTTCGGCGAGCTCGACAAGGTGATCGAGAGGCGGATCGGAAATCACGGCGTCGGGTTCGGCGCCGAGATCACCTCCGCCGCCCACAAGGACGCAGGCGAGGATTTCGAGCAGGTCCTGCCCGAGGACCTCATGGAGTACGGCCTGATCCCCGAGTTCATCGGCCGCCTCCCGGTCGTCTCGGCGATCCACCAGCTCACCCGCGACGACCTGATCACGATCCTCACCGAGCCGCGGAACGCACTCACCCGCCAGTTCCGCCGCTTCTTCCAGTTCGACGACATCGACCTGGTCTTTGCGCCCGACTCCCTCGGGGCGATCGCCGACAAGGCGCTCGCCCGCGAGACCGGTGCGCGCGGCCTCCGCTCGATCCTCGAGGAGACCCTGCTCGACGTTCAGTTCGAGTTGCCCTCCCGCGGCGACGTGCAGAAGTGCGTCGTCACGAAGGAGACGATCGAGAAGGGTCAGCGGCCGATGCTCGTCACCGACGCCACCGGAGAGCACGAGATGGTGCTCGAGGACCCGGCGCTCGGCGAGCAGACCGCTTAGCGGCCACCAGGCCGCTCCATCTTGGAGCGGAGGGCGAAGCCCGTAGCGACTTACGTGGGGCGGCCGCATGTGGCCGCGACCTGATGCCGGTTCAGGTGCAGGTCGGCCGTTCCGAGGGCGCGAGCCTGGTCGCGCCATCCGGCGTGATCCGGTAGCCGAAGGGCGCTGCGATCGGCGGCACGTTCACTGGCTGGCCGTTCACCGTCAGGTCGACCTTGCCGTTGCCGAAGGCCACGTCGAAGGCCTTGCCGTCGTAGGGGCCGACCGTCTGGTCCCTGATCAGGTCCAGGCCGTTGATCACGGGATGCCCGCTCTGATTCATGAGGCAGACCCAGACGAGGGCGTGCGTGCTGATCTGGATCGAGACCGGGGCTGCGGTGCTCGTCGTGGTGGTCTGTGTGATCACCCCTGGAGTCGTGCGCTCCGTGCCGCCTCCACCGCCACCGGATCCCAAGCCGGCCAGGCCGATGATCACGCCGACCGCTGCCGCAAAGCCGATGGCGAGCAGCACACTGCGAGTGTGCGAGCTCGGATGGGGCAGGCGGGGGCTCGGCTCCTCGAGCGTGAGATCGCCTTCGTCCAATCCCAGGAATTGCGCGTAGACCGCGACCAGCGCTTCGGCACCCGGGGCCGGGACGTCCTCCCAGCGGTCCTCCTCCATCGCCCGTAGGGCCGGGACGCTGATCTTCGTGACCCGCTTCACCTCGTAGAGGTCGAGTCCCCGCTTAAGACGGGCTTCGCGGAGGGCCTGGCCGGTCTGCATCCTTCGTATTGTTCATGCCATGAGCACGCGCTCGTCACGCGAGCCAGTGGAAACCGTCAGGCACCAGCTCCGGCCCCTGTTCGACCAGGTGGTTCTCAAGGAGCTCGACCAGGACCGGATGCGCCGGTCCGGCCTCGTCGTGCCACAGGGGATCGACGAGCCGCCGCCGCAGCAGGGCATCGTGCTCGCCATCGGCCCCGGCCTCGATTGGTGGGAGGGCGCCGGCGTCGACATGCCGGTGCGGCCGGGCGACCATGTGGTCTTCCCGTCCTCGGCCGGCGTCTGGGTCGAGATCGACGAGGAGCGCCTGCTCGTCTGCCGAGTCGGCGAGATCCTCGGCGTGCTCGAGTCGCTCGAGTCGCCGCAGACCGACTCGTAGCCCGGCCCCGGCCCGCAACTAACATCGGCGCCGAATGGACGCCGAGCGCCGAAAGACCCTGGAAGCGACGACTCGCTGGGACCCCGGCGCGGTCGAGCAGCGGGTCTTCCGGGGCTGGCTCGAGGGGGGCTACTTCCATCCCCCGGCGGAGGGGACGCCGGCGCAGAACTACTCGATCTCCATCCCCCCGCCCAACGTCACGGGCGCGCTGCACATGGGACACGCTCTCAACGGGTCGATCCAGGACTCGCTGATCCGGCTCAACCGGATGAGGGGCCGGAACACACTCTGGGTTCTCGGCACAGATCACGCCGGGATCGCCACCCAGGCCGTCGTGGAGAAGGAGCTGGCCTCGCAGGGGACCTCGCGGGAGGAGCTCGGCCGCGAGAAGTTCACCGAGCGCGTCTGGGAGTGGAAGGAGCAGTACGGGTCGACGATCGTCGAGCAGTACAAGAGGCTGGGCGCCTCCTGCGACTACGAGCGCGAGCGCTTCACCCTCGACGAGGGCTATGTGAAGGCCGTCTACAAGGTCTTCGTCGCCCTCTACGAGAAGGGCTACATCTACCGCGGCGACTACCTCGTGAACTGGGATCCGGGCCTGGGCTCGGCGATCTCCGACCTCGAGATCGAGAACCGCGAGGTCACGGACACCCTGTATGAGATCGCCTATCCGCTCGACGGCGGCGGCGAGCTCGTCGTCGCGACGGTTCGGCCCGAGACGATGCTCGCCGATACGGCCGTGGCGGTGAATCCGGACGACGACCGCTATCGGGACGCGGTCGGGAGGAGCGCGATCCTGCCTCTGGTCGAGCGCCCGATTCCGGTGATCGCGGACGAGCACGTGGATCCCGAGTTCGGGACCGGCGCGCTCAAGATCACGCCGGGCCATGACCCCAACGACTTCGAGATCGGCCAGCGCCACGAACTCGAGGCATTCAGCGTGATCGGGGAGGACGGGCGGATCACCGACGCCGCGCCCGAGCGCTTCCGGGGCATGAGCGCGGCGGAAGCGCAGGAGGCCGTGATCGCCGAGCTGCGCGAGCGCGACCTGCTGCGCAGCGAGGAGCCATACGCGCACTCGGTCCCGTTCTCGCACCGTTCCGGCGAGAGGATCGAGCCGCTGATCTCGCTCCAGTGGTTCTGCCGCATGGATGAGCTCGCGAAGCCGGCTGTCGAGGCCGTCGAGGACGGCCGGATCCGGATCATTCCCGATGGCGCCTACCGCCAGTACATGCACGGCATGGAGACGCTCCCGCCGTGGACGATCTCGCGCCAGCTCTGGTGGGGGCACCGGTTGCCGGTCTGGTATCGCGGTGACGAGACCTACGTGGGGGAGGTGCCCCCCGACGGCGAGGGCTGGGAGCAGGACCCCGACGTCCTCGACACCTGGTTCAGCTCGGCGCTCTGGCCGTTCGCGACGCTCGGCTGGCCGGACACGAGCACGGCGGAGTTCAAGGCCTTCTTCCCGACCGACGTGCTGGTCACGGCCCGGGACATCATCTCCCTCTGGGTCGCTCGGATGATCATGACCTCGCTCGAGTTCACCGAGCAGGTCCCGTTCAGCGACGTCTACGTCCACTCGGTCATCCAGGCGCCCGACGGGCGCCGCATGTCGAAGAGCCTCGGCACCGGGATCGATCCGCTCGATGAGATCGGCGAGCACGGTGCCGACGCGCTCCGCTTCGGGCTGCTCGCCATGACCTCCACCCAGGACGTCCGGTTCTCCCAGGCGCGGGTCCAGCAGGGGCGCGACCTCGCCAACAAGATGTGGAACGCGTCCCGGCTGATCCTGTTGAACGCGGGGGACGACGTCGAGCCCGGCCCGCGATCCGAGCGGGTCGAGGACCGGTGGATCGCGTCCCGGCTCCAGCGCGCCATCCGGTCCGTGACGGAGTCGGTCGAGGCCTATGACTTCTCCCACGCCGTGCTCGACCTCTACGACTTCTTCTGGTCGGAGCTTTGCGACTGGTATCTGGAGATCGTCAAGGGCCGCCTCTACGACGATGAGGACGAGGACGCGAGCGCGACCCTGCTGTGGGCGCTCGAGCAGGTTCTGGCGCTCGCCCACCCCTTCATGCCGTTCGTCAGCGAGGAGATCTACTCGTACCTGCCGAACGCGCGGGCGGAGGCTCTGGTGGTCCACCCGTTCCCGGAGGCGGACGACTCGCTGATCGACGAGGGCGCCGAGCGCGAGATCGGCGACGCGATCTCGCTGACCAGGGCCCTGCGGCGCTGGCGGGACCTGGCGGGTGTGCCCGTCAAGCAGGTGCTCACCGTTCGTGCGAAGGATCGCCCGCTTGACCTCGTGTCGCGGCTTGCCAAGGTCGAGTTCTCCGAGGACGGGGGAGAGCCGATCGCGTCGGTCGGCGGGGTGGAGCTGCTGTCCACGGATGGGGTCGACCCAAAGGCGGTGGAGGCGCGTATCGAGGAGCGGCGCGAGAAGCTGCGCGGCGAGGTGAAGAGAGGCGAGGGCAAGCTCGGCAACGAGGGATTCGTCGAGAGGGCCCCGGCCGACGTGGTCGACGCCGAGCGGGAGAAGCTCGCCGCCTACCGGGCGGAGCTCGAGGAACTGGGCGGATAGCGCGATCCGACGAGATCCTGCGCCGCCGGGAGGTCCTGGGCTGGAAACTGGGGCTGGAGCGGATACGGCGGTTGTGCACGCTGCTGGGCATGCCGCAGAACCGGTTCGGGTCGATCCACGTCGTCGGGACGAACGGGAAGAGCTCGGTCACGCGGATGATTGCGGCACTGCTCGAAGCGGAGGGCGTGCGAACCGGCGCCTATCTCTCCCCGCACATCCTTTCCTGGAGGGAGCGAGTTGAGATCCGTGGGGAGCCGATCTCGGAGGACGCGTTCACCGAGGCGCTGGAACGCGCGGAGCAATCCGCACTGGTTGCCGACCGCTCGGCTGGCAACGAGGGCCCGGTCACTCAGTACGAACTGCTTACCGCCGCCGCGTTTGTTGCGTTCGCTGAGGCGCGCGTTCAGTACGCAGTGATAGAGGCGGGGCTCGGCGGGAGGCTCGATGCCACGAACGTGATTCCCTCCAGCCTCACGGTCTTGACCTCAGTCGGCCTCGACCACACGGAGTGGCTCGGCGAGACCGTCCAGGAGATCGCGACCGAGAAGCTGGCGGTACTACGGGATCACACGACCCTGGTCACAGGCCCGCTTCCCGACCAGGTCATGCCGGAAGTCGAACGAGCTGTCGCGGAAAAGCATGCCAAGCGGCCATCGACCTGGAGGGTCAGCATCGCCGGGCCGGGTCTTTCCTATGGGCCGGCCGGCTACCAGCGCACAAATGCCGACATCGCTTGGTCGGCGGTCAAGCAGGTTCTCGGCTGGCCAGAGACGGACGTGATCCCAGAAGGGCTCGAGCACGTGCTTGCGGGCCTCTCAATTCCGGGCCGCGCGCAGTTGGTCGCTGGCGACCCGCCAGAGATCTTTGATGCCGCCCACAATCCCGACGGGGCGAGGGCGTTGGCCGAGGTTCTTCCCGATCTTGCCGACAACGAGCCGATCGTCTGCTGCCTCGCGGTCTTGGAGGGGAAGGACGCGATTGGGATCATCGACGGACTTGCTCCTGCCTGCTCCCAGTTCGTCTGCACGGAGATCCCGCCGGATGCGATCGAGGGATCCGGGCGCCCGGGCGGGCGGGCTCGGCCGGCGCTGGAGCTGGCGGCACTGTGCGAGAAGGCGGGCGTGGCCGCGGAGGCAGTCCCCGATCCGGTCCAGGCATGGGAGCGAGCACGAGAGCTTGCGGCGGGCCGGAATGGAGTCGCGTTGGCGGCTGGCAGCCACTACCTTCTGAGCTGTATATGGACAGAGAGGCCCGCTCAGAGCTCCTGACGATGATGGGACTGGTGGCCATCGTCGTCGCGGTGGTGATCCTCGTCTTCTTCGCCTTCGGCTACGTGTTCGGCCTGCTCTTCCTGTAAATCGTCCTGAAAATCCTCTGACCCCCAATGCCAGGCAGGGTTCAACCCCCAATTAGGGAAGTACGTACACTCGCGGCTCCAATTCGCCCATGCCTCTAGGAATCTTCGGACTCAGCGGCACGGCCGGCCTCATCGCCAGCCTTGTCATTCTCTTCCTGGTCGTCGTCTATCTGGCGCTGATCTGGTGGACGTACCTCGACGCTCGCAGGCGTATCGAGGACCCGGTCCTGATCGCATGCGCCACCGCGGCGTCGGTGTTTCCCTATTTGGGCACGGTCGTCTACACGATCCTGCGCCCCCCGGAGTTCCTCGAGGACCGCGAGGAGCGCGAGCTGGAGCTGCGAGCCGCCGAGCTCGAGCTGCGGCAGCGGATCGAGAACTCCTGTCCGCACTGCGAATACCCGATCGAACGCTCCTACCTTCGTTGCCCCAACTGCGAGCGGCGGCTGCGCAACCCGTGCCGCAAGTGCCACAAGCCACTCGATCCGCGCTGGGGCATCTGCCCGTACTGCGAGACCCAGGTCCGCAAGCAGCAGCGCCCGGACCGCGAGACCACCCGTCGCACCGACCGGCCGCGATCCGGATCCGGACGGTCCACGAGTCAGCGCTCATCGAGCTCGAGCTCAGGGACGCAACGGTCCTCCGCCTCGTCCTCTTCATCCTCCTCATCCTCCGACCGCCCCACCCGTCGCCAGGACCGCCCGGCGGTCGGAGCCAGGCCGCCGCAGCGGCCGAGCAGCTCGAGCCGCTAGCCCCGTAACAGCGAGCGGATCGTCCCGGAGATCTCCCGCGGGTCTCGCTCGACCTGTCGCCAGGTGAAGCGAACGACCCGGTAACCGAGCACCGCGAGGCGAGCATCGCGTGCGCGGTCCTCCTCGAAAGCGGACCTGGTGCGGTGTGACTCCCAGCCGTCCACCTCGGCGACGAGGCGGTGTTCCTGCCAGAGAAAGTCGACGACGTAGCGGTCGAGTGGGGCGTTCACAACCGGCTGGGGAAGGCGGTGGCGGCGACAGAGGGCGAGGAAGCGTTGCTCCAGCTCGCTGCGGCCGCGGTCCGTTGCCACCTCGCCGGGATTCACCAGCCCGCGGAACTCGGCCTCCCGGATGGCGGCGGCGAGCTGGGCCCCAGAGAGGAGAGGACGGAGGTCGGCGAGGGTGCGCTCCGGCGTGGTCACCGGGATCCCGTGACGGCGGGTTCGAACACCGGCGATGAGGGTGGAGGAGCGGTGAAGGACGATGCCGTTGCGGGGGCTCTTGCCGGCGGTGCTCGGGACGGTGACGTGGACAGGCGGCGGGCTGGCGTCGTCGCGCCGGCGGCGGTGGATTCCCCAAAGGGCGGCCGCGCTGTGATGACTCAACACGGCGCCAGGGCCGCAGGCGAGCACCGCCGCCATCCATCTGCCCTCGTTGCTGAGCCGCGGGTGTCCGACGGCGTAGACACCGCGATGAATGCGGTGGAGGCGACCGGCCGCGATGCGGCGCGTGACACCGGCTGGAGAAAGGCCCGCCAGGGCGAGCTGCCTGGCCGTCAAGCACGCCGTGTTGCCGGTGGCAATGCGGCGATCGAGGACGTCCGGCGGTGGATTGTCGAGTTCCTTTCGCATACCGAAAAGAAGTCGACAAACGCCCCGATTTCGCCCCCTTCATTGCCGGTTTTTGCTCCCGGCACAACGCGATCCCGCCCGATTCCGGTACCGTGCCGCGGCCGTGGCCGACGAACGCACCCTGATCCTCGTCAAGCCCGACGCATTCGAGCGCGGTCTCACTGGCGAGGTCATCGCCCGCTTCGAGCGCAAGGGGCTCCGCCTCGTCGCCCTCAAGTTGATGCGGGCCGACGAGGACATCGCCAACGTCCACTACGAGGAGCACACCGACAAGCCGTTCTTCGGTGAGCTCGTCGAGTTCATCACTGGCGGTGAGCTGGTCGCGATGGTGCTCGAGGGGCCGAACGCAGTCAAGGCGGCGCGCCAGGTGATCGGCGCCACCGATCCTGTGGAGGCGGACGCCGGCTCGATCCGGGGCCAGTTCGGCACCGAGGTCACCTTCAATCTCGTGCACGGCTCCGACTCGCCGGAGTCCGCCGAGCGCGAGATCGAGATCTGGTTCCCGCAGGGCTGAGCCGCCCCGGTCGCCGTCGTAGTCTCCGGGCGTGACGGCGCCCAAGCGAATCATCCTCGCGTCGAAGTCTCCCCAGCGGGAGTCCCTGCTCAAGTCGATGGGGCTGACCTTCACCGCGATTCCGTCCAACGTCGAAGAGACGAGCGAGGGCGAGCCGCGCGAGGTGGTGCTGGCCAACGCGCTCGCCAAGGGCCGGGCGGTGGCGGCTCGGCGGCGCGAGGGGACTCTCGTGATCGCCGGGGACACCGAGGTCGTGGTGGACGGGCGCGTGGTCGGGCAGCCCGCGTTCGAGGGCGAGGCGCGCTGGTGCCTCGAGACGCTCTCGGGCCGCTCCCACGAGGTCCTGGGTGCCCTCGCGCTGATCGGTCCGGACCGGGTCGACGGCGAGCCGGCCGTCCGGACGGGGGTCGAGTCCTGTCGCGTCACCTTCGACGAGCTCGGCCCCGAGCTGATCGATCGTTACCTGGCGAGCGGGGAGTGGCGAGGGCGCGCCGGCGGCTACGCCGTGCAGGGCCTGGGCTCGGCGCTGGTCGATCGGGTCGACGGCGACGTCTCCAACGTGATCGGCCTGCCGATCCGGTTGCTCCTGAAGCTCGCACCAGAACTCGCGTCCTCCTAGCGCCCCCATATTTCCGCGCATTTTGGGCTTTAAGGGCCAGCCGGTAGTCTGCGAACGATTGCTCATATTTCGTCCCACCGATGACCTTTCTGTCTTCGATAACACCCGCGCGCGACATGGCGGTCGACCTCGGGACCGCCAACACCCTCGTCTACGTCCGTGGGCGGGGAATCGTGCTGTCCGAGCCCTCGGTGGTGGCGATCGATACCAGCACCGGTGAGGTGCACGCCGTCGGCGCGGAGGCCAAGCAGATGCTCGGCCGCACGCCGTCCACGATCAACGCGATGCGCCCTCTCAAGGACGGCGTCATCGCCGATTTCGAGATCACGGAGTCGATGCTGCGCTACTTCATCAAGCGCGCAAACCAGAGTCGCTTCACCCATCCGCGCGTCGTGGTCTGCGTTCCCTCCGGGGTCACCGGAGTCGAGAAGCGAGCGGTCGAGGAGGCCTGCCTCGGCGCCGGCGCACGCGAGGCCTATCTGATCGAGGAGCCGATGGCGGCCGCGATCGGCTCCGGCCTCCCGGTCAGCGAGCCAACGGGCAGCCTCATCGTCGACATCGGCGGAGGCACCACCGAGGTCGCGGTGATCTCACTCGGCGACATCGTCGTCTCCCAGTCGATCCGGGTGGGCGGCGACGAGATGGACGACGCGATCGTCAACTTCTGCAAGCGCGACCACCAGCTCCTGATCGGCCACCAGACGGCCGAGGACATCAAGCACGAGGCGGGCTCGGCCGCTCCTCTCAGTCATGAGGTCGAGATCGAGATCCGCGGACGCGACCTGGGCTCCGGCCTCCCCCGGGCGGTGAAGCTCAACTCCGAGGACGTCCGCAAGGCTCTCGATGAGCCCATCGCGCAGATCATCGCGGCGGTTCGCGACACCCTCGACCGGACCCCGCCGGAGCTGGCGGGGGACCTGATGGAGCGGGGGATGATCCTGGCTGGTGGCGGCGCGCTGATTCAGGGGATGGCCGAGCGGATGGGCAAGGAGTGCCAGGTGCCCGCGACGCTCGCCGATTCCCCGCTCACCTGTGTCGCAACCGGATCGGGCCAGGCCCTCGAGGAGTTCGAGGCGATCAAGCGAGCGCTGAAGAACTCGAGGGTTCGGAGGCGGTTCTAGGCCGGGGCTGAAGGGGACGCGGCCATGTACCTCCTGCAGCGTCCCGAGGACATCCCGCCCCGCCTGAGCGGCCGCCTGAACGTTCGTATCGCCGTCCTCACCGCCGTGCTCGTTGCGGTCATCGCCACCGTCCTGCTGAGGCTCTGGTCGCTTCAGGTGCTGGACGGCCCGCACTACCGGGCCCTTGCGCAGGACCACGGAGTGCTCGATGTGCGGGTCCATCCCCCGCGCGGCGAGATCCTCGACCGCAACGGGAGGGTGCTCGTCGACAACCGCACGGTGATGAGCCTGGAGATGCGCCCCTCCGACCTGCCCAGCGACCCCGGCGAGCGCAGCGCGGAGCTCCGACGCCTCGGCGGCCTCCTCGGCCTCTCCCAGGCCGCCATCCGACGGAAGGTCTCAGAGACGGCCCAGTACGCCGGTTACCCGGTCGTCCTTCGCCAGGGCGTCGACCGGAGGCTTCTCTTCTATTTGCTCGAGAACCAGGATCGGTTCCCCGGCGTCCGGGTGGAGCGCACCTACATCCGCCAGTACAAGGACGGCTCGCTCGCCGCCCACGTGCTCGGGATCGTCGGCCAGGTGACCCCCCATCAGCTCACCCGGCCGGCCTACCGGAGCCTCAAGCCCGGCGACGTCATCGGCCAGGCGGGGGTCGAGTACACGTATGACAAGTACCTGCGCGGCACGGCCGGCAGCCAGCGCATCCAGGTCGATGCGCTCGGTCGGCCGCGCGGCCAGCTCGGCAGCAGCCCCGCGCGCGCCGGCGACAATCTGCGGCTGACCCTCGACTCGGGCCTTCAGGAGGTCGGCGAGGCCGGCCTGCGCGACAAGGGCCTGCCCGGCGCTTTCGTCGCGATGAACGTGCACACGGGCGCGATCCTGGCGATGGGGTCCTACCCGACCTACGACCCGTCCTTCTATACGCAGCCCCACACCAAGGCCCAATACGACGCCTTCGGGAGCCGGCCCGGTGACCCGCTGGTCGACCGAGCCGATCAGGGCGGTTATCCCACCGGCTCGGCGTTCAAGCCGATCACGGCGACCGCCGCGCTCGAGGACCACCTGATCTCGCCGAGCACGATCTTCGACGACACCGGGTCCCTCGACATCGGCGGGATCACGCTCCACAACGCGGGCGGCGCCGCCAACGGCCCGGTCGACATGAGCACCGCGCTCAAGGTCTCCTCCGACGTCTACTTCTACAACCTCGGCCTGCACGCACAGGCGAGCGGGAACGGCGGCCAGATCCAGGACTGGGCGTTCAGGTACGGCCTCGGTCGCAAGCCCGACGTCGACATCCCCGACGCGACGTCAGGCCTGATCCCGACGCCGGCCTGGCGGAACCGCGTCTTCCGCCACCACTCGAACCCCTACATCGACCGCCCCTGGACCCAGGGCGACAACGTCAACCTCGCGGTCGGGCAGGGCGACGTCGAGGTCACGCCGCTGCAGCTCGCCCGGGCCTACGCGGCTCTCGCCAACGGCGGCACGCTTGTCGCCCCGCATGTCGGAGGGCGCATCGTCGACGTGCACGGCAGAACGGTGAAGGCGATCCGCCCGCCTCCGCAGCGTCATCTGAACATCTCGCCGGAGACCCGCAGCGTGATCCTCGGAGGCATGCACCGGGCCGCCGACGAGGCTGGCGGCACCTCCTATCCGGTGATGGGCAGCTTCCCGATTCCGGTCGCCGGCAAGACGGGCACCGCCCAGCGCGACGGCCAGCAGGATCAGTCCTGGTACGGGGTGATCGCGCCCTACAACCACCCGCAGATCGTCGTGACCGTGACCGTCGAGCGCGGAGGGTTCGGCGTGGAGTCGGCGGCGCCGATCGCGCGCGCCATCCTGGAGCGCTACTTCAACCAGCAGGCGGGCAGCGTGAACTCAGCCGCCGCCGCGGCCGCCGGGCCGGGCTGATGGAAGCCGCCAAGCCATCTCTCACCATCGCCCCACGCCGCTCGCGGGTTGCCGCATGGCTCAGCCTGCGCAGGATGGACGGCGTGCTGGCGGGCGCCGCCGTCGGGCTGATCGCCTTCAGCGTCTTCACCCTGGCCTCCTCCACCCGCAATGAGATCGCGGGCCGCCCGTTCTTCTTCGTCGAGCGGCAGGGGCTGTACGCCGTGCTGGGGATCGCGCTGATGGTCGTCGTCGCCCGGATCGACTACACCCGCCTCCGCGACCTGCGGGTGACGATCTACGCGGCGATGGTCGGCTCGATCGCGTTGGTCCTGCTGGTGGGAACTGCGGTGCGGGGCTCAAACCGCTGGATCGATCTGCCCTTCTTCCAGTTCGAGCCGTCCGAGCTCGCCAAGGTTCTGCTCTGCGTCTCGCTCGCGGCCTTCGTCTACGAGCGCGTGCGGCGGCCGTTCGGCTTGCGTCAGACCCTCGTCATGCTGGCCCTCGGGCTGGCGCCGGCCGGGCTGGTCTTCCTGCAGCCCGATCTGGGAACCGGGATCGTGCTGGTGGCGATCGCGCTGACGATCCTGTTCGTCGCCTGCATCCCCTGGCAGCACTTCGCCGCGATCGGCGCGGCCGTCGTGTTGATCGGGGCAGGGGCCTACGCGGCCGGGTCCGCAACGGGCGTCCACCTCCTTCACGGCTACCAGCAGGACCGGCTCACCGCCTTCCTGCACCCAAGCGACAATCCGAGCGACGCCAGCTACCAGGTGAACCAGGCCATCATCGCCGTCGGCTCAGGGGAGGAGGTGGGGCGCGGGAACGACGCCACCCAGACCGAGCTGCTCTTCCTGCCCGAGCGCCACACGGACTTCATCTACGCCGTGATCGGCGAGCGCTTCGGGTTCCTCGGCGCCGGCTTCGTCGTCCTGCTCTACGCGGTCCTGTTCTGGCGCGCGATCCGGGTGATGCGGATCTCGCGGAGCTTCTACGGGACGATGATCGCTGCCGGGGTGGTGGCGATGCTCGCGTTCCAGGTGGTCGTCAACATCGGGATGAACCTCGGGCTGATGCCCGTCACGGGGATCACGCTGCCCCTGATGAGCTATGGCGGCTCCTCCGTGCTGGGCACGTTTCTCGCGCTCGGCGTCCTGCAGGCGATCCACGCCGATGCACGAGATACGTAGGTAGGGGGAACTCTTTCAGTGTCGTTGAAGCAAGGCGCTACAAATGCGTGGGGCGCAGGCACCCGGTCCGGGGCCTGCCTAAATGAACTTGAGAGCTAGGAATTCATGTACCGCAAGCAGGTGCGCCGTCGACGGGCGGTGCTGTTGCTGCTCGTCGCCGCCTCACTGACACTGCTCAGCCTTTACTACCGCGAGGGCAACGCGGGGCCGCTGCATGGGGCGGAGAACGTCGTCTCGACCATCTTCTCGCCGGTCTCGAGCGTGACCAACCGGGCTCTCAAGCCCGTGCGCGACCTGGTCAACTGGTTCCACGAGACCTTCGACGCACGCGGCGACAAGGCTCAGCTCGAGAACCAGGTGGCGAGCCTGCGCGATCAGCTGGCCCGCCAGCAGACCCAGCAGGCCGAGGCGAAGGAGCTGACCGCTCTCAACGAGCTGACCAGCGGGGGGATCGTTCCCGACGGGACGACGCCAGTGACCGCCCGGGTCGTCGCCCGCTCGCCCACTGTCTGGTACTCGACCGTGACGATCGACCACGGCTCGAGCGACGGCATCCGGATTGACGATCCGGTGGTTGCCGCTCAGGGACTCGCCGGCAAGGTCACCCAGACGACCCCGAACACGGCGGAGGTGACGCTGATCACCGACGCCAACAGTGCCGTCACGGCGCGCGTCCAGCCGAGCGGCGCGACCGGGGTGGTCGAGCCCAACGTCGGCAATCCAAACGATCTCCAACTCGACTTCCTGGAGCGCGGCTCCCATATCGCCCAGGGGCAGATGGTGGTCACCGCGGGCTTCTCGACTGGCAACCTCGGCTCGATCTTCCCCCCGGGAATTCCGATCGGCCACATCACGCAGTCGACTGTCGAGGAGCAGCAGGCCTACCAGCGTGTTCATCTCGCGCCGTTCGCCGACCTTCGCGACATGGACTTCGTCAAGGTTCTGACCACGCACAGCGGAGGCTCCAAGTGATCCTGACCCCCGGGATCATCGCCCGGCTCGTCGTGCTCTGCGCCTTCATCGCGATCGCCCAGGTCGTCTGCTTCTCGAAGATGGACGTCTTCGGCTCGAGCCCGGACGTGGCGCTGCTGGTGGTGTTCTCGATCGGTGTCCTCGGCGGCAGCCTCACCGGCGCCGTGGTCGGCTTCTCGATGGGCCTGCTGATCGACTGCCTGTTGCTCCAGACACTCGGCGGGTTCGCCCTGACGCTGCTTTCCGTCGGCTACGTGGCCGGCCGCTACCGCGAGACGGTGGGCCGCCCGACCCGCGGAGCCGTGGCGCTGCTCGGTGGGGGGCTCACCCTGCTGGGCGCCCTGGTGATCGCCGCGATCCAGATCGGTACCGGCATCGACGCCAACGTGAGCGCGCTTGTTCTGCGTGATGCGGTGATCAAGAGCCTGATCGGGGCACTTCTCGCGATTCCCGTCCTACTTCTCGTCAGACTGGTGGTGCGCTCCGCGCTCGTCGACGAGCGAAAGGCGGCGAGGCGCACGACCGGGCCGCGCGCGCTGGAGACGCCGTAAGCCGTGATGTACCGACGCACACCTGAATCGGAGCCCGAGCGCCGCACGTCGCCGCTCGCGCTGCGCGTCTCCATCCTGGGCGGTCTCGCCGTCGCGATCTTCGCCGTGCTGTTTCTGCGCCTCTGGTACGTCCAGATCCTCTCCGGCGACAAGTACCGGACGCAGGCAAACGACAACCGAATCCGCGAGGTCCGCGTCCAGGCGCCGCGCGGCGACATCCTCGATCGCAACGGCAAGGTGATGGTCGCGAACCGGACCGAGCTCGCCGTTGAGGTGACCCTCCAGGACCTCCCCGATCCCGGGCCGGCGCGCTCGCGTGAGATGCACCAGCTCGCGATGGTCACCGGCATGACGCCGGTCGAGCTCCACAAGGCGCTCCAGAATCCCGTGCCCACCGCGCCGGGCGGCCCCGTGGTCGTCAAGAAGGGCCTCGCGGTCAACAAGGTCTACTACCTGCGGGAGAACCAGTCGAGCTTTCCCGGAGTCAGCGTCCAGCGGGTCTTCGCGCGCGAGTACAAGGACGGCGACGTCGGCGCGCACCTGTTCGGCAACGTCGGCGAGGTGACGGCCCAGCAGCTCAAGGAGCCGCGCTACGCGGGCCTCTCCCAGGGGGACACGGTCGGCCAGTCGGGCATCGAGTACGAGTACGACCGGTTCCTGCGCGGGAAACCGGGAACCGACCGCACGCAGGTCGACGCGCTCGGGCGCCCGACCGCGCAGTTGAGCGGCAGGCCCGCTCAGGCCGGCAACGACGTCAGGCTGACGATCGACCAGGGCCTGCAGAGCTACGGCGAGGGCGCGCTGGACTCATTCGGTCTTCCCGGGGCCTTCGTCGCGATGAACGTGCACAGTGGGGACGTCCTGGCCATGGGGTCGTCCCCGACCTTCGACCCGTCGATCTTCACCCACCCGATCACCCAGAGCCAGTACCACGCGCTGACCTCGAGGAAGACCGATGCACCTCTCGCGAACCGGGCGATTCAGGGCCTCTATCCCACGGGCTCCGCCTTCAAGCCGATCACCGCGACGGCAGCGCTGCAGAACCACCTGATCGCCCCGAACACGATCTTCAACGACACGGGCTCGCTCAGGATCGACAACAACCAGGTTCTGCACAACGCCGGACATGCGATCAATGGGCCGGTCGACATGAGCGATGCGCTCAAGGTCTCCTCGGACATCTACTTCTACAACCTGGGCATGAAGGCCAAGGCCTCCAAGGGCGGCGGCATGATTCAGGACTGGGCGCGCAACTACGGCCTGGGGGAGAAGACGGGAATAGACCTGCCGGCCGAGGTCGATGGGCTGGTCCCGAACCCGGCCTGGCGCAACCGCCTCTACCACGAGCACCTCACCGACCGCCCCTGGACGGTCGGCGACAACATCAACCTCGCCGTCGGCCAGGGGGACCTGGAGGCCGACCCGCTGCAGATGGCGGTCGCCTACGCGGCGCTCGGCAACGGCGGGACGGTGGTGACGCCGCATCTCGGCAACGACATCGAGAGCGGCACCGGCCGGGTGATCGAGGAGATCCGCCCAGGGGCGCGGCGCCACCTGGACATCTCGCCGACGACCAGGGACACGATCATGAGCGGGCTGACCCGCGCCGCCATGGAGCCGGGCGGAACCTCCTATCCGGTCTTCGGGCATTTCCCCTTCGAGGTCGCGGGCAAGACCGGTACGGCACAGCGCCCGAACCAGCCCGACCAGTCCTGGTACATCGTCCTGGCGCCCGCCAAGAACCCGCAGGTCGTGGTGGCGGTCACCCTCGAACGGGGAGGGTTCGGCGCCGACACGGCCGCCCCGGTCGCCGCGCGCATCCTCGAGCACTACTTCCATCTGCCGATCACCCCGACCGCCAGCTCGAGCACGGGCGGCCAGGGTGGTACGCACGAGTGATGCCGGCACGATCCCACGTGACCTCTACCCTCCATGTGATGGCAGGACGGCTTCGCCATCACACGGGTTGCTCCTCGGCTGTGCCTCGGAGCACCCTCGCATAATGGAAGCAGCACCCCTGACGCTCAGTCCAACCCGCGCCCGCCTCGGCGAGCGCCTCGGCATCGCCCACTTCGACGGTGTCCTGTTCGGCGCTGCCGCAGCGCTGATCGCGTTCAGTTGCTTTACGCTCGCGGTTGCGACGCCCAACGATGTGCCCGGCCAGCCGCTCTTCTTCGCCATGCGGCAGGCGATCTACGCACTGATCGGCATCGCCCTCATGTTCGCCGTAGCCAAGATCGACTACTCGCGCTTCCGCGAGATCCGCGTAGGCATCTATTCGCTGATGATCGGCTCGATCTGCCTCGTCCTGCTGTTCGGGGCCGCGGCGCGCGGCTCCCGCCGCTGGATCGAGCTTCCCTACTTCCGGTTTCAGCCCTCCGAGCTGGCCAAGCTGCTGCTCATCGTCTCCCTTGCGGCGTTCGTGATCGAGCGCACCCGCCGCGGCACCCCCGCGCGCCAGACCATCCGCATCCTGGCGCTGGGCCTCGCCCCGGCCGGACTCGTCTTCCTGCAACCCGACCTCGGCACGGGAATCGTGCTCGTGGCCATCACACTCACCATTCTTTTCCTCGCCGGGATTCCGTGGTCGCATTTCGCGATCATCGGTGGCGTTGCGGCATTCGCCGTGAGCTTCGTCCTCGTCATCGCCCCGGCCACCGGCCTGCCAAGCCCGCTACACGGCTATCAGCAGGACCGGTTGACTGCATTTCTGCATCCCAGCAACGACCCAAGCGACGCGAGCTATCAGGTCAACCAGAGCGTGACTGCCATCGGGTCCGGCGAGAAGACCGGACGCGGAGACAGCTCGACTCAGACCAAGCTCCTGTTCCTTCCCGAGCGGCATACGGACTTCGTGTTCGCCGTGATCGGGGAGCGCTTCGGTTTCCTGGGAGCTGCATTCGTACTGTCCCTATACGCCCTGCTCATCTGGAGAATGCTGCGCATTCCGACGCTCTCCAAGAACTTGTATGGGACCCTGATCGCCGGCGGCATCGCCGCCATGCTCATGTTCCAGATTCTGGTCAACGTGGGCATGACCCTCGGCGTCATGCCGGTAACCGGCATCACCCTGCCCCTCATGTCTTACGGGGGATCCTCGGTGATCGCCACCTTCCTGGCGATCGGGCTCCTACAGAGCATCCACGCACAAGCGCGGCTCAGCTCCGGCGCACGTAGCAGGGCGCCTATCCCACTGTTGCGCTGAGCCACCGAGAGCACACCCACATCAACACCCCTGTACCCGGATCCGCCGACGGCGGTCCGTCGTACCTGTGTGCTCTGCTCGCGCAGAAAGGAACAAAATGAAGAAGAACATCCTCGTCAGCGTCGATAGCGGTGAGACCCGCGTCGCCGTGCTCGAGGCGAAGGGCAGCCCCAAGGAGGGCAAGCGCCCCAAGAAGGCTGCCCCAACCAACGAATGGAAGGTCGCCGAGCTCTATGTCGAGCGTCGCGGCCGCCGCTCGATCGTCGGCAACGTCTACAAGGGCAAGGTCGACAACGTCCTGCCCGGGATGGAGGCGGCGTTCGTCGACATCGGCTTGGAGCGAAACGGTTTCCTCCACGTCGATGAGATCGTTCTCCCCGACGGCAAGGCCGTCCCCAAGCGAGGCCGTGGCCGAGGCCGCCGAATCGATGAGCTGATCAAGCCCGGCCAGGAGATCATCGTCCAGGTCGTCAAGGACCCGCTGAAGACCAAGGGAGCGCGCCTCTCCATGCAGCTCTCGATCGCGGGCCGCTACCTCGTCTACATGCCGCAGGGCGGCGGCATCGGCGTCTCCAAGCGCCTCCCCGACGGTGAGCGGACACGCCTCCGCAAGCTGATCGACAAGGTCGATATCGGCAAGGGCGGCGCGATCGTCCGCACCGCGGCCCAGGGCGCCAAGAAGGAGGACTTCGTCCGCGAGATCGCCTACCTGCACCGGCTCGATGAGGTCGTGCAGGAGCGGGCTGAGAAGTCCGAGGTCGGCCAGATGGTCTTCCAGGAAGCCGATCTCTCGATTCGCGTCGTCCGCGACGTGCTCGTCGAGGAGTTCGAGGGCGCGATCATCGACGACCCCAAGCAGCACGATCGGGTCACCAAGTTCCTGCAGCGGACCGCCCCGGAGCTCGCCGAACGGGTCGAGCTGTACGAGGGCAAGCCGCCGCTGCTGGAGAAGTGGGACGTCGAGAAGGCGTTCGACTCAGTGCTCTCACGCCGCGTCGACCTCCCCTCCGGCGGCTACCTGATGATCGACTACGCCGAAGCTCTCACGGTGATCGACATCAACACCGGCAGCTTCACCGGCAAGGGCAAGGGCCGCCTCGAGGACACGATCACAAAGGTGAACGTCGAGGCCGCCGAGGAGGTCGTGCGCCAGCTGAGGATGCGAGACATCGGCGGGATCATCGTCATCGACTTCATCGACATGGCGCGGGCTCGCAACCGCGACCAGGTCCTGAAGACCCTGCGAACCGCGCTCGATGAGGACCGGACCAAGACCTACGTGGTCGAGGTCTCGCCGCTCGGCCTGGTCGAGATGACCAGGCAGAACGTCACCGACGGGGTGCGCGAGATCCTCACCAAGCGCTGTCCCACCTGCGACGGAGAGGGCGTGGTGAGCTCCGAGGAGACCGTGGCGATCTCGATCGTGCGCAAGCTCGGCGAGCTGGTCGAGGAGCAGCCCGACCCCGATGCCTATCTGATCCGGGTCAACCCGCGGGTCGCCGCGGAGCTGCTGTCGGCGGACTCCGGCCTCACGGAGCTCGAGGAGGAGACCGGCAAGCGGTTCCACTTCGAGGGCGGCGATGCCCTGTCGCTCGACACGTTCCATGTGGTCGAGACCGGTGGGCGCGATGAGATCGAGCAGCGGGCGCTGCCCTTCCAGGTCGGCGAGGAGGTGCTCGTCTCGATCGAGGAGCCCCACATGTACAACGTGGACGATGCGGTCGCGCGCGTCGACTCCTACATCGTCAGCGTCACCGGAGCCGGTCCGCATGTCGGCGAACAGCGCATGGTGCGGATCGAGAGCGTCGGGCGCTCCGCGGCGACCGCCGCGCTGCTCGATTCGGATGGGAACGTGGTGGAGCCGGGAGCCAATGGAAACGCCGGCGAGAAGCTAGAATCCTCGGCCTCCAGCGGGCGCCGCCGTCGCGGCAGCAGAGGCGGCAGGCGACGGTCCCGCGCCGGCAGCAAGGACTAGGACAGAAATGGCCAGCTACGCAGTGATCGAAACAGGCGGCAAGCAGTACCGCGTCGAGAAGGGCTCGACCCTCCTCGTCGATCGCCTGACCGCGAAGGAGGGCGACAAGGTCGACCTGCGGCCGGTCGCCTTCCGCGACAAGGAGATGGTGCTCGGCAAGGACCTCGAGAAGGTCAAGGTCGAGGCCAAGGTGGCTGGACACGAGCGCGGCCCCAAGATCCGGATCTTCAAGTACCGGGCGAAGAAGGGCTACCGCAAGCGCGCCGGGCACCGTTCCGAATTGACCCGCCTCGAGATCACCGACGTGAAGATGCTGAGCAGAAAGCCGGCCGCCTCGACGGCGAAGAAGCCGGCCGAGAAGAAGGAGGAAGCCGCAGATGGCTCATAAGAAGGGACTCGGATCGAGCCGGAACGGCCGCGACTCGCAGCCGAAGTACCTCGGCGTCAAGGTCTTCGCCGGCCAGGCGGTCAACGGCGGCGAGATCATCGTGCGCCAGCGCGGCACCCGCTTCCGCCCGGGCGACGGCGTCGGCATCGGCCGAGACCACTCGATCTTCGCGACACGTCCCGGCGTCGTGCAATTCAGCAGCGGGCGCCGCGGCAGGACGATCTCGGTCGTCGACGGCGAGTAGCCCGTTTCCCTGCGGGGAGGCCGGGTAACGGCAAGGCTCACGTTCTCGACAGGAGGAGGTGAGCCACGTGCTCACGATCACGCCCGAGGCCTCGCAGGCGATCCGCGGGATCCTCGCAGCATCCGATGCACCCGACGGCTCGATGTTCCGGATCAGCCCGCAGGGACAGGACGGCCTCTCGCCCGGCCCCGCCCTGACGGTCTCCGTCACGGACGCACCTGCGCCAGATGACCAGATCGTGCAGGGCGAGGAGATCGCGGTCTGCGTCGAGCCGAGCGCCGCGGTGATGCTGGAGGACAAGGAGCTCGACGTCACCGTCGTCGGCGAGCAGGTCAACTTCAGCGTCGGGGATCAGGCCTAGGGCGGTTTCGTAGGCGGGTTTCGATCCCCGCCCAGTGGAAAACCCGCTGGTTTTGTCGCACGGGCGCGTGTTAGGTTGGCGCCGTGTTGCGCCGACCCGGAAGGTTGGCGGCGCTTCTCGTCCTCACCGCGTCCGCCTCGCTCATGCTCACGGCAACCGCCGTGGCTGCGATCTCGCCCGCGCAGCAAGAACTGGTGCAGAGGTACGCGCCGATCGTGGAGCTCCGCGAGCAAACTCACGACCAACTGTGCGACACGAAGGTCGAGCAGTACAGCCCACCGACGACCGTCGACACCGTGCTCGGCAACCCGTCGGTGACGCTCAAGCGATACGTCAACGGGAAGTACACCTCGATCAAGACGGCGCCCACCGCCGCGGACATCGCAGGCCTGGGTGATGACTACTACCTGGATCTCCACGGCAATCCGCTTTCTCCGGGATGCACGTACGCAACAGACTTCGATCAACTTCGCCAGTTGGCGCGCGCCCCCGCAATCACCTACGCGCACATCGCCACCGAGCCGGGGGTCACCGGGTTGGCCGTGCAGTACTGGTTCTTCTACTACTTCAACCAGCTGAACGACCTTCATGAGGGCGACTGGGAGGGGATGCAGGTCCTCTTTGACGGCGCGAATACCGCCGCCGATGCACTCGCGCAGGGGCCGACTCAGATCGCGCTCTTCCAGCACGCCGGTGGGGAGCGGGCCGATTGGGACGACCCGAAGGTGCAGAAGGAAGGGGAGCATCCGGTCGTGTACTCCGCGGCTGGCGGGCACTCGACCTACTACGACGACGCGATCTACATCTCGAACGGCCAGCACGGGTCGGGGGTGGGCTGTGACGACGCCTCACAGCCCCTGACCCGGACCGATCCGCGACCCGTGATGATCCCCACCACCGCCGCGCCCGGCAGCGAGTTCCAGTGGCTCGGCTTCCTCGGCCACTGGGGAGAGCGCGAGAAGGGATTCAACAACGGGCCCACAGGTCCGGCCGCCAAGCGGGTGTGGCGACAACCTTTCACCTGGACGGACGGCGTCCGGCAGACGAGCCCTCGCCTGCCCGGCGGTGCCGTGATGGGACCGGCGGCCGCAACGGCTTTCTGCGGTGCGATCGCGGGCATCTCTCACTTCATCAACCTCGAAGCGAAGACGACGATCGGCGCGATCGGCCTGATCGTGGCGCTTCTGCTTCTGATCATCATCCCCATCTTCCTGACCCGCTGGCGGCCGGTGGACATATCGACGCTGCGGCACGAGTGGACGATCGGCCAACTGTTGCGCGGCGCGCGACAGCTCTACGGCCGGTACTGGCGCACGATTCTCGCGATCGCGTTCACCGGCTTCGTGGTTCTCGCGGCGATCCAGGGGATTCAGTACGTCCTCTTGCAGGCCGCGGGGAGCGGCGACATCCAGGTTCATCCGTTTGGGTTGACACTCGAGTTCAACGGCTCGTTCGGCCTCATCGCCGGTCCCATCGGTGACGCACTGGTCTCTGGAGCTGTTGTCACTTTCGTCCGCCTCCGGGAGGAGGGTGAGGACACCGGGATCGTCCAGGACTACCGGGCGCTTCTGCCGAGGCTGTGGCGGGTGGTGGGAGCCCAGCTGCTGGTGGACTTCGTCCTGATCCTGATGGTGATCACCGTCATCGGAATCCCCTTCGCCGCCTACTTCTACGTCGCCTGGCAGTTCGTACAGCAGGAGATCCTCTTCGAGGACCGTTCGATTCGAGAGTCGCTGCGCGGCAGCCACCGAATCGTCCGGGGCCACTGGTGGCGCACCCTCCTGGTGACCGGGATCCTGGCTTTGATCAGGATCGTCACCGGTCCCGTCCTTGGGGTCTTCCTGATCTTCCTCAACTTCTCGGCGGTGCAGGTCAACCTGATCGGCTCGGTCGTCTTCGCCCTGCTCATCCCATACGTGGCGATCGGCCGGACGCTGCTCTACCTCGACCTCGGCGCGCGTGAGGCCGAGGAAGAAGAGGCCAAGCCACGGAGACGCCTGCGGCTGCGACCCCGGCCGGCGACCGAGACGGGCTAGCGAACACCCACCAAGGGCAGGTCCATCCGGCTACCTTCGCGCCGTGCTTTTCGATCGAGCCAAGATCTATGTGGAGGGCGGCGGCGGCGGCAACGGCGTGGTCAGCTTTCGGCGCGAGGCCCACGTGCCCCGCGGCGGTCCCGACGGCGGCGACGGCGGGCGTGGCGGCGACGTCGTGCTGGCCTGCGACGCCCAGCGCCGGGACCTCTCCTCACTCGGGCGGAGCCGGCACTTCCGCGCTGGGCGCGGGGAGCACGGCAAGGGCAAGCGCCAGCACGGGGAGCGCGGGGCGGACCGCGTCATTGCGGTGCCCCCCGGGACGGTCGTCCAGGGCCTCGACGGCTCGGAGGCCGAGCTGCTCGCCGACGGCCAGCGGGTCGTGGTCGCGCGCGGCGGTTCGGGCGGTCATGGCAACAAGCGCTTCGCCACCTCCACGCGGCAGGCGCCGCGGTTCGCGGAGCGCGGCCTCGAGGGCGAGTCGGGCGAGATCGAGCTGCGCCTCAAGCTGCTGGCCGACGTCGGCCTGGTCGGCCTGCCGAATGCGGGCAAGTCCTCGCTTCTCGCCAGGCTGACCCGGGCCGATCCGAAGGTCGCCGGCTACCCGTTCACGACCGTCGAACCCAACCTGGGGACGATCGAGCTCGACGGCCACCAGCTCGTGCTCGCCGATATCCCCGGTCTGATCGAGGGCGCGGCCGACGGAGCGGGGCTCGGACACGAGTTCCTCGCCCACCTGGAGCGCTGCCGCCTCCTCGTCCACCTGGTCGAGGTGGAGCCGGCCGAGAGCGATCCGGAGACCAGCTACGAGACGATCCGGGGCGAGCTCGCCGGCTACGGCGCCGGGCTCGACGGGCTGTCGGAGATCATCGCCCTGTCAAAGGTCGACCTGATTCCCGATGGCGACGCCCGGCGCCTCGTGGAGGAGTGGGACGAGCGGGCCGGCGGCGAGGTGGTGGGCATCTCATCCGCGACGGGAGCCGGTCTCGACCAGCTCACCCAGGCGATCTTCGCCGCGCTGCCCGACGAGTCGGCCACGGTGGCCGCGGACGGGGAGGGATTCGATGCCGAGCACCGCGTCTACCGGCCCGGCGAGGAGGAGGGATTCGACGTCGTGCCGGAGAGCGACGGCAGGTTCAGGATCATCGGCCGCGGGATCGAGCTGCTGATCGCGCGGCATGACCTGGAGAATCCCGAGGCGCTCGACTACCTGGAGGGCCGGCTGCGTGAGATCGGCGTGATCGCGGCTCTCGAGCGAGCGGGCTTCGAGCCGGGCGATGAGGTGGTCGTCGGCGACCTCGAATTTGAGCTGCGGCCATGAAGGCCGCTGTACTCAGGAGCGAAGGGCGAAGCCCGAAGCGACTTGAGCTGGGCGGCCGCAAATGGCCGCTTCTTGATGGCGAAGCCGGGTCGCACGTACTCTCCGCGCCATGACCGTGGTCGCGAAACTCGGCTCGTCGATCGTCGCCGGAGAGGAGGGCGCGCTCCGTGGCGACGTGCTGGACGGCGTCTGCTCCCAGGTCGCCCAGCTCCACGCCGGCGGCGAAAACGTCGTGATGGTCACCTCCGGCGCGATCGCCAGGGGGATGCGGGTGATGGAACTGCCGGCGCGTCCCTCCGCGATCGACGAGCTTCAGGCCGCCTCGGCGGTGGGGCAGGGCAGCCTCTTTCGAGCCTACGAGGAACGCCTCGCGAAGGGAGACGTCCGCGCCGCACAGGTCCTGCTCACCGCCTCCGACCTGCAGCAGCGGACCCACTACCTGAACGCCCGCCAGACGCTCAGCAGGCTGCTCGCCTGGCGCGTGGTCCCGGTCGTGAACGAGAACGACACGACGGCAACCGACGAGATCACCTTCGGCGACAACGACTTCCTGGCCGCGCAGGTGGCGATCATGCTCGAGGCCCGGCTGCTGGTGCTGCTCACCGACCAGACCGGCCTCTACACGAAGGACCCGCGGCGTCACGACGACGCCGAGCTGGTTTCGGAGGTCACGGACGAGGGCCAGCTCGGCGGTTACGAGATCGGCGAGCACACCTCGCCCTTCGGGCTCGGCGGCATGCGAAGCAAGGTCGCGGCCGCGACCATGGCGGGCGCCTCCGGGATCGGTGCGGTGATCTGCGACGGAACCTCCGACGGCACCCTGCTCGCCGCGGCGGGCGGTGAGTCAGCCGGCACCCGCTTCAGCCCAAATCGGCAGAGGGCTTCGAGCTTCAAGCTCTGGCTCCGGTACGCCAAGCCGAGCCACGGCACGCTCCGGGTCGACGACGGAGCTGCCCGCGTCCTGCGGGAGAGCGGCAGCAGCCTGCTGCCGGTCGGCATCACCGACGTTGAGGGGGAGTTCGACGCCGGCGACGCGGTCGAGGTGGTCATCGACGGCGGGACGATCGGCAAGGGCATCGTCAACTACTCCGCCGGCGAGCTCCGCCGGATCAAGGGGATGCGGACCGACAAGGTCCGAGAGCTGCTGCCACACGCCTCCGAGGAGGCCGTGCACCGCGACTACTTCGTCCTTACTTGAATGCGAGGGTGCGCCGCAGCGAAGCGAGGCGCAACCCGTTTACTGACCTGGCCAGCCAGCCAGTAGAGTCCTGAGCGATGGGTTCCGGAGAGGAAACGGGAGCCGTGCTGAGCGATTCGCAGCAGGCGGTCCTGACCGCAGTCTGCGACACGGTCGTCCCGTCGCTGCCTCGCGACCGCGACCCTGAGGGCCTCTGGGCCCGCAAGGCGAGTGACATCGGCGTCGATGCCGGCGCCGCGCTGCTGATCTCGGAGATCCCCGATCCCGAGTTGCGAGGCGGCCTGCTGATGCTGATCGACGCGCTCGGCGGCCAGGGGATCACGCGGGCTCCGTCCCAGGAGTCGAGGGAGCAGATCCTGCGCAACACGGCCCTCGCAGACCCGCGCGCCGCGGCCGGCGTCGCCGCGCTGATCGGGATGACCCTCTTCCTCCACTACGGCGCCCCCGATCCGCAGACCGGGCAGAACCCGAATTGGAAGGCCTTCCGCTACCCGGGACCGATCTCGACCCCGCCGCAACTGGAGAAGCCGCTGAAGATCCACGAGCCGTCGGGAGCCGAGGAGACGCTGGAGGCGGACGTCTGCATCGTCGGGTCCGGCTCGGGCGGGTCGGTGATCGCGGCGGTTCTCGCGTCTCGCGGACTGGACGTCGTGGTGCTCGAGGCCGCCGGCTACTACAACGAGTCCGACTTCACGCAGCTCGAGCTGCCCGCCTACCAGCAGATGTTCTGGCGGGGCGGCCCGACCCCGACCGCGGACGGCAACGTCAGCCTCGTGGCGGGGACGACGCTCGGGGGCGGCACCACCATCAACTGGACGAACTGTCTGCGCACGCGGCCCTGGGTCCGCCAGGAGTGGGCTGAGCAGGGACTCGGGGATGTCGGCGAGTCGGCATATGACCGCCATCTCGACACGGTCCTGGAGCGCATCAGCGCCAATGACCGATGCAGCGACCTGAACGGGACCCAACAGAGGCTGCGGGAGGGGACCGAGGCGCTCGGCTGGAGCTTCGAGACGATCGTGCGCAACACGGACGAGGGCGCCTATTCGCCCGAGACAGCGGCCTACCTCGGGTTCGGCGACCAGTCCGGGAGCAAGCAGAGCGCCGACCGAACCTGGCTCGCCGACGCCCAAAAGCACGGGGCGCGCTTCCTCACGTTCACCCGCGCGACGAGGATCCTCACCGAAGGCGGGCGAGCCAGCGGAGTCGAGGCGGTCTGGCAGTCGCCGGACGGGCGCAACGCCCAGGTGACGGTGAAGGCACCGCGGGTGGTCATGGCCTGCGGTTCGCTCGAATCACCGGCTCTGCTGCTGCGATCGGACATAGGTGGCCCGGCGGTTGGGCACAACCTGAGGCTGCATCCGTCGAGCGTCGTCGGTGGCGCCTACGGCACCGACCAGGAGGCCTGGTGGGGCGCGCCACAGGCCGGGCTCTGCGACGAGTTCGCGGACACCGGTGAGGGCTTTGGCTTCCTGATCGAGACGGCGCAGTACGCGCCAGGGTTGATCGGCTCGGCGACACCGTGGATCTCCGCCGCCGATCACAAGCAGCGCATGGAGGAGTTCCGCTTCACGGCCAACTTCATCTCGCTGACGCGCGACCGAGGATCCGGCCAGGTGATGGTCGACGCCAATGGCGAGGCGATGCCGCTCTACTCGGTCACCGATCCGCTCGACCTGGAGAACTTGAAGAAGGGGATCGAGGTTCAGATCCGCCTGCACGAGGCCGCGGGAGCGCACCAGATCGGCCCGCTTGCGGAGGGCGCGCCGACCTGGCGACGGGGCGACGACCTCGAGGCGTTCATCGCCGGCGTCAAGCGAATCCCGTTCCGCGCCGGCGGCTACAAGCTTTTCAGCGCCCACCAGTTGGGGAGCTGCCGGATGGGCGAGGACCCCCAGACCTCCGTTGCGGGGCCGTGGGGCGAGTTGCACGACACCAAGGGCGTCTGGATCGGGGACGGCAGTGCGTTCCCGACCTCGTCGGGGACCAATCCGATGGTCTCGATCATGGCGCTCGCACACCGCACCGCCGAGGCGATCGCCGGCGATGCCGGTAGCGCGAGGGTGCTCGGAGGCGTAGCCGAAGAGCAACCCGTTTGATGGCGAAGCCGTGAATCACTAACAGGAGGAACTGAAACCTTGGCCACCGAGACCGCAGCACCCGCCCAGGTCGGGCATCCCACCGACGAGATCGTCCGCGACCGCCTCTACATCGGCGGTGAATGGGTCGAGCCGTCGGGAGACGGCACGATCGAGGTCATCGACTCGACCACCGAGAAGGTGATCGGCCGGATTCCGGAGGGGACCCCCGAGGATGTGAATCGCGCGGTGACGGCAGCGCGCGCGGGCTTCGAGGCATGGCGGCAGGTGCCGGTCGAGCAGCGGGTCGACGCCTGCATGGCGATCAGTGCAGCGCTGGCCGAGCGTGCGGATGAGATCGGCGCCTTGGTGGCCGCCGAGGTCGGGATGCCGCTGCCGCTGGCGCGGCAGATCCAGGCCGGGCTGCCCGCGATGGACTTCGGATCGATGGCCCAGGTCGCGTCGGAGGTCGCCTGGGAGGAGCAGATCGGCAACTCGCTGATCGTGCGCGAGCCGGTGGGAGTCGTCGGTTGCATCACGCCGTGGAACTATCCGCTCCATCAGATCTGCGCCAAGGTGGGGCCGGCCCTGACGGCGGGCTGCTCCGTGGTTGTGAAGCCGAGCGAGGTGACGCCGCTCACCTCGTTCATCCTCGCCGAGATCATCGACTCGCTCGACCTCCCGGCCGGGGTCTTCAATCTGGTCACGGGCTTCGGCCCGGTCGTCGGTGAGGCGATCGCAGCCAGCGATGGCGTGGACATGGTCTCCTTCACCGGATCCACCCGGGCCGGTCGTCGGGTCTCGGAGGTCGCCTCGCAGACCGTCAAGCGGGTCGCGCTCGAGCTCGGCGGCAAGTCGGCGAACGTGATCCTCGACGATGCGGACCTGAAGGCCGCCGTGGGCTACGGCGTCTCCAACTGCTATCTCAACTCCGGCCAGACCTGCAGCGCGCACACGCGGATGCTGGTCCCGCGCGAGAAGCTGGCTGAGGCCGAGCAGATCGCGGCGGCGGCCGCCGAGAAGGCGAAGCCTGGCGATCCGTTCGAGGCCGACACACGGCTTGGGCCGCTGGTGTCCGAGGCTCAGCAGGAGCGCGTGCGGAGCTTCATCGAGAAGGGTCAGGAGGAGGGAGCCAAGCTCGTCACGGGTGGTGTCGAGCCACCGGAGGGCCTCGATACGGGCTACTTCGTGCGGCCGACGGTCTTCTCGGACGTCAGGCCGGATATGACCATCGCCCAGGAGGAGATCTTCGGGCCGGTGCTCTCGATCATCCCCTACGACTCCGAGGACGAGGCGGCGGAGATCGCCAACTCGACCATCTATGGGCTGGACGGCGGTGTCTGGTCCGCCGACCCCGAGCGGGCCAAGGCGTTCGCGCGGCGGATGCGCACGGGCCAGGTGCAGATCAACGGCGCCACCTTCAATCCGCTGGCGCCCTTCGGCGGCTACAAGCAGTCGGGCAGTGGCCGTGAGTACGGCCGCTTCGGTCTCGAGGAGTTCCTCGAGACCAAGAGCATTCAGCTCTAGCCGGGCTTACCGTGACCGTTCGCGGCGCCCCCGCTGTGAACGCCGGTTTGCCCGGGCGCGCTGGCTGAGTTTCCGGGCGAGGCGGGCGGGCTCGATCCGCTGGAGTGGTTCTGCGAATTTCCGTGAGGCTTCAGGTGGCCGAGGGCATTTCCCTGGGGCGCGGAGGCGGGACCCGGGACGGGGCCATTGCCGTGGCGGCGAACCCGGCGGCCGGGATTGTTGCCGGCGGCGCTGTGGTTCTGAGTGTGCTTGGCCTGGCGGTGAGAACCCCGAGTCCTGTGAGGCGAAGCTACGGATTCGCTCTGTGACGAATTTCGGCCGGACGCAGGTGTCGTCTTGGTCGCGTGACCGGTGGAGGGTTGGTTGGGCAAATGCACCCCGGCCGAATTGAAGACGGACCGGACCGGGCTCGGCATCGTGACGCCGGCGAACGCCAGTCCGGCCAGCATCAGGGGCAGGGCGGCCACGATGAGAGCGACCCTCGCTATCCGAGCACGTCGCCGGCGGCCGGTGCCGTGGGAACGGGAGGGGCCTCGCCTCGCGGCCTGCCCCTCGATCTCCAGGGTTGAAGCGCGGGCGGCATCCGCGAGCCTCGGGACCAGCTCAGCGCCGAGCTCCGGATCCGGCCGGCTCGGAATGGCTGCCCGCAACGCCTTCTCGAATAGGACGACCTCGTTCATCTCATCCCTGTAAGCGCCGTTGCCGTTCACAGGGTTACTCCCTTTCGGGCCAGCTCCCGCTTGATCGCCGCCAGCCCGCGGCGCTGCAGGGCCTTCACCGCGCCGGGTCGCTTGCCCATTGCCTCGGCGACGCTCTCGATGCTGAGGTCCCCGACGACTCGCAGAAGCAGCACCTCCCGTTGCTCGTCGGAAAGGCCGGCCAGCACCTCCTGAACCCTCTCGAGGCCGATCCTGGCCAGCGCCTCATCAGCGGCATCCGCGACCCGCGCCCTCGGCTCGGGCGGCTCCGCGGTGAGGTCTACCGGCCGTCTTGCGGAGCGGCGGCGGGCGTCGATCAGCCGGTGATGGGAAATGGTGAACACCCAGGCGCGAAAGCTCTCCTGATCGCCCTCGAAGCCACCGATGTCCCGGGCAACCTGGAGGAATGCTTCGCTCAGAACGTCCTCTGGATCGGGAGCGCCGTTCGCGCGCAGATACCCGAGCATGACCGGGGCCAGCTCGGCGAAGATCTCCGCCCAGGCGGCCTCATCGCCATCTCGCGCCCGGCTGAGCCGCTGGTCGAAGCGATCGCCGGCCACTCCGCGACCGTAGCGCAGGCGAGCGGACCGCACCTGCGGCCCGCTCGCCCGCCCCTGGCGACTGCGGCTACGGGGCGACCGTGAGCGTGGTCTGGGCCGAGGCGCTCAGGCAGGTGATCTTCCTGCCCTTCTTCGCCTTCTTGCCCTTCTTCGCGCTTCCGACCCTGCGATCCGCCTCGCCAGCCGTGGCCTGAAGCGCCACGGTCGCCGGCGCCGCATCCGTGGGCTTCGGCAACGTCACCGCGAAGTCACCGTTCGGTCCGGTCGTCGCCGTCTCGGTCAACGGGGTGGTGCCACCGGACCCGACGTATGAGAACCCAACCGTCCGGCCCTTGCGACAGCCGCTCGTGGCCATCAGGTTGCCCGTGACCGAGATGGTGCTGTCCGTGGCCGTGACGGTGCTCGGGCTCGCCATCAGCGAGATGGAACCGGGCGCCTGCTTTGCACCCTTCGGGCTATTTCCTTTGTTGCCGAGTGCTCCTGGGACCACGGCAATGCAGGCGATCAACGACCCGAGGGCGATCATGGTGAGGCGCTTTCGCATTCTGTTCCTTTCCCTAGCTTCCGATTGCCTCTGGTCGGTACAGCGCCGGAGGTCGGCGCGGGGATACGGGTATATCCGGTAACCGCGCCTCCGTGCACAGCCGCGCCTTCGGCGAGTGGAGGCTCGCAGTTACTCTTTGAGGGTGGCCACCGCAGCCAAGACCGTCGCCGAGGCTTGTCGTGAGGCCAAGGATGCTTCGCACCAGCTGGCGCGTGCCAGCCGGGACGAGAAGGATGCCTGCCTGAGGGATCTGGCGGACCGGATCGATGCTTCGGCCGAGGGGCTGCTCGAGGCCAACCGGGCCGATGTGGATGCCGGGCGCGAGGAGGGGTTGAACGAGGCCCTGCTCGACCGGCTCGGGCTGACCGAGGCGCGGGTGGCCGAGATGGCGAAGGGCGTGCGCGAGATCGCCGAGCTGCCGGACCCCGTCGGCGAGGTGGTCGAGGGATGGACCCTGGAGAACGGGCTGGAGGTGGCGAAGAAGCGGGTTCCGATCGGCGTCGTGGCCGTCGTCTACGAGGCGCGGCCGAACGTGACGATCGATGCCGCCGCGCTCTGCCTGAAGAGCGGCAACGCCGCTGTGCTGCGCGGTTCGAGCAGCGCGGAGAGCTCCAACGCATACCTGGCCGGACTGTTGGCTGACGCACTCGCCGCCGCGGAGCTGCCCGCCGCGTCGGTGGTGCTGCTCTCGGGTGCGGGGCATGAGCAGCTGGCCGAGCTCGCCACCGCCGAGGGCCTGGTCGACCTGATCATTCCGCGCGGCGGCGAGGGGTTGAAGAACGCGCTCAAGGACGTTGCGAAGGTCCCCGTGATGTACGCGGCCGCGGGCAACTGTCACGTCTACGTGCACCAGGACGCGGATCTGGAGATGGCGGAGCGGGTCGCGTACAACGCCAAGGTGCAGCGGCCGGGCGTCTGCAATGCAGCCGAGACCCTGCTCGTCCACCGCGATGTCTCGGCGGAGCTGCTGCCGGCGCTGCTGTCGAAGCTGAGCGATGCCGGGGTGGAGCTGGTCGGGGATCAGGCCACGCGCGACGAGGCCGGCGACCTGGACGTTGGCGAGGCGACCGATGCCGATTGGGACACGGAGTACCACGGCTTGAAGATGGCGGTCGGCGTCGTCGACTCGCTCGGCGAGGCGGTCGATCACATCAATCGGCATGGGACCGGTCATTCCGATGCGATCGTGACCAGCTCGAAGCAGGTGGGGGATGAGTTCACGGATGCGGTGGACTCCGCCGCCGTCTACGTGAACGCGTCCACGCGGTTCACCGATGGCTACGAGTTCGGGATGGGCGCCGAGATCGGCAATTCGACCCAGAAGCTGCACGCGCGCGGACCGATCGGGCTCCGCGAGCTGACGACCACGAAGTACGTCGTCCACGGCAGCGGGCAGGTCAGGGAGTAGCGACGTCGCTCGGATCGGGGTCCTGGGCGGGGCCTTCAACCCGCCCCACGTGGGGCATCTGCTCCTCGCGCAGGAAGCGCGCTGGCAGCTGGAGCTGGACCGCGTGCTGCTGATGGTGACGCGGCGGGCGCCCCACAAGGAGATCGAGGACGATCCGGGAGCCGAGGTCAGGCTGGAGCTGGCGATGTTGGCGGCCGAAGGCGAGGACGGGGTGGAGGCGTCCGGGCTGGAGGTCGAGCGGGATGAGGTCTCCTACAGCTACCGGACGCTCGAGCAGCTCGCCGAGCGCGAGCCGGAGGACGAGCTCTTTTTCCTGCTCGGGGCCGACATGGCCGCCGGGCTGGCGAGCTGGAAGGAGCCGGCCAGGGTGCTGGAGCTGTCATCGCTCGGTGTGGTGCCGCGGCCAGGCGTCGGCCTGGGGGCCGTGGAGTCGGCGTTGGAGCGGCTGGGTGCATCCGACAGGGCGGAAATAATCGACATGCCACTTTGCGGAGCGTCCTCGACCACAGTCAGGCAGCGAGCGCGGGAGGGAAAGCCACTCCGGCATCTGGTTCCGGATCCGGTGATCAGGGAGATCCGGGAGCGGGGGTTGTACCGGTGACGCGCGGGCGGGAGATGACCTCGGAGGAGCTGGCTCGGCGGTTGGCCGCGATTGCCGACGACAAGGGGGCGACCGATCTGATTGCGCTCGACGTGCGGCAGCTGGTCGGCTACACGGACTATCTGGTGATCTGCACGGCGCGCAATGAGCGGCAGGCGAAGGCGATCCACGACGAGGTCCACCACCAGCTCAAGAGAGACGGTTGGCTTCCGGCTCGCGTCGAGGGCGTGCGGGAGTCCGAGTGGGTGCTGATGGACTACCTGGACGCGGTTCTGCACGTCTTCACGCCCGAGCCGCGCGAGAGATACCGGCTCGAGCAGCTCTGGGGCGAGGCTGGACGGCTCGATTTGGACCTGGCGGGCGCCCGGGGCGCCGCCTGAATTAGGCGTCCGAAGGCGCTTTTAGCCTTTCGGTTGTGTCCAAGGAGCGCTTCCGGCGCACCGTACGCGGTTACGACCCCGAGCAGGTCGACGCGGCCATTGAGGCACGCGACGCGCGGCTGTCCCGTCTCGAGCGCGAGGCGCAGCGGTTGGCCGAGCGGGTGGTGGAGCGCGAGAAGCGGCTGCAGGATGCGCTCAAGAAGCCGATGACCGCAGCTGTGACCAAGGGGATCGAGGAGATCTACGGGCAGGCGCGCCGCCAGGCGACGCGGATCCGGATGAAGGCGCTGGAGGACGCGGTCCAGATGGCGGATCGGGTGACGGAGCTGTCCGGCTTCAGGGACGAGCTCGGCGCCCGCGTCTCGGAGCTCGCCGATGTGGCGAGGGAGCGATTGGGGCTCGAGGAGCTCGAGGAGGACCGGCCGGCGGTTGGCACCGAGGCGGCTCAGGGCGGCATGTACTCGGGCGAGGTGGAGATCGAGATCGGGCCGCTGAAGGACTTCGCACAGTTGACCGGATTCGAGGACGCCGCCGGCGGCATCGACGGCGCGTCCCAGATCAAGGTGAAGCGGTTCTCGGGCGGCCGGGCCTGGGTCTCGATGAAGCTGGAGAATCCGATCGATCTGCTGCGGGCGCTGGAGGAGAAGGCGCCCTTCGACTTCGTGGTTCGCGACACGCGCAGGGGCGGCGTGGTCCTCGACGTCGACGAGGACGGCTCCGAGCAGCACCGCGCGGCCTAGGCACTCGGCTCGTCACACATCCCCGACGTTCTGCGCGCCTCGCGTCACCTCATCGGCGCGAGGATCGCCGGGTGCTCACCTCAAATGACAAGGGCAACATCGCCGAGCTTGCGATCGCGCTGGAAGCGACGAAGCTGGGCATCGAGGTCCTGAAGCCGGTCTCAGAACATGTTCGCTACGACCTGGCGTTCGATCTTGGCCATCGCATCCTGCGGGTGCAGTGCAAGTGGGCGCGCTTTCAAGGGGCGGTTGTGGCCGTCAACCTGGTCGGGTACCGGCTCACGAGTCGCGGGTCAGTCCGAACCAAGTACAGCCCGGACGAGATTGATGCTGTCGCCGCTTACTGCCACGAATTGAATCGAGTCTTCTTCATTCCGGCATCCGAAGTCACCGAGCGCGCCGCGGTGTATCTGCGGATCGAGGAGCCTAAGAACGGACAGCGAGCGGCGTTAAACTGGGCCGACGATTACTCCCTTGGGGCTATAGCTCAGCTGGGAGAGCGCTTGCGTGGCACGCAAGAGGTCGCCGGTTCGAGCCCGGCTAGCTCCACTCCTGAGGAACACGCCGACGTCGTCGTTGGCGCCCATCGGTTCCGTAACCACTTCGGCTATTGGATGGAACGCGCGGCCACCGGCGACGAGATCCTGATCACCCGCCGGGGCCGACGCTATGCCCGCCTCGGTCCTCCGGATCCGCAGCTCGCCACCACAGATACCTCTCCGGTTCCAGAGCCAGAAGCGGACCCGGCGGGCTCTGCTCCCGATACTGGTCGTACTTCTCCCTGAGAGCCACCAACCCAGACGCGCCGTCTGCGACGTTCGACGATCCGCACGGTCCCGAGCACCTGCACCCACGCCAGCTCCTCCCAGTCGTCCGAATAGCGGTCGACCGTCAGCGCCGCCCGCGGGTCGCGCCTCAGGAACCGCAACCGGGCCGGCTCGGCAGTCCGCTTCGGCTTGTCGTCGATCGCACTCCAGATCCGCCCGTCGGCCAGAGCGAACGTCACGGGCAGCACCCGCGGTGCCCCCTCCTCATCGACCAGCCCCAGCCTGCCGACCCGCGCGGTTTCCAGCAATTCGTTTGCCCACGCAACAACCTCGGTAGGTTCCCCAGGAGCCACCAACCCCACTGTAGGTCGACGAAAGGAACGCATGGAGCTCGGAATCGGACTGCCGAACACAGTGCCGGGGACGACCGGCAATCAGCTCACCGACTGGGCGCGCGCGGCCGAGGACGCCGGCTTCTCATCCCTCGGAACGATCGACCGCATCGTCTTCCCCAACTACGAGCCCGTGGTGGCGCTCTCCGCCGCCGCCGCGGTGACCGAGCGCATCAAGCTCGTCACCGACGTCTTGCTCGGCCCGATCCGCCAGAACCCCGCGATGGTCGCCAAGCAGTTCCTCTCCCTCGACGCCCTGGGCGGCGGCGATCGCGCCGTCCTCGGCATCGGGATCGGCGGCCGCGAGGACGACTACGAGATCAGCGGCCTCGACATGTCCGGCCGCGGCAAGTGGCTCGACGACGCCCTGGCGAAGATCCGCGACATCTGGAACGCCGAGGGCGATCTCGAGTCCAAGGTCGGTCCCCGCCCCTCCGGAAAGGGCCCCTCCCTGATGGTCGGCGGAGCCGTGGAGGCCTCCTTCGAGCGCGCGGCCAAGTACGGGGACGGCTGGACCCAGGGCGGCTCCGGCGCCTCCCAGTTCGGAGCGGACGTCTCCAACCTCGACGACGCCTGGAAGAAGGCCGGCCGCGACGGCCAGCCCCGGACCCTGGCCCTCGGCTATTTCTGCCTCGGCCCCGACGCAGAGGCGACCGCCCAGGCCTACGTCGGCGACTACTACGGCTGGCTGGGGGACGCTGCGGTTCAGGGAATCGCCGGCGGCGCCCCCAAGGACGCCGACAGCATCAAGGCGTTCATCAAGGCGTATGAGGAGTGGAAATGCGACGAGCTGATCCTCTTCCCGTGCAGCAGCGACCCCGCGCAGGTCGGCCTGCTGGCCGAAGCCGCCGGCCTCTAGCCGTTTTGCGTTAGCAACTGCTCACACCTGGGTATTCACATCCCTGGTTGGCCCAATGAGTGGGCCAGCTAGGAGGTGAGTTATGGAAGCCACGACCGCTCGTCGACGCAGGGGGGGCTCGAACGACGTGGGTGCAGGCGAAAGCGCGGTGGAGAGCATCAGGCTCGCCGCCGAGCCGATCGCAGACCCAGCCCCGCTGGGCCTCGCGGCATTCGCCCTGACCACGTTCGTCCTGAGCTTCTTCAACGCCGACCTGGTCAACAAGGGTGGTGAGCCCGTCGTTCTCGGCCTCGCCCTTGCGTATGGCGGATTGGCACAGGTGCTCGCTGGTATGTGGGAGTTCAAGAACAACAACACGTTCGGGGCCACGGCATTTACCTCGTTCGGTGCGTTCTGGATCTCCCTGTTCGTATTCGATCAGTTCCTGGCCGGTTCGGTGCCCGCAGCTCAATTGGGCAACGCCGTCGGTCTCTACCTGATCGGTTGGGGCATATTCACCGCGTACATGATCATCCCGTCACTGCGCGTAAGCGCGGCGGTGGCGCTCGTGTTCCTGCTGCTCGCGCCGACCTTCATCGTCTTGGGGATCGGCAATTCGGCAGACAACTCGACGATCATCCACATCGGTGGCTGGCTCGGCATCGCAACCGCGATCGCCGCCTGGTACGCATCGTTCGCCTCGGTGACGAACAAGACGTTCGGCCGGGTGATATTGCCGGTGAAGGAGCTCCACTGACGAGTAACGCGACGCCGGCCGGGTCGATCATGGACCCGGCCGGTCGTGGCGAGTAGGTTGCCTCCACGAACTTGAGAGAAGGAGTGAGGAGAGATGGCTACTGAGATGAAGAGTGAGAACCTCGAGAAGCAACTCGAGTCGATGCTCGACATCGAGAAGTTCCCGCCGCCGGACGAGTTCCGGAAGCAGGCACTCGTCCAGGACGAATCCATGTACGAGGAGGCCGCGCGGGACCTGGAGGGCTTCTGGCAGCGGCAGGCCGACGAGCTGATCGACTGGATGGAGAAGCCCACCCAGGCGCTCGACGAGTCCAACGCGCCGTTCTACAAGTGGTTCGCGGACGGCAAGCTGAACGTCACCTACAACTGCCTGGACCGCCACGTCGAGGCCGGCAACGGCGACCGCGTCGCCTTCCACTGGCGCGGTGAGGAGGGCGAGGAGCGCGACATCACCTACGCCGAGCTGCTCGGCGACGTGCAGCGCTTCGCCAACGCGCTCAAGGCGCGCGGCATCGGCAAGGGCGACGTGGTCGGCATCTACCTGCCGATGATCCCCGAGGTCCTGATCTCGATGCTGGCCTGCGCCCGCATCGGCGCCCCCCACAACGTCGTCTTCGGCGGCTTCTCCCCGGAGGCGGTCAAGGAGCGCATGGAGTTCTCGGACGCCAAGGCCCTGATCACGGTGGACGGCGCCCGGCGCAAGGGCAAGACCGCCCCGATCAAGAGCGCCGTCGACGAGGAGGGCATCGGCGACCTGGACTCGATCGAGACGATCTTCGTCGTCAAGGCCACCGACACCGACTGCGAGATGAAGGACGGCCGCGACGTCTGGTTCGGCGAGGAGATGGAGAGGGCCGACGCGGAGTGCCCGCCCGAGCCCCTCGAGGCAGAGCACCCGCTCTTCGTCCTCTACACGTCCGGTTCCACCGCCAAGCCCAAGGGGGTCCTGCACACCACGGCCGGCTACCTCCTCGGTGTCACGTTCACGCACCGCTACGTCTTCGACCTGAAGCCGGAGTCGGACGTCTTCTGGTGCGGAGCCGACGTCGGCTGGGTCACCGGCCACTCCTACATCGTCTACGGGCCGCTCTCCAACGGCGCCACCGGTGTCATGTACGAGGGTGCCCCCGACTATCCGGACAAGGACGTCTGGTGGGACATCATCGAGCGCAACAAGGTCACGATCTTCTACACGGCGCCGACCGCGATCCGCGCCTGCATGAAGTGGGGCCTCGAGTATCCGGGCAAGCACGATCTGTCCTCGCTGCGCCTGCTGGGCACCGTCGGGGAGCCGATCAACCCCAAGGCGTGGCTCTGGTACTACGAGGTGATCGGCGGCGAGCGCTGCCCGATCGTCGACACCTGGTGGCAGACGGAGACGGGCAACATCCTGATCAGCCCGCTGCCGGGGATCACCCCGGCCAAGCCGGGGTCGGCGACGAAGCCGCTGCCCGGCATTGACGCCGCCGTTCTCGATGACGAGGGCAAGGAGGTCGATGGCGACCAGGGCCTCCTTGCACTGAGGCGCCCCTGGCCGGGAATGCTCCGCACCCTGTTCAAGGAGGACGAGCGATTCAAGGAGACCTACTACTCGAAGTGGGACGAGACGACCTACTTCGTCGGTGACGCGGCGCGCAGAGACGAGGACGGCTACTTCTGGATCCTCGGCCGCGTGGACGACGTCGTCAACGTCTCAGGCCATCGGCTCTCCACGGCGGAGGTCGAGTCGGCGATCGTCTCCCACCCGAAGGTGGCCGAATCCGCCGTCATCGGCATCGCCGACGAGGACACCGGGCAGGCGATCTGCGCCTTCGTCACGCTCGAGGGCGACCTCGACGGCTCCGAGGAGATCACGAAGGAGATCAACGAGCACGTCGCTCAGCGCATCTCGAAGATCGCCCGCCCGAAGCGCATCATCTGGGCCGGCGACCTGCCGAAGACGCGCTCCGGCAAGATCATGCGCCGCCTCCTCCGGGACATCGGAGAGGGCCGCGAGCTGGGCGACGTGACCACGCTCCGCGATCCGAACGTGATGCAGCAGATCGAGGAGAAGGTCCGGGAGCACGACGAGGAGAACTAGACCGCGCGTCTCAGCGGTTCCGGGCTCGATTCAGGGCAGGCCGGGCTCAGGGCCGAACGTGCGCTCGCCGGCAGCTGCAGCCTGAGACGCCACGTGGCCCCCGAGAAGTTCCGGTTGGCGACCGTCGCGAAACCCTGCTCATCCTCGCGCAGGGCCAGCAGCAGGTGTGCCACTCGGTCGGCAGGCGGCAGGTCGCCGCCCTCGCCCACCCGCACGCAGAAGCAATGGACGCGATGTCCGCCCGGGCGCACGAGGATGGCCCCCTCCTGACCCACCAGCCATGACCCCAGCCGCCCCTGCTGCAGCGCCAGACCGGTGCCGGCGAGCAGCTCACGCTCATCGTGGCCCACGAGATCACCGAGCAACCCGAGTGCCCTGCGGTCCTCAGGGCTCTCCGGACCACCGATCGGCTTCACGCCGCGCGCACCTCGCCGAGCCTGCAGATGCAGCACGGCGATCGCGTGACCGAGAAAGATCGCCGAGACGGGGAACGCCAGCGGCTGGATCCAGACCAGCAGCGCCGCCGGCAGCCCGAAGGTGACGACGAGCGCGACGCTCCAGAGCGTCCAGATTCGTCCCTCCTTGCCAGACTGCGCTCACTCGCTCGCCGCCGCCACGGCATCGCCGCGGCTTCGGCGAGTACGCCTGCCTCCATCCGGGTCCTAGCCTCCCGCGATCGGGCGCCGCAGCACGACGAGGTCGGCTTCGAGCGGCAGCTGGCGCACGACCTCGGCCGAGCCGTCGGCCAGCGTGGCGCTCGCCACCATGCCCTGGTCGAGCTCCCGCCGGAACGCCTCGATCGCCGCCTGCTGCGCCTGGGCGTCCTCATCCGTCCAGCTCGCCAACTCCGTGTGGCCGGTGCGATCCAGCCTGATCAACCTCGACATCCCAGTTCCTCCTTCTCTCTCGCCTGTGGCTGAATATACGCCGCTCGTAAACTGGCTCGCCATGGCGGACAACGAGACAACCGAGCGCTACGACCCCCAGGCGATCGAGCGCAAGTGGCAGCTCGTCTGGGACGCGGAGGGCACCTGGGAGGTCGCCAATCCCGGCCTCCCCGAGTTCGACGAGACCAAGCCCAAGAGCTACGTGCTCGAGATGCTGCCCTATCCGTCCGGCGAGCCCCACGTCGGCCACCTGAAGACCTACTCGGTCGGTGACGCCATCGCCCACTTCCGGCGCCGGCGCGGATTCAGCGTCCTGCACCCGATGGGCTACGACGCCTTCGGCCTGCCGGCCGAGAACAACGCGATCCAGACCGGCGAGCATCCCCGCGAGGCGACCGAGAAGTCGATCGCCTCCTTCCGCGAGCAATTCAAGCGCTGGGGCATCTCGATCGACTGGAGCCGCGAGTTCGGGACGCATCAGCCCTCGTACTACCGCTGGACGCAGTGGATCTTCCTGAAGCTCTACGAGCGCGGCCTCGCTCATCGTCACGAGGCGCCCGTGCACTGGTGCCCGAAGGACCAGACCGTGCTGGCCAACGAGCAGGTGATCGACGGGCACTGCGAGCGCTGCGGAACGCTGGTCGAGCTGCGGCAGCTGGAGCAGTGGTTCTTCCGGATCACGGAGTACGCGCAGCAGCTGCTCGACGACTTCGAGCTGCTCGAGTCGTGGCCGGAGAACGTGATCACCATGCAGCGCAACTGGATTGGGCGCTCCGACGGCGCCGAGGTGATCTTTCGCTGCGAGGAGCTGGATCTCGACTTCCCCGTCTTCACCACGCGCCCGGACACGCTGTTCGGCGCGACCTTCTTCGTCGTCGCGCCGGAGCACCCGCTGGTCGAGCAGCTGGCTGCGGGCACCGAGCACGAGCAGGCGGTCCGTGAGTACGTCAACGAGTCGGCACGGACCACGGCCGAGGACCGCGCCGACGAGGAGCGCCAGAAGACCGGCGTCCCGCTCGGCCGCGAGGTGATCAACCCGGTCAACGGCGAGAGCATCCCGATGTTCGTCGCCGACTACGTGCTGATGGAGTACGGCACCGGCGCGATCATGGCCGTGCCCGCCCACGACGAGCGCGACTACGAGTTCGCCAAGGCGTACGACCTGCCGATCCGGCGCGTGATCGAGGGCACCGATCCCGAGCAGTCCCGTGACGACGAGGGCCTGCCCTACTCCGGCGACGGCACGATGGTCAACTCCGGCCGCTTCGACGGCAAGCACAACCGCGAGGCCTACGGCGAGATCATCGACTGGCTGGCCTCGGAGGATCGCGGCAAGCAGGCGGTCAACTACCGCCTCCGCGACTGGCTGGTCTCCCGCCAGCGCTACTGGGGAGCCCCGATCCCGATCCTCTACTGCGACGAGTGCGGCATGGTGCCCGTCCCCGAGGACCAGCTGCCGGTGCTGCTCCCGGAGATCGAGGAGTACGCGCCCAAGGGGAAGAGCCCGCTGGCGGCGGCGGAGGACTGGGTCAACACCGAATGCCCGAAGTGCGGAGGCAAGGCACGCCGCGAGACGGACACGATGGACACCTTCGTCGACTCCTCCTGGTACTTCCTGCGCTACCTGGATCCACGCAACGACGAGGAATGTTGGGGGCGCGAGGTCGCCGACTACTGGATGCCAGTCGACCAGTACATCGGGGGCGTCGAGCACGCGATCCTCCACCTGATGTACGCGCGCTTCTTCGTCAAGGCGCTGCATGACATGGATCTGCTGGAGGATCGCGAGCCGTTCGCCAACCTCTTCACCCAGGGAATGATCACCCGCGACGGAGCGAAGATGTCCAAGTCCCGCGGCAACACGGTCAGCCCGGCCGAATACGTCGAGCGATTCGGCGCCGACACCCTGCGGACCTACATCTGCTTCATGGGCCCGCCGATCAAGGGCGGCGACTGGTCGGACGAGGGCGCCGAGGGCATCTTCCGGTTCCTCTCGCGGCTCTGGCGCCTGGGGAGGGAGGTCACTGAGCGGACCAAGGAGGTTGGCGCGCCCGCAGCCGAAGGCGAGGACGCGCCTTCTGATGGCGAAGCCAGGCAGCTCCTCGCCAAGGCCCACTGGGCGATCGACAAGGTGACCCGGGACATCGACCCCCGCTTCCAGTTCAACACGGCGATCTCTGCGGTGATGGAGCTCGTCAACGAGATCTACCGGCTCAAGGACGCCCTCTACGACGATCCCGTCGGGGTGGCCTCGGTCCGCTTCGCGACCTCAACCGCGGTCTCCCTGCTCTTCCCGTTCGCCCCGCACCTGTGCTCGGAGGTCTACGAGTGGCTCGAGGGGCAGCGGGTCTGGGAGCAGCCCTGGCCCGAGGCGGACCCGCAGCTGCTCGAGCGGGACACCTACATGCTCGTCGTCCAGGTCAACGGCAAGCTCAGGGACCGGATCGAGGTCGGTTCCGACGCGGCACAGGAGGACCTGCTCGAGCTGGCGCGCGCGTCCGAGAACGTCCAGCGCCACCTCGACGGCAAGGCCGTGGCGAAGGAGATCGTCGTGCCTGGCCGCTTGGTGAACTTTGTCGTAAAAGGATGATCTGGTAGAAAGGCCGGGTGCTGGTCAGGCGGCTCGAGGAGGCTCCCACTGAGGAGTGGCACCGGCTTCGTAACCACATCCTCATGGATGCCGGTGAGCTCGGCTCCCGGAACATGTCCGTGACCTGGTTGCAGGTACCCGGGGGCAGCGATCAGGTCCTGCATTCGCATGAGGAGTCCGAGCAGGTCTACATCGTGGCCAGCGGCCGCGGCACCATGACGGTCGCCGGAGATACGCAGGAGATCTCCGAAGGCGACCTGATCCTCGTCCCACCGGCCACGGACCACTCGATCGCCAACGGCAACTCGCCCGACCTGTGCTGCGTGTCGGTGCAGTCGCCGCCCGTCGCGGTCTCCGAGGTCTTCGGCCGCTCGGGCGTCGGCGTCGCATCCGAATACGACGAAGAGGACTAGACCCCGTGGCCCTTGCAGGCGGGTCCTCGACGGTCGGAGGGCGCGTGCAGGGGGTGTTCTTCCGGGACACGACCAGGCGGCGTGCCGAGGCGCTCGGCGTGGCCGGGTGGGTCCGCAACACATCCGACGGGACGGTCGAGGCGGTGTTCGAGGGCGAGCCTGGAGCGGTCGAGCAGATGGTCGAGTTCTGTCGCAGCGGCCCGGGCAGGGCGGAGGTCGAGCTCAGTCGAGGTGACCGATGAGGAGCCGGAGGGCCTGACAGGTTTCGAGATTCGCTGAGCCCTCGGCCACTCGTCGCTGATTTGTCACGAAGCGGCAGCGATCCATGAAGGGCGGCCCCTCACGCTTCCCCGCGTGCCCGGGCTGAGCCGCTCACAGCTGCTCCTCTACGCCGCGATCGCGATCGCGGTGCTGGTGGTCGGCGCCCGCTGGATCCGCTCAGGCGGCGGCGGTTCGGCAGGAGGCGCCGAGGTCAGCTTCGCGGCTGATTCGTCGCATGGGGCGACGGGCACGCGGGATGTCGTGGTTCATGTCGCGGGCGACGTCCGGCGCCCCGGCGTGTATCGGCTGCCGGCCGGGTCACGGGTGACGGACGCCGTCAGGCGAGCCGGCGGGTTCGCCGGCGGCGCCGACCAGGATGCGATCAACCTGGCGGCGCGGCTCAGCGACGGGCAGCAGGTGGTGGTGCCCGGCCCTGGTGCCGTCGCGTCGAGCTCGGCCTCGGGCGGCCAGAGCGGCCCGATCAGCCTGGGCAGCGCGACCGCCGACCAACTCGACGAGATCGACGGCATCGGCCCGGTCACGGCCCAGAAGATCATCGAGTTCCGCGACCAGCACGGTGGCCTCTCCTCGATCGATCAGCTGGATGAGGTGGCCGGAATCGGCCCCTCCACCATGCAGACGCTCAGGGCCGCCCTGCAGCCCTGAGCGTGGCCATCGGGTCAATGCCCGAGCAGGCGCTCCCACTCGTTCCGGCGCTGGCCGACATTCGCCTCCTCGGCCGGCTGGTTGCCCCGCGGGATGCTGCCCGCGTGGCCCTCGGCCGCCTGCATCCGGGCTCGCCGCCGGTCGAGCCGGCCCTGCTCGCCGCGGTCGGTCGGGGCGCGTCGTCGCGTCCAGCTGCGTGTCTGCTCGCGGTTCATCGTCATCACTCCTCCAGTTCGAAGCTCTCGTTCACCCCCGCGTACCACGTGACCACTGGGTGAAACCAACGCCGCCAGGGGCCGCCGGCGTGGGACGCTGGACTCGCGAATGGCGCTTCGCCATCCTCGCGGGAGCATCCATCGGCCTCGCGCTCGCGCCGCTCGTGGGTGCCGAGCCGTCGCTTGGAGCAGTGGGCGCTGGGCCGATCGCATTGATCGGCCTGGCGGCCGCGCGGCCGCGCCAGACGGGCGGCGCCGAGCTCGCCTGGCTTGCGGTCGTCGCCCTGGTGGCCGCGCTGGCCGGTCTGCTGGCGGGAGGCGCCCGCCTGCATGCGATCGACGGGGGCGCACTGCAGGCCCGCCCGGGGCAGGCCATCACCGTGGACGGCTTCGTCGCGGGCGTCCCGCGCCGCAACGGCGACGAGGTCGACGTGCGGGTCGACTCGCCCGACGGACCCGTGCTTGCGGTGGCGCCTGAGCCCGTTCCCGACCTTCCGATCGGGACCGAGGTTCGGCTGGACGGCACGCTCGAGTCCCCGGAGCCCTGGCGCGCCGCCTACCTGCGCCGCCAGGGGATCGCGATGACGCTGCGGACCGAGCGGCTGGACCAGCCGGGAGGGCGCCGCGGAGGGCTGGAGGGTTGGATCGACGGGATCCGGGCACGGGCCGAATCGGCACTCGGGCGCGGCATGCCCGGCCGGGAGGCGGCACTGGCGCGCGGTTTCGTTCTCGGCGAGGACGATCGGATCGACCACCGGACCCGCGAGGACTTCCAGCGCTCGAACCTCACGCATCTGCTCGCGGTGAGCGGCGAGAACGTGATTCTGCTCTGCGTCCTCGCCTGGCCCCTGCTGGCGCTGCTCGGCCTGCCGCTCCGTGCCCGGCTGCTCGGCGCGCTCCTCCTGATCGCCCTCTATGTCCCGGTCACGGGGGCGGGGCCGTCGATTCAGCGCGCCGGGGTGATGGGGGCCGCCGGCCTCATCGCCGCCCTGGCCGACCGGCCGCGCTCTCGCTGGTACGCGGTGCTCCTCGCCGTGGCGATCACGCTCGCGATCAACCCGCGCGCCGACGGCGACGTCGGCTGGCAGCTCAGCTTCGCTGCGGTGATCGGGATCATGCTCTGGTCGAAGCGCCTCGCCTCGCTGTTCTCGGGCGCGGCGCAAAGGGGTTCGGCTCGTGCGGCGCTGGCGGAGGCGATCGCCGTGACGACGGCGGCGACAGTGGCCACGGCCCCATTGATGGCCGAGGCCTTCGACCAGCTGTCGCCATCGGCCCTGCCGGCCAACGTGCTCGCGGCGCCCGCCGTGGCTCCGGCGATGTGGCTCGGCATGCTGGCGGGGATCGCTGGACAGCTGCCGCTGCTCCCCGTGGAGCCACTCAACTGGCTCGACTCGCTCTGCTTGGCGTACATCGCGCAGATCGCACACTGGTTCGCGGCCCCGAGCTGGGCCCTGCTCAGCGTGCATCTCGGCTCGATCTGGGGGGTGATCGGGGCATATGCGGCCCTGATCGCCGGGATGGAGCTGTTGCTTCACGGGCTCGCGGGCCGAGGCGAGCTCGCGATCAGACGGCTACTCGCACCGGCCGCGTTCACCGCGGTCGTCCTCGGCCTCCTGGCCTGGTGGCCGTTCGGATCGACGTCCGCCCCGGCGCCCCCGCCCGGCGATCTGACGATTCGCGTCCTCGACGTCGGGCAGGGAGACTCGATCCTGCTCGATCCACCCGACGGCGATCCGGTGCTCGTGGACACGGGGCCGCCGGGCGACGGGGTCGAGGATCGCCTGAGCGAGCTCGGGATCCATTCCCTCGCCGCGATCGTGATCAGCCACGACCAATCCGACCACGCCGGGGATCTCGGGCAGCTGCTCGAATCGGTCCGGGTCGATCGCCTGGTCTACGGCCGGGACGATCCCCGTCTTCGCGGCGCCGCGCTCGCAGCGGGCGCCCAGCCGTACCGGCTCGCTGAGGGTGGCGAGATCGACTCCGGCTCACTCCATCTGAGCGCCATCTGGCCCCCGCGGGAGTTGCTGGGAGAGACGGGCGAGGACCCAAACCTGCTCTGCGTCGTGCTCGTGGCGCAGTGGCGGCACTTCTCGATGCTGCTCACCGGCGACGCCGAGGCCGAGAGCGTGCCGATGGATCCGGGACCGATCGACGTGCTCAAGGTCGCGCACCACGGCTCCGCGGACGACGGGCTCGGTCCGCTGCTCGAGCGGTCGGTCCCGAAGCTGGCCGTGATCTCCGTCGGCGCGGGCAATTCCTACGGGCACCCCACGGAGGCGACCCTCGACGAGCTCCGCTCCCACGATGTTCCCGCCATGAGGACGGATCGGGAGGGAGAGATCGACATCGACGCGAACGGTTCCCGCTGGACTGTGAGCAGTGCCCGCGGATAGCCTGTCCGGGGATGGCGGGACCAAGACGTGCAGCGGCAGTTGCGCTCGTACTCGTGATTGCGCTCGGGATGGCCACCGTCGCGGCGGACGCGAAGACGAAGCATCACGGGAAGCGGGGTTGGCACACGACCTCTTCGCTGACCCAGAACTCGAGCACCCGGTTCACCGGGAAGGTCTCCTCGAAGCTGGGCAAGTGCATCGCCAAACGGGTCGTGACGCTGTACTACACGGACCCGAGCACGCTCCAGACCCAGCCGCTCTCGGTGCATCGGACCGGCGGGAAGGGCAAGTTCCAGATCGACCTGGTCAAGCCGGCCTTCACGGGCAGCTACTACGCCGCGGTGGCCCAACGCAAGGTGCGCGCACACGGTGCGAAGCAGACCTGCAAGGCGGGCCAGAGTCGCACCCTGGCCGTACAGGGGCAGCCGCTCGCCCCTGGGTGAGCTCGGGCCGCATCCAGGCGCGGGCCTAGACTCAGCCGAATGCCCGATCCCGAGATGAAGCCGGCGTATCTGATCGCCGGAACCGACGAGGCGAAGATCGCCCGGACCCGAAGCCGCCTCCGAGAGCGCGCGGAGCGGGAGGGCGGACCCGGCGCACTCGAGCTGTTCGAGGCCGGGGAGGGGCGGCGTGCGCCGGACGTCGAGGCGCTCGTCAATTCGCTTGCCGCGATCTCCCTGATCGCGTCGCGCCGCTACCTGCTGGTCGACGGTATCGACGCTTGGGGCAAGGCGGACACCGAACGCGCCGTCGCCGCGCTGGCCCAGATCCCTCCGGAGACCACGCTCGCGCTGGTCTCCCACGGCAAGGCGCCCGCGGGGCTGGTGAAGGCGGTCGAGAAGGCCGGCGGCGAGGTGCTCTCCTTCGACGCTCCGAGGGAGCGCGAGCTGCCCAAGCAACTGGTCGCCGATGCCAGAGAGCTCGGGTTCGAGCTCGAGCCGGCAGCCGCGCGGCTGCTCGTGGAGCGTCTCGGCCCCAGGCCGGTGCGCCTGCGGACCGAGCTGGAGCGCCTCGCGCTCTGGGCTGGGAGCGGAGGGGAGGTCGGGGTGCCGGACCTCGAGTCCATGGTCGCCGACACCTCCGAGGAGGCGATCTGGACCCTCGCCGACGCCGTGGTTGCCGGCGACGAGGCCGAGACGATGCGGGTGGCCGAGGTGCTCGTGACCCAGGGCGAAGCGCTGCCGCGAATCGTCTACTCACTGGCACCGAGGCTTCGCCAGGCTCTGCGCGCCGCGACCGAGCTGGAGGCGGGAAGACCCGCCGCCGAGGTGGCGAAGGGCCTCTCGATGCATCCCTACGCGGCGAAGATGCTCGTCTCGAAGGTCAAGGGCCGCACCCCCGAGGACCTGGACGCGTCGATCCGGGCGCTGGCCGATCTCGAGCTCTGGTCGCGCGGCGGATCCGACTACGCCGAGGGCGTGGCCTTCACGTTGTCTCTTCGCAGGGCCATCGGCCTGGTGCCTGACGACACCGAGCCGCTCGCCTGGGCGCTGCGGTGAGGCGCGCTACTCGCTCGCCGCTGCGGCGATGCTTGCGGCGCGAGACTTCTTGCGCGCCCCGGTATTTCGATGCAGGGCGCCCTTCTGGACCGCTTTGTCGATCCGCGAGACCAGCGCCTTGTGCTCGGAGGCGATCGTCTCGGCATTGCCCGACTGGATGGCCGACTCGAGCCGCTTGAAATGAGTCTTCACCGAGCTCCGAAAGCGCAGGTTCTCGGCCCGCTCACGCTCGGTGCGGGCGTTCCGCTTCTTCTGTGAGGCGATATTGGCCATGAAAAGACCCGCGAGGCGGGCGGCGAAGAGAATAGAGCAATGACCGACCGCGACGACGACTTCGGTGATGCTCCGACGCCGCCGGAGCCGTTTGACCCTTCAACGCAGGAGTTTCAGGCCGTCGGCGGAGGCGAAGAGGATGAGCCGCAGACGGAGGAGCGCCCCAGGGATCCCGGGCGTCCGTTCATTCCGCCGGATCTCGAGGAGGAGATGGGTGGAACCCTGGATCTCGACGCGGACCTGGAGCAGGCCCGCCTGCTGGAGGCCGAGCGCATAGAGCGCCGCCACGAGGCGGTCTCGATGGATACCTCGACCTTCATGGCGATCCCGGCGCCGACGCCGACCAGCCCGTTCATCCCTCCGGAGTTCGACGAGAAGGCGGGGCGCCTGGGCCGCTCGACGGCGTTCTTCTCGATCGCCACGGCCTTCTCACGCGTCGCCGGCCTGGTGCGGGAGATCGTCGCGGCCAGCTACTTCGGCATCACGGGACCCATGTCGGCGTTCACCATCGCCTTCCAGGTGCCGAACCTGGTCCGCTCGCTGTTCGCGGATGCGGCTATCCAGGCCGCCTTCGTGCCTGTCTTCACGGAGGAGCTCGAGAAGGGGAACAAGAAGGAGGCGTTCCGGCTCGCCTCGACCCTGATCTACATGGTCACCCTGGTCCTCGGGGCGATCACCGCGCTCTTCATCCTGCTGGCGCCGGTCATCACGCCGCTCTTCGCCCCCGGCTTCAGCGGCGAGATCCTCGACCTGACGGTCACGCTCTCGCAGATTCTCTTCCCGATCCTGATCCTGCTCGGGGCGACGGGGATGGTGGTGGGGGTCCTGAACAGCTACGACCGCTTCGCGGCCTTCGCGATCTCGCCGTTCTTCTGGAACGTGGTGATCATCGCGGTGCTGGTCCTGCTGGAGCCGGCCTTCCACGGCAACGATCGGATCTACGCCTACGCGATCGGGGTCCTGGTCGGAACCGTGGTCCAGCTCGCGATCCCGGCCTGGGACCTGCGCCACACGCCGTTCAAGCTGACCAGGGACTTCGACTGGCACATCCCGGAGGTCAAGAGGGTTCTGCTCCTGATGCTGCCGGTGACCCTGAGCCTCGGCCTGATCAACTTCGACCTGCTGCTCAACAGCATCGTCGGGACGCTGGTCTCGACCGAGGCCCCGGCCGCGATCGACAAGGCGTTCCGCATCTACATGCTGCCTCAGGGCATCTTCTCCGTGGCCGTGGCGACGGTGACGTTTCCGACTCTGGCTCGCTTCGCGGCTCGCCAGGAGTGGGCGAATCTCCGCAGGACGATGGCGAACGGGATGCGGCAGATCCTGTTGCTCCTGATTCCCGCTGCTGCAGCCGTACTGGTGCTCTCGGTACCGATGACCCGGCTCGTCTACCAGCGAGGTGCGTTCGACGCCCACCAGACACACCTCGTCGCGCAGGCGCTCTTCTGGTTCGCGTTCTCGCTCCCGTTCAACGGCCTCTACCTGATGCTGACGCGCACCTTCTTCAGCCTGCAGCGTCCCTGGATCCCGACCGTGGTGGCCGGCTCCAACCTGGTCGTGGACATCATCTTCTCCTTCGCCCTCTACTCGCCGTTCGGTATCGGCGGCGTGGTCGCGGCGACGGTGATCGCCACGGTCTCGAGCGTCATCGCGGAGGTGGTCATCCTGCGCCGCCAGCTCGACGGACTGGAGCTGCGGCGCCTGTTCGCGACCGCGGCCCGAGTGCTGTTCGCCGCCGCGCTGCTCGCGGGAGTCAGCTATTTCGTCTGGGACGGGCTGGACCAGGCGCTCGGCCGCGGCACGATCGCGCAGATCATCTCGCTCGGCGTCGCGCTCGCCGCCGGGTTCGCGACCTACTTCGGTGCGGTCCTGGCCCTCCGCGTTCCCGAGGCGACCCAGATCACGAGACTGGTGCGGCGGATCTAGCGCGAGTCCCCTGAGCGCGAGCGCTGCCACTTCCCTGGGATGAATCAGAATGCAGACGCGGTCGGGCGGGCGGAGGGGCAGGTCGCGGCCGTGCGCGACGATCCGGCGGCGCGCCTTGCGCTGATGGCCAGGGTGTTCCACGGACCGACGGGCCGCGCGCCGCGACACCTGCCATTCCGGCGCGCGGCATTGTCATTCATGCGGTGGCAGGCCCGCCGCGGGGTGCTCGATCCGCTCTACGCCACGCCGCCCGGCAGCGCGTGGTGGCGGGCGGTCAACGAGCGATTGCTGCGAGATGGATGCGAAACCATCGCGCTCCTGGGTGGCCTGGCTGGAGAGCCTTCGTCGCAAGCGGTGCGCCTCTGGCTCGAGTTCGGCGCGAGCCCGACGCCGCGCAACTGGTATCGAGCGCACAACGCAAGCATCGTGGCCGGCTTCCTGGAGCATCGGGAACTCGCCGAGGCAGAGAGCGCGCCGGAGCGCTTCTTCATCAACGTCGCCCTGTTGCGCGTGCTGTACGCGCACGCACTGGTCGCGGAGCCGCGCCTCGCGCTGGGGCGATTGGCTCCCGTAGGCCGCGTGGTGGGCGATCCGCGGCTCGGGATGACAGGGGTCTTCCTCTCACTTCGACGTGTGCTCCCGAACCGATATCCGCTCGACGGCGACGTCGAACGCTATGTCGCGGACGAGCAGCGTCTCGGCCGGATGCTCGACTACGCCGTGATTGCTCCGCGCCTGCAATGCCTGTACGAGTGGTCTGCGCGTGAGCTGGCAGAACCTCGCCTGCTCGAGCTGATTCGCGACGGCAGCCCAATCTACGTCTGGCCATTCGAGGAGCGACACGTTTGGCGCCGTCGCGACATGCCGGTCGTAGCCCGCGTGATCGCACAGGTCACCCGCCCATCCCCCAGCTGAAGACGCGGCGGCTAGGCGGGCCTCGGATCGCCGACCCAGTAGCGCGGGCCGGGCCCGGCGCCGGCGGCCCGGTCGTTTGGATTCGCCAGCTTGCATCGGTCCAGGGACAGACAGCCGCAGCCGATGCACTCCGTCAGCCCAGCGCGCAGGCGCTCGAGCTCGGAGATCCGCTCGTCGATCCGCGACGTCCAGCCGGCGGAGAGCCGCGACCAGTCGCTGCGATTCGGCGCGCGGTCGGGAGGGAGCTTCGCGAGTTCCTCGCCGATCTCGCTCAGGCTCAGGCCGATCCTCTGGGCGAAGACGATGAACGCGATCCGCCGGAGGACCGAACGCGGATAGCGGCGGTGGCCGGAGCCTGCCCGCTCGGAGGTGATCAGGTCTCGGTCCTCATAGAAGCGGAGCGCCGAGGCGGCGACGCCGCTTCGCTTCGCCACCTCGCTGATCGTCAGGAGATCGTGCATTCGGGCAGAGAAGCAGGAATCTGCCTTGACTTCAAGCTCACTTGAGCTTGTAGCTTGAGGGCTTCCACCACACCCCCGGGAGGCGAGATGAGCGAAGACAGGACTGCGAGCGAAGTGATCACCGGCGAAGTCACCTCCTGGCCGGGAGTCGAGGCCGGGTACGGCAAGCGCGGCGAGTGGGGCTTCCGGGTGAACGGCCACGAGGTCGGTCATCTGCACGGTGATCACGCCGCTCACTTCAGCTTCGGCAAGGAGGTCGGCGCCGCCCTCAGGGAGCAGGGGCGTGTGGTCGACCATCCGGTCTTCCCAGGCAAGAACGCCATGGCGGCGCGCCGGATCGACACGGAAGAGGACGTGCGCGACGTGATCGAGTTGATGCGGCTGAACTACGACCGCATCGTGGCCCGCTACGGCCTCTCCTCGCCGGCTACCGCGTGAGCTCTGCGATCACGTAGCGACTCGTCAGCCGAAACGCCTCTGGGTCCTCGTTTCCCTCGAGGTAGATGCGCCGCATCTCCTCGCGCACGTCGTCAGCTCGGCCGGCGTCCTCCAGGATCGGGCGAGCGGCGACCGCGAGCGGATGGTTCTCGCCCTCGATCCGCATGAACTCGTCCACCGACGGTGCGCCGAAAGCAAGGCTGTGCTCGGTCACGGTCGTTGCGAAGCCGTGCGGCTCGAACAGCCCGGCCAGCGAGACGTGCTCGTGCCAGGTGAACGGTTGGGACGCCGGCGGTTGTTCGAGGATCTCGGCCATGGCCTCACGGCTCACACGAACCGCATCGGAGATCGGTCCCCCTGGGACCCAGGCGGCGAACACGATCCGACCGCTGGGCTTGGTCACTCTTGCGATCTCGGCGGCGGCAGCCGCTGGGTCGTCGGCGAAGATCACCCCGAAGACCGAGACGACCACGGCCGCCTCCGCGTCGGAGATTGGCATCGAGGCCGCCTCTCCGAGCACGAACTCGGCGTCGAGATCGCGTTCTTCCGCTGCGGCGGACGCCACCTCCAGCAGCCGCTGCGAGGGATCCACTCCGATTGCTGAAACTCCGCGCTCGGCTGCGAGCAGCGCGGCGTTGCCGGTTCCGCAGCCGATGTCCACCAGCGTCTCGCCCGGGACGGGATCCGCCGTTTCAACGACCATCTCCGCGGCGGGCAGAAGCTGCTTGGCGATTCGCTCGTAGCTGCCCAGTCCCCAGTCGATCACGCGGTGACCCTACCCTTCCGAGTCCGACCATGGACCGCATTCGCAACTTCTCGATCATCGCCCACATCGATCACGGCAAGTCGACGCTCGCCGACCGCATTCTCGAGCTCACCGGGGCGGTCGATGCACGGACGCACGTGCCACAGATGCTCGACTCGATGGAGCTGGAGCGCGAGCGCGGCATCACCATCAAGGCCCAGGCCGTTCGGGTCGCCTTCCAAGCCGCTGACGGCGAGACCTACCACCTGCACCTGATCGACACCCCCGGACATGTCGACTTCTCCTACGAGGTCTCGCGCAGCCTCGCAGCCTGCGAGGGAGCTCTGCTGGTCGTGGATGCCGCGCAGGGTGTGGAGGCCCAGACCGTCGCAAACGCGTACGCGGCGATCGATGCCGGACTCGAGCTGATCCCGGTCCTGAACAAGGTGGATCTGCCAGGCGCCGATCCCGACGGGGTCGCCACCCAGGTGGCCGACCTGCTCGGCGGCGATCCCTCCGATGCCCTGCGGATTTCCGCGAAGACCGGAGAGGGCGTCACCGACGTGCTCGAGGCGATCGTCCAGCAGATCCCGCCGCCCCAGGGCCAGCCCGAATCACCGCCCAGGGCACTGATATTCGACTCCGAGTTCGACCAGTACCGCGGCGTCGTGGCCTTCGTCCGGATGGTCGACGGGCGCTTCACGAAGGACGAGCCGATCAAGGCAATGCAGGCGGGTACGCAGGCCGACATTGACGACATCGGGTTCTTCACGCCGAAGATGACCCCCGCGAAGGGAATGGCCGCGGGCGAGGTCGGCTACGTGATCACCGGGATCAAGGACGTCACGAAGCTTCGGGTCGGCGACACGCTGACCAGCCGCGAGCGGGCCGCGTCCGACGCGCTGCCCGGCTACCGCGAGGTGCGCCCGATGGTCTTCTGCGGGCTCTTCCCGATCGACACCGATCGCTATTCGGACCTGCGTGACGCGCTCGACCGCCTTGCCCTGAACGATGCGGCGCTCTCCTATGAGCCGGAGACCTCCGACGCGCTCGGCTTCGGTTTCCGCTGCGGCTTCCTTGGCCTGCTCCACATGGACATCGTCCGCGAGCGGCTCGAGCGCGAGTACGACCTCGAGCTGCTCGCGACCACGCCCAACGTCCGCTACGAGGTGACGCTGATCAACACCGGAGAGGTGATCGAGGTTCGCAGCCCGACCGACATGCCCGATCCCGCCTCCATCGAATCGATCTCCGAGCCCTACATCAGGGCCACGATCATCACCCCCAACGACTTCGTGGGCCCGGTGATGGAGCTCTGCCAGAAGCGCCGCGGCGAGCACGTCGGGCTGCACTACCTCTCGCCGACTCGCGTTCAGGTCCAATACGACCTGCCGCTGGGTGAGATCGTGCTCGACTTCTTCGACCAGCTCAAGTCGCGCAGCAAGGGGTACGCGTCGCTCGACTACGAGCCGATCGGCAACCGGCCCTCGGACCTGGTCAAGCTCGACGTGCTGCTCGCCGGTGACAAGGTCGACGCCCTGTCTCTGATCGTGCACAAGGAGGCCTCCTACGACCAGGGCCGGAGCCTGGTGGAGCGCCTTCGCAAGACGATCCCGAGACAGCAGTTCGACGTCCCGGTGCAGGCCGCGATCGGAGCCAACGTGATCGCCCGCGAGACGGTCAAGGCCGTGCGAAAGGACGTGACCGCGAAGCTCTACGGCGGCGACGTCAGCCGGAAGAAGAAGCTGCTCGAGAAGCAGAAGAAGGGCAAGAAGCGGATGAAGCAGGTGGGCGCCGTCGAGGTGCCGCAGGAGGCGTTCCTCGCCGTGCTCGAGATGGACGGGGATGCCTAGCACCGAGCAACGCGAGAGCCTGGCCAGGGCCGGCATGGAGGCCTTCAACGCGGGCGACACCGACACCATGGTGGCTGCGCTGGCCGGCGACATCGAGGTCTACGCCTCGCCGGAGATGGCGAACGCCGGGACCTTTCACGGTCACGACGGATTCGTCGCGTGGATCATCGCGTGGACGGATGCCTGGGAGCAGATCTCCGCCGAGGTGACCGACACGATCACCGTCGGAGACCGGCACATCGTCACGGCGATCCATCAGGAGGGTCGCGGCCGTGAGGGGATCGAGCTGACCATGGAGCTCGCCTTCCTCTTCGATGTCGGAGATGACGGCCTCTGTCACTTCCTCGCGATGCTTCCGACGCCGGAGGAGGCGGTCGAGTTGGCCCGGGAGCGGGAGAGCTAGATCCGGACTCGCCTGAGGGGAACGCCGAGCCGCCCCTCGACCTTCGCGAGCGGATCCTTCCCGTTGGCGATCAGCAGCACCACCTCGTCGGCGGGGAAGTCGCGCAGCTCGTCCTCGAGCGCCTGGGCAGGGTCGTGGTCGCCCACCGATCCGCTCACCGGGAGCCCAGCCGCCACCAGTGCGCCGGCGGATCGCGCCAGCCTGCCCTCCGCTTCGCGACGAGCGTCGTCCTCGGCGGAAAGCCACCGGTCGAGGCGATGGCTGGGGACCGGCACCAGGACCCGGACGTCCTCCGGGGTCCCAGCGAGAGCGGCGATGCGCTGAGCGGAAGCCGCGGTGGCCTCGGCCGTCGCCACGACCAGCACGCGATGACCGGCGTCGTCATGCTCGGCGACCTCGATCTTGCGATCAGGGCGCGCCCGGGAGGCGAAGACGACGAGTGCGGTGGCTGCGATCCCGCCCACCGAGATGCCGACGCCTGCGCCGAGGATGCCGCCGAGCGCCATCGACGCCACGATCGCCACGCAGATCAGCCCGATCATCAGGGGAATGGCGTATGAGCGGAATCTCAGCCCGCCCTCGGCATCGGTGGTGGTCAGGAACGGAGACACTCGCAATTCGTACGGTAGCCCGGCCCGCCGGAGCCGTGCCGCTCTGCATAAAATCGCGCGCCTGGGATGCCCGTCAAGACCGATGCAATCGGCAAGCAGTGGCCGGCCGCGACCTATGAGGTCGGCGCGGAGAAGATCCGCGAGTTCGCCGATGCGATCGGCGCTCCCAACCCGGTTCACCGCGATCACGAGGCGGCCAGGTCCGCGGGATTCCGCGATCTGGTCGCTCCGCCGATGTTCTGCGTCGTCTACAGCGCCCGAGCGATGGGACCCGCGATCCTCGATCCGGCTCTCGACATCAACCTCGCCACGATGCTGCACGGCTCTCAGGAGTTCGAGTGGGACGAGCCCGTCTGCGATGGCGACGTGATCGAGACGACGGCGACCTGCACGGAGATCTACGAGAAGGACGGCAAGGGCTTCTACGTCTTCGAGACCATTTCCACGAACCAGGACGGCATTCAGGTCGTCAAGGGAACCTGGACCAACATCGTCAGAGGAGTCTGAGGTGAGCGAGCTCGAGAGCCTGAAGCAGGGGGACTCCATCCCGGAGTGGAAGGTCACGCCGGACAAGTACCTGCCATATCGCTACGCCGGCGCTTCGGGGGACTTCAACCCGATCCACATCGACCCGGAATTCGCCAAGGCGGTCGGGCTCCCCGGCAACATCCTGCACGGCCTCTGGATGATGGCCCAGGTCGCCAGGGGGGCCGCCCAGCTGGCCGACGGCGATCCGCGAGCCCTGAAGCGGCTCTCCGTCCAGTTCAGGGGGATGGGTTTTCCCGAGCAGGAACTGGTCGTGAGCGGAACGGTGGAGGAGGCCGCCGACGGCCGCGTGACGATCGACATGGTCGCTGCCCAGGGCGACAATCAGGTGATCAGGAACGCCCAGGCCGAGCTCGGCGCGGACTAGCGCGCGCCGCGTTCCTATCATCAGCTCTGTGCTGACAGAGCGCCAGAGCAAGATCCTGCGGCTGCTGGTCGAGCGCTACGTCGACGACGGGCGCCCGGTCGGTTCGCACGCCCTCGCCAACCGCGGTGACATCGACTGGAGCGCATCGACCGTGCGCGCGGAGCTCGCGAGCCTCGAGCAGGAGGGCTTCCTCACCCATCCGCACACCTCGGCGGGCCGCGTCCCGACGGACACGGGGTACCGCTTCTACGTGGAGCGGCTGCTGGCGCGGCAGGACAGCCTCCCGCAGCCCGTCCCGGGCGAGCTGGGGATCTCCCGCATGCGGCGAGAGGTCGATGTCGCGATTCGGGAGACGACTTCGACCCTTTCGCAGGTCACGGACCTGGTCGCCTTGGTCACCGCGCCGCCACTGCACACGGCCACGATCCACCGGATCGAGGTGCTGCTCCTGCAGCCGAAGGTGGTGATGGTCGTGGTGATCGCCTCCAACGGCGGGGTCACCAAGCGTGTCTTCAGCTTCGACGATGAGGTCGACACCGGCCTGGTCGAGTGGGCCGCGAGCTACCTGAACGAGCGCCTCGCGGGTCTCGGCCTCGGGGCGCGCATGGCGGCCGATCGTGTGCGCGATCCCGAGCTCGGCCCTGCGGAGACGGGCTTCCTCTCCGAGATCTCGAGCGCCTTCACCGACCTCGAGGAGTCCGCCGAGGACACCCTCTACGTCGATGGCACGGCGCGGCTGCTGTCGGAAGAGCATCTCCAGGATCTGCCGCACGCCGACGAGCTGATGCGCGCGCTCGAGCGCCGCGTGAACGTCCTGCGCGCGCTGCGGACCGCGCTCGACCGCCGCTCCGTCTTCGTCTGGATCGGCGGCGAGAACCCGGCACCCGAGCTCCGCTCGGTGAGCGTGGTCGGCGCCAACTACGGCCTCGGCTATCGCAACCTCGGGTCGGTCGGGATCATCGGCCCGCTGCGGATGGACTACGCCACCGCGATCGCCAACGTCAGGGGCGCGGCCGGCGAGCTCTCCCGCTTCTTCGAGACGGTCTACGACGAGTAGGACCAGGCGATGGCCAAGCGCGACTACTACCAGGTGCTGGGCGTTGAGCGGAACGCCTCCGATGGCGAGATCAAGAAGGCGTTTCGGAAGCTGGCGCGCGAGCTTCACCCGGACGTGAACGCCCACGATCCGGAGGCCGAGGAGAAGTTCAAGGAGGCGGCCGAGGCCTACGAGGTGCTCTCGGACACCGGGCGCCGCCAGACCTACGACCAATTCGGCCACGACGGCCTTCGATCCGGAGGCTTCACCCCAGGGGGCGGCTTCGGCAGCATCCAGGACATCTTCGATTCCCTCTTCGGGGGCGGAGATCCCTTCGGCGGCTTCGGCGGAGGACCAGCAGCCGGTGCGGACATCGGCGCGGTCGTGGAGATCTCGCTGGAGGACGTCCTGGAGAACCAGATGCGAGAGGTCTCCTTCGAGGCGGTGGTGACCTGCGAGCGCTGTCGCGGAAACGGCGCCGAGCCGGGCACCCCGATCGAGACCTGCCCCAAGTGCGAGGGGAGCGGACAGATCCGCGAGGTCAGTCGCAGCATCTTCGGCCAGGTCGTCCGCGCCATGCCCTGCGACCGCTGCGGCGGCGACGGGCGCATCCCCGAGACCCCCTGTGAGCGCTGCGACGGGGCCGGCAGGGTGTCGGAGTCCCGGGCCTGGGAGGTGGACATCCCCGCGGGGATCGAGGACGGCCAGCGGGTGCGGATTGCGGGCGCCGGCCACGTCGGTGAGCCCGGCGGCAGGCAGGGCGACCTCTACGTGGAGATCCGGATCGAGCCTGACGAGCGATTCGCGCGGCAGGGGACCGAGCTGATCGCCCGCGCCGAGGTACCGGTGACGACCGCGATCGTCGGCGGAGAGGTCTTCGTCCCGACTCTCGACGGGGAGGTGGCCGTCGAGGTCCCGGCCGGCACGCAGCACGGCGAGACGACGGTCCTCAGCCGTCGCGGCCTCCCCCCGCTTCGCGGTGGGAGGCGCGGCGACGAGCACGTGGTCTTCGAGCTGGTTGTGCCCACGGACCTGGACGACGAGCAGCGCGAGGCCGCGGAGCGCCTCGCCGAGTCGCTGCAACAACAGCCTTCACAGCGGAGGTGATCCGCCTGGCTGTTCGCTGCGCTCCGGAGTATGCGGAGGCGGTGATGGCGAACCTTCTGGAGCTCGCCCCGAACGGGCTCGAGGAGGAGCGGGGCCCGGGCTGGGTCGAGTTCGCCATCTACGGGCCGCCGGGCGAGGTTCCGGACATGGGCGAGCTCCAGGCGGCCGCCGGAGGCAGTCTCGTCGATGTCACCACCACCTCGGTCCCCGACGACTGGGCGGACCGCTGGGCGGACTTCCACCGCCCCATCGAGGTCTCGGGCCGGATCGGTGTGCGTCCGTCCTGGTGGGACCCCAAGGAGGGGCTGATCGACGTGGTGGTCGATCCGGGCCGCGCCTTCGGCACGGGCGGCCATCCGACGACCCGGTTGTCCCTCGCGCTGTTGGTGGAGCTGGAGGAGGCCGGTGAGGCCTCGGGCCCGATCGCCGACTGGGGCACCGGGAGCGGTGTGCTGGGGATCGCCGCCGCCAAGCTCGGCTGGTCGCCGGTCACCGGCTGTGACCGGGAGCTGGCCTCGCTGGAGACCGCCGAGGCGAACGCGGAGGCCAACGGCGTCGAGATGTCGATCGAGCGGATCGACGTCCGCGAGGGACCGCCGCCCGTGGCCCCCACGGTCGTCGCGAATCTGACCGGGAACCTGCTTCGCGAGTGCGCCGTGCACCTGGCCGCGTCCGGGGAGGCTCCGGACACGCTGGTCTGCTCGGGCATGCTGGAGGGCGAGATGGACGGGGTCGCTGAGGCGTTCTCCCCGACGGGACTGAGCGAGTCAGTGCGCCGTGTGGAGAACGACTGGGGAGCCCTGCTGATGCGCAGCGGCACGGCCGGCTGATGGCGCCTGCGCCGAGCGCCGAGCTTCCGATCGCCGTCTTCGATTCCGGCGTCGGCGGACTGACCGTCCTCCACGAGTGCCTCGTCTCGCTCCCGGCGGAGGACTACGTCTATTTGGGGGACGACGCGCGCTTTCCGTACGGGGCTCGATCCAACGACGAGCTGCGCGATCACGTCGCGCAGATCACCCGTTTCCTGCTCGACCGGGGGGCCAAGCTGCTGGTGATCGCCTGCAACTCCGCCTCCTCGGCGGGCCGCGAGGTTGCCGGGGAGATCGCGGCGGAGGCCGGGGTGGAGGTGGTCGCCGTGATCAGGCCCGAGGCGGAGATCGCCGGAGCACTCACCCAGTCCGGCAACGTCGGGGTGCTCGCCACGCCCGCGACGGTGCGGAGCGGTGCCTATCTGCGGGCGCTCTCCGAGGAGCACCGCCGCCTGACGATCACCGAGGTCGAGGCTCCCGATCTGGCGGCGGTCATCCAGCGTGGGTTCCCGTTCTCGGAGAGCGTCGTCGAGATGGTGCGCTCGTACTGCGAGCCCCTGAAGCGGGCGGAGGTGGACACGGTGATCCTCGGCTGCACGCACTATCCGCTGGTTGCGCCGATGCTGCAGCGGACCCTCGGCCGGGATGTGCGGCTGGTGACGGCCGGTCACGCCATCGCCGGGACGGCGCAGCGGGTGCTGGCGGAGGCGGGACTCGAGAAAGGCGGCAATGAGGAGGGGACCTATCGATTCCTATGCACGGGGAACGCGGACGGCTTCCGCGAACTCGGGACCCGGTTCCTCCAGATGCCGCTCGGCGACGTCGAGCGTGTCGACCTGCCATGAGCCGTTTGCAGCCTTTTGGGGGCTATAGGCCCCATAAGGCTGCAATCGAGGTCTGATGGCGGATCTCAGGCCCGACGACGTCCCGTTCTGGCCTTGGGGCCTCGTCTTCATCGCCCTGGGTTTGTATGTCGTCAGCGTCGCGGCCCTGATCGCCGCAGGCCGTCGCGAGGACGCCCGGGCGCTCGCAGGTTTCATCCCGGACTGTGCCGTCCTGATCTCTCGCCTCGCACGAGATCGCCGCCTGTCCCGGCCGAGGAGAGCCGCCCTCTTCATTGCCCTGGGCTACCTCGCGCTCCCGATCGACCTCGTCCCGGACTTCCTTCCCGGGATCGGACAGCTCGATGACGCTGTCGTCCTTGGACTCGCTCTCCGACTCGTTGTCCACGGCGGGGGCATCGACCTTGTCCGTGAGGCCTGGCCCGGCCCCGAGGCGTCGCTGACGCTTGTCCTGCGTGCCTCCGGGCTGGAGACAAACGGCGCAGCCACCCCGCCGACTACGCTTTAGCCCATGAGCATCCTCGCGCAGGTCCAGGAGGACGTGAAGACGGCGATGAAGGCCGGCGAGAAGGAGCGCGTCGGCCAGCTGCGCATGCTCGTCAACGCACTCCAGGTTGAGGAGAAGGAGGGCAAGGGAGACGAGGTTGCCGCGCTGCAGCGCGAGCGCAAGCGGCGGCTCGACGCGGCCGAGGCGCTCAAGGAAGGGGACAGGACGGAGCAGGCCGAGGCCGAGGAGGCCGAGGCGAAGCTGATCGAGGGTTATCTGCCCGAGCAGCTCTCCGATCAGGAGCTATCCGAGCTGGTCGCGAGCGCCGTCGAGGAGTCCGGTGCCACCGAGCCCAAGGACATGGGGGGCGTGATGAAGGTGCTGATGCCCAAGCTCGACGGGAGAGCCGACGGCAAGCGCGTCAGCGCCGCTGTGAAGGAGAAGCTCAGCTCTTAGTGGCTCGCAGGCAGCTCACCATCGACAACAGCGTCGCCGCCGAGCTGGCCGGATCGGAGGACGCCGTTCTCCGGGCCCTCGAGGGCCACCTCGATGTCGATCTCTACCTGCGCGGCAACGTCCTCACCCTCGATGGCGACGCCAGCGAGGTCAGCACGGCCGAGACCGTCGTGGGCGAGCTCGTCGACCTGATCGAGCAGGGGCACGAGATCGCCCCCGGCACGATCGAGGCCGTCACCGGAGCGCTCGACCAGCAGCAGAGCCCGGCCGAGATCCTCGAGGACGTCGTCTGGCAGCACCGCAACACCCGCGTCGCCCCCAAGACGGTCAACCAGAAGCAGTACGTCGACTCGATCCGCCGGCACACGATCACCTTCGGCATCGGTCCCGCCGGCACCGGCAAGACCTTCCTCGCCGTTGCGATGGCCGCTGCGGCTCTCTCGCGCGGCGATGTCAGTCGCGTGATCCTCACCAGGCCCGCCGTCGAGGCAGGGGAGAGCCTCGGCTTCCTGCCAGGCGACATCCAGGCGAAGGTCGATCCCTACCTCCGGCCGCTCTTCGACGCGCTCTACGACATGCTCGATCCCGAGAAGGTCAACTCCTACTTCGAGCGCGGCACCATCGAGGTCGCGCCGCTCGCCTTCATGCGCGGCCGCACGCTCAACGACTCCTTCGTGATCCTCGATGAGGCACAGAACACGAGCCCCGAGCAGATGAAGATGTTCCTCACCCGCCTGGGTTTCGGGTCGAAGGTTGTCGTCACCGGCGACATCACCCAGATCGATCTCGAGCGCGGGTCGCGCTCGGGCCTGGTCGAGGTCGGCGACATCCTCAACGAGGTCCAGGACATCAGCTTCATCCGCTTCGGCGGCGAGGACGTCGTGCGCCACAAGCTCGTGCAGCGCATCGTCGCCGCCTACGGCGAGGCGGAGAGCCGCAGTCACCCATCCGACGGGGGCGGCTGACATCGATCTCTCCGACGTACCGGGCGATCTGCGCCGCGCCGTCGGGGCCACCCTGCACGCGGCGGGGGTCGACGACGGCCATCTGGGCGTCGAGATCGTCGGCGAGGGGCGGATGCGGACGCTCAACTACGCCGCACGGGGGGTGGACGAGGCGACCGACGTGCTCGCCTTTCCGATCGACGAGCAGTCACACGATCTGGGACCGCGCGAGCTGGGCGACGTCTTCATCTGCCCGGAGAAGGCGACCAGCGTGACCGAGGCGGCAATCCACGGAACCCTTCACCTCTGCGGGTTCGACCACGAAGGCGACCAGGGGGAGATGCTCGAGCTGCAGGCCAGGGTCCTGGCCTCGCTGTGAGCAGGGCGGGCTTCGTCGGTCTCGCGGGTCGCCCGAACGTCGGCAAGTCCACCCTGGTCAACGCGATCGTCGGTTCCCACGTGGCGATCGTCTCCGAGCGTCCGCAGACCACCCGGCGGGCGATCCGCGGCGTCGCCACGGACCTGGCTGCTGACTGGCAGCTCGTCATGACCGACCTCCCGGGTGTGCAGCGGCCGCGTGACGCGCTCACCGAGCGGATGCAGCGGCGGGTGGAGAGGGAGATCGCGGACTCCGACGCGGTGCTGTTCGTCGTCAACGCCGAGCAGGGGGTCGGCCCCGGCGACCGGTTCATCTCCAAGGCTCTTCTGGAGTCGAGCATCGACACCCCCGTCGTCTGCGCCGTCAACAAGGTCGACCGCCTCAACAACGCGGAGACCGCCGCCGTCCTCGCCGAGGTGGGGAAGGTCAACGCCGTCGATGAGATCTACCCGGTCAGCGCAAGGAAGGGCAACGGAATCGAGCCGCTGATCGAGAAGCTCATCGAGCTTCTCCCGGAGAGCCCCTTCCTGTTCCCGCCCGAGCAGAGATCGGATCTGCCGAGCGAGGTCCTCCTCGCCGAGCTGATTCGCGAGCAGGTGCTGCGCCGTACGCGCGACGAGCTGCCGCACGCGGTCGAGGTCCAGGTCTCCGAGGTCGCCTACCGCGAGGACGGCGTGGTGGAGGTCCTAGCTCACGTCTGGGCCGAGACCGAGTCGCAGAAGGGCATCCTGATCGGCGCCGGCGGCAGCAAGATCAAGGAGATCGGAACCGCGGCACGCGCCGAACTCGAGCGCGAGCTCGGCGGCCGTGTCTTCCTCGATCTCCAGGTCCGCGTGCGCAAGCGGTGGCGCAGGGACGAGGGCCTGCTGGACCGGCTCGGCATCGAGTAGCCGTTCACATCCCTTTCACCGAGTCGCGCTCGGCGGTCAAGAAGATTCGGTGGTTCAGACGACGAGAGGAGCTTGACCCCATGGAACGTGACCGGGAAGAGTGGACAGACGAGGACGAGCGGCACCCGGAGGGCCCGGAGAAGCCGATGCCCGTCCAGGAGGAGGGAATCGCGGTCGGCCTCGAGGGCGAGGACGGCTTCGACGCCGACGTAGATCCTGAGATTGCCCGGGAGGTGCAGCTCCAGGAGGAGACCCGTGAGGCGGAGGGCGACGACGACGACGAGGAAGAGGTCGAGACGGTCCTCAACTTCGACGACGACGAGGAGGACGACTAGCTGAACCGGCGCCTTCAGGCGCGCGAGCGGGCGATTCGTACAATCGCCCGATGGTCGTTCAAACCGCAAGAGACGTGGCGAAGGTCCGCTTCGACGAAAAGGGCCTGGTGCCGTGCGTGATGCAGGACGCGCGCTCGGGCGAGGTGCTCACCCTCGCCTACATGAATGAGGAGTCGCTCCTGCTCACGCTCGAGAGTCGCGAGATCCATCTCTACAGCCGTAGGCGCCGCGAGATCTGGCACAAGGGGACCACCTCGGGGAACGTGCAGCGGGTCAGGCAGATCCGCTACGACTGCGACGGCGATGCTCTTGTGGCGCTCGTCGATCCGGCCGGGCCGGCCTGCCACACAGGGGAGCGCTCCTGCTTCTACCGCGACTTGGAGGGCAGCGCCGATCCGGGCGTCGATGCGCCCGGCGTGGCCGGCGAGCCCTCGCTGCTGCCCTACGAGGCACTGGCGACTCTCGAGCGGACTCTGGTCACGCGCCGGCGCCGGCGCCCGCAGGGCAGCTACACGGTCGAGCTGCTCGAGGATCCCAAGCTTGCCGGGGACAAGGTCCGAGAGGAGGCCGCCGAGGTGGTCAAGGCCGTCGACTCGGAGTCGGACGAGCGGGTGGCCGAGGAGGGCGCAGACGTCGTCTACCACCTGGCCGTCCTGTTGCTCTCTCGCGGGCTCTCTATGGCCGAGGTGCTTCACGTGCTCAACGGCCGCCGGCGGGCTCGATGAGCACCGTGGGGGCGGCGACCATTCTGCCCGGTCTGGAACCCGACCTGGATCGCGCCCGTCAGCTCGCGGCGACTGCGAACGTGGTCCCCGTCCGCTACCGCTTCATCGACGACTGCGAAACGCCCGTCAGCGCCTTTCTCAAGCTGCGCGGCGACGGGCCCGCCTTCCTGCTCGAGTCGGCCGAGCAGGGCCGGCTTGGGCGCTGGTCCTTCCTCGGCTTCCGCCCCCGTTCGGTGCTGCGCTGGTCGGACGGCAAGCTCACCGAGGACGATCGCGTGACCGACGCACCGGACCCGTACGCGGCGGCCGCCGAGTACCTGGGCCGATACGAGATCGCTGAGCCCGACGAGTTGCCTCCCTTCGCGGGCGGCGCGGTCGGTTTCTTCGGCTATGACCTCGTCCGAACGGTCGAGCCGCTCCCGGAGCCCAACCCCGATCCGATCGGCCTCCCGGACATGGCCCTGATGATCACCGACGTGCTGGTGGCGTTCGACCACCAGCGTCACGAGGTCACGCTGATCGCCAACGCCTTCGTCGAGGACGGCGGGATCGAGGAGGCCTACGCGCGAGCGGTCGAGACGATCGGCGAGGTGCGCGAGCGGCTGCGTGACCCGGTCCCGGCGGTGGAGCCGGCGGTGGACAGGCCCCCGGTCGACTTTCAGCCCAACATGTCCCGGGAGCAATTCGAGGGGACCGTCTCGCGGATCATCGAATACGTCCACGCCGGCGATGCCTTCCAGGTCGTCCCCTCCCAGCGCTTCACTTCGCAGTGCCCGGTGGAGGCCTTCTCGATCTACCGCGGCCTGCGCACGGTCAACCCGTCGCCGTACATGTACTTCCTCGACTTCGGCGACTTCGAGATCGCGGGCGCCTCGCCCGAGCCGCTCGTCAAGGTGACCGGGGACCGAGTCGAGACCAGGCCGATCGCCGGTACCTATCCGCGCGGCGCCGACGAGGAGGAGGACCGGCTGGCCGCGGAGCGCCTGCTCCAGGACCCGAAGGAGCGGGCGGAGCACGTGATGCTCGTCGACCTGGGGCGCAACGACCTGGGCCGCGTCTGCGAGTACGGCTCGGTCAGCGTCGACGAGCTGATGGTCGTCGAGACCTACTCGCACGTGCTCCACATCGTCAGCCAGGTCTCGGGCAAGCTGCGCCCCGACGTCAGCGCGATGGACGCCCTGCGCTCAATCCTCCCGGCCGGGACGCTCTCGGGCGCGCCGAAGGTGCGCGCGATGCAGATCATCGACGAGCTCGAACCGCAGAAACGCGGCCCGTATGGCGGCGCGGTCGGCTACCTGAGCTACACGCGCGATCTCGATACCGCCATCTACATCCGCTCGGTGGTGGTCAAGGACGGCCTTGTGCATGTGCAGGCCGGTGGCGGAACGGTCGCGGATGCTCAGCCGGCGTACGAGTACAACGAGTCGGTCAACAAGGCGAAGGCGGTCTTCCGCGCGGTGGAGCTCGCCGCAGAGCAGCCGGAGTGGTCGTGAGCGCACAGCGTGAACAAAGCGGTGTCGGTTCTGTACTCGTCATCGACAACTACGACTCCTTCACCTACAACCTCGTCCAGTACCTCGGGGAGCTGGGCGCGGAGGTCGGTGTGGTCCGAAACGACAAGGCGAGCGTGGAGGAGCTGACCGGCCTGAAGCCCGATCGCCTGGTCGTCTCGCCAGGTCCGTGCACCCCGAAGGAGGCGGGCATCTCGGTGGAGGCGATCCGTTCCTTCGCCGAGGCGGGAACCCCGGTCCTCGGCGTCTGCCTCGGGCATCAGTCGCTGGTGGAGGCCTTCGGCGGCCGTGTGGTCCGCGGCGACCCGATCCACGGCAAGGACGCTGAGGTGAAGCACGACGGCCACGCGGTCTACGAGGGCCTCTCCAATCCGCTGGTGGCCGGCCGGTACCACTCGCTGGTCGCCGACCCGGACCTGCCAGACGAACTCGAGCTCACGTCCACCTACGGCGACGTGGTGATGGGAGTTCGACACCGCGAGCTGCCCGCCGAGGGGGTCCAGTTCCATCCCGAGTCCGTCCTCACCCCCCAGGGCAAGAAGCTGCTGGCCAACTTCCTCAAGTGAGTTCGACCATGCCCAACGACATCGTCACTCGCGCGATCGACGAGATCTGCTCCGGAGCCCACCTGACGGCCGATCACACCTCAGCCGCGCTCACGGAGATCATGGAGGGCAGGGCGAGCGAGGTGCAGACCGCGGCCTTCCTGATCTCGCTGCGCGCCAAGGGGGAGACGGTCTCCGAGCTCGTCGGTCTGGCGCGGACCATGCGGTCCCTCGCCGCGCACGTGGAGATCGACGAGCCCAGCCTGCTGGACACGGCGGGCACTGGCGGCGGTCCGACCACCTTCAACATCTCGACCACAGCCGCGCTGATCGCCGCCGGAGCGGGGTGCAAGGTCGCCAAGCACGGGAATCGCTCCGCCACGAGCAGATCCGGATCGGCCGACGTCCTGGAGGCCCTCGGGGTGGACATCGAGCTGGGTCCCACGGAGGTCGCGACCTGCATCGAGGAGGTCGGCTTCGGGTTCATGTTCGCGCCCAAGCACCACAGGGCGATGGCCCATGTGGTGCCGGTCCGCAAGGAGCTCGCGGTGCGAACGATCTTCAACTTCCTCGGGCCGCTCACCAACCCGGCCGGCGCGGCGACCCATCTGCTCGGCGTCTCCGACCGCGGCTACCAGGAGATCATCGCCGAGGCCCTGCTGCAGCTCGGCTGCTCCCACGCCCTGGTGGTGAACGCGGACGACGGCATCGACGAGCTCAGCGTCTTCTCCCGGACCCGGGTAATCGAGGTCGCTGAGGGAGGCACCGAGGAGTGGTTCGTCGAGCCGGGCGACTTCGGCCTCGGGACGGCGCCTCTGGATGCGATCCCCGGTGGCGAGCCTGCCGAGAACGCCGCGGTCGTCAAGCACGTCCTGGAGGGTGAGGGCGGTCCTGCCCGCGATGTTTCCCTGCTCAACGCCGGCGCCGCCATCTATGTCGCCGGGGTCGCGACCGATCTGGAGGATGGGATTGCCAAGGCGACGCACGCCGTTGACTCGGGAATCGCGTTCGATGTCCTCGCCCGCTTGGTGGAGCGCTCCCGCGAGCTCTCCGCCGCGAGCTAGGGTGTCTCCGACGAGATGGGCATGATCGAAGACCTGGTCGGCTCCGCGCGGGCAGGCGTGGAGCGACGAAGCGCCGAGTTGCCACTCGGGGATCTCGAGCAGCGCCTGGCCGAGCGGCCGGAGCAGCGCCCGTTCGGAGAAGCGCTGACGCGGCCCGGGCTCTCTGTGATCGCAGAATTCAAGCGCCGGTCTCCGAGCGCCGGCGAGATCAGGCCGGGCGCAACGCCGGACGAGATCGCCCGCTCCTATGACGAAGCCGGAGCCGCGGCCCTGTCGGTCCTCACCGACGAGGCGCACTTCGGCGGCGCGCTCGCCGATCTGCGCGAGGCCCGAGCCGCCTGCGAGCTGCCGGTCCTCCAAAAGGACTTCATGGTCGACCGCTACCAGCTGTACGAGGCCGCCGTCGCGGGCGCTGACGCTGTGCTGTTGATCGTGGCCGCGCTCCACCCGGACTCGCTCTCGGCTCTCTACGACGAGGCCCGGGAGCTCGATCTGGACGTCGTCGTCGAGGTGCACAAGGAGCCGGAGCTCGAGACCGCGCTGGCCGTCGGCGCGGAGGTGATCGGGATCAACAATCGCAATCTCGACGATTTCAGCGTCGACGTCCAGACGACCTACGAGCTGATCACGGATGTCCCGGCCGGCAACACCGTCGTCTCGGAGAGCGGCATCGCCGATCGGGCCACGTTGGACGAGCTCGAGCGGGTCGGAGTGGATGCCGTCCTGATCGGCGAGGCGCTGATGCGCGCCGACGATCCGGGCGCGAAGCTCCGCGAGCTGATCGCGGACGAGGAGTCCACCCGCGAGCATCTGCTGCCCTGAGTAATTAGACAACCCGAAGAACCTGCTTAGAGACGGTTAAGCGGCGGGTCCCACACTGACCCGCATGCAGTCGCTGAAGAGATTCCTCTCCACGAGCTTCGGGTCCGCCGTCGCGGGCGGCACCGTCGTGCTGGTCGTCGGCCTCATCCTGATCCAGGCCGGTGCCGTCGATACGAACAACGACCAGAGCTCGGCGCCGCTGATTGCGCCGGCCGCGCTGGCGCGTCCGGCCAGCAACTCGAACCAGGGCCTGACCGTCCACGACATCTACCAGCGCGATGGCAGCGGAGTCGCTTTCATCCGCTCGACGATCGTGCAGAAGACGCAGTCGGTCTTCGGCCTCCCGCAGCAGCAGTCGAGCGAGGCCACCGGATCCGGCTTCCTGATCGACAACAGCGGGCACATCCTCACGAATGCCCACGTGGTCGAGGGTGCGAAGACCGTCACCGTCCAGCTCGGCGACGGCGCCGAGCAGAACGCCCAGGTGGTGGGCAGTGATCCCTCCAGCGACGTCGCGCTCCTTAAGGTCGACAACACCGAGGGCGCCAGCCCGCTGCCTCTGGGCGACTCATCGAAGGTTCAGGTCGGCGACCCGGTCATCGCGATCGGCAATCCGTTCGCACTCGACCGCACCGTGACGAGCGGGATCGTCTCGGCGCTCCAGCGCCAGATCCAGGCTCCCAACGGCTTCTCGATCTCCGACGTGATCCAGACGGACGCGGCGATCAACCCCGGAAACTCGGGCGGGCCGCTGATCAACGGAAATGGCGAGGTGATCGGCATCAACTCGCAGATCGAGAGCCAGAGCGGCGGCAACGTGGGCATCGGCTTCGCCGTCCCGATCAAGACCGCCGCCGATGTCGCCACGCAGCTGGAGAGCGGCGGCCAGGTCCACCAGGCTTACCTCGGGCTCTCCGGCGGGGACATCACCCCGGAGATCGCCCACGCTCTCAACCTCCCCGTCAACCAGGGCGTCCTGATCGAGCGTGTACTGAGCGGCGGTCCCGCCGCCGACGCCGGGATCAAGGGCGCGACGGGTCAGGCCACGATCGCAGGACAGACCTTCCCCGTCGGCGGCGACATCATCACCAAGGTCGACGGCAAGCCGATCGCCGGCATGAGTGACGTGATCTCGGCCGTCAACGGACACGAGCCCGGCGACGAGATCACGCTGACGATCTTCAGCGGGGGCCAGCAGCACGACGTCACCGTCAAGCTCGGCGACCGCCCCTCGCACGTCCAGGACTCGAACTCCAGCTCTCTTCCCTAGCTAGGCGCGCGCGGCTACGACGCCGTGCTCGACCAGGCTCTCGCCGGTCTCGGCGATCGTGTCCTCGATCGGCCGTGGGGACCAGCCCAGGATGCTTCGCGCTCGCTCGGAGCTGAACTCCGTGCTCTTGCCGAGGCTGCCGATCACTGAGCGGATCTCGCCGTCGAAGAGGGACATCGCCCGGACCATCAGGTCCGGCACGGTGCGCGTCGGCACCTTGGACGCCGAGTCGCCGAGCCGCTCGCGCAGGACCTTCCCGACGTCGGCCATCCAGAGGAACTTGGTGACGGCGATGAAGCGCTGGCCACCCGCCTCGGGGGAGGTCAACGCCCGGATCTCGAGGTCGGCGACGTCGCGCACGTCCACGAAGCTGAAGCCGAGCCTGGGCACGCCGGGCATCCCCTTGAGGAGCCGCTCGATCGTCTGCAGCGAATAGGAGAGGTCGTCGGTCAGGAGCGGGCCGATGATCGCTCCCGGGTTGACCGCCGCGAGCCGGTCCTCGGCGCCGCGCTCCTTGACCAGATCCCAGGCGGCGCGCTCCGCGATCGTCTTCGAGCGGGCGTAGGGCGTCATGTCGGTGTCGTCCGGGTCCGCCCAGTCCTGCTCGTCGAGGGGGCGCGCTCCGTTGCCCGACGTTCGCCTGACCGCCGCGATCGAGGACGTGGTGACCACCCGCTTGACCCCGGCGTCGAGCGCGATCCGCAGCACCCGCAGCGTTCCCTCGCGGGCCGGGACGATCAGCTCATCCGGGTCCTTGGGCTGCTTCGGGGGGAAGGGGGAGGCGACGTGGAGCACGTAGTCGCAGCCCTCGATCGCGTGCTGCCAGTGATCGTCGCTGGTCAGGTCCGCCTGATGAACGGTGAGGTGGTGCCCCGGATCGACCTGCGAGGCGATCGCCGCGTGGACCTCGGGCTCGCGAGATGGATTGCGGATCGTCGTCCTGACGGCGTATCCGCGTTTGAGGAGCTCCACGATGCACCAGCCGCCCAGATAGCCGGAGCCGCCGGTGACTAGAACTGTCTTGCCGTCACCCTCTGCCATTCGTCCTCCGTGACCCTAGTCGAGTGATGGGGCTTCGCGAAGACGACCTGCACATCCCGCAGGCGCCGTTCGCGGAAGCCGGCTTCGCTCATCGCCAGCCAGAGTGTCCAGAGGCGGCGGAACGGCTCGTCGTAGCCGAGCTCGGCCGCGAGGTCCGCGTTGGCCAGGAAACGCTCGCGCCAGAGCTCGAGCGTGCGCGCGTAGTGCGCGCCGATCTCCTCCAGCCAGATCGTGCTCATGTCGGTCTCCTGCGCGATGCATCGCTGGATCAGCTCGACCGACGGCAGGCAGCCGCCGGGGAAGATCAGCTTGTTGGAGAAGCTCTGGGTCGCCTTCTCCTGCTCGTAGAGGCGGTCGTCGATCGCGATCGCCTGCAGGAAGAAGAGGCCGTCGGGCTCGAGCAGCTCTGAGCAGCGGCGGAAGTACTCGTCGAAGTACTGCCAGCCGACCGCCTCGATCATCTCCAGCGAGACGAGCTTCGTGTAGCGGCCGCGGAGGTCCCGGTAGTCCTCGAGCAGCACCCTGACGCGATCCTCGACGCCCGCGTCGGCGATTCGGCGGAGGGCTCCCTCGCGCTGCTCCGTGGAGATCGTCGTCGTGGTCACCCGGCAGCCGTAGTTGGCGGCGGCATGGGTCGCCATCGCGCCCCAGCCCGTGCCGATCTCGAGCAGGTGGTCGTCCGGCCCGAGCTCGAGCGCCTGGCAGATGCGTTCGAGGCGGTTGCGCTGCGCCTCGCCGAGGCTCGCCTCGGGATCCGGGAAGACGCCCGACGAATACATCATCGACTCGTCCAGAAACAGGGCGAAGAGATCATTGCCCAGGTCGTAGTGCGCCGAGATGTGGCGGCGAGCCGCCCGCTTGTTGTTGCGCGGCACCCGCCAAAGAGTCCGCTGGATCGGAGAGAGGATGGGGTGGAGGCGCCTGCGGAGACGGTCGAGCGGCCCCAGGTTGCGGACCGCGATCCGCATGAGACCGACCAGGTCCATGCAGTCCCAGAGGCCGTCGCGATATGCCTCGCCCAGACCCACGCTCCCGCCGAGCAACGCCCGGTAGAAGGCGGGGGAGTGGATCTCGACGGCGGCGCTGAGATCGGCGTCGGGATCTCCGAAGCGGAGTTTCCGGCCATCGGGCTCGGTCAATTCCAGGCTGCCGCCGCGCATCCGGGAGAACGCGCCGAGAGCCAGTCGCCTGGACGCCGACTCGATCGCGGTCATGGACCGGGAGCCTACTTCCCGGAATGCCTGCTCGCATGGAAGAAATGTGAATCCGCCTACCCTTGTCGCATGGCCAAGGTCAAGGTCTGCGGAATGACGAGCCTCGCCGACGCGGAACACGCGGCGAGCCTCGGCGCCTGGGCTATCGGGCTGATCCATCACCCCGATAGTCCGCGCTACGTGAAGCCGGACGTCGCCGAGGAGATCGGGGCGGCCCTGAAGCGCCGCTGCGAGGTCGCCGGCGTTTTCGTCAATTCGACCCTCGAGGATGTGATCGAAGCCGCCGAGCGGGAGAACCTCACCCTGCTGCAGTTCCACGGCGAGGAGGGCCCGGCGTTCTGCGTCGAGGCGAGCCGCCGCACCGGCGCGAAGGTGATCAAGGCCATGCGCATCAACAGCCCCGCCGACGTCCAGGCGGCCGAGGCGTTCCGCACGAACTTCCATCTCTTCGACGCCTACTGGCACGGGATCCACGGCGGGACGGGCAAGAGCTTCGACTGGGACCTCGTGTCCAAGCATCGCTCGAAGGTGCCGATGATCCTGGCCGGCGGCCTGAACGCCGAGAACGTCGCGGGGGCGATCGAGCTGGTGAAGCCGTACGCGGTCGACGTGGTCACCGGGGTGGAGGCAGAGCCCGGGCGCAAGGATCACGCCAAGGTGGAGGCGTTCCTGACTGCGGCCGGCGTCGAGCAGGCCCCGCGAGTGACGGCGCCATGAGCACCGCGGTGGAGGAGCGATTCGGCCCCTACGGCGGCCGCTTCGTTCCCGAGACGCTGATCGCGGCGCTCGACGAGCTCAGTGCAGCCTGGGCCGAGGCGCGGGACGACGAGGGCTTCCAGTCCGAGCTGTCGGTGCTGCTTCGCGATTTCGTCGGCCGGCCCACGCCCCTGTATCTGGCCGAGCGCCTCTCGGAGCGGGTGGGGAGGCGGGTCTACCTGAAGCGAGAGGACCTCGCACACACCGGAGCGCACAAGATCAACAACGCGGTCGGACAGGCGCTGCTCGCCCGCCGGATGGGCAAGACGCGGATCATCGCCGAGACCGGGGCGGGGCAGCACGGCGTCGCGACGGCGACCGCATGCGCCCTGTTCGGCCTCGAGTGCGCCGTCTACATGGGCAGCGAGGACATCCGCCGTCAGGCGCCCAACGTCGAGCGGATGCGGCTGCTCGGCGCCGAGGTGATGCCGGTCGAGGCCGGTGCGCGCACTCTGAAGGAGGCCGTCAGCGCCGCGATCCGCGATTGGGTCGCATCCGTCGCTGACACGCACTACGTGATCGGGTCCGTCGTCGGCCCGGCCCCGTATCCGGCGCTCGTCCGCGACCTGCAACGGGTGATCGGCGACGAGGCCCGCAGCCAGGCGCTCGACGCCGAGGGCTCGCTGCCGGCTCGCGTGATCGCCTGCGTCGGCGGGGGCTCCAACGCGATCGGCAGCTTCTATGCCTTCCTCGAGGATCCCGTCGAGCTGGTCGGCGTCGAGGCGGCGGGTGAGGGCCTCGACAGCGGCCACCACGGCGCCTCGCTCGTGGCGGGCAGCACTGGCGTCCTGCATGGCGCGCTCTCGTCGGTGCTCGCCGACGATCAGGGCCAGATTCTCGAAGCCCACTCCGTCTCAGCCGGCCTCGACTACCCGGGCGTCGGGCCCGAGCACGCCCACCTGCGGGATTCGGGCCGTGCGAGGTACGAGTCCGCCACCGACGCCGAGGCCCTGCGGGCGTTTCGCGAGCTGGCGCGTTTGGAGGGGATCATCCCCGCGCTCGAGCCCGCACACGCCATCGCCTGGCTCCTCGAGAACGGCGGTGGCGACGGCTACGACGTGCTCACGCTGAGCGGGCGCGGCGACAAGGACATGGACGAGGTGACCTCCAAGCTCGGCGATCTCGATGGCTGACGGGACCGCAACCGAGACCGGGGCGGCCCGGATCGAGGCCGCGTTCGACGTCGCCCGCGAACAGGGCCGCACAGCCCTGATGCCGTACATGATGGGCGGCTTTCCCGACCAGGAGACGGCGGGCGCCGTTGCGGATGCCTACGTCGATTCCGGTGCCGACCTGATCGAGCTCGGCGTGCCTTTCTCGGACCCGCTCGCCGACGGCCCCACGATCCACGCCGCGGACACCGCGGCCCTCGAGGCGGGGGCGACGCTCGAATCCGTGCTCGAGACCTGTGCCCGGGTTGCGGAGCGGATCCCGGTCGCTCTGATGGCCTACTCGAACATGATTTTGGCCCGCGGGGTCGAGGACTTTGCCTCTCTCGCCACCGAGGCGGGCGCCGCCGGCGTGATCGTCCCGGACCTGCCGCTCGAGGAGCAGGGGGCCATCGGCGACGCGCTGGGCGCACACGGCCTCGCCCTGATCCCGCTCGTCGCGCCCACCACCCCCGCCGAGCGCCGCGCGCGGATCTGCGCCGCCGCCCAGGGGTTCGTCTATCTCGTCTCGACGGTGGGAGTGACCGGGGAGCGAGCCGAGCTGCCGGTCGAACTGGCCGAGCTGGTCTCGGCGGCGAAGGAGGAGGCCGACGTCCCGGTCGCGGTCGGCTTCGGGATCTCCACTGCCGAGCAGGCGGTCACGGTGGGGAAGGTCGCCGACGGCGTCATCATCGGCACCCGCCTGGTCCGCGAGGTGGCCGACGCGCCGGATCGCGACGCGGCGGTCGCAGGCGTCAGCGGCTTCCTGCACGAAACTCACGCCGCTCTCTCCAGATAGGCTTCCGGGCCGTGCAGGTAGTCCTCTTCACAGTGCTCGGCGCGTGCGTGATGGTGATCGCCTACGCGCTCGGGATTCCCGGCCCGGTCGACGCGATCCTCTTCCTCGGCGGGGTGTTCACGGGCGCTCTGCTTCGCTACGCCCAGCCACTGATCGACTGGATCTCCCGGCCCTAGCCGGCCGGCTCGTCAAACGTCGCGGGTGCCGTGGCCCTCGATGAGACCTTCGAGCTGCGGGCGATCGGCCGTGTGCGCTCACCGCTGACCGATCCGTCGTCGGCCCCGAAGCAGGGCGACGAAGGCGCGCCGGATGCCTGGATCGACTTCGAGCCGGACGTGCTCGAGGCGATGGAGAGCATCAGGGTGGGCGACGAGCTGCTGGTCCTGACCTGGCTCGACCGAGCCGACCGGGACGTGCTCGTGGTTCACCCCCGCGGCGACGCCTCGCGGCCGCCGGAGGGCGTGTTCACCACCCGCTCCCCTCATCGCCCGAACCCGATCGGGCTTCACCGCGTCGAGGTCGCCGAGGTGGAGGGCGGCCGGCTTCGGGTGCGGAACCTGGAGGCCCTCGACGGCACCCCGGTGGTCGATGTGAAACCGGTGCTGAGCGGCGACGCCTCCGAGCGCTGACCGGTGCTGTCGCACAGGTAGATTGATCCCGTGCGTATCGGCGTGCTCACCGGTGGAGGCGACTGCCCCGGTCTGAACGCGGTGATTCGCGGGATCGTGCGCAAGGGGGTCGGGGAATACGGGCACGAGTTCGTCGGATATCGCAACGGATGGGCCGGGCCGCTGGAGGGCCTCAGCTTCACGCTGGGGATTCCGGAGGTGCGCGGGATCCTGCCCCGAGGCGGCACGATCCTCGGCTCGTCGCGGACCAACCCCTTCAAGGAGGACGGCGGCCCGCAGCGGCTCGCGGAGAACCTGAAGACCGACGGAGTTGACGGCCTGATCGCGATCGGGGGCGAGGACACCCTCGGGGCGGCGGCCAGGCTGCACGAGGAGGGCGTCAAGGTCGTCGGGGTGCCGAAGACGATCGACAATGACCTCTCGGCGACCGACTACACCTTCGGATTCGACACTGCGGTCAACATCGCGATGGCGGCGATCGACCGGCTCCACACGACCGCCGAGAGCCACAAGCGCACCTTGATCTGCGAGGTGATGGGCCGTCACGCCGGCTGGATCGCTTTTCACGCCGGCCTCTCGGGCGGGGCCAACGTCATCCTGATCCCGGAGATCGAGTTTGACCTCGACGAGGTCTGCGACTACATCGTGCGCCGCTTCGAGAGCCAGTACTCGCCGATCGTGGTGGTCTCCGAGGGGGCGCTTCCGAAGGGCGGCATGCCATCGGCCGCGGACGCTCCTCTCGACGCCTTCGGGCACGCCCGCCTCGGGGGGATCGCGAACTGGCTCGAGGGGGAGATCGAGCAGCGCACCGGGCACGAGGCCCGTGCGACGGTCCTCGGGCACATCCAGCGGGGCGGCACCCCGACGGCCTTCGACCGGGTCCTGGCCACCCGCTTCGGCCTGCACGCGATCGATGCGGCCCACAACGGCCACTGGGGGAAGATGACGTCGCTGCGGAGCACGAACATCGAGCTGGTCGACCTCTCGGAGGCGACGGCGGAGCTGAAGACGGTTCCCGAGTCGCTCTACCGTGAGGCCGAGGTTTTCTTCGGTTAGCCGGAGGATGCCTCGCCTTGCCCTTGCGGCGCTGCTCGCTCTGGCCCTCACCGGCTGCGGCCTTGCCGGCAGCGCGAAGATCGAGGCCCCCGTCGCCGTCTACGTCAGCCTGCCGCTGACCGGTCCCCGGGGAGCGGACGGCAGCGATGCCGCGGACGGCGCCCGGCTGGCGCTGGAGCAGGCACAGGGCCGGGCCGGCTCGATCCAGGTCCGGGCCACCTACCTCGACGATGCGAAGGGCCGGGTCTGGGACCCGGTCACCGTCGGCGCCAATGCGCGGCAAGCGGTCCAGGATTCATCCGCCGCCGCCTACATCGGTGAGCTGGACTCCGAGCCCACCAGGGCGTCAGTTCCGATCACGAACGACGCCGGCCTGGTTCAGGTCTCACCGGGGGCCGGTGGAGTCGACCTGACCCAGCCCGCCGCCGGCTACCCGGACTCGCCCGACCACTACCGGCCATCCGGCTCGGCGAACTTCGCCAGGACGGTTCCGGCCGATGACGTGGTGGTCGACGCCGCCGCGAGCTGGGCGTCGGAGCTCGGAGCGACACAGGCCGCCGTCGCCTCTGACGGGTCGGCCTTCGAGAACCTGGCGGCGTCCGAGTTCAAGTCGGCGGCAAGGGAACATGGCATCGAGGTGGTGCCCGGGCCGGCCGATGCGGCCTACGAGCCCGCATCGGGACGACTGACCGTCGATCGGCACACCTATCAGCTGAGCGCTCAGCTCGATCCCGGCAGCCTCCCGAAGAGCTTCGATGCGCAGTTCGCGCAGCGCTTCCACCGCAGTCCCGGCGCGTACGCCGTCTACGGCTACGAGGCGATGGGGCTGATCCTGCAGGCGATCGCGGGCGCGGGAACGGATGCCTCCTCGTTCCGCGACAACGTCCGCAACGGCGTTCTCGGGGCACATCGCGACGGGACCGTGCTGGGCAGCTACTCGATCACGGACGAGGGCGACACGACCGAGTGCATGATCCAGCGCTACCGGGTGAATGGCGCGACGCGAACGCCGCTCGGCGCCCCCTGCCCGCCTGGCTAGATCTCGGAGGGGGGACCTTCGATCACCGGCTCGCCCGTGATCACCGAGGACACCCAGTCCCGGATCTCCGGGATCAGCGCGAAGTCGATCGAGTGCTGGACCCGCGCCTCGCGGTAGGTGACCATCAGGCCGCCCTCCTCGAGCAGGTCGCGCGCCTTGCGCCCGAAGCCGACGGGTATGACCGGGTCGTAGGCGCCGTGCGTGACGTAGGCCGGCATGCCCCGCTTGGCCCGCGGGTCAAGCTTCCAGCCGCGGACCATCGGATAGAAGCCGCTCATCATCAGCAGCCCCGCGGCCTTGGGGCGGCCCATGCCGAGCGCCACCGCGCAGGCGACTGCGGCGCCCTGGCTGAACCCACCGATCACCGTCTTCTCCCAGGGAATCCCGCGATGCCGGAGCTCGTCGTCCAGGAAGCGGCAGAGCTTCCCGAGCGTGTCGATGAAGGTGTCCTCGTCCGGGTGCCCGACCTCCCTGATCACGTACCAGTGGCGGCCGCCCGGGGGCACGTCGGTGAGCGGGGCGCCCGGCGTCATCCCGAACAGCTTTCGGTCGGGATCGAGCTCGTCGAGCAGCGGATAGAGGTCTCGCTCGTCGGTGGCCCGGCCGTGGAGCAGGATCAGAGCGCCCTCGGGCTCGCCGGCGGGCTCCCGGATCAGGTGCGCGAGCTGGACGAGCTGGCCGGGCCGTTCGCCGGCCGGCGGCTCAGGCGTGGACACGCGGGTTGTTGATCGGCCGGAGGACCGGCTCGACCTGTTCCCGGAGGTGCTCGTAGTCGGGCGGCAGGGAGAGCTTCTCGCCCAGCGTCTCAAGCGGCTCGTCGACGGTGAAGCCCGGGCCGAGGGTCGCGATCTCGAAGAGGACGCCGCTGGGCTCGCGGAAGTAGATCGAGCGGAAGTAGAAGCGGTCGATCACGGGGGTGGGGCGCCCGCCGGCCGCGATCACGCGATCGCGCCAGGCCTCGTGATCGTCCATCTGCGATGCCCAGGCGATGTGATGAACGCTTCCCGCACCCTGCAGACCGCGCTCGGCCGGGGGCTCGGAATAGCCCCAGAGGCCACCGCGCGTGTCGCCGCGGCACTCCCAGCCGGCCTGGCCGTCAGCGCCGGTCAGCGGCTCGAAGCCAAGGGCCTCCTCGAGGAGGGGGCGGCTGGCCTCCGGATCGCTGGCGTACGCGATCGCGCCGTCGAAGCCCTGCAAGGCCATCTCTGACGGGATCTCCGGATGCTCGGCGATCAGCGGCTCATCGCTGGTCTCGACCACCGTGAGCGCGTGGCCGAGGCCCTCGGGGTCGCTGAAGCGGAGAACGCCGTCCGAGAGCTCGGCGTCGGTTCCGTTCTCCTTCAGCCGGTCGGCCCAGAAGTCGAGCGCCTCGGGACTTCCGAGCCGCCATCGAATGCCCCAGATCATCCCGTCGCCGGCGCGACCCTGGGGCGCGCCGGGGTACTCGAAGAAGGTGAGGTCGGAGCCGGCATCGCCCTTCTCGTCGGCGAAGAAGAGGTGGTAGACGGTGGGGTCGTCCTGGTTGACGGTCTTCTTCACCAGGCGGAGCCCCATCACACCGGCGTAGAAGTCGACGTTCTTCTGCGCGTCGCCGGTGATCGCGGTGATGTGGTGAACGCCCTCGAGCTTCATGACCCAATCATCCCAGGGCGCCCCCTTTCATGAGCGCCGGCGGTTGTGATGGGGGAGGCCCCACTGATCACCGCAGGGCGCTCGCGATGGCCTCGTCGACTTCCGTGTGCCGGAACTCGTAGCCGCCGTCGAGCGCGCGACGCGGGAGGACTCTGGCCCCTCCCGCGACGGCGTCGGCGAGCTCGCCGCCGCGCAGCGCGGTTACCGCGAACTTCGGAATCGGTACGAAGGAGGGGCGGTGGACCGCCCGGCCGAGCGCCTTGGAGAACTCGCGGTTGGTGACGGGATTGGGGGCAGTGGCGTTGATCGTGCCTGAGACCTGGTCGTCGTCCAGGGCCCAGAGCAGCAGGCCGATCTCGTCGTCGAGGTGGATCCAGGACATGAACTGCTCGCCCCCGGCGATCGGCCCACCGGCCCCGAGCTTGAACGGGAGCAGGAGCTGCTTGAGCAGGCCACCGTTCTTGGTCAGGACAAGCCCGGTCCTGACGATCACGACGCGCGGGACGATCCGCTCCGCATCTCGCTCGGCCCTCTCCCAGTCGACCGGGATCTCGGCGGCGAAGCCCTCGCCCGGCTCGGACTCCTCGTCCAGGATCTGGGCGCCGCGGTCACCGTAGTAGCCGACTGCCGACTGGCCGATGAAGACGCTCGGCTTGTCCGGTGCGACCTCGATTCCCTGGAGGAGGTTGCGGGTGCCGAGCACGCGGCTCTCGCGGATCCGGACCTTGGCCTGGTCGGTGAGCCGCTGGTTGATCTCCTCGCCGATCAGGTTGACGACGCCATCGACTCCTTCGAGCGCCTCGGGCGGCGGGCGCTCGGTGGTCGCCCGCCAGGCGTGCCAGCGGACGGTCGGGTTCTTCGGCCGCGCGCGATCGGGATCCCGAGTCAGCCCGACGACCTCGTCGCCGCGCGCGAGCAAGGCGTCTGCGAGGGCCGAGCCGATCAGCCCGGAGGCTCCTGTGATGAGGACCCGCATCGGCGGGGGATGCTAGCCAGATGCCATCCTCGCGCTAGGTTCCCGGCCGATGCCGGACGCCGTCAGAGAGGCCAGGCCCGGTGAGGGCGCGCGCCTCGCCGAGGTGTATCTGTCCTCCGGACGGGCCGCGTGGGCACGTCACCTCTCGCCCGTCGGCCTGGCCGAGGTGAGTTCCCGGACCGAGGACTGGGAGCGCTGGATCTCCGATCCCGATCTGATCGTCCTCGTGGCCGAGAGGCGCGAACAGGTGGCGGCGCTGGCGCTGCTCTGCCGGAGCACCGATGAGGACTCCGATCCTGCGCGGGTCGCGCTGCTCGACCGGCTCTACACGGAGCCGGCGTCATGGCGGAGGGGTCTGGGGCGCGCGCTGCTCGATGCAGCGATGGTCACGCTCAGTGAGCGGCGCTTCCAGGAGGTGACGTTGTGGACGGCCGAGTGGAACACCTCGCGTGGGTTCTACGAGGCGCTCGGCTGGGAGCTCGATGGGGCAACGCGCGAGAAGACCTTCGCTGGAAGCACGTTCACCGAGGTCCGGTACCGGGCTCAGGTCCCGCGGTGAGCGCCGGCTGGCGACCTCGATGACGCTGGTCGGGGCGCTCTGCTTCCTGTGGGCGGCGCGGATCCTGGTGAAGCCGCCGCCGTGGCTGTTGCCGAAGACTCGGGGAGCCGCCCCGGCTACCGCCGGCTAGCTCGAGACCGAGGCGCTGTCGCCGTCGACGATCTCGTACGCCCCTGTTTCCTCGGAGAACCGCGCCAGGCCGGCCTCCCTGGCCTCCTCGACGACGGCTTGGGCGACGCTGGCCGCCACGTCACGGTTGAAGACGGAGGGGATGATGTAGTCCTCGGCAAGGTCGTCGTCGGTGACCACCTCTGCGATTCCGCGCGCGGCCGCCAGCTTCATCTCCTCGGTGATGCGGGGGGCGCCTGCATCGAGAGCGCCCCGGAAGATCCCCGGGAAGCAGAGGACGTTGTTGATCTGGTTCGGGTAGTCGGAGCGACCGGTGGCCATGATCCGGACATGGGCCTCGGCATCCTCCGGCATGACCTCGGGAGTGGGGTTCGCCATCGCGAAGACGATCGCGTCGTCGTTCATCTTCGCCAGGGAGTCGGGCTCGATCAGACCCGGGCCGGAGAGACCGATGAAGAGGTCGCAGCCCTCGATCACCTCGTTCGGCCCGCCGGAGAGCTTCTCCTGGTTGGTGTTCTCGGCGAACCACTTCTTGATCCCCGACATCGAGCCGTCGCCGTAGTCCTCGCGGTCGGTGGAGATCGCGCCCTTGCGGTCGCAGCCGATGATCTGGGCGATCCCGGACTCCTGCATCATCTTGGTGCAGGCGATTCCCGCGGCGCCCGTCCCGAGCACCAGGACGCGCAGGTCCTCGATCGGCTTGCCGGTGATCTTCAGCGAGTTGAAGAGGGCGGCCATGACGACGACGGCGGTGCCGTGCTGGTCGTCGTGGAAGACGGGAATGTCCAGCTCCTGCTTGAGCGTCTCCTCGATCTCGAAGCAGCGCGGGGCGGAGATGTCCTCGAGGTTGATGCCCCCGAAGGTGGGGGCGAGGAGCTTGACCGTCTGGATGATCTCCGCCGGGTCGTTGGTGTCGAGGCAGATCGGAAAGGCATCGACCTGCGCGAACTCCTTGAACAGCATCGCCTTGCCCTCCATCACCGGCATGGCCGCCTCGGGGCCGATGTCGCCGAGTCCGAGCACCGCCGAGCCATCTGAGACGACGGCGACGGTGTTCGCCTTGATCGTGAAATCGAAGGCCTTGGTCTTGTCCTCGGCGATGTATTCGCAGACCCGGGCGACGCCCGGCGTGTAGGCCATCGAGAGGTCATCGCGGGTCTTCAGCGGATACTTGTTGTGCTGCTCGATCTTGCCCTTCCTGTGCATCTCGAAGGTGCGATCGGTGAAGCCGAGGACGCGCGCACCGCGCGTCGATCCGATCGAGCGCAGGATCTGCTCCCACTGCTCCTCGCTGTTGGCGTCGATGGTGAACTCGCGGACCCGCTTGCCCTCAGGCCCGGCGCCCGGAATCAGGTCGACGGACTGCAGCGCGCCACCCGCCTCAGCGATCTGCGCCGTGAGCTTGCCAAGAGGCTCCTGGCGAGCATCGAGCTCGACCCGGACGGTGACGCTGTATTGAGCGGAGGCAGCCATCGGGCGCTGATCATAGGGGGGTCGAAGTTCCGCCTCCGTTGCACGAAACCCGGCAATGAAGGGGCGAGGGCCGAGAGTTGGCGCCTTATTCCCCGTATGGGGGAACAAGGCGCCAGATTCGACCAAGTAGTCGCCAGGATCGCGGCACGCCAGCACGGCGTGGTCAGCTGGGAGCAGCTGTGCAACATCGGCCTTCACCGCAACGCCGTCCAGGCTCGGTTGCGCGCTGGTCGTCTACATCGACTTCATCGCGGTGTCTATGCAGTGGGCCACCCCCAGATGACCTTTGAAGGCCGCTGCGTCGCCGCACTTCTGGCGCTCGGCCAAGGGGCGGTCGCGAGCCATCGAAGTGCCGCAGCTTTGTGGGGATTTCTCCCGCCTCACGAGGGTTTCATCCACGTAAGCGTCCCTGGCGATTGCGGCCGCAAACCACGCACCGGCATCAGAATCCACCGCTCTGGCACTCTCACGGCCCGTGTCGTGACCCGCCGCAACGGCATCGGCGTGACCCGGCCCGGGCGGACCATGCGCGATCTGAGGCGCTGTGTTCCTCAGCCGGTGTTTCGTTCGGCCGTCCGTCGTGGGCTCGATCTACGCCTGATCTCATCCAGCGACCTCGGACCCGACCCAGACCTCACCCGCAGCGAGCTCGAGCGCATGTTCCTGAGCCTCTGCCGCCGTCACCGGCTTCCCCAGCCAGAAATCAATGCGCGAGTAGGCCCATACGAGGTCGACTTCCTCTGGCGTGCCGGCCACCTGATCGCGGAGACCGATGGCTTCCGGCACCACGGCCATCGCGCCGCATTCGAAGCCGATCGCGAACGTGATGCCAGTCTCCAGACCCTGGGCTACCGCGTCCTCCGCTTCACCTACCGCCAGGTCCGCAACGAGCCAAGCCAGGTCGCATCGGCCCTACGCGCCCTCCTCGCCTAGAGCTTCCCCTTCTCGCAGCCCTTGCCGGTCCAATCCTGTTGCCCCGAGCCATCCGGGTTCATCGAGAAGACCTCGAACCCGAGACCTGGGGCATGGATCCCCTGGTAGGCGATGCTGCCGTTCTGGGCCAGCGGAAACGCACCCCAAGCGCTTGCGGCACCCAGCGAGATCAGAGCGGAACTCGCTATGAGCGCGATCAGCCCGGATCTTCTCCCCGGCCGCATCGGACAGCGAAACTACCATGGAGCCAGTGCCCTCCACAACCGCCCAAAAACCTCCGGCCAAGTCGAAGAAGAAGCCGGGCGAGCTTTTCCTGATCGACGGCAATTCCCTCGCCTACCGCGCGTTCTTCGCGCTGCCGGAGTCGATCGCCACGCACGACGGCCGCCCCACCAACGCGATCTACGGCCTCGCCTCGATGTTCGCCAAGATGCTGATCGACCACGATCCGAGCGCCGTCGTCGTCTGCTGGGACGCCGGCTGGTCGGGCAGGGAGCTCACCTACGAGCCGTACAAGTCGCAGCGCAAGCCCCGCCCGGACCTCCTCCGCGACCAATGGCCCCATCTGATGCCGCTGGCGGAGGCCTTCGGCTTCACCAACATCAAGGTGGACGGCTTCGAGGCCGACGACGTGATCGCCTCGCTCACCAAGCGAGCCCGCGAGCAGGATCTGAACGTGATGGTCGTCTCCGGCGACCGGGACGTCTACCAGCTGGTCGAGGACGGAGTTCGCGTCATGACCACCTCTCGCGGCGTCACCGACACCAAGATCTACGACAGCAAGGGCGTCGTCGAGCGCTACGGCGTCCCGCCCGAGCTGGTCACAGACCTGATCGGTCTCAAGGGCGACACCTCGGACAACATTCCGGGCGTCCCCGGGATCGGGGACAAGACCGCCGCCCAGCTGCTCCAGGAATACGGCGACCTGGAGGGCGTCCTGGCGAACATCGACAACATCTCCGGCGCCAAGCGCAAGGAGAACCTCACCAACCACGCCGAGGACGCTCGAGTCTCCAAGCAGCTCGCCACCGCGATCACCGACATCGACATCGAGCTCGACCTCGACGAGCTGATGTCAAAGAGGATGGATCGCAGCCGCCTGCGGGAGGTCGCCCGCGAGTTCGAGCTTCGCGTGATCCTCGAGCGCCTGGAGGAGGAGCTCGGCGCGGACTTCGTCCCCGATGCCAAGGTCGACGAGGAGCTCGACGCGACCGCGGAGGCGGGCGCGATCGCCGACCTCGCCGAGGGCGACGTGGCCCTCGCGATCGTGGGCGAGACCTGGTCGGGCTACGACGGCAAGAAGCTGGTCGAGGGCGACTGTCCCGAGCTCGGCAAGCTGGTCGAGGCCCTCGGCAAGCGCCGGCTGATCGGCCACGACCTGAAGAGCCTCGGGGGCGGGGCCCGGCACGGGATCCTGGCCGCGGCCGGCCCCGGCGGCGTGGACCTCCGCCACGACACGATGGTCGGCGCCTACCTGCTCGATCCCGCCCGGCGCACCTACGACCTGATCGATATCGCCGCCCAGCGTGGCCTGGCAGCCGCGACAAAGGACGCCGACACCGCCGATGGCGACCAGCTCGAGCTCGGGGAGGAGCCGCCTCCCGATCCGGCCGCCGAGGCCCGCCTGGTCTGGGAGATCGCCCAGCTTCAGCGCAAGGGGATCGACGAGGGCGGCCTGAAGCGGCTCATGGACGAAGTCGAGATGCCCCTGATCGAGGTCCTGGCGTCGATGGAGCAGAACGGAGTCCTGCTCGACCAGAAGCGTCTCGCGGACATCGGCGAGGGCTTCGAGCAGCGGATCGAAACTCTCCAGGCCGAGATCTTCGAGCTCGCCGGCCACGAGTTCACGATCGGCTCGCCGCAGCAGCTCGCCGAGGTCCTCTTCGACGAGCTCGGACTGACCAAGAAGCGCCGCGGCAAGACCGGCTTCTCCACCGACGCCCGGGTCCTCTCCCAGATCCGAGAGGAGCACCCGATCGTGGAGAAGGTGGAGCAGTGGCGTGAGCTCACCAAGCTGAAGAGCACCTACCTCGACGCGCTCCCGGAGCTGATCGACCCCGACAGCGGCCGGCTGCACACCACGTTCAACCAGACGGCGACCGCCACCGGCCGGCTCTCCAGCACCAACCCGAACCTGCAGAACATCCCGATCCGCTCCGATGAGGGGCGCCCGATCCGTTCCTGCTTCGTCGCGCCGCGCGGCCACCGTCTGCTCTCCGCGGACTACAACCAGATCGAGCTGCGCATCCTGGCCCACATCGCCGGCGAGGATGCGCTCAAGGAGATCTTCGCCCGCGGCGAGGACATCCACGCCGCCACGGCCGCCGGGATCATCGGCGCTGACCCGAAGAAGGTCACCCCCGGCGAGCGCTCCAAGGCCAAGATGGTCAACTACGGGATCGCCTACGGCCTCTCCGCGTACGGGCTGGCCGATCGCCTCAACATCGAGCAGGAAGAGGCGGGGGCCTACATCGACCGCTACTTCGAGCGCTTCCCGGCGGTGAAGAGCTACATCATCGAGACGGTTGAGTTCGCCAGGGAGCACGGTTACGTCAGCACGCTGCTGGGCCGGCGCCGCCCGATCCCGGAGCTCCGTTCCGGCCGCCCCCAGGTCCGCGGCCAGGGCGAGCGCAACGCGGTCAACATGCCGATCCAGGGCACCTCCGCGGACATCATCAAGATCGCCATGGTGGACGCCCAGCGCCAGCTCGAGAAGTCCGACCTCTCCACGCGCCTCGTCCTTCAGATCCACGACGAGCTCCTCTTCGAGGGCCCGACCGACGAGATGGACGCGGCCGCGAAGCTCGTCGAGAAGGCGATGTGCGGCGCGTTCGACCTGGATCCGCCCCTGGCGGTCGATGTCGGGGTCGGCAAGGACTGGCTGGCCGCGAAGTAGCGCCGCCGGTCGTCTGAGAGGATCCGCCCATGGACAGGGGCTTCGCTGTCTTGATCATGGCCGTCGTCGGTGGCTGCATCGCCCTGCAGGCGCCGATCAACGCCGGGCTCGGCAAGCACACGGGGAGCTTCGCGGCGGCGACGATCTCGTTCGCGGTCGGAACGGTGCTGCTCGCGACCATCGTCGTGGTCAGCGGGAAGGCCGGCGGGATCGGGAGCGTCGCCCACGTCGACTGGTACCTGCTGCTCGGCGGCGCGCTCGGCGCCGCCTACGTCTTCTCGGCGCTCGTCCTCGTCAGCCAGATCGGCGCCGGCGCGGTCGCCGCCGCCACGGTCACCGGCCAGCTCACCACGTCGGTGCTCCTCGACCGAATCGGCTTCCTGGGCCTCGACCAGCAGCCGCTCACCGCAAGCAGGGTCGCCGGGGTGGGGCTCCTGCTCGCCGGCACCTTCCTCATCGTTCGCTGACTAAGCGGCCACCAGGCCGCTCACCTTAGGAGCGGAGGGCGGAGCCCGCAGCGACTTGCGTTGGGCGGCCGCTTGTGGCCGCGTTCTGATGGCGAAGCCGTGAACCGCTCCCTTCTGCGAAATCCGGCGGGGCGATGCGGAGGTAGTGCCCGAACGCCCAGTCGACGAAGCGCTTGCGCCCGCAGGCGCGGATCACCGCGCGCTGCACGCGGGCGGGCAGCTTCGGCAGCATCTTCTGGGCCCGAAGCAGCCAGCGGAACTTCCATTCGTGGCGATCGACGAACTCGCCGTAGGCGCGCAACGCCGCCTCGCGATCCTGGCGGCCCTCGACGACCGCCCGCAGCTCGTCGCCGAGCTTGATGCCGAAGTAGAAGGCCGTGCGGATCCCCTCCGCGGTCAGGGGCAGGCACTGGCCGGCGGAGTCGCCGACGAAGAAGATGCCGTCCTCCGTTCCCCTGCGGATCTTGTGCGGGATCCAGTTGCCCTGGTAGCGGACGGCGTCTCGTTCGAGGTCCTCGGCGAGCAGGACCGTTGTGTCCTTGACGTGGAAGCCCGGATCGAAGGAGCCGACGCCGATGCGCTGCTCATCGCTGGCGGGGAAGCTCCAGCCGTAGCCGGCGGGGACGTAGCGGCGGTCGATCCAGACCTCGAGGTCGTCGCCACCCCCATTGGGATGAACCTCGAGCCCGCGCGAGAGCGGCGCGTCCGGCGGCTGATAGCCGCCATCGGCCGCCAGGATCCGGCGCCAGCCGAGCGCGTCGACGATCAGCGGCGCCGAGACGTCCCCGCGGTCGGTGTGCACGATCTCGCCGGTCCGCCCGTTGACCTTGGCGGTCTCGAACTGCGCATCCGACTGGGCCCAGAGGAGCTCGCAGAGCTCCCGGTAGTCGAAGGTGGAGAAGGTCCAGGGGAGCTCGTAGCGGGAGGTGCCGCGGGGGGTGTGCAGGACCAGTTCGCCGAACTCCTGCCGCTTGGAGCCCTCGAGACCCATCGCGTCCAGCCAGGCGGTGGGGATGCCGCAGGCCGAGGTCTGGCGCTCGCCGATCTCGTACCGATCCAGCACGAGCACGCGGGCGCCGGAGCCGGCCAGCTGGCGAGCCACAGTCAGGCCCGCGAAGCTCGCGCCACAGACGATCACGTCGTAGCTCCCGCCCAGCGGCGTCCGCTCTTCGCCGCGCTTGGTCTGGCGTCTGGGCATGGTTTGCAACGGTAGTGGAACCCTGCCCGGACGCGGCACGGCGAGCCCATGCGTCAGGCATGTGTCTGCAACACTCTGCGGCCGTGCCCGAGATGGACACAACCACGCCGCCTGAGCAGCAGAGCGAGCCCGAAACGGACCAGCCGGCGAGCGCCGGGAACGGTGCCGGGAGCTCTGACGACTTCCTGATCGAGGTCGACGGCAAGCTCGTCCCGAACTACGACGCCACCATCCACCCCTTCAATGAGGGGGACGTGGTGAGCGGCAAGGTCGTGCGGATCGACCAGGACGAGGTCCTGGTCGACATCGGCTACAAGAGCGAGGGCGTCATCCCCTCGAACGAGCTCTCGATCCGCAAGTCGGTGGATCCCGCGGATGAGGTCGAGCTCGGCGAGGACGTGGACGCGCTCGTTCTCACCAAGGAGGACCAGGAGGGGCGCCTGATCCTCTCCAAGAAGCGCGCCCGCTTCGAGAAGGCCTGGCGCCGGATCGAGAAGGCCGCCGACTCCGGCGAGCCCGTCGAGGGCACCGTGATCGAGGTCGTCAAGGGCGGCCTGATCCTGGACCTCGGCGTGCGTGGCTTCCTGCCCGCATCCCTCGTCGACATCCGCCGTGTCCAGAACCTCGACGAGTTCATGGGCCAGAAGCTCGAGTGCAAGGTGATCGAGCTCAACCGCTCGCGCAACAACGTCGTGCTCTCCCGCCGTGCGGTTCTCGAGGAGGAGCGCAAGGAGGTCCGCGAGCAGATCCTGGGCAATCTCGAGCCCGGCCAGGTGGTCGAGGGCAAGATCTCCAACATCGTCGACTTCGGAGCCTTCGTCGACCTCGAGGGCATCGACGGCCTGATCCACATCTCCGAGCTCTCCTGGAGTCACGTCAACCACCCATCCGAGGTCGTCTCGATCGGCGACACGGTCCAGGTCAAGGTTCTGGACATCGATCGCGAACGCCAGCGCATCTCCCTGGGCCTGAAGCAGACCCAGGAGGATCCGTGGCAGAAGGTCCTCAACGAGTACAAGGAGGGCGACGTCGTCGAGGGCAAGGTCACGAAGATCGTCGCCTTCGGCGCCTTCGTCCAGATCCTGCCGGGAGTCGAGGGCCTGGTTCATATCTCCGAGCTTGCGCAGCATCACGTCGAGAGCCCCGCCGAGGTTGTCCGCCCGGGTGACGAGCTCAAGGTCAAGATCCTCGAGGTCGATGACTCCCGCCGCCGCCTCTCGCTGAGCGTGAAGCGGGTCGAGGGCCAGGAGCTGCCCACCCGCGAGGTGAGCGATGACGTCGTGATCGAGGAGGCTCCCGAGGGCATGGAGGCGCCACCTGCGCCCGAGGCCGATGAGGCCGCGCCCGAGGCCGAGGCCGAGGAGACTGCGCCCGAGGCCGAGGAGACTGCGCCGGAGGAGCCCGCCGCCGAGGTGGCCCCGGAGGCACCGCCGGCCGAGGAGGATGCCCCGGCCGAGGAGGATGCCCCGGCCGAGGAGGATGCCGGCCGCGGAGGAGACCCCCGCCGAGGATGCGCCTGCGGAGGAGCCGGCCGCGGAGGATGCGCCGGCCGAGGAGCCACCTCCCGCGCAGGATTGACCCGCTTCGTAGGCCTCACTGGAGGGATCGGGGCCGGCAAATCGGAGGCTCTGGCCGTCTTCGAGCGGCGCGGCGTACCCGTCCTTTCGACCGACGAGGTCGCCCACGACATCCTGGACGACGATCAGGTGCGCAGGGCGGTGGTGGAGCGCTGGGGCGAGGAGATCGCCCCTGGCGGCGCCGTCGATCGCGACAGGGTGGGGGAGATCGTCTTCGCGGACCGCGATGAGCTCGCCTGGCTCGAGAGCGTCACGCACCCACGAGTCGGCGCCAAGGTGCTCGAATGGCGCCAGGGTCTCGGCCCCGAGGTGGAGATCGCGGTGGTCGAGGTGCCGCTGCTGTTCGAGGCGGCGATGGAGGGGGCTTTCGACGCCACCCTGGCTGTCATCGCCGACGACGGGATCCGTGACGCCCGGCTGCGTGAGCGTGGCCAGGCGGGGCTCGCCGGACGCGAGGACAGGCAGCTCGATCAGGTCGAGAAGGAGCGCCGTGCCGACCACGTCATCCGCAACGATGGGTCCCTTGAGGAGTTGGATAGAGAGGTGAACAACCTGATCGATCAACTGCGCCAGGGGGGCGGTGGATGAGTCCGAATACCTCGGTGAGGTCCGCCCGCACGCGCTCCGATCGGAGTGCCGCGCGCTCGAAGACCCGCAGGAACACGAGCAGCAAGGGCCGGAGGCGCTCCCAGCGCGGTCGCCGCGCGCTGGTGATCGGCGGGACGCTGCTCGTCGGCGCACTCGGCGGATTCCTGCTCGTCAACAGCGACCGCTTCCAGCGCACCCTGGAGGAGGTCACCCTCCCGCTGCAGCACGAGGACATCATCCGCCAGCAGGCCGCCCAGAAGGACGTGCCGGCGGACCTGATCGCAGCGGTGATCTACAACGAGTCCCGCTTCCGCGATCAGACCTCCCACGCGGGAGCGCGTGGCCTCATGCAGATCACGCCGAGCACCGCGAAGGTGATCGAGAGCCTCAGTGGTGGCCAGACCTTCAAGTTCGATGACCTCTCGAACCCCGACATCAACATCCGCTACGGCACCTTCTACCTCCACTATCTGCTCCAGAAGTTCGGCGACAATGAGATCGCGGCGCTGGCCGCGTACAACGCCGGGGAGACCAATGTGGCGAACTGGGGCGGCTCGAACCTGAGCCTGAACGACATTCCGTTTCCCGAAACGCGCGACTACGTGGAGAATGTGCTGGACAAGCGGGACGAGTACGCGAGCCACTACCGTCACGAGCTCGGGCTCGACTGAGCAGGGGACTAGAGAGGAAACAATGGAGCTGAGTCGCCGTAACCGTCGCCTGATCGCAATGCTCGCGTGCGTCTCCGCGCTGGGAGCCGTGGCGTTCCCGTCCGCCGCTCCGGCAGCCCCTCGCGCCCACAAGTCAGTGGTCGGCGGGGGAAGGGCGGACCCGGCCCAGTGGCCCTTCGCCGTCGCGATCTTCCGCAAGGGCCACATGCACTGCAGCGGCTCCGTGATCGCCCCGACCAAGGTGCTGACCGCTGGCCACTGCGTCGACGGCTTCAACGTCGCGAATCTCCAGGTGATCGTCGGCCGCCCGACCCTCCGTGACGCCGCCGTCGGGCAGACGATCGGCGTGGTCTCCGGGCGCGTCCATCCCGACTTCGAGCAGACGGGCCTGCACGACGTGGCGGTGCTCAATCTTGCCCAGCCGACGAGCGTCACCCCGGTGCCCCTCGCGACGCCCGACCAGAATGCCGCGACGACGGGTGTCGGGGCACAGCTGCAGGTGGCCGGCTACGGAGCGACCAATCCCTTCGGAACGCATCTCTCGGGCTTCCTGAAGTCGACGACCGAGCAGTCCAGAACCGATAACCGCTGCCTGAAGGCCTACACGCGCGACCTCTTCGCCCCTGAGAGCATGATCTGCGCGCTCGGCGCCAAGAAGAAGAAGCCTGGCCGCTTCAAGATCCACACCTCGGCCTGTTCCGGCGACAGCGGCGGCCCGCTGGTCGCCAACACGGCCACCGGGCCGGTGGAGGTCGGGACGGTGTCGTTTGGCGGCGCCCTCTGCGGCCTGCCGGCAGCGCCGACCGTCTACTCGCGGGTGTCGGCCAGCCTGGACTTCATCAACGCGCCCTAGTCCAGCATCTAGGACCTGACTCGAAGTCAACCCGCACTAAGCTGACCCATCTCAACTCGCCCGCTGACAACCGACAGAGCCGAGGAACGACGGACGCAGCTGCTGACCGCCGCGCTCGAGGTGTTCGGCGACAGGGACTACGAAGAGGTCTCCGTCGATGAGGTTGCCCAGGCCGCCGGGGTATCCCACGGGCTGGTGTTCCAGTACTTCGGCAGCAAGAGGGGCCTGTACGTCGCCTGCCTCGAGCCCCTGATCGAGGGCTTTCGCTCGCGGGTCGAGCCGGATCCGGACCTGCCGCCCGTTGACCGGCTCCGTTCGGGCCTGCGGAACTTCGCCGACGCGATCAGCGAGCATCCGGCCGGTTATCGCAACCTGATGACCCGGGCGGCCGGCTTCAGCGAGGTCCGCGAGGCCCTGGAGCAAGCGCGATGGTGGCGTGTCAACCGTCTGGCCGAAGCGATGGGCCTCGATCCCGACCGTCCCGCCGTCCGCGTCGGGCTGCGAGCGTGGACCTCTTACGTCGAGGCGGCGATGCTCACCTGGCTGGAGGAGGGCGCGCCGGAGCGCGACGAGATGGTCGAGATGCTGGTCCGGGCGCTCGGCGCGACGACCGAGGGAATCGCCGCAGCCGAGTAGAGCGGGGCCCCTGGGTACGCTGGGTGCGTGCCGAAGTTCAAGCTCAATCCGGCCTACACGCCGACGGCGGACCAGCCGAAGGCGATCGAGGGCCTCGCCGAGGGACTCGGCTCCGAGGAGCGGGTCCAGACCCTGCTGGGCGCGACCGGCACCGGCAAGACCTTCACGATGGCCGCGACCATCGAGCGGGTGCAGCGCCCGGCTCTGGTGATCGCCCACAACAAGACGCTGGCCGCCCAGCTCTGCAACGAGTTCCGGGAGTTCTTCCCGGACAACGCCGTCGAGTACTTCGTCAGCTACTACGACTACTACCAGCCCGAGGCATACGTCCCGGCGCAGGACCTCTACATCGAGAAGGACTCCTCGATCAACGACGAGATCGATCGCCTCCGCCACTCGGCGACCGCCTCGCTCTTCGCCCGCGACGACGTGATCATCGTCGCCTCGGTGTCCTGCATCTACGGGATCGGCTCCCCGCAGCTCTACCGCGAGCAGATGCAGCTCTTCAAGGTCGGCGACTGGATCGACCGTCAGGACGTCTTCCGCAAGCTGGTGGCCATGCAGTACCGGCGCAACGACCAGAACCTGGCGCGCGGCGCCTTCCGCGCCCGCGGCGAGGTGCTCGAGATCTTCCCGGCGTACGCCGAGTCCGCCTACCGGATACAGCTCTTCGGAGACGAGATCGAGGCGATCCAGCACTTCGATCCGCTGACCGGGGAGATCCTCGACGTGATCGATCACGTCTCGGTCTGGCCGGCGAGCCACTACGTCGTCAAGGAGGAGACGATGGAGCGCGCGGTCGACGAGATCGAGCGGGAGATGCGCAACCAGGTCGCCCACTTCGAGGAGCACGGCAAGCAGCTCGAAGCGCATCGGCTCCAGCAGCGAACCCGGTACGACATGGAGATGATGCGCGAGCTCGGCTTCTGCCCGGGCATCGAGAACTACTCGCGGATCCTCGACGGCCGGCCGCCCGGAAGCCCGCCGTACACGCTGATCGACTACTTCCCCGACGACTTCGTCCTCTTCATCGATGAGTCGCATCAGACGATCCCCCAGATCGGCGGCATGTACGAGGGCGACTTCTCGCGCAAGTCGACCCTGGTCGACTTCGGCTTCCGCCTGCCCAGCGCCGTCGACAACCGCCCGCTCAAGTTCGACGAGTTCCTCGACCGGGTGAAGCAGATGGTCCTGGTCTCGGCGACGCCGGGACCGTGGGAGCGGGCCGAGTCCACTCGGGTCGTCGAGCAGATCGTCAGGCCGACGGGGATCGTCGACCCGGATGTCGAGGTCCGCGAGACCAGGAACCAGATCGACGACCTGATGAACGAGGTGCGGGTCCGCGCCGAGAGGAACGAGCGCGTGCTGGTCACGACGCTGACCAAGAAGATGGCCGAGGACCTGACGGAGTACCTGCTCGAACACGGCTTCAAGGTCCGATACCTGCACTCCGAGGTCGACACGCTCGAGCGGATCCAGATCATCCGCGAGCTGCGGCTCGGCGAGTACGACGTGCTGGTCGGGGTCAACCTGCTGCGCGAGGGCCTGGATCTTCCCGAGGTCTCGCTGGTGGCGATCCTCGACGCCGACAAGGAGGGCTTCCTTCGCGGCGAGACCAGCCTGATCCAGACGATCGGCCGCGCCGCCCGCAACGTCGACGGCCGCGTCCTGATGTACGCCGACAAGGAGACCGACGCGATGCGGAAGGCGATCTCAGAGACCGACCGCCGCCGCGCGATCCAGGTCGCCTACAACGAGGAGCACGGCATCACGGCCGCGACCGTCGTCAAGGGCATCTCCGACATGGCCGAGTTCCTGGCGATGGAGTCGAACGCGCCGAAGCGCCGCAGGCGCCGGCGCGAGGAGACCGCGACCAAGACCCCGGAAGAGCTCGAAAAGATCGTGATCGAGCTCGAGGAGGAGATGCTCGCGGCGGCGGACGATCTCCGTTTCGAGGAGGCGGCTCGCATCCGCGACGAGCTCAAGGAGCTCCGGGCGGACCTGGACGCGATCCGGGCCTAGGCGGCTCTCGCCTCAACCGCTTAGGGGCCGGTAGGGTGATCGCCCGAGCGGTGAACGTCTTCGCATAGTCACCGTTTTAAGGGTGGTAGGGTCCCCACCTGGGGAAAAAGCCGGAAAATGGGCAAGTTCTTTACGGGGCCCAACTGGAGCGTCGGCAATGGATTGTCGGCAGAGCAAGGTCAGGAGCGCATCAGGTCGGTTCGTGATGAGCCGACCGAGCGTGACGAAGTGGATGTGGCGAGCGTGAGGGTCGAACGCGCCAGACGAATCGCCGAGCGCACACTCCGAGGGTCCCTCGAAGCAGACGGCACACCGGTGATCTTCCACGTCAGGCGGGTCGCCAAGACCTCTCCGGACTTTGCCCGATCCGTGGCCTGGCTTCATGACGTCTTGGAGGATTCCTCGGTTTCCGAGGAGGAGCTGTTGGCCAGTGGGCTCACGGACGAGGAGCTGCGGGCGCTGAGGCTGCTGACCCGGCAGCGTGATAGTCGATCCGCCAAGCACTATCTCTCCCACGTCTCCCAGATCGCGCGCTCCTCCGGATCGGCCGGCGAGATCGCCCGCGCCGTCAAGCGGCAGGATCTTGCCGACCGGCAGCGGCATCCGAATCTGCGCCGCGATGGATGGCATCCGCCCTATCGGGCCGCACTCGCGCTCTTGCAGAAGGAAGCGCCTGAACCGAAGAGATCCTCGTCTCTACAGCCAGTCGCCAATCCGTCGGCGAGGAGAACCGTCGCGCCTATCTCCGAAGGGTCGCAAGTGGCGACCTCTCCTGGCTGACGAGATTCTTGACCATGCCCTCAGCGCCCACCAACTCCCAGCCCGCAGAGATTGCCAGCGCCGATGAGCGCGCAGCCGCCGGTAAGGCGGCGCGCAAGAAGACCCCTCGCTCAAGTCACGGAGACTGGGCACCGGCAGCGCGCCGGAGAGATCCGGTCAAGGTGCTCGAGGACCAGTCCAAGAACCGCGTACAGGAACTCGTCCCGATCCGCTACGGGCGGATGCTGGCCTCGCCCTTCACGTTCTACCGCGGCGCGGCGGCGATCATGGCGATGGACCTCGCGAAGACACCCCGGTCCGGGTTTGGGGTCCAGCTCTGCGGCGACGCGCACCTCTCCAACTTCGGGATCTTCGCGGCCCCCGACCGCCAGCTGGTGTTGGACGTCAACGACTTCGACGAGACCCTTCCCGGGCCCTGGGAATGGGACCTCAAGCGTCTCGCAGCCAGTTTCGAGATCGCCGGGCGGGATCGCAACTTCACCCCGAAGGAGACCCGCCGCGCCGTCCTCAGAACGGTCCGCGAGTACCGCGAGGCGATGCGGAGATTCGCCACGATGCGGAACTTCGACGTCTGGTACGCGCGCCTCGACGTCGAGGCCCTGCTCGCCGACCTGGCCAAGGTCGCCGACCGCAAGCAGATGAAGGCGGCCCGGAAGAACGTAGCCAAGGCCAAGAAGAAGAACAGCCTCAAGGCGTTCGACCGCCTCGTCCACGAGGTCGATGGCGAGCCGCGGATCATCAGCGATCCGCCGCTGCTGGTTCCTGTCGACGAGCTGGTTTCGGAGGACCAGCGCAAAGCGCTGGAGGAGCGGATCATCGAGATGCTCGGCCGTTACCGCAAGAGCCTCGAGGGGGACCGACGCCACCTAATCGACAGCTTCCGGTTCGTCGAAATGGCCCGCAAAGTCGTCGGCGTCGGCAGCGTCGGGACGCGCGCCTGGGTCGTGCTGATGATGGGCCGCGACGGGCAGGACCCGCTCTTCATGCAAGCCAAGGAGGCCGAGGCCTCAGTGCTCGAGCCCTACGTCGGGGCGAGCGAGTTCGAAAACCACGGCCAGCGGGTGGTCGAGGGCCAGTGGCTGATGCAGACTTCGAGCGACATCCTTCTCGGCTGGCTTCCGGCGACCGCGTGGGAGGGTGGCCAGCGAGACTTCTACGTGCGCCAGCTTTGGGACGGGAAGCGATCGGTCGACATCGAGACCCTGCCGCCGGAGGGGCTGGAGATCTACGGGAAGGTGTGCGGCTGGACGCTGGCCCAAGCCCATGCACGATCCGGCGACCGGATCGCGATCGGCGCCTACCTTGGCAAGGGCGACAGCTTCGATCAGGCGATCGCCGAGTTCTCCGAGCGCTACGCCGACCAGAACGAGCTCGATTACGCCGAGCTCGCCGATGCGGCCAAGTCGGGCCGTATCGAGGCTGAGACGGACCTTGACTGAGGGCCGGGCCACGGCCCATTCGAAACTCCCCGTACCTGAAGGACGCTAGGGGCTGAACAGGGGGATTGCTCCAGTCCTCTGGGGCACGATCGGCCTCGGCGCCGGCGCGCTCGTCGAGCGGATGCTCGCGCGCGAGGGCGAGCGAGCGCGTACCGGCAGACCTGGAGGCTACTCCGGGCTGACCGGAGACTCACCGTGGTCCGCGCGCTGCTGCTGCTGCGTCGCCAGGCGTAGTCGTCCTGCTGGTCAGCCTAGTTTTTTCAGATCGGCCTTCGCTGGTCCAACGCACTCGTCCGGCGACACCCCCGAGCTCTCGCCGAACTCCACGCCGGCATCGCCAGAGGGGTTGGTCGCGACGGCGTAGTCGACTGCCTCAGCGTTGGCCTGGGCCGAGATGACCTCCTCCGACTCCGTAAAGACATTGATGACCGTGCACTCCTGACCGGAGGGCAGGGTGTAAACCATTTCGTTGGCGTCGGAGCTGATTCCCAGCGCGTTCGAGACGTCGTCATTGGTGAAGCCGCTGCCGCCGCTGTCACTGCCGCAGCCACCGGCAAGCAGAAGCAGAACCAGGGCGAGTCCCGTGAGCAGGAGTCGCACGGAGCGATTCTACCCGCGAGCCAACCCCTGAGGAGGCGGTGCGCTGCCCGCTCCATTCCGCCCATATCCCGCTCCATTCCGCCCATATATGCTCTACCGCCGACGTAGAAATTCCTGAGGGCGGCGCCGAGGGAATGCTGAATACGAACGGTGGCTCACTCGGCGGCTATGGGCTCTATCTGCTGAAGGGCAAGCCGGTCTTCACCTACGTGCAGCTCACTACGGAACGTTTCCGATGGGAAGGACCGGCGGCCCTCACGCCCCGCAAGCACACCATCGTATTTGACTTCAAATACGACGGACCGGGCTTCGGCAAGGGAGGAACCGGTGTTCTGTCGGTGGACGGCAAGGAAGTCGACAGCAAGAAGATGCCGGCCACCATTCCGTTCATAATCTCTCTTGACGAGTCTTTCGACGTCGGAGTGGACACCCGCCGTGGGATGGATGACAACGATTACGAACCGCCGTTTCGGTTCACCGGCAAGCTGGACAAGCTGACGATCAAGCTGGAAGAGATGACTGCTGCAGAGGAGAAGCTCCTCAAGGAGAAGGCGCAGTCCGCCAAGAACGCGTCGCAGTGATCGCCATCGCGCTCGTTTAGCGCCCCTGGCATTCGCGAATGAGACGGCCCGGAGTAGGGTGAAGTGGTGTGAGCGAGAAAGCTTCGCAACCGGACAACGGCAACGCCACAAGCTCCCCATGCTGCGCCCCCAGCGCCGAGCGCGGGACACCTTCCCAGCCTGCTGTGACCGTCGCCCCGGGCACGAAGTCGGATTCCAACGGGGAAATGGTGCAGCTACAAGGCGGACGGTTCCTCAGTGGCAGCGACGATCCCTGGGTCTATCCGAGCGACGGCGAGGGGCCGGTGCGCGAGGTGACGGTCGACTCCTTCTGGGTTGACCGCTTTGCCGTCTCCAACGAGGACTTCGCCGAATTCGTCGAGGCGACTGGATACGCGACCGAGGCCGAGCGGTTCAGCTGGTCCTTCGTCTTCGCAGGGTTGTTGCCTGACGACTTCCCGCCCACCCAATCGGTGGTCCAGACTCCGTGGTGGCGCAAGGTTGACGGATCGGATTGGCGACATCCGGAAGGACCTCATTCCTCGCTTGACGACCGCGGTGATCATCCGGTCGTCCATGTTTCCTGGACGGATGCCCGGGCCTATTGCACCTGGGCACACAAGCGCCTGCTGACCGAAGCCGAGTGGGAATTCGCAGCGCGGGGAGGGCTCGAGAGCAAGACCTTCCCCTGGGGCGACGAACGCGAGCCCGGCGGCGAGCACCGTATGAACGTCTGGCAGGGGACCTTCCCGTCGAAGAACACGGAGGCTGACGGCTACTACGGGACCGCCCCTGTGGACTCCTTCCACCCCAACGGCTACGGACTTCACAACACGACCGGCAACGTCTGGGAGTGGGTAGCCGACTGGTTCGACCCACGATTTCGCCCGGTAGATCGGGACCATGACCCTCGCGGTCCCGATAGCGGCACCGTCAAGGCCCAGAAGGGCGGGTCCTACCTCTGCCACGAGTCCTACTGCCGGCGCTACCGGGTGGCCGCCCGGCAGGGCAAGACCCCGGACACCTCGGCGGGCAACGTCGGCTTTCGCTGCGCACGCGACGCTCAGTGACCAGCGACGAACGGCCTTAGGGCGCCTGGGCGGGACTCGCCGCACCTCGGGCACGCCGCCTGATCCGCCGCTGGACCAGGAGCGTCCCGGCGGCGCCCAACATCACCATCGCGACGTTCACCCCGAGCAGGCCCAGAGCTCCGGCCGCGGTCCCGGCCTCGCCGAGCCCGGCTGCGACCCCGAGGTAGGCGGCGGCGGGGATCGTCGTGACCGAGACAGCCACGCCGACCGCTGCGCTTGCCCGCGTTTCGAGCGTCAGTATCCCCGCCACGCCTGCGACGAAAGCGACGATGATCGTCTCGTGATTGATGCTCGTCAAGCCGCCGAGCGCGTCGGATGCGGAGCTCAAAGTGAACCCGGACGGAATCAGGTCAAGCCGGTCCTGGACGAAAGCGATCAAGGCGGCGGCCGCAGCCACCACGGCCATCCCCAGCGCCACCGTCCGAAACGCCTCGCCCGTGAGCCGCCAGCTTCGCCTGAAGAGGCCCACGGCCATGGCCGTGATCGGCAGCAGGTCGGGGCTCACGGCCATCGCGCCGACGATGAGGATGGCGTTGCGGTCCAGCACGCCATAGCCGCCGATCACGCCGGCGATGAAGATCAGCACCAGATACTGCGGATACAGGCTGGCATTGATCCGAGCCTGGCCCAGCATGTCGGCCCATACCAGGGTCGTTTTGGGCCGCCGACCGGGAGTTCGCTCGATCGTGTCCAGGCGCAGGACCGTGAAATCCGACTCGGGGACGTCGAGCCGCCTGAGCTCGTCAAGCAGCGGGTCAACCGCCGCCGGACGGACCGAAGCTGCAATCACGGAGTGCCCGGAGCGCATCCCCTCGGTCCGCGTGACCCGGCTGACGCCGTCGAGCCGATCGATCGCCGCCCCAACGCGCTCCATCGCGGCCGATGGCCCAAAGACCTCCACCTGCATCATCAGCTCGTCAGCATCTCATCTCATGATGGAGCGCCAGGCAGGGCGGTCAAGTGGTCGATCGATTGCTGGGCGAGCGCTTCAGCTTTGGATCGTCCTTTACACCATCCTTGTGGACCACCAAGCCGAGGTAGTCAAGTTCGCGCTTCGACTTGTCCTTGAGCTTCCGTCCCAGCATCGGACGCCCGTCGTCGTGGATGTAGGTGCCGGTTGGCTCCTTCGGGAGCGGCGCCTCCCAGGTCCGGTACAGCGCGGTCACGCGGAACCCGTAGCCGACCATGAACGCGATTCCGGCAGACACGGCAATCGAGGCGCCCAGCTGATCGACGACCAGCCAGACGAAGCCGGTCAGAACCGCTGTGGCGACGAACCACTCGCCCTGGACGAACTGCTTGGGCGGCACATTCGAGGAGACGTCGACGTACCAACGACCGGCGGTCGGGCCGACCACCGCAAGGGCGAGCACGCCCAAGATCGGGAGTCCGACTTCGACGCCCTTCTGCGCCCCGGCGATCGCATACCAGGGCAGCGAGAATGAGATCACGAACTGGAAAAAGCCCTCGCGGAAGAGCTGACCGCCCTTGTAGGCCAGCAGGTATCCGGCGGTGCCGAAACTGAGTGCGAGGACGATGTAGGCCGGATTGGTCAGCGCGGACGGGACCTGGCCGACCAAGACGTCTCGCGTGATCCCGCCCCCCAGACCCATCAGAAGCGCCATCAGCATGATTCCGACCACGGTCCAGTTCTTGTAGTGGTCGGGTCGCCGGGCCAGCAGAGCGCCGTTCAGGGAGTTGGTCGAGGCCGCGATCAGATCGACGGTCGTGAAGTCCCCCGTCCACTGGAAGCCCCCGATGTGGAGCGAGGAGTTGGCCAGGGGGAGCGAATCGATCATCGGTTCAGACCTCCAACAGCGCCCCACGTCCGACCGGGTTGAAGCGCAGGAGCAGCCGCCGCGAGCTGGTTGCGGCCCAACGCTCGATCGTTTCCTGGCTGAGCGAACCCTCCACCCAGGCGAGCGCCAGGGAGGAATCGGGCGGCACGAAGGCGCCGAGGCCCTTCAGCCGCCGGGCGGACACCCCCCGCCCCGCCCACATGCCGTACAGGGCACCGGCGACCGCGCCGAAGATGCCCCAGAGAACCCCGACGAGCACCCCGCTCTCGATGGCGCCGAGGACCCCGTTGTTGCCCGCGGCGAAGCCCACGATCAAGCCATATGCCACGCCGAACAGCCCCCAGCCGAGGATCTGGCTCTTCGAGAAGGCGGCGGTTCCGGTCTTGGGCTCGATCACCCGAAGCCGACCGTGCTCGTTCGCCTCGACGAACAGCTCCACCTCCGGCTCCTTCTTGTCCCTGTGCTTTTCGGATCCGGACTCGGCCAACGCCTTCTTCGCGGCGTGCTCGCCGGTGTAACGCACCATCAGCATCTCCAGGGCGGCATCCCGGGTGCCCGGGGCCTCCTCCGGGTGTGTGTCGCCGTTGTGCACCTGCGCGGACAGGTCCGGCGTGATCTCCGCCACGCTCACGGTCGTGGGCTCGGAGGAGGCGGCGGACGAGAGGAGCCGCCGCGGGTCAGCCGCGCGCACGAAGGCAACGATGGCCGACGAATCGACCGGCAGCCGGCCGCCGATGCGCTTGAGCTCGTCCTTCGTGAGCAGGTGCTCGGAGTAGTAGGCGTACAGGCCGCCGCAGATGGCGCCGACCACCGCCCAGATGGCCAGTCCCTTCACCCCTCCGGCAAGCAGGCCGAAGATGCCCCAGGTGAGCGCCGGGGTCAGTGTGCCCGCCACAACCCGCCGCGGGTCATGGACCTGGACCTTGTGCTTGGAGTCGACCTTGACGACCACCTCGCCCAGGAGCGCGTCCCCTCCCTGGTCGATCCGCTTGTTCAGCTCCCTGTGGATCTTCGCGGCCCGTTTCGATCCGGCAAAACAGGCCAGCAGAAGGCACTGCCGCTCAGTGGCGCCCGCGGCCGGCGTCTCGCCCGCGGCCGGTGCCCCTTCCTGGCTCATCCGCTCTGGCGTTCGATCCCGTGGTGGGGATCCGGCAGCTCGTCGTGTTCCTCGACGAGCGCGGTGACGAACTGGACGATTCCCCCGAGCTGTATGTGCGTCTCGGGCTTGTACGTGCCCGGCTTCGGCGGCGTGTACGGGTCGGGCGTTCCCGCCTTGATAGGAGGCTCGGCCGCCAGCGACTTCATGAACGCGGCCGCCGCCGTTGCCACCGGGTGCTCAATCACCCAGCCGTGCGAGAAGCTGATCTCGTGCTCCTCACGGGGGTCCCATTCGAGGTTGTAGACCATCGGCATGTTCCACGGCACCCAGGTCGAGTAGAAGTCGTCGTTCTTGAACAGGTGAACCTTCCACTGGTGCCACTTGACCGCCTGCAGCCGGTTCCCCTGGAAGTGCAGGACGGTGTCGCGACCCGATTCCTCGGCGTCCCCGAGCAGGAAGTCGCGCATGTCCATGCCGTCGATCATCCGGTCGTCGGGCACCTTCGCGCCGGCGGCGTTGAGCAGCGTCGGGTACCAGTCCACCACGTGCACGATCTCGTTGCTGACCTTCCCGGCGGGCACCTTCCCCGGCCAGCGGATGATGCAGGGCGTCCGGTTCGACCCCTCGAGGGAGGTGAACAGGCTGCCGCGCCATGGCCCGGCGAATCCGTTCCATGTGCCTCCCACCGGGTCCGGGTCGATCGTCTGGGTGTGGTAGGTCGAGTCGGGGCCATTGTCCGAGGCCCAAACGACGATCGTGTCGTCAGCGAGCCCGAGCTCGTCGAGCTTGTCGAGCACCACGCCGGTGAAGTCGTCCATCTCCGTGAGGATGTCGGCAAAGTTCCCGCGCTTCGTCTTGCCGGCGTACTCCGGGTCGGGAATGGTCGGGTTGTGCACCTGCGTGTAGGGCAGATAGAGGTAGAAGGGTTTGCCCGCATCCTTCGACCGCTGCATGAAGTCGGTCGCCCACCCGGTGATCTTGCGATCGAACCCCGCTTTGAACTCCGCGTCATAGGTGCTGACCGGCTCGGGCTTCTCCCCCTTCTTCCTCGAATAGATCGTCTGCGGCTCGACGTTGATCTTCGTGTCGCCGGCATACGGCTCGGAGGTCACGTCCCCGTTCGGGAAGTACGACTGCATCGTCCAGGTGACCTCGTCGGCGGTGCGCGGGGACCAGACGGCCTCGTCGAAGCCGAAGTCGACGGGGCTCCGGTTCTCGGGGTCGCTGCCCAGGTGCCACTTGCCATACATTCCCGTCGCGTACCCGGCATCGGACAGCGCCTGGGCGATCGTCACCTCCCAACGCGTCAACCCGTCTGGGCCACCCCCGAGCGGCACCGACGCTGTGCCCGAGCGGATCGGGTGTCGACCGGTCAAGAGCGCCGATCGGGCCGGCGTGCACTGCGCCTCCATGTTGAAGTTCAGGAGCTTCAGGCCCTCGTCAGCGAACGCGTCGATCCGCGGCGTGGGCGCGCCGCGGAGGATTCCGCCTCCGTAGCAGCCGAGCTCACCCCACCCGAAGTTGTCCCAGTAGAAAAAGACGATGTTCGGCTGCTTGCCAGAGTCCTTCTTGCCGGAGTCCTTCTTGCCAGAGTCCTTCTCACTCATCGGCTCACTCCTCCTGGTGGCTGGCCTATATGGGGGTTGCTGGGCAGACCCTATGCGACCAAAATCACCAATTCAAGAAAGTCCACCCTTCCCATCGGAATAGGATCAGGCAGCGCCTCAGCAGCGCCGCCTCATATGTCGGCCACGACCCAGATAGAGCCAGCAACGTGCCGCGATAGCGAGCCCGGAGACTGAGGAGAGATGGGCGCGGTCGTTCTCCTGGCCTTCACCGCCGCCTTCAACCCGACAGAGATAGCGGCCGTAACCGTGATGCTGCTGCTGCGAAACCCCGAGCGGCTGATGCTGGGCTACTGGCTGGGCGCGATGACCACGGGCATCGCGTCCGGGCTGGTGATCGTCTTTGCGCTCCAGGACTCGGCCGAGCAGTCGACCAAGCACACGGTGAGCCCCGTCGTCCAGCTCGTCTTCGCGGCGCTACTGATCGTCGCCGCGATCGCGCTTGCGAAGGGCGGAGGGAAGCGCCTCGAGAAGAAGGAGAAAGAGAAGAAGAAGGACAAGGAGGACAAGAAACCGCCGAGGTGGCAGCGGACACTGGAAAAGGGGAATGCCTGGCAGACCTTCGTGGTCGGGATCCTGCTGTCGTTTCCCGGCGCCTCCTACCTCGCCGCTCTAGACCGGCTGATCCACCTGCACTACTCGGCGTTCGCAGTGGTGCTGATTCTGGTCGGGTTCAACCTCATACAAAACCTTCTGCTCGAGATCCCGATGCTTGCGTTCAGGATCTGGCCCACGGAGACACCGGCCGCGATCGACAGGGCAAAAGCGTGGGTCGGTCAGGCACGCCAGGACATACGGTGTCTGGGGACTGGCGATACTCGGCGTGGCGCTGGCGATCATCAGCGTCATCGGACTCCTGTCGGGATGACCTAGGCGAAGATGTTCACTGCCCGGGCGATCACGAGCCCGAGGACCACGAGCGAGATCAGCGCTTGCACGGTCATGGTCATCTTGGCCCAGGGCGCCAGCGGCATCGCGTCCGTCGGGCTGAACGCGGTCGCGTTGGTGAAGCCCAGATACAGGTAGTCGATGAAGCGGGGACGCCAGTTCGGCGGCGCGAGTTCGGGGTTCATCTGCTGCGGGAAGGCGAAGTCGACTATTCGGGAAGACGGCAGGTGAGCCCGCTCCGCCGCCCCGCCACCGTCCAGCTCCCAATAGAGGAGTGCGAAGGCGATGATGTTGGACCCCCAAACGATCGAGCCCGCTTCGAGCAGTGCGCCCGCTGATTCAGTCTCCTTGCCGCCGTTGATCAGATGTGAGGTCAGGAGGACCGTCGCCCACACCGCGCTGAGGACGAGCACGCAGATGAGCCCGACGGAGAGCGCACGAAGTTGGGCCGTGCGCCGGTCGATCCTCCCCGGATCGCCGATGATCTGAGCGACGAGCAGCCCACATACGATGACTGGGAGCAGCCAGTTAGGGCCGAGCCGCAGGTCGTCCGGCATCAGGAGGGTGAGGACAACCGCGGCGATTACGGCGATAGCGCTGGGCCAGCGCGGCTCGCCGACGACCAGATCTTCCGCGGCAGGCTCACTGGCCACGATGCCGCGATCCTATTGCGACTCAGGCCAACTGCGGCCTGATGTGATCGAAGAGCTCGTTGAGCCCACTGGTCGGCGAGAACTCCACGTACTCGGAGTCCTCGTGTGCGTTCGGCGCGTGCCCCGGCGACCAGTAGAAGGCCTGGCCCGCCTCGTAGACCTCCTCGCCGTCCTTCGTCCTCAGCCCGAGCCGCCCGCTCAACACGTATCCCCAGTGCGGACACTGGCAGAGGTCATCGGGCAGTCCGACCAGCAATGGCGCCAAGTCCCAGCCGGCCGGCACTCGAATGAATGCGACCGTCATGTCACCGCCGATCTCGTGGGTTCGGATCTCGACGCCGCCGGCGTCGAGCTGGACCTGTGCCTCTTCGCGCGCGATCGCCTTCATCAGCTTCGGAAGTAGTGAGCCGCAGTCGCGAACATGACCAATGCCTGGGAACGCTTACGACTCATCGCTGTCGGCGATGCCGGGCGGAGCGACCTCGACCACGGTCGATGTCCCGGGAGAGCTTCTGCTTGTCGGCGAGCCTGCCCTCGCCCAGCACCCCGGAGCCGGCCGCGCGGGCGATCGCGTCGCCCCCGCGCCCGCGCAAGATGTAGGCGAACCCGACCGCGATCATCGCTCCGGCGAGCGGCCCCACGACGTAGACCCAGTAGCTCGAGAAATCGCCGCTGACCAGGGCGGGCCCGAACGAGCGGGCGGGGTTCATCGAGGTGCCGCTGACCGGTGCCGACCAGAGGCCGGCGAGCGCGATGTACCCGCCGACGCCGAGGGCGGCGATCGCACCGACGTTCTGGGCCGCCGAGGCGGTGCCGAGGATGACGCTCACCAGGCCGGCCGTGAGCGCGATCTCCATCAAGCAGCGCCTGCCAGTTCTCGTAGCCAGCGCCGGGCAGAGTGGCGCCGAGGTGCTCGATGTTCCCGAACACCGCCAGGAGGAAGAGGCAGGCCAGGGTGGCCCCGACGAGCTGGATGATGATGTAGCCGGG